>NZ_AYWO01000190.1 GCF_000502955.1 Mesorhizobium sp. LNHC252B00 | reverse complement strand
TCTATCCGGGCCACAACAAGGCGGAATTCTGGGAGTTCTTCTTTCCGGGTATCTACGGGTCGTGGCAGCAATGGGCTAGGGATCCGGCCTCTCGGCCGGTGCCCGATGACATTACCCAGACGGCGCCTTACACCGATGCAATCACGGGAAAGCTGATCGTCAGCTTTTTCCATCCGCTGTGGACGCGTGATCACACCGGTAT
>NZ_AYWO01000189.1 GCF_000502955.1 Mesorhizobium sp. LNHC252B00 | reverse complement strand
ACATTTCCTGAGGCTTATGAAGGAGTCGCCGGAAATGACCATTGAGATATTGCGGGTTCTTGCCGATCGCCTAAGCCACACCACCGCCGATCTGATCGATGCACGAAGTGCCAAATAGCGAATGAACCGCGGTCGATGCTTCCCGTAATCATAGCGCGGGCCTCTTGCTGAAAAGGTCACTGGGAAAACCGGTCTGGCCTCGTTCCGGGCGGAAAGCGGTTCACA
>NZ_AYWO01000188.1 GCF_000502955.1 Mesorhizobium sp. LNHC252B00 | reverse complement strand
ACGTTCGCCCATGGCCTGGCGGCCGAAGACGGTCGCTTCCAGCACCAGCGCCTCGGCCCATGCGGCAAGCTCGACGTCCAACGTACGGACAAAGGCGGCGCGATCGAAGACGATGGTTTCCTGCGGCAACCAGGCGATGCTGCCGTTCTCTCCGACGGTCAGTCTGACCCGGACTTCGGCATGGTCCGATGCGGCGCGATAGACTTTTTCGCAGGCCTGGGTCGTTATCCC
>NZ_AYWO01000187.1 GCF_000502955.1 Mesorhizobium sp. LNHC252B00 | reverse complement strand
TCGGGAAGCAGTTGGCGAGCGTCGCCACGCGGCAATCGAACAGCACCGGCTTCCTGACCGAGATCATCTCCTTGATCGCGTCGTCCAGTTCGTCTGGCTTGTCGCAACGAATGCCGTGGCCGCCATAGGCCTCGGCCAGCTTGACGAAATCGGGCATCGCTTCGGTGTAGGAATGCGACAACCGGTTGCCGTGCAGCAGCTGCTGCCACTGGCGCACCATGCCCATATACTG
>NZ_AYWO01000186.1 GCF_000502955.1 Mesorhizobium sp. LNHC252B00 | reverse complement strand
ATTTTCTGTCTTGGTCTTCCGCCTCGGTCACTCCGTCCGTGTGCAGCACGATCACGTCGCCGCTCCCGAACACAATGTCGCGCGTGGCAATGAACTTCGAGATGTCATTCTCCAGGCCAACCGGCAGACCCAGATCCATCGTGTCGATACGTTCGACGTTCCCGTCCGCACGCACGACGAGAACGTCCTCATGCTGGCCGGATAGCGTTACCCGCTCATCCTCGAAGTCAAGGAA
>NZ_AYWO01000185.1 GCF_000502955.1 Mesorhizobium sp. LNHC252B00 | reverse complement strand
AAGGCATCCGCCATTGTTAATCCCGTCCTCAACCTGCAGCCGTGCCCGTTCCCAGAAGCCGAGCCGCCGCTTGACTAAGTGGCATGTCGATCACCGTGATTCCGCTTGCCGCAAGGAAACGCGCTTCGTTTCTGGTCAGGGTTTCCGCGTCCATTACAGTGCAGTAGGGACCGCGGGAGCGCTTCATGATCTGTCTGGCGTAGGTGCGCAGCATCTGATCGTTGAAGCGGCAGCCAACG
>NZ_AYWO01000184.1 GCF_000502955.1 Mesorhizobium sp. LNHC252B00 | reverse complement strand
TGAATGAAAACCATCAGCTGGTCGACGGTTTCAACGACGGGCCGCGGCAGGTCCGCAACTGCGTCGGTGAGCTCGCTGCCATGTTCATACATGTTGTCCGTCAGCTTCTTGTCCAGATCGGAAAGTATACCCATCACCAAGCTCCATAGCTTTTGCTCTCCATCCTGATAAAGGTCAGTCCAGCGGAGATGTTCCGAGAAGCACGCAAGCTCCTGTCGTCGGTTCGATATGCGAAGCGCG
>NZ_AYWO01000183.1 GCF_000502955.1 Mesorhizobium sp. LNHC252B00 | reverse complement strand
CGAGTTCGGTCTCGGCGGTCTTGGCTTCCTCAACCGTGATGACGCCGTCATTGCCGACCTTGTTCATTGCCTTGGCGATCATTTCGCCGACGCTGGCGTCGCCATTCGCGGCGATGGTGCCGACCTGCGCGATCTCGGCCGACGACTTGACCTTCTTGGCCTTCGCCTTGATTTCCCCGACGACGGCGGCAACGGCCTGGTCGATGCCGCGCTTCAGGTCCATCGGGTTCATGCCGGCGG
>NZ_AYWO01000182.1 GCF_000502955.1 Mesorhizobium sp. LNHC252B00 | reverse complement strand
AAAAATCTTTCCCGATTTCGGCACACGGCGACCGTGAATTCCTTTTGTTCGGCAGCAATGTCTATAAAAACTATGGACATTGGCCAACTGGTTCGAAAAGATCACAGGGCATCCATCATGACCAATCCGGCCATTGTCGGCTTCTCCGGCAACTTCACGCGGCCCTCCAAGACCCGTGGCTTCGTGGACCATATCGTGACGGAGATCGCCGGACGATACGGCCTCGCCGCCAGTACCCACGACAT
>NZ_AYWO01000181.1 GCF_000502955.1 Mesorhizobium sp. LNHC252B00 | reverse complement strand
CGCACCTTCTCGATGATGCTCGTGCAGCGCATGATGCGTGCGCCGGAGCTGCTGTCGCGCCTTGCGGTAAAGAGCGGCATCGAGGGCGGCGTGTTCCTCGTTTCAACGCTGGCGCTGGCAGCGCTTGGCATCGTGCTGCATTTCTTTCCCAACGCGCTCGGCAGGAATGTTTCCGAGGCCGCACCCCTGGTGGCGTTGGCGATCTGCGTGCCTGGACTGCGCAACCTGGTCGAATACCAGGCCGAGC
>NZ_AYWO01000180.1 GCF_000502955.1 Mesorhizobium sp. LNHC252B00 | reverse complement strand
CCTCGACCGCGCGGTTGCGGGCCTGGAACACGTCACCCGACCAGCCGACCGCCAGGCAGATGTCGCCATTGGCAAGTGCGTTGATGTATTCGGACGAGTGGAACTTCCTGATATAGGGACGGACCTTGAGAAGAGCTTCCTCGGCCTTGGCAATGTCGTCGGGCGAGGTGCTGTTGGGGTCGAGACCGAGGTACTTCAACGCCGCCGGCAGGATGTCGGATGGAGAATCCAGCACATAGACGCCGCAA
>NZ_AYWO01000179.1 GCF_000502955.1 Mesorhizobium sp. LNHC252B00 | reverse complement strand
TGCCCGTCGGCAAGCACCCGCTGCAGCTTTATTCGCTGGCGACGCCGAACGGCGTCAAGGTGACGGTGATGCTGGAGGAGCTTCTGGCGCTTGGCCACAAGGGCGCCGAATACGACGCCTGGCTGATCCGGATCAACGATGGCGACCAGTTCGGCAGCGGCTTTGTCGAGGTCAATCCCAATTCCAAGATCCCCGCGCTGATGGATCGCAGCGGCAAGACCCCGCTGCGCGTCTTCGAATCCGGCTCGATCCTGGTCTATCT
>NZ_AYWO01000178.1 GCF_000502955.1 Mesorhizobium sp. LNHC252B00 | reverse complement strand
CCTGAGCTCCAGCGGTGTCTCATCCTCCTCGCCCAAGGGCTTGAGCCCAGGTCTCAGACCATTGCCCTGGAGGGCCTCGGAGCAGGCGTGGGTGGCGTACATAGCAAGGCCTGTCCCATACCTATGAATACGTTTGGCTGAAGCAGACCGATGGCTGCGCGTCGAAGCCGAAGCCGTCGAGTTCGCGGACAAACGGGAACTGCGCGATCTTGCTCGACATGAGCGTGTCGAGCTGGTCGCGGATCGCCGTCAACTTCAGCCGATCCAGGA
>NZ_AYWO01000177.1 GCF_000502955.1 Mesorhizobium sp. LNHC252B00 | reverse complement strand
CGTACGCGTCATGGTGGCGGCGATCGGCTTGGCGTCGGTGGTGGTCAGCGTGCGTGCGATCAGCAATTCGACCCACGAGAACATGAAGCAGAAGAAGCAGGCCACACCGATGCCGCTCGCGATCAGCGGCATGAAGATCTTTACGAAGAAGCGCGGGAAGGAATAGCCGTCGATGTAGGCGGTCTCGTCGATCTCCTTCGGCACGCCCGACATGAAGCCCTCGAGAATCCACACCGCCAGCGGAACGTTGAACAGGCAATGCGCCAGCGC
>NZ_AYWO01000176.1 GCF_000502955.1 Mesorhizobium sp. LNHC252B00 | reverse complement strand
GACCCGTACGAAGAAGAGCCGATTATCGAACGGGCGGCAAGGCGTTATTTCCTGGGCATCACAACAAGGAGATGCGCGATGAAAACCCGCAAGCTAGGAACTGAACTTGAAGTCTTCCCGGTCGGCCTCGGTTGCATGGGCATGAGCTTTGCCTATGGCGGCCAGCCGGAAGCCGAGGCGATCGCTACCTTGCACCGCGCCGTCGAGATCGGTGTCAACTTCTTCGACACGGCCGAGGTCTACGGCCCCTTCGAAAACGAGATCCTGCTGG
>NZ_AYWO01000175.1 GCF_000502955.1 Mesorhizobium sp. LNHC252B00 | reverse complement strand
GAGTTCAGACGTGTGCTCTTCCGATCTGAAGCCAGAGCGGCAATGAATGGCGAATGGAAGAACAAGAACTTGCATTCTTATCGACAGGCATTGCGTTTGCTGGAGGAGGCTCAGGCAGGAACCTGCCGGCAATCCGTCGCGTTTGCAGCCTTTGTCAAAGCCGCGAGAGATCAGGACATGGTTGTTTCAGATCAGCCGAGTGAGGCGCTCAAGCGCCTAGACGTGCTGGCCATCCATGCCCAGGATCGCCAGTTGCCGCGCTCGGTTTGAG
>NZ_AYWO01000174.1 GCF_000502955.1 Mesorhizobium sp. LNHC252B00 | reverse complement strand
TTGGCCGATTTGTCGATCACCAGCCCCTCGACCTGATGGAACATCGGCGAGTGGGTGGCGTCGGAATCCTGGCGATAGGTCTTGCCCGGAATGACGATGCGGATCGGCGGCTTCTGCTTCTCCATGGTGCGGATCTGCACCGGCGAGGTGTGAGTGCGCAAAAGCTTGCGCTCGCCCTTCTCGTCCGGCTGGAAGAAGAACGTGTCGTGCATCTCGCGCGCCGGATGGCCTTCCGGGAAATTCAGCGCGGTGAAATTATAGTAGTCGGTCTCGA
>NZ_AYWO01000173.1 GCF_000502955.1 Mesorhizobium sp. LNHC252B00 | reverse complement strand
GACCTGGGCGCGAAGCGCCGAAATGCGGTCCTCGTAAGCCTGCTGCATGCGAGCCTGGCGCGCCGTGGTGGCGCCGATCAGGTCGTCACGCAGAACCAGATAGGATGTGGCCAGGAGGTAGCCGATGGCAATGGCGGCGAGTGCTGAACCAATGAATGCCGCCAACCAGGGGCGGATCGTGAAGTGCCTGATCTGGTCGCCCCGGGCGATGATGATCGTATGCGGTTCCTTGCGCCTGCCGAAGACTGCGGACTGACCGGTTGCGTTCACGGGACC
>NZ_AYWO01000172.1 GCF_000502955.1 Mesorhizobium sp. LNHC252B00 | reverse complement strand
ACCGGTCAGGCATGTTTGCCTCCGCAGTGCTTGGAGCCTTGCGCTCTACGGCGCCCCCCTCTGTCCTGCCGGACATCTCCCCCTCTAGGGGGGAGATCGGCTGTCATCGCCGCTTCCGCCAATCGCCAGCGCTGCAAGATGGGAGCCGGCGCCAAAGCTGCCAATCTCCCCCCTTGAGGGGGAGATGTCCGGCAGGACAGAGGGGGGCGCTGTCCTGCTAACGTCTCCACGAAAAGCACCATACTCAATCCCCTTCGAACACCGGCTTTTCCTTAGCCACGAAA
>NZ_AYWO01000171.1 GCF_000502955.1 Mesorhizobium sp. LNHC252B00 | reverse complement strand
TGTTCGTGTCCTATCTCAGGACCTTCACGCGCATGGGCCTGCAGGCCATTCCGATGCGGGCCGACACCGGCCCGATCGGCGGAGATCTCAGCCACGAATTCATCATCCTGGCCGACACTGGTGAAAGCCAGGTCTTCTGCCACCGCGATTACCTGTCGCTTGCCGTGCCCGGCGCGAACACGGACTTCGCCAATGACGGCGAGATATCAGATATCGTCAAGACCTGGACGACGCCTTACGCCGCCACCGACGAGATGCATGACGAGGCGGCTTGGGAAAAGATCGGC
>NZ_AYWO01000170.1 GCF_000502955.1 Mesorhizobium sp. LNHC252B00 | reverse complement strand
ATAAAATATCCCGGACATCAACTTGATTCGCCCGCGGCATTGGGCGCGTCCGGGGCAAGGGCAAATTCCGGGGCTAAGATGAAGATCGATTTCGACACCAACGTGTTTCCGCTGTTCCATCCGCAAAGCGTGGATGACCTCAAGGACCCATGCCCCGTCTTCGATGGCAGGCTGTGGCATGTCTTCGGTTCTAGCGGGACGGTGACGACCGAGACGTGGAGAATCCTGCACGCGACGGCGCCCGACCTCTATGGGCCTTGGATCGAGCACGAGGCGATCGAGCTTCCCATCAA
>NZ_AYWO01000169.1 GCF_000502955.1 Mesorhizobium sp. LNHC252B00 | reverse complement strand
TTCCGGCCTTCGCAACCTGCGGACTGCCGGCCACGAAACCGAAAGCCAGCATGCCAAGGGCGACCGCAACCCCCGTGGTGCCCAGCAGCAGTGCCTTTTTCATCGTTGTCGTTCCTTCTGCCTATTTTCCGGTCTGGCTGTGTCGCAGCACGCGGCCGGAAGGTTCATGAGATTACTGGCTCTTGCCTGACGATTTGTAGTTTATGATGTCCTGGGCGCGTATCCAGCGCGGCTCGCCGCGCTTCATCTGCTGTTGCGCCCGCATGGCGAAGATCTTCGCATCCTTGTAGTTGCCGGAATAGAAA
>NZ_AYWO01000168.1 GCF_000502955.1 Mesorhizobium sp. LNHC252B00 | reverse complement strand
ATTACGGGAGCGACAACGCCGGCGGTGAAGACCGACAACACTGCCAACGCCGCCGCTCTTGTCCCCGGCGCAAACAGCTTCACCGAATCCCAGGCCAAGAGCCGGATCGAGAATGCGGGATATTCGAACGTATCGAAGCTGACCAAGGACGATCAGGGCATCTGGCGTGGCCAAGCGGCCAAGGGAGGCGAAAACCTAAACGTCGGGCTCGACTACCAGGGCAACATCGTTGCCGCAAGCAAGTGAGCGTGGATCAGGAGAAATCACATGAAGACGGTAACTGGACTGTTCGACAATTATGACGA
>NZ_AYWO01000167.1 GCF_000502955.1 Mesorhizobium sp. LNHC252B00 | reverse complement strand
GAATTCGGCGGCATTATTACCAGTTCCGTCGCGACGGCGACATTAGACGTTGGATTCGCGCGGCGGGATGCCGCAGGGGCGCTTTTCGAAACTGTCAGCACTCGACGATGTTCGCTGCTAACCGCATGTTTTCGCGGGTAAAGTTCCCTTTGAGATCAAGAAAAATCAATAGACAGTTAAGTAACGGCGCGCACAATTGGCAGCTGGGAGGAAAGGAGAATCAACCAGGGGACCGCCCAAGGGGACCATAATGCGCGACCATCTTGAAATGGACCTGATGTTCAAAGGCTATGGCCTGACCACGGCCAAGATT
>NZ_AYWO01000166.1 GCF_000502955.1 Mesorhizobium sp. LNHC252B00 | reverse complement strand
TTCCGGCCCGGAGCTTCCGATATTCTCCTCGGCGTCACAATTTTCCAAAGGGAGATTTGTTCCCGGGGAACGAAGGCTGCGTGTCATCCGGCAGCACGTGGCCCGACCATTGTGCTGCCCGTCCCATCTTCGCCAGATCAAAACCAGTGGGCCGTCAAGCAAGGAAGTCCAGGATGGCCTTCGCCAACAGGTCCGGTGCTTCTTCGGCGACATGGTGACCGCTGTCGATGCCTTGGCCTTGCAGGTGCCGGGCCCACGGGCGCCAGATCGCCAGCACATCACCATAGAGCCGTTCAAGATCGTCGCGCAGCGACCACAG
>NZ_AYWO01000165.1 GCF_000502955.1 Mesorhizobium sp. LNHC252B00 | reverse complement strand
CCGTGTTGAAGGGAGCCGTCTTGCTCGAATTCTCGTCATGCATGACGAAGTCGCACCGGTATTTGCCGGCCGGCAGGCCGTCGAGGGAGAGGTCGAGTTTGAAGAACAGTTCGCGATTGTGCGAGCGAGAGGCGATCTGAACACGGCCGACCTTCTCCATTGTGCCGAGCTTTTCGCCGGCTGCCGACACGACGGTGATGTCGACAGAAAGCGCGATCATGCTGTTGCCGAGGCCGTCCTTGCCGTAGCCGTAGCCGACCGGCTCCATGTACAGCACGATTTTCTCCCCGGGCTTGTATATGTGGTTTGCGCGCTCGCTGT
>NZ_AYWO01000164.1 GCF_000502955.1 Mesorhizobium sp. LNHC252B00 | reverse complement strand
GTTCAATCGATGCGGGGTTCGGTCCCGGTAGATCGAAATGGCGGCAGAGCTTGCCGACTGTCGCATAGACCGACTCGCCGGGGCTCGCAAGCCCAGTAATGCCAGCTATGTCATAGATCGCACCTAGGCGGGAACATTCGGCGATCAGCGCATCGAGATTGTCTGTATCGACCCGGACTGCCTCAAGCCCTTCCGCCGCAAGATAGCCGTACTGAGTTGGGTCAACCGACAGGGTAACTGGATGAAGCCCAAGACGCTGGGCCGCTTTCACGTATAGCAGACCGATACTCCTGTGCCCTTCAAGCAGGACGAGTGCTCTTCTT
>NZ_AYWO01000163.1 GCF_000502955.1 Mesorhizobium sp. LNHC252B00 | reverse complement strand
ACAGGGTGATCGGCGGCTTGTTGGTGAGCGGCCGCAGCACCGTGCGCTCGATGGCGATGCCGATCGCCACCATGGTGGCGAACGTTGCCACCAACGCCAGTGCAAACGGAACACCGCGTTCAACAAGGCTGACGAAGGTGAGGGCGGCGAACAGCAGCATCGCGCCTTGGGCGAAGTTGAGCACGCCCGAAGTCTTGTAGATCAGCACGAAGCCGATCGCGACCAGCGAATACATGACGCCGGAAAGCAGCCCGCCGACGAGCACCTCGATGAAGAACTGATAGTCGAAATCGGCGATCATATGCCCGCCCCGTCCTCATTGT
>NZ_AYWO01000162.1 GCF_000502955.1 Mesorhizobium sp. LNHC252B00 | reverse complement strand
GGCGGATATTTCTTTGGACCTGGAGAGCAGTGTTTCCCCGCAAGGGAACACAGGACGCTCGGATAACCGCGGCGTTCCTCATGACTTTTTTCTGGATCTCGCTGATCGTAGCGATAGCCCTGGTGTCTGCTGACTCTGTCTTTGAATTCATCAAGAGGATGGGCATTTCGGTGCACGTTTAGAGCGATGCATGGCGACGAACGGGATCGAGAACCCGTTCGGAAACGACAAGCTGATAGTCCTTGGCTATTCCGAAATCGTGGCCAGCCTTCCCGTTCACCTTCAGCCATACACTCCATTCGATACTCGCGTCGAAAGCGCAATT
>NZ_AYWO01000161.1 GCF_000502955.1 Mesorhizobium sp. LNHC252B00 | reverse complement strand
CTCGCCGTTCCAGGATTTCTTCGACGATTTCTTCAAGAACCGCGGTGGCGAAAAGGATGGCGGCTCGCAGAAGGTGCAGTCGCTCGGTTCGGGTTTCGTCATCGACGCCGAACAAGGCATCGTCGTCACCAACAACCATGTGATCGCCGATGCCGACGACATCGAGGTCAATTTCTCCGATGGCGTGACCTTGAAGGCGACGCTGGTCGGCACCGACACCAAGACCGACGTCGCGGTGCTGAAGGTCGATCCGAAAGGCCACAAGCTGACAGCGGTGAAATTCGGCGATTCCACCAAGATGCGCGTCGGCGACTGGGTGATGGCG
>NZ_AYWO01000160.1 GCF_000502955.1 Mesorhizobium sp. LNHC252B00 | reverse complement strand
GCACGAAGAAGATGCTTTGCACCCGGCGATAGATGATGCCGCGCGTTTCCGTGACCCGATAGGCGCGGTTGAGCGAGGTGCGCAGCGCCTCGATGCCGTTGGAGGCAAAGTAGGCGGCAAGCAGCACGCCATAAGTCAACAGATCGCTGCGCCTGACGGTCAGCACGTTCAGCACCTCGTGCGCGATCGGCTTGGCGATCTGGTCCGGCCAGGTGTCGAAAACCAGGTGCACGGCTGTGTCGGCAAAGGCCTGGGCGCCAAGGAAGCTGCCCAGCGTCGTGGCGAAGATCAGGAATGGAAACAGCGCCATCAGCGAGGTGATCGCCAG
>NZ_AYWO01000159.1 GCF_000502955.1 Mesorhizobium sp. LNHC252B00 | reverse complement strand
CTGCTCGTCGCAGCGGATTCGCGTTTGTCCGCGATGCGCGACCTGCTCGGCATTGGCGCAAACATCCATCCGCTTGGCCACTCCATGCTGATTTGCCGAGTGAGGCACGAGCGCTTCCATCACCAGATCGCGGTCGAATGGTTCGACCACCATCAGACCATCGCGATGTTGCCGCTCATGGGAGGCGTGTCGTCGCTGCTTCTGACTTTGCGCTCAAGTGAGGCCGACAGACTGTTTGCTCTCGACGACGAATTGTTCCTCATGGAATTGATGAACCGGTGTCGAGGACGTCTCGGAGAGATGACCCTGGCAAGCACCCGCCATGCCTA
>NZ_AYWO01000158.1 GCF_000502955.1 Mesorhizobium sp. LNHC252B00 | reverse complement strand
CCTTCAGCCAGCGATCCCACCAGCGCAGCGCTTCCTGCAGGAAGCCGATGGCTGGTTTGGGGCCGGCATAGTGTGGGTATTTGTGGATCCATGGCCCGACGATGCCCTTGACCGGTGCCTCGATGTTGGTGACGAGGTGCGAGATCGTGTTGCGGTAGCCGTCGTGCCAGCCGCCGATCGACAGCACAGCCGCCTTGACGGCAGAGAAATCCTCGCAAATCGAACCGCGTTTCCAATAGCCGTCGCGATGCTGATGGCTGAGCCACAGCGGCAAGAGGAACGACTGGTTCTCCAGCCGGGTCATCCAGAGGTCGCGCCATCTGTTGTCGCCGGC
>NZ_AYWO01000157.1 GCF_000502955.1 Mesorhizobium sp. LNHC252B00 | reverse complement strand
CCCACCTTTTGGAAGCCGGCACGGACATAAGGATCATTCAGGTGCTGCTGGGCCATCGCAGCCTGGCGACGACGATACTATACGCCCAGGTCTCAACGGCTGTGATCGGCCGGACTGCCAGTCCTTTTGACCAACTCCGCATGGAGATCACGGCGCCCGGCTGAGCCGCGCGCCATGCGCCCGGATCTGGAAGTGGCGGATGTACTCCACCGTCACGGGGCTGATTATCGCCGCGACCATGCCGGCCATCTCGGGCGTGTCGAGCGCCGGGTTATGGCCGCGGTGGAGGCGTGCCGGACCGCGGCCCTGGGCGGTCACGCCGAACACTGCGCCGACTGCGGTCTCGT
>NZ_AYWO01000156.1 GCF_000502955.1 Mesorhizobium sp. LNHC252B00 | reverse complement strand
CGGTCTTCGCCTGCCGGTCGATGGCAATGATCTTGTGGCCCTTGTAGAGGGTGATGTCATTGGCGATGTACCAGCCGTCGCCGTGGATGATGATCTCCTCATAGGCCTTCTCGCCGGAGAGCACTGGCGACAGCATGATGCGGTCGTAATTGACCCTGGGCTCGGCGTTGAAGATGGTGACGGCGTAGCGGCCCGGCGCCTGTTCCAGCAGATGCTCCAGCATGCGCCCGGGCGCCATGCCATTGCCGATGATGACGAGTTTTTCGGTCATGGGGTTACTCCGCGGCTTCGACGAAGCGGTGGCGTTCGTAGAGGAACTTCAGCACCGCCTCGCGGCAGCGCAGGAAGG
>NZ_AYWO01000155.1 GCF_000502955.1 Mesorhizobium sp. LNHC252B00 | reverse complement strand
CTACACGACGCTCTTCCGATCTCTCGGTGACGATGATGGCGTCGTCGACCAGCATGCCGACGGCCAGGATGAGGCTGAACAGCACGATCATGTTGATCGTGTAGCCCATCATGGCAAGCAGCAGGATACCGATCAGGAAGGACGACGGAATGGCAAGGCCAATCAGCAGCGAGGCCCGGCCGGACAGCGCGTAGAGGATGACGATGAACACCAGGATGACGGCGATCATCACGTGGTTCTGCAAGTCGCCCAACAGCTGGTTGACGAAGACGGACTTGTCCTGCGTGTAGGTGACGTGCATGCCCTCGGGCATCGTCTTGACGAAAGCGTCGGACACCTCCCTGACCTTGGT
>NZ_AYWO01000154.1 GCF_000502955.1 Mesorhizobium sp. LNHC252B00 | reverse complement strand
GTACTGATTGACGGCCCCCAGCTCCAGAAAAAGAGCCTCGTTAAGCCGCTCGATGATCTGTGGTTCGCCTTTCATGGGTTCTGCTCCCGTATTGGACGCGCAGGCCTCTGACGCGATCCAGATGTGAAACGATGTCCATGCCGCTTGCCTGCGAGCGGGCGTGGTAGTTCTCGGTGACCCGAATGATCGTTTCCACCACATTTGGGAAGCAGCCGCAACAGCGACCCCGTTTGTGCATGGCGTGATAGACCTTTGCCGGCACGATGAGCTGCCAGGGATCCTGATCCAGCAGGCCGATGATCGTCTGCTCGATCTCCTTCTCGGTGATGATGTTGCAATGGCAGATCAGCAT
>NZ_AYWO01000153.1 GCF_000502955.1 Mesorhizobium sp. LNHC252B00 | reverse complement strand
CTTCCGATCTCTACCTGAAGATGTACGGAAATACCTGTTACGACAGCCGCAACGAGTATGTGAATTTTCCTTGGTCGTCAGAGCTGAAGTGATCCCTTGGCTTGAGGGTCGGCGTGTCGCAAGGAATTCGCAGCAGAAACGGTGCCTCAAAAGCGCATCCCAGGGTTGTGTGCGCCAAGTTCTGCACCTGCGCCGCAGGGAAAGCTTCGCTGGGAAGATCTCTACATTTCGCGTCCGGGAGTATCGTCGTTGTCCATCGCGGGATTGAGCGGAGACGCAGAATTCACTCGCATGGTGCAGACCAGTCCCGATTTGTAGAACTTCAGAGTGACGCGTCCTGAGGTGCCGGACGAAA
>NZ_AYWO01000152.1 GCF_000502955.1 Mesorhizobium sp. LNHC252B00 | reverse complement strand
TTCATCATCGTCGTCACCAAGACCGATCCGGAGAAGGGCGCCAAGGGCACCTCGCTGATGGTCATCGAGACCGAGGAGGTCGAGGGGTTCGAACGCGGCCGAAACCTCGACAAGATCGGGCTGAAGGCCAACGACACGTCGGAGTTGTTCTTCAACGACGTCCGTGTGCCGACCTCCAACCTGCTCGGCCATGAAGAGGGACAGGGGTTCGTCCAGTTGATGCAGCAATTGCCGCAGGAGCGTCTGCAGATCGGCACCGGGGCGATCGCCATGATCGAACGGGCGCTGGCGCTGACCATCGACTACGTCAAGGAGCGCAAGGCCTTCGGCAAGGCGATCATCGATTTCCAGAACAC
>NZ_AYWO01000151.1 GCF_000502955.1 Mesorhizobium sp. LNHC252B00 | reverse complement strand
GCGCACCACGATCGCACAGGGCCAGGCGTTGGTGGAAGCGCTGCGCGCGCGCCTGTCGGGGATCTGCAACCCTGTCTATGTGCTCGACCTGCCCGACGGGGGCGGCAAGGTGCCGCTCGGACCTTGCCATGTCGAGGAACAGGACGGGCAGAGCTGGCGCATACGTGGGCTGGATGGGCAGGTGAAAGAGTACACCGAGATTGTGGGCGAAGGGTCTTCGTGCAAACCGAATGCCGGTTCGTGACGCCATGATGCTTTCCACTGGATAAATAACGCCATGCGTCATAGCGACTATTCATAGTGGCCAGTGTTTGCGCTGCCCCTCACCTGCCTGCCGGCATCCTCTCCCCGTATAGT
>NZ_AYWO01000150.1 GCF_000502955.1 Mesorhizobium sp. LNHC252B00 | reverse complement strand
AAGCCTACCATTCACAGCGAGCCGGAGTTGCTAAGAGTCTATGAATTTCCTTGAAGGATCTGTTGCAACGTTTGCCCAGCCTGGCCTGCTCCCGGTTTGCAGCGGTCATGGTCAGCGATCCATCGCCTCTGCGAGCACGATCAGGAATTTGCCCTGCATCGCATCGCTGATCAGCTCCTGAAGGCCGGGACGCAACAGCGACGCGCCGCAGATCGCGCGGTGGGTATTGCTGTCGACGACTGTCCAGCCTTGCTTTTCAGCACGCAAGCAGCAGAGCTGCAACTGATCCTCGATCGAGGCGTCTCGGTGATTGTCAGTTGAGTAGCGAGCGCCAAGCGCGACCTTCATGAGGCGGCCC
>NZ_AYWO01000149.1 GCF_000502955.1 Mesorhizobium sp. LNHC252B00 | reverse complement strand
ATGTCTGGTTCACGGTGCGCGCCAGCGACTGGCGCATCTCGATCCGCCGCGACATGAACGACAGCGACACCGACGCCAATACCAAGGCGATCGACTCGCTGCTCAACTTCGAAACGGTCAAGTATTTCACCAATGAGCGCATGGAGGCCGAGCGCTTCGACCGTTCGATGGCGCGTTACGAGGTCGCCGCAACCAAAACCTGGACCTCGCTCGGCTGGCTGAACTTCGGCCAGGGCTTCATCTTCGGCGTCGGCACGGTCGTCGTCATGTGCATGTCGGCGCTGGAGGTGCAGGCCGGCACCCAGAGCGTCGGCGATTTCGTTTTCATCAATGCCATGCTGGTACAGCTTTCCGTGCCGCTC
>NZ_AYWO01000148.1 GCF_000502955.1 Mesorhizobium sp. LNHC252B00 | reverse complement strand
CAGGCCATCATCGCGCCCGCCGCCATGGACCAGGGTACCGACAGGTCGATCTGGCCGAGCAGGATGACCAGCATCATGCCGGTGGCGATGACGCCGAGGAACGAGGCCACCTTGAGCTGCTGCAGGAGATATTCAGGCGACAGGAAGCTGCGTGAATAGAGACTGCCGACCAACAGCAGCACCACGATGCAGGCAAAGGCGGTCAGCACCGCCGGATCGGCGCGGCGGATGAATTTCGGCATGCGGCCGGCAATGCCGCCCAAGGTCGTCTCGCTCACAGGAACCACTCCAGCCGGTTGCGGACCCGAAACAGGGCGAAGGCGCCGAGGCTGACGGCGACCAGCAGGATAACGCCCTGGAACA
>NZ_AYWO01000147.1 GCF_000502955.1 Mesorhizobium sp. LNHC252B00 | reverse complement strand
ATGCCGCCGGAGAAATCGCCGGCGCGAAAGGCCGGCACCATGTCGTTTTCGATGATCAGCTTGGTGTGCAGGTCGGTCAGCGTGCCTTCCAGCCCGTACCCGACCTCGATGCGCATCTTGCGGTCGTTTGGCGCAACCAGGAGTAGGACACCGTTATTCTCCTTGGCCTGGCCGAGCTTCCAGAAGCGGAACAGCCGGTTGGCGTAGGGCTCGATCTCCTCGCCGCCGAGGCTGGGGATGGTGGCGACGACGATCTGGTCCGAGCCCTTGGTTTCGAGCTCGGCGAGTTTTTGGGTGAGCGCGGCACGTGTGCCGGCATCGATGATGCCGGCATTGTCGACGACGCGACCTGTCAGAGCCGGAAG
>NZ_AYWO01000146.1 GCF_000502955.1 Mesorhizobium sp. LNHC252B00 | reverse complement strand
GAACGGCCGCAAGATCGATAGGGATGAGCTAATTGCCGCCTTCGAGGCACATCCGGTCTATTCCCAGCAGGAAAAGCTGCGCATCGATGTGCTGAAGCGCTTCGGCGTCTATTCGACCGAAAGCAACGGCCATCTCTCCGAATATCTGCCTTGGTACCGCAAGCGCCCCGACGAGATCACGCGCTGGATCGACATGTCCGACTGGATCCATGGCGAGACGGGCGGCTACCTCCGCTATTCCACGGAAACCCGCAACTGGTTCGAGACCGAGTATCCGCAATTCCTCGAAGCGGCGTCGAAACCGATCGACGCGTCAAAGCGCTCCAACGAGCATGCCAGCCACATATTGGAGGCGCTGGAAACCAAC
>NZ_AYWO01000145.1 GCF_000502955.1 Mesorhizobium sp. LNHC252B00 | reverse complement strand
TCATCGCGCGCGCGCTCTCCTATCGCCCCAAAATGCTGCTGATGGACGAGCCCTTCGGCGCGCTCGATGCTTTGACCCGACACCAGATGCAGGAACTGCTGACCCAGATCTGGGAGGAGCACCGGCTCACGGTGCTGTTCGTCACGCATGACGTGGAGGAGGCCGTTTACCTATCGGACCGCATCGTCGTCATGGGGATCGGCCCGGGACGCATCATGCAGACCTTCAACGTCGACATCGAACGCCCGCGCCGGGAAGAGGTCATGGAGACCCCCGCCTTCATGGATTTGCAACGCGGCGTGCACAAGGCGATCCGCGAGGCGTCGAGACGTCCCGAAATGGCGTGATGCCAGCAACCTTCGTCGGCCCCGCGG
>NZ_AYWO01000144.1 GCF_000502955.1 Mesorhizobium sp. LNHC252B00 | reverse complement strand
CGGCAATCCAGGTAACGATGTTCCAGACGATGGCGCCGACGAGAGCCGAAAAGATCACTGCCGGAGTGACAATGGTGACGTCGACAATGCCTTTTCCCACGGTCTCGGCGACATGAAGACCAAAGAACATGAATGCGATGAAATTGAAGAATGCCGCCCATAAAACCGCATATTGCGGCCTCAGCACGCGGGTGGAGACGATGGTGGCGATGGAATTTGCCGCATCATGCAGGCCGTTCAGAAAATCGAAGAACAGCGCGACGACAACGAGGCCGGCCAGCACGGGAAAGGCGATGGTGGGTTCCATCGCCTAGACGTTCTCGATGACGATGCCGCTGATCTCGTTGGCGACGTCCTCGAAGCGATCGACCACC
>NZ_AYWO01000143.1 GCF_000502955.1 Mesorhizobium sp. LNHC252B00 | reverse complement strand
ACCATGAAACGATCATAATCGAGACGCGTGGCAAGGTCGGGCTGATCACGCTGAACCGGCCAAAGGCGCTCAATGCGTTGAATTCCCAGATCCTTGCTGAACTCGTCTCGGCCGTGAACGGTTTCTGCGCCGATCCTGGCATCGGCGCCATGGTTGTTACCGGTTCCGACAAGGCCTTCGCCGCCGGTGCCGACATCAAGGAAATGCAGGCGATCTCCTACGCGGATGCCTACAGCCAGGACTTCTTCGCTGGCTGGGAAGAGTTCACGCGGGCACGAAAGCCGATCATCGCGGCGGTGGCCGGCTATGCCCTGGGAGGCGGCTGCGAACTCGCCATGATGTGCGACTTCATCATTGCCGCCGATACAGCCAAATTC
>NZ_AYWO01000142.1 GCF_000502955.1 Mesorhizobium sp. LNHC252B00 | reverse complement strand
TCGGCGGCTCGCTGCGCAACCCGGCGGCCTGGAACAATGTCTACGGTTTTCGGCCATCGCAGGGGCTCGTGCCCAGCGGTCCCGACTTCGAGGTTTTCCACGCGCAGATGGGCGTCGAGGGGCCGATGGGCCGCAACGTCGCCGACATGGCGCTCTTGCTCGACGTGCAGGCCGGCTACCATCCGCAGGCGCCTCTCTCCTATGAGAAGCAAGGCTCCTTCCTCGAAGGGCTCGCGACGGCGGCGACCGGTGGCCGCATCGCCTGGCTCGGCGATCTCAGCGGTCATCTGCCGATCGAACCCGGCATCCTCGACTTATGCGAGGCAGCACTCGCACGGTTCACGGATGTATCTTTCCTGACCGAGCCCTTGCGACCGGATTT
>NZ_AYWO01000141.1 GCF_000502955.1 Mesorhizobium sp. LNHC252B00 | reverse complement strand
GTCGCCATCCAGCAGCGGCTGATGGACGATCTGGTGACCGCCGGCGTCAAGGGCATCATGGTCTCGGCCGTCGATCCCAAGACCTCGACCGATGGCCTGAACAAGATCGCTTCGCAAACGGCGCTGTTCACCACCGATAGCGATGCCCCGCAGACCAAGCGTGTCGCCTATATCGGCTCTTCCAATGTCGACGCCGGCAAGCAGGCGGCCGAAATCGCCAAGAAGGCGATGCCGAACGGCGGCAAGTGCCTGGGCTTCGTCGGCCTGCTTGGCGCCGACAATGCCAAGGAGCGCATCCAGGGCATGAAGGACGGCCTCGCCGGCACCAAGATCGAACTGGTCGACGTGCGCGGCGACGACATCGACCAGGCGCGCGCCAAGAA
>NZ_AYWO01000140.1 GCF_000502955.1 Mesorhizobium sp. LNHC252B00 | reverse complement strand
ATTCGCCGTTCGAACAGCGGTTCGAGGCGGTCATGGCTGTCATCGACCGGCACGCCGACAGGACCGGGCGCAAGGTCATGTACGCGGCCAACATTTCCGGGGACATCGACGCCATGCGCCGCCAGCTTGATCTGATCGAGCGCCGTGGCGGCACCTGCGCCATGCTGGTCCTGAATTCCGTCGGCCTGTCGGGTGTCGTCGAGATGCGCCGGCATTCCGCCGTTGCGCTTCACGGCCATCGGGCGGGCTGGGGCCTCTTCAGCCGTTCTCCTGATCTCGGCATGAGCTATCTCGCCTACCAGAAATTCTGGCGCCTGGCCGGCATCGACCACATGCACGTCAACGGGTTGTCCAACAAATTCTGCGAGCTCGACGGTTCGGTGAT
>NZ_AYWO01000139.1 GCF_000502955.1 Mesorhizobium sp. LNHC252B00 | reverse complement strand
TTGGAGCAACCACGCCTCCAGGCATTGGACCGGTGACCTCCGGCCAGCTCGTGAAACTGACCGCTAGCCAATGTTCCGAGCTGGCGGATCTCTGCGATCGCCAAGGCCGGTTGTGGAAGGCTCTCTCCGATACCTCGCCTGCCGAGCGAGGCGCCGTTGTCGCCGAGCAGGGCGAAGACCTTGTCCGGTTGATCGACCGCTTCTGTCTTCTGGCCGAGAACCTCAACCTCAGAGGACCTTTCCAGCGATAAGCCGGAACTCAGTCTCGGGGACCCGCCACCATCCGGGCGACCCGCGTCATGTCCGCGCTCATCTCGCGGTCGTCGTCGAGCGGGCTGACGAGCGCACGCACGGCGGCATAGGTGCGCCGTGGTCCTTCGCCCAT
>NZ_AYWO01000138.1 GCF_000502955.1 Mesorhizobium sp. LNHC252B00 | reverse complement strand
GCACGAGACCGCAGTCGGCGCAGTGTTCGGCGTGACCGCCCAGGGCCGCGGTCCGGCACGCCTCCACCGCGGCCATGACCCGGCGCTCGACACGCCCGAGATGGCCGGCATGGTCGCGGCGATAATCAGCCCCGTGACGGTGGAATACATCCGCCACTTCCAGATCCGGGCGCATGGCGCGCGGCTCAGCCGGGCGGCGTGATCTCCATGCGGAGTTGGTCAAAAGGACTGGCGGTCCGGCCGATCACAGCCGTTGAGACCTGGGCGTATAGTGTCGTCGTCGCCAGGCTGCGATGGCCCAGCAGCACCTGAATGATCCTTATGTCCGTGCCGGCTTCCAAAAGGTGGGTGGCGAAGCTGTGGCGAAGAGATCGGAAGAGCACACGTCT
>NZ_AYWO01000137.1 GCF_000502955.1 Mesorhizobium sp. LNHC252B00 | reverse complement strand
ACGACGATCTTGTCGGCCATGGTCATGGCCTCGACCTGGTCGTGGGTCACGTAGATCATCGTGGTCTTGAGCTGATGGTGCAGTTCGCTGATCTCCAGCCGCATGGTGCCGCGCAGTGCCGCGTCGAGGTTGGACAGCGGCTCATCGAACAGGAAGGCCGAGGGTTGGCGCACAATGGCGCGGCCGATGGCGACGCGCTGGCGCTGGCCGCCGGAGAGCTGGCCGGGACGGCGTTCGAGGTAATTGGTGAGGTTGAGCACGCGCGCCGCGTCCTTCACCTTCCTGTCGATGGTCGCCTGGTCCTCGCCCGCCATCTTCAGCGGGAAGGCGATGTTCTTGGCCACCGTCATATGCGGGTAGAGCGCATAGGACTGGAACACCATGGCGAT
>NZ_AYWO01000136.1 GCF_000502955.1 Mesorhizobium sp. LNHC252B00 | reverse complement strand
GCGGCGGATGCAGAACGTCGGCGATTGATATCGACCGCCCAAGCTCCTCCCTTCTCCCCGTCACTATACGGGGAGAAGTGCCCGGTGTCCGAACCGGATAGATAGGTAACAGAATGGACCGATAGCATGGGTGACAGTTTTCTTGTCCGCCGGAGGACCGGCGATGGTTTGGCGAGAGACTGGCATCATGGACGAGCGGCTACGGTTTGTTGTGGAGTGTCTTTCTGGGGATGAGACGATGGTTGCGCTTTGTGCGGCCTACGGGATCTCACGCAAGAACGGCTACAAATGGCTAGGACGCTATCGGACGTTTGGGCCTGAGGGTTTGCACGACCTGCCGCGAGCCCCGCTCAATCATGGCCGGGCGACAGCTCAGGATCTGGTTGAGC
>NZ_AYWO01000135.1 GCF_000502955.1 Mesorhizobium sp. LNHC252B00 | reverse complement strand
TGTGCTCTTCCGATCTGATGACGCCGAAATCCATCTTGGTAAGCCGCAGCGAAGTCGCTATCGTGACGGAGTCCTTGTGCAGGCGGTGCGCCGCGGTAAACCGGCTGATGCTCAGGTCGGTCAGCACATCGCCGTTCAGGACGATAAAGGGCTCATTCAATTCGTCTCTGATCAAGGAAAGCGGCCCGATCGTTCCGAGCGGTTCCATTTCCTGCGTGTAGCGGATCCTCAGATTCCACTGCGAGCCGTCGCCGCACACGCTCCGGATCAGGTGCCCGAGATAGCCGGTGGTGACGTAGACGTCTTCGATTCCGCTACGCCGCAGCCATTTCAACAGCAACTCGAGGACCGGCCGCGCGCCAATTGGCATCAGCGGCTTGGGCAAAACCGATGTAAAT
>NZ_AYWO01000134.1 GCF_000502955.1 Mesorhizobium sp. LNHC252B00 | reverse complement strand
GTCGCATTGCACGACATTGCCCAGGATGCGCTTGTCGTTCTGGTCGGCTGTGCGGCGCTCCTGCGATGTCGGTTCTCCGACTGAAGCTTCGCGTTCGACATACATGGACAGGCCAATCCCCATTTCCCTTGAGGCGAACCCTACAGGAACGGGGTTAAGGTCGGATGAGGTCGGATGGTGTAGAGAGGATTAAGGGCCTGGTGAAAATTGCTTCGAGATAGCTATTCGCGCCCTCATGGTTTCGTTATAATGAACGAATGGATGATATAGCGAACGACATTTCCCTAACCATCGGCAGACGTATCCGTACCGAAAGGACCATGCGGGACTGGTCGCTGGCGGAGCTCGCTGAACAGTCCGGTGTCTCCAAGGCAATGCTGAGTACGATGGAGCGTGGCATGACCAGTCCGA
>NZ_AYWO01000133.1 GCF_000502955.1 Mesorhizobium sp. LNHC252B00 | reverse complement strand
CCGCGGCGGGGCTGTCGCTGGCACGGATCACGCCCTCGGCGATGTCCTCGACATAGGTGAAGTCGCGCGTGTGGTTGCCGTTGTTGAACAGCTTGATCGGCTCACCGGCCAGGATGCTCCTGGTGAACAGGAACAGCGCCATGTCAGGGCGTCCCCAGGGGCCGTACACGGTGAAGAAGCGCAGCCCCGTGGTCGGCAGGCCGAACAGGTGGCTGTAGCTGTGCGCCATCAGTTCGTTGGCGCGCTTGGTGGCGGCGTAGAACTGCAGCGGATGGTCGGCCGGCCGATGCTCGGAAAACGGCATGTCGGTGTTGGCGCCGTAGACGCTCGAGGTGCTGGCATAGGTCAGGTGCCCGACACGGCTGCCGCGGCAGGCCTCGAGCATGTTGGTATAGGCGATAATGTTGCTCTCGACAT
>NZ_AYWO01000132.1 GCF_000502955.1 Mesorhizobium sp. LNHC252B00 | reverse complement strand
GATGTGGCCGACATGGTGATGGCCGCAGGCATTGATGCAGCCGGAGATCTTCAGCTTCAATTCGCCGATCTCGCGCTGCCGCTCCAGCGAGGCGAAGCGGCGCGAGATTTCCTGTGCGATCGGTATCGAGCGTGCCGTCGCCAGCGCGCAATAATCGAGGCCCGGGCACGAGATGATGTCCGAGATCAGGTTGGAGTTAGCCGTCGCCAGCCCGATGTCGACCAGCGCGTCATAGACCGCCTTGAGGTCGGCACGCGCCACATGCGGCAGGATCAGGTTCTGCTCGTGGCTGACGCGAAGCTCGTCGAAGGCATATTTCTCGGCAATGTCGGCGACCGCTTCCATCTGGCTGTCGGTCGCATCGCCCGGCACCTCGCCGATACCCTTGAGCGAGATCGTCACCGCGGCGTAGTCGGG
>NZ_AYWO01000131.1 GCF_000502955.1 Mesorhizobium sp. LNHC252B00 | reverse complement strand
CTTCCCAAGCTGAACGCGCGGGTTCGATTCCCGCTACCCGCTCCAGCTTGCGCTGCAAGGGCTCGAAGTAGATTCACAACCGCTTGCAGCGCTTTCCGACAGCCGGGCTGCTCATCCGGCTTCGAAAGCAGAATGTCTTTGACGGCAGCGATGGCGGATTTATCTTCGGTCATGGTCATGGTGGCGTTCCGTCGCGGGAATCAGGTGACGTTGAACATCACCAGCCTGCCATGACCGCCCTCTCTCAGCGAATTTGCAGAACTCTCAGCACACTACCGGCGGCGCTTGTACCTGGGCGGCGCCGCCCAGATCTCGGCGTCGAGTTTCTTTGTCGCCAGACCTCGTGCCAACGCCTCGGCGCTGCCGGCATTCTTGGACAGAGATGCCGCCTGTCGCTTGCTGATTACCAGTCCGTCGGC
>NZ_AYWO01000130.1 GCF_000502955.1 Mesorhizobium sp. LNHC252B00 | reverse complement strand
ATGGCCAGATGTCGGCGATCATCACCGCGATCAGCGCCAGCGTCGGGTCCGAAAGCCAGGCAATGGTGACTTGCGTGCCCGTGATTGCCGACAGAATGTCGTTCACCGGGCCGCCCGACTGGAACAGCATGAAGAACATGTAGCCGGCCACCGCCGGCACCACCATCATAGGCATCAGCAGGACCGAATAGAAGATGCGCTTGCCGGGAAAGTCGTCGGCGAACAGCGTCGCCAGCGCCAAGCCTAACAAGAATTCGGCCGGCACGCAGACGACCATGACGATAACCGTGCGCTTCAGCGCACTCCAGAAGCGCGCGTCGGCGGCAAGGTCGGTGTAGTTGGCGAAACTGTTCCACATCTCCCAGGCATTCCACCAGCCGAGGCCCGAGAGTGGCGACCAGTCGGTGACGCTGATGTAGAGCTG
>NZ_AYWO01000129.1 GCF_000502955.1 Mesorhizobium sp. LNHC252B00 | reverse complement strand
GCCTATTGGGACGACATCGCCGTCATCCATGACGGCGTGCGCACGGTCTCGTCGGGCCACGGCTTCTGCGGCATCGGCCGCAAGCGGCTGCTGGTCCTCTTGCAGCGCCGCGCGCGCGAACTCGGCGTCAAGCTGATGTTCGAAACCGACATCGCCGATCCCCGCCCCTATATGGAGACGCATGACCTGGTCGTCGCCGCCGACGGACTGAACTCAAGGGCGCGCAACGCTTTCGTCGACGTGTTCAAGCCCGACATCGACACACGCAAATGCAAGTTCGTCTGGCTCGGCACCAACCAGAAATTCGACGACGCCTTCACCTTCATCTTCGAGAAGACCGAGCATGGCTGGGTATGGGCGCACGCCTACCAGTTCGACAGCGACACCGCGACCTTCATCGTCGAATGCAGCGAACAGACCTGGGC
>NZ_AYWO01000128.1 GCF_000502955.1 Mesorhizobium sp. LNHC252B00 | reverse complement strand
TTCGGAGCGGAAGCGCGAGCCGTTGAAGACGCCGTAATGGCCGACTGCCGGCTGCATGTAGTGCGCCTTCTTGTCGCCGGGGATGTTGACGCACAAATCCTGCGCCGCCTTGGTCTGGCCAAGACCCGAAATGTCGTCGTTCTCGCCCTCGACCGTGAACAGGGCAACGTTGCGTATGACGGACGGATCGATCCTGGTGCCGCGATGCGTCATCTCGCCCTTGGGCAGCGCATGGCGCACGAAGACCGTGTCGACCGTCTGCAGATAGAACTCCGCCGTCAGGTCCATCACCGCCAGATATTCGTCATAGAAGTCGCGGTGCTTTTCGGCGTTGTCGCCATCGTGCTTCACAAGGTTCATGAAGAATTCCTTGTGGGCGATGATGTGGCGGTCGAGGTTCATGCTCATGAAGCCGGAAAGCTGCAGGAA
>NZ_AYWO01000127.1 GCF_000502955.1 Mesorhizobium sp. LNHC252B00 | reverse complement strand
CCGGCCCCGGCCTCAACGCGGCTTTCTTCTCCTATATCGGCCCGTCCGACAAGCAGCCCTGGGACGAGATCGACTTCGAGATCCTGACCAAGGACACTTCCAAGGTGCAGGTCAACGCCTATATCGCCGGCAAGGGCAAGAACGAGAAGCTGGTCGACGTGCCTGGCGGCACCGACAGTGCCTTCAACGACTATGCCTTCGTCTGGGAGAAGGATAGCCTGCGCTGGTATCTCAACGGCCAGTTGGTTAACACCATCACCGATCCCGCGAAGTTGCCCAGCCATGCGCAGAAGATCTTCTTCAGCCTTTGGGGCAGCGACACCATGAAGGGCTGGATGGGAGCGTTCGCGGACCCGGGCCGCACGCTTTCGCTGCAGATCGAACGGGTCGCGTTCACCGCGCTGGGTCAGCCCTGCCAGTTTCCGGAATCGCTGGTGT
>NZ_AYWO01000126.1 GCF_000502955.1 Mesorhizobium sp. LNHC252B00 | reverse complement strand
TTGCCGAACTCGCCTCGCCGAAGCTGCCGCAGGTCTACCTCTGGGATCCTGAATCCTACAAGGATTCGGTCAATTCCTACACGCTGTTTCGCGGCATCGTCATCGGTATCGCCGGCCTTTTGGCGCTGTTCCTGACCATCCTGTTCGTGGTCAAGGGGACGTCGATGTTCCCGGCGACGGCGGCCCTCGCCTGGGCGGTGCTTGCCTATATCTGTGTCGATTTCGGCTTCCTCAACAAGGTCATCGAGATCTCGCCCGGCAACGAGCAGATGTGGAGAGCCGGCACCGAGGTGGCGCTGGCGGCGACTTTCGTGGTGTTCCTGTTTGCCTATCTCAACCTCAACCGATGGCACGGCCATTTCAGCTATGGCGCCCTGGTCTGGATTCTGGGGCTGCTCTTGATCGCCGGTGTCGCCATCGTCGATCCGGCGGTCGCCGCCGG
>NZ_AYWO01000125.1 GCF_000502955.1 Mesorhizobium sp. LNHC252B00 | reverse complement strand
AATGCCAACGCGGCACATCCATTCGAAAATCCCGACGCCTTCTCCAATCTGATCCAGATGCTGTCGATCTTCGTCGTCGGCGCCGCATTGACCAACGTCTTCGGCCGCATGGTCGGCAACCAGCGCCAGGGCTGGGCGATCCTCGCCTCCATGGGCGTGCTATTCATCGCCGGCGTCGCCGTCTGCTATTGGGCGGAAGCCGCGGGCAATCCGCTGGTGCATGCGCTGGGCATCGACGGCGGCAACATGGAAGGCAAGGAGACCCGCTTCGGCATCGTGCTCTCGGCTTTGTTCGCCGTCATCACGACGGCCGCTTCCTGCGGCGCGGTCAACGCGATGCATGACAGCTTCACCGCGCTCGGTGGCATGATCCCGCTCATCAACATGCAACTCGGCGAGGTCGTCGTCGGCGGCGTCGGCGCCGGCTTCTACGGCATGCTGAT
>NZ_AYWO01000124.1 GCF_000502955.1 Mesorhizobium sp. LNHC252B00 | reverse complement strand
CTCAGGCGGCATCGACAGTTCGGTGGTCGCATCCTTGTGCGTGGCTGCCTTCGGCAAGGACAAAGTGTTCGGGATCTTCATGCCGGAACGTGACTCGTCCGGGGACTCGCTGAGGCTGGGGCGCGTTATCGCCGGTCAGCTGGGCATCGACACCATCGCCGAGGACATTGCGCCGGCGCTCGACGCCATCGGTGCCTACAGCCGGCAGATGGAGGCCATTCGCACCGTTGTTCCGGACTACGGCGAAGGGTGGAAATGCAAGCTGGTGCTGACCTCGGTGCTGGAGAGCAAAGGCCTCAATATCACCCGTCTCACCGTTCAGGATCCCGAGGGGAAGATCGATACCGTGCGCCTGTCAGGAGCGGCCTATCTGCAGATAGTGGCCGCGACCAATTACAAGCAGCGCATTCGCAAGATGACTGAGTACTATCACGCGGACCGTCTCA
>NZ_AYWO01000123.1 GCF_000502955.1 Mesorhizobium sp. LNHC252B00 | reverse complement strand
CGGTCGCCATCCTGATCACCTTGCTCGTCGGTGTCGCCATCGGCCTTTTCCATGGCTTCGGCATCGTCAAGATGGGCTTGCCGCCCTTCATCATCACGCTGGCGACGCTGACCTCGCTGCGCGGGATCGGCCTTTTGATGACCAACGGCAACTCGATCAACATCAACAGCGACAGCTTTACCGCCTTCTCGCGCAATTCCTTTGTCGGCATCCCCAATTTGTTCTGGATGGTGATCCTGGTGGGTGTGCCCGCCTATGTCTTCCTGCATCACAGCCGTTGGGGCCGGTATCTGTTCTCGGTCGGCTCCAACGCCGAGGCCTCGCGCCTGTCCGGCGTCAATGTCCAGCGCACCATCTACATGGCTTATACGCTTTCCGGCCTGTGCGCGGCCTTCGTCGGCGTGCTGCTCGCCGCCCGCATCGGCATCGGCAACCCGACCCAGGCCGAG
>NZ_AYWO01000122.1 GCF_000502955.1 Mesorhizobium sp. LNHC252B00 | reverse complement strand
GTTCGTCGGCGACCTTGTCGACGATCGCCACCGGGAATTCCGCCAGAAGGCTGACCGAAGGGGTGACCTGCTCGAATTTGTCGTCGCCATATTCCTTGCGGATGCCGCGCGTCTCGGATTCGAAAGTGATCAGCACGTCGCCGATCTCGCGCTGCACGAAGGTGGTGGTCGCGGCGCGCCCGCCAGTGTCGAAGATCGGCACGTTGTTGAACAGCTTGGTGATGAACTCCTTCACCTTGGCGTCGTCGCCCTTGAAGGCTTCCTTGGCGTAGGCGGTGGCCGCCAAATAGGTGTAGCGCGCATTGCCCGATGTCTTCGGATTGGGGAAAATCACCTGCACGTCGTCGCGCACGAGGTCGTTCCAGTCCTTGATGTGCTTGGGATTACCCGCGCGGACGAGAAACGAAGGCAGCGAATAGAAGGGCGAGGCGTTGTCTGGAAAATCCTTCTGCCAGTCGGCCGAGACCA
>NZ_AYWO01000121.1 GCF_000502955.1 Mesorhizobium sp. LNHC252B00 | reverse complement strand
CTTTTGATCGTGGACGGCGCGGAGCACGCGTGTCGATTGCGGATCACGTGAGCGAGAAAACGCAATCAACGGAGAGCTCTTGCAGCAGGTTCGCCCGCGGCAAGCGCCTCGTTACATCTTCCGCCCGATCACATCTTCGGGAGCAGAACCTTGTCGATGACGTGGATGACGCCGTTGGACTGTTCGACATCGGCGATGGTCACATTGGCGACATTGCCGTTCTCGTCGGTGACGGTGACCTTGCCACCGTCGGCCTTCAGCGACAGCTCGCAGCCGCCGACCGTCTTGACCTTGTGCGTGCCGCCATCGGCCTTGGCCATGGACATCACATCCGCCGCCATCGCCTTGGCGCCGATCACATGGCAGGTCAGGATCTTGACGAGCTTGTCCTTGTTTTCGGGCTTGAGCAGCGTCTCGACCGTGCCGGCAGGCAGCGCGGCGAAGGCTTCATTGGTCGGCGCGAAGACGGTGAACG
>NZ_AYWO01000120.1 GCF_000502955.1 Mesorhizobium sp. LNHC252B00 | reverse complement strand
CGAACGGCCTGCCCGACATTCAGTTCCACTTCGTGCCGGGCTATCGCAGCCATCGCGGCAGGCTCATCGAATATGGCCACGGCTACGCCATTCACACCTGCGTTCTCAGGCCGAAAAGCGTGGGCGAGATCAGATTGTCACAGGACAGTTCTCGCCGCGACGTTCTCATCGATCACCGCTTCTTCGCGAACGAGGACGACGCCATGGTGCTTGTCGAAGGCATCAAGATCGCGCGCAATATCCTCGCCGCATCCGAGTTCGATGCGGTGCGTGGCAAGGAAATGCTTCCGGGCAAGGATGTCGGTAGCGACGACGAGATCCTAGCCTATCTGCGCGCCGAAGCGCTGACCGTCTACCACCCTGTCGGAACCTGCAAGATGGGGACGGACGCGATGGCGGTCGTTGATCCGGCGACGCTGAAAGTGCGAGGCATGGACGGGCTCCGGGTCGCCGATGCGTCAGTCATGCCGAAGCTGAT
>NZ_AYWO01000119.1 GCF_000502955.1 Mesorhizobium sp. LNHC252B00 | reverse complement strand
GCGGCGATCGCGCCCATGCTGCGCGGCGCTGTAGCGGCGCCACGCGGCGAAGGTCGCTTCGACCGCATGATCTCTGACTTCCGCACCTCGGACGCGATCGTCGATTTCATCAGTTCTGCAGAGATCGCCGACTATGCAGGACGCGGCGTGTCGACGCCGGATCTGTCGATCCGCATCAAGACCGGGCCGATGGCCGTGCCAGCGCCCGACGCCGACAAGATCGGCGACTACAAGGCCGTAATCCAGAACCATGTCGACGCTTTCGCCAAGGATTACCGCGCCTATTTCGAGACCAATGACGCGCTCGACGACGTCAAGCGCACCATGCTCGATCCGATGCCCCGGCTGACGCTGGTGCCGGGGCTCGGCATGTTCGGCCACGGCCGCACGCTGAAGGACGCAAGGATCGCCTCGGACGTTGGCGAGATGTGGATCGAGGCCGTGCGCGGCGCCGAGGCCGTCGGCCGTTTCCACCCGCTATCCAAGGCCGACC
>NZ_AYWO01000118.1 GCF_000502955.1 Mesorhizobium sp. LNHC252B00 | reverse complement strand
AAGCGGCCCCGGTATTGTTTCTACCGGCCTAGAGCCATTCCCGGAAAAGTTCGCACGGTTTTCCGTCAGGAATTGCCTAAAAATAGAAAGTGTAGGAGGAGCTTGCCCTCATGACCTCGACGATTTTGGAGATGCGCGACATCACCAAGAGGTTCCCCGGCGTGAAGGCGCTGTCGAACGTCAACCTCCGCGTCGAGGAAGGCGAAATCCATGCCGTGGTAGGCGAGAACGGCGCTGGAAAATCGACACTGATGAAGGTGCTTTCGGGCGTCTATCCCTCCGGCACCTATGATGGCCAGATCATCTTTCAGGGCCAGGAATGCCAGTTCAAAGGCATCCATGACAGCGAACACAAGGGCATCGTCATCATCCACCAGGAGCTTGCGCTGGTGCCGATGCTGTCGATCGCCGAAAACATTTTCCTCGGCAACGAGCACGCCAGATACGGCGTCATCGACTGGGACGCCAACGAGGCGCGCACGTCCGAGCTTTTGAAAAAAGTCGGGCTCAAG
>NZ_AYWO01000117.1 GCF_000502955.1 Mesorhizobium sp. LNHC252B00 | reverse complement strand
TCGCCTTCGGCCGCGGCGATCCAGTCCGATATTTCCGGCGCGGTCGCCCTGGTGTGATACATGCCGGCAAGGGCTGCCATCGCCTCGGCGCGCTTCTCGCCACCACCGACGGCCATGTGGGTCGCCTCATCGGCGCCGAGGATGGCCAGCGCATGCTCAAGCGCTTCGAGCTTGTGGCCGAGATCGTCGAGTTTGTGAAAGGACATGGCGGCTTCCGTGGTTGAGGACGGGCGAAAAGACACCAACGCAAAAGCATTGGCAACCCTCGGATACCATCCGGCAGATGCAGCTTGCGCAAGCGAGGTTCGGCATGAAATGCTGTCGGCGACGGATGAAGGGGAGCAGAATGATCGGCAACATCCTGGTTGGGCTGGTGGCCTTGATCCATGTCTACATCGTCTATCTCGAGATGGTGCTTTGGGACACGCCGCGCGGGCACAAGACATTCCGCCTGACGCCAGAATTCGCCGGCGCCTCCAAAGTGCTCGCCGCCAATCAGGGTCTCTATAACGGC
>NZ_AYWO01000116.1 GCF_000502955.1 Mesorhizobium sp. LNHC252B00 | reverse complement strand
CATCGTCTGGTAGGCTTCGAGCTGCGCCTGGTCGGCCCAGGCCGTGCCGTAGATGCGCGTCAGCATCGGGTTGTTCGAGTCGCCGCGCCAATAGGCGCCAGCCACCTTCATCAGCTTGAAGGCGTTGCCGATCTGGCCGGTCGAGGCCATGTGAGGACCGCGGCAGAGATCGAACCAGTCGCCCTGCGCATAGATCTTGAGATCCTGGTCCTCGGGAATGGCATCGATCAGTTCGAGCTTGTAGCGCTCGCCCTTGTCGGCGAAGACTTGTCTCGCCTTGTCGCGCGACCAGACCTCCTTGGTGAACGGCTTGTTGCGCGCGATGATCTCGCGCATCTTCTTCTCGATCACCGGGAAATCGTCCGGGGTGAACGGCTCGTTGCGGGCAAAGTCGTAATAGAATCCGTTCTCGATCACCGGCCCGATGGTGACCTGCGTTCCCGGCCATATCTCCTGAACGGCTTCCGCCAGCACATGCGCGGTGTCATGGCGGATCAGTTCCAGCGCGCTCGGATCT
>NZ_AYWO01000115.1 GCF_000502955.1 Mesorhizobium sp. LNHC252B00 | reverse complement strand
CCAGAACCTGACCTTCCTCGATGACGGTCCGACGATCTCGGCGCCGGGCGCCAGCGCCTCGCTGACGGTCGACGAGACCATCCTGGCCACGAATGCGACGGCGAGCTTCGCCAGTGCCTTCACCTCCAGCTACGGCGCCGATGGCGCCGGCACCATCACCTACGCGCTGGGCTTCACTGCCGGCGCAACGGGGCTGGTCGACACGGCAAGCGGCCAGGCGGTGGTGCTGAGCCTCGAGGCTGGCCAGGTGGTCGGCCGTGCGGGCATCGGCGGTGTGATCGTGTTCACGGTCACCACCGACGCGGCGGGCAATGTGACGCTCGACCAGGTGCGGGCGGTCGTCCATCCGACGACGGACCCGAACGAGCCGGTCAGCCTGTCGGCGGACAATCTCGTGACGCTGACGGCAACCATCACCGACAAGGACGGCGACAGCTCCTCGGCCCTACTCAACATCGGCCAGAACCTGACCTTCCTCGATGACGGTCCGACGATCTCGGCGCCGGGCGCCAGCGCCTCGCTGACGGTC
>NZ_AYWO01000114.1 GCF_000502955.1 Mesorhizobium sp. LNHC252B00 | reverse complement strand
AGAGATGTCGAATTCCGGTCCGCCTGCCGAAAGCTGGCGGGCGGCTGCGCGCGCCCGATCTATCCAGGTGTCGGGAGCCTCGCCCTCGGCAACGATGCGATCATTGACGATCGAAAGTCGTACTGTATCCGGCGGATACAGCGACGCTGTCAGCCGCTTCAACACGAACTCCGGCTCAAGGCTCTGATAGAATTGCCACTGTGAATGAACGCGGGCGGGATCGACCTGCGTTCCAGACAACAGCGACTGCGGGTCGGCGCCAAGCGGGTCTCTCAGGCCGGCAATATAGAATTGGCCGTCGCGAATCTTTTGTTCTGCAACGATGATGCCCGGCTGGGTCCCCAGTCGCGACACATAGGCCTGCCAGTGCTCCGCCGCGCGTGCTTCGGGGCTCACATCACGAACCTTAGAGATGTCGAATTCCGGTCCGCCTGCCGAAAGCTGGCGGGCGGCTGCGCGCGCCCGATCTATCCAGGTGTCGGGAGCCTCGCCCTCGGCAACGATGCGATTATCGACGATGGCAAGTCGCACTGACCCCGGCGGAGCC
>NZ_AYWO01000113.1 GCF_000502955.1 Mesorhizobium sp. LNHC252B00 | reverse complement strand
GGCAGGATGACCAGCGCCATGGTCTGGCCGGGGCTCAGGCCGAGCGCCGTGGCGCCTTCGCTTTGGCCGCGCGGGATGCTTTCGATGCCGGCGCGGAAGATCTCGGTCATGTAGGCGCCATAACACAGCGACAGGGCCACGATGCCGGCCGGCACCGCGCCGATCACATAGCCGACCTGCGGCAGGCCGAGATAGATGATGTAGATCTGCATCAGCAACGGCAGGCCGCGAAACAGCGACGTGTAGAAGGTGGCCAGCCCGTAAACGATGCCGTTGCCGGTCAGTTTGGCGATGGCCCCGACAAGCGCGATGGTCGTTGCGATCAGAATCGAGATCGCCGAAATGTAAAGCGTCGTGGTGACGCCCTGGGTGATCAGGAAGCCGACCTTCCTGGCAATGAAGGCAAAGGAGAGGTCGAAGGAATAGAAGAACAGCATCAGCAGCGCGAACAGCTCGATCCAGACGCCGGCGATCTGCTGGCGTCGGGGCAGCAGCAGCAGCAGCTTGCAATTCACCAGAACCAGGAGCGCGATCAACACGGCCGAGAGG
>NZ_AYWO01000112.1 GCF_000502955.1 Mesorhizobium sp. LNHC252B00 | reverse complement strand
TGGCATTCTTCGAGAGCCTGCCACGTTGCCTGGTCGGTATCGAAGCCTGCAGCTCGTCGCATTATTGGGCGAGAGAACTGACTGCACGTGGCCATGATGTCCGGCTGCTGCCGGCACAGTATGTGAAGCCTTATCTGAAGCGGCAGAAGAATGATGCCGCAGATGCAGAGGCGATCTGCGAGGCGGTCACTCGGCCGACCATGCGCTTCGTGCCTGTGAAATCACCCGAGCAGCAAAGTGTGATGATGCTGCACCGGGTCCGGTTGATGCTCAACCGCCAGCGCACGCAGATATCGAACGCGTTGCGGGCACACCTATCCGAGTTCGGGATCGTAGCGCCGATCGGGCGGAATGGGATTGAGCAACTGCTCGTGGTCGTCAACGACGAGAACGAGACCAGGATACCAGCTGACGCGCGGCTATGCCTTCGCATGCTTGAGGCGCAGCTCAGGGTCGTGAAGAAACAGATCCTCGAAAACGATCGTAGGGTTCGGGCGAATGCGCGTGAGACCGAGCTTGGTCGCAGGTTGATGGAAATCCCAGGCGTCGGCCCGCTG
>NZ_AYWO01000111.1 GCF_000502955.1 Mesorhizobium sp. LNHC252B00 | reverse complement strand
CGAGATGCCGCCGAAATTGACGCCGTGATAACCGCGCTCGCGGCCGATGAGGCGGGTGCGCGAGCCTTCCCCCTTCACGCGATGATAGGCGATCGCCATCTTCAGCGCCGTTTCGACCGATTCCGAACCGGAATTGGTGAAGAAGACATGGTCCATGCCCTTGGGCGCGAGGTCGACCAGGCGGTTCGCCAGTTCGAACACGATCGGATGGCCCATCTGGAAGGCGGGTGCATAGTCGAGTTCGGCGGCCTGGTGCTGGATCGCCTCGGTGATCTTCGGTCGGCAATGGCCGGCGTTGACACACCAAAGGCCGGCGGTGCCGTCCAATACCTTGCGGCCATCGCTGGTCGTGTAATGCATGTCCTTGGCGGACACGAACATGCGCGGCGCCTGCTTGAACTGCCGGTTTGCCGTGAACGGCATCCAGAATGCGCTGAGATCGTTCGGCGTGACTTTCAGCCGGTTGGACATGACCAAGACTTCCCCTTGTAACCTGTTTCGCTGCGTCCAACGCTTGGTCTTTGCCGCGCTTTCATGCTACGCAAATTTTGACCGATTGGACAAAC
>NZ_AYWO01000110.1 GCF_000502955.1 Mesorhizobium sp. LNHC252B00 | reverse complement strand
CTACGCGCTTCCAGGAGTCTTCCGTGCCGCCGACCATGATCGAGGGTCCGTGGCGCGCGCCCTCCTCGCCGCCGGAGACACCCATGCCGATGAAGGTCAAACCCGAGCCAGAGAGCTCGGAGAAGCGCCGCATCGTATCGCGGAAATTGGCATTGCCGGCATCGATGACGATATCGTTGTCGGACAGCACGCCACGCAGCGCTTCGAGCTGCTCGTCGACCGGCTTGCCGGCCAGCACCATGATGATGATCGGGCGCGGCGGCCGTATCGCGGCGGCGAGTTCCTCAAGGCTGTAGCAGGGGACGACCATGTCCCTGAGCGCACCGGAATTCTCGACGAAAGCGTCGGTGCGGGCCCTTGTGCGGTTGAAGACGGCGATGCGGTGCCCGTGCTCGGCGATGTTCAGCGCCAGGTTGGAGCCCATAGTGCCAAGGCCGATCAGGCCGATTTCGGCTTTTTCCATCGTTTCTTCCCTGCTTTCGGATCTGGTGTTTTCGAGCTTGCGCTCATTGTTGCTTGAATGATTGACGGCCCTACAGGCCCGCGTCAACCGCCTCGCCCAATTGTGTAGCCGGGAC
>NZ_AYWO01000109.1 GCF_000502955.1 Mesorhizobium sp. LNHC252B00 | reverse complement strand
GAGCGCAGCCGGTTCATCACCACCGTGCCGACGGCGATCATGCCGTCGCGGCTCGACCGGTTGGATTCGAAGAACATCGCCCGTTCCAGGCATTCCCTGTCCTTCGGCGTGTGGCTGTAGGCGCGCGAACTCAGGAAGCTCGGCGTGATGGCGTCGGTCAGGCTGGCGACGGACATGCCGTGCGAGGTTGTCTGGCTGCAAGCGGCCAAGAAAAGGGGAGACGTAACGACGCCGAGCAACAGCGGCGTCTTCCATCGCATCGCGATCAACAGGTAACCCTCTCACTTCAATGCCCGCCCCAGGCTGCGGCAAGAATGAGACACTTTCGGGCAAAATGATGGCCAAAACGTTATTAACGGCATACTGTTGCCGAATTGACACAAATAGAGGCTTTCCAGATAGATCGAGCCATCGTTTCACACAGACGATGACCGACCTCTCTTCGTTTTGCCGCAATTCCCTTGGGGAACCGCCAAGTGCTTTATCCCGGCAGGACCGCGCCACGCGTCCAAAACTCCCTATTGCCCGGCGGCGATTGCCGCCGGCTGGCCAGGCTCGACCTCTTCGATCTTCTCCGAAAACAGGC
>NZ_AYWO01000108.1 GCF_000502955.1 Mesorhizobium sp. LNHC252B00 | reverse complement strand
CCTGGCTGGCCGCTCCCGACTGCGCCAGCGCCGGCGCCAGGCTGAGCAGGAACAGCGCCGAAGTTGCGGCCGCAAGCCGTGTCGAACTATTGAGCCACATTCGCTTCTTCGCCCTTTGCCTCAGCCGCCTTTAGAACGGCGGGATCGATGTTGACACGAACCTTGTTCTCGAACACCAGGATCTTGCCATTGTCCTGGACCGACATCGAATCCGCCCTGATCTGCGACCCGCCACGGCTGACATCGACGGGATCATCCGTCTTCATAGTGCCTTTGCCCATGTCGAGGAAGACCGATTTGAACTTGGCTTGCAGGCCGTCGGTCGTGGTGATGGTGACGTCGCTGTTCAGCTTCATCGTATTGCCGTCGCGATCGTAGGTACCGCGCGAGGCTTTGATCGCCGCGACATTGTCGGGGGCGATCGGCACCTTGGCGTCTATGCCTTCGAGTTCGATGATGCCTTGCGTGCTCACATCCTGGATGGCACGCAGCGCCGTCATCGAATAGGGCTGCTTCTGCTTGGTGAACCCGTTGAGTTTGGGATTGGCCATCACCAGCTTGCCGTTGGAGAAGGCTGTGCCTTCGGCCTGCACCGCGACGGAGACGGGCGC
>NZ_AYWO01000107.1 GCF_000502955.1 Mesorhizobium sp. LNHC252B00 | reverse complement strand
GCGTCGGCACCGGCGCCACCCGCTTCGCCCGCTTTCCCGGCGCCGGTGAGCCGCGCGACATCTTCGACAAGATCGAGGATTGCGCTGTCATCCAGCAATTGACGCAGGCGACGCCGACCGTGTCGCTGCACATTCCTTGGGACAAGGCCGATCCGAACCGGCTGAAGCAGGCGGCCGCACGCTTCGGGCTTGGCTTCGATGCCATGAACTCCAACACCTTTTCCGACACGAAGGACCAGACGCTTTCCTACAAATTCGGTTCGCTGTCGCATGCCGATGCCGGCACGCGTCGTCAGGCGGTCGAGCACAATCTCGAATGCATCGAGATCGGCAAGACGCTGGGTTCAAAGGCGCTGACGGTGTGGATCGGCGACGGCTCCAACTTCCCCGGCCAGGTCAATTTCGCCAAGGCGTTCGAGCGCTATCTCGACGCCATGAAGGATATCTATGCCGGGCTGCCGGATGACTGGAAGCTGTTCACCGAACACAAGATGTACGAACCTGCCTTTTACTCCACCGTCGTGCAGGACTGGGGCACCAACTACATCATATCAAGGGAGCTCGGCGACAAGGCCTTCTGCCTTGTCGACCTCGGCCATCATGCGCCCAACGTCAACATC
>NZ_AYWO01000106.1 GCF_000502955.1 Mesorhizobium sp. LNHC252B00 | reverse complement strand
TTGCTCCGACACATCGCCGCGTGGCGAGACGATGGTGGCCTGGGGCGCGAGATCGCGCCCCAGCGAGACAAGCTGGCTCTCGTCGCCGCCAGTGCCGTGGACGACCAAAAGCAGCGGACCACCCGGCGAACCAGGCAGCACCTTGTGGGCGTAAGCGCCCTTGCTCATCGTCTCAGCCCTCCAACTTCTGCAGATGCTGTTCGAGATATGGCCGCAGATGCTGATGCTGGGTCGGCAGCTTCAGCGCCTCGCCGAGATGGGCGGTGTCCTCGTCCTTGTCGAAACCCGGCTCATTGGTGGCGACTTCGAACAGCACGCCACCCGGCGTGCGGAAATAGATCGCCCAGAAATAGTCGCGGTCGATCACCGGCGTCACGCCATAACCCGTATCCATCAGCGCTTTGCGCACTTCAAGCTGCTTGACGCGGTTCTCGACAGCAAAGGCCACATGATGGACGGAGCCGGCGCCGAGATCGGCGAAGGGTGCGGTCGGCAGCGCTTCGATATCGACGAAATCGGCGCCGTTGCCGTTCTTGACGGCGAGCCGCCTGATATTGCCTGACTTGTCGACCTCCTCGTAACCCATGAACTTCAACAACTCCTCGGTGGCGCCGCCATCCTTCAG
>NZ_AYWO01000105.1 GCF_000502955.1 Mesorhizobium sp. LNHC252B00 | reverse complement strand
TTATTCGAGAAACGTCGCGCGCGATATCGCTCCGCAAGCGCTGTTTCGTGCCAGGCTGGCTGGCCGTCTCGAAAGGGCCAGGCTTTCCGGTGAGGCGGCACGCCGCAGGCTGAATTACTACAACAAGTTGCAGGATGGTTTCGCGCCAAGCGCCCATGCCGTGCGCATCGGCAAACTGCCCTTCACGCCAACCATGTACTATTACGACCTGAAGGAATTCGCCCGCTACTTCGATCCCGGCCTGCTCATCGACCTGGAATTCGGCGACGTCAGGAATGTCCCTAAGGTGCCTTCGATCGTTAAGGACCGGCCAATCTGTGCTGACGACGAGAACGCGATCATCATGAAACTCGACAAGTTTCGTCATTTCCAGATGCCGGCTGACGCCATCTCGTTCGCCAACAAGCTGCCGTCCGTTGTCTGGCGTGGTGATCTCAACAATCCGATCAGGACAAGATTTCTGAACGCCGTGCACGACTTGCCGTTCTGCGATGCCGGTTCGCACAAGCCGAACGCACCGCCCGAATACGCCAGGCCTTTTCTCAGCATCAGCCAGCACCAGCGCTATCGCTACATCGTCTCGCTCGAGGGCAACGACGTGGCGACCAATCTCAAATGGATCATGAATT
>NZ_AYWO01000104.1 GCF_000502955.1 Mesorhizobium sp. LNHC252B00 | reverse complement strand
AGGACCACGTGGGCCATCGGCAACTCCCTAATGCTTGACCGCGCCTTCTGTCAGGGCGCGTACGAAGTATCGCTGCAGGACGAGGAACAGCACCACGACAGGCACACTCATCATGAAGCTCGCCGCCATCAGGCCCGGAAAGTCCGTGGTGTTTTCCGAGAAGAAGCGCTGGATGCCGACCGGCAGGGTCAACTGTTCATTTTTGGAGAGGAACGTGTAAGCGTAAATGTACTCGTTCCACGCGCCGATGAAGGAATAGATCGCGGTGGCGATGATCCCCGGCGTCGAGAGCGGCATCACGATCATGATGAAGGCCTGGAACCGTGTTGCCCCATCGATACGCGCCGCCTGCTCGAGCTGCACCGGGATGTTGTCGTAAAAACCCTTGAGCAGCCAGATCGCCAGGGGCAGGCCGAACGTGAGATAGGTCAAGATCAGCGAGCCATGCGTGTTCACCAGCCCGATCGCGCGCATCAGGATGAAGAGCGGCACGAGAAAGATCACCGCCGGGAACATGTTGCGCAGCAGCACGGCGAAGAACAGGAAGTTCCGGCCGGGGAAGGTGAAGCGCGAAAACGCATAGGCCGCGGGGACGGCAACGATCACCGAAAGGATTGTCGTGACGGTCGAC
>NZ_AYWO01000103.1 GCF_000502955.1 Mesorhizobium sp. LNHC252B00 | reverse complement strand
GCGAGCCGGTCAAGTACGCTCCTCAATATGGCGGCTACTGTGCTGGCGAAGTCGTAGGGGGAGGGGTCACGATTAATGTCGATCCGGAAGCGTTCAAGATTATCGACGGTAAGCTCTACCTGGTCTACGACGTCGGCAATGCGGACAGTTTCGCTGCGCGCGCGGATGAAGAAATACCGAAAGCCGACGCTAACTGGCCGAAGGTCGTCGCCAACCTGAAGCTCGATAAGTATCACTGATACCAAGTCCGCCTACTGGACTACAGTGAAGTGAAACACCTTGCTTGAATTGACAAAGGAATAGCCGTTGACGGCATCGTCGCGGCGTTTGTAGACAGGTCCGCAGTCGGGGCGCCCGAACATATTCTCGCTTAGCTCGCACAACAGGTCGCCATCCAGACGAACAGTCTCGGTGACTAGCCGCGTCGTAGAGCGGAAGGCTGCCTTGCCGTCGCTGCCTATCTGCAGGAAGGCTGGTTGGAGACCGGGCTCAAGCTTGCCTTGCAGCGTATGGCCCAGCACCAACGAGGCGATCTCTTTGCCCTTCAATCGATTCTGCTCGTCGCCGGTAAAGGCAAACGGCCATTCGGGCAAGCCCGCCTGCTGTAACGCGTCGATGATGAGAGCCAAATCCTGCGG
>NZ_AYWO01000102.1 GCF_000502955.1 Mesorhizobium sp. LNHC252B00 | reverse complement strand
GTCGAACGTGCCGCCGCCAAGGTCATAGACGGCAATGGTCTTGCCTTCCTTCTTGTCGAGGCCATAGGCAAGCGCTGCCGCGGTCGGCTCGTTGATGATGCGCAGCACTTCCAGGCCGGCGATCTTGCCGGCGTCCTTGGTGGCCTGGCGCTGGGCGTCGTTGAAATAGGCCGGAACGGTGATGACCGCCTTCTCGACCTTCTCGCCCAGATAGGCTTCCGCCGTTTCCTTCATCTTCTGCAGGATCATGGCCGAGATCTGCGAGGGCGACTGCTTCTTGCCGCCGGCCTCGACCCAGGCATCGCCATTGTCGCCCTTGACGATCTTGTAGGGGACAAGCTTCTTGTCCTTCTCCGTCACCGGATCGTCATAGCGGCGGCCGATCAGGCGCTTGACCGCGAAGATGGTGTTTTCAGGATTGGTGACCGCCTGGCGCTTGGCCGGCTGGCCGACGAGGCGTTCGCCGTCGCCCGAGATGGCGACGATGGAAGGCGTCGTGCGCGCGCCTTCCGCATTCTCGATTACCTTCGGCTCCTTGCCATCCATAATGGCGATGCACGAGTTGGTGGTGCCGAGATCGATACCGATTACTTTTGCCATTTTTCTAGTCTCTCCGCTAAGCAGGCTCTCAGGACCCGG
>NZ_AYWO01000101.1 GCF_000502955.1 Mesorhizobium sp. LNHC252B00 | reverse complement strand
TATTCGCTCTCCTTGGCTGTCGAGATGTCGCGGGCGATCTTGGAGGCGCCGATGATCTGGCCGACAGCATTGCGTACGGGCGAGATCGTCAGGGATACGGGCACCAGGCTGCCGTCCTTGCGACGGCGGATGGTCTCGTAGGTCTCGACCCGCTCGCCTTTGCGGATGCGCTCCAGTATGCGCGGCTCCTCGTCCAGATGGTCATCGGGTATCAGCATCGTCACGGATCTGCCGACCGCTTCGTCGGTGGTGTAGCCGAACAGGCGTTGGGCGCCTGAGTTCCAGCTCTTGATGACGCCGTTCAAATCCTTGCTGACGATTGCATCGAAGGAGGATTCCACGATGGCCGACAGATGATGCCTGGCCTCGTCGGCAAGATGCCGGTCGGTGAGGTCGAACAGCATGTTGACGGCGCCGACCAGCCTGCCCTGATCGTCATGGAGCGGGGTGGGATAGGGAAGGAAGGGCACGCGCGTGCCGTCGGGACGCTGCGAGATGGCCGACTGATTTCTGATCGGCCGGTTCTCCCGCAACGCAACGGCCATCGGGCATTGGTCGTGCGGCAACACCTGCCCGTCGGTCGTGAACAGCTTGTGCGTCACGCACCACTGGTCTTTTCCGAGCTCGGGCTCGCGCCCGGCA
>NZ_AYWO01000100.1 GCF_000502955.1 Mesorhizobium sp. LNHC252B00 | reverse complement strand
ATCCGCCATATGCGGACGCTCGGCCGGGTTTTGCACCTGCTCGGCCAAATCCTCGGAGAACGACTCCTGCCCAGGCTCGTCCTCGACGTTGAACGGGATAACCGAAGCGTTGGCGCGTTCGCTCATGGTGCCACCTCGACTGCCTTGATTGCTTGCGTGCGGCCGCGCAAATAGATCGGGGCAAATGTCTGATCCTGCCGCACGTCCATCGTGCCGTCGCGCACCAGTTCCAATGTTGCCGCGAAGGAACTGGCGATCGCCGTGCGCCTTTCCTCGGGGCTGGTCATGTACACGATCAGGAAACTTTCCAGTGTCATCCAGTCGCTTACAGCCCCGACAAGGCGGGTCAGGATGTCGCGCGCGTCCTTGAGCGACCAGACACCGCGCCTGGCGATCGTCACGTTGTTGATCGCCTGCTTCTGCCGCTGCTGGGCATAGGCCGTCAGCAAGTCGTAGAGCGACGCTGAATAGGCGTTGCGCTTCTCGATGATCACCATTTCAGGCATGCCGCGCGCGAACACGTCGCGACCGAGCCGGTTGCGGTTGACCAGACGCGCCGACGCGTCGCGCATGGCTTCGAGCCGCTTCAGCCGGAACTGCAGCACCGCCGCCAGTTCCTCACCGCTTTCGCCCTCCTCGCCCGGCTG
>NZ_AYWO01000099.1 GCF_000502955.1 Mesorhizobium sp. LNHC252B00 | reverse complement strand
GACCCGCAACAAAAAGGACATTTCGGTGCGTCCGGTTGACCTCCAGGACGTCTTTGCCCGCATCAAAGCGGCGAAGCGGGCCGTGCTGTTCCTGGTGTTCAACCCTTCGCTGCTCGGCGAAAATTCGATCGTAGACCAGGCGGTTGCGGCGGCGAAAGCGGATCCGAACCTCATCGTGCAGGGCGCGATCAGCGACGAGACGGCCATGCCCAACTATGTCGCTCCGACCAAGGATCCGGTCACCCACAAGTCGAACAAGGACGGCAAGTCGCCCTTTGTCTATCCGGAGAAGGTCTGGGAGGCCCCGAATGTCTCCATCGTAAGGGCGGCGAACCTGACCGGCGCCACGATTGCCACGGATTTCCAGGCCGAAGTGCTCACCGTGGGCCACGCGATCGTGCACGACAAGATCGTTGTCATCGATCCGATGGAGGACAACGCCACCGTCATTACCGGCAGCCACAACCTCGGTTACAAGGCGTCCTACGAAAACGACGAGAATTTGGTCATCGTGGAAGGCGACAAGACCTTTGCCGCGGCCTATGCCGTGCACATGCTCGACGTCTTCGACCACTATAAGTTCCGGGCTTGGCGCAGGACGATCGGCAAGGGGCCGTCCGATGCTGACGGGATTGCCATCGACGACAAGTGGCTGAAGCCTTATG
>NZ_AYWO01000098.1 GCF_000502955.1 Mesorhizobium sp. LNHC252B00 | reverse complement strand
ATCGGTCGCCTTCGGGTCCATCGGCGCCAGGAATTCGGCGAACACGGCCATCACCAGCAGCAGCACGACCAGCCAAAGCCCCGCCATTCCGGTCCAGGAGCGCTTCAGCCGGCGCCAAACCAGCGCCATGTAGCTCTCATTGCCGCGTGCGGGCGCCACTGTGGATCGCTCGGCCGGCAGTGGCGGGGGTGAAGGCTCTCGAGCCAGCATCTAGCCCTCCCCGAACTGACGCACGCGCGGATCGAGCAGGACGAGCAGCATGTCGGCGATGATGTTGCCGACGATCAGCGTCGCCGACAGCACCATCATGAAGGTGGCGGTGACATAGACATCGCCGACCGCCATCGAACCGACGATCGCCGGACCGACGGTCGGCAGCGCGAAGATGATCGCCGTCTCGATCTCGCCGGTCAGCATGTAGGGCAGCACCACGCCCTGATACATGACGAGCGGATGCAAGGCATTGGGCACGGCGTGGCGCATGACGACGGCGCTGCCCGTCAGGCCCTTGGCCTTGGCTGTCTCGACATATTGCGCGTTGAGCGTGTCGAGCAGATTGCCGCGCATGACACGCATATTGTAGGCGAGACCGCCGAAGGTGGCGATCGCCACCACCGGCCAGACATGCTTGACCAGGTCGACGAATTTGGCCCACGACCACGTAGCGCCGCCATATTGCGGCGAGAAGAGATCGGAAGAGCA
>NZ_AYWO01000097.1 GCF_000502955.1 Mesorhizobium sp. LNHC252B00 | reverse complement strand
GACCTGGGTTGCGGCACCGGACTGATGGGCGAGAAGCTGAGGCCGATCGTCGACCGGCTGGTGGGAATCGACATCTCGGCAAGGATGCTGAAGAAGGCGCGGGCAAAGGGCATCTACGACGCGCTGACGAAAGCGGATTTGCAGGATTTTTCCCATTCAGGCGACAAGGCCGATCTGGTGACATCAGCCGACGTGCTGATCTACATCGGCGCGCTGGAAGGCCTGATCGGGACGGTCGCCTGCCTGCTCGCCGAGGGTGGCCTGTTTGNTCGCGCTGCAGCCTTCCCGACGCTACGCCCGTTCGGAACCCTATATCAGGCGGACCCTCGGGGCCAACGGGCTTTCGATCCTGGCGCTGGAGCCAACGACCATCCGGCAGGATCGCAGTGAGCCTGTCAAAGGGCTGGCCGTTGTGGCACGCAAGGCTCACGCAGCTTGAAGCGTGCATGACCATCATCCTGCTGCTGCGAAAAAGTCCGATTTGCGTGCGCGACTGATATTTGCGATCTGGTCGCATCAGGGCGGGATATCAGGAGGAGCATATCGGATGCGCTGGAACATGATGATATTGGCCTCTTGCCTGGCGGCAGCCGGCTGCGTGGGCAATTCAGCGTCCGAGCGGCAGGACGCCAACGTCGAGTCATCGCTGCAATATGACAGCGTGCCATGCGATCAGCTGCTGGCGCAGCGCAACGGATTGGCGCA
>NZ_AYWO01000096.1 GCF_000502955.1 Mesorhizobium sp. LNHC252B00 | reverse complement strand
GTTTCCTGAGGCCAAAATCCCGGTGGAAGGATCACCGAGTACGATCGGATCGGCAGCGGCAAGATCCAGCAGCCGGAATTTGTAGGCACCGGTCGCGTCGAGAGAGCCGTCGACAATCAGGGTGTAAGCGCCGGCCACGAGGTCGAGTACCGGATTGCCTGAGAGATTGGCCGCATCCGAATAGATGAAGTATCGAGTGCTGACCTCCTCTCCGTGTGGACCGATCAACGTCCAGGAGAGGTTCGTGTCATAGGTGAGACTGTCGAAATAGAGCCGTGCCGGGCTCGCGAGATCGAATGTGAACCGGTTCTGCTGGCCGGAATGGGCGATCGCGCCATCCATCGTCGCGCCGACCGTCAACGGTGCCGTCGTGTCCTCGACCTTCTGAATCCCAAAGGTGAAATCCACCGGGCTCGTATTGGAAACATAGCCCTCGACCGCCAGCGTGTAGGTCCCGTTGAAGGCCAGCGTCTCGACATCCTGGTCCACGAAGCTGTTAAACCAGACCTGCTTGCCGAACGGATCGATCAGACGCCAATAGACATTGCCGCTGCCGGTTTGGCTTTGCTGGTCGAAGAAGAACTTCTCGCCGGCCTGCGCATCGAAGCGGTAGAGCGCCGTCTCCGTGCCGGTCGGCAGCACGCCTGGGACCGGCGTGCCCGAAGTGATCGGATCGGCAGCGGCAAGATCCAGCAGCCGGAATTTGTAGGCACCGGT
>NZ_AYWO01000095.1 GCF_000502955.1 Mesorhizobium sp. LNHC252B00 | reverse complement strand
AATGTCGCCGCGTCGGCGGCGAACAGCGTCGCAGCCAGCGTCAAGCCGAGAATGACCAGGATGAGTTTTTTCATGCGCCGCCGCCTAGAGAATTGCCGCGCAAACTAGGTAAAGCACCTAGTCGAGTCGAGAGCGCCTCTTCATCCGGCGAGACGAAAGGTGGCCAGATGGTACCATCTGGCCACACATGGCTCCTGCCGGAGTTGTTACTTGATGCCGCGCCGGACTGCTCCGGCGTCTTCGTTCAGAGGATGAACCGCGACAGATCGGTGTTTCTGGAGAGGTCTCCGACATGCTTCTGGACATAGGCGGCATCGATGGTGACGGCCGTGCCGTTGCGGTCCGGCGCATCGTAGGAGATCTCGTCCAGTACCCGCTCCATCACCGTCTGCAGCCGCCGCGCGCCAATGTTCTCGATGCTGGCATTGAGGTCGACGGCGACGCCGGCCAGCGAATCGATGGCATCGTCGGTGAAAGTCAGCTCGACGCCTTCGGTCTTCATCAGCGCGATATACTGTTTGATCAGGCTGGCCTCGGTCTCGGTCAGGATGCGGACGAAGTCGTCCTTCTCCAGCGCACGCAGTTCGACGCGGATCGGCAGTCGGCCCTGCAATTCCGGCAACAGGTCTGACGGCTTCGAGACGTGAAACGCGCCCGAGGCGATGAACAGGATATGGTCCGTCTTCAACGGCCCGTATTTGGTCGCCACCGTAGTGCCCTCG
>NZ_AYWO01000094.1 GCF_000502955.1 Mesorhizobium sp. LNHC252B00 | reverse complement strand
GAATTTGCAGCGTGTCGCGGATAGTCACGGGCAAGGACTGGTGATGAAATCTGGCGGGTACGCGTGCAACCCGCAATGCTCGCAAGAGGCTCTCGGGGTCAGGAAGATTCCTTCTGTTTTCGAGCAGCTGCCAATTAAGCTGTTTAACGGCAAGCGTAACTTCGTCCACTTCCGTGTAGCTCTTCGATGTGGTGATGCTCGGATGGTTCGTCGCGTCGTAAAAAATCAGACCCTCATTGATCGCAACCATGTCTCCGTGACCGGCCAAGTCCACGAAGAACAGTTGGTCAACGCCGGCGGGGATCGATTTGTGTGCACGCATTCGGCATCCAGCCTGAAGAACCTTGCTGTTGATCAACAGTGTCGAGGGAATGATGCCGAGGCTCCTCGTCGTCCGGACAAGGTAAAGATCCCTGAGGCATTGCTGGCTCGAATAGACTGAAACGCGGTTTTGCTCCGATGGCGTCGAGCGGAGCATGATCCTGCCGTCTTCCACGATATTGGCTGCACAGGTCATGAATGCGGCCGAGGGATGCTCCTTGGAGACCTCGGCAAATCGCTTGAGCGCGCTGGGCGCGAGCCAGTCGTCGTCATGCAGCAACTTGATCCAGGTGCCGGTGCAAGCCAGCATGGCATTGTTGGTATTCTCGACCTGGCCTCGCCCCCTGCCGTTCTCGACAATCCGGATGCGACCGTCGGCACGCGCATATTCGTCGACGATCCTCCAGG
>NZ_AYWO01000093.1 GCF_000502955.1 Mesorhizobium sp. LNHC252B00 | reverse complement strand
CGATGGCGATCGACAATATCGGACCGGAGATGATCGAATTGTTGCCGGCGCTGGCAGCTTACTGTCCGCCGGCGGCAGTCATCGACAAGCACATCTATTCCCCCTGGTTCGAAGGGCGCCTCAGGGCCTTTCTGATGGAACGCGAGATCGACACGCTGGTCGTCACGGGAGGCGAAACCGACGTATGCGTCCTGGCCACCGTTCTCGGGGCTATCGATTTCGGCTATCGCGTGGTGCTCGTCACCGACGCATTGTGCAGTTCTTCCGACGCAACGCATGACGCGCTGCTTACCGTCTATCACCAGCGCTTCGCGCAGCAGGTCGAGACAGTCGAGATGGAAACGGTTCTCTCGAACTGGACTTGACGCCACTGTAGCATCGGCCTTCCCTGCGGGGTCTGTAGTGCTTATCTGTCCCCATCGCGGACACTGGAGCAGGCAAAGACGTGGCGCAACGATCGGGCAGTGCGGATCTCCCTCTTCACGGTGGACGCGTGCCGAAATGGCTGGGCGACCGCATGACGCGTCTCGGTGCCGTCATGTGCGAGGCGATCATCCATCACTATGGCCGCAACGAATTGCTGCGGCGTCTGGCGCATCCGTTCTGGTTCCAGTCCTTCGGCGCGGTCATGGGCATGGATTGGCATTCGTCCGGCATCACCACCAGCGTCGTCGGCGCCTTGAAGCGCGGCCTCACGCCGTTGTCCGGCGAACTCGGCATCCACGTCTGCGGCGGCC
>NZ_AYWO01000092.1 GCF_000502955.1 Mesorhizobium sp. LNHC252B00 | reverse complement strand
ATGGCATTGCCCTCGGCGAAATAGCCGAAGGCTCTGTCATAGTCCTTGAGATCGTCATTGGCCTTGCCGAGGCCAAACGACAGCTGCATGCGTGCCAGGCTGTCCTGAGGCGCCTTGGCGTGCTGCGCCTCCATGCCGGCCATTTCAACATCGCGCTCCTTCTGGCGCTTGACTTGCGTCAGCATCAGCCACGCGCGGGCCATGCCGGGCTGGATCGCCACCGCCTGCCGGAACAGGTCGGTCGCCTCGTCGAGCTTGCCCTTTTCCATCAGCCCGACACCCAGTCCGTGCAGCAGGTCGGCATCCCTAGGCCGGATGGTCAGTGCCTCCTGGAAGACAGCCAGCGCCTCGTCGAGGCGTCCGGCTTCCTGCAGGGTTTCGGCAAGCCCGATACGGGCGCGCACGTGGAATGGATTGCGCTGCACCGTGCCGCGATAGATGTCCTCGGCCTCGTCGAACCGGCCGATCTGCTTCAGCGATGAGCCGAGATTGTCGCGCGCCGCGAGCTGCTCCGGCCGCAGGTCCACCGCGCCGCGGAAGAAATCGATCGCCGCCGCGACACGGCCCAGATCGCGCATCACCGTGCCGAGATTGTTGAGGAAGTCGGGATTGGTCGGCTGCAGCTGAACCGACTGTTCGAGGAAATCCATGCCTTCTTCGCTGCGCCCAGTCTGGTGCAGCAGCAACCCCAGGAAATGCGCCGCGGCCGCGTGTTTGGGCTGACGCGTCAGCACCTGGCGGTAGA
>NZ_AYWO01000091.1 GCF_000502955.1 Mesorhizobium sp. LNHC252B00 | reverse complement strand
AAGACTCACCTGCTGCAGGCCATCGCGGCGGAATCGCTGAAGCAGAACCCGAAGTCACGCGTGGTCTACCTCACCGCGGAGTATTTCATGTGGCGCTTCGCCACGGCGATCCGCGACAACAACGCACTGACGCTCAAGGAGCAGTTGCGCGACATCGATCTCTTGATCATCGACGACATGCAATTCCTGCAGGGCAAATCGATCCAGCATGAATTCTGTCATCTGATCAACATGCTGCTCGACAGCGCCAAGCAGGTCGTCGTTGCCGCCGACCGTCCACCGTCGGAGCTGGAATCCCTCGAACCGCGGGTCCGCTCGNCGAAATGTCGGCGCCCGATTTCGCCATGCGGCTCGGCATGCTCAAACTGCGTCTGGCCACGGCCAGGATCGACGATGCATCGCTGGGCATTTCCGAAGAGATCCTCAACCACGTTGCCCGGACCGTGACCGGCAGCGGACGTGAACTGGAGGGCGCCTTCAACCAGCTCCTGTTTCGCCAGTCGTTCGAGCCGCAGATCACCATCGATCGCATCGACGAGATCCTCGGCCACATCTATCGCACGGGCGAGCCGAAGCGGGTCCGCATCGAGGACATCCAGCGCATCGTGGCGCGCCACTACAACGTCTCGAAGACGGAATTGCTGTCCAATCGGCGCACGCGCACCATCGTCAAGCCGCGACAGGTCGCCATGTATCTGTCGAAGGTGATGACGCCGCGCTCGCTGC
>NZ_AYWO01000090.1 GCF_000502955.1 Mesorhizobium sp. LNHC252B00 | reverse complement strand
CCATAGCTTAAGCCCTCTGTCTAAGCCTTTCTTAAGGCGGTTGTGGCATGACAAGGCTTAGCGTTGGGCCGATCATATGGGCAAAACAAAGACCGAAAGCATCCCCGCGGATGTCTATATCCAATTTGTGCGGTCGTTGTTCGACAACGCGCACATGTTGGTGATCGGTGGCGCGTGCTACTGGATCCTTGGATTCATGATCTATCTGCGCACGCAAAATCCGTTGTTTCTGGCCTTTTCTTTTATTCTGCTGCCGATCAGCCTTCTGCGTTATTTCGGTATCCGCAGCTTCCTGAAGACGGGCGGCGTGATTGCCGATGTCGAACACGCACACCGATTGGAGCGCAGTTACATCCTCAAGGGCTGCTTGCAGGGCCTCGGATTGGGTGCGCTGTGCTTCGTGTCGATCTATGTGTATCCCGACCCATTCGCCGAACTGGCGGCAATGTCGCTGACCCTGGCGACCCTGGTCACGGTTGTCGCCCGCAATTACGGGTCTCCGCGCATGGTGCGGATTTTTTCGGTAACCTTCATCGGTCCGGCGGCGCTAGCGCTGCTGCTGCGTCTGGATGCACCGTCCGTGGTCCTCGGTCTAATGATCTTCCCGATGACGTTTATTACCATCAACAGCGCCGACCATGTTCGCAATGTACTGTTTTCGGCGGTCATCGGCCACAAGCAGGCGAAAAGCATAACGCGCAAGTTCGACCGCGCGCTCAACACCATGTCGCACGGCCTGGTCATGCTTGGCCCTGATGGGCGCGTCGCG
>NZ_AYWO01000089.1 GCF_000502955.1 Mesorhizobium sp. LNHC252B00 | reverse complement strand
CGTGTGCTCTTCCGATCTATGCGCGGCAAGCGCTCCGAAGATTACGATCAACAGTCGTCCTCGGCTCGGGAACCCGCCGACCTCGGCTGAACGGGCAGAGCTTGCGACCATTTTGAAGGCCTCATAGTGGACTAGAACACACGCGATCGCCAGAATGAGCGATACGAGACTGACTGCGATGACGTTCATGACGATGCACCGTTCAAGGAAGCTTCGTGTTGATCGCGCGATTCAGTGCCTGTGTGAAGGTCTGTTTTTCTGGAACGCTTTAGGAACGAGTCTACGCGAGCGACTTAGCTCGGGCAGACCGGGATCGAAGTGCACGATCCACTAGAGGATGTCCGATACAGGCTGTCGACCTCTTCATCGACTTCCTCACGTTTGATCCCGAGCGCTTTAGCGTCCGAAAATAAGTTCGTGGATCGAAACGACGTCAGCTCCGACGTTTCCGGGACGTTGTTGAAAGTCCGACCGCGGAGGAAGTTATCCCCTGCGTACTCATGTCGCGNTGGCGATCGACGCCACCATAATTCGACGCGTCACTGACGACAGGATCAGCGTGTCGATACCGACCTACGGATTTCCGCATTCCGTTCGGGATAGCACCACGAAGGTCCTCAAAGGCCAGACCATGGAACTGATCGGCAGCGTCACACGGGTCGAGAAAGACGCCGTGACCGTCAGCCTGGGTGGCCCGGTGGTGACGGTCGCGCTTGATGTTGTGCGGCGAGTGACGCCCAGGGCGCGTTAGTCAGCCAAGGACCATCCC
>NZ_AYWO01000088.1 GCF_000502955.1 Mesorhizobium sp. LNHC252B00 | reverse complement strand
CAGCCGCGCACCACCGAATAGGAATAGTGATAGTAGCCGCCGCCATTAGCGCACGAACCCATCGAGATGACGTAGCGCGGCTCCGGCATCTGGTCGTAAACCTTGCGCAGCGCCGGCGCCATCTTGTTGGTCAGCGTGCCGGCCACGATCATGATGTCGGACTGGCGCGGAGACGCGCGCGGCGCGACACCGAACCGCTCCGAATCGTAACGCGGCATCGAGGTGTGGATCATCTCGACCGCGCAGCACGCCAGACCGAAGGTCATGAACATGAGCGAGCCGCTGCGCGCCCAGGTGATCAGCGCCTCGGTCGAGGTGACCAGAAAACCCTTGTCGGCAAGCTCATTGTTGATTTCGAGGAAGAAGGGATCGTCCTCCCCCACCGGCCTGCCGGTGTTGGGATCGATAATACCTTTGGGCTTCGGCGCGACGAGGGTGCCTGAACTGTCGTTCAATCCCATTCCAGCGCTCCTTTTTTCCATTCATAGGCAAAGCCGATGGTCAGCACTGCCAAAAACACCATCATTGACCAGAAACCGAGCATGCCGATCTTCGAGAAGGACACTGCCCAGGGGAAGAGGAAGGCTACTTCCAGGTCGAATATAATGAACAGGATCGACACCAGGTAGAAGCGGATGTCGAATTTCATGCGGGCGTCGTCGAACGAGTTGAAACCGCACTCATACGCGGAAAGTTTTTCAGGATCGGGGTTGCGATACGCCACCAGGAACGGGGCCGCCAGTAGCGCCAGGCCGACGACCAGTGCCACGCCGATAAACAGGACGATGGGCAGGTACGAACTGAGAAGTGCGTTCATGCAGCGGCTTTCCGTTGGCGCCAATCCACTT
>NZ_AYWO01000087.1 GCF_000502955.1 Mesorhizobium sp. LNHC252B00 | reverse complement strand
GAGGCCAACCAGCACCGCCTTGCGGTTCAATCGGCCGATGAGAACATTGCTGGTAGTGTGCTGAGAGTTCTGCAAATTCGCTGAGAGGGGGCGGTCATGGCAGGCTGGTGATTGTTCACGTCACCTGATTCCCGCGAAGGAACGCCACCATGACCAAGACTGAAGTTAAGACCGCCAGCGCTGCCGTCAAAGACATTTTGCTTTCGAACCCGGATGGATTGCACGAAGTGCTCCGTGCGGTGATGCAGGAGGTGCTTGAGGCCGAGATGGACGAGGCGCTGGGTGCCTCGAAGAGCGAGCGCACGCCCGAACGGCTTGGCTATCGCTCGGGCTATTACGGCCGTACCCTTGTGACGCGGGTCGGCAAGCTCGAGCTGCGGGTTCCGCAGGACCGGGCCGGGCGCTTCTCCACCGAGCTGTTCGAGCGCTACCAGCGTTCCGAGCGGGCCTTGGTGGCGACNCAGGGCGTGTCGACCCGCAAGGTGAAGGCGATCACGGAAGAACTGTACGGCCATGCCTTCTCGGCCTCGTCGATCTCGGCCATCAACAAGCGGCTGGACGAGAGCCTCGCTGCCTTTGCCAGGCGCCCCCTTCAAGAGCCGTTTCCTTACCTCATCCTCGATGCGCGCTACGAGAAGGTGCGTGAAGCCGGTGTTGTCATGAGCCAGGCGGTGCTGATCGCGGTCGGTATCGACTGGGACGGAAGGCGCCAGATCCTGGCCGTGGAGATGGCCAATCGCGAGAGCCGCTCGGCCTGGAGGGACTTCCTCGTCGGCCTCAAGGCGCGCGGCCTCAAGGGCGTCGAGTTGGTTGTGTCCGACGATCACGCCGGCCTGGTGGCAGCGATCGGCGAGGTGATCCCCGAAGCCGCCTGGCAACGCTGCTACGTGCACTTCCTCAGGAACGCGCTCGATCATCTGCCGAGGAAGCACGGCGACGACTGCCTGCAGGAATTGCGCTGGCTCTACGACCGGCGCGATCTCGCAGAGGCCAGGGCTGATCTTGCCGCATGGCTTGCCAAATGGTCGGCACGCTATCCGCGCCTGACAGGCTGGGCCGAGGATGCCATCGAACAAACCCTGACCTTCTTCAGGCTGCCGAGACAGCACCACAAGCATCTCAAATCCACCAACATGCTGGAGCGGCTCAACGAGGAAATCCGCCGGCGCACCTATGTCGTGCGCATCTTCCCCAATACCGAAAGCTGCCTGCGCCTGGTCAGGGCGTTGGCCGTCGAGACCAATGAAAACTGGATGGAGGCCAACCGATACATCAACATGGACGACCTGCGCGAGCACAAGAAGCTCGCTCTGCGCCAAGCCGCATGACCAGCATCAT
>NZ_AYWO01000086.1 GCF_000502955.1 Mesorhizobium sp. LNHC252B00 | reverse complement strand
GCCGCACCACCGCCTCGCCTAGCATGGGAGCCACAAACCAGGCCGAGGCGTGCAGGAGCAGCTCGGCTTGAGTAATGTAGGCCGTCGGAACCGTCAGTGTTCCGAGTCGGAAGCCTGGCGCGATGCATTTGGAGTAGGACGTGACGTAGAAGGTGCGGTCCGGTGCCAACGAGGCGATTGGCATAGGACGCTCGCTGAAGAAAAACCCGTAGACGTCATCCTCTATGACGGTTAGATCGAGCTCCTCGGCCAGTTCAGCGATGCGGCGGCGACGGGTCAGGCTCATGGTGCGTGCTGTTGGGCTCTGGAGCGTTGGCATGCAATAGAGCACCCGCGCACCGGAACGATGGCAGGCTTGTTTCAGCGCCTCTGGATCCATTCCCTCCTCATCCATCTCCACAGGCACCAAGGTGAAATGGCTGGCTGCAGCGATTGCCTTAAAGCCGGAATAGGTGAAGGCATCCACCAAGATGCTGTCGCCTGGCTTCGCCACCAGGCGCAGCGCGATGTCGATGGCGTGCTGGGCGCCGTTGCACAGGAACAGCCGTGCCGGCTCGACGGCAAATCTTTTGTCAGACAGCGAGGCTGCTACGATTTCGCGGTGCTTCCAGATGCCGCCGTGGGGGTGGTAGCGCAGCAACGGCGCAAGATCACGCTCGCGCACCACCTCGCCAAACAACGCGGACAGGATCTGCGTTTCGTTCCCCTCGGCGGGCACGTTCAGCGCCAAATTGACTGGCTCATGTGCTGTCGCCGCCTCTGCGCGGGCGGCGGAACGGCGACGGACGAAGGTGCCCTGCCCGACATGGCCGCTGACGATACCGCGCTGTTCGGCCGCCTGATAGGCTTTGCTCACAGTGCCGACGGAAAGACTAAGCTCTCGCGCTAGGTCACGGTGCGGC
>NZ_AYWO01000085.1 GCF_000502955.1 Mesorhizobium sp. LNHC252B00 | reverse complement strand
TGGCCTAAGCAACCGAATCCTACGCCAAATCAATCGCTTAAGCTACATCCGCCAGCCTCAAAGCCCCATCGTCGTGCATAAGACGGGTTAGCACCTGCGCCTTGGTTTGGGTGGGGGTGGCAGAGGCATCGATACCGACCACATTGCGCTGTTGACCGTCACGGGCAAATCCGACGAGCATGCCGGCATGCGTTGACCCGGTGACCGTGCAAACGACGATATAGTCGAAGGCAAACCCAAGCTGCTTTTCCTGGGCGCGCACTTTCTCCGCGAACCCCACATAACCGAGGCCGCCGTTCGGGTGAACAGACGCCCCGACTGGTATCGCATAGGGTCTGCCGCCCCTTGCCTTTTACCTCGTAGTGCGCCTGTTCCCAACTGGGGCGGATGCCGGTATCGAATCCCTCGTCGACCAGGCACACCTCTGCACCCATGATGCGGCTCAGGAGAATATTGCCGACCCGGTCGTAGACGGCATCCTCATGGGGGTACCCAGCTCTCTTGAACCAGTAGACATTTCATGCCGATCCTGGCGGCGACCGCGGCGACCATGCGCGTATGGTTGGACTGCACACGGCCGACGGTGACGAGCGTATCGGCATCTGAACGCAATCGGGTCGGGAATGATGTATTCGAGCTTACGCAGCTTGTTTCCGCCGAACGCGAGACCGGAGTTGCAGTCCTTCGCGTTTGGCGTAGATTTGCACCTTGCTCCCCAGATGCTTGGAGAGGCGGTCGAGCTTCTCGATGGGCGTGGGTCGAAAGGTGAGCGGATAGCGTTCGAACTTTTCCAGCATTTTCTCTTCGGCAACACGCGATTGAGCTGAATTAGCCATTCACGATTCTTCTAGAGGCGTCATTGATTTGACGTCATCTGCATTGTCCGGCGCCAGAAGAGTCCCATTACTATTCCAGCGCCTCGCTCGTCATTGAGAGTTGCAACCGCACGCCGGCGTGCGAGAGAGTACGCCTCCGGCGAGGGCCGCCTTGCGCGAGCATGGCACGGTAGCGAGGCTGCGCTCTTAAGGTC
>NZ_AYWO01000084.1 GCF_000502955.1 Mesorhizobium sp. LNHC252B00 | reverse complement strand
CATCTTTCGCCAAGGGCATCATTCGCGACCATGCCGCCGTCCGCGCCGCGATCACCGAACCATGGTCCAACGGGCAGACGGAAGGACAGATCACCAAGCTCAAGCTTGTAAAACGGCAGATGTACGGCCGACCTCCTCCAAGCACGTTTGATCGGTGCTGCCTGAAAGAAAATATCATCGAGAGTGCGTCAGACCCCTTATTCCACGCCGAAACACAATCAATCACTTCGCGAAAATGCTCGGAGAGGACCCCGAACTCCTGGAGGCGATCGTCTGTAACGGCGACAATCTGTGCTACGGCAGTCTCATCAGCGTTTACGACGGCACGGGCGCCCATGCGACCAATNGTCTCATCAGCGTTTACGACGGCACGGGCGCCCATGCGACCAATGACTGGAAACGATTTCCTCGAAGACTTCGTCTCAGAGCCAGACATCATCGCACGCATCAAAGCGAAATCTCCGCGGTAACAATCGGGCGCTTACACAAGACCACACTGCCGCAAGCTGCTCAGCGTGTTCCAGATGCTGTTCCTGACAGGCCGGTTCTCTCGGCAGAATGCTTGGCCGAAATATATCCTCCATGCAGGCAGAGCTCACCTACCCGCACTGGCCCCTACCAGTGTCGGGTTTGTCGAATCCGCGACACGGTGACGTCTGGCTGGCGTGCCGCCGCGCTCTCAGTGAAGCCATTGAATAACATCCAGAACAGTTTTCTGGGTCGCTTCCTGTGCAGTTGGCACGACTCTTGATGTTGGTTGTACGGCGGCAAAAGCCGCTAAATGGCAGACTGGTTCATCTTATTTGATCTCTAGGAAAGGAGATAGCAATGAAGGTCGATCTGTCAGACTATGGTGTGACTGAATTGGCTCCAGAAGAAGCATCCACAATTTCGGGCGGGTGGGCTTTTTTTGGGGCGATAGCTTTCGCGGTGGCGGGGTTAATTGGCGTTGTGGCTGCGACTATACTGGTAGCGGCGAGGCACTGGAAGAGACACGGTTAGAACATTAGTGTGCAAGCTAAATACCCTTTC
>NZ_AYWO01000083.1 GCF_000502955.1 Mesorhizobium sp. LNHC252B00 | reverse complement strand
ACTGGCTCACGTGAAAGAACATAGTCAAACTGCTTGCTATCGTGGACTGCGGTTACCTTCAGGGCATGCATCGGCGATGAGGCGCCGCATTGCGGCATCATCGTCAATGACAAGAACATGTTTCAACGGCACACCTCGTTTTGGGGGTTGCGCCCCGATCAGGGTTGTATTACCTGAATCTGCAAGCAAAAGGCATGTATTAGTGATGACATTACTTGAAATTGAACAACTGGTTCTCAAAACCCTCAACGCTCTAGTTGCCGAAAAAGTAGAGGTGTCGATGACAACCAGAATGCGGGATCTCGGCCTCGACAGCCTCGACTATAACGAGCTTGCTACGGCGATCGAGAGCCGACTTGGCTGGTTTGTCGACGATTACAAGCTCTGGCAATACGAGTCCGTAAGGCATGTCGCCGACGCCGTCGCCAGTCAGGAGTTGCGCACCGCGGAACCACCAGCAGTGCGGCAAGTGCTGGAGTAGTGCTGTAGGCACAGGTTACGGTGAGGGCAGCTTGGGCGGCGGTAGCTATGGCCATTGCTCCGCTGTGGTTTCTATTCGTGACTGGTGTGTTTGAGAACTGTTGGGTCAGCCCGGTCTATGTCGCAGTGCCGATGCCCCCTTGGTGGCGTTGCCCGCAATTGCGATCGCTGCGCCCAGGGCACCAATGCTGACGGTCGTTGTCAGGCCACCCGTTGAATTGTTGTCAGAGGCAACAGTGCCCACCACACCATCCCAATTGGTGGTCGTATAGACCGACATGTAGTCACGGAACACGCTCTCACTATACGTCGTCACGATCGTTGCCGTCGTACCGGTTGGCACGAGGGCTGACCACACTGACAGATAGACCACACCAGAATTGAAGATGCTTTCCACCTGAGCGAGAAGGGTGGCAGCCACACCCCCAATCGTCATACTGTTGACGGTCACTGCACTTTCGGTGTCAGTGTGTCAAACGGCTTCCAAAACTGACCCCCGATCGGCGTCCAATTTTGGGTCTGACTCACATTTGATGATTTTGCATGGCGGCGTGGTGCTGTTTTCTGAGGGGAATCAGCACCATGGTG
>NZ_AYWO01000082.1 GCF_000502955.1 Mesorhizobium sp. LNHC252B00 | reverse complement strand
CTACTTCCGGAGTCTCGGTTGATGTCCTTTCCTACGGGTACTTAGATGTTTCAGTTCCCCGCGTTCGCCACTTTATCCCTATGTATTCAGGATAAGTTACCTATAACAGATACTTGGAAACCACAGCAGCAAGACGGCACGATCTCAGAGAGATCGTCGCATCCCTGCTACTCTGATTTTCCAAGCACCTTAGGTGGGTTTCCCCATTCGGAAATCTACGGATCAAAGGGTATTCGCACCTCCCCGTAGCTNGTGCTCTTCCGATCTGTAGCTTATCGCAGCGTATCACGTCCTTCATCGCCTGTGCATGCCAAGGCATCCACCAATTGCCCTTAAGACACTTGATCGTTCTCATTGCCAATACCCATCGCGCAATCCGAAGGATTGTCGCTTCAGCCTCCCCCTTGCGGGATCGGCATCCGCGCAATCCCGAAGGGATTGTCGCCACGCGATCTCAAAGAGATCGTCGCGTCAGCCAAATCCTGTGCAGGACCCGGCTTGATGTCATTGGCACAAAAAGACCAGCTTCTCGAGATCGGTTCGAGGGTGCGGTTAGGCAAACCCATCATATGCGGGAGATTGAGCGTCTCCCGCGACAAATCACGAACCTTTCGGCTCATGAAGTTCGAACAAATCTTCTCTTTACGATGTCAAACANGATGTCATTGGCACAAAAAGACCAGCTTCTCGAGATCGGTTCGAGGGTGCGGTTAGGCAAACCCATCATATGCAAGGGATTGAGCGTCCCTTGCGACAAATCATGACCCTTGCGGCTCATGAAGTTCGAACAAATCTTCTCTTTACGATGTCAAACAGAACAGGCGGAGAGCTAAGCGCTCGCCGCAAACTCGTTTTACGAATGACTTTTTCTCTCACCTTTACTCGACGCCCCTTCTTCGTCCCAAAGACAAGAAAGTGGTGGAGCCGGACGGGATCGAACCGACGACATCCTGCTTGCAAAGCAGGCGCTCTCCCAGCTGAGCTACGGCCCCTGA
>NZ_AYWO01000081.1 GCF_000502955.1 Mesorhizobium sp. LNHC252B00 | reverse complement strand
CAAATCTTCTCAGACAGGGACCTCCTCAGGCCAGACCCGCGCATCAGCTACCGCGGCAGCGGTTTAGTTCAATCCTGAATCTCAACAGGCCTTAGTCCATCAACAGCACCACAGCAGGATGCAGCTTCTTCAGATTCGGCAATGATTTCGATTGCCAGGGTATGTCGGGCGTTCCGCGCACGACCAGTCGAACATCGGGATGCTTGCGCACCTCGATGGTAAATTTCGCCAGCAGGTTGATGCCGGAAGAGTTGAGAAAGTGGAGGTCCTTCAGATTGAGCGTAATGGAAGCGGGATTCGAGGCAAGCACACTGGTCGCCAACGCCGTGACAGGCGCACCGGCGTCGGAACTGGCAAGCCGCATTGCACCGTCGAAGAAAATTTCGCTTCCTTCAGTCCATACGCGGTAGTCGTCTGTCTTGATTTCCATAGNGCATTGCACCGTCGAAGAAAATTTCGCTTCCTTCAGTCCATACGCGGTAGTCGTCTGTCTTGATTTCCATAGCCTGGCTTCGTTTCATTTAGTTGTGAATTTGCGAGATCGGAATGGAGGCATATGTCTCCACGCAAATCCGATCGCTTTCGTCGGCGGCGCTGAATATCCAAGCTAGGCGCGCACCGTAGTCACTCATCAACGTCAGCAATCCAAGTCCGGAGCCTCTTACGTCGGGGTTCGCGGCATTGGCTTCAATTCGCTGTATCAGCAGGTCCATGGGGTCGCCAACCGTGATGTCTGCCAGGAGACTTTGGAACTCGGACGCATCTTCACCATCGACGTCATTCGACACCTTGAGCTTGAAGCATTCCGAATCCATCGACGCCTCGATCAAGATCTCACCCGGTGCGCGAAACTTGACGGCANCACCTTGAGCTTGAAGCATTCCGAATCCATCGACGCCTCGATCAAGATCTCACCCGGTGCGCGAAACTTGACGGCGTTTTCGATGAGTTCGTTGACCAGATATCCAATGCTGTGACGCACTTCCATGTAGTCATTGCGGGACGACCGGAAGCGCAATGCGAAAAGATCGGCGATGAAGTCCGAGGTCGTGGCACAATGACGCCAACTCAAGTCGAGAGGTCCGTCGAACAGCCGCACGCGACTGACGCTCTCCTTCATCCCAGTTGCAACGTCAGGGGTCCCGAACAGCGTTGTCATGGCTATGTGTGCCTTATGATCACGAGGGTGATGTCGTCGTGGATCTT
>NZ_AYWO01000080.1 GCF_000502955.1 Mesorhizobium sp. LNHC252B00 | reverse complement strand
AAGCTCGATCCCGAAGCGCCGCACACCGTGCTGCAGACGGTCGACGCCACGACCGGCCAGAACGCACTCAACCAGGTCGAGATCTTCCGCAATATCGCCGGCGTCAACGGCCTGGTGATGACCAAGCTGGACGGCACGGCGCGGGGCGGTATTCTGGTGGCGATCGCGGCAAAGCATAAATTGCCGGTCTATTTCATCGGCGTCGGCGAACAGGTCGACGACCTCGAACCGTTTTCCGCAAGCGAATTCGCCAGGGCGATCGCTGGAGTGGCTTGAACAGGCATGTTGCCGGAAGTGAGGCTTCCGGATGAGCGTGCGTTAGAAGGAAACCATGAACCCACCCATTCTCGAACGCGATCCGTCCGACCCGCAGAAAGAGAAGAAGGAAGGCATCAATCCCGTGCTCAAGCTGGCGCTGGAGCTTGGGCCGCTGCTCGTCTTCTTTTTCGCCAATGCGCGCGGCGAGTGGCTGACGCAGAAATTGCCCGTGCTGGCTGAATTCGGCGGCCCTATCTTCGTCGCCACAGGCCTGTTCATGGCCGCAACCGCGATCGCGCTGATCGCCTCATGGCTGCTCACCCGCACCTTGCCGATCATGCCGATGGTGTCGGGGGTCGTCGTCTTCATCTTCGGCGCGCTGACGCTTTATCTGCAGGACGACGTTTTCATCAAGATGAAGCCGACCATCGTCAACACGCTGTTCGGCGGCGTGTTGCTCGGCGGCCTGTACTTCGGCCGCTCGCTCCTCGGCTATGTCTTCGAGTCCGCATTCAAGCTCGATGCCGAAGGCTGGCGCAAGCTCACCTTCCGTTGGGGCCTGTTCTTCCTGTTCCTGGCCCTCGTCAACGAAGTCGTCTGGCGGAATTTTTCCACCGACGCCTGGGTTACGTTCAAGGTCTGGGGCATCATGCCGATCACGCTTCTGTTCACCTTCAGCCAGATGCCGCTGATCCTGCGCCACTCGCTGGACGACAAGGCCGGCGGCGAAGAGAAAGTCGGCAAATAAGGTTGCAAAGGGGAGAGCCATGGAATTCGTCACCACCCAGGAGGAGCTGCGGACGATCTACAAGACGCCGCGCCCGACCGATGGCTCGATCCGCAAGGAATTGAAGGCGCTCGACGCCCATTGCCGCTCCTTCATCGGCAAGAGCCCATTCGTGCTGATCGGCTCGTCCGACGGCGAAGGCAATGCCGACGTCACCCCGAAAGGCGACAAGCCC
>NZ_AYWO01000079.1 GCF_000502955.1 Mesorhizobium sp. LNHC252B00 | reverse complement strand
CCAGCGCCATGCCGCAGATCGGGCAGGAGCCGGGCTTGTCGCGGATGATCTGCGGATGCATGGGGCAAGTGTATTGCGTGCCCTTGGGCATCGGCGCCGGCGCTGGCCCGTCGCCGAGATAGGTTTGAGGCGCCGCCTCGAACTTCGCCTTGCAGCCGGCCGAACAGAAATAGAAACCCTGGCCTTCATGGCGGACGAAATACCTGGCGTCGGCGCGGTCGACGCTCATGCCGCAGACAGGGTCGACTGCGATCAGGTGGCTTCCCGGCTCGGCCTTGAACTTCGAACGACAGCGCTCGCTGCAGAAATGATAGAGGCGGCCGCCATGCTCGGATGTCGGCTTGCCGGCGGCCGGCTCCACCGCCATGCCGCAGACCGGATCGCGCAGAACCGCATCCGAGCCTCCGCCCGTGCCCTTTGCCGCGCAGCAGCCGCCACCATGGGCGCCATGCGTGTGATGATCGTGATCTGAATGCGTCATTTCGATGCCTCGATGCAATGCTTCGAAGCAGAGGTAGTGCTTCCAGTAACTGGAAGGTCAAGGGCTGTTTTGACCTTTCACATTCAGGAGTTGGGGAGTCGTCGGATCGGAAGAATTTCCCTATACAAACGCGCTATCGATGCTAAACGTTGCTCGCTAGAATTGCCGTGTCAAAATTCTTCTCATTAAAATTGTTGCGCTCTGGCAGCTTGGTGCCGCCTTGGATTCGTTCAACAGATGAAGCGTCTGGTCATCAACCTCGATCGGTCTCCCGACCGGCTTGCGCATATGAGGGCGGAGTTTGCGCGCATCGGCCTCGGATTCGAGCGGGTCGCCGCAATCGATGCAAGGGACCGGCCAGACCTCGCGCTGGAGCGCCAGCATGCACGATATGCGGTGCGACGTCTGTCCGGCAGCGAGATCGCATGCTTGCACAGCCATCGCGCCTGCTGGGCCATCATCGCGCAAGACGACTCGCCCTTCGGCGCCGTCTTCGAGGACGACATGGTGTTTTCCGCGAAAGCCGGTGCGTTGCTTGCCGATACGAACTGGATCCCCGCCGACGCCGATGTCGTCAAGCTCGAGACATTCTTCCACACTACCGTGATCCAGCGGGAGAGGTTGCCCGTCGGCGGCGGGTTTTCGCTGTTCAGGCTCCGCAAGCACCACATAGGCACGGGCGGTTACCTGCTCTCCCGGCAGACGGCACGCGCGCTTCTCGAGACAACCGCCGATGTCAATGTGGCGGTGGACAATCTCGTCTTCGATCCCACATTCGCGATC
>NZ_AYWO01000078.1 GCF_000502955.1 Mesorhizobium sp. LNHC252B00 | reverse complement strand
CCGTGCCGTCGCTGTTGGCGATGTTGTTGGCGCCGCCGGTGAAGGCGCCGGTGCCGCTGGCGTAGCTCGGATCGCCGATGGCGACCGCGCCGTCGCCATAGGCTTGGTTGCCGAAGCCGATGGCCACGGCCTTGCCGCCATCGGTGATCGCGCCCGTGCCGATGGCGACGGAGTCGGCGGAGAGCGCAGCGGACTGTAGACCGACCGCGATGGCGTTGGTTGCGGTCGCCTGGCTGTCGCGCCCCATCGCAATGGCGTCGGCGTCGGATGCCGTCACGTCCGTGCCGATGCCGATGGCGTTGTCTCCGCTGGCGCTTGTCGCAAAAGTGCTCGAGCCGAGATACACGGAGTTAATTCCGGTTGCCCTCGTCCCAGCGCCGAGAGAGATGGAATTCACAGCGCTGCTTTGGGCGCCGCGGCCGAGCGCGGTACTGTTGAGTCCGGTGGCGCGGGCTTGACGTCCGACGGCAGTCGAATTGTCGGCGTTGGCTACGGTGCCGAAGCCGAGAGCGGTACTGTCTATACCGCTCGCCGTGGCACCCAAGCCCAGCGCGCTTGCGCTCGCGGCTGTCGCCGTGGCGTTGTTGCCGACTGCTGTTGCGGAGACGTCCGTAGCCTGGGCTCCGGAGCCCGCCGCGACCGAGCCCACTCCGCTCGACACGGCCGAATTGCCCAGGGCCAGAGCGAAATTGCCCGAAGCCGTGGCAACATTGCCGAACGCTGCCGAGTCTAATGCCGATGCATTTGCCTGGGGACCAACGGCTGCGGCATTGGCGCCGGCGGCCTGGGCCTGGAAGCCCACGGCTGCCGAATTGGCGCCACTCGCAGTCGAGGCGGCGCCCATCGCGGTGGCGAAAGCGCCAGACGATAGCGAATTGGTGCCGATGGCGATGCTATTGGGCAAGGCCGTGTTGGCCTGAACGCCTGCCTGCGCGCCCAGGCCGAGCGCGATCGACTGGTTACCCCAGGCGCTGGCGTTCCGGCCCATCGCCGTGGCGCCCGTGCCCGTTGCCTTGCTTTGGCGTCCGATCGCAGTGGCGTCGACCTGAGACGCCAGTACGTCCGTGCCGAGGGCGATGGCGCTGTCTTGAAGGGCGCCACCTCCCGCAATAGTTCGGTTGCCAAGATTGATGGCGTTGACCGCGGTCGCGGTCGACTGGAAGCCGATGGCGATGGCATTCTGGTTGCTTGCGACGGCGCTATTACCTTGGGCAATCGAATCCAGCCCGGACGCTGTTGCACCAAACCCGAGCGCGGTGGCGCGCAGTCCGGTCGCCCGGGTAACATAGCCTATCGCCGTCGAGTTCGTTCCGTCGGCACGCGCGTTCAGGCCAAAGGCGGCCGCGCCGGCGGCTGCAACCGAATTGACGCCAATGGCGCTTGCCGCGTCCCCGTTGGCCTTGGCATTCCCGCCCAGGGCGAGGGCATTGACGCCGGTTGCGCCTGCGAAGACACCTATGCCTATGGAGTTGAGGCCATTGACACTCATTGAATAGCCGATGGCGATCGTAGCGTCGCCCGTTGCACTGTTGGAGGTGCCCAACGCCACGGCGTTATTGCCATTCGTCGTGGCACCGTTACCGATGGCGACGGCGTTGCCGCCTGTCGCCGAACCGCCGCCAGCCTGGTATTGCGCCTGGGCCGGCGCGGAGAGGCCGAGCGCGGCGAGCGCGGCAAGGCCGCCGA
>NZ_AYWO01000077.1 GCF_000502955.1 Mesorhizobium sp. LNHC252B00 | reverse complement strand
AGGTCCTTTCAGAATCGATTTCCGCACACCACACAAGAGTCCCTTTGTACTCATGTGCGATTCCCCTGCCCTCGAGGGGGGAGATTACGCGCTTCAAGGGGCGCGCGAAGGATTGCTGCAGAGCGCTCCTTTCGAGCAGCACGACAACGAGTTGGGGTGTCATCATGAAAGAAATCTCCTGCAAGCTGCTCGTCATCGGCGCCGGTCCGGGCGGCTATGTCTGCGCCATCCGTGCCGGCCAGCTCGGCGTCGACACGGTGATCGTGGAAGCCGGCAAACCGGGCGGCACCTGCCTCAATGTCGGCTGCATCCCGTCCAAGGCGCTGATCCATGCCGCGGAAGAGTTCGAGAAGGTCTTGCACATGGCCGGCGGCGAAAGCCCGCTCGGCATCTCGGTCACCGCACCGACGCTGGACCTTGCCAAAACAATCGCCTGGAAGGACGGCATCGTCAGCCGGCTCAACAGCGGCGTGGCCGGCCTGCTGAAGAAGGCCGGCGTGAAGACCGTGCACGGCTGGGCGACCTTTCGTGACGGCAAGACCGTTGCGGTCGAGACCGAGACGGGAAGCCAAGTGATCCGCGCCGAGGCGATCGCCATCGCCACCGGCTCGGCCCCGGTCGAACTGCCATTCCTGCCCTTTGGCGGGCCGGTGATCTCCTCGACGGAGGCGCTGGCGCTAAGCGAAGTGCCGAAAAAACTTGCGGTCGTCGGTGGCGGCTATATCGGACTGGAACTCGGCATCGCCTTCGCCAAGATGGGCGCCAAGGTGACCGTGGTCGAGGCCTTGCCGCGGGTGCTGGCGCAGTATGATTCCGAACTCACCCGGCCTGTCGTCAAGCGGCTCTCCGCGCTCGGCATCGAGGTGATCACGGGCGTCAAGGCCAAGGGAACCAAGGGTGGCGCGCTGCTGATCGAGACATCCGACGGCAAGAGCGTCAAGGTCGCCGCGGACAAGATCCTGATGACGGTCGGCCGCAAGCCGGTGACCGAAGGCTGGGGGCTCGAGCAGATCGATCTCGACTTGGCGGGCAAATTCATCCGCATCGACGACCAGTGCCGCACCTCGATGCGCGGCATCTTTGCCATCGGCGACGTCACCGGCGAGCCGATGCTGGCGCACCGGGCGATGGCGCAGGGCGAAATGGTCGCCGAAATCGTTGCCGGCCACAAACGCAGCTGGGACAAGCGCTCCATTCCCGCTGTCTGCTTCACCGATCCCGAGCTGGTGACGGCAGGCCTGTCGCCGGAAGAGGCCAAGGCGCTCGGCGGCGAGCTCAAGATCGGCATGTTCCCGTTCGCCGCCAATGGCCGGGCGATGACGAAGCTCGGCGAGGACGGCTTCGTTCGCGTCGTGGCGCGGGCGGACAACCATCTGGTGCTCGGCATCCAGGCAGTCGGGCAAGGCGCGTCGGAACTGGCGGCGGCGTTTGGGCTGGCGCTTGAAATGGGCGCAAGGCTGGAGGACATCGCCGGCACCATCCATGCCCATCCGACGCAAGGCGAAGGCTTCCAGGAAGCCGCGCTTAAGGCGCTGGGGCACGCGCTGCATATTTGAGGCGGTGTGATCTCCCCCCTTGAGGGACCCTTGAGGGGGAGATGTCGCCGAAGGCGACAGAGGGGGTCGCCGCGCGTCAAGCGCCATCCTCCCATCTGTCGCAAGGAGGGTCGCATCCAGTCGAACCGACCCCACTCTGGCCTGCCGGCCATCTCCCCCTCAAGGGCAGGGCTATCGCATATGAGTAAAGAGGCTAAGCAGGTTTTGATCGGCCCATCGTGCCTTGAGTCGTTT
>NZ_AYWO01000076.1 GCF_000502955.1 Mesorhizobium sp. LNHC252B00 | reverse complement strand
CCTCCTGCAAGCCAGGCTGATCGGTGCCATATGATCCCGAACTTCATCGAGAGTGCGTCAGACCCCCTTTTGCGCACCGATCCAGGGGGCCCATTTCGAGCCGATTGACAGATCAATGCCACACCGAGCCATGCTTAGATTCGCAGTGCGGGCGAAATGATCTCAAAGTCATCGAATATCCATTCTTACCCTGCCATCTCGACTTTGTACTCGCCCAGGGACGCCTTAACGCAAACTCGGGCCAGCGAATCGGTCGCATCGAAGGTCATTATCCCGACTTCAAGCCCTGAAAAAGCGACAGGAAGTTCGGTACATGCCAAAAGCAAGCATTCCGCTCCCTGCTGGACCAGCAGCCTCGCCGCGGCGCCTGCTGCCTCGCGGGCGGGCACCATCGTGCCCCCTTTGACAGATGTGATTGAGTGGTCGATGAGACGTTGCGTCTTCTCGTCTGGAATGACTACGCGCTCGACCGCCTTGAGCAATTCGTCGCCGTAGATGTCGGCGGAGATTGTCCCCCGTGTCGCCAAGATTGCGACAGAGCGCGGCCTGTTCGGCATCGCTAGAAGCTCGTGAAGCACAGCCTGGGAGATATGAAGTATCTTCGCCCGACAGCCCCCGCCCAATCTATCGTACCAATAATGGGCAGTGTTGCACGGAATCGCGATGAACGCGACGCCGGCCGCGTCAAGGAAGCGAACGCCTGAAAGCATAGGCAGGAAAGGATCGTCTCGACCATTTTCAATGGCCGAAGACCGATCCGGTATTTGTGGAACGTCATGAACAATAAGTGGAATATGATCCTGATCTCTTGTGGCAGGCGTTGCGGAGATGATTTTTGACAGAAAATCAACTGTTGCCGCTGGTCCCATTCCACCGAGAATACCGATGAGGTTTTTTTGACTCACTTTGGTTTTCTTTCTGGCTTGCAAGCCCGATTGCGTCGCCCACGACTCGGAACTGGCGCCTCGCATCAGAAGTTGGGGCTAACGTGGATGGCGCGACGCCCCCGCGTTGGGTCGCAGTCCGTCGATCCAACGACGTTCTCAACAGCAATTTGTGTGCCAAATAGCCTCGAGAGCTTCTGTAGCCGCTCCAGAATGGCTCTTGCTTGCGGAGCGGGGGCGAGCCTCGGCACTCCCCGGTTGGCAAATCTCTTCGATTACAGATGCAACAACATCTCGTAACAAACAAAATAATACAGCGACAACGACTGTTCATCAGACTAGGTGTTCTCACTTTTAAAGCAATTGCATCGCCTCCGCCACCACAGAAAGTGGTGGCTAGCTCGAACCTATGCTCGGGAATACTACTTTTTGCGGACGTTCACAGATGGTGGCCATCGGGATCAGATCAAGGGCTGACTGCAGCGATGCTGAAGTGCATAAACCGACGTCGGTGCAACGGTGTGCCGATCGAAATCGCCTCCAGGCTTGCCGCCTGACACTCCCACTTCTTCCCAGCCTCCGAAGTCCATCTACAGCGTCTCAAGTGACTGTCGCTTTGTCGGGTCCGCGACACAGGCTTTTGAAGCAAATGTCTGGCCTCAGGCTAAATAGCTGAAAAGCAGCCAGATAGTTTTTTTGGCTCGCTCAACCAAATTGGCACGAGGTTTGCGACGTTGGTTGCGAAGCTGCGGAAGGTGCCGATTGGCCTTCATGTCGTCGCTGACATCGATCGAAGGAAAGGAACATATCAAGTCTGCGTCGGATCTCATTCTACGGGAAGAGGGGCATCGACAGACCACCAATGCCTCCATCTCATAACGCGCCAACTGCGCCTGACCGACACCGCCTGCGGGCGTACACAATGGCTGCTATTTTCGACGTGATTACCGATCCATTGAAGCCGCCTTCGACCTATCGCAGAACATGGA
>NZ_AYWO01000075.1 GCF_000502955.1 Mesorhizobium sp. LNHC252B00 | reverse complement strand
GCAAGATGCGAAGAGCCAGATGGAACAGAGACTTCCTCTTCAAGCTCTTTACTCATATGCGATAGCCCTGCCCACAAGGGGGAGGGTTAGGGTGGGGTCCTCTTCGCAAGAAATCCATATCCTACCCCGCTCTCAGTCCTTCCCATGCCGTGAATACCGAGACCGCAACCAGGAGCAGTCCGGCCGCCCGGCCGGCAAAGGCGGTCGCCCGGGGATTGGCGACCAGCAGATTTCGGCTGCGGCCGGCGGTGACGGCGAGCCCGCCATAGACGGCAAACTGCATGGTGATCGTCATCAATCCCATGATGGAAGCCTGGATCCAGATCGGACCGTAGGCCGGCTTCAGAAATTGCGGATAGACCGCGAAGACGAAGAGATAGGCCTTTGGATTGATCAGGCAGATCACCAGCCCCTGGCGAAACGCCTTCCATGCGGAACGGCTGCCGGCAGGCCCCGCAGCGCCGACCCTGATCGAGCTGCGCATCAGCGACAGGCCTATGAAGGCCATGTAGGCGGCGCCGGCAATCAGCAGCGGATTGTAGAGGATCGGCACGAAATGCATCAACAGGCCGACGCCGAGCGCGCCGTTCAGCGTGTGCACCATGCCGCCCAGCATGATGCCGCCTGTCGCGGCCAGCCCCCTGTTGCCGCCACCGGTCAACGCATTGGCAAGCACGAAAAGCATGTCCATGCCCGGCACGATGATGATGCCGAAAAGGAGGAGACAGAAGAGCCAGAGATTTGCCGCGTAATCCATGTCAGTTGCCCGTCGCCTCGCCCGGCCCGGCCGCAGCGGAATGCGTTGATTCTCAACCCGATAGGCGCTCCTATAGGTCAGCCCAACTGACTATGGTGTGTCAGTTGCGATCGGATGCCGGAGTGAAAATGCGCAAGGCGTCACGCCTGTTCGAGATCATCCAGATCATGCGGTTGGCGCGGCAGCCGGTGACGGCGGCGACGATTGCCGAGCGGCTGGAAGTCACGGTGCGCTCGATCTACCGCGACATCGCGGCACTGCAGGCGATGCGCGTGCCGATCGAAGGCGGGCGCGGCATCGGCTATATACTGCGCCCCGGCTTCGACCTGCCGCCGCTGATGTTTTCGATCGAGGAGATGGAGGCGATCGTCCTGTCACTGGCGCTGCTGGAGCGCACCGGGGACAGCGAGCTCAAGCAGGCGGCCAAGCGCGTCAGCGCCAAGATTGCCGGCGCGGTGCCACCACCCTTGCGCCAAGCGTTCGACGCCAATGCGCTGCATGCCTGGGGGTTCGCCGCGCCTTCGACCGGCGCGATCGATCTGGCGCTGGTGCGCCGCGCCATCCGCGACGAGGAGAAGCTCGACCTCTCCTATCGCGACGAAATGGGCCGCGCCTCCGAGCGGCTCGTCCGCCCGATCGCCCTGATCTATTACGCCGAAACCGCCAATATCGTCGCCTGGTGCGAGCTGCGCCAGGCGATCCGCAATTTCCGCAGCGACCGGATCGAGGATTGCCAGGCGACGGGGCTGCGGTTCAAGGGCGAAGGCGACCGGTTGCGACAGGTCTGGGTCGACGGCTGGGAGACTCCGGCCGCCGGCGGCTGAGGTGACCGCAGATACTTGGCGTGGAAATTTTTTGACCGGTCGGATGGTGCTTACCTTGGCAGGTCGCACGCCTTGGGGATTGGCCGAAACGCCCGTTGCTTCGTCATCCTGGGTCGAAGCAAGGAGCGAAGCGACGCGGGATAGTGTCCTGAAGGTTCTGCAAAAAGTTTTGGAGAGAGAACGGTCGTTGCGCTGAGGCGAAAGCGGCCATGGCACGCTGGTGACGTTGCAATCACCGATTCCCGTGGAAGGGGAAGTGCCATGACCAATCGAGAAGCTAGACTGAGCAGGGGTGAGTTGAAAGCGTTGCTGTTGTCGGA
>NZ_AYWO01000074.1 GCF_000502955.1 Mesorhizobium sp. LNHC252B00 | reverse complement strand
ACGACGCTAGAGCATAATCTGACCTGATGGAATCGCGAGGGATTCCCATCGGGGAGAATATCTGATTCATCATGTCGGCTGGGTATGGAGGCCAGCAGGCATGGTTAGAGCCATATCGGAGGATTTGCGTTCGCGAGTGATCGCAGCGGTTGAGAGTGGCCTGTCGCGGCGGGCTGCGGCGGATCGTTTCGGTGTTGCCGCGGCAAGCGCGGTCCGCTGGGTCCGCGAATGGCGAGAGAGCGGCGCGACGCGGGCAAAGCCCCAAGGCGGAGACAAGCGCTCCCAGCGGATCGAAGCCTACCGGGATACGATCCTGGCGGTGATCGAAGGTCAGGACGACATCACACTGGTCGAGTTGGCTGAATTTCTCAGGGCGGAGCATGCGGTCGTGTTCGCGCCGAGCACGATCTGGCGCTTTCTCGACCGTCACTCGATGACCTTCAAAAAAAACAGCGCACGCCAGCGAGCAGGATCGGCCCGACGTGCTCGCGCGGCGACGCGCCTGGTTCAAGGCCCAGCCTGATCTCGATCCCGAACGGTTGGTCTTTATCGACGAGACCGGCGCATCGACGAAGATGGCTCGCCTGCGTGGACGGGCAAAGCGGGGCATGCGGTGCCGATCTCCGATCCCGCACGGGCACTGGAAAACGACTACTTTTACAGGCGCATTGCGCCTGACGGGCATGACTGCGCCGATGGTCCTCGACGGACCGATGACGGGTGAATGGTTCGCCGCTTATGCCGAGCATGTATTGGCGCCTACGCTTCGAGTTGGTGACATCGTCATCCTCGACAACCTGCCCGCTCACAAAGTCGCCGCCGCCNGCGGGTCAAGGGTATCGGATCGGGTTTGGTGAACAGGTCGGTTGCGGCCATGTATACGGCGTCTGAATGTGCAACGGGATCGCTGCGCGCCCTGATGAATATCCGCTTGGAGAACAGGTCCCACTCAATCGAGCGCGCTCGAGGCGCTTCGGATTAATCGGGGTGTCCTGGTTCTTCGTCTCCGTTTGTTCGCCATCACCTCACTTTGCCCTGACCATTCCGAGAGCCTGTCAGGCTGACTGCGGCTCGTAACGCGATCCGTCCCTCAGGACGGCGAATATTGTTCGTGCCATGCGATGCGCCAAAGCGACGGCGACGATCTTCGTCTTCTTTCGCATCAGCATGCCCGATAGCCAGTCCGAGCTCGGCTCGCGCTTGAGTCTGCATCTGAGCATGATCTGCGCCATGGCGCCCAGATACAGCAAGCGTCGGATATAACGATTGCCCATCTTCGAGATCCGGCCCACCCTCTGCTTGCCTCCGGTGGAGTGCGGCTTGGGAGTGAGGCCGAGCCAGGCGGCATAGTCCCTTGCGCTGCCGAAATTGTCGACATCCGGCGTCGTCGCCGCGATGATCGTCGCCGACAGCATCCCCACACCTGGGATTGTGGCTAGACGCTGGCTTGTCTCGCTTTGCGCGTAGGTCTCTTCGAGCTCGTCGGTCAGCCGCTCGATCCGCTTGTCCGTCTCGGCCAACTGATCGAAGAGCAAACTCACAGGCATTCGAGCTACTTCCGGCAGTTGATCCAGTTGATCCTTCAGTCGATTGACGTTCTGCGCGCCCTTCGCCGCGATGACGCCGAACTCCGTCATGTGGGCCCGGATCGCGTTGCCGATCTGCGTGCGCTGGCGAACCAGAAAGTCTCGCGTGCGGTGAAGAACCAGAACCGACGAGCAGGCTTCGCTCTTGATGGCGACAAACCGCATGGAGGGGCGTGTCACGGCTTCACAGATGGCGGCCGCATCCGCAGCATCCGTCTTCCCGCGCTTCACGTAAGGCTTCACATAGGAGGGCGGCATCAGCCGGACGTCGTGCCCCATCTCCAGAAGCCTGCGCCCCCAATCGTGAGAACCTGCGCAAGCCTCCATGCCGATCAGGCATCGTGGACGCTTCTGGAAAAACACCAGCAACTGGCTGCGGCGAAGCTGACGGCGTACGAGAACCCGACCGTTCCCATCGACACCATGGATCTGGAAGACACTCTTTGCGAGGTCGATGCCAACTGTGGCAAGTTCTGACATGGATGGCTCCTTTGCTCGGGACGACAACATCCCAACTATGGCGCAATGCGACGCCGGGAGCAGGAGCCATCCACACCATCAATCGAGAATGCCTTCTCCAAGCTGAAGTCGATCCTCAGGAAAGCCGCCGCACGCAACATCCCCGAGCTTTGGGACGCAATCCGCGACGCCTTGCCACGCTTCACCGCCGAGGAGTGCTCAAACTACTTCTGCGCCGCAGGATACGAGCCTGAGTGATCAGATTCTGCTCTAGGTNAAAGCCATATCCTCTGACCTGCCACTGAGAATTTCCTCCATCTGAGATTAGAGTCCGGCCCTTGATCGAAGGACGGACTGATGAAGAGAAAGCGGTTCACAGAAGAGCAGATCATTGCGGTTCTGCGCGAGCATGAGGCGGGTGTAAAGGCGGGCGATCTGGCCCGCAAGCACGGGGTCTCGGAGGCGACGCTGTATAATTGGAAGGCGAAGTATGGCGGGATGGACGTGTCCGACGCCAAGCGGCTGAAGGCGCTGGAAGACGAGAACGCCAAGCTGAAGAAGCTGCTCGCCGATCAGATGCTGGAAGCCTCGGCGCTGCGTGAGCTTCTGTCAAAAAAATGGTAGGGCCCGCCGCCAAGCGCGAAGCCGTCGCGCATCTGCAGGCCGTCATGGGTCTGTCGGAGCGTCGGGCCTGTTCCTTTGTGGGCGCCGATCGCAAGATGATCCGCTACCGGTCAAGGCGTCCGCCCGAGACGGAGCTGCGTGGCAGGTTGCGCGACCTCGCCAATGAGCGCCGACGCTTTGGCTACAGGCGGCTGTTCATCCTGCTCAGGCGCGAGGGCGAGGCATCTGGGGTCAACCGCATCTATCGTCTGTACCGCGAGGAGGGCCTGACGGTGCGCAAGCGCCGGGCAAGGCGGCGAGCGGTCGGCACGCGGGCGCCGATCCTGGTCGAGGCAAAGCCGAACGCGCGCTGGTCGCTGGATTTCGTGCATGACCAGTTCGCCTGCGGCCGCAGGTTTCGCGTGCTCAACGTCGTCGACGACGTGACGCGCGAATGCCTGGCGGCGATCCCGGACACCTCGATCTCCGGCCGTCGGGTTGCCCGTGAACTGACGGAACTGATCACCCAGCGCGGCAAGCCACGCATGATCGTCTCCGATCACGGCACCGAGTTCACCTCGAACGCCATCCTCGCCTGGTCGAAGGATTACAGGATCGAATGGCACTACATCGCGCCGGGCAAGCCGATGCAGAACGGCTATGTCGAGAGTTTCAACGGCCGGATGCGCGATGAGCTGTTGAACGAGAGCCTGTTCTTCGGTCTCGACCACGCCCGAAGCGCCATCGCCGAATGGAGGGAGGACTTCAACACCGCGAGGCCACATTCCTCGCTCGGCTACCAGACCCCGGCAGCCTATGCCCAGGTCATCACCGCAACCGGCTCCGACGCTGTGCTGATGGAAGGCTCCGCGCCTCCGCCGGTTGCTCAACCCGC
>NZ_AYWO01000073.1 GCF_000502955.1 Mesorhizobium sp. LNHC252B00 | reverse complement strand
ACGAGGGGATCCACGAACCGCGTCCGGGCGGCGAGTTCTGGATTGTTCCCCTGCAACTCCTGCTCCAGGAGTTGGTAATCCCTCTGGATATGTTCGTCGCCTAGCCATTCCAATGCGCCGAGCACCCGCCCGTCTTTAGCTTTCCCAGGGGGCCTCTCTGGCCGACCCAATGCCTCCTGCGTCCCGCTGCGCTGCGCAGCGGCGTCCCCAATGGCACGAGCCTCCATGCCGACTGCGTCTTCCGGACGAGCAGCAAGGGCAATTTCGCGCCCGAGTGCGGCGGACGGCAGGAACTTCCGGAGNAGCGGCGTCCCCAATGGCACGAGCCTCCATGCCGACTGCGTCTTCCGGACGAGCAGCAAGGGCAATTTCGCGCCCGGGTGCGAACTTCCGGAGATGAGCTAGTGCACTGATCCTCCGGTTACCACCGGAGTTCACATAGCGCTTGGCATCTTCATCCAGCGACCCCTCGTGAAGCCGATCCGCAATCCCCGGCTTTTTGTTTTCATGCAGGTATTCACTGAAACGTATAAGAGTAGATCCATAGACCTGAATGGTACCGCGATTCGGCCCGGTCGCAGGCGCTTCTTTGTACTCTTTGATGAGAGCCGCTGTGTAATCTCTGATGAGCGCGGCGTCGGCAGGGTAGGGATTCCGGACAGGGCGGTCGACCACTGGCGCTCCGCCCGCCAACGTCTTGAGACGACCCAGTGCTCTAGCCACGATCGAGGGGCCACCCCTGCTCTCGTACTCCGAGGGGCCACCCCTGCTCTCGTACTCCTTGCGATCCTGATCCAGCGACGATTCGTCAAGCCGAGCAGCAAATCCCGGCCTGTTATTGTCAAAGAGCCAACGACCAAAGCCGAGAAGAGAATTTACATGGCGCTTGACCGTGCTCTCCTTGACCTTACCCGCGTAAGCTGACCTCAGCCCTTCGACAACGGTCGCATCGTTGGAATAGAGGGGACCCTTGTCGCGACCGGAGACCCCTATTGGAGGATCTGGCTGCACCGCCGCCGGCACAGAACGAGCATGGTCACGCAACTCGGACGGTGCGGGGGGATTCAGATCAACCACTGACGAATCCGGCGCATGATGATNCTGTGCAGCGATCCGCTCGTCCGGCGCGCGCTGGTCGCCGTCGCGCCAGATCAGGGGACGAAAGGACCCTGCGGGATCCGAGGCTTGGTGATGGGGCCCAGTTGGCACGAAAGACAATGGCAGAACAGCGTCGTCTTCATTAGCTTTCCCAGGGAGCTCGCGCCCGAGTTCGGACTTCCGGAGATGAGCTAGTGCACTGATCCCACCGGAGTTGTTATAGCGCTTGGCATCTTCATCCAGCGACCCCTCGTGAAGCCGAGCCGCAATCCCCGGCTTTTTGTTTTCAACCAGGTATTCACTGAAACGTCTAGGAGCAGATCCATAGGTCTGAATGGTAGCGGGATTCGGCCCGGTCGGCACTGCCTTGTACTCTTTGATGGGAGCCGCTGTGTAATCTCTGATGAGCGCGGCGTCGGCAGGGTCGGGATTATTCAGGACAGCGGCGCGGTCCAGCACTGGCGCTCCGCCCGCCCACGTCTTGAGATGACCCACTGCTCTAGCCACGTCCGAGGAGCCACTCTTGCTCTCGTACTCCTTGAGATCCGGATCCAGCGACTCCTCGTGAAGCCGAGCAGCAAATCCCGGCCTGTTATTATCAAAGAGCCAACGACCAAAGCCGAGAAGAGAATTTACATGGCGCTTGACCGTGCTCTCCAATGCTGACCTCAGCCCTTCGACAATGGTCGCATCGTTGGAATAAAGAGGACGCTTGTCGGGACCGGAGACCCCTATTGGAGGATCTGGCTGCACCGCCGGCGGCACAGAACGAGCATGGTCACGCAACTCGGACGGTGCGGGGGGATTCAGATCAACCACTGACGAATCCGGCGCATNATGATGGCGCGCCGTTGAGTGACCCGGCTGCAGCACCGAGGCACCCAGCATCGACCCACTGCCTCCGGCGTAGGGCGCCGCGGCGTGTTCTTGTCCGCTCCCTTGCGTCATGAGTTGCGCCTCCCATGGCGATCGTAGAAGGTCCGCGTGCGGAATCGAGTCGAAATATCCCGACAAATCAGCGTCGACCATCTGCTTTTGCGACCGAGCCAGCGTTTCGGCCACCGCAGCCTCGCCAACCGCGGAGGGCGTCTCCTCAGCCCTGGCGAACGCTGGCCCGGCAGGCGCCGCCGGCACAGAACGAGCATGGTCACGCAANATGATGGCGCGCCGTTGAGTGACCCGGCTGCAGCACCGAGGCACCCAGCATCGACCCACTGCCTCCGGCGTAGGGCGCCGCGGCGTGTTCTTGTCCGCTCCCTTGCACCATGAGTTGCGCCTCCCATGGCGATGTATCCACTTGAGGGCCGGGATCATGCACTGGTTCGTCCATTTGCTTTTGCAACCGAGCCCACCTTTCGGCCACCGCGGCCTCGCCAACCGCGGAGGGCGTCTCCTCAGCCCTGGCGAACGCTGGCCCGGCAGGCGCCGCCGGCACAGAACGAGCATGGTCACGCAACTCGAACGGTGCGGGGGGATTCAGATCAACCACTGACGAATCGCGCGCCGTTGAGTGACCCGGCTGCAGCACCGAGGCACCCAGCATCGACCCACTGCCTCCGGCGTAGGGCGCCGCGGCGTGTTCTTGTCCGCTCCCTTGCNCAGCCCTGGCGAACGCTGGCCCGGCAGGCGCCGCCGGCACAGAACGAGCATGGTCACGCAACTCGAACGGTGCGAGGGGATTCAGATCAACCACTGACGAATCCGGCGCATCATGATGGCGCGCCCTTGAGTGACCCGGCTGCAGCACCGAGGCACCCAGCATCGACCCACTGCCTCCGGTATGCGGTGCCAGGTGCTCGTCCCCCAGCATCATGGGCTGCGCCTCCCATGGCAATGCACCCACTTGATGGGTGGGGGCCTGCATCAGCACGCGAGCGCCTGAATTGCCGATCTCGCTCAGCTGCTTAGCTTTCCCAGGGAGCTTCTCTGGCCGACCCAATGCCTTCTGCGGCCCGCTGTGCTGCGNAGCGGCGTCCCCAATGGCACGAGCCTCCATGCCGACTGCGTCTTCCGGACGAGCAGCAAGGGCAATTTCGCGCCCGAGTGCGGCGTACGGCGGGAACTTCCGGAGATGAGCTAGTGCACTGATCCACCGGTTACCACTGGAGTCCAAATAACGCCTGGCATCTTCATCCAGCGACCCCTCGTAAAGCCGAGCCGCAATCCCCGGCCTGTTGTTTTCATGCAGGTATTGACTGAAACGTCTAAGAGTAGCCGCATAGTCCTGAGTGGTTTTGGGATTCGGCCCGGTCGCAGGCTCTGCCTCGTACTTTTTGATGAGAGCCGCTTTGTAATCTCTGATGAGCTCGGCGTCGACAGGGTCGGGATTCAGGGCAGCGCGGCCCACCATTGGCGCTCCGCCCGCCGACTCTTTGAGACGACCCAGTGCTCTAGCCACGTTCGAGGAGCCACTCTCGCGCTGGTACTCCTTGAGATCCTGATCCAGCAACGGATCGTCAAGCCGAGCAGCAAATCCCGGCTTGTTATTATCAAAGAGCCAACGACCAAAGCCGAGAAGAGAATTTACATGGTCCGTGACCGTGCGCTCCCCGACCTTACCGGCATAGAGTGCTGACCGCAGCCCTTCGACAACGGTCGCATCGTTGGAATAAAGAGGACGCTTGTCGCGACCGGAGACCACTACTGGAGGATCTGGCTGCACCGCCGCCGGCATAGAACGAGCATGGTCACGCAACTCGAACGGTGCGGGGGGATTCAGATCAACCACTGACGAATCCGGCGCATGATGATGGCGTGTTTCCCCGGGAACAACGTCCCGTACGAACACCGAGTCTGGGTTGCCTTGGTCCGGCGCGACTGGAGCCAGGGCTCTGTCGTGCAACGCTCGCGCTGACTGGCCGAGCCGCTTGATCCGCTGGTGAAACGTCCCAACGGGGCTTTCCTTAACCGCGTCTCGGGCCTGTCGGTCCATGAGTTCAAAGTTCGTNGCTGGTGAAACGTCCCAACGGGGCTTTCCTTAACCGCGTCTCGGGCCTGTCGGTCCATGAGTTCAAAGTTCGTGAGATAATTTGCCGTTCCAGATGTATCGTCACCCATGAGTCGGGTTTGTAGTGCCTGCCGATTGACGACGAGGTTGTTGAGGTTCAGGTTATCTGGCTGCGATTGCAATCGCCCAACCAGCGCCCGCGTGCCGTCCACCACGTAGACTCCGCAATCCACCACGTTGCTCTGCTGGGCGATGCGGGATACGCCCACGCGGGTCTCCAGGCTGGCGCCCAGATTTTCTGCGAGCTCTTTTGCAAGCGTGTCATTGCATCCGTTGTAGGAGTCATAATGATAGGCAACCGGCCGCTCCCGGTCGCTGCGATCAACGAACAGCAGCGACCAATGGGTGCCGCGCTCCGCAAGAGTCTTACCGCCATCGCTCACTGGCACGAACAGGAAGTCGGCTGTGTCGTTACCGTTCTGATGGACGATGCGCTGGAATGCGCTTAGCATGACGCTCTCGGAGCCCAAGCGCAGATGATAATTGGCTACGAGGGGATCCACGAACCGCGTCCGGGCGGCGAGATCTGGATTGTTCCCCTGCAACTCCTGCTCCAGGAGTTGGTAATCCCTCTGGATATGTTCGTCGCCTAGCCATTCNGTTATCTGGCTGCGATTGCAATCGCCCAACCAGCGCCCGCGTGCCGTCCACCACGTAGACTCCGCAATCCCACTCGTTGCTCTGCTGGGCGATGCGGGGTAAGTCCACGCGGGTCTCCAGGCTGGCGCCCAGCCTTTCTGCGAGGTGTTTTGCAAGCTTGTCATGCCATCCGCTGACGGAGTCATAATGATAGGCAACCGGCCGTTCCCGGTCGCTGCGATCAACGAACAGCAGCGACCAATGTTTGCCGCGCTCCGCAAGAGTCTTACCGCCATCGCTCACTGGCACGAACAGGAAGTCGGCTGTGTCGTTACCGTTCTGATTATGGACGATGCGCTGGAATGCGCTTAGCTTGTCGCTCTCGGAGCCCAAGCGCAGATGATAATTGGCTACGAGGGGATCCACGAACCGCGTCCGGGCGGCGAGTTCTGGATTGTTCCCCTGCAACTCCTGCTCCAGGAGCTGGTAATCCCTGTGGATATGTTCGTCGCCTAGCAATTGCAATGCGCCGAGCACCCGCCCGCTGGGGTCGCCGAAAACACCAAAAAACCCTTCGACCGCGGGGGACATCCCCTCAGGAAAGAGCTCTGGCGAGGCGGAATTCCCCGCCCGCAAGCTGGGCGGAGCGAATTCCGGTGGCCTCAGTGGCACCTCCTCGCTTGGTAGCAGGTTGCTCCTGTCCTGTGCAGCGATCCGCTCGTCCGGCGCGCGCTGGTCGCCGTCGCGCCAGATCAGGGGACGAAAGGACCCTGCGGNGCTTGATAGCTGGTTGCTCCTGTCCTGTGCAGCGATCCGCTCGTCCGGCGCGCGCTGGTCGCCGTCGCGCCAGATCAGGGGACGAAAGGACTCTGCGGGATCCGAGGCTTGGTGATGGTGCCCAGTTGGTACGAAAGACGATGGCAGAACAGCGGCGTCTTCATTAGCTTCCCCAGGGAGCTTCTCTGGCCGACCCAATGCCTTCTGCGGCCCGCTGTGCTGCGCAGCGGCGTCCCCAATGGCACGAGCCTCCATGCCGACTGCGTCTTCCGGACGAGCAGCAAGGGCAATTTCGCGCCCGAGTGCGGCGGACGGCAGGAACTTCCGGAGNTGAGCTAGTGCAATGATCCTCCGGTCACCACTGGAGTCCTTATAGCGCTTGGCATCTTCATCCAGCGACTCCTCGTGAAGCCGAGCCGCAATCCCCGGCTTGTTGTTTTCAACCAGGTATTCACTGAAACGTCTAAGAGTAGCTCCATAGTCGTGAATGGTTTGGCGATTCGGCCCGGTCGCAGGCGCTCCCTTGTACTCTTTGATGAGAGCCGCTTTGTACTCTTTGATGAGCACGGCGTCGGCAGGGTCGGGATTCAGGACAGCGCGGCCCACCATTGGCACTCCGCCCGCCGACTCTCTGAGACGACGCAGTGCCACAGCCACAGTCGAGGAGCCACCACTGCTCTCGTACTCCTTGAGATCTTCATCCAGCGACTCCTCGTGAAGCCGAGCAGCAAATCCCGGCTTGTTATTTTTAAAGAGCCAACGACCAAAGCCGTAAAGAGAATTTACATGGCGCTTGACCGTGTCCTCCTTGGCCTTACCCGCGTAGAGTGACCTCAGCCCTTCGACAACGGTCGCATCGTTGGAATAAAGAGGACGCTTGCAGCCGCGACCGTCGGAGACCACTATTGGAGGATCTGGCTGCACCGCCGCCGGCACGGCGGAACGAGCATGGTCACGCAACTCGAACGGTGCGGAAGGATTCAGATCACCCACTGACGAATCCGGCGCATGATGATGGCGCGCCGTTGAGTGACCCGGCTGCAGCACCGAGGCACCTAGCATCGACCCACTGCCTCCGGCGTACGGCGCCGCGGCGTGTTCTTGTCCGCTCCCTTGCATCATGGGCTGCGCCTCCCATGGCAATGCACCCACTTGATGGGTGGGGGCCTGCATCAGCACGCGAGCGCCTGAATTGCCGATCTCGCTCAGCTGCGGCTCAGTGGCAACGTCCTGCAGACGACTGTTCGGGGTCCTTTGCCTCTTCGCTGGTCTCAACTCCGCTGTATCATGCTCACGGTTGATGAGGACCTCCTCGCTTGATAGCTGGTTGCTCCTGTCCTGTGCAGCGATCCGCTCGTCCGGCGCGCGCTGGTCGCCGTCGCGCCAGNGCTTGATAGCTGGTTGCTCCTGTCCTGTGCAGCGATCCGCTCGTCCGGCGCGCGCTGGTCGCCGTCGCGCCAGCTCAGGGGACGAAAGGACCCTGCGGGATCCGAGGCTTGGTGATGGGGCCCAGTTGGCACGAAAGACGATGCCAGAACAGCGTCGTCTTCATTAGCTTTCCCAGGGGGGAGATACTCTGGCCAACTGTATTCCTCCTGCGGCCCGCTGTGCTGCGCAGCGGCGTCCCCCTTGCTCTCAAGACTTTGAGATTTAAATGGGTCCCCGGGAGCAACGTCTGGCGCTGACTGGCCGAGCCGCTTGATCTGCTGGTGAAACGTCCCAACGGGGCTTTCCTTAACCGCGTCTCGGGCCTGTCGGTCCATGAGTTCAAAGTTCGT
>NZ_AYWO01000072.1 GCF_000502955.1 Mesorhizobium sp. LNHC252B00 | reverse complement strand
TCGCTGGACCCAGACTTCCAGCGGGCAGTTGCTCATGGAGCGAACTAAGGATATTTCAAAAAAGGATGACAAGACATTCACGATTACGCTGAGGGAGCCACTTGCATTACTGATAGATATGCTGGCTTCAATGGCCGCGTATTCGCCATTCATCATGCGCGAGAAGGACGCAGATCGCCCTCCAACAGAACAGGTGACCGCGAACATCGGATCGGGCCCCTTCAAGTTCAATGAGGCTCTCACCAAGCCGGGCGCGAGCGTGACCTATGATCGAAATGAGAAATACGTGCCGCGCAAGGAGCCTCCAGATGCGTTTGCGGGCGGCAAGGTCGTGAAAGTTGATCGGGTTATCTGGGACAATATATCCGATCCGCAAACTGCTTTAGCGGCCTTGCAGGCAGGAGAGGTCGATTTTCTGGAATCTCCTCCACCTGATTTTTACTCAGTCATCCAAAGCGATCCGAATCTTGAACTTCAGGTCTTGAATGAGTCCGGCGAGCTATACTTTCTGCGGATGAATTGCCTTCAGAAACCTTTTGACAACCTCAAGGCGCGTCAAGCGATGCTCCACCTGATTGACCAGAAGGCATTCCTGCGCGTCATTTCTCCAGATGCTAAATACGCTCATCCCGCCGTGTCGATATTCGGAAGCAGGACGCCTTATTCTAATGACCAGAATACGGGTTGGTACAAGAGGGGCGGCGACCTTGAAAAAGCAAAACAGCTCTTTCAGGAAGCGGGATATGCCGGCGAGAAGGTCGTCATTCTCCAGCCCACCGATCGCGTCGAGGTCAGCAACGCCGCGCAACTTGTAGCGGCCACACTGCGCAAGATTGGCATCAACGCCGAGCTTGCTCCCAGCGATTGGGCCGGCATCGTCGCGCGCCGCCCTAACAAGGGGCCTGTTGAAAGTGGTGGCTGGAGCATTTTCATAACGTATTCTAATGATCGCAGTTTCGGCGATCCGATCACCGCACCCTGGCTATCCGCCAATGGCGAGAATGGTTATTTCGGCTGGCCCAAAAGCGACGAGTACGAGGCTCTCCGAGCCAAATGGGCAAATGTCGAAACGCTCGATGGACGCAAGGCACTAGCCGGCCAGATGCAAGAGATCTTTTGGGATCTCGCCGGCTTTGTTTTCTTGGGTCAATCTGTTCAGCCAATAGCGCGCCGTAAGACACTCACCGGCCTCGTCGGGGTGCCTGGCCAATTGGTGATGTGGAACATGCAGAAGGGTTGAAAATTCTTCGAGGAACGGCCTCGGCAGTTACCCCATGGCAGCGGCCGAGGCCTCTACTTTTTACTCTTTAAGGTGTGATCCTGAATCCACATTTGGATGGAGCGTTGGGGCGGCAGTTCACAAAGCTGAGAAGGGACAGGCAGGAGCGGCGATCGGGCATCCCTACCCTCCCCGCCTGATCGTGATCTTCTCCTGGCCAGCCGACGCCAGAAACGAGGACCGCGCGGTCGACGTTATAGTCGACGATCATCATGTCGCCCTTCATGCGGTAGTTCACGAGCCTGTTCTGGCCGCCGGAGACCACGAACAGCACGGGCGCATTCTGACCGACGAGAGAGCGCGGGAACTGGATGTAGGTTCTTTCTCCGTCACTGTAGACGCGCGTCGGCCGCCAGCCGGCGCGTCCGCTCACCGAAAGCGGAAGTTCAACTGCTCGGCCGGAACGCCTGCTCCCTTCAGCTGGATGTGATAGGTGCGGCGCGACGTCGTCACCACCATCGAGGTGACAAGCCCCGGCTCCGACGGCTTGACCACCAGATGGATCGCCTAGCCGCCCACGCCGTCGGAGGTCGCGGGCTCCACCTTCCAGCGTACGGTATCCCCGACCAGCACGTCCGCACGATCTCGCCTGGCTGCAGCTCGATGTCGCAGACCTGGAGTGCCGAGCAGACGACGGACGGCTGCACCTCTCCCGCAAAAAAGATCACCTTCCCATCCGGTCCTTTGGTGAAGGCCACAAGGCCGCGGCTGCCGCGCCATTGGCCGGAAATCGCCGTGCCCTTGGCCTCGTTGGCGCTCATGCCCTGAGCGTGGGTTCCGGAAGGAAGAGGGGCGCCGCGGCAAGGGCGATGCCAAGGGCGAGGGCCGGCGCGGCCATGGGTGTGGGGCGTTTCATGGTCGGGCGGTTTCCTAGAGCTGCGCGGTCAGTCGATGTCGCGGATGTAGAGGCCGATGGGATTGAGCGGGATAACGGCCTCGTCCTGGGGAGCGGTGAGCGTTACGGCCGCGCCGGTGAGGCGCCGGGACTGTCAGGAATTCCGTGTGCTGGCGGGCTGTTGAACATATGCAGCCATCGCCCTGATGAAGCGCTCGCCGAAGATGACGGCGAATTGGGCCTTGGCCATGGTCCACTCACGTGGCGGCATATTCCACTCTTTTTCCGATCGGTTCAAGATCAGATAGAGCAACTTGGTGGCAGCATCGTCGCTGGGGAAATGTCCCCTGGCCCTGACGGCCCGCCTGAGTTTCGAGTTCAACGCCTCTATTGAGTTCGTAACCGGTATGAAGATCTCGGTGCCGATGTCCGGCTGCGGTTTCCAGGATTGCGGCTGTCAATCGGCTCGAAATGGGCCCCCTGGATCGGCGCGCAAAGGGACCCCTTCATCGATTTGGGACGGTAAGCGCTCGCTGGGCGGAGCTGGTCGGGTTGCGCAGCCCGACGAGCGCGGTTGGGACTCGCACGCGACTGTCCGAGGCGCCGGAGCGGGCTCGCCGATCGCTCTTAGGCGGTCGCCCGTCGTCGCGATGCAGGACCATCT
>NZ_AYWO01000071.1 GCF_000502955.1 Mesorhizobium sp. LNHC252B00 | reverse complement strand
GAAGCTCTCGGAGCCATTTGGCACCCATATCGAGATCGAAACCGGCGTTGGATTCATCCGAATGCGGCCCAGCTCCGGCCCAACGTGACACGTAACGATTGCGGCCCGCGGCTTGGTGGTCAGTTCGCGGAACTCCGCGCCGGACGGCACTAGCCAAGCGCGCCTGGCCGCGAAACTTGGGCTCTACGCATCAACAGCAGGTGATCCGCTGCCAAACTGCTGTGCCGCCATACCTTTGCAATCCGGAGACTTTCCATGAACTACCGCATCCTCACAGGTGAGATCGAACATGAGGCAAACACCTTCAGCAAGGTGCCGACCACACTCGAGCATTTCCGGTCTCCCGCCTTGCTGCTGGGCAACGAGATTCCACCGGCGCGGCGAGGCACCCGCACCGCGCTGGGCGCGGTGTTCGAGGCGGCGAAGAAATTCGGCTGGACGCTCTCTCATCCGCTCGCAGCTAGCGCCACTCCTGGGGGTCCGGTAACGAAGGAAACTTTTGAGCAGCTCTGTGCCTGGTTCCTTGCAGGTGCCGAAGGCTGCAATGGTGCGCTCATTAACCTGCACGGCGCGATGGTCGCTGAGGGTTGCGAGGACGCAGACGGCGAGATCCTAGCCCGATTACGCGCCATCCTCGGACAAGACGCGCCGATCGTCGTCACGCTGGACCTGCACGCCAACGTCACTCAGAAGATGGCGGCGAATGCGTCGGCGCTGATCGCCGTGCGAACCTATCCTCATATCGACTACTATGAACGCGCCTGGCAGGGGGCCGGACTACTCGACCGGGCCCTTCGGGGAGAGATTCGTCCCCGCACCGTCATTGCCAAACGCCCGATGCTGCATGGTCTTAACGAGGGGCGTACCGACACCGGCCCTATGCGTGAACTGATCGACCGCGGCGAGGCGCTGGAAGCCTCTGGCAAGGCGCTTGTTGTCAGCGTCTGCGCCGGATTCTCTTGGAGTGACATCTACGACGTCGGGCCCAGCGTCACCGTTACTGCCGATGGCGACACCACTGAAGCGCAGCGCAGCGCAGAGGAACTTATGGATTACGCGTGGGAGACACGCGCGTTTGTCTCCGACCAAGACACTTCTACCAGCATCGCAGAGGCGGTGGAACGAGCTAAGTCGGGCGAGTTTGGTGCCGACAAGCCGCTAGTGCTCGCTGATATTAGTGACAATCCCGGCGGCGGTGCTTACGGCGATGCGACAGACCTGCTACGCGCGATGATGGCGGCCGATCTTCAGAACGCGGCCTTTCATGCGATCTTCGATCCGGCGGCCGTGCAGGCCGGCATAGCCATCGGCGTCGGCAATAAGGGGCGCATCCTGCTGGGCGGCAAGCAAGCCCCAGAGACGGGTGGGGGGCCGCTCGAGGTAGAGGCGCAGATAGTCTCCATAACCGACGGCCGGTTCCGCTGTTACGGCCCCATGGGAGGAGGGTCATGGCGCAACCACGGGCCGAGCCTGATGCTGCGCGTGGGCGGCATCGAAATTGTAGTGATTTCGGGGAACGGCCAAGCGACTGACTTGGCACAACTCACCTCCCTCGGTATCGACCCGCTTCATTGTGCAACCATAGCATTGAAGTCCTTTCATCATTTCCGGGACGCGTTCGAGCCGATTGCACGCGAGGTGATCACGGTCGACGGCGGCGGAATGGCGGGATCCTCGGAGATGTCAAAGGCTGTGTATCGCCGTGTCCGCCGGCCGATCTGGCCGCTCGATGACATCAACCTCTAGTCGTATGGACAGTTACCTGATTCATAGGAGTGGTAGCAGCGAGGTGACGACTGCGAGATAGTTCTGGCCGCTCTCTCGAAGCGTGTAGCGACGCGCCGGAACTGCTCGAGTTTGGAAAAGTAGCATTCGACCAAGTCGCCCGCGAAAAACTCGGAACGCTTTGATTCGATTTAGGATTTTCCCCTAGTTTCGGCTTTTATTTTGCCGGAAATCGTGGCCTTTGGCGGTGATTTTCGGCAAAATAATTGCGTCTGCGTTCGACGGCCGCTTTCCCCGTCTCATCGACAACCTGGCTCGGGTGCAACTGCTCATCCTTGACGACTGGGGCACCCACAGCCTGACCGACCAGCAGCGTCTCGATCTGCTGGAAATCTTCGAGGAACGCTATCGCCGGAAATCCACGCTGATCACCGCGCAACTGCCCATCGCCCAGTGGCATGCCATGATCGGCGAGCCGACAATCGCCGACGCCATTCTCGACCGGATCATCCACAACGCCCATCGCGTCACCCTCGAAGGCGACAGCATGAGAAAGCAAAAAGCACCGCCGCCCTTGACCGGCGCCGAAAACGGCGAAATCAATCGCAAATGACTTCAACCAGGCTTATCACTGCGGCAAAACGGCGGGCGAGTTCGCCCGCGATCGAAAGCTCCGGCGCATTTTCATGGAGGTGGTGAAGGAACCGCTCGGTCTGCTCATCGAAAGATGCTGGGTCTTCGCTCAGGAGCCATGCACAATTCCGGCGCGATGGCGGGCGCCACCGCAAATTTGGCGGAGCGGTCGATGACCGCTCCTTGCGGGCGGCGGTCCACCTGTAGAGGGTCGCCCTGCTGCCTGGAAGCCGCGGCGGTTGATCTCGGTCCACAACTGCAGCCCGTTATGCTGGCCTTCCTGCCAGCGCTTTTCGAGATAGTCTCGGAAAGGATCCATGAGTGCGGATTCCGACGATTTACCGGACGGCATTCCGATCAAGAACCGGACGCGATTCCGAAAATGAACCGGACGCGATTCCGATTAAATACCGGACAGTTTTGAAGCCTGGATAGTGCCTTTGGGTCAGCAACCTGAGCATGCATTTCCTCGACGGTAGAGGAGAGACGCATGCCGAAGAGAAGAAGGCTGACCATGAGACAATTGAGACAACTGCTTCGGCTAAGCGCGGACGGCATAAGCGTTCGCGACATTGCCACCATGACTTGGGATTGCCCGCAGCACGGTGCAGGACAACATAGAGCGAGCGACTGCCGCCGGCCTTTCCTGGCCGTTACCGGCGGAGCTGACTGACGATGTTCTCGAACATCGGCTCTTCTCCCGTCAGGGCGTCAAACAAGGGCTACGCCGACGCACCGAGCCTGACTGGGGGGCGCTGGCCGTCGAACTGAAGAAGCCGGGCGTGACGCTGTCGATCCTGTGGGAGGAGTATCGGGCTGTTCACAGGGCGGAATCATGAATCGTTAACGCTCTGGTAACCAAGTGGGATTCTGTTGGCCGGGAAGGAGACCGGCCATGGACGCAAGCTTTCTCGATCATATTGACGACATTGAAGACCCTCGCGTGCCCGGAATGGTGGTCTATCGGCTCGACGAGATCCTGCTCACGGTGCTCGTGGGCCTGTTGTGCCGAGCGGAGGATTTCGACGAGATCGAGGACGTGGGCGTCGAACTGCTCGACTGGCTCCGG
>NZ_AYWO01000070.1 GCF_000502955.1 Mesorhizobium sp. LNHC252B00 | reverse complement strand
CGCCGAGCCGCCACCTGTCCGCCGCTCAGCGGCAAACAAACCCAGATCCCTCATGAATAAGACGGGCTAGTGACGCTCTGCTTGCGCAGGTCAATCAGCAGCACGAATGAGAAGCCGACGACCATCGGTTGATGGTCCGTGATCGACGTCACTGCCGCGCTCGATAGAGATGTCTTCAAGATCCGGGCGGGCTGAAATCGCAGGCTATGTACGGATAACAATTGCAAATTATAAAGTTCACATTACCAAGTTATAATTGAATGAAATAATAGGAAACGAAATTATAACATAAAATATCTCTGTGTATTGCGTCGATATGATAGGGCCTTTGGCAGTGCCAGTCCACCGAGAGACGGCGCGCAGACCAGCATCGCGACACCGCAGATTTGTGCGCCAGTGGGAACATCAGGCGTAGGCGTAAATGAGGACGGAGCAGAGACTATGCAATGTCCGCCGGGGACTGCGGCCCCCCGACTCCAAAGGCTCGAAACCAGAGTGTCAGAGCAGTTTGCTCTGGCCACGTCGATGCATTTCCCAACCGCGGCCTTGGAGGCGTTCGTGGTCGAGTTTTGCCGATTTCTCGACCAGACGATTGGCGCTGCTCAAACCGAGCAGCTGTTCGACCTATTGTCTGCTTTTGCTCTGAAATTCGACTGCCCGTGGATCGCCTATGGCTCTCTTGCACCCCACCGAAAATCGTTGACGCCAGTCCGACGCGACCCGGCGGTCATGCTGAATTATCCTGATGAATGGCTGGAGCGCTATACACACATGGGTTATGACAGGATAGACCCCATCATTAAGACAAGTCGAAAGCGGGCAGGGGCCTTTCGATGGAGCGAGGTGTACAACGACGCAAGCACGACTCAAGACGAACGGCGCATCTTCGACGAGGCTGCGACGTTCGGCTTAAGGTCAGGAATTAGCGTTCCCTTGCACGGTCCGGATGGCAGATTTGCGATCATGAGCTTTGCTCAACCCTACGAACGCGAGTTCCACAATAGAACAATCACCTACCTGCAACTTGCCGCATTTCAATTTCATCTGGCGGTCGCGAAGTTCGCGAATTCGCGTTGTGTCGATGAGGCGCCTAATCTTTCTCAAAGAGAAAAGGAGTGTATTCTGTGGACGGCGAGAGGGAAATCGTCGTGGGAGATAGGAAAGATCCTTGGGATATCGATAAACACTGTCAATTTCCATATAAAAAATGTACAGCGAAAACTGGATACGGCTAGCAGAACGGTCGCTGCTATAAAGGCGATAAGCTTCGGGATTATCGAATTGTAAGGAATAGCTTACTCGATATTGGTAGTCCTTTTTTGCGCTAGTATAAAGGGTTCTCTTTAAAGAGGGGCTAAGGCTTGTTGAGATTCAGCGTGAGTTTATGACGGCGGCTGCGAGATTGATGAAGGCAGTGAAGCTCGCATCGGTTTTATCGGCTCGCATGGCGATACGCTTGAATTCCTTGAGTTTGCAGAAGAAGTTCTCGATCAGGTGGCGCCATTTGTAGAGTTCCTTGTCGAGCGGCAGGGGAAAAGTACGACGTGAGTGCTGTCAGATAATAACGATCCTGGCGCCGCGCTCATTCAGGTCGGCAATGATGCTGTTGCTGTCGAACGTGCTTGTTTTAGTGTTTCCGCCAAAGATTCCTCAAATATGTCAAGTCCTTGAGTTAATGTCTCAGTGTGTCGGACTCGAAAAGAAGTTGGGTGATATCAGCGGCTTGTGGTTCAGTGTTGCGAAGCATCGACGGAGAGGCAACATGTGGACCGATATCACCCGGGCGAAGCATGCCCGGAAAGGGCTGCGGTATTCAAGCGATTTGACGGACATGGAGTGGGCGGTTCTCGATCCGGTAATTCCACCTCGGTCACGACTTGGGCGCCCGCCGAAATGGTCGCGTCGGGAGATCATGAATGGACTGTTCTACATGCTGCGCAGTGGCTTGCCGTGGCGGATGCTGCCCAGGGACTTGCCGCCGGTGTCGACGCTGCAGCGCTACTTCTACGCTTGGCGCGACTGCGGCCTTTGGAGCACGATCAATCACCTGATGCTGATGAGCGTGCGTCTGGCCGCCGGTCGCCAAGCCTCACCCAGCGCCGGCGTGACCGACAGCCAAAGCGTGAAAACCACGGAGAGCGGCGGGCCTTGCGGTTACGATGCCGGCAAGAAGATCAAAGGCCGCAAGCCATATCCTCTGACCTGCCACTGAGAATTTCCTCCATCTGAGATTAGAGTCGGGCCTCGATTGAAGGACGGACTGATGAAGAGAAAGCGGTTTACGGAAGAGCAGATCATCGCGGTTCTGCGTGAGCACGAAGCGGGGGCGAAGGCGGGCGACCTTATCGAACACTACGATCGGCGGAAGCCGTACTCGTCATGGTGGGCATTGAACAGGCTAAGCCGTTGGCCTCCGTGCACAGCGTCGAAGGTGTCGTCAATGTCGAGTACGATCCGCTTCGGCACCTGCCGGAACGAGGCGCAATAGAGATCGACCATCGCCCGCCCCATCGCGACCAGCTCGCGCACGCCGGGCAGGTTTCTCCAGCCGGCACAGCGTCGATTGCGACGCCAGATCCCGACCCGACGGCAGCGCATCCTGGGCCATCTTGAAGACCGGATCGCAGCGCAGCCGGTTGGCGTCGTTGCCGTCCTCGTAGCCGGCGGCGATCATCTTCATGCGAAAGCCGATCATGTCGGCCAGGCTGTGGACGACCGGTCCGGGCAGCGCGGATCGTCGATGCAACGCGCCAGACGCTCGGCCACCCGCAACCGCTTTTCCACCTCGGCCAAAGCCAGAACGCCGCTGTTGGACGACAGCATGCCGCCGTCGAAACGGGCGACGACGGACTTGCCGCCGACTGATGACAAACCGCCCAGCGGCAGCGTAGGATCGTTCATGGTGGGTGTGGTCTCGGTGAAATGGTTCGGATCGGCTTAAGCAACCAAATCCTACGTAATTCACTACATCCGCCAACCCACCATGAATTTTCCGGGCTAGGCGTGCCAAGGCGGCTAATTCGTCAGCAGGAGGAAGTAAATGGGTAACAGCAGTTTCTTCAGCTTCAATGCACAACGCGATTGAACTTCGTTCCCTTACAGCCTCATTGTAGTGAGCCAGAACGTGCTGAAGCTCCTTCATAACCAGGCTTGAAACTCGGCCTGACGAATTTCGTTTCCAAGATCACTTGATCCAGTCATGTTTCCGTTGCCTACACCGGTCGCGTCTGCGTGCTGTTGAAAGAGAGCGTTGAAATACATGCACCATCGATCGGTAGACGTTCATGCGGTGCGCAACTTGCTGGCTAAAGCGACTATTAGCGACTGGCTTTCCTTTCGTGACCATCACTTCAACCCGATCTTTTATTGTTGGCGCTGGTTTGGCGTAACCGGGCACTGAATGCTTCCCCGACCGCGGGCACTACTCTAAACCGAATAATCAGACCCGCCCCAACTGCTTTCCGGTCTCCAACCATGTTGGACATCAGATGACTCCCAATTCCCTGCCTATCTCTGTGAAGGCCTCGACGGCACGGTCGATATCCGCACTCGAGTGCGCGGCAGACATCTGCGTGCGGATGCGCGCCTGACCGTTCGGCACTACGGGGAAGGAGAAGCTGATCACATAGATACCGCGCCGGAGCATCTTCTCGGCCATGTGCTGCGCGAGGCTCGCGTCGCCCAACATCAGGGGGAACAATCGGATGATCGGCTCCAGCTAGCGTGAAGCCGGCCCTCGACATCTTCGAGCGGAAGTGGTCGGCGTTGGCGTAGAGCTTTTCGCGCAGCGCATCACCATGCTCGATCAGATCGAACACCTTTAGCGACGCCCCTGCAATGGCCGGC
>NZ_AYWO01000069.1 GCF_000502955.1 Mesorhizobium sp. LNHC252B00 | reverse complement strand
CCCGCCGCAGCAGCGCCTTGGCGCGATCGAGATCGCCGAGCTGCGCCATGGCAATGCCGCGCAGCGCCAGCGCCGGCGGATCTTCGCGCAAGGCGACACGATCCAGCGCGCCGAGCGGATCGCCGCCGGCCAGCGCCAGTGCCGCCGCGGTGATCAGCGAGTCCATTCAAATCCCGTCACACTTGTAACTCCCACCCCTGTGTTGCACGCCCTAATTTAAGTCACGGCCGCCAACCAGCAAGCCGTATCGGCAGCGGCACAACAAGGGAAAACCACGCGATGAACGACACTGTCGAGGGCACTGAGCGGATGCGCCACCCCTGCTGCGGCGGGCCGGCTCTTTCAAATCCCGTCACACTTGTAACTCCCACCCCCGCGCTTGACCGACCTATTCTGCCTGACAGCAAGCAACCACACGTCGCAACGGCGCGACAACAGACTGGCAAAGGAGACGACCAATGACCAAGCAGACCGCAATGAAGACCCCGCCGATCGTTTCTAGACAGGATTGGGAAGCCGCCCGCGAACAGATGCTGGTGAAGGAGAAGGCCACGCTGCGCGCCAAGGATGCTTTGGCCGCCGAGCGCCGGCGCATGCCGTGGATGGAAGTCGACAAGGCCTATGTGTTCGAGGGGCCGAATGGCAAGGCGAGCCTGCTCGATCTGTTCGAAGGCCGTCGGCAGTTGATCGTCTACCGCGCCTTCTTCGAGCCCGGCGTGTACGGTTGGCCCGAGCATGCCTGCCGCGGTTGTTCGCTCGGCGCCGACCAGGTCGGCCACCTCGCCCATCTCAACGCCCGCAACACCACGCTCGCCTACGCCTCGCGCGCCCCGCAGGCCGACATTGCCCGGCTGAAGCAGCGGATGGGCTGGGAGATGCCCTGGTACACCATCACCGACAGTTTCGACAAAGACTTCGGTGTCGACGAATGGCACGGCCACAACGTCTTCATCCGCGATGGCGACAAGGTGTTCCGCACCTACTTCATCAACAGCCGCGGAGACGAGGCGATGGGCACCGTCTGGAGCTATCTCGACGCGACGCCGCTTGGCCGCCAGGAGATCTGGGAGGACTCGCCCGAAGGCTATCCGCAGACCCCGCTCTACTCCTGGTGGAACTGGCACGACAATTACGACGCCGGGCCCGACAAGACATGGGAACAAGTGTCGGCCGCCGGCGAAGCCGCGTTCCGGGACAAGGACGGCCAGTAAGGATCTGGCGAGAGCGCTCGGCGCATGCCCCAGCTTGGGTTCCTCGCCCCGCCAAGGCGGGGAGAGGTGGCCGCGTAGCGGCCGGAGAGGGGCTTTCGTAGGGCGCTGTCCCCCCTCTCCGTGTCGGCTCCGCCGGGCCACCTCTCCCCACTCTCGTGGGGCGAGGAACCCAAGTTCTGCCCTCGGTACGGCACAACCATCAGGGAAAAAGACCATGCTCGATATCCATATAGCCACCAGTGGAGCGATCCCCGAAAACATCAATGCGTCCACCCTCGGCATCGCCGATTGGCTATGCCTTGCCGCAGCCCCGACCTTCGCCGTCATGGCGCTGCTTACCTGCATCTTCAGCGGCGATGCGGCCATGCTGTGCATGGGCTCTTCGCCGCTCACCGGAATGGCGGCGATGTATCTCCTCATGAGCGCCTTCCATCTGGCGCCTTGGCTGCGGGTGATCTCCGGCCGGCAAGCCTGATAGGTCTATCGCGCCGCCCCGAATTTTAGACACCTCACACATCGGAGAAAGACAATAAGACTGGTCAGGCTGAGAGCGCCGGGCGGCGGGATCTCCATCGGCAGCCGGGCGGACCAGCATCGCCGCCGTGTTCACGCACTACGAATCCCGGAAGCATTTCGGCAAGGTGTGCCTCGAAGTTTGAGGCGCCAGCAACTCCGACGGCGGGACGACAGGACACCCACTATCCATCAGCAGAAGCTAATTGACAGTCCAAGAGAAACGGCGCTCACTGGCTGGTACAGGTGGATCGCAGCATCAGGCGGGCGACATCGACCGCAGGCATCACCTGAAGCAAATCCCGGGAAAAAGCGCATAGCGCTTTCCCTTGAGAATTGCGTAAAACCAGGGAGGACGCCATGCCAACCGTTATCGGCCATCACAACATCACGAAAGACAGCAAGCACTGGCTCAGTTCACCCAAGCGTAAGGAGCTTTTCGGCTCGCTTGGGATCACCAACATCCGCACTTTCGTCGATCCGCAGAACCCGAAACACGTGGCCGTGATGATGGACGTTCCGGACATGGATAAGATGGCCGCTTTGATGCAGAGTAAGGCAGCAGCCGATGCGATGGCCTATGATGGCGTAGCGCCGGAGTCGCTGGTGATCCTGGTCGAAGCGAAAGGCTAGTTGAGTCGTTCGCTCCAGGGCTTGCGGGATTTGCAACGTTGGCGGCCGCCGCGAGCTGCCGCGCTGCGGAATTGCCGGGGCGAGCGCCGATCACGCGCCGCGCTGTCCACCTGGAAGGACTTGGCGGTGGTCGGCTCCGGCCTGATATTCGAAGAGCATGGCGAGATGGAAGCGAGCGGGCTGCCGGGCGTGCTTCAATTTTTTTCCGTCAAAGGAGCGGACGCGTCCTGACGGCTCCTGTTTCCTTGCCCGGTAACAGCCTAACGCAGGTGCCTGAGCTTGTCGGCATTGCGCATCACATGGATTGCCGCAACGAAGCGCTTCAGGTCGCGATGTCATTGATCGGCAGCCAGGGCTTGGGAAGATCAACCTCCCCAAGCCCGCTGCGCAACTCGATCTCGATGTCGCGGCAGATCTGCGAGATCGGAACATCGTTGGCATTGCCCTCGAAGGGATTGGCGCTGCTTTCGCCGACCTGGTCGAGCGACATATAGGCCCAGCCCAGGAGCGTGCTGAACGGGATCGTCAGCCAGATCGCGATCGGGCCGAGCATGCCGCCCAGTTTGCCCATGTCGGCAAAGACCGGAACCACCCCGAACGGCAACAGGGTGCAAAAGATCATGACGAACATGGAACTGACGATGGCGTATTGCCTTGGATAGGGATTGTTCTTGATACGATCGCAGCGCGCCTGCTGATCATGGAAATCGCGGATCAGCTTGATAAGTTCGACATAGACCTGCGGAGGAATTTTTGCGTCCTTGAGCAACGCATTGACCTGGACCGACTGCATTTCCAAAAGCGCTATCGCCGGCTGAGGCGACTTCAGGACGTCCTCGGCCTGTTCGGCCAACAACGGACGCAGTTCCTCGGCGATCGAACTCGCATCCTCATGGATGCGGTAGCGACGCCGGTATTCGACATTGGCGGCCCGCGCCATGGATTCCCACGGCATCGGCCGGCGTAGGGCGAAGCGCAACGCCGTCATCCAGGCGATATGGCGGTAGATGAGCTGCTTTGCCGTCGGCGCATCGATGAAGTCCCTGCAGAAATTGGACCACAACCGGCTGCTCGCCGTGATTTGCGTAAAGGCCTGCAGCGCGTCACTGCTGCGGGTGAACACCTGCGAATTCTTGAACCCGGCAACGAGTGATACGGTGGTGCCGAGCACGAGCACCACCGGCCATGGCACCGAGAAGCCGGCAATCCCCGGTAGACGGTAGGCGGCGACAGCCAGCCCGCTCACGACCACCATGTAGATGACGCNGACGTGTGCTCTTCCGATCTGAAGCCGGCAATCCCCGGTAGACGGTAGGCGGCGACAGCCAGCCCGCTCACGACCACCATGTAGATGACGCTGCGCCGCGACCATAGCGCGAAATCTATCAACTTGTAGGAACGGCCTACATACATCTCATGCCCCTCAAATCATGGACAGGTCTGGTTGCCGCGCGGTCGGAATCCGGCCGCTCTCACCGTCCCTTTACAGCTCCGAACCGCAACCCGTCCATCAAGAGCTTGACCAGCCGGCGCGAACGGTCGCGCCATTCCGGCGTATCGGGCGCCGAGTAGATGCCGGACAGCGCGTGCAGCACGTCGGACGCGTCGACGTCGCCGCGAATGGTGCCGTCGGCCACCGCGGCTTCGACCAGTTGCCGAAGCGCCTGCGAGACCCGGCCAGACGTGTCGGAAAACAGCGTCGAATTGGTGTTGAGCAGGATGCGCAGGCTGGTCGCCAGGCCGCGCTTGGTGGCGATGTAATCGACGAAGCGCTGCATCCACTGTTCCAGCGCCACATCGGACGGGTGTTTTTCGGCGAGCTCGCCGGCGGCCGCGCACAGCGCCTCCACCTCGCGCCGGTAGACCACTTCGACAAGGTGCTCGCGCGTCGGAAAATGTCGGTAGAGGGTCCCGATGCCGACGCCGGCCTGGCGCGCTATCTCTTCCAGCGAGGCATCGATACCGTGCTCCGCAAAGACGGCTGCCGCCACCTCGACCAGCCGGTCGCGGTTGCGCTGTGCGTCGGCGCGCAACGGCTTTGCCTCCGTGCCTTCGGCCTTCTCTTTAACGATGACGGACGGCTCCACGGCCACTTTTTTCTCCACTACCGAAATATAGGGCTTGAACCCATCCGGGTCAGCCCCCAAGTAATAAACGGAGGCACCTCCGTTTTAGTGGAGCACCTTTATCATATAATCAGGGGAACCGGTATGTCACGTCTGCAAAATGCCGAGCGTGTAATCTCCCCCCTCGAGGGGGAGATGTCGCCGAAGGCGACAGAGGGGGTCG
>NZ_AYWO01000068.1 GCF_000502955.1 Mesorhizobium sp. LNHC252B00 | reverse complement strand
GGAGGCTGATGCGGCCAACCCTCGCCTGGTCAAAACATCCCGTGGCGCAGGGTACTTCTTCAACGCTGACGTAGACGTTAGCTACGGAGGCACGTTGGCCGCGTGACAGTGAGCTATGCTGGAGATTGGGGTGACGAGGCTGATCAAGCCTTCCAACAGTACCAGCCTGATCAATTACAGCGAGAGCTACCGGTCCGGAGATCGCATCAGCGCCTCTGTCGTCAAGAGAGCTGTTCTGCTTGACCCCAGCCATGGAGCTCAACGCCCCGCGTCGGAGCGCTCCCTGCTTCTGAAGGAAGCCATTAGGTCCGCTCGGGCTTGATCGGAGGCTTGGCTGATGGACGTCGTGGTTGCTTCGCTCAGTTGCCGCCCCATGGCGCGGCTTTGCGGATTATCAGTCCTCTGCCTCTTCGCCGGTCTCAACAGCGCTGTGTAATGTTCATTGTTTATGATGACGCCCCCGCTGTTCACGAGGTTGCTCCTGTCAAGTGTACTCGTCAGTCCGTCCTGGGCCTCACGCTTCTTGCCCAAGTGCCGTTCAAACGGCGCTGGCGCGACTTGTTGAGCTCGAGAGATGGGTCCCTGCTCTCCTGCGTGGCCATGAGCTTGTGCCGCGGTCTGCGCAGCGGCGTCCCCAATGGCACGAGCCTCCATGCCGACTGCGTCTTCCGGACGAGCAGCAAGGGCAATTTCGCGCCCGAGTGCGGCGGACGGCAGGAACTTCCGGAGNAGCGGCGTCCCCAATGGCACGAGCCTCCATGCCGACTGCGTCTTCCGGACGAGCAGCAAGGGCAATTTCGCGCCCGAGTGCGAACTTCCGGACATGAGTTAGTGCACTGATGTCAGCGGTTTTCATATAGCGCTTGGCATCTTCATCCAGCGACCGCTCGTGAAGCCGATCCGCAATCCCCGGCTTTTTGTTTTCAACCAGGCATTGACTGAAACGTCTAAGAGCAGACCCATAGACCTCAACGGTACGGGGTTTCGGCCCGGTCGGCGCTGCCTCGTACGCTTTGATGAGAGCCGCTGTGTACTCTCTGATGAGCACGGCGTCGGCAGGGTGGGGATTCAGGGCAGGGCGGCCCACCACTGGCGCTCCGCCCGCCCACGTCTTGAGACGACCCAGTGACCCAGCCACGGCCGAGGGGCCGCCACCCCAGATCTCGTACTCCTTGCGATCCCGATCCAGCGACTCCTCGTGAAGCCGATCCGCAATCCCCGGCTTGTTATTTTCAACGAGCCAATGACCAAAGCCGAAAAGAATATCTACATGGCGCTTGACCGTGATCTCCCCGACCTTACCGGCATAGAGTGCTGACCTCAGCCCTTCGACAAGGGTCGCATCGTTGGAATAAAGAGGACCCTTGTCGGGACCGGAGACCACTTTTGGGCGATCTGGCTGCACCGCCGCCGGCACAGAACGAGCATGGTCACGCAACTCGGACGGTGCGGGGGGATTCAGATCAACCACTGACGAATCCGGCGCATNATGATGGCGCGCCGTTGAGTGACCCGGCTGCAGCACCGAGGCACCCAGCATCGACCCACTGCCTCCGGCGTACGGCGCCGCGGCGTGTTCTTGTCCGCTCCCTTGCATCATGGGCTGCGCTTCCCATGGGGCCGCGCCTTCGATGAGGCTCAGGTCTCCCTGAGACGGATGAGGATGGAACGGGTCTGGCAGAGCCGGAACGCCGGGGGCGGGAATTTGGGCAGCGGCTTGGCGCGCCTCGCCCGAGCGCTGCTCAAAGCCCTCTTGCCCGGCCTGTGCCGCTTGCTCTTGAGATGCCGGGGGCTGCACCTGCCGCCAACCTGTTACATTGGATAGGTCAAATTTGTGCCGGTTCACGCTAGCCTCACGTCCACAGATCAGCTGAGCAACCTACTCGGGCATACTTACGAGAAGCTGACGAGGTCCGCGGTCCCGGAGCGGGTAGGCCTAATTTTCTGCGCGCCGATTGCGCTGGCGCGACGTAGCCCGGCCTTTTGCCAGCTCGGCAGCTACGGCTCGCAAAGAGCGTCGTAAGGCTTGCGGAGCCGCCCCTCAGCTCCCGTCGAGGAGCAATCCACAATTCACATATTTGGAGATGGCTCGCTGGTTTACCGGTCTGCGAGCCCTGCAAGCCCATGCTTCGGATGCCGCCCGTGCAGAGGTATTTCATTTCGAGGTAGTCCTCGAGGCAATGGCGGGAACCCTGCGTCAGCGGGAGCGTCAGCTACATAGTCGATAACACGCGCTTTTTACCTCGGTCTCGGCTCGCAACGATGGATTGCTAACGGCGAACTCATGCTGGTCGGCAAGGCGATACTGGCTGGAGCATCAACTCGGCCGACGAGAGTGGCCACACCATCCTAGACAGGATCGGCCGATATGCCCGGCATCGCCGCTCTGCAAAAAGCACAGCGGGCATCCAGACGTTGCCGGGTTGACTATGGGTGTCCGAACCGCGAAAAGAGGCCGCTCTTTATGAGTGGCGTGCGCTGGCAGTCTAACCCCAAGCCCCCCGCCCGGGCTGCCGGCGCGCTTCTAGGAACATCGAGGTAGATGACGAGACTCCGAACTACATTTCCAAAGCTATCGGTGGATTCACATTTCAAGCCCAATCGATTTCCTACAGCCAGGCGCGAACGTTCGATTGGAACATTCAGAATTCACATCAAGGTGCACCGCTATTGCGTCCCGAACAGGTTCGGCTGCTCGATGACGACTACGNACATTCAGAATTCACATCAAGGTGCACCGCTATTGCGTCCCGAACAGGTTCGGCTGCTCGATGACGACTACGAGATTGTTCTCATCAAAGGTCTGCCACCATTAAAATTGAGGAAGGTGCGATATTTTTCGGATCGCATTCTGAAACGCATCTTTGAAAGCCAGACAGGCGCCCTCCCGGAGCCGGCGCCCTTGACGGGAGCAGAGGAGGCGCTCTCCGCAGAATCTCAACTCGATGACCCGCTGTGTGAATTGGCGCAGGACTTTGACGATACAGTTTGATGTGAGGCTAGTATGAACCCGCGAAATAGTAATCCATCCCGTGTAACAGCTTTGTCGCAGGTGCAGGACGCCGGCTTGGAAGACGGGCAAGCGGTCCAGGCCCGGCGAGTGGGCTTTGAGCAGCACGTGTCCGAGGCGCTCCGGCCGCTGTTCGATGGTCGAGCTGACGAGCCGCCTACCGGTCCAGAGGAGCTTCTGCGACTGGAAAAGGGGTTTCGCGAGGTGCTTCAGCGAGGGCAGGATCATCAAGCCGCCTCGTCTTTTTTCAGCGATCCAAGGATGCCCGCTGGACGGGATGACCCCAAGGGAAGCGTGTCGGACGCTTTCGCAGCAGCCGGCTCTAGGCACGCCGGAGTTGAGGCCGCCGCCCCGCCAGTGTTAGCTGCCAGCCAACAGCAGATCCGGCCCTCGCCAGTTGCGTTTGACCGACCGGTATCATCCTCGGCTGCTGCAGGCGTGCGCTTGTATGCCCCTTCGATGATCTCTCGGAAGACCAGTTCCGAAAACTGCGATCAGTTGCCCGCCTTGTGCTGCCGCCTCGCCGTCGAGGTCGAAACGCCCGCGAATCAATGGAAGGTCAGCGGGCCATCGGGGCAGAGTGCAACGGCGTCTACACCGCCTATTTGAGGGGAGAGGTACACTTGGCTTTCCTGTTCCAGCAGCATCCGGCCGCACACCGACGCGATGGGGAGCTAGAATTCAAATCGGACCTTCGCAAGGCACGCACCGCGGATCAAACGCCGTTCGTTTGGGGAAAATGGCTCAGTACCGACAAAGCTTCTGTAATGGCCCTAGTGGCCTCGGTTGCGCTCTTGGTCGCGATACAGTGGCAAGACCCCCAGATCAACGAGGCGGTCCTAAGCGAACTGCGGACGATTCAGATCAACTACGCATTGCTCCAGCGAGACGTCGCCCGCGCCGACATGGTATTGGACTTCCGTTCCGTTGCTTCTACCGGGCAAGCATTAAAAAGGAACCTCCAAAACTACCAACGCCTTGTTGAGATTTCGCCCAATGAGAGCTCCGGGGTGCACTCCAGGTTGGTTGCACAGCTCAAAAATTCCCTCGAAAACACAGAAGCTGCCATCTCGGCCTCGGCCGCGCAAAATGAGCTTCTGCAAAGCTCTCTCGTACGCTTTGCTCGCTCGGCTAATCGCCTTCGGGGGGGAGTGTCGAACAGGCCTGAATTTTCCAATCTGATCCTTCAATTTTCGGCCAGACCGGGATTCAGCCTCGCATTACAAATCGATCAGTCTCTCCGCCGACTTCCTCCTAGCCAGGACCAAGTCACGGAGGATGTTGCCCGCGAGGGCCGCGCTATCCTGTCCTCAATGTTGAGGTTGGACCGCGCTGTCAATCGGATCCCATCCTTCGACACGTTCGCCAAGGCTGCTGAATTGGAGCGAGAACATCTGAAAGCCTACAGCTTCGCCAGCGCGCAAGCGCAGCGTACACGACTTTTCTTTGGCTTGGTGTCCATATGCCTCTGCTTGTTTGCGACCATTCGAGCCTCCACGCTGCATGTGCGGACGAACCGGTTGGAAAGGCGGTTAGAGCTTGAAGCGGCGATGAGTGAGATCGAAGCTTGTTTCATCGACAGTCAAGCAACGAAGGCTTCGCGGCGCTTCTCCACCGAAGCAACGCTTAGACTCATTCAATGCGTTTTCGATGCGGATCAATGCGCGCTTGCTCTGGTGGATCCGAGTATCAGCAGGAATACCGAGTACTTTGTCGCGAACAAGCGCATGCGCGTCTGGAACGCCACGCTAATCCATGAAGTCGTCTCACTTGTACACCCGGAACAGCCAGTGTTTCGCGTCGTTCCGGCGTCGGAAGTGGTTCGGACTGCCGTAGGCACTACCGGTGTTTGTCAAATTGTTGGTTGCAGGGCCTCCGATCAGCAGGCTGCGGTTTGTATCCTTGTTTTTGAAGGAGATCGCTCACCACCCTCCACAGACGACCTCCTGGTTCTGGCGAGCGCTACTGTGCGTTTAGGCAACCATCTTGAAATGCAACGTGTACACACGGAACGTAACCTTTTTGAGAGTCGATGGGAGCATGCGGAAAGGCTGACGGCTGTCGGCACAATCGCAAGCGGCGTTACACATGAATTCAATAATGTTCTAGGAGCAATAGTCGGCTACGCAGAGATGGCTAAAGGTCTTGTGCGCCGCCCCTCGAGAATTCGGGGCCACATCGGCCAAATTATCTTAGCCAGCAACCGAGCCAAACTGATTATTGATCAAATTTTGTCACTAAGCCGAAATCGGAAGCGCGTGACGATGCCTTTCGACGTCTCGGAGAGTGTAATGGATCTCGCGCCATTGCTGCGGGTTACACTTCGTGCGGATGTTGAGTTGAACTTCAAGATCAACGAGTGGCAAACGGTGATCGAGGGCAGCCCGACCGAGATACAGCAGATCCTTATGAATCTATGCAAGAACGCGTCGGAGGCTCTCTTGAATGAGGGCCGTGTCGAGATTAGCGTTTCTCGCGCTCACGTCTGTCAATCGAAGCCCGTGGCTAAGGGCACCTTGAAACCGGGAGATTACGTTCTCCTCTCCATCAGCGACGATGGCCAAGGAATCGCAAGTTCGGTGCTTCCGCATATCTTTGAGCCCTTTTTTACCACGCGCTCTCGCGTCGGCGGGACCGGACTGGGTCTTGCTGCAGTGGACCGCCATGTGAGCGCGCTCGCAGGATGCCTTGACGTCACCTCGGCTGTTGGCCGAGGTACACGCTTCGATCTCTACTTACCGGCCTGCGCTGAGGAGCAGGTCAGAGCTGATAGCGCTTTCGGCCCATGCGATGGATCACTTGGCAACGGAGAAATCATTGCAGTCGTTGACCCCGATCCAGCAGCGTTGGAGATTTACAAGGATAAGATCGCCGCGCTGGGTTATAGGCCGGTCGGCTTCGCGACCTTCGAGAGTCTTTGCGACTGGATCGAGAGCGGGAAGGCAGCCGACCTCCTAATTTTCGATAAAGCGACTTTCCTCGGGCCAGGACAGCCCGAAGCCGTACGTACCACCCTGATGACGGTGCCCATCATCGTCGTTGGTGGAAGCGACCCCATGCCGATCACATCTGGTAATCAGACCTTCGTCCTTTGGCTAGCCAAACCGGTCTCGTCCAGGACGATGGAGCATGCAATTCGTAGGATGATAATGGCATGATGCCGCCGACGCGCTCAGGATACCGAGCTACCGAGGCAGTCGGAGGCGGAGCCGGCTGGGATCCAGCAAATACAAGAGCGTCGGACGATCTCTGCGCACCCGGCTCATGGCGAGTTCCCCTCGAACACTGTCGTCGGCTTCCGCCCAAGGAAGGGCTCCCCGACCAAGGCAAACCTGCCGCCGTGCTCGTGACCGTCAAGGACAAGTCGCCGCGCGATGGGGTCTGCGGGCCTCCATCCTTGACAAGTCACTGCGCGCTGGCGGCGATAGGCGACGGGTAATATAAGGTCGGGACGAGGAGATGGTCGCCAATCGGTCACGCAAGATGGTTGACGAAATGACTCGAGAGCAAAGCTCGACAATCATCGCCCCATTCACGCCAGACTTCTCCTGTGCGTTCATCATCGGCTACGGCTCCTCGCTGCCCCGACAAGGCTATCGCCGCCCGGCCGGGCAAGCGATATCACAGGTTCCGACGTGTTCCTTTCATGCTAGATGGACCTAGGCCCCGGCAGGGCGGGAGCATGAGGCTGGGTTCTCGGTCGCGGATCTGTGAGGCAAGCACGGGGTAAGCGACGGCTCGACCCACCATTGGGAAGGCCGGCTGTGATTTTTCATGGAATGAGGACCCTGTTTGAGGGGTGATTTTCGTCCAAACGGGACCCCTTAACGAAG
>NZ_AYWO01000067.1 GCF_000502955.1 Mesorhizobium sp. LNHC252B00 | reverse complement strand
GCCACAAACGACTCAAGGCACGATGGGCCGATCAAAACCTGCTTAGCCTCTTTACTCATATGCGATAGCCCTGCAGTCAAAGGGGATGATCGCCGCTGCTACTGGGTGAACTTTCGTATCGCCAGTCTCTCGCGGCGGACTTGGAGGGCGCGGCGGACTTGGAGGGCGGCAGCCGGCGCTTCGCTGTCAGATTCAGGTCCAACTGTTGGCTGCATGCCCACTATGCCATCTCTGCTCCGGACTCGCCGTCGCAAGCGTAAAGCCGGGGGACGCCTCTTGCAAATAGTCCTTCGAACACCATCTGCTTCGCTAGCATTTCGGACGGAGGAAAGGATGAGCATGACACGCCAAGACGTTCTCTCGATCCTCGGACGCGTCGACGACGCAACGATTGCTGAAATCATTGCGTCCGGTGCTTCGCTCGAGGAGTTAAGAGAGGCATGGGCCTGGGCTTTTGCCGATGAGGCGCTGATGAGCGAGGGACGACCGCTGCCAGGAACACGGATGGCAAATCTAATCGATCTGATCCAACCTGACGAAGACCTGGCGGATCCGGCCCAAGGGAATCCCGGCGGCAGCCATTAATTCTGAGAAGCCGGCTACAGCTTTTCGAAGACCAATCCCGATTTCGCGTGAGCCCCTAACTCTGCGAGCCTTGCCATCGCATGACGAGGCATCGGGCGGCGATTCGAATTGCCCCCGTCTTTAGCCGCTGGATGACGGGCTAGCCGTCAATATCCATAGGCTGATTTACGCCGCCAATCTTCGGCCCAGTCATCCAGTGCGGCGCCACAGGCACATTGTCGATCACACCGACCCTGCGTGCCCAAGCCGTAAACGTCTTGTGCGCCGACTCGACAGACTTCCGACCATCATACGCAGCGTAGCAAGTGTCACATGCCGCCGCGTGAAGGAGGCCTCGCCTTTCGACCGGCCATTCCTCCAGAAACTCTATCGCATCCATGAGACAAACGATCTTTCGGAGAGCAAAGGTATCGTCCCGTACGAAAATCGCATGTTTGAACATCTCACTTTCCATAATGACCTCCCTTCGAATTGCGCGCCAACCGATTTCTGCCTCGTCCTGTCGCCAAGATGAGGGGTAAGCCGACGAACCCGGCAGACCAGGCGGCAGCTGTGGAAAAGATCGGAATCGCCTCTTTTCAGTTCAAGAGGAGATGGCGAGACGAACAGCCAGAATCTTAAGGCGCCTTGCGAGCGCAGGGCCAGCATGGCAAGCAAGGGCGGGATAATGATCAAGTCTCGCGCGTTCGCCACGGTGAGGCTGTGGCGCAATGTGTCGATAAACGTCTACTCGTCAGGGCTGATCGCGTCCGGCAGTGAAGGGGTTGTCAGCGATTGAAACACGCTCACTCATCACCACCTCGATCGGCGATGCATAAATCGCCTCAAGGTTCCGCCAACGCTGGCCCATGATGCGACGCTCGCAAAGCAGCGGCGTCGCTGGCCCGCAGCAAGGCCAGTTGAAGCCGGTTCCAGAAAGATCCGCGCCGGCAATTTTCCACGACTCGTTCGCGTGCTTGGACTCGAGCGACTTCACTTGCTTGCACCTGCATCATTCGTCTCTCCGATGGAGCGAAGGATTCGCCGGAGACGGCGACGTGCCGCCTCCGGCCTGCTCTATGCGTCAGTGGGTGCCTGTCGCTTCTGATTCACGCTGACTTCAGGCCGCGTTCTTTTCGGCTTCGATCTGTCGCGGCGCTGCCTTTGCCGTGCTGCCGGCGATGGCGATCCGGCGCGGTTTCATCTCTTCGGGAAGCTCGCGCTTGAGATCGATGTTCAGCAGCCCATTGTTCAGGCTGGCGCCGACGACCTTCACATGGTCGGCCAGTTCGAACCGACGCTCGAAAGCGGGCACGGCAATGCCGCGATAGAGGTACTGGCCATTGTCCTCGCCAGGTTGCGACCCACTCACAACCAACAGGTTAGGCTGATGAGTGATTGTCAGCTGATCCTGCGAGAAGCCGGCGACCGCCATGGTGATGCGATAGTCGTCCTCACCAGCCTTGGCGATGTCGTAGGGCGGCCAATTGTCTGTCGCAGTGACGCGGCTCGCATTTTCCAGCATGTCGAAGACGCGNTGCTGGACCGGAACAGGGGGGCAAAATCAAGGTTTGTCCTCATAGCCATATCCTCCTTTGAGCAACATGGTTTGCAACAAGGCCTAGGATCGCCTTGAAGCCTCCTAGGCTCTACCGGCCCCATCTGGCGACCGGCAATTAGCTATTTATAACAGGGCGTTGTGGCTTCAAGAGGGCGCATAGGAAAATTTTCAGCGAGCAGTGAAATTTCTTCGATGCCCGGTAGATTTCGGATCATAAGGCCGAAGGCTAGTGTCCATATATGAAACAAATTCGAAAACCACGCCCCAAGCGATTTTCCAGCCTTCCACCTCCAGCATTGCGCCCCTCCAAGTTGGATAATGGGAAAGCCGCGCCATTCCCGTGTACGGCTGGTAGCGGTCATTCATCGTTTGTGAGACAGTCAGGCAATCAAGCCAAGTTTGAAGGACGGCAAATGCCACTGCGACGCTATGGCGGAGCATTCGACGCCGCTGATCTGGCCCTGCTAAAGCGAGTGTTCGACCAAATATCCAAGGAGCGCTTCCTCGCCAAGAAAGACGTGGCGCAGATGGAAGCACTCGCCGAGGAAGTCGTCAACGCTTTCCAGAACGGGATCACAGATGAAGCGGACCTATTGAAGGCCCTTTCTAAGCAGCGCCGCAGAGGTCGGCGAATTTCAAACTGAGACACTACCGGCTGCGCGATGGCGGCGGTTCATGTCTGCTGAGTGCGCAGGTGCGAGCAAAGCAAGGAGGAGTGCCAGGCTGGCGCGACGTGAGCGCCGCAGCACCGTTCGTGATCGTCTCTTAGCTTCCGATCTGGCTAGCCCACCAAATTTCGTGGTGTGGGAGGTGCCGATACGGAGGCGCCGAGCATCGCCAGGTGGGAGCAGGTCAGCAGATGGCCCGAGCCGATCGCTATCCTGCGTGGTTTCGATGGAAGGAAATTTCACGCTGGCGGGGCCCTCCGAGAGAAATGAGTTCGGCATTCGCCATTCGCTACGATTTCGCGCAACCAAGTCAGTTTGCCAGCATTATTAAGAAAAAGCACCGCAGGAAACCCATGTTGCACCATAGCATGCCTCGGGAATTTGAGATCGGTGACGAAGTGGCGCTGACCAGTACGGTGATCACGGTTCTCCCCAGCGGGCGCGCTAGAGTAAGCATCCCATCATATAACCATCCCTATGCGATCGATCCGCCACCTAAAACCCGAGCAGGAGATAAGGTCGTTCTCGTTGGGGATGTTACTCGCGTCGATCGCGAAGCCGATAAATTGACGGTGCGAATTGATTGCGGAGGCCTGATTACTGTCGACAAGGCGGCGATTACCAGGCTGAAGAAGCACCGCCGAGCTGGAGCGGGTTGAAGCCGGGCAGGGAAGTTTCTGCGCACGATGCGCTCGCCAAATTCCGCCGTGAACGGCACCTCCTGATCGGATTCCGGCAACGCACGATGGAAAGGGCAATCCCGCCGCTCGAAGCCTCGCCAGTGACGGCCGATAGGTGCTTATCAGCTGTCCGCAGCATGAGCTTGAGGCCAGCAAGGGATACCACGAATCTGTTACGCCGTTCGAGCGTCGCGGCAACCGTCTACCAGTCTTGCCTGCCATACCACTCGTCAATGTCCCGGCGAACCTGATCCTTCTCCAGGCCGTAGCGCTCCTGAATGATGCCTTCAAGTTGGTCGCGTTTACCGCCGATGCGGTCTAGGTCGTCGTCCGTAAGTTTGCCCCACTGTTCCTTGACCTTGCCCTTAACCTGCTTCCAATTTCCTTCGACGCGGTCCCAATCCATGGCAGTGATCTCCTGGTTTCCGAAATGAAAACGTTATCCGGTAAGAGAAGTTCCTGCTGATTTTGAAACGCGGGCTCACATAGGTACCGCGCCGTGCTTGCCACCAGCACGAACGTTACGCGCGAAAGGCCTTTGCGATCCCTCATGACGCTGCAGAAATCCGTGCCCAAATCACTGGCTGTCGGTTTCACCGTGATCTGGCCGATATCTCAGGAAAACACCAATCGGAGGTCCAGAGTCTTGTGGGCTTGCTGGACAAGGAGAACTTCACCGTCAAGATCGCTGCTTTCGCCGTCTGACTACATAGGTTCTTTGTTCTAGACGTCGAATGCCACGCCACGCGGCATTCTGGGTGGTTGATAAGTTGTTGAATGACCGCGCTTGGCTCGTGTCGCCGTAAGTGGTGTAGCTCAGCGGTAGCAAAAGCTGCTCGCGAGCGCGCCCTTGATGGCGCTGTAGGGAGCGAGCGGCTTTGCGGTGGTCATCGGCGCTTTCCGGTAGGGTCTGGTTGCGACACCAACCTTTGACCGGAAGGACTACCGATGACCGACGACATGATGAACCTGCGCGCGCTCGTGGAGAAGACACCCGACGCCGATCTGTTGCGTGAGATGATCGGCTTTGCCGCCGAGCGTCTGATGGAGATGGAGGTGGGCGCCGCGACGGGTGCTGCCTATGGCGAGAAAAGCCCACTTCGGACGGCCCAGCGCAACGGCTACCGCGACCGGGACTGGGAGACTCGCGCCGGCACGGTCGAGCTGCGCATCCCGAAGCTGAGGAAGGGCTCCTACTTCCCGGGCTTCCTCGAACCGAGACGCATGGCCGAGAAGGCGCTGACCGCGGTGATCCAGGAAGCCTATATCCAGGGCATCTCGACACGCTCGGTCGACGACCTGGTCAAGGCGATGGGCATGAGCGGCATCTCCAAGAGCCAGGTCTCTCGGCTGTGCGAGGAGATCGACGGCAAGGTGAAGGCCTTCCTCGACCGGCCGATCGAAGGCGACTGGCCATACCTGTGGATCGATGCGACCTACCTGAAGGTGCGCCGTGGCGGCCGCATCGTCTGCGTCCCGTCATCATCGCCGTCGGCGTCAACGCGGACGGCCGGCGCGAGGTGCTTGGCATGGAGATCGGCACCTCGGAGGCCGAGCCGATCTGGACGGAGTTCCTGCGCAAGCTGACCCGTCGCGGCCTGCGCGGCGTCAAGCTCGTCGTCTCCGACGCGCACGAAGGCCTCAAGGCGGCCGTCACCAAGGTGCTCAGCGCGACATGGCAGCGCTGCCGCGTCCACTTCATGAGGAACGTGCTGGCCCATGCCGGCAAGAGCGGCCGCAGGGTCGTCTCAGCCTTCATCGGCACCGCTTTCGCCCAGGAGACGCCCGAGGCCGCGTCCGTACAATGGCGCACCGTCGCCGACCAGATCCGGCCGAAGGTGCCGAAATTGGCGACAATCATGGACGACGCCGAGCCCGACGTGCTGGCCTACATGACCTTCCCGAAGCAACATCGCGCCAAGCTCCACTCGACGAATCCGATCGAGCGTCTCAACGGCGAGATCAAGCGGCGCACCGAGGTCGTCGGAATCTTCCCGAACGACGATGCGATCGTGCGCCTCGTCGGCGCCCTGCTGCTCGAACAGAACGATGAATGGGCCGTCCAGCGCGCAAGATACATGACACTGGAAACGATGTCGCAGATGAGCGATGATCCTTTGATCAGCTTGCCAGCCGTGGCGCGCTGATCAGCCCGGCCAACGCCGGAGAGCACGGCGATCAAAGCCATCAGCTACACCACTCCCAGGGACACGATCCGCGCTTGCGCCAAGAGAGGCTCTCCTTGGCCGCAAGCTTATGCGGGTAGCGGTGCGAAGGCGGTTTTGATTCATAGGAGCGTTTTGTGTGCTCTTTCGAACCGCGCCGGATATCGAACCCCGCCCTTGCGGGTTCAGGAATCCCGGCTCGGAAAGCCGGGCGTCCAATCGTCCTGTGCCGAGAAGCCGCTCACGCGGGGTCGCGTGCTTTGCGGCGCCGGTCCAGGCGAGCGACTGCGGATTTGCCTGTGGTCGAGGAAACAATGGTTGGAACAGAAGAGGCATTCGCCAGTTTGCTGGCATGCAGTCGGTGTTCGAACAAATTGCGCGGTCGCT
>NZ_AYWO01000066.1 GCF_000502955.1 Mesorhizobium sp. LNHC252B00 | reverse complement strand
GCGCCGCTCGCCCGCCGCTTCGGCGCCTTGCTGCTTTTGCGCCTCGACCAGGCGCTTGGCCGTCTCGACGAGGCGGTGTCGCCGCGCCTTCCCGTCGCGCCGCTTTCGGTCGAACGCCATCTCGCCGAGCCCGTCACCCTGACCGAGGACATCGAACGTCTGGTGGGCATGCTGGCGACGACCTTGAAGACCGACCTCGAGCGCCGCGGCGAGGGCGCCAGGGCGCTGGCGCTGCTGCTCTTTCGCGTCGACGGCGCCGTCAGCCGCATCGCCATCGGCACCTCGCGGCCGATGCGCGAGCCCCGGCTGATCCAGAAATTGTTCCACGAGCGGCTGGCGGCGCTCGAACAGGATATCGATGCCGGCTATGGCTTCGATCTGGTGCGGCTTTCGGTGCTGACATCAGCCGCTTTCGACATGCAGCAGGCCGACCTTGCCGGCGAGGTGATCGACGACGGCGCCGATATCGCGCTGTTTGCCGACCGCATCCGCGCCCGGCTCGGCGATGGCGCGGTCCTGCAGCCGGTTGCCGTCGAAAGCCATCTGCCGGAGCGCGCCGTCGCCACGATCCCCTTCACCGAAGCGCCGCGCCGGACCACGCCGCCGAAGAGGCCGGACAGGCTGCAGGCGCCGAAAACCATCTTCCCGCCGGAACGGCCGATCCGGCTGTTCCGCTCGCCCGAACCCATCGATGTGCCGGCCACCGAAATGCCGGAGGGACCGCCGCTGAACTTCCGCTGGCGGCGCGCGCTCTACCGGGTGACGCGGGCCGAGGGGCCGGAGCGCATCGCCGCGGAATGGTGGCGCGAGACGCCAGGCGACGAAGCGGCATCGACACGCGACTATTTCCGCATCGAGGATGCCGACGGCCGCCGCTACTGGCTCTACCGGCAAGGCCTTTACGGCGGCGCTTCGCAGGTCCCGCCGCGCTGGTTCCTGCATGGTGTCTTCGCATGAACGCGCTGACCGTCATTCCCTATGCCGAGTTCGGCATCCAGTCGAATTTCTCCTTCCTGCGCGGCGCTTCCAAGCCGGAGGAACTGGTGGTCGCCGCCAAGCTTTTGGGCTTTTCCGCGATCGGGCTTGCCGACCGCAACACGGTGGCTGGCGTGGTGCGCGCCTGGCAGCAGGCCAAAGTGGAAAAGCTTTCCTACCACCCCGGCTGCCGGCTGGTTTTTGGCGACGGCACGCCGGATATTCTCGCCTATCCCAGGGACCGCAAGGGCTGGGGTCATCTCTGCCGCATGCTCACCCAAGCCAACCTGCGCGATGAAAACGAAAAGGGCGCCACCCTTCTCCAGCGCAGCGACCTGCTCGAATGGGGCGATCTGATGTCGCTGGCGGTCCTGCCCGATCTGACGGCGGGGGCGCAAGACCGTCTCGCCTTGCTTCGTGATCTCAAGCATCGTTTCGGCCGGAACCTGCGGCTTGGCGTTTCGCCCGACTATGCCGGCAATGACCGTTTCCGGATCGAGCAGGCAGCGGCGTTTGCCGAGAGCGCCGGCATCCCGCTGATGGCGACCAACGACGTTCTCTACCACACGGCCGAACGGCGCCCGCTGCAGGACGTGCTGACCGCGATCCGCCTCAACACACCCGTCTCCGAGGTCGGGCTGCAACTGGCCGCCAATGCCGAACGCCACCTGAAGCCGCCAATGGAGATGGCGCGCCTGTTCCGCAGGCATCCGCAGGCACTGGCCGAAACCTTGCGCTTTGCGCAGGAGCTGACTTTTTCGCTGAGCGATCTCCAGTACAACTACCCCGACGAACCGACGGAATCGGGTCTCGGGCCGCAGGCCGAGCTGGAACGGCTGGCGCGGGAGGGGGCTGCCGAGCGTTATCCTGCAGGTGTGCCCGCTTCGGTGACCAAGCGCATCGCGGAAGAACTCGCTCTGATCGAGCGCCTCAACTACGCCCGCTATTTCCTGACCGTCTACGACATCGTCAAGTTTGCCCGCAGCCAGGACATTCTCTGCCAGGGACGCGGCTCGGCCGCCAATTCGATCGTCTGCTTCTGCATCGGCATCACAGAAGTCGGGCCGGACAGGATCGACACGCTTTTCGAGCGCTTCATCTCCGAGGAGAGGAACGAGCCGCCGGATATCGACGTCGATTTCGAGCATGAGCGACGCGAAGAGGTCATGCAGTACATCTATACGAAGTATAGCACCAAGCGCACGGCATTGGCCGCCGCCGTCATCAGCTACCGCGGCCGTTCGGCGCTGCGCGAAGTGTCCAAGGCGATGGGCCTGTCGGAGGATGTCAGGGCGTCCCTGTCCGGCTCGATCTGGGGCTGGTCGACCTCGGAACTCGGCGAAAAGGAAGCCCGCGCCGGCGGGCTCGATCGCGCCGATCCGGTGTCGCGGCATGTGTTGGAACGCGCCAACGAGATCATGGGATTTCCCCGCCATTTGTCGCAGCATGTCGGCGGCTTCGTCATCACCAGGGACCGGCTCGACGAGATCGTGCCCATCGTCAAGACGGCGATGGACGAGCGCAAGATGGTCGAATGGGACAAGGACGATCTCGACGCGGTGAAGATCCTGAAAGTGGACGTGCTGGCGCTCGGCATGCTGACCTGCCTGAAGCGCGCCTTCACCTTGCTGGAGGAGCACTATCCCAATGCACGGGATAAATATGGCCGGCCCTATGTGCTGGCCACGCTGCCGCCCGAGGACAGGAATGTCTACGACATGATCTGCCGCGCCGACACGCTCGGCGTCTTCCAGATTGAATCCCGTGCCCAGATGTCGATGCTGCCGCGCCTCAGACCGCGCGAATTCTATGATCTCGTCATCGAGGTGGCGATCGTGCGGCCCGGGCCGATCCAGGGCGACATGGTCCACCCCTATTTGCGCCGCCGACAGGGCAAGGAGAAGGCCGAGTATCAGAAGGCGGAATTGAAGGAGATTCTCGGCAAGACGCTGGGCGTACCGCTGTTCCAGGAACAGGCGATGAAAATCGCCATAGTCGCCGGCGGTTTCCGGCCGGGCGAGGCCGATGAACTGCGCCGCGCCATGGCCACCTTCAAACGCACCGGCACGATCGGCAATTATCGCCGGCGCATGATCGACGGCATGGTTGACAAGGGATACACCAAGGACTTCGCCGAGCGCTGCTTCAAGCAGATCGAGGGCTTTGGCGAATACGGCTTTCCCGAAAGCCACGCCGCCTCCTTCGCGCTGCTGGTCTATGCCTCCTGCTGGTTCAAGACCTTCTATCCCGACGTGTTCTGCGCCGCGATCCTGAATTCGCAGCCGATGGGATTTTACCAGCCGGCCCAGCTGGTGCGCGACGCCCGCGACCATGGCGTCGACATCCGCGACGTCGACGTCAATTTCTCGGTCTGGGACTGCACGCTGGAGAAAGCGCCTTTCGATCCGGCCCGCATTCTCGCGCGCCATGCCGAGATGCGCGGCGTCATCGAGACGGATCATGCGCTGCGGCTCGGATTCCGCCAGATCAAAGGCCTTTCCAAGGAGCGCATGGAGCTGTTCGTCGACCGGCGCGGCGACAGTTACGTGTCCGTCAGGGACGTCTGGCTGCGCTCCGGCTTGGATGTCGGCGAGATCGAGAAGCTGGCGCAGGCCGACGCCTTCCGTTCGCTTGGCCTCGATCGTCGTGAAGCCTTGTGGGCGGTGCGGGCGCTCGACGGCAAGAGCGCCGCCGAAAGGCTGCCGCTGTTCGATCAGCCGGCACTCCGCCTGCGCGACCTGGAGCCCGAGACGACGCTGCCGAGAATGCCGCTCGGCGAGCATGTCATCCACGACTACCGCTCGCTCGGCCTGTCGCTGAAGGCGCATCCGGTCGCCTTCCTGCGCGAACGCCTCGACCGCGCCGGCGTCACGCCCAATGCGAACCTGCCTTCCGTACGCGACGGCCGGCGTGTCTCCGTTGCCGGCCTCGTGCTGGTGCGGCAGCGCCCCGGCAAGGGCAATGCGATCTTCCTGACGCTCGAAGACGACAAGGCCGTCGCCAACATCATTTTCTGGCAAAGAACCTTCGACCGCTACCGGCCGATTGTGATGGGCGCGCGGTTCATTCGGGTCACCGGGAAATTGCAGTCGGAATCGGGTGTGGTCCACATCGTCGCAGAAAAGGTCGAGGACCTGACGCCTTGGCTAACCGTGCTTCTGGAGAAAGTCAGCGAAGTTGGACCGGCACGCCCCGCCTGGAAGGATCCGGATCGCAACGGTCGACCCGCGATACAAAACGCGCCGATGCGGCAGGACATCGCGATGCTGTCGGAAGAGGCCGAAAAGGTCATGCCAAAGGGGCGGAATTTTCAGTAGGGCTGCGACCGCGCGCTTTCGTCATCAGAAGAAGCGTTGGCGATCCTTCGCGCCCCCCTCTGCCCTGCCGGGCATCTCCCCCACGAGGGGGGAGATCGGCAGCTTCGCCGTCCGGACTCTCTTTCAACGTTGGAGATTGGCGAAAGCGGGGACGACAGCCAATCTCCCTCCTTGTGGGGGAGATGTCCGGCAGGACAGAGGGGGCGCTCTCCCGCCAGCCTTCGGCAAATTGGCGGGTACAAGAAGGTAGAATTCAGCCCGGCCCACCCAGGCGCGGCGGCGGCGGGGCGAGCACATCCTCCACGGAGAGCGTCCGCGCCTCCGAGGGCAGCATGATCGGAATGCCGTCACGCACCGGATAAGCGAGCTTGGCGACCCGCGAGACCAGCTCACCACGCTCCGGATCCCAGGTCAGCGGCCCCTTGGTCAGCGGGCAGGCCAGCAGCTCCAGCAGCTTGGGGTCGACATTGACCTTCTTCCCGTCACGTCCAACCGCCGCCATAAGATTCTCTTTCCAGCCAGTTGCGGGCCTAAGATGTGTTGAGTCAGGTCAGGCAAGCCGAAAACGGCTGATACCGAGAACCGGAGCGGAGCGTACTTTGGGTACGTGAGCACCGGAAGTGCAGGAAGCCTCCGTTTGCAGGCCGGCCTCACCTGAATATCGGCACATCCTACTGCAGGCTCGAGCCAAAGTCCTCATTCTCGCGCGCCAGCGCCATTTCGGTGATGGCGATCAGCGTCTCGGCCCGGGTCTTCAGGTCGGCTGCTTCGAGCAGCGCCTGTTTCTCCGCCGGCCCGTAGGGCGCCATCATCGACAGCGCGTTGACCAGCATGGCGTTTTCGGCCCGGCTGACGCTTTCCCAATCGGCTTCCAGGTCGTTGGCCTGCAGATAGGCGCGAAATGCCTTGAGCAGCGATGGCCGGTCGATCTCGTCGGCCGCCTGATCCTCATCGAGATCGGCCAGGAAGGGCGCCAGCTTGGCCTGGCGAAACGGCGTCTTGACCGTCAATTCGCTTGCAATGCGGAACCGGCACACGCCCTGCAGCGAAACCAGATAGCGGCCGTCACCGGTCTCGGAAAAGGCAATGATGCGCCCGGCGCAGCCGACATTGCAGAGCTCCGGCTCACCGTCGGCACGCAGCGCACCATCGAGACTGGGCTGGATGACGCCGATGAGCCGCGAGCCGCTGATGGCCTCGTCCACCATCTGCAGGTAGCGCGGCTCGAAAATATTAAGCGGCATGCGGCCTCCCGGCAGCAAAAGCGCACCCTCGAGCGGAAAGATCGGGATCGTCGACGGCAAATGCTTGGCGAGCCGGTAATGCGCGTTTCCCGCTTGCACCTCATTCCTCCGATCGCTTCTTCACGAAGCGCATGCATTAATCTGGCGCGGTGATCGCCGACGCCAAGCCCGTGCGGCAAAACAACACCAAGATCAGGAAAACAGCAGCGCCGACAATTTGCGCCGCGCCGCCAGCGTCGCCTCGTCGGTCATGCCCCAGGCCTCGAACAGTTGCAGCAATTGCGTCCTGGCGCCGTCCTCGTTCCAGGTCCGGTCGGCCTTGATGATGGCCAGCAGATTGTCGGCCGCCGCGGTGCGGTCGCCGTTGGCGTTCTGAATCATGGCCAGATCGAAACGCGCCTGATGATCCGCGGGATTCTCCGCCAGGCGGCGCTCGAACTCGGCCGGATTGCCAAGCGCCGCCGCTTGCGCGGCAACCGCCATCTTGGCACGCAGGGCGGCCAGCGGCGGCGCATCCTTCTTGGCTTCCGGCGCTGTTGCCAAAAGTGCCTCGGCGCCTTGCACGTCGCCAGCCTCGAACAGCAGCTCGCCCAGGCCGCCGATCGCCTCGACGGTCTCCGGCGCCTGCGCCAGGATGGCATCATAGATGTCGGCCGCGGTCTGCATGTCGCCGGCGTCGCGCGCTTCCGCAGCCGCGGCCAGCGCCTCGGCCACCGGCGGCNCATCGCCCTTGCCGCCGACCTTGGTGATGAATTCGGCGATCTGGCTCTCGGGGATGGCGCCCATGAAGCCGTCGACCGGCTGGCCGTCCTTGAAGGCGATGACCGCAGGAATCGACTGGATGCCGAGCTGGCCGGCGATCGACGGATGATCGTCGATGTTCATCTTGACCAGCTTGACCTTGCCACCGGCGGCCTTGACAGCCTTTTCCAGCTGCGGCGTAAGTTGCTTGCAGGGCCCGCACCAGGGTGCCCAGAAATCGACCAGCACCGGCTGGCGGCGCGATTCCTGGATGACGTCGGCGGCAAAGGCGGCGGTCGTCGTGTCCTTGATGACATTGGCAGGGGCAGTGGGCGCGTCGCCAAGCGCGACCTTCGCCGGCGCCGGCGCGGTTCCGCCATACTGCACCGATGTGGTGTACTGGCCGCCATTGCCGCCGAAGGGGCCGCCAAACGGATTGTTGTCGCTCATCTCTTTAACCCTTCCGTAGCGGGCCGGCTGGCAGCCGGCGCCATATCCTTCAGACCATCGGTTTCAAGCCATCCATGTGGCGATCACGCGGAGACTTTCAAGATAGCAGCATCGTGCCCGGTTGCCTCGACGAATCTGATGAGGTCCCCTGCGGCGATCGACGTCGTCGCCTCATTGGTCAGCGGATGCGCGTTGATGACCGCATGCTCCATCAAATCCTTGTCGAGCACGAGCTTGACCCTGTTTGCGGTATCGTTGACGATGCCAAACACCGTGACGGCGCCCGGCGTGACGCCAAGCAGATCCATAAGCATCTCCGGCCTGCCGAAGGAGACGCGGCTGGCGGCGCCGATCACCTGGTGGATCTGCTTCAGGTCGACAACCGCATCCTCGCCGACGGTGACCAGGAAGAAATTGTCCTTCTTGTCCTTCAAGAACAGATTTTTCGTGTGCCCGCCGACGATTTCGCCGCGCAGCGCCTGCGAATCGGCGACCGTGTAGAGAGGCGGATGGCGTTTCGTCGACGTGATGATCCCGAGTTCGGCAAGAAAGGCCATCAGGTCGGCTTCGGTCTTCGGCATCGGTTTGTCTACGTCCCGTTGGTCAGCCCATGCCGTTTACGGCCAATGGGGCGGCTGACACAAGACCGTCATGCGACATCACGGTGAGCGGCACCGCCCCTCGCGGCGGCGCCCCCGCCGCCC
>NZ_AYWO01000065.1 GCF_000502955.1 Mesorhizobium sp. LNHC252B00 | reverse complement strand
AGATGCGAAGAGCCAGATGGAACAGAGACTTCCTCTTCCAGCTCTTTACTCATATGCGATAGCCCTGCCCTCAAGTGGGGAGATCGGCAGCTTCGCTGACGGCGCCTTCCTTCTGACGGTGGAGATTGGCGAAAGCGTTCGTGAAGTCCAATCTCCCCACCTGAGGGGGAGATGGCCGGCAGGCCAGAGGGGGGCGCTGTCCCGCGACCTTGCAGCGACTTGCGCAGCGGCGATGCCAGCCCGGAATTTCATTCCGCATCTGGCCGGTTGATTGGCACGATCTATCTTCTTTCCGAGAGCAAAGGGCTGGAAAAGAGGACACGCTACCGCTCTGCCCCGAGGCGGTCGCTTGGTCATGGAGCATCGATATGAGCGAGCACAAGATCGCCGCAGCCGACGCGTTGTCGCGCATGCGTCCGCCCTATAAGTCGGTTCTCGACCTGATCGGCCAGACGCCGGTTGTCGAACTGACCAAGTTCGACACCGGCAAATGCCGGCTGTTCATCAAGCTCGAAAGCCAGAATCCCGGCGGCTCGATCAAGGACCGCATCGCGCTGTCGATGATCGCCGCCGCCGAGAGAGAGGGCAAGCTCCGGCGCGGCGGTACCATCGTCGAGGCGACCGCCGGCAATACCGGCCTCGGCCTTGCTCAGGTCGGCATCCCCAAAGGCTACCGCATCGTGCTGGTGGTGCCCGACAAGATGTCGCGCGAGAAAATCCAGCATCTGCGCGCGCTCGGCGCCGAGGTGCGCATGACGCGCTCCGATGTCGGCAAGGGCCATGCGGAATATTACCACGACATGGCCGAGAAGATCGCGGCTGAAACGCCCGGCGCCTTCTACGCCAACCAGTTCGCCAACCCGGCCAACCCACTGGCACATGAAACCACCACCGGTCCGGAAATCTTCTCGCAGCTCGATGGCGACGTCGACGCGGTGGTGGTCGGCGTCGGCTCCGGCGGCACGCTGACCGGGCTCGGCCGCTACTTTGCGAAGGTTTCGCCCAAGACAGAAATGGTGCTGGCCGATCCGGTCGGCTCGGTGCTGGCACCGTTGATCAAGACCGGCAAGATGGAAGAGGCCGGCAGCTGGACCGTGGAAGGCATCGGCGAGGATTTCGTGCCGCCCAATGCCGATTTGTCGCTGGTGAAAAAGGCGTACTCCATTCCCGACAAGCAGAGCATGCTGGCCGTGCGCGACCTCCTGTCCAAGGAAGGCATCCTGGCGGGCTCATCCTCGGGCACGTTGCTGTCGGCCGCCCTGCGCTATTGCCGCGAGCAGACCTCTGCGAAGCGGGTCGTCACCTTCGTCTGCGACAGCGGCAACAAATATCTGTCGAAAGTGTTCGACGATTTCTGGCTGGCCGAGCAGGGCCTGGCCGAGCACGAGCAGCATGGCGATCTGCGCGACCTGGTGATGCGTTCGCACCGCACCGGCGACACCGTCTATGTCGGCCCGGACGAAAGCCTGCTCAACGCCTATGGCCGCATGCGTCGCTCCGATGTGTCGCAGCTACCGGTGCTCGACAATGGCAAGCTCGTCGGCATCGTCGACGAAAGTGACATCCTTGCCAAGGTCGACGGCCCCTATGACGGCCGCTGGGAGCGCTTCAACGGTCCGGTGCGCACGGCGATGACCTCCAATTTGCACACGCTGCAGGCCAGCCAGACGCTGGATGCGCTGTTGCCGGTATTCGACCGCAACGAGGTCGCCATCATCTTCGACGGCGACGAGTTCATCGGCCTGATAACCCGCATCGACCTGATCAACCATCTGAGGCGCGCACGATGACCAGCAGCATATCCGGCCCATCTTCAGCGGGCCCATCTTCATCAGGCAAGAACCGCCTCGCCTTTTCGACGCGCACCATCCATGGCGGCCAGAGCCACGACCCGCTGACCGGCGCGGTGATGGTGCCGATCTACGCCACCTCGACCTATGGCCAGCAGTCGCCCGGCGTTCACAAGGGCTTCGAATATGCCCGCAGCCAGAACCCGACGCGCTTTGCCTTCGAGCGGGCGGTGGCCGATCTCGAAAGCGGCTCGGCCGCCTTCGCCTTCGCGTCCGGCCTGGCGTCGATCGCCACCGTGCTGGAGCTGCTCGATTCCGGCGCGCATATCGTTGCCACCGACGACATCTATGGCGGCTCCTTCCGTTTGATGGAGCGGGTACGCAAGCGCTCGGCCAATCTGCAGGTCTCGTTCGTCGATTTCACCGATCTCGCCGCCGTGGAAGCCGCGATCCGCCCCGAAACAAAAATGCTCTGGGTCGAGACGCCGACCAACCCGCTGCTGCGCATCGTCGATCTCGAAGGTGTCGCGGCCCTAGCCAAACGCAAGGGGGTTCTCACGGTCGCCGACAACACGTTTTGCAGCCCCTATATTCAGCGGCCGCTCGAACTCGGCATCGACATCGTCGTCCACTCTACGACGAAATATCTCAACGGCCATTCCGACATGGTCGGCGGCGTCGCCGTCGTCGGCGACAACAAGGATTTGTCCACCCAGCTGAAATTCCTGCAGAACGCCATCGGCGCCATTTCGGGCCCGTTCGACAGCTTTCTGGCCCTGCGCGGCCTCAAGACTTTGGCGCTCAGGATGGAGCGTCATTCCGCCAACGGCCTCAAGATCGCGCAGTGGTTGGAAGGCCGGAGCGACGTGCGCCGAGTCATCTATCCCGGCCTCGCCAGCCACCCGCAGCATGAGATCGCTGTCAGGCAGATGCATGCCTTCGGCGGCATGATATCAGCCGTGCTCGACCGCGACCTTGCCAGCACCAAAAGGTTCCTAGAACGCACGCAACTGTTCACCCTGGCCGAAAGCCTCGGCGGGGTGGAGAGCCTGATCGAGCACCCGGCGCTGATGACGCACGGCTCGATCCCCGCCGAGAAGCGCGACGAGATCGGCATTTCCGATTCGCTGGTGCGGCTGTCGGCGGGCATCGAGGACGGCGATGATCTGATCGCCGATCTGGACCAGGCGCTGGGGGGCTGAGGGCAAACCCTGCGTTGGCTCTTCGGCCGCTTCACGGCGAAGCGACTGCTACGGCGCAGGGTAAACTGGTTCTGTCGCGATCCTTCACACCCCCCTCTGTCCTGCCGGACATCTCCCCCGCAAGGGGGGAGATTAGATGTCATTTCTGCTTTCGCTAATCTCGAACGTTGCAAGACGAGCGGCGACATTGAAACTGCCAATCTCCCTCCTTGCGGGGGAGATGGCCGGCAGGCCAGAGGGGGGTGCTGTCCCGCCGACATTTGACAGATCTCTTCGCCGCGCGGCAGTCAAAGCAAGCAGCGCTTCGAGCATCGCTCGCCAATTGCCGTTGACCCCGACCCGCATCTGCCCGAAGTGTAGCGCCCATGGCCACGCACGCTCCACCCAAACCGACCGAAACACCCCTCACCTTCGCGGTGCTGGTCTTTCCCGGCTTTCCGATGATGGCGTTCAGCTCCGTCATCGAGCCGCTACGCGCCGCCAATGTCCTGGCGAAACGGCCGTGCTATCGCTGGATCATCGTCGGCGGCACAAAAGGCCCGGTCGAGGCGTCGAACGGCGTCGTCATCCAGCCTGGTTTTTATGCCGAGGACGCGCCGAAGGTCGACCGCATCGTCGTCTGCTCGGGCGGCGATGCTGATCACCTCGTCGCCGAGGACGCCGCGAGCTGGATTCGCAAGAGCCTGCGCAACGGCGCCCATATCGGCGCGGTGGCGGATGCGGCGTTCTTCCTCGCCCGGGCCGGCCTGCTCGACGGCCACGCCTGCACCTTGCACTGGACCAGCCAGGCCGCCTTCACCGAGGCCTTCCCCAACATCGAGCTCAGGCGCGACCTCTATGTCATCGACCGCAAGCGTTTTACGTCGGCCGGCGGCGTCGGCAGCCTCGACATGATGCTGGAGATCATCACCCGCGATTACGGCGCCGAACTTGCCGCCGGCGTCGCCGAATGGTTCGTGCACAGCCAGCTGCGCTCCAGCATCGACCGCAAGATGATGCCGCTGCGGCTGCGCACCGGCGTCCGCAACGAGTTGGTGCTGTCGGCCATCGCCATCATGGAGGACGCGGTCGAGGAGCGGCTCGGCATGGCCGAGCTGACCGCGAAGCTCGGCGTCTCCTCCGACAAGCTCGAACGCTCCTTCCGCTCCGAACTCGCCATCTCGCCCAATGGCTACTACCGGCGGCTGCGGCTAAAGCGCGCCGCCGACCTGCTGGCGCATTCGACGCTCGCCGTACGCGACGTGGCGCTGGCCTGCGGCTTCGCCTCGATGTCGAGCTTTGCTCGAGCTTTTCGCGAGGAGCATGGCCACCCGCCGAAATTGGCGAGAAGGCATTAGGGGTGCGCTCGCTGACGCGATGAGATGTTAGCGGGACAGCACCCCCTCCGGTAGGACAGAGGGGGGTGCTGTCCCTCCAGCGTTCCGCATTAGGCTCCTGCGGCATCCCGCACAACACACGCGGTTTTCCGCACAATCCCCTTGCCTCGCTTGCGCCATGCTCCGACCTCGCAACCCAGCCAAGGCCGTACCCATGAGCATCGTCGTATTCGACCCCGACAGCACCGAGGACGTGGACTTCAAGGACTGCATGCGCCACCCGGCGGCGGCCGATCCGGCGGGCGGCATGTGGCTGTCCGACACCGAGCCGTCCTTCATCGACGCCGATGCTTTGCGAAAAGGCCGGCTGGCCAAGCTGCGCGGCTGGATGCGCGAGGCCGGCTATGGCGGCGTGGTGTTGTTCGACCCCTACAACCAGCGCTACGCCACCGGCTCGCGCAACATGTTCGGCTATTTCTTGCGCAACTCGACGCGCTATTTCTTTATCCCCACCGACGGGCCGATCGTGCTGTTCGAATACCCGCAGAGCTACCATGTCTCGATGGTGCTCGACACGATCGACGAGGCGCGGCCTTCCAAGCTCGTCTGGTCGTCGGTCTCCGGCCGCGACGACGAGACCGCCGGTCCCTTCGCCGACGAGATCGCCGAGCTTTTGAAACAGCATGGCGGCGGCTCGATGAAGCTCGGCCTCGACCGCTGCAGCCATCTGCAGGCGCTGGCGCTGGAAAAGCGCGGCTGCGAGGTCCGCGATTGCCAGGGCGAAATCCTGGCGGTGCGCGCGGTGAAGACACCTGAGGAAGTCAAATGCCTGCAGGTGTCGATGGCCGGCGCCGAGGCCGCCGTCTATGCGGTGCGCGAGGCGATCAAGCCCGGCGTCTCCGAAAACGATTTGTTCGCCATCATGTATGGCGAGGTCATCCGCCAGGGCGGCGAGTTCATCGAGACCCGGCTGCTCACCTCCGGCCAGCGCACCAACCCGTGGTTCAACGAGGCCAGCGGCCGCAAGATCCGGCCCGGCGAGTTGCTGGCGCTCGATACCGACACGATCGGCTGCTACGGCTATTATTCCGATTTTTCCCGCACCTTCCGCTGCGGGCCGGGCAAGCCGACGCCCTACCAGAAGTCGCTCTACCGCATGGCGCACGACCAGGTTCAGCACAACATTTCGATCGTCAAACCCGGCATGGCGTTCCGCGAAATCGCCGAGAAAGCCTGGAAGATCCCGGACCGTTTCGTCGACCAGCGCTACACCTCGGTCATGCACGGCGTCGGCATGCATGGCGAAACACCGTTCATCGCGCATGCCATGGACTACGAAACCTATGGCCGCGACGGCCATATCGTGCCAGGCATGGTGGTGAGCGTGGAAAGCTACATCGGCGAAAAAGGCGGCCGCGAGGGCGTCAAGCTGGAGGACGAGATCCTGATCACCGACACCGGTACAGAGCTTCTGTCGCGCTTCCCGTATGAGGACGAGTTTCTGGAGAAGCAGGTTTGATACGCGCAACCGATGAGCGCCTCGTTACCTGGCGCCCCCCTCTGTCCTGCCGGACATCTCCCCCTCAAGGGGGGAGATTGGCAGCGTCGCCTACGGCGCTTTTTCCTGCAGCTTTGGTGATTGGCGAAGGCATTCGCGACGGCCGATCTCCCCCCTTGAGGGGGAGATGCCCGGCAGGGCAGAGGGGGGCGCTGTCCCACCGGCATAGGGACGAGTCTTGGGCTGCTCCGCCCGTGGATGAAGGCGCCGCATGAAAATCCCCATCGCCATCAAGCGCGGCACCGTGGCCGCGATCTTCATCGACCTGCAGGAAGAGCACCGGCAGGACCCGCGCTATCTCGTCGACGGTTACGCAACGGTCATCGCCAACGTCCAGCGCCTGCAGGCGGCGGCGCGGCAAAACCATGTGCCGCTCTACCACTGGGCCTACATCGTCGACCTCGACAGCCAGGAGCGGCCGTTCCATCCAGTCGGTGAGGACGGCAAGTCGGCCTTTTCCGACAAGAGCGATCCGCTGACCGAGATCTGCCATGAGGTGGCGCCGGCTGATGGCGAGGCGCTGCTGATCAAGGCCGAGGCCAGTGCCTTCCGCTCCGGGCCGGCGGCCCGCGACATCAAGTCCGCCGGCATCGAATGGCTGGTCGTGTCGGGCGTCTGGACCGAGGCCTGCATCGACGCTTCGGTGAAGGACGCGGTGGCGAAAGGTTTTCGCGTGCTCTTGGTCAAGGATGCCTGCGGCAGCGGCAGTGCGGCCATGCACCAGACCGGCATCCTCAACCTCGCCAACCGGCTCTATGGCGGTGCCGTCACCGACACCGACGGCGCCTGCCGGCTGCTGGCCGGCGAGACCGTCACCGCTTGGCAGGTCGAAGGCTCGGTGCCGCTGCGCTTCACCTTCGACAACGCGGCCGCGCTCTACGCAGACCTATGACTGCCGAAAGCATGACTCGGGGCAAATACGAAACCCGGCTCGACCCAGAGCTCTGGGCCTATATCGACGCGGTCAACGCCTGGTATCCGCCCGAGATCCTCGGCCTGCCGATCGACAAGCAGCGCGCCGTCTATGACCGGATGAGCCGTGCCTTCCATCAGGGCCGCCCGCCCGGCGTCACGGCCAGCGACAGCCTGATCGCCGCGGCCGGCCGCGACATCCCGATCCGCCGCTACCGGCTTGCCGGCGCGGCCCCGAAGGCGATGGTGGTCTACTTTCATGGCGGCGGCTTCATCCTCGGCGGGCTCGACAGCCATGACGACATCTGCGCCGAGCTCTGCGCCGGCACCGGTTTCGACGTGCTGTCGGTCGAATACCGGCTGGCGCCGGAGCATGTGCACCCCGCAGCCTTCGACGATGCCGTCACCGCCTTCGAATGGGCGGCCGCCGCCACCGACCTGCCGCTGGTGCTGTGCGGCGAAAGCGCCGGCGGCAATCTCGCGGCTGGAGTGGCGCAGGCGACCCGCCGCGGCGCCGCCATCGGCCAGGTGCTGATCTATCCCGACCTCGGCGGCGACCAGGCCGCCGGCTCCTATGTCGAGCACGCCGAAGCGCCGCTGCTGTCCGTGGCCGACATTGCCTTCTACCGCGACGTCCGCTCTGCCAGGCGGCAGTCGCCCGACGATCCGACCCTCCAGCCTTTGCGCGACACCGACTTCTCCGGCCTGCCGCCAACCGTGATCGTCACTGCCGAATGCGACCCACTATCGTCGGACGGCGAGACCTACCGCGACCGCATTATTGCCGCCGGCGGCAAGGCGTGGTGGCACGAGGAGCCGAGGCTGGTGCACAGCTTCCTGCGCGCCCGGACGACAGTGCCGGCAGCGGCGGAAGCGTTTGCGCGGATTGTTGCAGCGGTTGCCGCGCTGGGTAGGGGTGATCTCCCCCCTTGAGGCAGGGCTATCGCATATGAGTAAAGAGCTGGAAGAGGAAGTCTCTGTTCCATCTGGCTCTTCGCATCTTGCTG
>NZ_AYWO01000064.1 GCF_000502955.1 Mesorhizobium sp. LNHC252B00 | reverse complement strand
GTCGCGGTGGTCGTCATCATCCGCGTCGTCTACCGGGCCGAATTCGCACGCACGGTCCAACTGACGCCCGAGGTCTCGCGCGGCCGCATGCATAAGGGACAGGTGCTGAAGGCTGTGGTGGTCTGCATCGGACTGGCGATTGCCTTCTTCGCCGGCGTGCCCGTCGCCAAGGCAGCGCTCATCGGCGGCGCCATCCTCTTGCTCACCCGCGCCATCAAGCCGGAACGCATCTACCGCGAGATCGACGGTCCGCTGCTGTTCATGTTCGCCGGCCTGTTCATTNGCCTGGCTGGTCGTCGCCATGAGCTCGACGCTGGCCGGCAATTTCACGCTGCTTGGTTCGGTCGCCAACCTGATCGTCGCCGAACAGGCACGGGCCGCCGGCACGCCGCTGTCGTTCGGCGCCTTCTTCAAGATCGGCTTGCCGCTGACGCTGGTCACGCTTCTGGCTGGAACGGCATGGCTTGCATTGCGTTAAGGCGCCCCTTTCCCGATGCACAATAGGCTTTCCATACCGGAATTTCCGCTTCGACCTTGGGCGTCGCCTTTTCGAGCGCAACAGCCGATGAGGTTGGCCGGCAATCCGAGCCGCAATCGTATGCCCAAAAAGCAAACGCAGGTATATGCTCCGCAAGGCTGGCAGGGCTATCCTGGGGACTAGCTCTCACGCCGTATCCATCCATCCTTGGCAAGGGGGCCCCCAACGGATCGCCTGGTCATCTTGTCCAGCAGCAGATAGATCACCGGCGTCGTGAAAAGCGTCAACACCTGGCTGACGACAAGGCCGCCGACGATGGCATAGCCTAGCGGCTGGCGCAGTTCCGACCCGGCCCCATGCCCGAGCATCAACGGAACGCCACCGAGGATCGCCGCCATCGTGGTCATCAGGATCGGCCGGAATCTGAGCAACGCCGCCTGCCGTATGGCGTCTTCCCCCGATAGCCCTTGTTCGGCCTCCGCCTTGATGGCGAAGTCGACCAGCATGATGCCGTTTTTCTTGACGATGCCGATCAGCAGGATGACGCCGATCATCGCCACCAGCCCGAAATCGAAGCCGGCCACCATCAACGTGGCGAGAGCGCCAAGCGCTGCCGAGGGCAATGTCGACAGGATCGTGATCGGGTGGATGAAGCTTTCGTAGAGAACGCCGAGGATGAGGTAGACGACGACCAGCGAGGCGCCGATCAGCAGCGGTACGGTCGAGAGGGACTCCTCGAATGCCTTGGCGCTGCCCGCAAAGCTTCCCTCCAACGAAGCCGGCGGCTTCAGCGCGGCCATGGCGTTTCGCACCGCGGTCGTGGCAGTGCCGAGAGATGCACCAGTCGCAAGATTGAACGACATCGTCACCGCCGGAAACTGGCCTTGATGGTTGATGGAGACAGGCGCCACGCCGCGCGTCGTCCAGTGCGCGACATTGGCCAGCGGCACCAGGGTTCCCGACTGCGATTTGACGGAGAGGCGCTCCAGGGTCTCGACGTCCTGCTGCAGGTTTGGCAGCACCTCGAGAACGACATGGAACGTGTCGGTCTGCGTCGTGTACTGGCCGACCTGCCGCTGGCCAAAGGCGTCGTAGAGCGTTTCGTCGATAGTCTGAGGCAACACGCCGAACAGGGAGGCCGCTGCGCGGTCGACGGTCAGTGTCAGGGTCGGCGCCTGCTGTTGCTGGTCGCTGCCGACATCGGCAAGCTCGGGCAAGCCCTTGAAGGCCGCCAGCACCTTTGGCGCCCAGACGTTCAGTTCTTCGATATCGTTGTCCTCAAGCGTGTACTGGTACTGCGTCTTGGCCGGGCGTGCGCCGATGTTGATATCCTGCGCCGCCTGCATGAACAGGCGAATACCCTGCAGCTTGGCGACCTCCGGCCCGAGGCGGGCGATGACCTGCTGCGCCGAGACATCGCGCTGGCTCCTTGGCTTCAGCGTGATGTTGACATGACCCTGGCTGAGGGCGTTGCCGCCATTGCCTCCGCCTATGTCCATGAAAACGCTGTAGACGGCTGGATCCTTCATCACGACCGCGCTGACCTGTTCCTGCAATCTGGCCATCTCCGCGTAGGACACATCGGGCGCGGCTTGCGACAGGCCGCCGATAAAGCCCGTGTCCTGCTCCGGAAAGAAGCCCTTGGGGATGATGATGAACAGATAGGCGGTTGCGACCAGCGTCGCGAAGAAGACCGTCAGCGTCGCCCAGCGATGGCGAAGCACGACATCGAGACCTCGCCCATAGGGGCCCCGCAGCGCCTCGAAGGCGCGCTCGCTCCACTTGTAAAGGCGCCCGTGGCGGACGGCCCCGGCTGGCTTGAGCAGCCTTGACGCCATCATCGGCGTCATTGTCAGCGAGACGATTGTCGAGATGGCAATCGCGATGGTGAGCGTCAGGGCGAACTCGCGAAAGAGCCTGCCAACGATGCCGCCCATCGCCAGAACCGGAATAAGCACGGCGACGAGCGACAGGCTGATCGACACGATGGTGAAGCCGACTTCTTTCGACCCCTTGAGCGCTGCTTGGATTCGGCTCTCGCCCGCCTCGATGTGCCGGCTGATGTTTTCCAGCATGACGATGGCGTCGTCGACGACAAAACCGACAGCGATGACCAGCGCCATCAGCGACAGATTGTCGAGGCTGAAGCCGAACAGCCACATCGGCGCCAGCGCACCCAGCAGCGCCAGCGGCAGCGTCGCTGCCGGGATAAGCGTCGCCCGCACATTGCGCAGAAAGACGAATATCACCGTGACCACCAGCAGGATGGTGATCAACAGCGTGAACTGGACATCAGACACCGCGGCCCGGATCGTGGTCGTGCGGTCCGTCACCAGCGCGAGCTTGATCGAGGGCGGCAATCCTGCCTGGAGTTCAGGCAGTTCAGCCTTGATGCGTTCCACCACCTGGATGACATTGGCGCCGGGCTGGCGGAAGACATCGACGGCGATGCCGCGTTTGCCGTTCGTCCAATGCGCCATCTTGGCATCCTCGGGACCATCGACGGCCTGGCCAATGTCGCGGATCCTGACCGGGCCGCCGTTGCGATAGGCAACGACCGCATCGCTCCAACCGGCGGCATCGGTGATCTGGTCGTTGTTGTAGATCGGGAAGGTTCGCTTGCCTTCATCGAGATTGCCCTTCGGACCGCTGACGCTCAGACCCTCAATGGCGGTGCGCACATCCTCGAGCGTTACGCCCGCTGCCCCCAAGCGTCCCGGATCGACGGAAATGCGGATCGCCGGCTTCTGCCGGCCACCGATATTGACCTGGGCGACGCCGCTGATCTGGCTGATGCGCTGGGCGACCCGGGTTTCGATGAACTCATCGACGTCTATCAAGGACAAGGTGTCGGAGGTGGCAGACAGTTGGAGAACCGGTGCGTCGGCCGGATTGACCTTATGGAACGAAGGCGGCGAAGGCAGATCCTTTGGCAATTGTCCGCTTGCCGTGCTGATCGCCGTCTGGACATCGCTGGCCGCCGCGTCGATATCGCGATCGAGGTCGAACTGAATGGTGATCTGGGTCGTGCCCAGCGAACTCGACGAGGTCATCTCGGTGACGCCGCTGACCTTGGAGAGCTGCGTCTCCAAAGGCTGCGCCGCCGACGAGGCCATAGTCTCCGGAGCCCCTCCTGGGAGATTTGCCGAGACCTGGATCGTTGGGAACGCAATCTCTGGCAGCGCCGAGACCGGAAGCCTCGGATAAGCGAAGAGGCCGATCAGCAGGATCCCGGCCATGCCGAGCGTCGTGGCGACCGGATGGCGAACGAAGTGGTCGGAGGGCCCCGCGCTCATGGCGCGGCTGTCGTCGCAACAGGGGTGCCACCACCGATGGCGTTGGCGGGTTGCTGAACGCCACCTGGATTGGCCAGATCCGGATTTGCGGAAACGGCCACCGCCGTCCCATCACCAACCTGATCGCGTCCGTCAGAGACAATCTTGTCGCCCGCCGCAATGCCCCTGGTCACAAGCGTCATGCCGTCGGTCTCGACGCCGGATTCGACCAGACGCCGGCTGGCCTTGCCATCAGTGCCAACAACATAGGCATAAAGTCCGCCAACGCCGCGCGAAAGCACTTCGTCGGGAACGACAACACCATGCAGCACCGCCGTGGTCAGCCGGGTTGCGACGGGCAGACCGGGCCAGAGTTTTCCGTCCTGATTGTCGAAAGTGGCGCGCAATTTTATCGAGCCGTTGGCGGAATCGACATTGTTGTCCATCAACGTCAGTTTGCCGCGGGCGAGAACCGTTCGCGTGTCCGTAGATAGCGCCTCCACCGTAGCGACGTTGTCCTTCATCGCTTGGCGGATTTCGCCGAAGCGGTCCCCCGGCGCGACGAACACGACGCCAATCGGGTCGAATTGGGTAATCGTTACGATGCCTGTCGAGGAAGCAGTGCTGACTATGCCGCCGATATCGACGGACCGGAAGCCGGTCCGTCCCGTGATGGGCGCCCTGATCGTGGCATAGCCGAGTTGCGTAAGGGCGCTGCTCGCCGCCGCTTCGTCGGATTTTACAGCGGCGTTCAATTGCTCGACCGCCGCCGCCTTCTGGTCCAGCGTCTCGGCGGCGACAATATCTTTCTTGGCAAGCGCCGAATAGCGGGCAAGGTCGTTGCGCGCATTGTCGAGTTGAGACATGTCCTGCGTCTCCTTGGCCTCCGCCACCGCCAGCGCCGCCTGCAACTGTCGGGGGTCGATCTGCACGAGCACGTCGCCCTGGTGGACGACATCGCCTTCGGTAAAAGGCATGCTCAGGATTTCTCCGTCGATCTGGGTTCGAACTGTCACGGTTTGCAGCGGCGCGACTGTGCCGATACCCGCGATGACCTTTTGGACAGTGCCCACGGTCGCCGAAACGACGCTGACGTGAATGGCTGTTGGCCCGCTCGAAGCCTGACCGGCGGTCGTGGACGAAGCCCTTGGCTGAACGATGTCCTGGGCGGTCGACCCATGCATGGCGGCTCCTGCGGCTGCCAACAGGCAGGCAAAGCCGGCCCAAGCCACGAGCTTAGTCCGTATCCCCCACTTTATCATTGGATGCCCCTCTCGCGCGCAAGCACGTTCCGGAAACTGGGCTGGATGAGCACCGTGACCTCCATTCATTTCGGGCAGACGGCCGCTGGCTTACCGGCCGTGATGCCAGGCTCAGCCGGGTGCGCCCGGCGTGACGATATCGACGCCACGGCCATGCAGGCGATCGGGCAGGCCGCGCGGACCCGGCCGTGGTGGCTTCAGGCTTTCGGCACGGCCGTCGGCATGGACGATGATGTCGCCGTGGATGAAGCCATCGTCGAAATGGCCCTGTACGGTCAGCGCCTCGCCAGCGGTGACGAGCTTGCCACCCTCGCCGCGCCGACCGGTCTCGACCAGCGCACGGCCGCTGCCGTCGTCGATGACGAACTTGTCGCCGAAGATTTCGACGACCTTGCCCTTGACGGCAACGACGCTGTAGGGCGCGAGCGACGAAATGGGTATGGGCTGGATGAGCATGGTGGTGTCGCGGGGCGCGTCCAACGCCATGGCGCCGGCGCCGGCAATAACTCCCAGCGCAACCAGGCCGGCGGCGAAGATGCCGGTCAGATAGGGTCGACGAGCGCGCCGGCTATCGGCCGGCTTGCCGGGTCCGGCCGGATTTGAGCTGCTAGCTGTTTCAGTCATGACATTCGTCTTTCCTTGGCTGTGGTTGAATGGGAGACTTTTACCGCAGGTTCCGCGAATCCAGCCTGAACCAGGTCGTTCAGCTTCAGTTAAGCCGGCGGGCGTAGGACCCGATTCTGAGGCAGGCGTAAGGAAGCCGATTCAATGAAGGTGCTGCTCGTCGAGGACGACCTGTCGATCGCCGGCCAGTTGGCAGAAGCGCTGCGCGGCGAAAACTTCGTCGTCGATATCGCCCGCAATGGCGAGGACGGCCAGCATCTCGGCGACACCGGCGCCTATGATGTCGCCGTTCTCGATCTCGGCCTGCCGAAGATCGAGGGCAAGGCCGTGCTCAAGGCATGGCGGGCAGCGGGGCGCAACCTGCCAGTGCTTATCCTGACGGCGCGCGATGGATGGTCGGAAAAGGTCGAGGGTTTCAAGGCCGGCGCCGACGACTATCTGACAAAACCGTTCCGGACTGAGGAACTGATCATGCGGCTGCGCGCGCTGGTGCGGCGCGCTGCCGGTCATGCCCAGACAAAAGTTACCTGCGGCCCGCTCGCCTTCGACGCGCAACTCGGCACTTTCGAGTTCGATGGCCTGCCGCTGAAGCTGACAGCGCTGGAATGGCGCGTGCTGTCCAGCCTGATGCTGCGCAAGGAAGTGGTGGTGACGCGCGCCGACCTTCTGGAGCGGGTCTATGAAGGAGATTCCGATATCGATTCCAATTCGCTCGAGGTGATCGTTGCCAGGCTGCGCCGCAAGATCGGCCACCGACACATCGAAACCATACGTGGCCTCGGCTATCGGCTGACGGCGGGCGAAACATGAGGTTCATCCCGCGTTCGCTCGCCGGCAGGCTGCGGCTTGCAGCGGCTGCCGCTATCATCGTCGCATTGCTTCTGGCCGGCATCGCCATTGCGCTGATCCTGCAGCGCTTCGTCATCGGCCAGATCGACCAGCGGCTCGACGGCCAGGTCTTCGCCATAGCGGCGGCACTGCAGCACGACGGCGATGGGAAGATGACGGTGACGCCAATGCTCAACGGGCCGCCCTTCGATCGCCCGGGATCTGGCTGGGCATGGCAGGTCACAGGATCGGACGGCGAACTGGTGTCGGCCTCGCTGGCCGGCCTGGGCGCTCTACCGCTGCCGCCGGTCCATGGTAGCCGCTTCCACAATTTCCCAGGATTGTCGAAATTGCTCGGGTCGCTCGATACGTTCGGCCGGCCCGCGCCCGCGGACGGGCCGGGACCGGACGGCCAGGCCCTGCACTGGCGCATCCTTGCCGCGCCTTTCGACAAGCAAACTGTGACCGTGGCTGCGGCGGCGCCTTACCGCGCTATCTATGGGCCGCTGCGCGAAGCCCTGGTGCCGCTGGCGCTGGCGTTGATGGTGCTGGGGCTGTTGCTGTTCGGTGCCATGCTGGCGCAGGTGCGTCTCGGCCTGCGACCGCTGGCCGCTCTGCGAGCCGGCCTTGCCGATATCCGCGCCGGCAGGCGCACGTCGATTTCCACCGACCAGCCGAGCGAAATCCTGCCGCTGGTCGAGGAAGTCAACAGCCTGCTCGCCGACAATGCCGAAGGGCTGGCGCGCGCCAGGCGCCATGTCGCCAACCTTGCGCATGGATTGAAGACGCCGCTGGCAGCGCTTGGTCTCGCACTCGAGCGCCAGTCGACCAAGCCCGCCGACGGCATGATGCGCTCCCAACTCGACCTGATGGACCGGCTGATCCGCCACCACCTTTCACGCGCACGCACCGCAGTTCTATCCGGCCCGGCACGCGCCAGCACCAATGTTGCGGAAAGGTTGGCCGATCTCACCGGCATGATAGCCAACGTGCACCGAGAGCGCGGGCTCAGCTTTCATGTCGATGCTGCGACCGATGTTGCGGTTGCCGCCGAAACGCAGGATTTCGACGAAATCCTCGGCAACCTGCTCGACAATGCCTGCAAATGGGCGCGCTCAAGCGTCACCGTCACGGCAAGGGCCGATGCCGGCCACGTCACGATCGACATCGATGACGATGGCACTGGTCTCGACACGGCGGCGATGCCGGAGGTGATGCGGCCGGGGCGGCGCATCGACGAGGCGACATCAGGCTATGGCTTCGGCCTGCCGATCGCCGCTGAACTCGTGGAGCTTTATGGCGGCAGTCTTGAATTGTCGCGGGCAAATAGCGGCGGGCTGCGGGCGCGGGTGATTTTGCCGCAAGCACTCTGATTATTGAGAGCCAGCTTTCGGACCCTTTTTGCCGGCGCCGCGCCAAGGTTTGAAATACCCCGAACGGGAGGAACCCGATCTGGGGAAAGGAATTCGAACAGGGACTTTTGCGAATGACATTGATGAGCGCGGCGGCCCTGCTGATCCTTGTCCTGACTTACGCCGGTGTCGCCGTTGGCCGCATCCCTGGCCTGCGTCTCGACCGTGCGGGGATCGCGTTGCTCGGCGGGGCGGCGATGATCGCCATCGGCGCGCTCAGCATGGAGGATGCCTACCGGGCCATAAATTTCGACACCATCACGCTTCTGCTCGGCATGATGATCGTGGTCGCGCATCTGAAAGTGTCGNGTGCGGGGATCGCGTTGCTCGGCGGGGCGGCGATGATCGCCATCGGCGCGCTCAGCATGGAGGACGCCTACCGGACGATCAATTTCGACACCATCACGCTTCTGCTCGGCATGATGATCGTGGTCGCGCATCTGAAAGTGTCGGGCGCTTTTCGCGGCCTTGGCGCCATCGCCATC
>NZ_AYWO01000063.1 GCF_000502955.1 Mesorhizobium sp. LNHC252B00 | reverse complement strand
TTCAGGCTTGTCATCGGATCCTGGAAGATCATGGCGATCTTGTCCCCGCGGACCTGCCGCATCTGCCGATCGGGAGGGGCGGCGTCGCGAGGCGTCCCCTATCCCGATCAATCCCAACCGATTCAAATCAAACGGCAGCACGCTTTAGTAAAGCCGCGTCACGAACCCACCAGCGTCGGATTGCAGCTCATATATGAGCCCGCTCAGTTGAGGCAGCGCCGTCGAAATGATCGTCAGGCAGTATGCGCAAGGATGCGCTCGTGGAAGAACAAGAGATCGAGGTGTTGCCTCTGGTGGAGCGAGACCGGCGAACGCAAAAGACGTGGGGCCCTCCTTCTGACGGTGAAATTTATCAGAGCCGAATGGTGCCACACGCTCGCCGGCCGCCTATAGCATCACTCGCCGGGACACGACCTATTGCCAAGTCAAGGCGCCAGTACCATCGGACCTTGTCCATATATCCCCCCATTCAGGCGCCTTGATACCTATCAATGAGTTCTTTCACCCTCTGTTTGCGGTGCATCTCGGCGAGCGCCCAACGTTCCCGTATGTCCGCGCATTTCAGCTGCGTGTCCCGAAACAGCTTTTTTGCTACTGAGAGCTGGTCGGCGGTTGAGCTTTTTCCGGGCCCTCCTCCGAACTGTAGAGCGTCCCTGCACTCTTCAAGACTCGCCGGTAACACATCAGTGAGGTGGTCGGCCAACTCGCTTCGGCGCTCCACGGCGCCGCCATCCTGAGACAGGCGCCTTGCGATGTCGCCAATTAGCGTATGGGCCTTCCTGAAAGGAACGCCTCGCGACGCCATCCGTTCTGCGGCGACGGCCGTCATCGATGAGCCGTCTTCCAGATTTTCACGCATCGACCGCACGTTGAAGGTCATGAATTTTACAATGAGGGATGTAAGGGTGATGGCCCGCTTCAGGGCATCTTCTCCAAGGCCCAGCGGAGCGCAGCCATAGTTGCTTGCTTCGATCGCGTTGCTGAAAGGCGCTTTGCAGGTTGCCGTTGCCGCAGAAATGTATGCGCCGATCACAGTGCTTGCCGACCCCTTTATGTGTTCAAGCAGAAACGGGTTCTTCTTTTGAGGCAGCATGGAAGAGCCTCCTGCAAGATTGTGAGGAATGTCGATGAGGGCGAACTCCCGCGTCGTCCAAACCTGCAGGTCCTGGGCCACACGACTGAGCAAGATTGAAACGCCAGCGAAGACTGACAGCCCTTGCAGGTGATGATCGCGGCTCGCGACCGCATCAAGTGAGTTGAACGACGGCAGTTCGAACCCCAGAAGACTTGCGGTTTGCACAGGATCTATAGGAATGCTGGTGCCTCCGCCCGCCCCCGCCCCCATAGGGCAATTCCTGATGTCTTCCAGCAGGCAATGGAGGCGCTGGCGCTCGCGCCCTAGAGCGAAGAAGATGCCAAGCAGGTAATGCCCGGGCGACCCAGGGAGTGCGATCTGGTACTGACTGTACAACGGAGCCACAAGTCTCGATGCTTCCTCCGCTCGCTGAAGCAGGGCATCTTGTGCAATTCCTATTTCTTGCGAGATGGAACACGCTGCTTCCCGAAGGGCCAGGAGAGAAATCGTCGCGTTCAAGTCGTTGCGGGATCTTGCAAGGTGCAGCCAGCCGGCCTTTTCCGGGCCAGTTCTGGTGACAAGTTCGGCCTCATAGGCAAGATAGAGGCCACGCGGAGCCTCGCGGCCCTCCAAAGACTGAAAGCCTTCATCCTGGATGTCCAAGATGTGCTTCAGGAGATCGGCAGCGTCTGTCTGGCAGACCAAGCCCTGGTCCGCAAGCATCACCAGATGTGCTTCGTCTATGGCCGCTTGGTAATGCAGAAGGCGACCGTCACGCGAGATATCGATAGGCGGAGCGAGCAACTTCATCGCTTCAGGATGTAGGTGCCACCTGCTCTCGCTTGACCCAGCGACTTGCCTGTTGTCCGATTCGCCGGCGGCCGCCTCGATATCGATTACAATAGAATCGATCATCCGTTCAGCTGCCGCTGCAGCGACGTTGAGTTCATCAGCGACGCCTACGGCGTAGGCAACCCGGTCTCTGAAGTCGCCATTTATTTTAACTTCCACTCCCTCAGATTTCAAAAGACCCACCTCGGGCACTGCCGGGTCTGGATTTCGAGAAAAGCCCAGGCGTTTGAGCTTGCCGGATTTATGAACGAGTTGGAAACGGATGGCTCCCGCCCTTGCGCTCGCGCGTGGAGGCGTGAACCCTTCCCCCGCATAAAGTCTAATCACCATGTCAAGGATTGACGTGCCCAAGGCGTGCGAGAGCATGACTGGAATCATTCCTCCAGCCAGCCTGGGGTTGACCTCGATGATGACGGGGCCCGACTCCGTTATCACGAACTCCACATGAGCCGGTCCGAACTTCAGGCCCAGGGCCGACACCGCGCCCGCGGCAAAGGAGGCCAGTCCGTGGAGGGATGGCTCCGGAAGCGGGGCCGGGAAGTCGTGCCCTACCTCGACGAAGCAGGGAGCCGGGCCCTTGTGCTTGGCAAGAATTCCAAGGCAATGCAGCGCCCCATCGTAAGCAATTATCTCTGCAGAGTATTCTTTGCCTTCTATATATTGCTGAATGAGGATATCGGAGCTGGGCAGATCCACTTGATTCAACAATACGTCCTTTGCACTCTCAAACGCCTTTATGGCGGCTGTGGCACTATCGCACAACCGCACGCCGCTACTACCGCTTCCGGAGACCGGCTTTACGACGACTGGCAGAGTGACTTCGGTAAGAATATTGTCCAGGTCTCTCGTAGATGTGGCCAACCGAGTTTCAGGGATCGTGATTGATTGTCGCTGTAACTCGGCCGCTTGCTCCCATTTGTTCCGGCATGTGGCTACAGCCTCCGGATTTGGTGCTGGTAACCCCATTGCCGTTGCGACACGCGCCGCTGCTTCCACAAAATAATCAGACGATGAATATATTCCTTCCAGCCCTCTTAATTTGGCGGCGACCTCGATGAGTTCATCCGGACTACGCGTTTCAGCTTCAATAACGTGAGCGACGGAGTCCTTAAGAAACGGATAGCGGGCACGATTACGCGTAACGAGATAAGGCTCAAAGCCCAGGATCCTGGCCCGCTTCATCAATAGTTCGCCAGTGCCCGTCGTGTTGCTTTCCACGAAAAGGAAGCTACCTCGGTTCATCATGAAGCATTCTCCAGCACGTTTAGGACAGCTCCCCGGCTTCTCCGACTCCAATGATATCGGTTCCATGGTGGGAGAGCCGTCGAAGGGTGCTCTTCGCTAGACGGAGCGTCCAGAAGAACACCTTCATGTAGACACCCGTTCTGCTTGAGCCACTCGTGGTCGTAAGCAGCTTCGACATACCGGTGCCCTTCATCAGGACATATGACAACTACGGTTTCTCTTGGATCGTGCCGAGCGCGCCACCGCCCAACGATGTAGCTCGCTCCGGAGGTCGGACCGGCGAAAACGGCATGCCGCTCGTGGAGGGTGCGAGTTGCAGCGAATGCGAGGGTAGCCGAGAGGAAATGCACCTCGTCATACAGTTCGTGCCTCACGTTCTTGGGGACAAGACTGTTCCCCAGCCCCCGCAGTTTCCGTTCGCCATCCTGTTGGCCAAAAATGACGCTATTGAAGGTGTCCACTCCAACCAGGCGCGCGCCAGGGGCCTTTTCGCGGAGGCGCTCTATCGTTCCGCAAGTAGAGCCGCCTGACCCTACAGAACCGACCAAAGTTACGTCGGCACCCAACACCCCCGATATCTGATCGGCAAAGAGCTTATACGCTGCGGGGTTGTCGGGTGTTTCGTATTGCTGGGGCCAGAAACAGGAGTGCCCCAACTTTCTCATCCTAGTGTGTAATGCGTCGAGGCGGCTTCTTTGATAGCCACCCTGCTTCGCCTTTTCAGCTATTATGAACACTTCGGCTCCCAAGGAGCGCAACCTGTTTTCCAGGCCTTTGTCCATCACTGGGTCTGTGAAGATTTCGAGCTGGAATCCACGTTCTCGGCAAACCACGGCCAAACCCAGCGCGAAAGTTCCGCTCGAGGTCTCGAGAACTTTCATGCCGTGCGTCAAGGTTCCTCGAGCCAGCGCTTGCTCAATGATGTACTTCGCAGGGAGAAGCTTCATGAACGCAAACTGCGCAAGATACAGGTTTGTCTCACACCTAATAATGCTGGGGAGAGCATATGCATCAGAATAGCCAGAGAATGGCAGGCGTTTGTGAACGGCGTCCATATTGCTTCCTCATCGGCAGCCAGTCATGGTCAGATATATTTTTGGCGAGTTGTCGAACGGCGATACATGGGCGAGCACGGACCGAAGCTTCCGTGGAAAGTCAGCCGCCATTCGATCAAGCAGGATTCCAATCATTGTGCCGCTGTGCGCGACTATGACTCCGAGAGCGCCAGTGGCCTCTGATGCTTTCAGCATCGAGTTCAGATGCTCCTTTGGGACCCGTTCCTGATGCAGGAGCGCGCTGGTCGTAGCTATTCTGCCTATCGTGGCCGTATCACCCCGCGGAATTGCTATCTGTGCGCGGTCGAGTAATTCGTGATATTCTGCTCTGTGACTGGCGGAGATTTCACCTCGCCGTTGATCATAGTCAACGGTTTCGACCGTCCCTCCTTCATCGATACCAACGATTGCAAGCGGCGGCATTTGCCCAAGGAAGGAGAGAAGGCTACATGCACGCTGCTGATATGCGACCACTCCTGGGTACATCACCCCATCGGACGGCTCGATCTCCGCCATTAGCTTCTCGATCAACGATGTTCGGACTCTACGCCTGAAGCAGCAGGCGATTGACCTTGCCGTCGCAACAAGATCCGCAGACGAACTCGCCAGCCCTTTGCCTTCGGAGAGCTCAGATTGCAAAAGGAGGATTCCTCCTGAGGCGCCGAGCGCAATCACGAGATTCTCAGCCAGCCGTTTAGCTTTGACTTTATGTGACGGATAAACGGTCACGCATTGTGTGCCTGCAATCGGGATGAAGTGAGCTCGCGCAAAGAGCGCGATGGGCATCGTGACCAAGAAATGAGGGTCCCGGGGAACGGAGCCGACCGGTAACTGGCCCTGCAGCAACTCACCGAATGTGCCGCAACAAAGAGCGTCGCTGGAATGAACCCTTAGCTGCTGTCCATCCTCGGCGATAAGCTCAGCCGTGCCTCCGAACGTCTGGTGGCACATGTATGGCCTCCAAACTGCATCGGTGGCCGCTTCGAGAAGTTCTCTAGTCGACATGCTCGCCCCGATTCCTCGAGAGTCGATAGGATGCCTAGAATTTTGGATCGCCATATCACTTCCCCCGTCAGGTACATTGAAGTGTGATTTGCCGCTACGGGACGAGACCAGGATCACCGAAACAGGGCTCGTTTCAGTTTGGACAAGTACCTAGGTGCCTAACTGTCCGGCCTCAGACTTTGGGGTGAACGTACCATTGGCAGTGATTTGCGGTTGCAAAGATTCTATGAAATTACTTGTAGTATCTGTTGCACCCCTGATTGCCGGCGGCGCCGTATGGAACGTCTCAGCGAGTTGGCGACGTTCAAGGGACACCGGTTTGAGCATTCAGTGATCCTGCTTTGCATACGCTGGTATCTGGCAGTCCGGCGGGATCGTTGGGCCCCCACGTACATCGCGGATCACCTGCGACAGATGCCCGGCATCGACGTCATGCCCCGCCCAGATCACGGCGTCGCCCACGACGCTCTCGATGCAAGCCTCCGCCGCCTTGTTCCGCGCCGGCTCTTCCATCGCAAGCGCCGCAAAGCCGGTGGCCGAGGCCATGCCTTAAAGCAACGCGAGCCGTGCCTTCCGATCAGACCGCTCGGGCCAGTCATAGACCTGGCAGCGGCGGGCCCCGTGCCTGCGTGCCACCTCGGCCACCCGCGCGCAGGGCAGAAGACTCTCCACGAGAGCCGCGCCTTCGTCGAACGCTGGGTCGTGTCCCATAAGGTGGTGTAGCTCGGCGGTTACGAAGCCGCTCGCGAGCGCGCCGTTAGTAGCGCTGTAGCGAGTGAGCGGCGTGTCGGTGGTCATCGGCGCTTTCCGGTAGGGTTTGGTTGTTGACGCCAACCCATTTCGGAAGGACCACCGATGACCGACGACATGATGAACCTGCGCACGGTCGTGGAGAAGACCCGGGATGCCGATCTTCTGCGGGAGATGATCGGCTTTGCCGCCGAGCGGCTGATGGAGCTGGAGGTGGGGGCGGCCACCGGCGCCGGCTATGGCGAGAAGACCCCGCTGCGGCTCGCTCAACGCAACGGCTACCGCGACCGGGACTAGGAGACGCGGGCCAGATACATGACCCTGGAAACCATCAGCCAGATGAGCGATGATCCCTGATCAGCCTGCCAGCCGTGGCGCGCCGATCAGCCCGGCCCATGCCGGAGAGCACGGCGACCAATGCCGCCAACTACACCACGCCGCGGGACACGATCGAACGCTGCCCGCCGCCCGTCGGACCTGCGACTACCTCAAGCCAGCCAGCAACCCGTCGCGTGAGCCCCTCCAAGAGAGGCTTCTTCGCATGTTCAAATCGCCGGATCCATGCGAGCGGCAGGACGCTACGGAGACAGGGCTACGAATCCAGGTTAACGGCGAAGCTCTCCGAGGATTGAGGCGAGGTAGTCAGTGCTCCAGGCGCGGCCTTCCCGATATGAAAATCCAGGCCTACTTTCACGGCTCCGGCCGTGAACCTCAAGCGGCTGGCACGCATATTTCGTCCAGTTCCTTCGGCTGGTATTCCGCTGCTCCGGATCGAGCCGTCGGTAGCAAGACGAGCGGTCTGAGGGTCACGCCAAACCATCATGCGAAGGCGGATCCCGTCTCATCTCAAAGCGGTTCGCCCAAGCGAACTTCTTCAACGGGCACGCCTCACTTCATGAGGAATGTGCTGGCGCATGCTGGAAACGGCAGAGTGCGGCGTGTAGCCAAAACGCGTCCACTGCTGACATGCGGATCACACAAAGCGCGGGTTCGAAATGCCGTCAGCTTACGAGACGCACTTCTGACCGATCTGGGTTAAATCCGGAAGGAGCGCATATTTGATTAACTGCCGGATCATGAATGCTTGTTTGTTTCACTTTTGCGGGTGGTTTGAAACAAACGTTGCGGAGAACTATGAAACTGTTAAGATTGCGAAGTAAATGTTAAATCTCAAGTATGGCCGGGCATCAGACGGTGGACGACCTAGACAAAAGGATCCTGACGGCGCTACAGAGGAACAATCGGCACTCCTTTGCCGACCTGGCGGAACTCGTCGGTTCTTCAGCCGCCTCATGCATGCGTCGAGTGAACAAGTTGCGTGCGGAGGGCGTAATCGTTGCGGATATCTCACTTGTGGATCCGAAGGCTCTTGGCAAATCGCTTACCATTGTTGTGACAGTTGAACTTGACCGTGAACGTCTGGACCTTGTCGACGACTTCAAGCGCGCGATGCGCGCGGCCAAGGAGGTAACTCAGTGCTACATGGTGACGGGCGACGCCGATTTCGTCCTGGTCGTAGCGGTCGAGGACGTCGATGCCTTTGATGTCTTTGTCAAGACAAAGCTCTATACCAACCCCAACGTGCGAAAATTTAGGAGTATGATCAGCCTTGATCGTGTTAAGTTCGAGCCCCGGGTCACGGTATAGCTTTCGGCGGATTGCGCTGAAGCCATAGATCCGAGCCGCCTTTGAAGCGCCCTCACTCCAACTTCTCCGGTCTCCAGGAAAGTCCAGAGTTTGCAACGGGGCTCTCGCAGAGCTCAAGGGAAAGAAAGACTTTCTACTCTCTTGACCAGCTCCTTCTGGTGTCCTTTGGCTTTTTCACTCCACCGATTAAGACATTCCGGATGAACTCGATCCTCTTCGCCTTGGGGGCAGTCAACAGCTGACTTCCTCGATTTGCTAAGACCTTCGAAAACTTTGAGCGCGTCGCCGGCACGGCAGGATAGCGAATCTCAATCTGTCGAGCGTCAGCCATTGCGGAAGGTGTGGCTGTAACCATTGATCGCCGGCGCGCCGCCGAGATGCGCGTAGAGGATTCTCGATCCCTCCGGAAACAAACCTTTCTGGATGAGGTCGATCATCCCTTGCATTGATTTGCCCTTATAAACGAGATCGGTAATCATACCCTCGAGCCGCGCACACATGCGGATGGCCTTCCTTCGTTTCCTCGGACGGGGATGCCATAACGCGGGTATGCGTAGTCCTCGAGCAACACCACATCATCCTCGACGGGTTCCATTTCCGAGATCGACGAGCTCCGATGTATGTTGGGCAATCTTTAGCCCGTCTTATTCATGAGGGATCTGGGTTTGTTTGCCGCTGAGCGGCGGACAGGTGGCGGCTCGGCGTCTT
>NZ_AYWO01000062.1 GCF_000502955.1 Mesorhizobium sp. LNHC252B00 | reverse complement strand
CAAACGACTCAAGGCACGATGGGCCGATCAAAACCTGCTTAGCCTCTTTACTCATATGCGATAGCCCTGCCCTTGAGGGGGAGATGCCTGGCAGGGCAGAGGGGGGTGCTTCGCGCCGACGTCTCCTTCGAGAGTTCAATTGCTCGCCGACAGCACCAGCACCGGCTTTTCGCTGTACAGCGCCGGGAACAGCGCCTTCAGGTTCGCCACCTTGGGCAGGTCGTTGTAGACGATGTAGGGATAGGTCGGGTTCAGCGTCAGGAAATCCTGATGATAATTCTCGGCCGGATAGAAGGTCTTGCCGGTTTCCAGCGTGGTGACGATCGGCTGCGGGAAGACCTTGGCCTGGTCGAGCTGGGCGATGTAGCTCTGCGCGATCTTCTTTTGCGCATCGTTTTCGGCAAAGATCGTCGAGCGGTACTGCGTGCCGGAGTCCGGTCCCTGGAAGTTCAGCTGGGTCGGGTTGTGGGCGACCGAGAAATAGACCTGCAGCAGCTGGCCATAGGTCACTTTGGACGGATCGTAGGTGATTTCGACGGACTCGGCGTGGCCGGTGCGGCCTGTGCCGACGGTCTCGTAGACGGCGCTGTCCTTGTCGCCGCCGGTGTAGCCGGAGACGGCCTTGGTCACACCCTTGACGTGCTGGAAGACGCCCTGCACGCCCCAGAAGCAGCCGCCAGCGAAGATTGCCTTTTCACTGCCGGCCACCGCCTTTTCGTCCAAAGCCGGCGGCGGGATCTTCACCGCGTCCTCGGCAGAAACCGCCGGCGTCAGCCATAAGGCGGCGCCCGCGGCAGCCAGCGCAAGTGCGGCGAGCGCGCCTTTGACAAAGCCAAGCGAACGGTTTGGTGTCTTGATGTCGGTCATGGTTGCACTCCTCATGGCTCCCATTGGGATCAGTCTATTGGATCAGGGACGGCGGCGCGACGCGCTAGTTGCGGCGGGGGCTCACATTCGCGTGCGCCGCCGGCAATCGGCCTAGTTGGCCGGCTTCATGGCATCGGTTGCCGGTTTCACCGCGTCAACCGCCGGCTTCATGGCGTCGGCGGCCGGCTTCATCGAATTGGTGGCCATCGGGTCGGCGGGCTTCATCGCATCGGTTGCAGGCTGCATGGCATCCGCGGCCGGCTTCATGGCATCGGCGGCGGGTTTCATGGCATTCGCGGCCGGCTTCATCGCATTGATCGCGTCGTCGGCACGGGCGATGCCGCCGGCAAACAGCGCCGTCGAGCACAGAGCGAAAGCGAGGGCAGGCAGCGTCAGGCGAAACAGAGTGGTCATGATGGTCTCCTTGGGGTGGTCGTAAGGGCGCGCCGTCTTGGCGGCCGTGCTATGCGGCGCCGCGCGTGCGGCGTTTGCGCAATCTTTGTGGAAGCGTGATCTAGTTGGTAGCGGCGGCCAGGATCGGCCCGCCGCCTGGCGACTGGACGAGCACGGCGGTGCTCAGGCCGTCCGAAGCCGGCGGCAGATCGAGCGCCGCGGCGTCGCCTGTCCAGCTGCCGAGTTTCTTGAGCGAATGCACGACATTGGCATGCGGCAAGGTGCGGCCGGTGTTTTCGCCGCGCGCCACCGGCACCTGGACGACGCCCCTGAGATAGCGCACCAGCCAGACATCGGCCCTGCCGCCCGGCACCGAGCCGGCGCCGATGCTGACCTTGCCGCGGTCGATCGACAGCGACGGGCCACTAATTCGGCCAGTGCTTGCGATCAGCTTTTCGATCTCACCGGGTGCGGCGCCGACGACATCGGCATGGCCGTTGACCACCACTTGCGGCGTGAACGGGCCGTCATGGCCGAGCGGCGGCTCGTAGCTGACCTGGCGCTGCGTGAATTCCTGGCGGCCGAACGTGTCCTTCCAGCCGAGATAGTCCCAGTAGGTAACGTTGAAGGACAGCGCCAGCACGCCGGGCTGGTCCTTGACCCTGATCAGATTGGCGTTGGCCGGCGGGCAGGACGAACAGCCCTGGCTGGTGAACAGCTCGACCACCGTGAGCGGCAGGGCAGCGGCCGCACCGAGCGACACGGCGAGTGCAAGCGCGCAAAGGCTGGACACTGTGACGAACTTGCTGGACCCTGACATTCGGCTTGCTCCGTGGGCGCCGGCGCCCGGATGCGCCGCTCATGTCCCCACTTCGCCGCTGTCTGCCGCTTCGTTACAGCGCTCACCGGTTTGTGATCATCAGGCTCAATTCTTCCCTTCTCCCCTTGTGGGAGAAGGTGGATCGGCGCGCAGCGCCGAGACGGATGAGGGGTGTTCCAGGGAATGAGGCGTTGGCATTCCCTGGAACACCCCTCATCCGTCGCCTTCGGCGACACCTTCTCCCACAAGGGGAGAAGGGGGAGCCGACCGGGGCGGCGCCAGCGCCTGNAATGAGGCGTTGGCATTCCCTGGAACACCCCTCATCCGTCGCCTTCGGCGACACCTTCTCCCACAAGGGGAGAAGGGAAGTCGGAGCCCCTATCGCCACGGCTGGAGACTCATATCTCGTACATAGGCGATGATGGTGTCGCAGACGGCGTTCAAGTCTTTCAGAACATCGTCGTTCCAAAAGCGCAGAATGCGAAAGCCCCTCGCCTCCAGGTCTGCCTTGCGGACACGGTCAGAATCCGACTCCGCGTGCTGGCTGCCATCGATCTCGATGATGAGGCCAGCTTCGAAGCAGACGAAATCGGCAATGTACCTTCCGACGGGAACCTGGCGCCGAAATTTTATCCGGTCGAGCCTGCGGTCGCGCAGTTCATGCCACAGCCTGCCTTCTGCCTCCGTCATTTTGTGCCGGAGCGAATGGGCGAAGCTTCGTTTGGCTGGCAGAACAGGTTGATGCGGCATGGCGCCAGATTACCCGGCCGTTGTATTCCGTCCAGCACCCCTCTTCCGTCTTGGCGCTGCGCGCCAATCCACCTTCTACCGCAGGGAGAAGGCCAAGAGCGCAGCTTACTGCGTCAGCACCGTGTTGGAGGGCCGCTTGTTGAAGTCGCACTTGCCGGTCACGCTGTAGAAGAAGTCGGCGTTCGTGACATCAGGCAGTGGAGGATTGTTGCCGCCGTCTTCCCATGCCTGATCGCTGGTCTGGCTGCAGGGCACAGCGCCGAAGATGTCGACGACCGTGTTGCCTTTAACCTCGACAGGGAGGTATTTGGAAGGGTCCAGGTCCCTTTGTGCAGCAGTACTGTACCCGGCGCCGAGGTAGAGCCGGTTCGACGTGTCTGCATTGTTCGACTTGAGCGGGTTGACCGGTCCGGACGGCACATCCATCTGCAGATAGAGCTGGTCCATGGTGCTCACATTGATTGTTGCGCCACTGGTGTTTCCGGCGGAATTCGTGGTCGCGCACGTTGTCTTGAAATAGATGGTGGAGCCGCTCGTGTTTCCGCTTTTTGCTACCGCGGTGCTTCTGTAAACTCCAGCAGTGGGAGTGAAATCGGTTTTTGACCCTACTGTCGTGCACACTTGGCTCTGAACCTGCGTCGAGGTTGTTCCCGACACAGTGGAAATAGTTGTCGTGCCGTAACCTTTCGGGTCGGCAGCGGTATAAGTCTTACCCCCGCTCGTATAGGAATAGTTATAGCCTTTGTAGACATAGTTGACCTTCATCATGGTCGTCGGTGTGGTGCTGGAGGTCGAACCGAACGGCAGTCCGTACAAGGTCATGGTCTTGTTCCAGTAGCCTGAAACGTGATCGACGTTGAATGTAGCTGCGACCAGTGCGGGCGTCTTGCTCACCGCCGATGAGACGCCGATCGCCACCGTCGGTATCCTGGCGATCTGCATGAAAACGGTCGGCATCGGGTAACTCGCCGTGGCCTGCGCCGTGGCGGTGCCGTTGGCGCTGACGTCGAAGGTGTTCAGCGTCGCGGTGCCCTGTCCGCCATTGGCCACGTAGGAGGCCTGCATCGTTACCTGGCGCTGCGCCTTCGTCGAGGCGGTATCCATCGTGGTGATCGACAGGATCGCGGAATCGAGTGCCGCCTGTTCGGTCGACCTGGTCTGGACCGCCGAGGTGTAGTCGACCGAAAAACCGATCGCGGTGATCAGCGGAATCATGACGAGAACGAGTATCGGTGCGAACGCGCCGCTCCGCGACCTGATAAACCTGCCTGCCAGCCCCCGCATGCCTTGATCCTTATATCAGAATATCCTCCCCGGCTAACATGGCAGTCCCCAATTATGCTCTAACGGACTTGGTTAATGTTTATCGTTTTTCGCGAAGAGCGCGTAATGAGCGACAAGCGCCGGCGGCACTTGCCCGGCAGTGGCTGTGCCGCTTGCCGCAGCAAGCCGCCCCTGCTAAAGCGCGCGACATGAGCACGCCCCTCGACCACATCCGAAATTTCTCCATCGTCGCCCATATCGACCATGGCAAATCCACGCTTGCCGACCGGCTGATCCAGCTGACCGGCGGGCTGGAGCTGCGCGACATGAAGGAGCAGGTGCTGGACTCGATGGACATCGAGCGCGAGCGCGGCATCACCATCAAGGCGCAGACGGTGCGGCTGAAATACCACGCCAACAATGGCGAGGACTATATCCTCAATTTGATCGACACGCCCGGCCATGTCGACTTCGCCTATGAAGTGTCGCGCTCGCTCGCCGCCTGCGAGGGGTCGCTGCTGGTGGTCGACGCCTCGCAGGGCGTCGAAGCGCAGACTCTGGCCAATGTCTACCAGGCGATCGACAACAACCACGAGATCGTCGTGGTGCTGAACAAGGTCGACCTGCCGGCCGCCGAGCCCGAGCGCATCCGCGAGCAGGTCGAGGAGGTGATCGGCATCGACGCTTCCAACGCCGTGCTGATCTCGGCCAAGACCGGGCTTGGCATTCCCGATGTGCTGGAGGCCATCGTCCACCAGCTGCCGCCGCCGCGCGAGGGCGATGCTTCAGCGCCGCTGAAGGCGATGCTGGTCGATAGCTGGTACGACGCCTATCTCGGCGTCATCGTTCTGGTGCGCATCATCGACGGCGTGCTGAAGAAGGGCCAGACCATCCGCATGATGGGCACCGGCGCCAAATATCTGGTCGAGCGCACCGGCGTGTTCACGCCGGCCCGCATCAATGTCGACGAGCTCGGCCCCGGCGAGTTCGGCTTCTTGACCGGCTCGATCAAGGAAGTGGCCGACACCCGCGTCGGCGACACCATCACCGAGGACAAGCGCGCCACCGCCAAGGCGCTGCCCGGGTTCAAGCCGGCGCAGCCAGTGGTGTTCTGCGGCCTGTTCCCGGTCGACGCCGCCGATTTCGAGGATCTGCGCGCCGCGGTCGGCAAGCTGCGCCTCAACGACGCTTCTTTCTCTTTTGAAATGGAAACCAGTGCGGCGCTCGGCTTCGGCTATCGCTGCGGCTTCCTGGGCCTGCTGCATCTGGAAATCATCCAGGAGCGGCTGGAGCGCGAGTTCAACCTCGATCTGATCGCCACCGCACCCAGCGTCGTCTACCGGCTGGCTCTGACCGACGGATCGATGAAGGAATTGCACAACCCGGCCGACATGCCCGATGTGGTGAAAATCTCCGCCATCGAGGAGCCGTGGATCCGCGCCACCATTTTGACGCCCGACGACTATCTCGGCGGCATATTGAAACTCTGCCAGGACCGGCGCGGCATCCAGGCCGACCTGTCCTATGTCGGCAAGCGCGCCATGCTGATCTACGATTTGCCGCTCAACGAAGTCGTGTTCGATTTCTACGACCGGCTAAAGTCGATCTCCAAGGGCTACGCCTCGTTCGACTACCACCTCACCGACTACAAGGAAGGCGATCTCGTCAAGATGTCGATCCTGGTCAATGAGGAGCCCGTCGACGCGCTCTCCATGCTGGTGCACCGCACGGCGGCGGAAAAGCGCGGCCGGCAGATGTGCGAGAAGCTGAAGGAACTGATCCCGAACCATCTGTTCAAGATCCCGATCCAGGCCGCGATCGGCGGCAAGGTCATCGCCCGCGAAACCATCTCGGCGCTGCGCAAGGATGTCACCGCCAAATGCTACGGCGGCGACGTCTCGCGCAAACGCAAGCTGCTGGACAAGCAGAAAGAAGGCAAGAAGCGGATGCGCCAGTTTGGGAAGGTCGATATCCCGCAGGAGGCGTTTATTCAGGCGCTGAAGATGGGGGATTGAGAAGCCGATTGGCGCGCGAAGCGCGCCAATTCATCGATCCGGTGGATCGATGGCAGGCTTCGAAAGCGGTGGAGTTGCCGGGGGCAATGTGCCCCGCTAGCGATGCGTTGACGCAGAGCGGTGTAGATTACTCTCCAGGAGGCGGCGCCCAGGCTATCTGGGCACCGAGCGCTTTTTTGAATGTTCCAGGGTCCCCGCGCTGTTGGCATCGGCACGCGGAGATCACGTTTGTACGAATACGTACCGATGGCCTGGGCTTGGTTGCTCGTGCCGCGATGGGGCGCTACAAAAATCGGGCGGCGGACCTCGGTTCGCCAGTGGCCGACGCGGGCTCAGGCAACTGTCTCACCGGCATTCGCGTCGGCCACTTCTCGACCGCAGGCGAGGGCGTGACAAGGCCGGATCGCCCGAGGGCAGACACGTCTCGACACTTTCTCCGTTTTCCGCTTCGCGCTACCCCTTTGAGAACGTTCCGCCCAGGAGTATCCTCAGCAGGGCTTGGGGGAGATTTCAAATGCGTTCCAACCCGCTGGACATCGTTGCCGCGACCGGCCTGGCCATCGGTGGCGCTTTCGGGCTCGCCGGCACTTTCGTCGCCAGCGCCGAACTGCGCGAAACGCTGTGGACGATCGACGGCGTGGCGCTGGTGGTGGCGACCGCGCTGCTGACGATGAAATACCAGCGGCTGGGCAATGACTGCATAGCTGCCGGATTCCTGACCTTCCTCGCCGGCGAGAGCCTGCTGCTCGCCGGCAATGCGGCAGGGCTTGAGGCCAGCGTGCCCTCCTATGTCGGCGGCATCTCGCTGTGGGCGGCCGCACTTGTCATGGTCAGCGCGCCGAAGACTTTCGCCGTTTGGATGCGTCTCACCGCGCTCGTGGCCGCCCTGCTGTTTGTCGTCTCGGCAGGCATGATCCTGTGGCGCGCGCCCCTACTGCCGACCTCGTCGCCGCTGCCCGCCGCCGGCTATCCGTTCCTGGTGCTGACTTTTATTGGCTGGATCTGGACACTTGTGAAATCCGAGCGCTGAACGGATCGGTGCGGTTGTGCGCGGTCCGTCGATATCCGCAACAGCGCCACCGAGGCGATCCACCGGCTGGTGCCTCTTGTGAAGGTAGGGCCGGCCGGAAATAGGCCAAGGCTGGCACATTACGAAGCCCCCTCATCCGGCCGCTTCGCGGCCACCTTCTCCCCGGTGGGGAGAAGAGGAGGCGCCGGCGCTGGGAGTCTCCTCTCCCCATCGGGGAGAGGGTGGCCGGAGCGAAGCGGAGGTCGGGTGAGGGGGTGGCGCCGACGGAACTTTTCTTTCTTTGCTTGCGGGATATCGAACAGTGTCGGCGCTTTCCCTCATTTGCCTGCCGGCACTCCATCTCAGGATGAGGTGTTCCTCGTGGGGGCGAGGAACCCAAGAGCGGCGAGGCCTCACCCCTCGATCCACACCTTCTCAAAGTGCTGCTCGAGCGCCTGGTGCTGTTCGCAACCCTCCACACCCTTGCGGTAGGTCCGGTAGACCGAGCGCCAGTAGGGTTGGATGATGATGCCTGAGTCGCGCAAATTCTGCTCGATCTTGGCCATGATCTCCTTGCGCGCCTTGGCGTCCGGGGTCGCCAGCGCCTTGTCTAGCAGTTCGTCGAACTCCTTGTTGGCATATGCGCTTTCGTTCCAGGCGGCGCCGGATTTATACGCCAGCGCCAGCACCTGGACGCCGAGCGGGCGGCCGAGCCATTCGGTGCAGGAGAAGGGGTATTTGCTCCAGTCGTTCCAGAAGGTGGCGGCGGGCAGCACGGTGCGCTTGATCTTCAGGCCGGCCTCGCGCATCTGCGCGCCGATGGCGTCGCCGGTGCTCTTTTGCCATTCGACATCGACGGAGATGAGCTCGAATTCGTGGTCGGCCTTGCCTGCCTCCGTGAGCAGCTTCTTCGACTGGTCCAGGTCGCGCTTGGCCGGGCCGATATCGGCATATTCGGGGTGCATGGGGCCGACATGGTGATTGTCGGCGGGCTTGCCGCGGCCGCCGAGTCCGAGCGCCAGCACGGCGGAATTGTCGACGGCGAGCTGGGCGGCGCGCCGCACCTTGACGTCGTCATAGGGCGCGTTGCCGACATTGAAGCGAGCGACGATGGTGGAGCCGGTGGCGATCTCGGAATTCTTGAGCCCCATCTGCTCAGTCTGCGAGACAGCGTCGGAGGCGGTTTCGTGGTCGGTATCGATCTCGCCGGATTCGAACGCCGACAGCATGGCGTTGGGGTCGGAGCCGTAATCGACCCATTTGATGCCGTCGAGGTGGAATTCGCCCTTCCACCAGGGCTTATCCTTGCGCTTCACCTCGGCGCCGGTCTCGGCATCCCAGCTGACCAGCTCGCAGGGACCGGTGGTGATGGCAAGCGCCTTCATCGGATCGCCGTCGCCCTCATAGGAGCGGTGCATGATCAGCGCGGGATAGTCGGCCATGCCGGCGATCAGCGAGATGTCGGGCTTGGGCAGATTGAGTTTTATCGTGAACTCGTCGACCTTGGCGATGCCGCCGTCGACAACCTTCTTGGTGTCGGCATTGACCAGCGCGCCCATGCGCGCGGCGACCGAATTGCCGGCCACCGAGGCATCGCACCAGCGGGTGAGGTTGTGGACGACATCGTCCGCGTTGAAGGCGTCGCCGTTCGACCAGGAGATGCCCTTGCGCACATGCAGCGTCAGCGTCCTGGCGTCGTCGCTCGCCTCCCAGCTTTCGAGCAGCCAGGGCTCGAAGGAGAAGTCGGTGTTCCAGCGCACCAGATATTCGTTGCAGTGGCGCGCGACGTTGGACATTTCGACGCCGTCGAAGGTGCGCGGGTCCTTGAAACCCTTGACGTTCATGGCGACGCGCAGGACGCCGCCTTTCTTGGGTTCCGCCGCGCGGGCAGGGGTGGGGGCGAGCCCGCCCAGCGCCAGCGCGCCGGCGGCGCTGACACCAAGGCCGGCCATCAAGGCCAGATATTCGCGGCGGTTGATGCCGCCGCTCTTGAAGTCGTCGGCGACGGGTTTTGCCTGCGGGTGCAATTTGCGGTCGGTCAGCATGAATTTCATCGTCGTTCCCCTGTTGTTGGGCGCCCCGGCCGATCGACAGACGCGGGGACGTAAGCGATCGCCGGGACGCCTTTTGCCTGGGGGAATGATAGAGCGGGGCGAGGCTCGGCAGTGTTCGGTTTTCCGCAGTGATTGTGCGGTGCTCCGCAGGGGGGAGTCGGCAGTGCGCTTATACTTTACAGCCGCGCTGGGAGAGATGCGCCAACGGCGCGGCGCCAATCTCCCTCCTTGAGGGGGAGATGGCCGGCAGGCCAGAGGGGGTCGGCACGACGGGACGCGACCTCGTACTTTCAAAAAGATGATGCTAGCGCTCTACGCGCGACGACCCCCTCTGTCGCCTTCGGCGACATCTCCCCTCAAGGGGCAGGGGAATCGCATATGAGTAAGAGTAAGTCTTGCGTTGAGTGGAAAGGTTGATTCTTTAGGG
>NZ_AYWO01000061.1 GCF_000502955.1 Mesorhizobium sp. LNHC252B00 | reverse complement strand
CCTACAGCCTCGCCTCTGCCGGCCAGGCAGGAGCGGCCGGCGTTGCCTCGGGCCTGAGTGGCGTTGCCCGCGCCGGCGCCAGTGCAGCCACATCGCCGTTCCGGCGCGCCGCGTCCCGGACCGCCGACAGCATGGCGCAGAGCTTTTCCAGCGGCGCGAAATCCGCCTTCACGGCCACTGGCGGCACGTCGACCGAAGGCTCGATCGCTGGCGCGGCTGAGGTCGAGGGCGATCCTTCCCATTCCTCCAGTTCCTCGACACCGCCCGCCTGGGCCAGGCGCATGAAGCGCTCTCAGACGGTCAGCCATGGGATCTCGACCATTAGTCACGCCGTCCGATCGGGCGACGCCCATGGAGGCGGCTCATCCATCAATCTCTCAGAAGGGGACCGCTAATGTTCAAACGACCGTCCACCCACTACGGCAAGACACCCCAACCCGAGACCCCTTACCAAAAGGCCGCCCAGGTCTGGGATGAGCGGATCGGCTCGGCGCGCGTCCAGGCGAAGAACTGGCGCTTGATGGCTTTTGGCTCATTGCTGCTCGCCGGCGGCTTCGCGGCGGCGCTGGTCTGGCAATCGGGGCGCGGGACGATCGTTCCCTGGGTGGTGCAGGTTGATCGGCTCGGCCAGGCACAGGCGGTCGAGCCGGCCGTCGCCGACTATCGCCCGACCGATCCACAGATTGCCTGGCACCTGGCCCGCTTCATCGAACAGGTCCGCTCGATTCCCGCCGATGCGATTATCGTTCGCCAGAACTGGCTCAGGGCCTACGACTTCACGACCGATCGCGGCGCGCTCGCTCTCAACGACTACGCCCGCGCCAACGATCCCTTTTCCAAGGTGGGCAAGCAGCAGATCGCCGTGGAAGTGTCGAGCGTCATCCGCGCCTCCCCGGATAGCTTCCGCGTCGCCTGGATGGAGCGCCGCTATCAGGACGGTTCACTGGCATCCACCGAGCGCTGGACCGCCATCGTCACCGTCGTCATCCAACCGCCACGCGACGCTGAGCGGCTGCGCAAGAATCCCCTCGGCGTCTTCATCAACGCCATCAACTGGTCGAAGGAGTTGGGCCAATGATTCTTTATTCCCATAGAGCCGTTCGACCGGAACCCCGGAAAGCCGGATTTCCTCACTTCCGTAAATCCGTGTTTCCGCTACTACTGCTCTCAGCAACTGCGCTTGGCGGCTGCGCCACCAAAAAGCCGCCGCAGATTTCCTACGACGATCCGCAGCCCGCTGTGTTCGCGCCCGCTCCGCCGGCACCGGTCCAGGTCGTTGAGCTTCCCCGCCCTCTGCCTTTGCCGGGCCAGTTGAAACCAATCAAAGAAACCCGCCAGGTCCCCGAGCCCGCGGAGCCCACCGTCCGGGTCAACCAGGCCAACGCCGCCGCGCGCATGCAGCCTGTGCGTGACGGCTTCATCAACGCGATGCAGGTCTATCCGTTCACAGCGGGCGCGCTCTATCAGGTCTATGCAGCAGTTGGACAAATCACCGACGTCGCCCTCCAGCCCGGCGAGCAACTTGTTGGCTCCGGCCCCGTTGCCGCCGGCGACACGGTGCGCTGGGTCATCGGCGACACCGAAAGCGGCTCCGGCGCAACGCGTCAGATCCACATCCTCGTCAAGCCGACCCGCGCGGACCTGACGACGAACCTTGTCATCAACACCGACCGCCGCACCTATCACATGGAGCTGCGTTCGACCGAGAAAACCTACATGGCTTCGGTCTCCTGGCAGTACCCGCAGGACCAGCTCATCGCGCTACGCCGGCAAAACGCCCAGGCCGAGGTCTCCCACCCCGTGGCGACGGGCGTCGACCTCGCCTCGATCAACTTCCGCTATTTGATCGACGGCGACCGTGCGCCTTGGCGGCCGCTGCGAGCCTTCGACGATGGCCGTCAGGTGTTCATCGAGTTTCCGCGCGGCATCGGCCAAGGCGAAATGCCGCCACTGTTTATCGTCGGCCCAGAGGGCAAGACCTCTGAGCTCGTCAACTACCGCGTCCGCGGCAATCACATGATTGTCGATCGTCTGTTTGCCGCGGCTGAGCTGCGCTTCGGCAGCGGTCGTCAACAACAGCGCGTTCGTATCGCCCGCACCGACGGAAGGCCAGCGTCATGAGTGAGGGCCGGGAAGAGGAAGAACGGCCGTCGGACAGGCCCGAAGCGCCTGATGCCGCTCCCATGCGCCTACGTGGCGAGACGCCGCGTGTCACCCGCCTGTCCCGCCGTGTGCTGGCCAGCCTCGGCCTGGTCGCCAGCCTCGGGGTTGGCGGCGCGCTCGTCTATGCCCTGCAGTCGCGCCATTCCGGCCCCGGCAACGAGGAACTATACTCGACCGACAACCGCACCACGGCGGACGGTCTCGCAGGACTGCCGCGCGACTATTCCGGCGTGCCACCACCCGATGTTCCACAACTAGGGCCGCCGCTTCCTGGTGACCTGGGGCGTCCGATGCTCAGCGCCCAGAACCGTGGTCAGCCCGTCGCAGGCGTCAACGCCGAGGAACAACGGCGGCTCCAGGAGATCGACGCCGCGCGCACCAGCCGTCTGTTCGCCGGCACCGAAACGCGGTCCGCACCGGCCACTCCGCCACCCGCGCCGAGCGAAACGCCGGCCACGGAGTCGCCGACGCTCGCGGGCCTTGGCCTCGCGCCACACCCTGCGACCCCCACCGCGCAGGAACGGCAGGCCGCCTTCCTCAACGCCGCCGCTGACCGCCGCACGGTTAGCCCTGATCGCGTTGCAGCGCCGGCATCGCCCAATATCCTGCAGGCAGGTTCGATCATCTCGGCCGCCCTCATCACCGGCATCCGCTCCGACTTGCCCGGCCAGATCACCGCGCAGGTGACCGAGAATGTCTATGACAGCCCGACTGGGCAGATACTCATCATTCCGCAGGGCGCACGGCTCATTGGGCAGTACGACAACGGCGTCGGGTTCGGTCAGCGCCGCGTGCTGCTGGTCTGGAACCGCATCATCATGCCGAACGGCAGGTCCATCGTGCTGGAACGGCAGCCTGGCGCCGACTCTGAAGGCTATGCCGGGCTTGAGGACGGTGTCGATTATCACTGGCGCGAACTCTTCAAGGCCGCCGCGCTCTCCACGCTGCTAAGCATCGGCGCGGAGAGCGGATCGTCGAGCGGCGAAAGTGATATTCTCCGCGCGCTGCGCCAGGGCGCGTCCAACAGCACTAGCCAAATCGGGCAGCAGATCGTTGGTCGCCAGCTCGATATCGCCCCGACCCTCACCATCCGGCCGGGCTTTCCGGTTCGCGTAATCGTCACCCACGATCTCGTCCTCGAACCCTATGAAGGCTGATCCATGGCCAAGCTGAAACTTGGGGCCGTTGCCGACGACAAGCCGGTCAAGATCTCGCTCGAACTGCCGGCCACAGTGCATCGCGATCTCATCGTCTACGCGGAGGTTCTCGGCCGGGAGACGGGCCAGCCCGTTGGCGAGCCGGCGAGGCTGATCGTACCGATGATCGAGCGCTTCATGGCGACGGATCGGGCGTTCGCGAAGACGCGGCGGACTCGGCAGCCCTAGATGACGACAAGGGATAGCGCTCTTCCAACAGCTTGAGGAATTGCCCCAGCGCCGGGTTGTCGTTGTTGCTCCGCCAATAGGCGGCGTAGCTGATCCGGCTCGGGCCGTTGCCGTCCTGCACGTCGCGATAGACCGCGCCGGCGTAGCTGGCGCCGATGGCAGCCTCGCATATCAGGCTGACCCCAAAGCCCGCGCCAACCAGGCTCATGATGTCTTCGCGGCTGACGTCATGGCTGACGAGTATGGGCTGGGCGCCGGGCGAACCTAGTTTCGCCAGCAGAATGTCCCGGAATTCGGGGCCGGGGTCGCGCTGGCTCAGCAAGAAAGTTTCGCCTCTGAGATCGGTCCAATAGACGATCTCGTTCGCTGCCAGCGGATGGCTCTCCGGAAGCGCGACCATGATGCGTTCGCCCNGATCGGTCCAATAGACGATCTCGTTCGCTGCCAGCGGATGGCTCTCCGGAAGCGCGACCATGATGCGTTCGCCCCACAAGGCCATTGCTCCCCCCGCGCGATCGGCGGGCTCGCCGGTGACGATGGCAACGTCTAGCGTGCCATGCTCCAGACCTGCGAAAAGACTCGCTCGCGCTCCCTCGACCGTGCGGATTTCCACGTCGGGGAACCGTCGCGCCTGTTCCAAAAGGCTCGCCCGCAAATTCCCAGCCGACAGCGATGTGTAGAAGCCGATAGCCAGCCGACCGGCTTCTCCCCGGCCTGCGGCCTTGGCCGACGCCATCATGCGGTCCAACCCCTCGACCAAATGCTGGGAAGCGAGGAGGATTTCGGTGCCGGCAGCTGTCAGCCGTACGCCACTGCTCGATCGCTCAAAAACGGCGATGCCGAGACGATCTTCCATTTGCCGGATGCGGCGGCTGAGCGACGACTGCTTGACGCCCAGTGCCTCCGCCGCGCGACGGAAGCTGCCATAGTGCGCGGCGGCGACGGCGTGCCGAAGATGGCTTAGTTCGATGGCCATTATCGACCAGCAGCCTGATCATGCCGCTTCCGGCTGGACAAAACGACCCGCAAGCACGGGTCCTTCGAGCTGGCCAATCTCACGGACTTTCATCAGCGCTGCTTGGGAGATCGCCAGGTGACCGGCCAACGCCTTTGTGTTGCCGATCTGCATGGGCGGAGCAAAGCGTTCGAGCGGCCATCCAGCGCGCCTCAAGATTCGCTCGAATCGAACGTCTGTGACGGTGACCACTGCCGCTTGACCGTTCGATAACCCCCATTCAAGTATCCCTGCCAGGAGAGTGAACGTCGCGTTGCGAAGGCCAGTCGCGGCCACACCCTCGGCCGCGTCTGTGTCCACACAGAAGCGCGAACTTTCGAAAATGCTGTCGCTTCGCGGAGCGGGATTCGAACCAAGCAGCACGGAGAAGGTGTTCGCCAGCATCGTTGGCCCCATCGTCGGCAACAGCCTCGCGCAGCCGACGACCGTGCCTCGGTCGTCGGCTGCAATGATATAGGTCGGCTTGAGAGCGTCGTAAGGGTCGATCTCCATGTCGCCTGAAACAGAAACATCCCAGTTTAAGCGACCCCGAAATACGCGATAGCGCAATCGGTGCATGCTTGCGATCAGATCAGGAAATTCAGAGTAGTCCAAGTGACTAACTGGAATTACGTGCATGGCAGCAGGCTCCTTGTTTGTGAGAAACAAAGAGCACGGCGGTCCGCGTCGCGTAGCTGTTGGGTTTTACAGGGTGAGTAGACGCGGAGGCTCTAGCGCAGATTTGGCCGACGGCAAGCACTGCTGCAGTTCAAGCGGCTGCTTCATTGATAGGAGAAATCGAGCAGGTCGAGCAAATCGAGGTGCTGCGGCCGAGGCGACCCAACGGGCAGGGTCGATAGCTCAGTCAAGACAAAATGAGGCCACGCTGCGTGGCCTCGGCAACGGCTTGCGCCACCGTGGACGCGCGAAGCTTCGACCGGGCATTCTCGACATGGAAGACCACTGTTCGCGTGGAGATGCCGAGTATCATTGCCGTTTCTAGCATCTTCTTGCCGCGTGCCGCCCAGTAAAGGCACTGCAGCTCTCGTTGGGTTAGAGGCGCATCGGCAAGCCGGATCAGGCCTAGTTGGAGCTTCGCGTAAACGTGCGCATGATAGTAGAGCCCCGCAAGCTGCAAGAGATCCATCACTTCAGTGGAGCGACTCTCGACAGCTGAGTCCATATTGCCCGCGAGGGTGAACGCGGCGAAACGGCCAAAGCCTCCACGTATTGGAACAGTCGCGCCACTGTGAATTTCGAATTTGGCGGCCTCCGCGAAAAAACGCCGTTGAGCTATTGATGGCAATCGCAAGGTCCGGCGATCCCACTGGAACGACCGTTGCGACGATCGAGCTAGCCCGACGACGGGGTCGATGTCCTCGTATCGCTGCTCGATATACTGCTGTGCCCATGAACTTGGATATGAAGAAAGCACCTTGAGCGCTGGTTCCGAAAACCCGAGATAAGCAAACCATCGGTACCCCAACCGGCCGGCAAGACGTTCGGCGGCACCCTTAAAACCAACCTCGTCATGGGCGGTTTCAAGCGCGTCAACGAAGTCTCTGAAGGTAAGGTCGAGAAGCGTCATCAGCACACTCCTTGGATCAAAAACCAGCACCGTCTGAATCAATGCCCTTTCAATCCGAGGCCATTGACAAGATGAATACTGGCATAATAAGTTCGGTTAGGGAACGAATTAATGATGCCATTCGATGAGTGGATACACGGGTCTTTCGCGTGAATTTTCTCACCGCGTGCCGGCAGGAGGTGCCGCCAAACGCAATTCGCCCCGTCGTTGTAATCTGGGAGGTTTGTACCAATGAACAGTTTCGCTGCCCCACCTCAACGCACTATTGATCCTGCATCATCGCGGCATCAGTCGTGGCGCATGCGCCCATGGACGATGGCTGGCCGCAGTGGCCGAGCCAGCTTTTGGGTCGATCAGGCGCTCGGCGAAGAGCCAAACGCAGAACGCGACGCGCGCATTCTGGAAGGCGACCTTAAAGTCGATGTCTGCATCGTTGGCGGCGGGTTCACCGGCTTGTGGACGGCAATCCGGCTCCTTGAACATGATCCATCGCTCGAGGTCGCTGTTGTCGAGGCTGAACTGAGCGGCACAGGCGCAAGCGGACGCAACGGCGGCGTGATGTCGGATTGGTGGATGGAAGTCGACACGCTCCGCAAGCATTTCGGTGTAGAAGGCGCCAAACAGCTGGCAGGCGCCGTTGGAACCGCCGCCGACGATATCCAATCCTTCTGTAAGCAGGAAGGGATCGAAGCCAACATCGCGCGAGCCGGCTGGTTCTGGACGGCAACCAATCAGGCCCAAATTGCCTCGATGGAGCACATGATAGAGGCTACCCAGTCGCTGGGCATGGACATCTATGAACGCGTCGGCGCTGACGAGTTGGCGGCACGCCTCGGCTCCTCAATCCACCGAATGGGCCTGCGGGACCCCTCTGGAGGCTCTCTACACCCGGCTCGCCTCGCGCGCGGACTGCGTCGTTCTGCGATCAAGCGAGGCGTCAAAGTTTTCGAACGGTCACCGGTCCTGGAGATTAAGGCTGGCTCCAATGTTCGTGTGCATTGTGAAAGGGGGGTTGTCCAGGCCGATCAGGTCGTCATGGCGGCGAACGCCTGGATGGCGCATCTGCCCGACTTTCGACGCGACACCTTTATCTGCTCGAGCGATCTCGTCGCAACCGCGCCGATGCCTGAGGTCTTCTCTGAACTCGGCTGGACCGGCCAAGAGGTCAACTTCGACGCTAAGGCGATGCTCTTTTATTGGCGCGGAACCGCCGACAAGCGTGTCATCTACGGCAATGTAGGCCGCAAACTTGGCCTCGGCCCAAAGATCGAAGATCGCTGGGAGCGTCCGTCGGACGAGATTCTTAGAGAGATAGAGAGAGGTCGCCAACGAACCCTGCCTCGCCTCGACAAAGTCAAGAAGACCCATGCCTGGCAGGGGCCAATCGACCGCTCGTCCACCGGCCTGCCACGGATCGGTAAGCTGGGCGGCGATCCACGCATTACCTTCGTAATTGGTTTCTCCGGCACCGGCGTGTTGCCGACTTCGACGCTCGGCCGCTGCTTGGCGTCGCTCGTACTCAATCGGGACGACTCCTGGGCACACCATGCGCGCCTTCTCCAGCACACGGGGTCATATTTCCCGCCCGAGCCGATCCGCTATTTTGGGGGTCGGCTGATCCAGCGCGCGATCATTAAAAAGGAAGCAGCCGAGGATCTCGGCCGCAAGCCATCACCCGTCGTTCGTGCCTTCGTCAAGAGTTTCATGCCCGACGGCACCCACATCGCGCCACCTACTCTCTCCTCGCTTCGCAAGGTGTTCGCGAGCGGTTCCCAAACCTGACACATCTCGATCTCAGAAAGGATTGCCCCATGCTTAGACTTTCTCTCGCTGCTGCGTTCATGCTGCTCGCCCCTACGTACCAAGCGATGTCTGCAGAGATGATTTGTGAATCCAAAGGCCCGAACGGCGAGAAGCCCACGCCAGTCGCCAAGCTGGAGCTCACACCAACCCAGTTGGCAAAGATCCGCGAAGGCAAATTCACAGCCGCGATGGCTTGGCACACCGCCGACGAGGTCAGCGCAGCTGAGACGCGCGGCGCGGAAGCCGCCTTCAAAGAGATGGGCATTGAGGTGGTTGCGACAACAAGCGCAGATTATCAGGCTGATCGCCAAAGCGAGCAGGTGCGCACGATCATGGCCAAAAAGCCCAACATCATCATTTCTCTGCCGGTAGATCCGGTCGCCACGGCCGCCGCGTTTACTCAGGCGGCTGAGGCGGGTGTGAAGCTCGTCTTCCAGGACAATGCTCCCCAAGGGTTTTCGAAGGCTGGCACCAATTATGTCAGCGTCATCTCCAGCGACCATTGTCAGATGGGCCAGCACGCCGCCGATGCATTGGTTGCGGCGATTGGCGGCGAAGGTGAGATCGGCTATCTCTTCCACGATGCCGATTTCTATGTGACCAACCGTCGCGACGGTGCATTCAAACAGACGATCGAGCAGAATTATCCGAAGGTTAAGATTGTCGCCGAACGGGGGATCGCCGATCCGTCACTTGCTGAGGTGGAAACCAACGCAATGCTGACTCAACATCCGAACCTCAAAGGCATCTATGTCACCTACGGTGAGGTCGGATTAGGTGTGGTTAGCGCTTTGCGCAACAATAGTAACACGACAACTAAGATGGTGACGATGGATCTCGCCGAGCCGCTTGCCCTCGACATGGCACGCGGCGGCAACACGGCTGCTATGGTCGTCGAAGGCCTCTACGATGACGGCGTTGCCCTAGCACGCGCGGGCGCGCTTTCGCTTATCGGTGAGACGGCCCCACCGTTCATTGTCTCACCCGCGACAACCGTAACCAAGGACAATCTGGTCGAGGGATATCAGGCGTCGGAGCACGCGAACCCCTCTGACGCCGTCATGGGAGCGCTTGGGAAGTAAGACGCTCGGAATGGACAGTTCAACCTAGCCAGCCGCCGAGGCGGTTGGCTACGATCCCACTCTGCCCGAGCATTCAAGGCTGGGGCAGTAAATAGACACTGTTGTTCTGCGCCGATTGGCCAACAGCACGATGAATCCCTCCCAGGGCGATGGCGACCGCCACTGTAGTTGATCGGGTTTCCTCCCCGCTCGACGGCTTGGCGGTCGCCCAGGATTTTGATCCGCCGTCTCGCGTTCGCCTGCAGGCATCGCCCTCAAGATCTGACAAGGAGTCTAAACATGTCGAACAGCGAAATCGCTCGCGTAACAAAACATTCGGTGATCCAAGCACCGGTCAAGCCAGCGCCTATCCCCGCGCAAGACATCCTCTCTGGGACGCCAGAGGCGTCTGTAGCGCTACTTTGGCGCAATGAGACTGGGACACTCTTCAACGGCGTTTGGCACTGTACACCCGGCTCCTTCTACCTTGACCATGCCGATGAGACGGTGGCCTTCATTGAGGGTCGCGCGACCGTGACGCCGGAAGGAGGCGAGCCGATAGAGTTAGCAGCCGGCGACATGGGCTTCTTCCCTGCAGGTACGCGCGTCCTTTGGGTGGTCCATGAGACGGTCCGCAAAGCGTTCCATAACCACGACGCCGCCCGTCGGCTGCTCGCTGGTTCGTAAATGCGGATTACTTTGAGTTCAGAGCCCGTGCGAAGGGCAAGCCAGCCAACGAGAGACCTTCCGATTGGTATGCAAAACGAGACCGGTCGATCATGACCTTGCTCGCTGCTAGCTAGTTTCCATCCATAAACGCCCATTTTGGTGAGGATTTACAGAGGTTTGCCGCAGGACGAACGTCGTTTGCGGT
>NZ_AYWO01000060.1 GCF_000502955.1 Mesorhizobium sp. LNHC252B00 | reverse complement strand
ATTGCCCGTCCATGAAAGCAACCCCATCCGGATAGCGCCGTCTATCCAAGTGATGCTCCTCGACACTTCGAATCGCGGGTAACAACTGTGTCATTTGGATTTCTTCTTCCTTACACCGAGACGGTTGCTTTGCCGCGTCGAAGAATCTGGCAACTCATACCGTCCCGACGCAGGATCGACTACGCCCCGTAGATTGCACGGTTCTCCAGTCGAAAAAGCTCAATCTGATGGTGGACGCGCAATGGCGGTTTCAAAACGCGGTCCGGAGTGAGGACTTCAGCGCAGCCCGCGCAACTCTACACCCTTACCCGCGGCTCGAACGTGGCACGATCAAGCGAAATCATGCTTCGGAATTTTCGGACATCGGGTTGGTATAAAGCTTCGTTTTAACGAAGACATCAAAAGCCTCGACGTCCTCGACCATATCACGACCAGGACGAAATCGGCATCGCCCGTAACCATGTAGCACTGGGGTAACTTCTTTGGCCACGCGCATCGCGCGCTTGCACTCATCGACAAGGTCAAGACGCTCACGGTCGAGCACTGCCGTAACCACAACGGTAAGCGATTTGCCGAGAGCTTTCGGATCCACCAGCGAGATATCCGCAACGATCACGCCATCCGAACGCGGCTTGTTCACTCGACGTATGCATGACGCTGCCGAGGAACCCGCCAATTCCGCCAGTTCTGCAAATGAGAGCCGGTTGTTCCTTTGTAGAGCCGCGAGAATCCTTCGATCTAGGTCATCCATGGAATAATGTCTGCTATGATTGCAACGTCAATAATCGCCGGAAGTGCCGCTACATTCATTGCAGTTCGCCTGCAAATTGAAATAATCAAATCAAATACGACCCGCCGACGGAAAGAATCAGCCGCCGTCAGAAGACCTATCCAGGGAAATCCGTCTATGGCCGCCGCAAAGCCCCGGCATTTCAAACCACGCCACCGACGGGCTTTAACGCCAAGCCGGATGAAGCTAGGGCGCGCGAGGGTCGGAAATCAGGCTAGGCGCGGACGCGCTCCGAGCCCGGGTTGTACATTGGTGTTGGCGATACCTGTGCTTCGGCAACGGGTCCCGCCACCTCGATGGTATAGCTTGACGCAGTCATCGCCCTAAGGATGCCTCGCCGGGCTAGGCGCAAGGCACATCGCCCAGACCGACAGCCCCCTATTGGCATGGCCGTAATTGCCGGAGGTCAGGAAGCCGCCGACGCAGGATCGGCTCGTTGTGATAGAGCAGCAATTCCGGATCAGTCAGACGGAAATGCATCAGGCGCCGCGAGAGCCCTTCTTCGCGCTTGCGTAGCACCGCGTCTCGACCGATGAAATCGGCGGTGCGCGTCGCGCCCTTGGACCCGGATTTTCCCGAATGAGGTCATGTCCAGGAGGCCCACCCCTCGCGCAACGCCATGTGCTCCTCGAAACTGTTCTCGAACCAGTTCTGCCGCTTCCAGCTATAGCGGTATTCCCGCTCCTGGCCCGGCTTGGCGAACCAGTTGGCGCGCTCCCAGCCCGCGACTTCGCCGAAGACCGCCCCGCGCGACTTGAGATGCTCATGCAGCGGCGACCGGCGGACCCCGCGCGCGGTCGCCATCTGACGATACGGGAAGTGGTCCGCATATAGCAGAGCCAAAGTCTCGCTCACACGATCTCTGATCGCGGGGCTGATTGCAAGCTCATTGTCGACGTATCGATATAAGGCAAAAAGGAGCTTGCAATCAGCCCCGCGATCAGAGAACCCTATGTAGTTGAAAGGCTCGCCAAACGCTTACAATACGCTGGTGTCCGCGGCCGAGAATAGGCAAGCAACCTGAAGGTTTCGCACTACGCCGGTATATGTTCCGGCATGTTGGAGTGTAGGAATAGCGGGACATTCAGCGCGGCGTCAAGCCGATAAGATTGCCCACGCTCACGATTCGTTCGTGAGTCTGAATCCTCTCAACGAGCCATTTCGGAGGCGTGAAGAGGGGGGGACCGTATAAGGCGCGATAGAGCCGCTCAAGTTCTTCCGCGCTGCGTGTAACGTCCGTCGATCCCAAGAGTTCGGTGATCATCCGTGTGGTATAGAGGCGAGCCTCGCGCTTACCCTCAGCTATGAGCGCGGCCTGGGATAGCGGGGTAGTGGATCCGTCCAACAGACGGAGCCAAACCTCGCAGAAGAGCGCGTATCCATAAAGGTGTGCTCTGGTGCCTAGGGAGAGAGCTGTTTCCGAAGGCAGGACAGGAAACTGCAACTCCCCGATAATATCTCCCCCATCGAGCTGCTCCGAAAGGTGGTGGACGGTCACTCCGAAGTTCTTGTCACCATTAAGTAGGGCGTGCGTCCGCGCACTACTGCCACGATATTCAGGCAGGGGGGCCGGATGCAGATTGATTCCTCCTCGATCGAACTGTGCAAGGATATGGGCGGGAAAGATCTTGGGCCAAATCACGCTTACGAGAAAGTCTCCGTGATGGGAAATTTCGTCCATTGACTCCAAATACGGTATTCCATATCGATCGGCGATTTCCCAAAGCTCTTCGCTGGTTTCGCTGCTCCACCACGTTTTCGCGTTCCGGGACGCCCCAAGGATAGCCGAGACTGGCTCCTTGCCGCAAGTCTCAATGATAAACAGGATGCAGCGAGTTGCGAGTCCCCGGGTGCCAGCAAAAACGAGCCCGTTACTAAAAATCGACATTTCTCAGCCTCATATCTTCTTGCGGCGATGCATAAAGCACTCTCGTTGAGGTGCTCACAACTGTGGGGCGATGTAGCTCGACGAGTTGCTCCAGATGCTGCATCTTACGATTTCGTCATGCATCTTGCGATAACGTCCGCGCTCGCTCTTGCGCAGGAATGCCTGCGAAGAGCGNCAGACGTGTGCTCTTCCGATCTGAAGCATGACCAAAACCTCATCTGTCCGAGATAGCTGCCGACATGTTATATTAACTGAAAGTTGATAGCATTAGACAGGTTTCGTAAACTACCAATTCTAGCAGGTTGCTTGATCGTGAGCGGGCCGGGTGCGAGGCGAGCCCTTTGGCGGCGGTGATCGACAGATGGGGTATTCGGCTTGAGCCTCATCGTTTGGCGGTGATGCCATCAAGGTGCTGCGCTTCGAGCTGATGATAAAACGTGGTCGGTTCCCTGGAACAGCCATAAGCCATCAGGAAGGAGAAGCGTAGCATGAAACATTGTGCGGGATTGGACGTCTCGGTGAAAGAGACCGCAATTTGCATCGTCGACGAAACGGGCACGGTGTGCGGCGAGGTGAAGGTGCCGACCCATCCCGAGGATATTGCGCGGGTGCTCAAGGATCCCGCCTGGCGGTTGGAACGCGTCGGGCTTGAAGCCGGACCTTTATCGCAATGGCTGTTCGAAGGCCTTGCCAAAGCCGGCCTGCCGATGATCTGCATTGAGACACGTCACACCAAGGCATTCTTGAAGGCGCAGGTGAACAAGACCGACCGCAATGATGCGCGCGGGATCGCGCAGAATGATGCGGGTCAATCTGTTCCGCCCGGTGCAGGTCAAGACCCTGACGAGCCAGAAGCGCCGGGCGCTGCTGACGGCGCGCAAGCTCTTAAAGGACAAGGCGATTGCCATCGAGAACGACATCCGCGGGCTGTTGCGCAACTTCGGTCTTCTGTAACGGGCCTCGATAAGTCAATCCTCTTTTGTTTTGCGTCATCCAATCGCCGGGGTCTCGCTTCTGTACGGGGTCGGCGCGACGGCCGCCACCTGATGGGGTTTGAAGAGGATGAGGCCGAGCCAATCTCAAGGCGCGTGGTCGCAATGCCGACGTCCGAAGTTGCGGTCTGACCTGATCCATCGTCCCGGCGACGGGACTTCGCTTCGGGAAGGCCTGGTGTCGTGACCCGCCCGAAAACCGTGGTTCTTCCTTTCTTAAGCGGCTGCCGTCGTCGTCCTGGCCGCGACGTTGAAGACAGTTCCGTCGGCGAGCATGCGGTGCAGGATCACCGCAAGCTTGCGCGCCAGCGCCACCTTGGCCTTCTGTAACGGGCCCGCCGGCCGATCCGCATCGCCCAGCTTTTGAGCTCCGTGCAGCCCTTGAGCGGCTTGGTCAGCATGATGTGGGCGGCCTCAAAGAGCGCCGTGCGCACCGCGGCATCGCCGATCTTGCTGATGCGGCCGCTATAATCGGTCTCGCCGGATTGATACTTCTTCGGGGTCAGGCCGAAATGCGCACCCGCCTGCTTCGAGGAGCAAAATCGCCCTGGATCGTCGATCGCAGAAGCATAGGTGAGCGCGACGATCGGACCGACCCCCGGCGTCAACATCAACCGCCTGGCCCTGGCGTCCCGCGCACCAGCGCGCGAACCTGCTTCTCGAAAGCCTGGAACTCGCGCAGTAGCACGGCATGCACAGAAAGCAGCGCCGTGGCCACCATCTTCAGGTTCGGATGGCCAGCCACCAGTTCGTGGATGCGCCCGGCAAAGCCGCGCGGTGTGGTCTTGCCGACCTTCAGCCCGAAGCCGCGCAAGATGCCGCGCACACTGTTCTCGACATCCCTCAGCTTCGATTGAATGAGCTTGCGCGCCGTCAGCACCGCCCGCACCTCTTGCGCGGCCAGCGACTTGCAATGCACCGGCCGGAACCAGCCAAGCCGCATCAGCTGCGCGATCCCGCGCGCGTCATTGCGGTCCGACTTCACCGGGATCGCCTTGAAGGCGTCGCGCACATGCCGCGTCTCCAGCAGCTCCACCGCCAGTCCCGCTCGCCGCATCGCTGCATAGAGCCATTGCGACAGCGGCCCGGCTTCCAGGCCGATCCGAACCAGAGGAAGGCCGAGCGAGGCAAACCAGGCAATCAACGCCTCCGGCTCGCTCGCCACCCTGTCCTCGCGAACGATCTTGCCGCTTGCATCGACAACACACACGCTCGAGTATTCCAATGACACGTCGATCCCTGCATAATGCTCCATGGTCGTCTCTCCTTGATGTTTGGCGCTGGCTTCGGCCATGACGCCGTTCACACCATCAGTGTGAGGGACGACCGCCGTTGCGCCAAGCAGGCCGCGAGCGGAGCGCGCCACTCACAGCGCCGCAGCGCAGCGAGCGGCTTGCCTGGCGGCCCGTTACCCCATCTCAAGATTGGCAAGGTCGGTGCGGTCAAGTTTGAGGAGCGGATCCGCGAGCTCACCGAAGGCATGCCCGATCTGGCCGAGATCGCCGAACGGTTGCTACGCGCGCCGCAAGCTGCGCCAGAATCATGCCGCCCTGCACCGCAAGCTTCTGGCGATCGTCCGGGATGATGAGGTTTGCCGCCGGCTGATGTCGATCCCCGGTGTCGGCCCCGTCGTGTCGCTGGCCTACACCGCGACGATCGATATCCCCGCCCGCTTCCGCAACTCCAAGGCGGTCGGTCCGATTTTGGGCCTGACGCCGGCGCTCCATGAATGCGGGTTTCGCAAAGTCCCGGACAAGGAATTCAGTAAGTCGCGGACAAAACAGGCGGCGGAATTAGGTCGATTTTCGTGAGCGCCGATCTGGCATTTTGCCCTCGTATTCGAAGCGAGGACATCAATGCCGAGACGGAAGCGAGCGAGACATACGAGCGTGAAGGACATCCGATCGATACTGCGGCTGACGTTCGAGCAGGAACTCCCTGTGCGGGCCGTTTCGGAGCGTTTGAAGATCAGCAAGACGTCGGTATCGACGTATCTGCTGCGGGCACGGGAAGCCGGACTTGCGGTCTGGCCGCTGCCCCCTGGACTGGACGATGACGAGGTTCTGGAGCGACGGCTCTTTCGCCGGATGGGACGGCCGCCGCGTGACATCGATGAGCCGGACTGGCCGAAGATTGCCAGCGAGCTGAAGCGCAAGGGCGTGACGCTCAATCTGCTGTGGCAGGAATATCGTGAGAGCCATCTGGACGGCTATGGCTACACCTGGTTCTGCTGCCGTTTTGCCGAATACGAAAGCCGCGTCAAACCCAGCTATCGCAGCCGGCACGTTGCTGGCGTCGCCATGGAGTGCGACTATGCTGGCCACACGATCCCCGTCATCGACCCGTCGACAGGAGAGATCCGCGCAGCGCAGATTTACGTCGCGGTGCTGAGCGCGTCTCAATTGACGTTCTCTTATGCGAGCTTCAGCCAGAAGCTGCCGGATTGGATCGAAGCGAACCAACGGGCCTTCAGTTACTTCGGCGGCGCGACGAAGACGACGATCTGCGACAATCTCAAATCCGCGGTTGCCAAGGCTCTTTGGTTCGAGCCGACGTTAAATGCGACCTTCGCCGCCTTCGCCGAGCACTACGATACGACCATCCTGCCAGCGCGGCCAAAACGTCCTCGGGATAAGCCATCCGCCGAAGGTTCAGTTTTAATCGTCGAGAGGTGGGTGCTGGCCAGGCTTCGAAACGAACGCTTCTTCAGCCTTGCTGATCTCAATATCCGGATCAGCAGTTTGATCGAAGACCTCAACGGCCGGACCATGCGCCGTTATGGCAAATCCCGCCGTGCGTTGTTTGATGAGATCGAACGCACCCAGCTCAAGCCACTGCCGGCAACACCGTTTGAATATGCAGAATGGAAAGTCGCCAAGGTCCATCCCGACTATCATGTCGAGGTCGACAAGACCTTCTACTCCGTGCCGCACGGTCTGATCGGCAGGCGGGTCGATGTGAGACTGACCTACCGGGCGGTCGAGATCTTCTTTGACCATAAGCGGATCGCCAGCCACATCAGAAGCTCGCAGCGCTCGGGCCATATTACCGTCAATGAGCATATGCCGAAGTCCCACCAGCGCTATGCAAACACGACGCCTCACACGTTGCGCAAGGAAGCGGCAAAAGTCGGGAGCAATACGGCGGTATTTATCGAGCGTCTGCTGAGTGACCGCCCGCATCCGGAACAAGGCTATCGATCCGCGCAGGGCGTCCTTTCCTTGGCGCGACGCTACAAATCCGATCGCCTGGAAATGGCGTGCGAGCGTGCCTTGACCATCAATGCAATGAGCTATTCGTCCGTCGCCAACATTCTCAAATCTGGTCTCGACCAAGCTGCGCCCGTGAGCGAGGCCGTCAAGCCGGCACCGCCGCACGGCAATATCCGCGGTAAAACCTACTATCAATGAGAAAGGAAAACACCCAGATGCTGACACATCCAACCCTTGATCAAATGCACACGCTCGGCCTTGCCGGAATGGTCGCGGCCTATCGCGAGCTTGCCGAGCAGGTCCATGGAAACGACCTCAGCTTTGACGAGCGGCTCGGCCTGATGCTCGACCGCGAGATCGCACTGAGAACAGACAAACGGCTGACCAATCGGTTGGCAACAGCAAAGCTGCGTTTTGCCAATGCCTCGATCGAAGACATCGATTTTAGCACTCACCGCGGCCTTGATCGCCGGAACGTCTTATCCTTGGCGCAGGGGGCATGGCTGAAGGCAAACGAGAACTTGATTCTGACAGGCCAAACGGGCACCGGAAAGACATGGATTGCCTGCGCCTTCGGACGACAGGCGGCCCGTCTGGACTATTCCGTGCTCTACGTTCGCATGCCACGGCTCTTCGAGGATCTCGCACTTGCAAGGCTCGACGGACGCTTCCCGCGCCTTATCGATAAACTCGCTCGCGTCCAGCTGCTGATCCTCGACGATTGGGGAACGCATACGCTGAGCGACAGGCAGCGCCTCGATCTGCTCGAAATCTTCGAGGAGCGATACCGGCGGAAATCGACGCTGATCACGGCTCAACTTCCTGTGGCCGCCTGGCATGAAATGATCGGAGAGGTCACTTTAGCCGATGCGATCCTGGACCGTATCGTTCACAATGCGCACCGCATAACGCTCGAAGGCGACAGCATGCGAAAGCGAAAACCATCGACGCTCTTGACCGGCAGCGAAATAACCGAAATCAATCACTCCTAACAGCAACAAGGCAACCGGAACTCGATCGCTTCCGTTGTCCGCGACTTAGCGAAACGCTTGTCCGCGATTTACTGAAACGGCTGTCCCAATTTAGTGAAATCCGCACCATGAATCGGGCGAAAGCCGCCGGGTGGGCGGGATCTCGTTATGCGGCGACGGTATGATGCGAACGTTGCTCTATGAGGCCGCGCAGACCCTGCTGACGCGGGTGACGAAATGGTCCTGGCTGAAGGCCTGGCGATGGACGTCGCCAAGCGGCGCGGCCAGCAGAAAGCCATCGTTGCGCTCGCCCGCCGGCTGGCGGTGATCATGCATCGCATCTGGAGCGACGGCACACAGTTCCGCTGGACCAGGACGGAGATCATGCCGGTCGCCGGATGAACAATTGATAAACATCGCCCCCGGATAGACGGGGACGACACGCGTTCCACCCACCGGTGGAAAGCTGTCCTTCGCGGAACGAGGATGAGGTGAGTTCGTCGACTGGCTTGGCTCGATTGCCCATCATCGGCAATCAAGGCGCTCGACAGATTGTTCCACCCATTCTTCTGAATCACCATAGAGGGCAGGGCCAGAGCGCCGATCCCGGAAAGAAGCAAGGCCCCGCGAAAGACGTCCAATGCCGGCAAAGCGAAAAAGAACTAGGAGGCGCTTGACTTCAAACCGCCTAATAGAGAAGCCAGTCGGTCAAGGCTCCGGAAGCTGAAACAAAGGTTACGACGCCGGCAAGTAACCGGGGCAAAAGCGGCGGCGTTTGGGCGCGTCGATCTGCTGTTGGGGTTCAGCGAGCGGCGAGGAGAACGGGAAGCGGTAGGATCTTGCGGCCAGGGATGCCGAGGCGGTCGCCGAGATCCCAGAAGCTGACACCGAGCTTGTTGCAGATATTCATCATGCTGAGCATGGTGTCGCGGGCGGCACGGCCCTGGTCGCTGTGGGTTCCGCCGCTGATCTTGCGCCGGGTCACGACGCTGCGGATATCGTTCTCCGAGCCGTTGGTGTGGAGCGGAATGTCCGGGCGTTGGAGGATCTTCAGGAAGCTTTGGCGGTCGGTCCGGATGCGCGCGAGTAGACGGTCGAGGGTCACGAACCTGGTCTTCATGCCGACGATCCGGTCGAACCGCCGGGCCAGTTCCCTGGCTCTTCGGGGCGTCGGATCCAGACACCACGCCTTGATGTCGTTATAGAGCCACCAGATCCGGCTCTGGATCAGGGCCTTGGCGCGGCGCTGCGGTTCGGTGAAGCTATCGTGAGCATGGATCTGCCGCTCCATATGGACCCAGCACCGCGCGTGCTCGCCGATTGCGAACTAGCCCGCCCCAAGTGGCGGCCGCGGCGTTATTACTCGGGTGTATCGGGTTAGAGTGGGTGGCGGTTTGGCGGGCGGCGTGATTCCGTCAGGCGATGGCGGAGCCACCAGATTCTCGAACGCTGACCCTGCGGCCCTGCTCGACATGATCCTGCAGTTGCGGGCAGAGGTCGCCGGGCCTCGCGCCGAGAATGCGTCTCTGAAGGATGAGATCCGGCGTCTGAAAGGTCTATCGCCGCGCCCGACGCTGAAGCCGAGCGGGATGGAGCAGTCGTCCAAGCGGAGCTCACCTGTGGCAACGGGTCCGAAGCGGCGTGGCTCGAGCCGGGCGATCGTCACCGAAGAGCGCCGTCTTTGTTATGAGCCGCCACCGGGCTCGCGGTTTGTGGGGCGGACAAGCTTCGTGGTGCAGGATCTGACGAGCGGGGTGCGGGTGGTCCGGTATCATCGGGACCGCTGACGTTTGCCGGATGGCCGGATCGTCGTCGCTGCGCTGCCGGACGGGGTCGACGGGCACTTCGGTCTGGAACTTCGTGGAGCGATCGTCGCGTTGCTGCGCGACTTCGGCGTGTCGATCTCCATGGCAATTCTGCCGGACTGATCCAGGCCGCTTTTCGGGACGTCCAACTAGCCCGTCTTATGCACGACGATGTGGCTTTGAGGCTGGCGGATGTAGCTTAAGCGATTGATTTGGCGTAGGATTCGGTTGCTTAGGCCAACCCTTCCAC
>NZ_AYWO01000059.1 GCF_000502955.1 Mesorhizobium sp. LNHC252B00 | reverse complement strand
ATCGAGATCGTCATCGACCCGACCTCGCCGATCGGCAAGGCCGATTTCGCCGGATATCTCCGACGTGCGTCTGGAGTTGGCGATCAGCACGATCATGGACTGCGAGGATTCGTTTCCGGGCAAGGGCTTCAGCGGCTTCTTTGAGGCGATAGCTGCGCCCATCGAACTCAAGCAGATGGCAATGATGCATCAGCGGCGATCTGGGCAATACGCACCGGCGTACTTGTTGACGGTCGCATATTGCTCGGCCGCTAAGGTCAATTGGGACGCCTCGTTGTCCTCGACGATCCACTCAAGCTCAGGCTTCAGCCCCAAGGAGCGCGACATGGACGCGGTGTTTGCGATCGAAGAAGAGCGTCCGCGAGCGCCCTTCTGGGGCCATTTCAACATCCGCGAGTTTCTGCTGCCTATATTTCAGTAGCCAGCCTATTTTGGCGCAAGCTTTGCTTCCTCAGGTGCTAACGATTGCAAACCATCTAATACTTAACAGCGGCTTACAGAAAGCAGAGGCCCCACATGTCCAGAAATCCCATTTCCCGAGTGCGCGCCAAGGGGGACGCATTCTCCATCGGTTTCGCCCTCGGGCAGGCCAGCGCTTCCGGCTTCCGCGAGCGCGTCCTGGTCACCGAGCGATATCGGGCTCTAGATGCCCGCTGGCGTGGCTCGGATTATCTGAAGACTTTGGAACTGGCCGCACGCGCGGCTTATCCCCGCTTCGTGCGCGAGATGGAGGGGATGGCCGAGGGCGCCGGGCAGGATTTCGAAGCGATCTTCTTGTGGAACTGCCGGGCCGACCTGCAGCTTCCCGATGACGTCTCCTCGGCGACGAAAGCCGTCGCCGCCCTGGGCTGCACATCGATCTTGATTCCAGCGGAAGGGGACGGCCCAGCGATAATCGCCCATAACGAAGATCATCCGGTGGGGTTCCTCGGCGCCTGCCTCTGGGTCGATGTAGAGCCCGACGAGGGCCCGGCGTGGAGCGGCTGCATGACTGCCGGCACGCTGGCGTTGGACACATTCGGCCTGAACGAGGCCGGGCTCGTCCAGACTGGCAACGACATCACAGCCCACGATCTTCAGCCTGGCGTGCCGCGGCCGATTATTACCCGTGCGATCCTTAGCGCGAGAGGACTGGACGAAGCCATCGAAATCCTGAAGCGCAAGGACCGCGCCAGCGGCTGCCACCACAATCTCGGTGAGGCGAAGACCCGCCGGCTCGTCTCTGTGGAGGCGCCAGCCTCAGGTTGTGCCGTTCGGGAGGCCGCCTCGCCCCGAGCCCACGCCAACCACATGGTCTTCAGGGAATTCGAGGGGCTGGAGCAGACGATCAGTCCCGATTCCTGCATCCGGCAGGAGACGGCCGACCGAATGATCGCAGAAGGCGCGCTCGCGGGCGGGCCGGAGGCGGTGCTATTCGATGAGACCGCCCCAATTTATAAGTACGGCTCGGACTACTCCGAGACCCTCGCCACGAGCGTCTTCGCGCTCTTCCCTGACTGCGTCGAATGGCGCGTGCACGTGTCGCCGGACGAGCGCGACACACTAAGCGGAACGATGCGAGTCGTCTAGTGCGCCGCCGCGATCGTCGAGCGGGTCAGCGCCTTCATCGTGCCGGGACTGCCGGAGGCCCCGGCGCCGTTCATTCGGACGCGCGGAGGGCCCTTCGAACGTCGAGAGCGAGCCGGGCTACGTCGAAGGCGCCCTCTCGCGCCTGGAGGGAATCGATTCGACCGGCTCAAAGCCGAAGCGCTAGGGGATAAGCGTTGGGCGTTGTGGCCCAGTACAGCCTGGTCCGCGCCAAGCCTGCCGTAGCCGCTTCGTGGACGTCCCCATGCTAACAAGCCCTCGAGCCGCCGTGCCGCAATTCCGGACACGATGGAAGCGACACGCCGCTACGAACAAAAAGGAGTCCTTGCTGGAGCACGTCTGGATTTAGACGGACTTGCTCCAGTCTTCCGGGGACTGCGCATGGTTGACCCGCCGTGTGTCCTGCTCGATGATCGGACTCTCGTCGAGACCAGCAGCAGTCACATAATGTTACCAAATTAACGCTGGGTTTGAGGATCGGCGCCCCTGAAGGAAGGCGGAACGAGTGGCTGTTCATGACCCTGCCGACATTTTTTGCGATCTGATCCGACAACACAGGCAGAACAACCAACTCCACTCCTATTTTTGACTACCGCATTACCGTAGCCGCCGAGAAAGGTCTACCCCCAACGGCCAATGCGTGTGCGAGGGTAATGCGCTGCCGCGTGCGCCCGCTTAGACTGATACGTTTCAACCTAAGGCCACTTTTGAGGCTTGCATTTCAGAATTCCAGGCATTTTGGCTCATTCTTTACTCTCTAGGGGTTTACGTTGTTAAGAATGGCCTCTGCGTCAAAGTGCTTCGTCGGAAACTGAGTAGCGAACATCTCACACGTGGCGTCGACAGAACTAAATAGATGCAGGGTCAAACGCGGGCTCGCTCAAAAAGGGGAACGAAACGTGAGCACCTTGCAACGCGACCTGAATGGTCAGAAGGATTGAGCGCAATGGCTGGCTACATCCTGCGCAGGATGGTCTCGACCGTTGCCGTCATGGCGATGGTCGGGATCTTCGTTTTCCTGCTTCTCAGGCTGGCGCCCGGCGACCCGGCGGCCATCATCGCCGGCGACGCGGCCACACCGGAGATGATCGCCGGCATCCGCGAACGGCTGGGCCTCAATGACCCGCTGCCAGTTCAGTTCGTGCATTGGGCTTTCAGCATCCTCGGCGGCGACTTCGGGATCTCGATTTTCACGGGACTACCCGTTCTCCAGCTGATCTCGCAACGGCTGGAGCCAACCCTTTCCTTGTCTTTCCTGACGATGATCGTCTCGGTGGCGGTGGGAGTCTCCTTCGGCATCCTTGCCGCGTGGCGAGCTGGAGGTGTTATTGATCGCACCCTGACAGCATTCGCGACACTTGGTTTTTCTGTCCCGGTGTTTGTCATCGGCTTCTTTCTAATATACCTGTTCGGTCTCAGCGCACATTGGCTGCCTGTTCAAGGTTATCGGCCGATTGACGGTGGCTTTGGGCCATGGCTTGTGCATTTGATACTGCCAACCGTGACTTTGAGCGTTCCCTACACTGCTTTCATCGCCCGGGTCGCGCGTGCGAGCATGCTGGAGGTTCTGTCGGAAGACTATATGCGAACAGCCGCCGCCAAGGGCGCGTCGTCGTATGCCATGCTTTTCCATCATGCTTTGAAGAATGCGGGTGTCCCGATCCTCACCGTGATCGGCTTAAGTTTCGCAGGTCTGATTGGTGGTGTCGTCATCACTGAAACGGTGTTCAACATACCTGGTGTTGGTCGTTTGGTGGTCGATGCGATCAACAACCGCGACTATCCCATCATCCAAGGTGTGCTCATCTTGGTTTCGGGTCTGTATGTCCTTATCAATCTCGCCGTCGATCTTTCCTACACCCTAGTCGACCCCCGCATCCGGTACTGACTATGACGCTCCTCTCCACACCAGTTGAATACGTCCCGACGGGCCGCATGGGAATATCTGACCTTCCCCGTCTGGCAAGGCGGCATCCGCTCGTCCTTGCAGGCGGAGGCCTTTTGGCAGTGTTGGCTATGTTAGCGCTCGTCGCGCCACTCTATGCCGGCGATCCGGTGAACATGGATCCCTTCAAACGCCTTCAGCCGCCCTCGGCCGAGATGTGGTTCGGAAGCGATAATCTGGGCCGTGACGTCTTTGCACGAACGGTATTCGGCGCCCGGATCTCACTCATGGTCGGATTGACATCGGCGGCGGTCGCGGCTCTGGGCGGCCTTCTTGTCGGAGTTCTTGCCGGCTACAACCGCGGCTTCGACAATATCATTATGCGGGTCATGGACGGCCTGATGTCGATCCCGACGTTTCTATTGGCCATCGCCCTTATTTCTTTGACAGGACCCGGATTTGGTATCCTCATCGTCGCCATTACGATCCCCCAGTTGCCAAGCGTCACGCGGCTGGTTCGTTCGGTCGTTCTGAGTGTTCGGGAGCGTCCCTATGTGGAGGCCGCGCTCTGCGGTGGTGCACGCCTGCCGAAGGTTCTATGGCGGCATATCCTGCCGAGCACCATTCCGGCGCTTATGGTGCAGAGCGCCATTGTCTGTGCAGAGGCGATTCTGACAGAGGCGGGGCTGAGCTTCCTTGGCGTGGGCGTTCCGCCTGAAATTCCGAGTTGGGGCAATATGATTTCGAGCTCTCGATTATATCTCGCTATCGCCCCAATGACGATCTTCGCCCCCGGTATCTGCCTTGCCGTCACAGTCCTTGCCGTCAACCTGCTCGGGGACGGTCTGCGGGACCTGTTCGATCCCCGCTCGAAGCGGAGGCGCTGACATGCTGATGCGAGAATCCACAGGGGATGACGTGCTTCTCGACGTTCGAGACCTTGAGACGCACTTTTATGGCGAAGAAAGCGTCACCTGCGCCCTGGGCGGCGTCAGTTTTCAGGTAAAGAGAGGCGAAACGCTCGGCGTCGTCGGTGAATCCGGATGCGGGAAGAGCGTCACCGCTCTTTCCATTCTTCGCCTGCTGCCGAAGCTGACCGCCAGGACAGTCGGTGGTGAGGTGCGCTTTTACGGACGCGACCTGCTTAAGCTGTCCGATCGGCAGATGCGGCAGGTCCGCGGGGACAAGATCGCCATGATCTTCCAGGATCCGATGACAAGCCTGAACCCGGTCTACACGGTCGGCCGGCAAATCGCCGAGGCGGTGCAGATTCACACAAAAGCGTCCCGCTCGGTGGCCATGGCAAAGGCCGAAGAGATGCTCCGTCTCGTCCGCATCGCGGATCCCGAGCTTCGCGTCAACAACTATCCTCACGAAATGTCCGGCGGGATGCGCCAGCGTGCCATGATCGCCATGGCCCTTGCCTGCTCGCCGGAACTGTTGATTGCCGACGAGCCGACGACCGCGCTCGACGTCACCATCCAGGCGCAGATCCTGCGTCTGATCGTCGATCTGAAGGAGCGCACGGGAACGGCCGTGATGTTCATCACGCATGACCTGGGCGTTGTAGCTGAGACATGCCAGCGCGTGATCGTGATGTATGCCGGGCGGATCGTGGAACAGGCCAACGTCATCGATCTGTTTGCGCGACCGGCGCATCCCTACACTCAGGGCCTCATGCGATCGGTGCCTGACCGGCGGCGTGGCCGACAGCGCCGCCTCCCGGAGATTCCCGGCATTGTGCCCAGCCTGCGCGAGCCTATCGTCGGCTGCAGCTTTGCGCCTCGCTGCCCGTTCGCGATCGATATTTGCCGCGACAAGAAGCCCATCCTGCGGGATGTCGGGTCGAGCCACGCCGCAGCTTGCTGGCGAGCCGAAGAGGTGATGGGCGCATGAACGGTCCTTTGCTGAAAGTCGAGAATCTGACCAAGCATTATCCGCTTGGCTCGGGACTCTTCAAGAAAACCATTCCGATGATCCGGGCGGTGCAGGATGTATCCTTCACCGTCGAGGCGGGGGAGACGCTCTGCATCGTCGGCGAATCCGGCTGCGGCAAGTCCACCGTGGCGCGGCTCTTGATGCGGCTCGTCGAGCCCACGGGCGGGCGCGTGCTGATCGAGGGAACGGACATTGCTGGCCTCACAAAGGACGCGCTTCGCGCCTGGCGCCGTCGGATGCAGATGGTCTTTCAGGATCCTTACTCGTCGCTGAACCCGCGCCTCACCGCCGGACAGATCATCACCGAACCGGTCGAGAATTTCGAGCGCCTCAGTCGGAAGCAGCGTCAGGCGCTTGCCGCCGACCTTCTCCGAAAAGTCGGAATGTCGCCCGAAATGATGCACAGGCTCCCGTCCGAATTGTCGGGCGGTCAGCGCCAGCGGCTCGGCATTGCCCGCGCCCTGTCGCTCAAGCCCTCTCTCATCATAGCCGACGAAGCGGTGTCAGCCCTTGACGTGTCAGTGCAGGCGCAGATCTTGAATCTGCTTCTGGATCTCCAGCAGCAGATGGGCATCGCCTTCGTCTTCATCTCGCATGACCTCGGGATCGTGGAGCATATCGCCCATCGCGTGGCGGTCATGTATCTGGGGCGGATCGTGGAGCTGGCGCCCTGCGAGGCGCTCTTCGCCAAGCCGGTCCACCCCTACACAGAGGCGCTGATTGCGGCAGCGCCGGTGCCTGATCCGACGCGAGTTCGGCTGGAGGCGCCGGTCGAGGGCGAGGTGCCTAGTCCGATCAATCCGCCGAGCGGATGCGCGTTCCACCCGCGCTGCCCGCTGGCGGTCGAGCGGTGCCGCATCGAAGTGCCGCCTCTGGTGCCGATGGCGGACGGGCGCGTCGTCGCCTGTCATGTGCGCGCTCCGGCTACGGACATCCCGTTCCGGCCGGCTGCGGCGGCCGATCATTCGCCTGCTCATGCCGCTCGGCCGCATGATCCGATCCTGACGCATTGGAAAGCGGAAGTAAAATGACGGTCGAACGCACACTTGTGGAAAGTAGGACATTACATGGAGAAAGATTTGCACGAGAACAGCCGCCACCCAATCCACCACGATGGTGGCTTTGATACAGTCGGTTCAATTGCCACAAACGTTGAAGACGGCTTCACAATGGCGGCAGTTGGCGACCTTCTCTTGGCGCGGCCCGTAACGAAAGGCTATCATCCCGGTTTGGCCGATGTCCTCATGATCTTTGAGAAGGCCGACGTCACTTTCGGCAATTTGGAAACAAACATCTTGGCGGTTCGGTCTAAAGGGTGTCCACAGGCCGAGTACGGCGGTGCATATTGCGTCAGCGTCCCGGAATTGGGACCTGACTTGAAGGCGATGGGCTTCAATATGCTCAGTCGCGCGAACAACCATACGCTCGACTGGGGCCTTGAAGGCATGCAGGAGACGAGCCGCGCGCTCGATGAGAATGGAATCACTCATGCAGGCGCAGGCGAAAACCTCGCACAAGCCGGCGCCGCTCGCTTCCTGGAAACCTCGCGCGGCCGTGTGGCGTTAGTGTCATTTGCTACCACGTTCGAGCCTATGGCTCGTGCGTGCGACCCCGCCGGTGAGGCGCCAGGCAGACCAGGCCTCAACGCTCTTCGCCTGATCAAAAGCATCGTGGTCCCGCGGGAAATGCTCGAAAGCTTGAGGCGGATACGCGAAGTGTTACCGGGCTACAATCCGGCCGGACAGGAGCCCAACCGAGTCGTACTTGAGGGGGTGATATACAAAGCGGGCGACAAGGCCGATTACAGCTTCGAAGCTGACCCGCGCGACGTCGCTGACATTCTGCGAAACGTTCGTCGGGGCAAGCAGTTCTCCGACTTCTGCATTGTCACGAACCACGGGCACGAGCCCGGGGAATGGAGCCAGGAACCGCCTGATTACGAACAATCGTTTGCCCGCAGACTCATTGATGCCGGAGCAGACGCATACATCGTCCACGGACCGCATCTGTTGCGAGGCATTGAGGTCTATAAAGGTCGGCCTATCTTTTACAGCTTGGGGAATTTCTTCTGTCAGGATCTCCGCACCCCGGTGGGCGCTGACATGTTTGAGGTATATGGCAAGGACCCACGGGTCGATACAGACGCCGAAGTGACCGTCGACGAGGTGGCAAAAGGATACCCGACAGCAGAAGGATTAGTGGGCTCTCAATCCGACGCGGTTTATTATGAGAGCGTTGTTGCGATGAGCCGCTTTGAGCACAACCAGCTTGCTGAATTGAAGCTCTATCCAATCGAGCTAGGTCGCTCGAAGAGATTTGCCAACCGGGGAGTGCCGCGGCTCGCTCCCGCTCCGCAAGCAAGAGCCATTCTGGAGCGACTACAGAAGCTCTCGGAGCCATTTGGCACCCATATCGAGATCGAAACCGGCGTTGGATTCATCCGAATGCGGCCCAGCTCGTCGTAATGACGCCGCTCAGGGTGAATGCTCGATGCGAAGTGCCTCCGCTGCGTGTCGCAAACTGCCGTGATGGGCAGCAGCCGTCGCGTAGCGCCGTCGTCGAAAGACGTGATGTCAGGGGTCGTCATCCACCGTGCCATCATGAAGTCGGCCTAACGCGGCTATACCAACACATCGATCCCTCGGAGCCTCATCAGCCTCGGCGGATTCCAGGAGGCGAACCAAGATTCCAGCTGGCTTGGAATGCCGTGTCAAAGATGGGTTCTCGCCTTGTGGGCTTCTTGCCGCCATAAGCAGGATGCTGGTCCGGCCGTCCTAGCGGCGACCGTACGTGGGTTTGACCAGGTTCGAATAGCCTAGCCCTCTCACGCAATCGGACCAGCTCTGATTCCGCAGCCAGTCACCGACTCGAGTTGAGGAAATCTGATCGAGGCACGCTGCTTGGTGGCAGTGTCGCCAGGGCTTGCCCTAGCATGTTGCCGTCCACACTACCGCAAGCAAAATGTTGCAACAAATTCTTCAAATAACTTTGCAGAACCTTTGCGAGCGCAGATCGCTGACCATGGTACCTTCATCACAAAGGCTGAGGTCAGGGACGAATAAAAGCGGATAGCTGTTTACACTCAGCTTGCCGCACAGCACGCAACGGAGGTCGACGCCAATGGCAAGAAGAGCGCTCATCCTGGTTGAAGGCCACAGGAGTATTGGTCTGCAATACGTCCAAGCGGCCCAGCGACTTGGCCTTACACCAGTTACCCTGTCGGCTGATCCAGCTCAGTACGACTATCTTNTCCCTACACGACGCTCTTCCGATCTCTGCAATACGTCCAAGCGGCCCAGCGACTTGGCCTTACACCAGTTACCCTGTCGGCTGATCCAGCTCAGTACGACTATCTTGCGGCGGAAAGGCTTGAGGCAATCCGTGTCGATACGAACGATCTCGATGCCCTGATCCGCGAATGTTCCCAGCTGCAGGCGACCTATGACATCGTTGGCATTACAGGCTTTTCGGACTTCGACGAGTTCGTCTATGCGAGAGTTGTTAAACTCTGCCGCCATTTCGATCTGCCGGGACCGAACCCCGCATCGATTGAACGATGCTGCGACAAATTCCTTCAACNCTCTGCCGCCATTTCGATCTGCCGGGACCGAACCCCGCATCGATTGAACGATGCTGCGACAAATTCCTTCAACGTCAGCTCCTCGCCGAGGCCGACGTTCCAGTACCTGCTTATCGCTTGGCAGCGAATGCGACAGATGTAGAAAGCTCCGCCACGGAGATCGGCCTGCCGGTGGTTCTTAAGCCAGTCACAGGCAGCGGCAGCAGTGGTGTCCGATTGTGCCGCCACATCGATGAGTTAACCGAACATACGACCTATCTGTTGGGCGGGAGGCACATATGGCGGTCTTCGCCGAGGATATTGGTCGAAGAATTCGCACAAGGCCCTTTTTATAGCGTCGAGATTATGGGAAATGAGGTTATTGGGGTTGTCGCCGCTGAGTTCGGCTCCCCACCGCATTTCGTCTTCCGTGAGACGACCTCTCCGGCCCCGCTGACTGATGACGAGCATGAACGTATCGTTGATGTTTCGCTGAGCTGTTTGCGAGCTCTCGGCCTCGCCTGGGGGCCAACGAACATCGAACTCCGATGGACGAAGCGTGGCCCAGTCGTCGTCGAAGTCAATCCGCGTCTTGCTGGCGCGCTCGAGCCTCAACTGGTCCAGCTGGCTTACGGTATCGATCTCGTCACCGAGCACATCAAGCTTGTCATCGGCGAGGAATGGGATTTGCGCAGAAGGCATTCGCAGACTGCGGCGGCGCGGTTCCTAATTCCTGATCGCGATGGCATCCTCGATTGGATCGATGGCGACAGTCGAGCGGCCGCTGTACCAGGTGTCGCCGGGGCCAAATTGTATGTTGAACCCAAGACACCGATCGTCAGGAAAGGTGATTACCGAGACACGATCGGACATGTCATCGCCGCTTCAGCCAGTCCAGCTCAGACCAAGGCGATACTTCAGCATGCCGTCGATTTAATTAGTTGGTCGATCACACCACTTCCGGCCCTTGACGAACAGGAGCGACCCCCAACCTCCGCACCACCATAGGTGGCGCCAGGTAACGGGTGATCGTCGCCCAACATTGGAGCAATCAGAGCACGAAAGAGACGTTACCGGTGTTACGAGGCCACCTTTGGCGAGACCGTCAGCCTAAAGGTCGGCGACATCGACAGCGGACGCGGCGTCATTCGGATCGAGCACGGCAAAGGGCGGCAAGGACCGCACCGTGATGCTGTCGGCGCAGCTTCTGCGCATCCTGCGGGTCTACTGGCGGCTGGCGAAGCCGCAGGACTGGCTGTTTCCCGGGCGCGGCGCCGATCGCCCTATCGATGTGAAGGTGCTGTATTCGGCCTGTCGCTCGGCGCGCGCGGCCGCCGGCATCGACAAGCGGGTGACGGTCCACACGCTCAGGCACAGCTTCGCCACGCATCTTCTGGAGAACGGCACCGACATCCGCATCATCCAGCCCGCCAACAGCCTGAAGAAGGGCGGATTTACTATCCATTTCATCCGCGCTGCGGTGAGACGGCGCTCATTCTGAGGCGCTATGCCTACCGTGGAACCGAGTTTGTGGTCATTCCGCAGCCTGACGGCTCCCTTGCCTGCATACCGGCGTGGGATGCGCGAGGCGGCGACACACTTCAAGGCATCGGCTGAGCCGCGGTTTTCCCTTGGGGCCTTGCAATCTCTGCGCGCCGAGATCGATGCGCTTTTAGGATTTCTCCAGTCCGACGAAAGTCCAACCAAGCCTGTTCGAAGTGGGCGAGCCAAGCGTTGTGCTGACACCCGCCCAGGAGACCGAGTTGGCGCTGCTGGTGGAGACTCTGCTGCGCCAGATCGCGATGGCACTAGCAAACGGGGAGATCGCAAATGTCGAAGATCACGGCTGATCATCTTGCGCGCAGCGCCTTCGCCTATATCCGTCAGTCGACGGCCGGTCAGCTTATGCACAATCAGGAGAGCCGGCGCCGGCAATACGGGCTCGCCGATCGCGCTCGGCAGTTCGGCTGGGCCACGATCGAAGTCATCGACGATGATCTCGGCCGCTCGGGCGGCGGCATCAATCGACCAGGTTTCGAGCGGCTCCTGGGGGCGATCTGCGAAGGGCAGCGGGAGCCGTGTTCGCGATCGAGACCTCTCGGTTGGCGCGCAACGGTGTCAATGACCACGGAATCGGGACCCTGGTTTTTCGCGCAAAAGGGGGTCTGACGCACTCTCGATGAAGTTCGGGATCATATGGCACCGATCAGCCTGGCTTGCA
>NZ_AYWO01000058.1 GCF_000502955.1 Mesorhizobium sp. LNHC252B00 | reverse complement strand
TTGCAAGCCCATCCTCTCGACAAACCCATCGCCAGCAAGATGCGAAGAGCCAGATGGAACAGAGACTTCCTCTTCAAGCTCTTTACTCATATGCGATAGCCCTGCCCCTTGCGGGGGAGATGTCCGGCAGGACAGAGGGGGGTGCTGTCCCTCCGACGCCTCGGTTGTCCCGCCAGCCTTCAACAAAAAACCCGGCGCGAGGCCGGGCTTTTCACAATCGGTGGCAGGCAGGCCTCAGCTCACCTTGACCTTGGAAGCGGCCTGATCCTCGGCCAGCTTCTGCTGGAACATCTGCGCGAAGTCGATCGGGTCGAGCATCAGCGGCGGGAAGCCGCCATTGCGGGTTGCCTCGGCGATGATCTGGCGAGCGAAGGGGAACAGGAGGCGCGGGCATTCGATGAACAGGATCGGCAGCATGTGTTCCTGAGGGAAGCCTGCGATGGCGAACACGCCGCCATAGACCAGCTCGACATTGAACAGGACTTCCTGGTCGAAGGAGGCCTTGGCGTTCAGCGTCAAATTGACGTCGAACTGCTTGTCGGAGAGCGGGTTGGCGTTGACGTTGACGTTGATGGCGATGCCGGGCGCCTTGTCGCGGCCGCGCAGCGAATTCGGCGCGCCGGGGCTCTCGAAGGAAAGGTCCTTCACATACTGCGCCAGAACGTTGAGCGACGGCTGCGCCGCATTGCCGTTTCCGTTGGCTGCGCCGACCGGCGCGTCATCTTTGCTGGCCATAAGCCTTCGTCCTCTTGCCTGGGCAGCGTCGCTGACCGAATTGAAATCGGGCGTTCGCTACCATGGCAGGGATGACAAGACAAGGTTTGCCGCCTTGCTTCTCCGTTCCGGGGATGACGCCAGGGGCGGCTTCAATCGTCCTTGAGGCGGCGCCAGGGCGAGTTGTGGTCCGGTCCGCGCTTGAAGTCGTCTTCGCGCGAATAATCGCCATCCTCGAGGTCGATGGTCTTGTCGCGCTGCCGGCCGCGGAAACCGCCGGTCGAGAAACTGGTGGCCAGCACGACGCGGCCTTTCAACGCGCGCCAGGCGAGATCGCGGACCGGCGGCAGGAACAGCAGCAGGCCGATAATGTCCGTGATGAAGCCGGGGATGATCAACAGGATCGCCGCCAGCACGATCATGGCGCCATGCGCGAGTTGCCGGCTCGGATCGCGGCCGGCGTCCATTTCGGCGCGGATACGCGTCATGACGCCGAAACCCTGATGCCTGAGCAGCAGCGCGCCGGCAATGCTCGACGCCAGCACCAGGCCGACCGTCGCCAAGGCGCCGACCTGGCGACCGACGACGACGAAGCCGGCGATTTCCAGCAGCGGAAGCGCCAGGACAAAAAGCGGAAGGAATGAAATGCGCAAGTCTTGGCAACCTTTTAGATCGTTTTGACCGTTCGATTGTTTCGGCGGCGAGCAATCGCCGCTGGCACTGAGGCCGTTAGATAGGTATGCCTGCCTTTGATTTGAATGATTGCGCCTTGCGTTCTATATGCTTTGAATGTTGAACGCTATGCGACCGCGGCCATTGGGCCTGACGGTCCGGCCACAGGGCAGGGATTGATTGGCGGAAGATATGGGTTTCTTCGACTTCGGCACGATTTTCTTCCTGATTGCGGCGGTGGTCATCTTTTTCCAGCTGCGCAATGTGCTGGGCCGTCGCACCGGCAGCGAACGGCCGCCCTTCGATCCCTATACGGCGGCCCGCAGCGGCGACAAGGATGCCGCCCAGAAATCCGAGAACGTCGTCTCGCTGCCGCGCAAGCGTCTGCCGGGCGAGCCCGCGGGCGATACCTATGCGGCGATCGACGCCTTTGCCAAGCCCGACACCGACTTGAACAAGGGTCTGCGCTCCATCAAGGACAATGATCCGTCCTTCGAGCCGAAGAGTTTCGTCGACGGTGCCAAGATGGCCTATGAGATGATCGTCATGGCCTATGCCGACGGCGACCGCAAAACGCTGAAGAACCTGTTGTCGCGCGAGGTCTTTGACGGCTTTGTCTCTGCCATCGGCGAGCGCGAGGCCAAGGCGGAAAAGATCCAGTCGTCTTTCGTCGGGATCGATAAGGCCGACATCGTCTCGGCCGAGATGAAGGGCGGCGAGGCGCATGTCACGCTGCGCATCATCAGCGAATTGATTTCGGCGACTCGCGACAAGGCGGGCGCCGTCATCGACGGCGACCCGGAAACTGTGGCCGAGGTCAAGGACGTCTGGACCTTCGCCCGCGACACCCGCTCGCGCGATCCCAACTGGAAGCTCGTCGCCACCGAGGAAGAAGACTAGGGAACACGCGGCGAGGCTCCGGTGTCGCTATCGCCCCTCTTTGTCGGAAAATCTTTTGCCGACCTCCCTGGCTGGAACGATGACGACCATCTGGCGGCCTTCGCCCCCTTTCGCCGCTCGGCCTTTCGCGTCCTGACCAAGCCGTATCGCAGCGGTGCGCTCGGCATTGATTTTGGTGCCTTCACCGAAGCCTACGCCGAGGCTCGCATCATTTCGCCGGCGAATCGGTCAGTATTTCTCGATCGAAAGGAAGCCCGGGCTTTCTTCGAGCGCCATTTCTCGCCCGTGCATATCCCCGCCGAGAACGGCGGCGCCGGCCTTGTCACCGGCTTTTACGAGCCTGTGGTCGAAGCGTCGCCGGTGCGAACGGAGCGGTTTTCGGTGCCATTGCTCAGCCGTCCGGCCGATCTCGTCGACATCGACGACGGCAACCGGCCGCCCGGACTGGACTCTTACCTCGCTTTCGCCCGCCAGACCGGGGACGGATTGGTCGAATATCCTGATCGCGGCGAGATCGAGCGCGGGGCGCTTGACGGCAGGGGCCTGGAAATCGCCTGGCTGGCCGGCAAGGTCGACGCCTTCTTCATTCACGTGCAGGGCGCGGCCCGACTGAACATGACCGACGGCCGGCTTGTCCGCGTCACCTATGCCGCCAAATCCGGCCAGCGCTTCACCGGACCCGGCAAGCTATTGAGCGAACTGGGAGAAATCCCGCCGGCGGAGGTGACGATGCAGTCGATCCGCGCCTGGTTCAGGGCGCATCCGGGTCGCGTCGACGAGATCCTGTGGCGGAACCGCTCCTACATCTTCTTCCGCGAGGCCGATGTCGATGACGCTGCCCTTGGTCCGATTGCCGCTGCCAAGGTGCCGCTGACGCCGGGACGATCGATTGCCGTCGACCGCCTGCTGCACACTTTCGGCACGCCGTTCTACATCGACGCACCGTCGCTCACGGCGTTCGACGCAAGACCGTTCCGGCGCCTGATGATCGCGCAGGACACCGGTTCGGCAATCACCGGGCCCGCGCGCGGTGACCTGTTCGCCGGTTCGGGCGATGCGGCCGGCGAGATCGCGGGCGTGGTGCGCAATGCGGCGGATTTTTACGCGCTGGTGCCGCGCGCGCTTGTTTCGGGGTCGAATCGATGATCCGCCGGCCGGACAAACTCAGCGAAGACGACCGCGTTCTGTGGAACCTGGTGGCGCGGACGGCCAAGCCGCTGAAGGGCAGGATCGCCGTAGACATTCCCGACATTGCCACTGAGGCCAGGCCGACACTGGCGCAAGCGGCGCCGGCCGCTGCCAATCCGCCCGGCGCGGCAAAGCCGAAGACCCAGCATGTCGCGCATGCGCTCGACGAGCCGACGCTGGACAAGCTGTCGAAGGGCCGGCTGCCGATCGAGGGCCGCGTCGATCTGCACGGCCTGACCCAGGACGAGGCCTATTCGCTGCTGTTTTCGTTCCTGCACCGGGCGCATGCCGGCGGCATCCGCTATGTCCTGGTGATCACCGGCAAGGGATCATCCTCCGGCGGCGACGGCGTGTTGCGGCGCGCCGTGCCGGCCTGGCTGTCGACGCCTGCTTTCCGCCCGCTGGTCTCCAGCCACGACCACGCCGCCCGCAACCATGGCGGTTCGGGCGCGCTTTATATCCGACTGCGGAGGGCGCGTTCATGACCCCGTTCGGCGAGAAGCTACGGGCGCTGAGAAGCGAACGCGGCGTCAGCCAGAAGGACATGGCGGCGGCGATCGGCGTCAGTGCCGCCTATCTGTCGGCGCTCGAGCATGGCAGGCGCGGGGCGCCGACCTGGACGCTGATCCAGAAGATCATCGGCTATTTCAACGTCATCTGGGACGACGCCGAGGAACTGGCGCGGCTGGCCGAAGCCTCGCATCCGCGCGTGAAGCTCGATACGGCCGGTCTTTCCCCCGCCGCCACCGAACTGGCCAATCTGCTGGCCGAGAACATCGAGAAGCTCGACGAAGCGGAGCTTCGCCGCATCACCGCATCGATCCGCACGGCGCTGGGTCGGCGGGTGTGACCTGTTTCAGCCGGATCTTGCGACGGGCGTCGGCCTGATCGCAAAGAGTGCCCGCCGGCGAACCGCCAGCGGGCAACTGTCTGAGATCATTTCTTGCCGGCCGTGCCGCCATTGTTTCCCCGGCCACCTTTGTCGTGATGCTCGTGGTTACCTTTTTCGCCGCCTAGGCAGTCCGATGTGCCGATGCCGCAACAGCGGCCGCTCCACAGGTTATTGAGTTTGCTGTTGGCGCAGCCTGGAATGGTCTGATCGGCCAAAGCGGATCCGGCCAGGCCCGACACGGCGATGGCGGCGAGAAAGGTGTTGCGCAGAAAGGCAGTCATTTGAAGTCTCCATGGTTGGGTTCGGTTCACGGCTGTGTGTCGTCGGCCGGGACGGAATGGTTCACGGAGGGATGTGAAAATTTGCTCGGCGGTCTCCCCCGTGTTCGTCATCCACGGGCGGAGCGGGAGCGAAGCGGACGCGCAGACCCCTGGAGCTGCTCCGCAGCCCAAGGGACATGCCGCGAGTTACGAGCGCCGCGGCAGTGCGGAACCTTGCTCATACAGGTGGTTGGGAAGGATCGCTACGGAACAGAGCCTTTATTCTACGCGGCTTGTTCTTCATCGGCCTCACGGCATGTATCCTAGGGTCTGCGCCGCTTCGCTTCGCTCCTTGCTTCGCCCTAGGATGACGAAGCGGGGAGGCTGCGTCACGACTGTCGGCTACTGGACCGCGCCGACAAGCACCTGCTGGCCACCGCGGATCGAGACCCAGCGGCCGGTGTTGTCGATCGCCTGCCGTTTGAGGAAGCGGTAACCGGTCGCGTCCCATGGCTTGACCTTGTCGGTCAGATTGTCGAGCACGTAGTCGCCCATGTCGGTGCGCACCGTCAGCACCGCGTGGCCCTCGCCGTCGGGCTTGCGCACGACGGTGATCAGCAGATCGGCAAGCGAGATGCTCATGCGCGAAAGCTGGCGCCGCTTCTCCAGCACGTAGTCTTCGCAATCGCCGACGCCCTTGTCAGGATAGGCCCAGACCTCGTCCTTGCCGTAAATGTCCATGTCGCTCATCGGCTTGACGGCGGCGTTGACCCTGGCGGTGACGTTGAGAAGCTTGCGCATCAGCCCGTCGGTCATCGGGGCCGGCGCGAGATCGGTTGGGTGGATCGAGCATTCGCTCGGATGCAGCTTGCAGAAATCATAGTGGCCGATCGGCTGCGAGGTGAGGCCCCCGGTCGCCATCGCTCCGGCCGCCAAAGCCGGTGCCATCCAGCATCCCGTTACTGCCAGACCGGCCGCCGCGTACACGCGCAGCCTTCGCGCCACTGATGAGGAAATCATTGTCCCCGCTCACCCTTTGTTATTAACGAAAGGTTAAGGGGGATTTACAGTCCATGTCAATTACGACGACGGTCGGATTGTCGGCATGGTTACCCGAGGGGCTGGACGGCGGCACTTGTGCAACAGAATCGCCTGCGGTTTTTGCCGGCCGAATCGCCCGAATGGTCGCCTCCAGGCCTTGTTTTATGTATGTTTTGGCCCAAAACCACTGCGACCTCGGGTCACGCCCATGGGCATGCCTTTGCGCGACATGGATTAGCTTTTGGCGGTACGAACCAGCTTCGGCTTCACCGCAACGCGGTTCTGGCGGCCATAGCTGGTGATGAAATCGACGATGCGCGGCACGATTTCGGAGCGGAAGCGCGAGCCGTTGAACACGCCGTAATGGCCGACCGCCGGCTGCATATAGTGGGCATGCCGTTCAGCGGGGATGTTGGGGCACAAATCATGCGCCGCCTTGGTCTGGCCAAGGCCGGAAATATCATCGTTCTCGCCCTCGACAGTGAACAGCGCGACATTGCGGATATCAGACGGGTCGATCCTGGTGCCGCGATGCGTCATCTCGCCCTTGGGCAAGGCCTGTCGCACGAAGACGGTGTCGACGGTCTGCAGGTAGAACTCCGCCGTCAGGTCCATGACTGCCAGATATTCGTCGTAGAAGTCGCGGTGCTTCTCGGCATTGTCGCCGTCATGCTTCACCAGGTGCATGAAGAAGTCCTTGTGGGCGATGATGTGGCGGTCGAGGTTCATGCTCATGAAGCCGGACAGCTGCAGGAAGCCCGGATAGACCTCGCGGCCGAAGGCCGGCACCGGCCAAGGCGCGGTCATTATGACGTTGTCGCGGAACCAGTCGATGCCCTTTTCCTGCGCCAGCAGATTGACCGCCGTCGGATTGCGGCGGGTGTCGATCGGCCCGCCCATCAGGGTCATCGTCGACGGCACGAAGGGATCGCCCTTGGTTTCCATCAGCGCCACGGCGGCCAGCACCGGCACTGAGGGCTGGCAAACCGCCATCACATGCGTGTCGGGGCCCAGCGCATGCAGCATGTCGATGATGTAGTCGATATAATCGTCGAGATCGAAGCTGCCGTCGGCCAGCGGCACCATGCGGGCATCGACCCAGTCGGTGATGTGCACGTCGGCATGGGGCAACATGGCTTCCACCGTGCCGCGCAGCAGTGTCGCATAGTGGCCCGACATCGGCGCCACGATCAAAAGCTTCGGGTCGGCCTTGCGCCCGGCAGGAACGGCGCGCTCGAACCGGACGAGATTGCAGAACGGCTTNCGCAGCAGCGTGGCATAGTGGCCCGACATCGGCGCCACGATCAAAAGCTTCGGGTCGGCCTTGCGCCCGGCAGGAACGGCGCGCTCGAACCGGATGAGATTGCAGAACGGCTTCGACCAGACTGTCTTTTCGGTGACCGCGACGCTCGTCCAGTCGACCACCGTCTTGGCTAGGCCGAATTGCGGCTTGCCGTAGCGACGCGTGGTGCGCTCGAACAATTCGGCGGTCGCCGCGACCGAACGGCCCCAGGACGTGTGGGAAAACGGATTGAGCGGATTGGTGTAGAGCAGGCGCACCGCATCGGCATAGAGGCGCGCCGGCTGCATGGCGGCGTGGTTCATTTCATAGAGCTGGTAGAACATCGAGAACCCCGCTGCTGCTGCGACCGAAGGAACGACGAGCAGCGCCGAGCCTTAAATGTCCCGTGGCGAAGTTAACAACTAATTGCTGCGATGCAATACGTCACGTGGCGTGATGAATGCTTCTTTGGTTCAAGGCTTTGAAAATCGGCCCTGAACGGCGCGAGCCGGCTCAGTGTGCGGCTGCGAAGACGCCGGTATCAGCGGGTCCGATCCGAGCCGGACCCGAGCCTGATCAGACGCGCGCCATGCACACGGCGGTATGACCGGAGCCGATGAAGCCAAGTTCGCCGGCCGCACCCTTCGACAGGTCGAGCACGCGACCTCTGATGAACGGTCCGCGATCGTTGATGCGCACGATGACGCTGCGGCCGTTGTTCTTGTTGGTGACCCTGAGCTTGGTGCCGAAGGGCAAAGTGCGGTGCGCGGCGGTCATTGCCGACGGGTTCATCCGCTCTCCCGAGGCGGTCTTCGAGTGCAGGGCGTACCAGGAGGCGCGTCCGCACTGTGCCGCGGCGGTTGCCGAAGACGCGCCGACCATCAGGCCAGCAACGACCGTTACCGCGACAAGCGCGGTCTGTTTCGAGTTCTTCATATTTGGGGGATGGCTCCGTTTTCTTGCAGACCCCAGCCGTTAGGAGCCAAATAAGGCAGGAAATGCGGCAATCATCTGTCGGTTCCGTGGCGAGATCACACGTTTGGAGTCGCTGGGTAACAGTCTGTCAGGGATTTTCCGGCGCGAGATGATCAATTCCTGATGATCTTCGTGCCGGTATCCGGGATTTGTTTGACAAGATCGAGCATAAATATCCAAGTAGAAGTTGACGCGATCGGGCCACTTCCTTTGGCTCGTCCATCGCGGCCGTAGCGGCGTACTCGATCGACTTCAAAAGGGAGATCCGGCAATGAGACTAGCCAAAAATCTGCTGTCGTTGATTGTGCTTGCCATCGGCGCGCTGTGGGCACTGCAAGGCATCGGCGCGATCGGCGGCAGCTTCATGACCGGCCAGTCGCAATGGCTCTATGTCGGCCTCGTCACCGTGCTGGTCGGACTGGTGGGGCTGGTCTGGGCGAACCGGTCGCGGGGGTGAGCTGCAGAACCAGCGCTGGCGATCTGTGGCGCCCCCCCTCTGTCCTGCCGGACATCTCCCCCTCTAGTGGGGAGATTGGCCGTCATCACTGCTTTCGCCAATCTCCATCATCGAAAGAAGGCAGCGAGGCTGAAGCTGCTAATCTCCCCCCTTGAGGGGGAGATGCCCGGCAGGGCAGAGGGGGGCGCGAAGGGTCGCCGCTCATCTCCATCGCTTGCGTTGGTGCCCCGCCCCCTCACTGCGACCAGTATTGCCAGGCCCAGTAAAAACTCTCGTCGCGCGGCGGCAGCCGGTCGGGCTCGGCATCCCAGCGCACAGGCGCTGGCGACCTGGGTTCATTTTCAAGCGACGGTTTGTCCCCGGTCAAGGCGAGAAGCCGGTTGCGGACCTGGGCGAACAGCACGATGGTGGAATGCGTCATCACTCTCTCCTGCTCTTCCGGTTCCAGTCACTCCCGTCCCGCCCACGGGACAAGCACGCGCTCGATCCTGCGGATGGTGAATTCGAGCACGAAGGCGATGGCCGCGATCACCAATATGCCCATCACCACCACGTCGGTGACGAGGAACTGGGCGGCAGACTGGATCATGAAGCCGAGGCCGCGCGTCGCCGCGACCAGTTCGGCGGCGACCAGCGTCGACCAGCCGGCGCCTAGCGCGATGCGCAGTCCGGTCAGGATCGCGGGCAGCGCGCTGGGCAGGATGACGTGGCGGACCGCCTGTCCTCGTGTCGCGCCAAGCGAGCGCGCCGCGTTGATGCGCTCCTGCGAGACGCCGCGAACGCCCGAGGCGGTCGACAGCGCGATAGGTGCCAGCATAGCGATGGCGATGACCAGGATCTTCGACGGCTCGCCAATGCCGAACCAGATGATGACCAGCGGCAGATAGGCAAGCGGCGGGATCGGCCGCAGGAATTCCAGCAGCGGATCGAAGATGCCGCGCCCAATGGTACTGATGCCGATGGCGAGACCAACCGGCACGCCGACGACAATGGCGGCGACCAGCGCGGCAAAGACCCGACCCAGGCTGGCGACGACATGCTGGAGCAGCGTTGCATCGACGAAGCCGTCGCGGGCGACGACGATGAACTTGTTCCATACGGCCACGGGCGACGGCAGGAACACAGGCGATACCAGTTGCAGGCGGGCCGACAGCGCCCACACCGCCAGCACCACCAGGATGGTCACAGCGCTGACCGCGCGGGCGGAAATGCCATGGCGCTTCGGCCTTGGCCGCGACCACGGCACCGAAAGGCCATCAGCCTCGTCGATCTTGTGTGCCGGCCGTTCCGTGTAGGAGGAAACGGTCATGCCGCTTCTCCTTCGAAGATAGCGTCGGTCAACTCGCCGCGCGCTGCGGCGAATGCCGGATCGGCCTTGATGGTGCGAATAGCCTCGCCGGCCGCATAGCGCGTGGAGAAACCCGGCTCGAAGCTCCGCACCACGCGACCCGGGCCGGGCGCCAGCACGACGATGCGGGTGGCGAGCACCAGCGCTTCCTCGATGCCGTGCGTCACCATCAGCACGCCGACATCGCTTGCCGTCCACAGATCGAGCAGCGTCGTCTGCATACGTTCGCGCGTCAGCGCATCGAGGGCGCCAAGCGGTTCGTCGAGCAGCAGGAATTCGGGTTCGGCGGCCAAGGCGCGCGCCAGGCCGACGCGCTGGCGCATGCCGCCGGAAAGCTCCCAGATGTGCTTGTCGCCGGCACCGCCGAGCTTCACCAGCTCAAGCAATTCATCAGCGCGGCGCGCCCGTTCGGCTGGCCTGATGCCACGCAGCCGCAGCGCGAAGGCAACGTTCTCGCGCGCGGTCAGCCACGGAAACAGCGCATCGTTCTGGAACACCACAGCCCGGTCCGAGCCAGGCGCGGCGATCGGCTTGCCGTTGATGGTAGCACGCCCACGCGCCGGCGCGACAAGGCCGGCGGCGACGTTGAGCAGCGAGGTCTTGCCGCAGCCGGAGCGGCCGACCAGCACGACGAAGTCGCCCTTGGCGACATCGATCGAAACCCGCTCGACGGCAGGTGCCGGCTGGCCGTCATAGTGGATCGAGACCTTGTCCAGGGCGAGATGGGGGTCGAGCACGAGATGCGGCATGGCTGCCTCGCAGATTTAAAGGAAACTCAAATGCCCCGGAGCCGCTCCTCGTCGGCGGTTCCGGGGCAGTCAGCACACGGCGTCTGGGAAGAAGATCCGCGCGCGTTCGTTTGGCGTCAGGCCCTCAGTTCGAGGCCAGCGCCTCGGTGACGTATTTCGACGACACGTATTTCGAATAGTCCGGCAGCACGGAGTCGATCTTGCCTTGCTCCTTGAGGAAGGCAGACGCCGCTTCGATCGCCTTGACCGTTCCGCCGCCGAGGAATTTGTCTGAAGCCTGCTCTTCCAGCGTCGGGAAGACATAGCCCTTGAGCAGCTGCGGCACCTCTTCCAGCTTGGCGCCGGTGAGCTTGGCGATCGCCGCCGCCTGCGGCGACGACACCGACCAGGCATCCGGCTTGGCGAGGAACTCGGCATAGGCCGCACCCGTCACCTTGACGAAGTCGCGCACAGCCTCGGGGTTCTTTGCGGCAAAGTCGGTGCGCACGATCCAGGCGTCGAAGGTCGGCGCGCCCCAGGCCGCGACCTGCGAGGAATCCAGCACCACCTTGCCGCTGGTCTTGATCTGGCCGAGTGCCGGATCCCAGACATAGGCCGCGTCGATGTCGCCGCGCGAAAAGGCCGCCGCGATTTCCGGTGGCCTGAGATTGAGGATCTCGACCGATTTTGGATCGACGCCCTCATGCTTCAGCGCCGCGAGCAGGCTGTAATGCGTCGTCGAGACGAAGGGCACGGCGACTTTCTTGCCGGCAAGATCGGCGACCTTCTCGATGCCGGCGCCGTTGCGCGCGACCAGCGCCTCGGATTGCCCGATCAGGCCGACGACGAAGATGGTCTGGATAGGCAGCTCGCGGCTTGCCGCCGCCGCCAGCGGGCTCGAGCCGACATAGCCGATATCGACTGAGCCGGATGCGACCGCGGCGATGACATCGGCGCCGGAATCGAACTTGCGCCAGTCGATGGTGGCCTTGGTCGCCTTTTCATAGGCGCCGTCGGCCTGCGGCACCTTCGAGGGTTCAACCACCGTCTGGTAGCCGATGGTGATCTTGAGGTCGTCGGCAAAGGCCGGGCCGAGGAAGGCGGCTCCGGCAAGTGCTGCCGACGAGAGCAGAACAATGCGTCGCGAAATGGTGGACATGAAGGGCTCCTGAAAAGAGAAAAACCGGAATGCCCCATGATAGTCAGCTAATTCTCGTTCCTGTAGAGTTAAATCCTTCCAAGCAAGGCGGGCTTGTTAGAAAAAAGCTGTCGGTGCGGGGTGGCGAAGCGGATAGGGCGGCTGCCGCGGGCAAACATCAGGCGTCGCGACAGGGCGAACCTTTTTAATGCCGGCGGGACAGCCTCTCAATTCTGCGCCGCCGATCACGAACCTAAATTCCCCCATCAATCCACATCAGGCAAATCCATACCCCAAACAGCCACGGATTCGAAAACATGTTCCGCGAGTTCGAGGCTAAGTATAGTATTCTTATCGACATGAGAGGGTTGGATTCGGCGATGAGCGACCACCACGTCACCATGATCGTCAGCGGTGTGAATCGACTTTCGCCGTCGCGTCAGCCGATGCCGACCACATCCGGCCCTGGAGGACCATTTGCTATCCCGCTGCTCTCAAAGGGCATTTTTGTGCTTTCGAGGGCACAAAGTAAGGCTAAAACGGCCGCAGCGGCTTGAAAACGAAGCAAAATCAACATTTCTCGGCTTGTACATCATGTCACTAGAATTTATGTGTCATGGCAGTCTGGACGCGGCGGGGACGCGTGCCGGGCGTTGCGCAACCGACGGTTCCATGCCGTCGCATGACAGAGAAATTTTGATTTCATGCTCACCAAAAAGGGTAAGTACGGCCTCAAGGCGCTCGTCCACCTCGCGCGATTGCCGGCCGGACAGCTCGCCTTCGTCAACGACATCGCCACCGGCAACAACATCCCGAAGAAGTTTCTCGACGCCATCCTGGGCGAGCTGCGCAATGCCGGCTTCGTCCAGAGTCGCAAGGGCAAGGATGGCGGCTACCGCCTGGCGCGCCCCGCCGACGAGATCAAGGTCGGCCATGTCGTGCGCGTCCTTGATGGGCCGTTGGCGCCTATTCCTTGCGCCAGCCGCACCCAGTACCAGCGCTGTGAAGATTGCAACGAGGCGACATGCCAAGTCCGACATCTGATGCTCGAGGTCCGGCAGGCGATCGCCGAGGTGCTCGATCAGCGCAGCCTCGCCGAAATGCGCGACATCGCCCTCGACGACCTTCCGGTCGCGAGCGAAGTGGACCTGGCGGTCGGCGTGAAGGTCCAGGCCTGACACTGGCGCCGCGCACATTGCGGGCATGCTTATGACCGGGCGCGCCAACTCGATCATCATCGTCGGCGGCGGCGCCAGTGGCGTCGTGCTGGCCGCGCATCTGCTGAAATCGCCTAATCCCGACCTGCGCGTCACGCTGATCGAAAAGCGCCCGCATTTCGGCCAGGGCATCGCCTATTCGACGCTGCTGTCGGCGCATGTGCTCAATGTCAGCGCCGCCGGCATGAGCGCCTATGCCGACGATCCCGGCAATTTCTGGCGCTGGCTGCTGGAGCGCGGCCTGGCAAGACCGGACCAGGCGCCGGTCTACGCGCCGCGCAGCATCTATGCCCGTTATCTCGGCGAGTTGCTCGACGATCTGGAGGCGCGCGAAAAGCAGAGCGGCCGCCTGCGTCTGATCCACGAGGAAAGCCTGTCGATCACGCCCACCGCTTCCGGTGTCGAGGTCGCGCTGGCCAATGGCACCAGCGTCGTTGCGCATCTGGCCGTGCTGGCCACCGGCCATGACGAGGAGCCGGCGCAAGGACATGCCATCAGGATGGGCTCGGAAGCCGATACCGCACTTGCCCCCGACAGGAGCGTCATGGTGCTTGGCACCGGCCTCAGCATGGTCGACGCGTTCCTGGCGCTGGAGCAGCGCGGCCACCGCGGCGACATCATCGCGGTGTCCAGGCGCGGCCTGCTGCCCTCGCCGCATCGCAAGGGCAATCCGATCAAGCTCGACGTTGCCGACATTCCGCTCGGCACCCAATTGTCCTACTTCGTCGGCTGGTTCCGCGACCTGATCAGGGAAAACCAGAAGGCCGGGATCGACTGGCGCGACGTCGTCGACGGCCTGCGGCCGTTCAACCAGAAGATCTGGCAGAACTGGCCGGCTTCCGCCAAGCGCCGCTTTGTCGAGCATACCAAGGCCTGGTGGGACATCCATCGCCATCGCATGGCGCCCGAGGTCTATGCGCAGGTGACGCAGGCCGTGCAATCCGGCCGCATCCGCCTGGTCGCCGGCCGCGTCGTTGACATCGCCAAGAATGGCGAATTCACCGTCCAGATCCAGTCGCGCCACACCCAGCGCCTCGAGGCGTTCGAGGTCGCCCGCATCTATGATTGCTCAGGTATCGTCAGGGACATCTCGACCTCGTCGAACAGCGTCGTGCGCTCGCTGGTCGATCGCGGCCTGGCACGGCCTGACCCGCTGCGCATCGGCCTCGACGTGTCGGCCAATTGCGAGATCATCGCCGGCGACGGCAGCGTGTCCGACAAGATCCTCGCCGTCGGCCCGTTGACCCGCGGGACCTTCTTCGAGATCGACGCCATTCCGGATATCCGCGTCCAGTGTGCGAGGTTGAGCAAGCAGCTGTTGGGCTGAAATCGACGCTCCACGGCGCCCCCCTCTGTCTCCCCCTCAAGGGGCAGGGGAATCGCATATGAGTAAGAGTAAGTCTTGCGTTGAGTGGAAAGGTTGATTCTTTAGGG
>NZ_AYWO01000057.1 GCF_000502955.1 Mesorhizobium sp. LNHC252B00 | reverse complement strand
AGAATCGATTTCCGCACACCACACAAGAGTCCCTTTGTACTCATGTGCGATTCCCCTGCCCTCAAGGGGGGAGATTAGGCGCTCAGCTTGCCAGACGGCTCGCCATCTCGTGTTGGGCATAGGCGCGGCCGAAGCGGTTGGCGAGGAAGGCGTCGAGCGCGATGTCTTCCTGCTTGACGAAGCCGGTCGCCGGCAGGCTGCCGTCAGCCAGCATGTCGAGCACGGCGCAGATGCCGGACGCGGTGGTGATCTGGATGGCGCTGCGCACCACCTGGCCAACCCGCTGGGAGTAGATCTTGTTGGCGTAGGTCTCTTGCAGCAGGCGGCCGTTCTTGCGACCGGAGACGGTGACGAAGACGATGACCACGTCCTGCAGCGTCGCCGGCAGGGCGCTTTCGAAAATGTCCTTCAGCACATCGCGGCGGTGGCGCAGGCCAAGGTCGTTGAGCAGCGCCTTCATGATCGCGGCATGGCCGGGGTAGCGGATGGTGCGGTAGTTCAGCGTGCGCACCTTGCCCTTCAGCGTCTCGGCCAGCGTGCCCAGCCCACCGGAGGTGTTGAAGGCCTCGTAGGTGACGCCGTCGAGAGAGAATTCCTCGCGCTCCTCCAGCGGCGGCACTTCGACCAGCTCGCCCTCGACGATCGCCTCGCAAGGCTCGCAATATTCGTTGATGACGCCGTCGGTGCTCCAGGTCAGATTGTAGTTCAGCGCGTTGGACGGGTATTGCGGCAGGGCGCCGACGCGCATGCGCACGCTTTCCAGCGTGTCGAAGCGGCTGGCGAGATCGTTGGCGACGATCGAGATGAAGCCCGGCGCCAGGCCGCATTGCGGGATGAAGGCGCTCTTGCCCGAGCGCGCCAGTTCCTTGACCCGGCGGGTCGAGACGACGTCCTCTGTAAGATCGAGATAGTGCACGCCGGCACTGGCCGCCGCCTCGGCGATGCGCGTGGTCAGATGGAAGGGGGCGGCGCTCAGCACCGCGAACTTGCCGGCGAGGGCCGCTTCCAGCGTGCCGGATGCCTCGATATCAAGCTCCAGCGTCGCAATCGTGGCCGGCAGTTCGGCGGCAGCGAGCTGCGCCGCCGAGCGGTCGACGAGCGTGACCTGATAATCCCCGGTGGCGGCGAGCATCTCGGCAATGGTCGAGCCTATCTTGCCGGCGCCGACAACAACTACTTTCTTCATAACCGATCCCTCACATCTCTTTTGTCTAATGTCCTTGTCCCAAAACCGCTGCGCACTTTTGGGCGACATGGATGAGGATCGCAGCTTGCCCGTCGAAAGGAAGCGTGGAATTGTTCGAAGCGAAACCATGATTGCGCGATCTGCCGACAGGAATCGTCGAAATGCTCAGTGACGCCGAACAGGCCCTGCTTTCGCTGTTGCGCGAGAACGCGCGCGCCTCGACCGTCGAGCTCGCGCGGCGGCTTGGCGTGTCACGCACGACCGTGCAGAGCCGGCTCGAACGGCTGGAGCAGCGCGGCATCATCACAGGCTATGGTGTGCGGCTGGCGCCGGACTATGAGCAGGGGCTGGTGCGAGCGCATGTGCTGCTCACCGTGACGCCCAAACTCGCCGACAAGGTGGTGCGCGGCCTGCGCGCGCTGGCACCGGTCAGGACGCTGCATTCGGTCAGCGGCAATTTCGACATGATCGTCATCGTCGACGCGCCGTCGATCCGCGATCTCGATCTGCTGCTCGACCAGATCGGCGCCATGGACGGGGTCGAGCGAACCTTGTCTTCGATCATCCTGTCGACGCGGATTGATCGGTGAAGCTGCTGATCTCCCCCCTTGCGGGGGAGATGGCCGGCAGGCCAGAGGGGGTCGGTTCGACCGGATGCGACCTCCTCTCGACAGATGGGGGTTAGCGCTTCACGTGAGGCGACCCCCTCAGTCGCCTACGGCGACATCTCCCCCCTTGAGGTCCCTCAAGGGGGGAGATCGGCCTCTAATCCGTCGCCACGGGAAAACTCACCGCCACCTCAAGCCCGGGCCGGCAATCGCCCAGCGTGATGGATGCGCCATGCAGATCGGCGATGGCCCTGACAAGGCTCAAACCCAGTCCGCTGCCCGGCGTCGAGCGGCTGTGGTCCATCCGGTAGAGCCGCTGGAAGACCTTGTCGCGCTCGTCGGCGGGAATGCCGGGACCGCTGTCGGCGACGCTGGCGACAACGCGGTCGCCCCGGCGCGTCACCGACAGTTTGATGGACGTGCCTGATGGACAATGGCGCAGCGCATTCTCGACCAGATTGGCGAACATCTGCGTCAACAGCTCGCGATCGCCGTGGATCCGGTCCGTCGTTTCCTGCCGTTGCGCCAACGACAGCGATTTTCCGTCGTCCTCGGCCACGTCGGCATAGATCTCGGCGATGGTTTGCAGCACCTCGCCCAGATCGACATCGCTGAACCGCGCCCGGCGCGCGCCGGCCTCGATCTGGGCGATGCGCAGCAGCGCGTCGAAGGTCTCGTTGATCTGCAGGCTCTCGGCATGCGCCTCGGCCAGCTCACCGGCGATTTTTTGACCTGACAGGTTCTTTTCGGACGCGCTGTCGAGGATCATCTGCAGCCGGTTGAGCGGCATCTTCAGATCGTGCGCGATGTTGGCGCTGACCTGTTTCATGCCTTCTACCAGCGCCGACAGTCGATCGAGCGCGGCGTTGACCTGGGTTGAGACGATGTCGATATCGTCGCCCTTGCCGGTCAGCGGAATGCGGGTGTCCAGCCGTCCGTGCGAGACGTCCACCATCGTGGCGGCGATGCCGTCGAGACGGCGCTGGACACGTGAGGCAAGCAGGGCGCCGCCGGCGACCGCCAGCCCGGTGATGATGAGCGTCCCCCAGCCGAAGCTCATCAGCACGATCGTCTCCAACTCCTCCGTCTCGGAAACGCTGAAGGCGACGGTCAAGATGTTGCCGCCGACCGGGCCGGAATAGGCGCGGTACTCGGCGCCGGGCGGCACGCCGGGCATCTCGGCATCGAACATCGAGAAGCCGTCGGGAAGCCCCGCTGCGGTGAAATTGCCGGCCAGGCGGTTGCCGGCCGCGTCGGTCAGCGAAAATAGCTGCTCCTTCTTGAGGCTGCGCATGGAGTGGCTGCCGACGGTCTCCACCAGCGCCTTGAGATCATTGTCGCCATAGGTCGCGGCGACGACCGCGTAAGTCTCCTTGATGGTGTCGTCGAGCCGCTCGGCAAGATCGGCGCTCATCATCTGGTAGACGATGGCGCCCGATAGCACGAAGGCCAGCACGAACAGGAAGGCGAAGGTCAAGGCAAGCCGGAACGGCGTGCTGCGCAGCAGGCGGGACCATGTTCCGGTCATGACGGCGCGTGCAGGCTGTAGCCGGTGTTGCGGACCGTATGGATGAGCTGGGTTCCGAACGGTTTGTCGACCTTGGCCCGTAGCCGGCTGATATGGGTTTCAACGACGCTGGTCCTGGGATCGAAATGAAAATCCCAGACACGCTCCAGAAGCATGGTGCGGGTGATGACGCGGCCCTCGCCGCGCATCAACACTTCCAGCAGGCTGAACTCCCTCGGCTGCAGGTCGATCGGCTGGCCCCGCCTGATAACGCGGCGCATGATCAGGTCCATCTCCAGATCGGCAACCCGCAGAACGGTCTTCTGCTCCTGCGCCGCCGGCCGGCGGCCAAGCGCATTGATGCGGGCGAGAAGCTCGGAAAAGGCGAAGGGCTTGACCAAATAATCGTCACCGCCCGCCTCGAGCCCTTCGACGCGGTCGTCGACGCCGCCGACGGAGGTGAGAAAGATCGCCGGCGTCCCCACGCCGGCTGCGCGAACCGACTTGATCATCGACAGGCCGTCGAGACCGGGGATCATGCGATCGGCGATAATCACGTCATAGTTGCCGCTGGTCGCCGCGAAAAGCCCTTCATGGCCGTTGCGAAGCAGGTCGCAGACATGGCCGGCCTCGGTCAGCCCCCTGACGATGTAGTCAGCCGTCCTGTGGTCGTCCTCGACGAGAAGCAGTCGCATGAAAGGTCCGGTCCGTTGCCGAGATTGGCAAGCTACCACCGGCATGGGGCCGTTCCTAGGATGTCACGAGCGCGCAGGGGTTCGGAGCGCTGCCAAGGCATACGGTCGGTCAACGCAAGCACATCCGCGCCCTGAGTCAGTCCGATTCCAGCAGGATTTTGTCGGCTTCGTCGCCCATCAGGGTCATGTGGAGGACGACGGCAATGATGCCGCCGAGGAAGAGCAGGCTGGTGAAGGTGGTGCCGAAGCCCAGGCCGCCATGCCCGGTCGACCGCGACAGCAGGTCGCCGAAGGAGGCGCCAAGCGGCCGCGTCAGGATGTAGGCGAGCCAGAAGGCCAGGATGCTGTCCAGATCGAGCAGCCAGTAGGCGAGCGTGATGAGCGCGATGACGCCGCCGAACAGCAGCCCCGTGGTGAGGTAGCCCATGTCGAAGCTTTCGGCGACGAGATCGCCGGCGGCGGTGCCGAGCGAGAAGGTCAAGAGGATCGCCAGCCAGTAGAAGATCTCGCGCCTGGTGGTGAAGATGGTGTGGATCGACAGCGTCCTTTCGCTGGCGTACCAGACCGCGAATGTCGCGGCGAGCGCCACCGAGAAGGCAATTGTCGTCGTCTCAAGGCGTACGCCGAAAGTGTCGACGAGGTTGTCCGTCACCAGCGTGCCGACGACGCTGACCAGTACCACCGCCAGCCAGTATGCCCATGGGACGTAGCGTTTCTGCGCGAACTGGGCGACAAGCGCGGCTACCAGGACGCCGCTCATGACCAGCAATGTGACGGTCAACCCAAGCCCGAGGTTGACGGCGAGATAGTCGGCTGCGGTCTCGCCTGTGGTGACCGCCATCAGTTTGACAAGCCAGAAGTCGAGCGTGACGTCGGGAACCCTGTTCTGGGTCGGCGCGGCGGGTTGTTGTCTGTTGGGCGAGAGCATGGCGGATATCCCGAAATCTTCGATCGCGGCTCAGCAGAGCCGAGCCGGCATGCCGCACCGTAGGCAGCAGAGTTCACCTCAGCCTGTCCTGCGGCATACAAATTCGTAAGAATGGGCATGGGCTGCGCAAAAGACCTTTACGAATGCCTCGCGATGCGCTGATGAAATGCGAGGGCCTTGCATCCGCCATCAGTGTGGTGATCAGTGCTCCGAAACTTGGCCAATGCCCGCTTTGGGAGCCCAAGGAAAACAAGAATGACCTACGCTTCCCTCAAGCCGGTTTCACGGGCCTTCGACCAGCGCAAGCGGTTGATCTTCGTGCGGGTCGCGGCGGTGCTGGCGGTGCTGCTCCTGTTTCTCACCAAACCTGGGTTGACGGAGGGCTCGGACGGGCACGAAGCGCTCGAGCTTCTCGGCTTGTGCCTGGTGCTCGTCTGCGTCGTCGGACGGCTCTGGAGCATCCTCTATGTCGGCGGCAAAAAGAACCAGGAACTGGTCTCGACGGGACCGTTCTCGACAATGCAGAACCCGCTCTACTTCTTCTCGACGATCGGCGCGATCGGCATCGGATTGGTGTACGGCTCGATGTTTGCGGCGCTGGCGTTGGGCCTTGCGAGTTTTTTCATCTTTCGCGCCACGGCGCGCAAGGAAGCCGAATTTCTGCTGGGCAAATTCGGCCCGGTCTATCTTGCCTATATCAAGATCACGCCCCGGTTCTGGCCAAATCCCTTTCTGTACCACGACCATGACGAGCTGCAGTTCTCGACGCGGGCGCTCAAGCGGACATTTTTGGACGGCCTCTATTTCCTCGCCATCTTCCCGGCCGTCGAACTGGTCGAGCATTTCAGGGCGACCGGCCTGTTGTTCCCAGCCTTCGTCACGCTCTACTGATCAGCGCCGCCGCACCGCTGCCCGCCGCGCGCTGTGCGCCAGAATAGCCAGGCAGCCGATCGGCAGCAGGATGCCGCCGAGCCGTGGCGGCAGCGCCAGCAGCTTCACCGCTGCCGTGACCGCCGCTATCAGGATCAGCGCCAGCAGCGCCAGGCTGCCGTCGTCCATGAACATGCCGATAAGCTCCTTGAGAGCGATGCGTACGACGCTCATCGAAGGTGTTCTCCGGTTGGAGCGCGATGGGTGTCGCGCAACCAGTGGACGATGGCAAAGGATGCGAGCGCCATGACCGCGAAGATCGCCAGCAATGTGAGATCGGCACCGGGCCAGTCGGCGCCAATACCTTCACCGGTCCAGAAAATGCCAAAGCTGGTCAGCATCACGCCGACGACGAACTTCAGCGCGTTTTCAGGAACGCGTGCCAATGGACGATGGACGGCGAGGCCGATGATCATCACCAGGACGAACGCTGCCAGCGCCCCAAGGCCGGCGTTGAGTGTTTGTCCATGTGCGCCGCCAACCGCGATGACGATGAACACCACCTCGACACCTTCCAGCAGCACCGCCTTGAATGCCGCCAGCCCGGCCAGGTAGTCCGCGCGGCGGTCGCCGGCCTGTTGGCGAAGTGCTGCGGTTTCCTTCGAGAACGCCGCCTCCTCGTCATGCAGCGGGACGATCCCGACGCTGCGCAGAATGGCCTTGCGCAGCCACCGCATGCCGAACAGGATGAGCAGGACGCCGACCGTGAATTGCAGCGCGGTGATGGGAACAAGCGCCAGCAACGGCCCGAAAGCCAGCACGAGCGCCGCCAGGAGTGCCAGCGCCAATGCAGCGCCGGTCAATGCCGGCCGCCAGCCTCGGGTCAAGCCGACCGCGAGCACGATTGTGAAGGCTTCGACCACCTCAACGAACGAGCCGAGAAAGGCCGCGCTTACGGTGGAAACCAACGGTGCGAAATCAGTCATGGCTGCTGTCCCCGCAGGAATGCAGGCTTTTCTACCATAGACATTGCCGCGGCGCCCAACAGCATTCTTACAAATCCGTATGCAGCAGGGCGGCCGAGGCCTGACCCGCGGCAGGCATAGTTAACCGGCTAATGGTGGCGACCTCGCCGTCGCGGTCGCGGCTCGCCAGCTATTTGTTTTTGCTCAGTTCCCCATGGAAACCGCTAAAAACTTTCCCGGAATTGCCTAGCCGCCGAGCGGATGCGGCATGTAGCCGACAAAACCCGCGATCTTCCAGCTGCCGCCGACCTTGGTGCAGAAATACAGCGTCTGCCACTTCAGCCTGTCGACGCTGCCGTCGGCCTTGGCGATCGAGCCGTCGAATTTCTTGTGCAGCACGGCGCGGTCGCCGTCGACATCGATGTCGCGCATGTTGGTGACGCGAAACAGCGCCTCGCGCAGCGGCTCGGCGAATTTTGTCGCCGCGGTCTCCTTGGCCTGGCGCAGCCACTCGTCGCGATAGACTTCCAGCCGCGGAAACTGCAGCCGCCAGGCGTCGGCATTGCTGAGGAAATGCGCGTGCATGCCGAAGAAGCTTTCGGTCACGAAATCGTTCTCGACCATCGCCCAGTCCTGGCCGATGAAGGCGTCGATGTCGCGCCGCACCAGCATTTCCCACAGCGCGTGGCGATCGGCATCGCCTGCCGGAAACGGGTTCTTGTCGTAGGTCATTGCTGTTGTCTCCGGTCTGCCAAACGCGTCTTCCGCTGCGGCCTACAAGGCTGCCCGTTTGGGCGCACGATGCAAGCGCTTCTGTAATAAAGCAACATGAATCCCCTGGAATGTTGCTTTCCAACAAAGTTCTATGAGGATCGCCCCGATCGGGGTAAATGTCGACGCAAGCGGGTGCATCCCGTCCCTGTACCAGAGGAGGTTATCCCTTGCCCAAGCAGACTTTCGGAACATCCCATGTGCCGTTGTCGCCAGCCGTGCGGGCCGGCGATCTCGTCTACATCTCCGGCCAGGTGCCCATCGGCAGCGATGGCATCGTGGTCAAGGGCGGCATTTCGGAACAAACCGAACAGGTGCTCGCCAATGTGAAGGCGGCACTGGCGCTCGCCGGCTGCACCCTGGACGATGTGGTCAAGACCACGGTCTGGCTGGAAGATGCGCGCGATTTCGGCGCCTTCAACGCGGTCTATGCCAGGCACTTTCCGAAGAACCCGCCGGCCCGCACCACGGTCGAATCGCGGCTGATGATCGATATCAAGATCGAACTCGAGGCGGTCGCCTACCGGCCTCTGTAAGCGAACGGCGAACCGGGGTGGCCCCAATGCAATTCGACCTCCTGCTTAAGGGTGGGCGGCTGATCAATCCGGCGGCCGGCATCGACGCGCCGCGCGATGTCGCCATTGCCAATGGCCGGGTCGCCGCGATCGACGCCGATATCCCGGTGACCAGCGCCGCGCAGGTCGTCGATGCCACCGGCTGCATCGTCACATCAGGCCTCGTCGACCTGCACAGCCACGTTTATTGGGGTGGCACTTCGCTCGGCGTCGATGCCGATCGGCTGGCCGCCAAGAGCGGCACCACCACCTTCATCGATGCGGGCAGCGCGGGAGCCGGCAATTTCCTTGGCTTCCGCCGCCACGTCATGGAGCGCTCGAAGGTCCGCATCCTGGCCTATGTCAACATTTCCTTTGCCGGCATTTTTGGCTTCTCGCAGACGGTGTCGGTCGGCGAGTGCAGCGATCTCAGGCTGTGCGATCCGCGCGAGGTGGTCGCGGCAGTGCGCGAACATCGCGACGTCGTGGTCGGCGTAAAGGTCCGCTCCGGCAAGCATGCCGGCGGCACCAGCGGCATCGTGCCGGTCGACCTCGCGCTGGAGGCCGCCGACCAGGCCGACCTGCCGCTGATGGCGCATATCGACGAGCCGCCTCCAGGCCGCTCGGAAGTGCTGCCGCGCCTGCGCAAGGGTGATATCCTCACTCATTGCTTCCGGCCTTTCCCCAATGCGCCGGTGTTCGTCTCCGGCGCTGTGCGACCGGACATGCGGCTGGCGCGCGAGCGCGGCGTCATCTTCGATCTTGGCCATGGCATGGGCTCGTTCGATTTCGCGGTCGCGCGGGCGATGATCGAGGAAGGGTTGGCGCCCGACGTGATCAGCAGCGACGTGCATCTCTACTGCGTCGACGGGCCGGCCTTCGACATCCTGGTCTGCATGTCGAAGCTGCTGGCGCTCGGCATGCCGCTGGTCGAGGTTTTGCGCGCCGCGACGCAAACGCCAGCGCGGGCGATCGCGCGGCCCGATCTCGGCACTCTGGCGGTCGGCACCGTCGGCGATGTCGCCGTGCTGCGGCAGCGCCCGGGCCGCTTCACCTTCGTCGACGCGGTCGGCGCCTCGCTGGTCGCCGACCAGCGGCTGGTCTGCGAAGGCATCGCCATCGGCGGCACGTGGTGGCCAAACGAGGCGGTGAACGACGTCAGCGAGACCGAGCGTTTCGAGCCGCATGGGTCGCATACGCATATCGAGGTGGCGGCCCAGCATTTCCGGCACCGGCATGATTAGCTGATCTCCCCCCTTGAGGGGGAGATGGCCGGCAGGCCAGAGGGGGTCGGTTCGACTGGATGCGNCGACCCCCTCTGTCGCCTTCGGCGACATCTCCCCCTCGAGGGGGGAGATCAGCAGCGTCAGCTCACCGCTCCATAAACCGGCGTCTCAATCCCCTCCATCCGTGCTTTGATCTGCAGCGCTACATACTTCGAATAGAAGCGCGACAGCGCGAGGTTGCCGCCGTGGAACCACAGCGCTTCCTGCGCGGTCGGTTTCCACATGTTGCGCAGCTCGCCCTGCCATGGTCCGGGATCGCCCTTGACGCCCGAGCCAAGACCCCAGCAGGGGCCGACCTTGTCGGCGACCTCGCGCGAGACGATTTGCGCCACCGTCTCGTTCATCGACTGATAGCCGGTGCAGGCGATGATCGCGTCGGCGGCGAGTTCGGTGCCGTCCTCGAACAGGATGCCGTCCTGCGTCAGCGATCTGATGGCGACGCCGCTGCGGATGCCGATCTTGCCGTCGATGATCAGGTCGGACGCGCCGACATCGATGTAGTAGCCGGAGCCGGTGCGGTAGGCCTTCATCAGAAGGCCGGTCTCGTCGTCGCCGAAATCGATGGCGAAGCCGGCGGCTCGCAGGCGGGCGTAGAAGGCCGCGTCGCGCGCCTTGATCACCTCGTAGAGAGCCCGCTGGCCCTTGGGTACGAGCGCGAACGGCATCGAGGCGACGATCATGTCGGCTTTCTCGGTGGTGATGCCGCGCGCCAATGCCTTCTCCGAGAAGATCTCGAAACCGACCTCCATCAGCGTGTCCGACTTGACCACGGTGGTCGGCGAGCGCTGGATCATGGTGACGTCGGCGCCGCTTTCCCAGAGATCGACACAGACATCATGACCGGAGCTTGCCGCACCGATGACCGCGACGCGTCTGCCGTGGAACTTCTCGCCGCTGTCATATTGGCTGGAATGCAGCAGCTCGCCTTTGAATCGATCGGCGCCCGGCAGGTCGATCCGGCGCGGTGGACCATAGGCGCCGGTGGCGAAGACGATGTGCTTCGGCTTCAGCGTGATGTGCCGGCCGGCGCGATCGACCATCACGGTCCAGACTTTCTCCGCCTCGTCATAGCTGGCGCTGAGGCAGTTCGTGGCGGGCCAATAGTTGAGCTCCATCACGCGCGTGTACATTTCCAACCAGTCGCCCATCTTGTCCTTGGGCGTGAAAACCGGCCAGTTTTCCGGGAAGGGAATGTAGGGCAGATGGTCGTACCAGACCGGGTCATGCAGCACGAGCGTACGGTAGCGGTTGCGCCAGGAATCGCCGGGCCTTGAATTTTTCTCGATGACGATGGTGGGCACGCCGAGCTGGCGCAGCCGCGCGCCCAGCATGATGCCGCCCTGGCCGCCGCCGATGACCAGGCAATAGGGTTGCTCTTCGGCGCCAAGCTTGCGTGTCTCGCGCGCCCGCGCCTCCGACCAGGTCTCACGCTCGGGATCGGCCTTGTGGCGGACGCCGAGCGGACGCTTTGCCCCCTTGCGCTCCTCGAACCCTTTGAGCTCGGTCATCGCGGTAAACAATGTCCGGCAGCGGCCATCGCGCAGCCGCATGATGCCCTCTCCTGACGCCACAGCTGTCTCGAAGCTGAGCCAGGCCTCGATGGTACCCTCGTCCGAAGTCGCCTCGCCGGTCAGCTGCCATGCCGTCGGCCTGGTCGTCGCCAGCGTTGCCTCGAGCATGCCGGCGATCGCGTCGCGGCCTTCCATGGTCGTGATGTTCCAGGTGAAGGTCAGGAGATCGCGCCAGTAGCAGTCGTCGACGAACAGGTTGCTCGCTGCCGCCCCATCGCCCGCTTCGAGCGCGTGCGCAAAAGAAGCGAGCCATGCCGCTGCCTGTTTCGATGGTGCCATGTCCAGCATTACTTCCCACTTTCGTTTTGGCGTTGGCCTCGCCCGTTCTTTCCTTCTCCACTTGTGGGAGAAGGCAGAAGCGCAGCCTCAATCCCCGAGCGGCTCCATCTCCTTGCCGGAATCCTTGATCAGCCAAGTGATGTCGAGGATGCGCATGGCAGGATCGCGCCCTCCATATCGTGGCCCGGATCAGGTCCTTCCTGGCTGCCAGCTTCGGTCATGATCCTTTCCCGGGTTGCGAGGCAGACTTCTTAGCATGTTTGCAGGCCATGGCTCCACGTGGGCCATTCTGGATGATGACCACTGGCGCAGTATGACACCCGGAAGTAAGCCGACCACAGAGCGCCCCAAGGGCCTTCGCTATCCAATCACCTCCAGCCGCCTCGGCAGGCGGTTCATGGCGACAGGTCCATCCGGCGTGATCAGGAACTGGTCCTCGAGATTGAAGCTGGCGAGGCCATCGATGTAGAGCGGGATCTCGAAAGCCAGTACCATGCCGGCTTCGATCGCGACATCGCTGTCGGCCGCAATGAACGGCCATTGTTCGGAAAAGACCGATTGTCCGACGCCATGGCCGAAATGACCGCGGCGATAGGAGCGCAGCCCTTGCCGTGACAGGCTCTCGGTGGCGACGCGATGCACGTGGGCGAGCGTGGTCCCCGGAACAAGGGATGCCAGCCCGTCCTCGAAGGCCTGTTCGGCGATCGCATGCAGCTCGGCCCGCTCAGCGGATGGCGGCCCGAAGGTGAAGTTTCGCGACATGTCGGAGGCGTAGCCGCCGACGGTGCAGACCATGTCGCACTTCAGCGGGTCGCCGGGCACGGCTTTCGCATCGGCAGCCTTGGCCTTCGCGCCCAGCGTCACATATTCGGCCGTCGCCACGAGATGGGACAGGCCCGCCGCGGCGCCGGCGACGCCTTCCCGGTAGAGGGCAATGAGATCGGCCTGGCGCATACCGGCCATCGCATCCACCTGCAGCCGCTCCAACCCGGCCTCCGACAGGGTGATGCCTTGCTGCAAAAGGTCGATCTCGCGTTGCGACTTGATGGCCCGCAGCCTGTCGAGCGCGGCCGAGCCATCAACCATGATGCAGGCCGGCAGCAACGACTGCATGGCCAAGAAATCTGCGGCGGCGATGAAATCGAGATCGACGCCGATCGTTGCGCGGTCGAGACCGAAGCCGGTAAGGATTTCCTTCAACGCGCGGACGGAATTGGTCAGGTCGAAAGTCGCCGGCCGCGAGAAATCAGGCGCCCGGCCGGACGATGTCAGGCCAGCCTCGATGCGTTGCACCAGCGCCAGGCCGGACGTCGAGGCGTCAAGCGCAGCGGTTTCGATCCAGACCGGGTGGCTGCGAATGACAGCATCGGGCAATGCCGCCTGCAGCTGCGCCGCATTGAAGTCCGCGACCACCACGCCGATCGGCAGGTCCTGGCCAGCGGGGATGACGACGAAGCCGGCACCGGCACGCCGGAACAGTCCCGCCGGACCGATCGAGGCGCCGGTCGCATAGTGGAAGGCCTCGGGCGCGCACAGCACCAGCGCCTCGATGCCGGCGCGATCCATCAGTTGAGCCGCGCGCTGGCGGTCGACAAAGCCTGTCATGGGTTTCTCCGAATGTCCGAAGCGGCAACGGAGCATTCCGGACAGCGACGATCAAGTGGCAGATGGGGCAGGCGTTGTGCCGCGGGACACAACCCGGCGGTTTCGACCACTGCCCTTTCCGGGCGCGGGTCTGAAGCGATCGCCCCTGCGATGACGCAGGGAGCAACGGACGGAAACCGCTATCTGATCGATTCCAGCTTGGCGACGGCTGCGTTGGGCTTCGGCTGGGCCGGCCTGGTGGGCGGGCTAAGCCGCGGCGCGCCTGTCGTGCCGCCCTTCCCTGATTTCCTCGGCGAGCTTGTCGCAGAACGCGTCGAGATCGCCCGGGTTGCGGCTGGTGACAAGTCCCTGGTCGGTGACCACCGCGCTGTCTTCCCAGACACCACCGGCATTGATCACGTCGGTCTTGATCGATTTGTAGGACGTGACCCGGCGGCCCTTCACAATGCCGGTCTCGACGAGCAGCCAGGGCGCATGGCAGATCGCGCCGACGACCTTGTTGGCCGACCAGAACGATTTGATGAAATTGAGGACTTTCGGCTCGATCCGCAGCAGATCGGGGTTGATAACGCCGCCGGGCAGCACGATCGCGTCGTAGTCATCCGCGCGCGTCTCGTCCAAAATCTTGTCGACGGGCACCTCGCGGCCCCAATCTTTGTGGTCCCAGCCCTTGATCTTGCCGCTTGCGAGCGACACGACATCGACCTCGGCGCCCGCTTCGCGCAATTTCTTGAGCGGCACCTCAAGTTCGGCTTGTTCAAAGCCATTTGTCGCAAGGATAGCGACGCGCTTGCCGGAAATGTCCTGCATGGTTTTCTCCATCATTGGGTTGATGGAAGAGCTAACGAGGTCCAGCGGGAAGCGTTCCTTGCTGTAACTTTATGTGACTTCTGGAGGATGATTGAAGGGATTTCGGTCAGGTACCCCCACCGGCCCGGTCAATGTTGTCGACCCAAAAGCCGGTTGAAACCAGGTTCGGCCGCGCAGCCCCGCCGGGTCGCGGCGAGCGCTACATATGGCCAACGAGCTGTCGGCGATATTTCTTATACTGCCACTCGATGCGCTTGTACCAAAGCGGCCGTTGACTGTCGGGATTTATGGACGTCAAGAAGGCCCCATTGTGCGTGCCCTGCTCAACAAAGGGTCTCTCGAACCAAAGCACCTCCACCCCGAGCGCCGCGTCCGCACCGTCGATCTCGTGGCCGATCGGCGCGGACATCTTGCGTGCATCAAACCAGGCGCACCTCTCGGCTGCCACGGAGCGGGTGATGATATAGGAATCGGTGGATCTGCCGTGAGGGGCTGGATAGAGATGTTGTCCGCGCTTCAACTTGAACTCCGAAATGTAGTACGTACCGGCATTGCCGATATAGATGACGGCCTTGCGGTTTGGATCGCCGAGCTCCGCCAGAGCTGCGTTAAACTTTGTATTGAAATTGGCCGCCAGGAAAACGTCGTCCTCAAAGACCAGACAATAGGGCTTGTCGGTCTGCAGAAACTCACGCCAGATCCCGATGTGTTTCAAGGAGCAGGACAGTTCCGCCAGTTTGAGAGCGCCTGGCACGGTAAGCCTTTCGACCTCTTCGTCAGTAATATCTGAAACATCCCAGTGAAGATACCAGGTGGCCGGGATACCATGACGGGCGACCTGCCTTGCAATGTGCTGTTCGCGGTCCTCATAGCCCTGCTTGACGTGGCAAACACGCACATAGACCTGGTCGGCGGGAAACGTAGGCATTTGCCGTGTATAGCCATCGGCTTTTTGCGAGTCTACGCCTTGAACGGTCACGGGACACAGCTTCTTATTCGCCATGCCGAAGCTCTTTGATTTAGAGGCGGATTCAAATTTCAGATCGAATCGACCTGAAACCATCCGGTTCTAGCCGCTTGTCCAAGGCATCTCGATCACCCCGTACGATACGGCGATCCCGAGGGCAATTAGCGCAATGCCCAAAGCAGCTTCGAAGCGTCGGCCACGCTGCATCAGCTTCTCGACGAAGACGATCAGTGTCAAAAGCAGCATCCAGGCGAGGCTCATGACGCCGGCTGCGACCAGTATGGCGAACAGCGCCCAGCAGCAACCGAAGCAATACAGCCCGTGGCGCAGCCCCATCTCAAGCGCGCCAACCCGCCCGTCGCGCCAGTGCTGGGCAACGAAAGCGAGCGGCGAGCGGCAATGGCTGAGGCAAATGTGCTTGAGGGTCGTGAACTGGTAGAGGCCGGCGACGCCAAGCGTGGCACCCAGCGCGAGCGGCGCCCATTTCGACCGCTGGGGCGGATCGAGGCTTGTCGCGAACTCGCTGCCGAACTGGACCAGGACATACACGAGAAGGCCCGCTGCCGCCCAGACGAGAAGGTAGCCCGCGACGAAAATCCAGGTCGGAATGGCCACCTGCCATCCGCGCCTGGCTTGCGCCGCCGCGAACATAAAGATCATGGGCGCCGCGGCCGGCAGCATCATAGCCGCCATCATCACGGTCCATACTGCGAGAAAGGCGGCGACGCCGGCGAGTGACCAGCCGTCGGCCGCAATTCCGGCCATCGCCATGCCGGCCATGCCTTCCATACCCTCTATCCCGCCGCGCACCGCAATGCCCATGGGCATGTCCATGCTGAAGGTCTGGTAGAGGGTGAGCGCCCATGCCGCCGCCGTCAGTACGACGAGCGACGCGAGAAGGCCGAGCGGAATGCCACGCAAATTCCCGAGCCGCCACGTTTTCCTGGGGAACGCGCCGGGCATCGGCACGCCCTAGTTCGGGCCGGACCAGTCGAACGGAATGTGCTTGCTCGAGCGGGCCGTGCCCGTCCAGTCCAGCCCGAAGCCTTTGGTGCTTACCTCGACAGAACGCCCCCAGGTGGCAACCTGGCCTGGGCCGACCTCCGAGCCCGGCGGGTTGATTGTCTGCACCCGCTTGCCGGGCGGTGTCGTAGGACCGGAAAGCGCTTCCGCGCGACCGACGACGAGGCCAGGAATTTCGACTCGCCAGCTGGCGAGGTCGCCTGCCACCTCGAAAGTGATTGGCACAAACTCCATGCCACGCATCTCGCCGACATTGGCGGCAAAGCCCGCCGGCCAGCCGCCGGCGTGGCCGCCGAAGATTACCTGCAGGGCTTCGCGCTGCGACTCATTCGCCTTCTCGTCGAGGTACATGCCCATCACGGCTTTTGCCTCGCCGGCCCATAGATTGCCTTCGAACTCGCCGAGCGCCACCAGCGTCAGGCCGTCGAGCTTCACGTCGCCATACTGACCCTCGCGCACATGCCAGGCGAGCACGCCCTGGCAGTGATTGCCGGTTGGTCGCTGGGCGAACTCGCACGGGCAAGGGATGTCGCAGCTGCAGATGTCGAACCAATCGCCCGCGAGGCGCCATTGAGGCACTGCGTCCATGGCTCTTTCCTCCCGAAATTGAGCGGCAATCATACGTCGAACGTTGGGCGCACGCCAGCAGTTCGTGCGTCGCTCCGTGATTTGCCGCTCAATCCGGAAGCCCGGCTCTTGCGATTGTCTGGCGGTCCTTGCGTCCACGATCGAGACACGCCAGGCGTAAAGACGCCGTTCCAGATCGACACCGGCGCGGCGGAATTCAGCCACTCAGCAGAAGCGGAGCGCGGGCATCCCAGCCGGCGCGGCCCTCGATTCGATGCCTGGAAGTGGGGAAATCCACGGTTCATCCAGCGGCGCGAAATGTATAGAGGCTCTAAGGAGTCCTCATGCTTGCCTTCGGATAGGCTGGTCGCCGGCGATCGGGATCGCAATTGCAAGCCGAATGGGACACGCCCACGCCTGCTCCCCCGGACCCAGACAGCAAAAAGGCCCGGTTACCCGGGCCCTTGATGCTTTTCAAATCTAAAGAAGATTTGGAGCGGGTGAAGCGATTCGAACGCTCGACCCCAACCTTGGCAAGGTTGTGCTCTACCCCTGAGCTACACCCGCTCACACGGCGTCTTGGCCGCAAGCCGGGCCTATATGGCTGAAGAGCGCGGCGATTGCAACAGGGAAATCGCAGGCTTTTTTGTGACACGGCGGGCGACGTCGGCAAAGCCGCCGGCACTGCGCGGCGGGCGTGCGCGTGGCGGGCGGCGGGG
>NZ_AYWO01000056.1 GCF_000502955.1 Mesorhizobium sp. LNHC252B00 | reverse complement strand
CCCCAGCACCGCGGTGCTCAGGTGCTCATGGCCGCCGGATACGCACGTCTGCGGTCTTCACCGGATGCGTACGCGAGAGACTACCCCAATACGTATGGCATTCAAGAACTGCATCTCCTGGATCATTAAAATGACCTGAATTGCGGTCACCATTGCTTCTAAAGCACAGTATTCCTTCTATATCTGCTCAATGTTTATGGTTGGTCCAAAGTGGCGCCAGCTTGAGCACTGACCTTGTCATGGCGCCTCAAGGCAGTAGCAGCGATATGGCCAGCATTTGATCGCGCTGGAGCAAATCTGGCGATTCGTTCGTCACCTCATCAAGGTCTGGCGGCTCGGATCCAACTTCCTTGCAACTGTCGAAATGCTCAGCCCTTTGGCCAGCTCTGCTAGCGCAGCCAGACCGCCAGATCAGAAAGAGCACGCTTGCGAAATAGGCCAACTGAAGGAGCAACGAACAAGCCAGCGTCGTGACGACTGCTGTGCGGATGGAACGAGAAGCGAAGTAGACAATCAGAGCGGTGCTGCACAGGACCATTCCGAGTACGCGACAAAAGGTTCTAAGGGGCAACGCCGTTCTCCTGGTTTTGTCTCCTCAGATCATGCTGCGACCTGGTCGGCCGCAACATGGGTCTGGCAGTTCTTCGGGCAGACGCGGGCGCAAGCTCCACAGCCAATGCAGCGGCCGGCATGATCCACGACCATGATCATGCGATTGAGCTCGCCGTCGAAATCGTCGTCTTCGCCGTCGCAGGCGCCGAGGATTTCACCCGCATCATCAACGCCGTGAAGGTGCATGACCTCGCGCGAGCAGACCTTGAAACAGCGGCCGCAGCCGATGCAGGTCGTGCCGTCTATAGCGGTGAGATATTCCGGCACCCATCCGGAGCCGTCGCGGGTGGTGAATGTGCTCGTCATCGCGACTTCTTCATTGCAGCGAACTCTCTCTTGGCACCATCCAACTCGGCAAAAGCGGCCGACGTTTCCTGGGCAACTTCCTCTATCTCCGTCCATTTTCCCGGGAGATCCTCTGCTAGGTCGCGCAATTTCATCTTGGCAACTGCCGCGCGCAGCTGAAGCTTTCGGACTTTCTTCCCCATCTCATCTAGCTTTGACATAGATCCTTCCTCGAAATCGCTTCTTCACGCCCTTGCCACGTCGGGAGAGGCTTCAATGGCTGCAGTCGCATCGTCGACCAGTTTCGTGCCGGCCTGAGCGAGTTTCCGAAGCGTCTCGAAGCCGAACCGGTGGATGTCTCGACAAAGCGACCAACTGCCCGGCCGTGTAAGCACGCGCCCCAAGCCCTCGTGTATTTCCTCTCCATCATTGGCGATGTTCTTAGGCCGGAGCGCTCCTCGATCGCGAGCCCGACGGCGGTGTAGAACATGTCGAGCCTCCACAGCATGTCCAGATCGGGATCGCCGATGATCGCGATCGCACGGCGCTGTTCCTTCGTGATGACGAAGTCGGCCAGCAGTTCGGTGTCCGATCCTGCCTTCCCATGACCCGTATGAATCCTGAGCACGGATCAGCCGCACGAGGCTTCTGACAAACGGGGTGGCAAGGGCCGCCTCGTCCTCGTTGACAGCAGGGCTAACCGCGGCATCAGACACTTCGCCTTCTCCTCATCAGTCCTCTACCTCGATGGACGATTGCTGTTTTCGCGCGCGTCTACTTCGGGCGCATTTGCGCAGCCGACGCCCGGCTCGGGGCGGCCGATTCCACGCGATTGATGTCCCCGTGGCCGACCTTGAAGACGTCCTCGACTGCGACGTCTTCCACTGCGGTGCGAATTCGCGTCGAACATGACTCCGGCCGCGATGCGGCTGCAGGTTATCGCAAGATTCGAGTCTCGAACCCGCTGCAAAAGATCCACCCTGTTCTGCATGGACCCTGCTTGCAGCGGCCACGCCTGAAAAATGGAAGAATTGGCCAGTAGACATTCCGACCATCACCCTTTTTTGTTTTCTCCTCGGCTTTATGTTTTTCTTCGTCCGGACACGCTTTGGCACCTCGCGAAAATTGTTCTGGGGAGCCGCATAGAGAGCGCCGTAGCAGACGTTTCCACCCCTGTAGTTGGCGAGGGCCTGCAGCAAATCCGGCAGATGCTGCTCTTTCAGTTCGGCCAGGATAGGCTCCGGACTGTCGAGCGACGTCAGTGCCAGTTCGACCAACTCGATCGCGCGATCATTGTTGCCGTTCTCGTGATAGTATCGGGCGACTGCGGGATACGACCGGAACTTAGGGCTGTCGCCTTGCGGGGGATTCAGCGCCATGATGTTTTCGGACAGTTCCTTGCCCATGGCGAAGCGCTCGGCAGGGGGAAGGCGCGAATGGTCATTGGCCGGATGGAAAAGTTGGTCTAGCGCCGAAACCATCCAATCCTCGGAGTTTTTGTCGATCGCGTCGCGAACCAATTGGCGCATCACGGGCAAGCCGGTCCACATATCTTGTATTTGGTGAAGCAACAGATGCGCATGAGCCAGGCGGAAACTGAGGTCGTCCGGCATAAAGGCGATGCCCTCTTCGATCGCCGTGAGCGCTCTCTTCCAATCCTCTTGCTCTACCGCCGCCCAGAATCTGTCATCGATCGGCTTCTTCAACGCTTGTTCGCGCGCCAGGGGTTCGCTCGTGGCGATCCGCTGCTGATCGGCGGCTTTCGCTTTGTTGCTGGTGCGCCAGCTGCCGTTGAGCACTTTCGGCAAAACCTCACCGAGTTGGCTCGGATGACCGATAAAGGCGATGCAGCCGTCTCGGTCGACTACGAACGAGGTCGGAATCCCGACGCAAAAGCTGGGTTTCATCGAAAGCTTTTTCATTTCGCCTGTGTAGTCGAACGCGATCCGATAGTTCAGATTCGCGCACTTTTCGGTCAACCAAGCGTCCAACTTGCTTCGGGTCTCAACGGCCGTTGGAGCGTCTTCATTAGCCGCTACTGCGACGACCTCAAGTCCGCTGTCCCTGTATTTCTCCTGTAGCTGCATCAGATCGAGCATCTCCGCCGCACATAGTTCGCACCAACTTGCCCAAAATTCGACGATATAGACTTTGCCGGGCTGGAAGTTCGCAAGGGGCTTGCCACGCAGCCAGTCCTCCACTTTGATCGAAGGAGCCGGTGACCCCATTCGCAACATCATTTTGCTCTCCAAAGCTGTTGCCAAAGGTTGCGTGACCTTATGCGCAAGCTTGTTCCCCCCTTTGAGACGGGGCACGAGGGTTCAACGAAGGGAGAGCATCGCTCGTCTTACTCATCTGCGTGCAGCAGCCTTCACTCAGTGTTGCTGAATCTCAATTCGCAAAGGCCGTGCCAACGCGCTCAGCGGGCAGTAAGCGCATGAATCGCTAGAAAAAGCCTTCAAATGCCAAAATGGCCGGTTGTATTGAACGCGACCTGTTTTCTGCCGCTGTCAGGTTTTAGACAAGCATCACGCGCTTCGCGTCGGCAGAAAGCATCATGACTGTGTTGGCCACCGCCAGGCTCGTCATCATCGTCCGCTTCACGCCACCGGCTTTAGCGTCTTACCGCTCCGGTCCGGAGGCGGTAGGGATCTCGCCATTTGCGATTGCGAGGGGCCGCTCCATCCGAGCGCGGCCTGTGCCCCCTCGCCCGCCTTGCGATTGAATTCTTGGCCGGCGACATGGGAGTTGTTCACGACGAAGCCGGTCCAGCTGCGGCTCGCCAATACCGCCATCAACCGATCGACGATGATGATCATGGCGAAAAGGCCAGGATGAGTGCCGGCCTGTGCCGGCCGGTGAACTCTGCGGGATCCCTGCTTTGTGTTTACTTCTGTGTTCCCGGTGCTCAGGTGCAACGGGACCTCGCGGCGCGACGTGAGCGTTGGCGGAATGCAAACCCAAAGACCGCTCGGTCGCCACGCAGGTTGGGCCGGACCAACGGGAAACGCTGGAGATGCGGCTGTCCGCCACTAACCCGGGCCACCATCCCAGAGATGACAAGGCGATTGATGCCATCGTTCGCGCCGACGCCGGCAAGCGCCCGACCGTCCCGACTCGAAGGTCGGTGCCTTGGCCACTGCACGGTCGTTGCGGTGTTCAGCTCCCGGCCAGTGGTGAGGGAATCGTGATAACGCCAACACGATGCGGCTAAGGTCCGAACGTGGCCTGCCGCGCTGAAACAACTCTCTTTCTCGACCTGACGCCGGCTCGAGTAGGTGTTTTGAGCGCATTGAGAACGCCTGGGCCTTCGCCCGGCCGTTGGTCTGCGCGTTACGATCGTCCGGCGAGCAGACCTCGAGCGGCGCGTTAGAGCCGTCCGGGGAGTGTTCTTCGCGACGGCGCTTGCAAGTTGCTCGAGGAGCTTCGCGAAACTGGGAACGTTTGCCGCAATGTTTTTCCGACTTGAATCAGGACAGGTGATCCAGGGGAGCAGAGCTTCGAACAGCGTCGGTGCTGCTTTGGAATCCGTCAGCGAGCCAAAAACAGCGGCAATGGCGGCTTCCCAACTATCCATCTCGTCACGCCACCGAAGAGCCGCTCGCGCAGCCGGCGGCTGCCGTAAGCGCCCATGACTATAATGTCGGCAGACGTGTCGACTGCGTGCTGCGCGAGCACCATAGCCACCGGTTTGCCGGCGCTCGCCCGCCGGTCAACCGACACCCGAGCACCGTGCCGAGTGAGATAGGCAGCGACGTCGGCTCCCGGCTCGGCGCCGCTTCCGGTCCAGGTCGCCACAGGATCAACGAGGGCGACACGAACTTCCTCAGCACCGGATAGCAGATCCAGCGCTTCCCGAACCGAACGGGACGCCTCGACTCGCGAATCCCAGCCGACCAGAACGCGCCGTGGAGACAGAGTCGCCTCAGCGCCCTCTGGCACGACAAGAACCGGCTTTCCGGTGTCGAACAGGCTGCCGTTGATAACAAGGGGACCGACGTTAATGTCGTTGAGAAGTGCGGGGCCGACGATTGTCAGGTCATTGCAGATCGCGCTCTGTCGCACCGCGTCACCGATGCTGGCCTGATCGCAGTTGGCAATATTGACATCATAGCACCGCCACGTGGCTCTCAGCAGTTTGTGAATTTCCTTGGATATTTTTTCCAGACTGGCCGCGTCCTGTGAAAATCTCTCAATTTCCCTGTACCGTTTTTCCAGTCTGGCAATGGCCTGTGCGCGTTGCGTAGGCCACGCGGGGATGCCATCGCCTAGCAGCGGAGGCGACATAACGAGCGGCGGAGGCGACATGATCAGGACGGACAAATGTGCGCCGACTTCGGCGCACAAGCATGCAGCTGTTCTGACATCCCGATCGGAGTGGTCAGCTCCCGCTACACTGAGTAAGCTTTTGAAGGCCATCTGACTGCTCCCCCTGTATGTCGCGCCCGTAGCGCGTTTCGAAGCCGCAAGACTTGCCTTCCAACGAAGATGGAGACTGGCACACCATCCGTTCGCTATTCAGTCGTCCGGCTTCTCGAGCGAGTAGCCGGCAGACCTGACAGTACGAATGACGCTACCTGGCGAGGCCGCCTTCAGCGCCTTTCTGATCCGGCTGATATGGACGTCGACAGTGCGTTCACCGATATGGATATTGTCCGGCCAGGCCGCGTCGATCAGCTCGTCTCGGCTGAAGACCTTGCCGGGAGCCTCAAGAAATTGCCGCAGCAGGTTGAATTCGAGAGGTCCGAGATGGATGTCGTGGCCATTACCTCGAACCCGGTGAGCATCGAGCTTCATCTCAAGGCTGCCGCAACAGAGCCAGCTGCCGTTTTTTATCCCGTTTGAACCCGGCTGTGGCAGCGCCAGCTTCGTGCGTAGACAGTCAAGCAGCTTGGCCGGCGCGAAGGGCCGCACAAAGCTCTCGTCAACACCTGCCTTCAAGAGATCGAGGTGCTGGTTCTCGGCGCCGGGCGCGATCAACGCGATGACGGGCAGGCGGCCGGTCCGGGGCTCCCCCTTGAGCCGGGCGCAAATTGTGGAGCCTGTCGCGCTTCCTGGCCCGCAATCCAGGACTACCGCGTGGAGCTCCCGTTGATCGGCCAATGCAAGTGCTTCCTTCACGCCGCCTGCCGGCTCACTGGTGAAGCCGTCAGCCCCCAGAATGTGGTTGAGGAAAAGATACAACTCCGCATCTTGCGAACAGATCAGGACCACTGGCTTCATCAGCGCTACCCCAAGAACCATATCGGCCTGGACCGCCTCAATTGAGAGGGCTGGCCACCGCATGTCCTCAAGACCTGACATGATCCCCTCGATCGAAAGTCGGTTGCATCACGCCCGCGCCACCTCGGGATGAGCCTCAATGGCTGCGGTGGCATCGCCGGCCAGTTTGGTACCGGCCGCGGCGAGCTTCCAGAACGTCTCGAAACCGAACCGGTGGACGTCGCGCAGGGTCTTTGACAGAACGACCAACCGCCCGGCTGTGAAGAGCACGCGCCCGAAGCCCTCATGGCTCATCTCCATCATCGGCGATGCCATCAGGCCCGTGCGCTCCTCAATCGCAAGCCCGACGGCGGTGTAGAACTTATCGAGCCTCGACAGCACGTCCGGATCGGGATCGCCGATGATTGGAATTGCACGGCGCTGTTCCCTGGTGATGATGAAGTCGCCCAGCAGCTCGGCGTCCGATTTGCCTTCCCATGACCCGTGGGAATCATTGGCACGGATCAGCCGCACGAGGCATTTGACGAACGGCGTGGCAAGGGCCGCCTCGTCCTCGGTGGCGGCAGGGCTAACCTCGGCATCAGACATTTCGGCTACTCCTCATTTCAGCCCTCGTCCTCGAAGGAGGGTTTCTGTTCAGCGACACCCGCCTGCGCCAGCACCTTGCGCAGCCAAGGGGGAGGACACGTCCTGAGCATCATCTGCGTGCGCAACAGCACCTCTTGGATGGTCTGGGGCTGCGGCACTTTGATCGGATGGATCTTTGCGGAAACAAGTTTGGCTGCCGAAGGTCCGCCGATCGCCAGGCAAAACAGGAGATGACAGCCCTTCAGCGCCTCCACCTTCGGGGTGATGCGGTCATCGCCCTCAGTTCGGTGCTTCCCGCTCTCGTCGGAAACGTCGTCAAAGGCCACGGCTTCCACGAGATTCCACTCCTCGCGCGTCACGTCGTAGACAGCAAAGCGCCTGGCTGAACCGAAATGGGCGTTGAGGTTCTTCATGTCCTGCGTGGCGATCGCCACGCGCAATGCGCCGGCTTGGCGTTGCGGGGTCGGTGCGTGAACCTCGTCAGTGACGAGCGAGAGGCGACGGACGGAGCTCATCTGGCATTTCTCGCTTACGGAGTGGATCAAGCGCCTCAGGCGTCGGCGCGTGCCCGTTGGCTTCGAAAATGTTGGCAACCTCGAAGATCAGGTCGCGGGTCCCTTGGTAGAGGATTGTGAGCTTGTGCTGGGCCCCGAGCCGGTCGAAGATCGGGAAGCCGACCCGCATGAGCGGAATGCCGAGGCGCTGCGCCGCCTGGCGGCCGTGGGAATGAGTAACGAGAAGATCAGCGCCGGCGCCAAGCGCTTCCAAATCGCCGAGATCGCCGATTTGAACCGACTGCGCCGGCACTTCCTCCAGAATTTTCGACATAGCGGCCGTTGTGACCGCCGCCGCGATTTCGGAGCCCATGCCGATGAAGAAGCTCGCGAGTTGGTAGAGTTGGTCTGGTTCAGCAGCGATCGCAATTTTCTTACCTCCAAAATGGAAATGTCCGTCGAGCAACGCGTCCTGCAACTGCGCCCGGCGACGGCGCACCCCAGCCGGCGCTGCCGCGCCCGAAACCGCGGACAGCAGCGAGACGAACCGGTCGGCGTCCCTCAATCCAGTCAGCGACCTGAACAGCACGTAAGGCACGCCGGTCAACCTCTGCAGCAGCTCGGCCGGGCGGCGCATATGCTCACCGACGACGATGCATTGCTCGGCCGTGCCAAGCTCGCGGATATCCTCGACGCTGGTGCCGCCATAGGTGGTCGTGATCCACCGGTCGGGCACCGTACCGTCGAGCGAGCCGGAGACGTCCGGCAGAATCACCGGCTTGAGTCCAAAGCTTTCAACCATCTCACGCAAATGCTCGATATCAGCCACAGTGAGGTTCCAGCCAGGCAGGATCACGATCTTCTTCGACTGCCGCGCCTGCTCGCCGGGCCGCGTAATCCTTTCGATCATCGCGGTGACAGCCTTGGCCCAGCCCTCTTCGATCGCGCCGTCGAAATCCGGTGTGTTGGCTAGCACCACCTCCGTACCCGCGAGTTCGTCCGTGCGCTTCAGCCTGATATTGGCGATATCGCCTGCGCAGTCTTCGCCCCGGGTTTCCACCAGCGCCGTGGTGCAGACCCCGATCAGCGTTGGCTTTGTGCGGGCCTTGAGATTGAGGATCGCCTCTTCCAGATGGTCTGCCCCGCCGAGGATCGTCGCCACCTCGTCCATCGCGGTTGTCTGCAAGGGAATGGCTTCCTTGAAATGTCGCACGAAGAGCACGAGCGCAAAGCTGGTGCACCCCTGGCTGCCGTGGAACAACGGCATCGCGCCGTCGACGCCAAGAAAGGCCAAGGCGGCACCCAGCGGCTGCGATGACTTCAGCGGATTGACCGCCGCCGCTTTGGTCTGGGGAAGGATGCGGACCATCGGCTTTCCTCAACACTCGCCGAAATCACCGGCCGTCGTGCCGGCGAATTCCTGGACAACATGCAAGGCCGCGGTCTCGCTTTTCGTGCGCGGCAGTTCCTCCCTCACCGCAGGCTGGCAATCCCATGGTGCCGGCTCCCGTACCCGGCACCAGATGGGGTTATGAATGGCGATGTCGATCTGGCGTACGAGTTCCACCATGCCGTCATAGCCGGCGTAAGGGTGTTGGCGCTCCTGGTTGATATCGAGCCAGGGTGTCTTGGCCTTCAGCGCGATGAACTGCGTGCGCCCGCCCGACAGCATGATATCGGCCTTGTGTTCTGAGAGCATGGCGTAAAGCTCGCGCGGCGTCATCTGCTCGAACATGTGGTTGTCGTCCTTGAGGATCTGCTTGATGCGCTGCTTGTCCTCGACGGTCGACTTCTTAACGGAGGTGCCGACGATCTCGATGCCTATCTCCATCAGCGCATGGACGACCGACCAGGACTTCACGCCGCCGGTGTTGAGCAGCACGCGCTTGCCTTCGAGCCTCGGGCGGTAGGCGGCGAGCTTCTTCCAAGCGATCGCCTCCTCCTCTGCAATCAACGCCTCGGTGCGGCCGAGGATCTCCGGATCGGCACCTTTCTTCACGAGCAGCTGAGAGATCTGTCGGAGCGCTTCCGAGGTGTCGGTGATGCCGTAGAAGGAGCCCTCGAAAAACGGGATGCCCCAGCGCTCGTCCATCTTGCGGGCGAGATTGATGAGCGCGGTCGAGCACACGATCATAGCCGCCCGGGCGCGGTGGGCGCAGGCAATGTCGAAGTAACGCGCGTCACCCGGAATGCAGGCGCGCACCCGGATGCCGAGCCGATCCAGCAGCGGCTTCACCAGCCAGAATTCGCCCGAGAGGTTGAATTCGCCAAGAATGTTGATGTCGTAAGGGCCGGCATCGTCGGGCTCGACCGTGCCGATGACATGCTCGAGCAACGCCTCGCCGGCAAGCTTATTGCCGAGATTCTTGGAGCCGACGAAGCCCGGCGCATTGACCGGTACAACGGCCAAGCCGAACTTTTCCGCCGCGCGCTTGCAGACGGCCTCGATGTCGTCGCCGATCAGCGCCGTCACGCAGGTCGGATAGACGAAGATCGCCGGCGGCCCATACGCTTCCTTGATTTCGCGGATCGCTTTGAAAAGCTTGCGCTCGCCCTGCCCCATCACAACATCGAGTTCGGTGAGGTCGGTCGTGAAGCTCGTGCGCCACAGGGTTGGCCCGGACGAAGCCGCACCGCGGTTGTCCCAGGAATTGCCCTCGCAGGCGAGCGGCGCATGGATCAAATGCGCAACGTCGGTGATCGGCTGCAGCACGATCTTGGCGCCATCGAAGGCACAGCCGCCGGCCGCCGCCCCGGGGGTCAGTGGCTTCGAACAGCCCTCCTTGCGCGCCTTGGCATCCTTGCCGCGGTTCTTTTCGCAGCCAGGCTCGTTGAAGACATCCTGGATTTTGGCTCTGAGCAAGGACATTGCGTCGGTCTCCAAAGTCCCTCGGGAAGACGATCGGCCAAAGCCGACCGTCAAGCTTAGCGGGTGAGGTCATACGAATAGTCCGTCACGCCCGTCTCGCTTGTCTCGCGATCGAGCTTGTCGAAGATCTTGTCCAGGATCGTCGTCAGTACGCGCAGCCCGCCTTGGTAGCCCATCAGCGCAAACCGATGGTGATGGTGGCGATCGAAGATCGGAAACGTCAGCCGGATCAGCGGCGTGCCCGTGTCGCGCTCCAGATACTTGCCATAGGAGTTGCCGATCAGCAGGTCCACCGGCTCGGTGAAGAGCAGCGAGCGCAACGCCCAGAGGTCCTTGCCCGCCCAGACTTGAGCACCCTTGCCGAAGGGCGATGATGCAAGCAGCTCCTTCAACTCCGCTTCCCACGCCGAGGTGCCGTTGGTGGCGAGGCAATGGGTCGGCTCGCCGCCCGTCTCCATGATGAAGCGGGCCATGCCGTAGACAAAGTCTGGATCGCCGTAGATGGCGTATTTCTTACCGTGCAGCCAGGATTGGCTGTCCGCCATGGCGTCAACAAGTCGACCGCGCTCCAGGCGGAGTGCTTCGGGGATTTGCTTGCCGGAAATCGCGGAGACCTCCATCAGGAAGTCGTCGGTTGCCTGGACTCCGAGAGGGTAATGGAACGAGGCAGTCGCCTGCCCTACCCCCTCGCAATACTCCAGTGTTTTTCGGGTGTTGTAACGCTGCAGCGACAGCGTCGCCTCGGCGTTGAGTGCCTTCCTCACCTCTTCGATCTTCGTGCCGCCGTCATACATGCGGTATTCGCCGTCGGACGGCGTGTCGAACTGGTCAGAGGCGTCTTGGATGAAAGTATAGGACACGCCTATCAGATCGAGCAGGCGCTTGAGTTCCCGGTTGTTGCCGACACAGAACCCGTCGAAGCCCGGAATGATGTTGATGGTTCCCTCGGCTTCCGTTCGCTCCTCGCCCTTCCAGAAATGCTCCAAAATGCCCTTGACCGCAACGTCATAGCCGTCGACATGGCTGCCGACAAAGGCCGGCGTATGGGCGAATGGGACGTCGAAGTCGCGCGGGACCGAGCCTTCGTCCTTGGCGTTCTCGATGAAGCTGTGCAGGTCGTCGCCAATGACCTCCGCCATACAAGTGGTCGAGACGGCGATCATCTTCGGGTCGTAAAGTTGGTACGTGTTGGCGAGCCCGTCGACCATGTTCTTCAGGCCGCCGAACACTGCCGCGTCCTCGGTCATCGAGGAGGAAACTGCCGAAGCAGGCTCCTTGAAATGGCGCGACAGGTGCGAGCGGTAATAGGCCACGCAGCCCTGGCTGCCGTGGACGAAGGACATGGTTCGCTCGAAGCCTGCGGCCGCGAACACCGCGCCGAGCGGCTGGCAGGCCTTGGCGGGGTTCACGACAAGCGCTTCGCGAGCAAGGTTCTTTTCGCGGTATTCCCACGTCTTGGTGAATTCGCCTTGGTCGGCAACGATCTGGTCCGGGTGAGGACATTCGAAATTCAGCCTCTTCTCGGCGAGCATCTGCCTGTATTCCGGCTCGCGGAACAGGGGCGCGTGGTCGAGAACTTTTTCAGCCGACTGCGGCATGGGTGGTTACCTCTTTCCAGCTGGCCCGCCATAGGGCGGCACAGGGACGTCGAAACGTTTCAGGTCCCGCGGACAAAGGCCACAGGCGTTCACGGCCTCCCGGCTTCCGGGAGGCCAGGTTTTCATTCGGCTGCGATCGCCGCCGACGGCTCGGTTTTTTTCTTCCAAGGGGCGTTGTAGAGGTTCCAGACCGGGTTGTTGATGGCCAGATCCATATCGCGGGCGAAGATGGCGAAGCCGTCGTAGCCGTGATACGGGCCGGAATAATCCCAGGAATGCATTTGACGGAACGGTATGCCCATCTTCTGGACCGGGTACTTTTCTTTGATACCGGAGCCCACGAGATCAGGACGGATCCCTTCGATGAACTTCTCCAGCTCGTAACCAGTCACGTCGTCATAGATCAGGGTGCCCTTCTTCACGTAGTGGCCGGTGCGCTGATAGTCGTCATTATGGCCAAATTCGTAGCCAGTGCCGACGATCACCATGCCCAGGTCCTCATATGCCGTGACGACGTGACGGGGGCGCAGCCCGCCGACATAGAGCATCACCGTCCTGCCTTCGAGGCGCGGCCGGTACTTGGCGATTACGGCATCGACCAACGGCCGGTATTTGGCGATGACCACCTCGGCCTTGGCCTCGATTTCCGGCCCGAAGTGCTTGGCTATCTTGCGCAGAGAGGCTTCAGTCTGGGAGGGGCCGAAGAAATTGTACTCCATCCAGGCGATGCCATGCTTTTCCTCCATGTGCCGGCAGATGTAGTTCATCGACCTATAGCAATGGATGAGATTTAGCTTCGCCTTTGGCGCCCGCTCTATTTCGGCCAGCGTAGCGTCGCCCGACCAGTTGCCGACCACGCGCAGGCCCATCTCCTCAAGCAGGATGCGCGAAGCCCAAGCGTCGCCGCCGATATTGTAGTCGCCGACCACGTTGACATCGTACGGGCCGGCCTCGAACTCGATGTCCTTCTTCTCGAACACCCAGTCGCGGATCGCGTCGTTGGCGATGTGGTGGCCGAGGGATTGCGAGACGCCGCGGAAGCCCTCGCAGCGCACCGGCACGATTGTCTTCTCGTGCTCCTTGGCCTTGTTGCGGGACACAGCTTCGGTGTCGTCGCCAATCAGCCCGATCGGGCATTCGGATTGCACAGTCATGCCCTTGTTCAGCGGAAACAGTTCCTCGATCTCGTCGATGATCCGTTCCAGCTTCTTGTCGCCGCCGAAAACAATGTCCTTCTCCTGGAAATCGGAGGTGAACTGCATCGTGACGAACGTGTCGATGCCGGTCGTGCCGACGTAGTAGTTGCGGCGTTGCGACCAGGAATATTGTCCGCAGCCGACCGGGCCGTGGGAGATATGGACCATATCCTTGACTGGACCCCACACCACGCCTTTCGAGCCGGCATACGCGCAGCCGCGAATCGTCATCACGCCGGGGATGGACTTGATGTTCGATTTGACCTCGCATTCGGAAAGGACCTCGCTTTCCTCGCCAGCCTCGTCGCCGCTCTTTGCGACGTTGAGGTGCTTTTTGCGGCGCTTCGCCGACTTGTCAGGATATTGCGACAGCACTTCCTCGATAAGCCTCGCATGGAGGCCACCGTCATTCTCGTATTCCAGGCTCATGGGACCCCTTTCAAGGTTCAGGGTGACGCCTCACCGACGAGGCGCCGTTCTTTGAAAGGCGCACCAGGTCAGGCGGCGCCTCATGTCGGCAGCAGTCGCTACTGTGCGGCAGTCTTGGCCGCTTCCTTGACCTGAAGCTCGGCAAGCATCTGCTCGTCGGTCTTCATGATGCCGAAGTCGAGCAGCATGTCCTCGAGCTCCTCCATGGTGATCGGGGTCGGGATGGTGCCCTGGCCCGAATTCCCGTGAATCTTCTCGGCCAGCGCCCTGTATTCCCCGGCCTGCTTCGAGTCCGGCGCATACTGGATCACAGACATCTTCCTGAGCTCGGCGTGCTGGACGATGTTGTCGCGCGGCACGAAGTGGATGAGCTTGGAATTGAGCCTGGAGGCCAGCGCTTCGGCGAGGTCGAGCTCGCGGTCGGTTTGGCGCTCGTTGCAGATCAGGCCGCCGAGCCGCACGCCGCCCGAATGGGCGTATTTCAGGATGCCCTTGGCGATGTTATTGGCGGCATAGAGCGCCATCATCTCGCCGGACATGACGATATAGATTTCCTGGGCCTTGTTCTCGCGGATCGGCATCGCGAAACCGCCACACACCACATCCCCGAGCACGTCGTAGGAGACATAGTCGACATCGTCGTAGGCGCCGTTCTCCTCGAGGAAGTTGATCGAGGTGATCACGCCGCGGCCGGCGCAGCCGACACCTGGCTCGGGTCCGCCCGACTCCACGCATTTGATGCCTTTGTAGCCGACCTTGAGCACGTCCGCGAGTTCCAGGTCTTCCACCGAACCTTCCTCTGCCGCGAGATGCAGGACCGTATCCTGCGCCTTCGCGTTCAGGATCAGGCGGGTGGAGTCGGCTTTGGGGTCGCAGCCGACGATGAGGATTCTCTGCCCGAGGTCGACCAGGGCGGCGAGCGTATTTTGGGAGGTGGTGGACTTGCCGATGCCGCCCTTGCCGTAAAAGGCGATCTGACGCAAACCTGACATGTAGCTTTCCTTCCTTCGTTCCCATTCATCGCGGCTGCCGCGACTTGAATGCCGGTCGGGCAGCTCTAGCCGCCTCGCACCTAAGGATCTCAAGACTCATGCCAATTTGGCTGATCCAACCGAAGAATAATTTCGTGGTTGCTTTTCAGGGGTTTAGCTTGAGTCGCAAGAAAGGATCGTCGGAACAGCCCGTGTAGCGGACGCGACATTGGCGACACAAAGCGTCGGATCGCGATCCTCAGTCACCGAATTCGTTTGCACCGCGTCGTTATGTTGAAGTGGACGAACAGCATCTCGACCCTCTGCGGGATGCTGCGAACTCTTCTGTGCCCGCGAGCTGACGTGCTTGCTCAACGCGTGTCCTCGTGGACACTCCGCGGACTTTGCGCGCGATCCTGGTATACCACCGATCCACGGGCACTCATCCGGGGCCACGGGCGAATAGTTCCGCTATATCAACCCGAGGGGACTCGGTTTACTTCTCGGCGCAGGAGTTCAGTATCGGCGTCATCGCCTTCACATGTCCGTCGATCCGCTCGAGCACTTTCGCTGCGACAACGTCGCGCTCAGGCAGATGCCACCAGTACTCGTTGACGAGTTTGACCGTCTCGACCACTGCCTTCAGGACTGCTGGCTCCGGAAGCCGTGCACGGTTCGCAAATGCTTTCCATCGCGGTGCTGCTAGCGCCTTGAACGAGCGCTCTCCTCCAAGCGACAGCGCCATGGCGTCGGCGGGAACATATGGCACGGTGGACAGGAGGTCGTAGATTGGTGAAAGCGCCGGCTTGTCGCCGTTTCTGGGATAGATCAAAGACCAGTTCTTCAGGTGCATGTCGCCATTGCCGGTGATGACGGTCAGTGCCAGGCGGCGGACGAACTCGAGAGCCGCCGTAGGCGAAACGGCCACGCCAAGAGCCAGGGCTATGTCGTGATAAGCGGCACCCTCATATTTGCGCGAGGGATAGACACCGAAGACCTGAGCGAAATCCTCGATGTGTATCCTCTCGCCATTGGCGCCGCGATCGAAGCGTTTGACGAGAAGGACCTTGCCCTCCGACAGCGTGTTGAATTCTTCGGGAACGCCCTGAAAATCGGACTTCTCGACCAGTTCGCATTCAGGAACCTCCATGCCGATTGCTGCAGCCAGCGCCAGGTTGGCGAATTCGTTCTCGGAAACGTCCGGAAACGCCGTCGAAGGGAACTTGGCGATGTACCGGCCCTGCTCGTCGTTCATCGGCAAGGTAAGGCCGCCGCCTTTTCCAATGTTCTTCATGACCGACAGCTTCATCTGCACGCCGGCAAGTGAGAACCGTGCCTTGGGCTTATCCTTTGAAGCAGCCTGCGAAACCGCTATTGCGCCGTCACTGGGCAACGCCCGTACGGCTCCCGGCAGATCGGCGCCCAGCGCCGCTAAAAGATCGAAATCATTGCCTGGCCGCACATTGCCTTCGTGGTGCTTTTCCATCGCCTCGCGCAATTTCTCCTCCGGCAGGAGGTTCGCGAAGAAAGCGGGCAAGGCGCTTGCCAGAGGCTTCGGATCTTTCCGCAATCCTCCCGTCGCTGCCCGGAACGACAGGCTGAAAACCCGAAAGCCGCCCGTCGCGCGGTAGGCCTCGTCGAAGTTAAATGCATTGAAATCGCCCGGCGTCCGTACGATTGTGCCGATCTTCACTGCGTTCAAGAGCACGTCCAGCGACGGGATCGTCTTAGGTGGGCGAAAGACTGGAGCCATGATCGTCATCGTCAGGTTGAGAAACAAAGGCGGGTCGATCGTCATCATCATGCGGACGCAATAGAGCCTGGACAGCCGGCACCATGACTTGCGGAACCAGCATCATTTCCAGACCGAGCGCGCGAGCGATATTCATGAGGGTCGTCGCACGCGCCGCTGCGGCTCCCTTTTCGATGTCGCGATAGCGGGGACGGGATATACCCGCCAAGTCAGCAACCTGCTCCTGCGTCATGGCAGCGGCCAGCCTCGCCTTCCTGAAAAGCCCACCGATTTCGCGCAGAATTTCCGATTCAGAGTCCATCACGATACGCAAACGATTCATTCCAATGCAAAATGGTACGCAAAGGTATCTTATCCAGCGGAGCAAGTCAAAGCTTTCTGATCTGTTCACGTATCAAATATGAAAATCATGATATGCAAAGATATCATCCCTCATTGAGGATCTACCGACTTTAGCGCCTCAGAGCGAACGGCGTTCCTCGAAGAGCAGCTGCTACTGCCACCGTGCACCCGGCGTTTCTACCGGGCGGCCCGGTGCGTAGGTCGCAGCGAAAACGGCCTACTGCGAACATTCAGCGAATGGCTATTTGACCTCGGCGCAATGCGCCCGACGGTGGCTATGAACGCGAAAGAGACGAGCGATTTCAGCTGCCGGATGCCTTATCGAGTTAAGTGGTGACGTCCGGACAGGCCTAAAAGTTTGCCCTGAAAGCCAGCACGTCCTGCAGGGCAATGGATGGAACGGCATCGACGCGATTGGGACTCGAAGCACGAAAGCGTTATTCCTGCTGAAGCATGGCCGCTGATCAAGGCTGGCAAAAGGCCAGATAGTCGTCCCTCCCATTCGTGCGGAGGGACGACCACCCATGGCCCGGTCTAAGCGGCAGCTAGAAGCTGGTATCCGTCATCATTGCTGTGCTGAATTTGGATCGGTTGCGGCTTCAGTGTGTGCACACTCCGACGCGACAGCTCATCCATCCCAGCTCCGGAAGCTAGATCGAGTTTTTCAATCGCCAAACGCCGGATGATTGTCTCCGCCGACCCATCGATCACAAACTCGCCCCGCTCCCATCGTCCCACTGACTGCTTGTCGTGGTGAACAAGCACAGCAAGCTCAGCTTGAGTATACCCCATTTCTGTTCTCAGAAAACGGAGCTCGTCAGGGCTAATCCCATGCTCGTGTGAGACTATGCCAAGAGCGATTACACGATGAAGTTCATTGACAGCCGGGATGGTGATGATTTCGTCACCTTCATCGTCGTTCACGAAATCAAGACCGCTAATGAAAACGTTCTTCAGTCCGCATTCGGTGTAGTGGTGGCTATTCATCGCATTCTCCATTCAACGTACCTGAGCGGGTAGACGGCTCGTCAACCCACATAACACTGACAATTTTTAGGAAGGTGCCGGTCTTCTCAGGAATGACTATCACTCTCAGAGTGCGGCTATTGCCGTTGGGACAGAGACCTTCCATCGCATATTTTTTGTACGCCGGTCGCGTACTCTCCATGGGCTCCATATGCACAAAGCCATTTTTGAGGACGTACAAAACGTCACCCATGATGATGTTTCGTTCGGCCATACGTTCGATCGCGTGGCGCTTATAGGAAATCGTAAGCGCTTTCGAACGCGCAATCGCGCGTATTTCGTCCGTTGCTTGCCCCTTCGGCCAATCACAACCACGGACTACAACGCCCCCATGCCCGCTTGGTTTCACGTTAGGTATATCACTATGATACATTTTAAAAGAGTCCCTTTCGCTAAAAATTTGTGATTTGGTAAAAAAATCTCTCCACGATAAAAAGGGCGCCCTGGGAGGTAAGGGCGCCCTATTTATCACTTCTTGATGTGCGTCACGATATGCGTGTTCGGCTTGCGAACCGCAGTCGTAACAGTCGTGAACCGACCCGAGACCGCACTGCGGCCAACTGTAATCGTCTTCCTGCTCATGCTCATCACCTCCTTTCCGGAGCACGGCGCTCCTAGGGAGACGGGGTGAATCACATGCGCCTAGGTATCATGATGATACTTTGTCCGTCAACGCCAGTGGGCAGGAAATCGCCACACTTCGCCGCCTCCCGGTAGGGCGCATGCTTCCTAGGCGCGCCGTCGGTTCCATCAACTCCGATGTCGGGACAAATTTGGTTCAGAGCGAAGGCACCGACCATCCCTTGATGGCATTCCTGTCACAGCATCCATCGGGGATTAAGCTCAACGGCGCCGAAGACGTTCGGATCCGGCGTATCGCAAACTCCTTGACCTGCCGGAAAGTGTGGCAATCCGGGCAAATCCGGCGAAGAAGGCATACGTCACCGCCTGATGCTTCACGACCGCGTTCCTTTGCAGCGCTGCCATGATCTTCTACTATCGCAATCGATGTCGCCGTAGAACAGGCTCTCCCAGCTCTTGTCTATCGGGACCTTACCGGCATGTCTCCCAATTCGTTCCAGCCCTCGATCATAACCGACCATTCCACCGCCATCGCTTTGTCTCAAAGCATGCTGATGAACTGCTTGAGCCTAACAACCCGTGTTTGACCCCAGAGAAGTTACCGGTCTCCTCACGGCCGACCGCGCTTGACCCAGGGGTCAATGTGGACCGCTACTTGTTCATTGCAATGGCTTTGTACCATCTGCTCCTGCCGGTCTCCCGCCGCACCTGGTGTTCCGACCCTTTGAGGGGCTTCTCGCTATGCGTGACCGGTCACCCTGATCAAGCATCGACATAGCCGTCGAATACCGCTTTACTCTCGGCTGTCCGTTCGGGGCATGGCGGGGTGCCTCCCCGATCACGAAGCAGCACCCGAACAACCCCGCGACCAGGCAATCCCCCCGCTTCCGAGACTTTCTCACTCAGTAGGACTAGTCTAGGCGCCCGCCGCCACGTGCGGGCGACCCCGGCCTCAACCGGCGGGCAGATGCGCCGAGGGCAACAAGCGCGCCTGACGCAACGCCGCCAGATCAGCCGAGCCGGTGCAGAAGCAGGCGACGGCCAACTGGCGAATGACGATCTCGAAATGCGCGACAACCGCCTCGGTGGATACCGTAGCCGCGCGCAGCACGCCGGCTGCCTGGCCGGCGATGTCCGCGCCCAGGCGGATGGCCTTGGCCACGTCGACGCCGTCGCGGATCCCGCCCGACGCGATCAGCTTCACCGCTGGCAGCGCCTGACGTACCGCCTGCAC
>NZ_AYWO01000055.1 GCF_000502955.1 Mesorhizobium sp. LNHC252B00 | reverse complement strand
GCGGCGGCCAATTCTATATTGCCGGCCTGAGAGACCCGCTTGGCGCCGACCCGCAGTCGCTGTTGTCTGGAACGCAGGTCGATCCCGCCCGCGTTCATTCACAGTGGCAATTGTATCAGAGCCTTGAGCCGGAGTTCGTGTTGAAGCGACTGACGGCGTCGCTGACCCCGCCCGATACAGTACGACTTTCGATCGTCAATGATCGCATCGTTGCCGAGGGTGAGGCTCCCGACACCTGGATAGATCGGGCGCGCGCAGCCGCCCGCCAGCTTTCGGCAGGCGGACCGGAATTCGACATCTCCAAGGTTCGTGATGTGAGCCCCGAAGCACGCGCGGCTGAGCACTGGCAGTATTATGTGTCGCGACTTGAGGCCCAACCGGGGATCATCGTCGCCCAACAAACGGCGAGGGGCGGACATTTCTACATTTCCGGCCTGAGAGACCCGCTTGCCGCCGACCCGCAAGCTCTGCTGTCCGGAACGCAGGTTGATCCTGACCGCGTTCATTCACAGTGGCAATTCTATCAGAGCCTCGATCCGAAGTTCGTGGTGAAGCGGCTGACGGCGTCGCTGACCCCGCCGAAATCGGTCCAGCTTTCGATCATCCAGGGTCGCATCGTTGTCGTGGGTGAGGCTCCTGCCGCCTGGATCAACCGGGCGCAGGCCGCCGCCGAACAACTTTCGGCGGACGGAGTGGTTCTGGATGTCTCGCAGCTGCATGAACTGGACCTTGCAGAACTCAATCATTTGAGAGAAGCCATCCAGACGACCGATATTTTCTTCTCTTCCGGCAAAGTTGTGCCGGGACCAGAGCAGGTGCCGGTTCTCGACAGATTGGCGGGTCAAATAAAGGAATTCGCCCAAGATGCCCGCAAGTCAGGCGTAACAGCGCGGTTCATGTTGACCGGCCATTCGGACGCCACGGGCCGTGAGACGGCCAACGCGTCGATCAGCGCCGCCCGCGCCGAGACAGTTCGTGCGCTTCTCAACAAGCGCGGCGTCGCTCCGGAACTGCTGCTGGTTCGGGGCGCGGGCACCTTTGAACCCGCGGTGCCTGAAAATAGTCAAACTGGTAGCTCCACCAATCGCCGGGTTTCGGTTACGGTAAACCTGGATTAGGGCGGAGCCCAAGATGTTGCAAAAAAAGATCTGTATGTTGGGCGGGTTCTCTGTCGGAAAGACCAGCCTGGTTCGCAGGTTTGTGCAAAGCATCTTTTCAGAAACCTACTTGACCACGGTAGGAGTGAAAATCGACAAGAAGAGTGTCGCACTCCCGGACAAAACAGTGGATCTGATTTTGTGGGATTTGGCCGGCGAAGACGATATCGGCTCATTCCGCGTCAGCCATGTGCGAGGTGCGACAGGGCTCGTGCTTGTCGTCGACGGAACCCGCGCCGCTACTCTTGCCGCCGCGCTCACGCTGCGCGAGCGGGTCGAGGCCGAATTCGGTGCTATGCCGTTTGTATTGCTGTTCAACAAATCCGATCTGGCCGATCGGTGGGTAATACCGGATAGTGAGATTAGCGGACTGAGGCAACGTGGATGGCAAATCTATGTAACAAGTGCGCTTTCGGGTGAGCACGTCGATGATGCGTTCCTTCAACTTGCTTCGATGGTCACCAAATAGACCATGCGTAGATTGCCACGAGAAGTCGGAGATTGGATTTACAATTTCTTCTATAACGAGCACTCTATCGCATATGTCAAAATTGACGCCCAGCTTTGCATAGCCGCGAAGGGCGGTAACGTTGAACATTACGGGCTCTTATCCGTTCGCATCGGCAGGCCTGTTACCGATCAGCTTCAATTCATGGAAGGTTTGCTGCCTTTCCCGGAACTTCCATATCATATGGCTATGATCGAACTGCCCAGCGGGCGTGTCGCGGACCTCCATCTTTTTGCCGACGACGACTGCGTGTGGCTGCTCTTTCTTGACGCCACTGCCGAACGCGACAACAAGCAGCGGCTTCAACAGAAGGCTTATGAAATGACGCTCCTGCAAGAAAGGGAGCGTCAACTCAACGAGCAATTACAATCGACGAACGAGGCGCTGAGGAAGAGCCAGGAGGGATTGTCGCGTGAATACCAGCGCGCCGAATCCCTGCTCCTCAACATTCTTCCGGCGTCGATCGCGGAGCGGTTGAAAGCGCACAAGAAAATTGCAGACAACCACGCGGAGGTGAGTGTGCTTTTTGCCGACATCGTCGGTTTCACGGAAAGAGCGCGGAGCGTCGGAGCGGTAACGACGCTCGCTATCTTAAATTACTTCTTCAAGGCGGCGGATCGGCTCTCGGAACGACACGGCTGCGAAAAGATCAAGACAATCGGCGATTGTGTGTTGGTTGTCGCTGGCTTGCCCACCGCGCGATCCGATCATGCACAAGCCCTTGCGCACTATGCACTTGAACTGCGGAGGGCGGTCAAGCGCGAACGCTTCGCGGGAGAACCGATAAGACTGAGAATTGGAATTCACTCAGGACCGATCGTCGCTGGCGTCATAGGCAAAAGGCGGTTCGCCTACGACCTGTGGGGCGAGACGGTTAACCTCGCCTCACGCATTCAAACGTCCGCGGAGCCCGATGAAATCCGTATTTCCGATGCAACCCGCCAACTGCTCGGACCAAAATTTGCTTGCGACCCGCTCGAGGAAACGGAATTGCGTGGTACAGGTCGTGTCCGAATGTGGCGGCTCCCGGCCTGATTTGCCGCTGATCGCACTGCACGTCGTGGTGTGGCGCATTCAACGACCGAATTTGCCCATTCAACTCTGAGACCAAGCTTCTCACTGGCGGAACCGGCTACGACGTCGTCGTGCCAAGCGCCAGTTTCCTGTCCCGCCAGGTCGGGGCGCCTTCCAGAAGCTGGACAGGGCGAAGTTGCCAAACATCGCCAACATGTGGGACCTCATCGAGCGGCGCACCGCCAAGTACGGCCCAGGCAACCAATATTCCGTGAACTATATGTGGGGCACGGTGGGTTTGGGGCCAATTGTCTCAGGAATTGGAGCCTCCAATCAACGTGGGGCGGTTCACGATCTTGAGGGTACTCTCTTCGATGCCAGCTTCACCGTCGCCATCGCTCGCCCTTGCGCCGAAGCTGAAAGGTTCTTGGAGGACGAAACGCTGGCCGCCGGCATCATGGACATCAGGTTGTTTCGCAGCCGCGAAAAACATTGACGGCCCGCAACGTCATAGCCTGCCAGGCTTAAGATACGTATGTTGTGATCCATGAGATCTGATTCCCTTGCGGTAGTCCCGCCAGTCCAGAATGAGGCGGACTACCTTGACTTCATGGGTCCAATGACTGAGTACCCGCGCCTTGCCTACGGCATGAAAGCCGTCCGCAAGGCAGGCGACCGGCTGGCAAAACTTATTCAGTTCGGACAAGACATCACTGTCGGCCAGTACGTGGACACACTCGAAATCTTCTCAATCGCCAATAGCTGGCGCGACTCGCACTTTCTGCCGATGCGGAGCGTTCGGTTCTCTGTCGGTCACCACATGAGGGCCCTGCGACTGAAGGGCGACATGGCATCCCGCCCGAAACGTATCGCATCCATTCGTCGGAAGCTTCGCGAGTCCACCACCAATTTGGACACCATGAACGACATCGGCGGTTGCCGAGCGATCATGGCCGACATCAAAGGTGTTCGCTCGCTTCTCGCATCGATGCGAGACAAGTTCCCGCATGATATCCACTCTCGGGAATTCAACTATATCGATGAACCGAAGCCGGACGGCTATCGAAGTCACCACATTGTTTTCAAGTACCGACCCAGAGATGCCGACACTGAGGCTTTCGAAGGACGACGCATCGAATTGCAAGTTCGGACCAGACTTCAGCACTCATGGGCGACTGCAGTTGAGGCTGTCGGGCTATTCCGGGGCCAGGATCTGAAGCACGGAAAGGGCGATCAGGACTGGCTACGCCTTTTCGAGCTTATGTCGGCGGAATTCGCGCATGTTGAGCAGTGCCCCGTCCATATCGGCGTTCCAGATCACAATGACCGGGTGCGGGAATTGCGGGATATCAATAAGCGTATAGGTGCGACCAGCATACTAGAAGGCATCAAGAATCTTACCCATTATTCAGAAAACTTCGTACAGCCAACGGAAAAATCTCGATACTATTTGCTCCAATATGGCAAAGATCATAACGTGACCATCCAACCATTCTGGACGCTTATGTTAGGTGCGAGGACATTGGAAGAGATGGAGCTGAAAATCGAGCTAAGGAGCAATGGTGCAAAGGCTGTCTTGGTCGAGGTAGATAAGGTCGACAAGCTTGGTGAAATGTATCCGAATTACTTCGGAGACGTTTCCTTATTTGTTCGCAATCTGAAATCCATTTGCACGGGAACGCGGCTATCCAATACAGTCTAGTCTATCGAGCGGTTGAATACTCGTTGGCCTCGAAAACATGGTGATGCACGCGGCCGGTGAACATCTTGAGCAGCTCTCCGGTCACGTCGCGGCTCTGAAATCTGACATCGGATTGAAGCGCCCGGCTGCAGGTGTCCATGTCGGGATAGCGAATGGCGAGCGCCATGGCATAGACGGGAGCGCCGTCGTCCCGCGCGGTGCCGTCCAGGACGCGCACCTCTTCCGCCCCAGGAAATTGCGTCCACAACGGCACTAGCCTTTCCCTGACGAAGCGCCGGAACTCGCTCTCGCGCCCGGCGTGGATTTCCCCTTCGAAGAGGGCGTAGCGGATGATCATGGCGGAGGTTTCCTGGTTTCTGCGCTTGGGATGGCCGCCGACCGGCAAGGGCAGGCGCGGTGCAATTCGTGGATTTGTGGTACGAATGCGATGCGGGCGCATCGCGTTGCGCCCGCATCGCCTGGCTCCTACTTGCCCCAGATCTTCTTGTACTCGTCCCGGTAGCCATTGCCGGGGTCGAACGCATTGGTCGGGCCGCCGTCGAACTCGACATTGTCGGCGGTCACGACGTGCAGCGGCGATAAATAACCCGACCATTTTTCGCCAGCGATGGCGCGATTGAGTTCGTCGACCAATTGCCAGCCCTGCAAGTTGAGCGGTTCGGCGACCGTCACCTTCTGGAATTGGCCGGCGCGGATGCGCTGATAGGCCGATTCCGAACCGTCGCCGGCGGCGACATTGATCGGCGCGTCGGTGCCGGCTTTGCCGGCGGCGGCTAGCGAGGGTCCCATGAAGTCGAAATAAAGGTCGTTGATCGCCAGTGAATGCGTCCAGGCATCGCCGTATTTCTGCAGCAGCGAAGTGGTCAGCTGCGGCATGCGCTGGGAGGTCTCGGCGATCGGCGTGTCGACATATTCGAGCACCTTGCCGCCCAGCCGCTCGATCTCCGCCTTCATCTTGTCGGCTTTGGCGATGGCGATGGCGTAGGTCGAATCGGTGAAGATAACGACGCCGGGCTTGCCCTTGGCATCGGCGTAGGCCCAGTCGGCCGCGGTCGTGGAGACTTGCATGGCATCCGTCGACACGTTGGCGAACACGCCGCTTTTCTCGTCGGGCCCGATCACCGGTCCGGCATGCCAGGAGACCAACGGGATACCTGCGGCCTTGGCCTGTTCCAGCGCCGGCGCCTGCTCGACCGCGTCAAAACCGTTGATGACGATGCCATTCGGCTTCAACGCCATGGCCTGGCCGAAGGCAGCGGTGCGGCCGCCGATCGAGCCGGCGCCGTCAATCACCTTGACCTTCCAGCCGATCGCCTTGGCCGCTTCCTCGACGCCGTTGGTGACGCCCAAGATGCCGCCGTTCTTGAGATCGCCGGCGAGCACGACGATCGTCTTGCCTTGCTGCGCCTTCGGACCGGTGGTCGGGCCATCCCAAGCAGTGACCTTCTGCGCATATTTCTGGACGACCGCCATGGCGTCGGCCATCGCGTCCGCCCGAGCCTGGCCGGCGAAAAGGACAGGAGCAGCGATTGTCATGGCCATCAAGGCGACGGATGATTTCAGGAATGTTCTGCGTTGCATGTTGGTACCTCCCTTGGTTTCAAGAAATTGCATAGGTCTTTCAAAACTCGGCTTTCGATTGGAGTTGGCGACATGTCACCGGCTGATGTCGCCCGCCACCGGACCAACGCCGGCCGGATGTGCGTTGACGTAGATGGCGTAGAGGGATGTCTGCGCGGTGATGTAGAGACGGTTGCGCTTGGGACCGCCGAAACAGACATTGGAAACGAGCTCGGGAACCAGGATACGGCCGATCAGGGTTCCGTCCGGTGCATGGACGCGCACCGAGTCGGCGCTGGAGGCCCAGATGTTGCCGTCGCGATCGACGCGAAAACCATCGAAGAGGCCTGCCCCGCATTCGGCGAAGGTATCGCCTGCACGCGCCGACCGGCCATCGGCGGCAAGGTCATAGGCCTTGATTGCGCGCGGCAGGCCGGGCGCGTGGCTGGCGCCGCTGTCCGAGACATAGAGGATCGTCTCGTCGGGCGAGAAAGCCAGGCCGTTCGGCTGCACCATATCGGTGATAACGGCCGTCACCTCACCCGAAAGCTCGTCGAACCGGTAGACATGGGATCCGCCGATCTCCGCCCTGGCGATCTTGCCCTCGTAGTGGCTTTCGATGCCGTAGACCGGATCTGTGAACCAGATCGTCCCATCGGATTTGACCACCACGTCATTGGGCGAATTGAACCGCTTGCCTGCAACGGTTTCGACAAGCGTCTGCCAACGCCCGTCATGCTCGAGCCGGGAGATACGGCGCCCGCCATGCTCGCAAGCAACGACGCGGCCTTCGCGGTCGAGTGTATGGCCGTTCTGGTAGTTGCAAGGGGTTTCGAAGACACTGACCGAGCCGTCGCTTTCGTCGTAGCGCAACAACCGGTCGTTGGGGATGTCCGACCACAGCAAATGCTTTGCCGCGGGAACATAGACCGGCCCCTCGGCCCAGCGGCTGCCGGTCCACAGCCGTTCGAGCTTGGCATGCCCGATCGTCAGTTTTCGGAAGCGATCGTCCAGAATCTCGCAGTCGCTCATGCCATTATTCCCGGATGGGTTCGGCTGGTCACTTCGAGGCCTGCACTACGGTCTTGGTCCTGGCCCTGTGAGCGGCGCCGCGCTTGCGCTGGGCGTAGCCGGCAATGCCTATGGCGACGAGCAGCGTGACGCCGTTGAACAATGGCTCGACGAAGAACGAGCCGCCGAACTGCTGGATGCCGGAAATGCCGACGGCCAGGATGACGACGCCGGTCATCGTACCCCAAACATTGACACGCCCGGGCTTGATGGTTGTCGAGCCGAGAAAGGCGCCGACGAGAGCCGGCAGCAGATATTCCAGCCCGACGCTGGCTTGGCCAATGCGCAGCTTGGAGGCGAGCAGCACGCCAGTCAGCGCCGTCAGGAACCCCGACGAGATGAAGGCACCAATGACGAAGCGACGCACCGGAATGCCGTTCAGCGCCGCGGCCTTCGGATTGGCGCCGATGGCATAGACATAGCGGCCGATCGGCAGATATTCGAGGATGATCCACAGTGCCACGGCGATGCCAAGCACGTAGAGGCCGGTGATCGGCAGCCCGAACACCATCGTGCCGTTGAGCGCGTAGAAACCGTTGGGCAACACGCCGACAACCTGCCGTCCGCCAGTGTGCCAAAGCGCCAAGGAATAGAGAACGGTGCCGGTGCCGAGCGTGGCGATGAAGGAGTCGATGCGGGCGACTTCGACCAGCAGGCCGTTGAGGAAGCCGGTCGCGGCGCCGAGAAGCAGCACGATCATCACTGCCAGCGGCCACGGAATGCCGAGCATAGTCTGCAAGCTGATGGCCAGGATGTGCCACAGCACAATTCCGTAGCCGACGGTGAGGTCAATTCGGCCCGATGCCATCGGGATCATCGCCGCCAGCGACAACAGCGCGATGATCGCCTTGTCGGAGACGATCGAGCGCAGGTTAAGCAGCGTCGGGAACGTGTTCGGCAGCAGGATCGAAAACAACAGGATCAGCAACACCGTCAGGATGACCAGCCCGTAGACCGGCAGCAGCCGGACGACCTTCTGCCCCATGGACATATCAGCCATCTCGCCGCGGGTCGGTTCGAGTGCGCTGGATTCGATCGATTGCATGAGTTCGCTCCCAGAAAGATCAGGCGGCTTCGGAAGCCGATGCCGCGGTGATCACGGCGGATGTGGTGAGGTCTTTGCCAGTGAGTTCGCGAACGATCTGCCCACGCGAAAACACCAAAGCGCGATGGCAGATGTGGGCGATCTCCTCGAAATCGGTCGACACCACGACGACGGCGAGGCCGGCTTCAAGCGCGCGTCCGATCAGCCGGTAGATCTCGGCCTTGGCGCCGACATCGACGCCGGCGGTCGGGTCTTCGGCGATCAGCAGTTTTCGGTCGGTGTGCAGCCAACGGCCGACAATCACCTTCTGCTGGTTGCCGCCTGACAGTGCCTCGATCGGCAGATTCGGGTCGTTGGGGCGCAGCCCGACCGACCCGCCAATCGCCTGCGCCAGCGCAGCCTCTTTATGAGGCGCGAGGAAGGAAAACAGGCCGCGCTTGCCGGCGCCGGGATTGAGGAAACTGTTCTCGCGGATCGACAAGGATCCAGCGATTGACTCTTCGGTCCTGTCGCGCGCGATCAGGCCGATGCCGGACGACATCGCCGCGATCGGGCTGGACAGGTCCGGCACAGCCCCGCGGATCGTCACCGTGCCGGAAAAGGCCTGGCAGCCAAACAGCGCCCGGCCAACCAGTTCCTGCCCGGCGCCGCGCAGGCCGACCAGGCCGAGCAACTCACCCTTGCGCACGTCGAAAGACACCGGGCCGGCACCGGCGCAGACTAGGTCGCGCACGGCGCAGATCGTCTCGCCGGCCTGCGTTTGAGCCTTGCTGAAAACCTGGCTGACCGGACGGCCGACGATCAGCTCGACCAGTTCGTCCGGTTTTGTGTCGGCGACCTTCTTCTCGTCCACCAGCCTGCCGTCGCGCAGCACGGCGACGCGATCGGCGATGCGGAAAATTTCATCCAGGCGATGCGAGACATAGATCATGCCGACGCCGCGCTGCTTGAGCGGACGGATGGCGTCGAACAGCCGCTCGACCTCGTCGGCGGGAAGGCTGGCGGTCGGCTCGTCGAGCACCAGCACATCGGCCTCGGTAGCCAAGGCGCGAGCGATGGCGACCAGCGATTTTTCGGTGCGCGTCAGATCCTGGACCCGCGTCGTCGGGTCGAAATCGCAGCCGACGAGCTTCAGCGCCTCATGTGCCCTCGCCTCGGTCGATCGCCAGTCGATCAGGCCAGAGCGAAGCGAAAAGCCTTGGGCGAGGCCGACATTTTCTCCAACCGTCATCCATTCGATAAGACCGAGATCCTGGTGAATGAAGGCGACGGACTGGCGCTGGTTCGGCCGCGGCGGGCGATGGTGGTAGGGCTCGCCGCGAAACAGGATTTGGCCGCCATCCGGCCGGTAGATACCGGCGAGCGTCTTGATCAGCGTCGACTTGCCGGCGCCATTCTCGCCAAGCAGTGCCAGGATCTCGCCCTTGTGCAGATCGAGCGACACGTCAGAGAGCGCGCGGGTGCCGCCGAACTCCTTGGTGATCGACTTGAACTCGATCAGTTTTTCCTCAGTCAAAAGCGTTCCTCCCGAGATCGCCAAATGATGTTATCGATAACATTTCTGAGCGTCAAGCGACAAATCTGGGCTCGCCGCTTAGCTGGTCTTGCCGTCGAGCAGGCGCATCATCTCAGCCGAATCCCTTGGCCCCAGTCCAGCCGCGCAGAGCAGGCGGTGGATCTCGACCACCTGCCCGGTCATCGGCATCGGCGTCTTGGTTTTCAGCGCGAAGGCCTGCAGCGAATCCAGATCCTTCAGCATATTGTCGATGCGGCCGGTCGGCGAAAAATCGCGGGCAGCGAATTTTGCCATGAACTCCTGCATGATGCTGGAATCAGCCCGCCCGCCCTTGAGTGCCGCGGGAATTGCCTTCGGGTCTACGCCGCCGGCTTCGGCAAGCTTCACGGCTTCGGCGACAGCCTGGAACAGTACGGCGCAGAACAGCTGGTTGATCAGCTTGGTCGTCTGCCCTGCCCCACTCGGGCCCATGAGAGTGTAGTTGGTGCAGAGGTGCCGCATCACCGTGCGCGCCTGTTCGAAGTCTTCAGTCTCGCCACCCGCCATGACGGTCAGCCTGCCGGCCAGCGCGCCGGGAACGCCGCCCGAAAGCGGACAATCGAGCCATTTCATGCCGGTCTCGGCAGAGAGCTTCCTAGCCATCTCAGCGGTGTCGGCCGGGTCGATCGACGACATGTCGATCAGCAGCTTGTCGGGCGATGCCGCAGTCGCGACACCGGCATCGCCGAACACCACCGAACGCACGATATCGGCATGGTTGAGACTGAGAATGACGAAGTCGTTCGCTCGCGTTGCCTCGGCGACCGACGCGGCGGCAGCCGCACCCTTTGCAGTCAGCGCTGCAACCTTGACCTTGTCCAGATCGAACACCGTCACGGCTAGCCCAGTCTCGATCAGGCGGGTGGCGATCGCTGACCCCATGATGCCGGCGCCGACAACGGCGACTTTTGTTGGTTGCGTCATTTCAACGTGCCTCTTTCCTTCATCCTGGCAGGGTCGACCCCAAGTGCACCCAGGCCCTGCAACACTCTATCGGCAATCGTGTCGACAGGCGCGTCGATGTCCACTGTGACCACCAGCGGTTCGTCGCCTGGATGCTCCAGTGTGGCGAACTGGCTGTCGAGCAGCGCCGGTGGAAAGAAGTGGCCGCGGCGCTCGGCGAGCCTGGCTTGCAGCAGCGAGCGCGACCCCTCCAGGAATACGAAAAACAGCGACTCGCCCGCCGCATCGCGAAGCCTGTCGCGATAGGATTTCTTCAACGCGGAACAGCTGACGACTAGCCCGCGACCCTCCTCACGAGCCTGGCGCAAGGCTGCGCCGACCAGATCCAGCCAAGGCCAGCGATCGCCGTCTGCAAGCGGTATGCCCGCCGACATCTTTTCGACATTGCTGCGCGGATGCAGCGTATCGCCTTCAACGAAGGCAAGGCCAAGCCGTGCGGCGATCTCGACGCCAACTTTGGTCTTGCCGCAGCCGCTGACACCCATCACGACGATGAGCGCGGGTTCAAAGGCAGGTCGTGATGCCACCGTCGACATAGAGCGTGTGTCCATTGACAAAGGATGAGGCCGGTCCAGCCAGAAACACCGCCGCGCCGACAAGTTCGCCGACGTCGCCCCAGCGACCAGCCGGTGTGCGGTTAGTCAGCCACGCCGAAAATTCGGGATTGTCGACAAGCGCCTGGTTGAGCGGCGTCTTGAAGTAACCCGGCGCGATGGAATTGATCTGCAAGCCATGCTTCGCCCAATCGGCACACATGCCGCGCGTCAGGTTGCGCACCGCGCCTTTCGTGGCCGTATAGGGCGCGATGTTCGTCCGTGCCAGTTCGCTTTGCACCGACGCGATGTTGATGATCTTGCCGCGCCGCCGCGGGATCATGTTCCGCGCCACCGCTTGTCCCACGAAGAACACGCTGGAGATGTTGGTGCGCAAGAGTTCCTCCCATTTGTCAGCGGGGAAATCCTCGAGCGGCATTCGGAACTGCATGCCGGCATTGTTGATAAGGATATCGATGGCGCCGATCGTCGCCTCGATCTCCGCGACGCCGTTCGCCACCGCTGCATGATCGGTGACGTCGAAGACGGCGCTATGGACCTTGTGTCCCTTCGCTGTCAGTGCATCCGCGGCCGTTTTTATTTTTTCGGCGCTGCGCCCGTTGAGCACGATTTCGGCGCCGTGCTGCGCCAACCCCTCGGCCAGCGCCAGGCCGATCCCCTGTCCCGAGCCTGTGACCAGCGCCCGCATGCCGGTCAAATCAAACAACGAACTGCCCAAACGCTCCTCCTGAGCAATGTTTCCTGAAGCGGCCGCGATTTCCAACCTACCTGCCGCCAGTCCCTATTGACATGAATGTTATCGATAACATAGTCAATTGGAAAAATGCACAGGAGATGACGCCGTGACCGACATTTTGATGACAGGTCCCTATCCGGATTGGGACATGGGAGATCTTGAAGCGAAATATCGCGTCCACAAGCTTTGGCAGTCCGAGGACAAGGACGCGCTGCTCTCAAGCCACGCCGGCGCGATCCGCGCCATAGCTACGCGTGGCGAGCTTGGCGCAAGTGCTGCGCTGATGGCGAAGCTGCCGCAGCTTGAAATCGTTTCCTGCTACGGCGTGGGCACCGACGCCATCGACCTTGCCTATGCCCGGGCGAACGGCATTCGTGTCACCAATACACCTGATGTTCTAACCGAGGACGTAGCCGATATCGGCATCGGGCTGCTGCTCGCCGTGGCGCGAAAAATCCCGCAGGCCGACGCCTACGTACGCGATGGAAGCTGGCGCAAGGGCAATATGGGGCTGGTCACGCGTGTCTGTGGAAAAAGGCTGGGCATTGTCGGCATGGGCCGCGTCGGTGCGGCGGTGGCGAAGCGCGCCGCTGCATTCGACTGCACGATTTCTTATTTCGACAACCGCAAGCGCGACGATCTTCCCTATACGTTCGTCGGCGATCTGCTCGAACTGGCGAGCGATAGCGAATTTCTAATCGTAACGCTCGCCGGCGGCGAAAGCACGAAACACATGATTAATGCGTCGATCCTGGCAGCGCTCGGAGCAGACGGTATCGTCATAAACATTTCGCGCGGCAGCACGATCGACGAGACCGCGTTGCTCGCGGCCCTGGAATCCAGTGCCATAAAGGGTGCCGGGCTCGACGTGTTCTGGAACGAGCCAACCATCGACGAGCGCTTCCTGAAGCTTACCAACGTCGTGCTGCAACCGCACCACGCCAGCGGCACGGTGGAGACCCGCAAGGCCATGGGTCAGCTCGTTCGCGATAATCTCGCGGCCCATTTCGGCGGACAGACCTTGCTGACACCGGTCGTCTGAGAAAGGATCACATCATGAAGTCGATCGTCATCCACGCCGCAAAAGACCTGCGGATCGAGGAGACCGATCCGGGCTCCCCTGGCGCCGGCCAGGTCGAGATTGCGATCGAAGCTGGCGGCATCTGCGGCTCGGACCTGCATTACTACAATCACGGCGGTTTTGGCGCGATCCGCCTGCGCGAACCGATGATCCTCGGCCACGAGGTCGCCGGCACGGTGAGGGCCATCGGCGGTGGCGTTTCCGCGCTGGCCATCGGCGACCGCGTCGCGATCTCGCCTAGCCGACCCTGCAATGCCTGTCGCTACTGCCTGCAAGGCATGCAGAACCAATGCCTCGACATGCGCTTCTATGGCAGCGCCATGCCGATGCCGCACATCCAGGGCGCCTTCCGCCAGCGCCTGGTCGCCGAGGCGTGGCAGTGCCACAGAATAGCCGACCACATCTCCGTCAACGAAGCCGCGTTTGCGGAGCCCTTCGCGGTTACCCTGCATGCCATGAACCGCGCCGGCTCGATGCTCGGCAAGCGGGTTCTGGTCACCGGCTGCGGGCCGATCGGCGCGCTTTGCATCCTCGCCGCACGAGCCCACGGTGCGCGCGAAATCGTCGCCACTGATGTCATGGAGGGCGTGCTGGCGAAGGCCCTGGAGATCGGCGCCGATCGCACCATCAACGTCGCGACAAACAGCGAAAAGCTCGCCGCCTACAATGTCGACAAGGGTAGTTTCGACATGATGTTCGAGGCCTCCGGCAATGAACGCGCGGTGCGTGCTGGGCTTGATGTCCTGAAGCCGCGCGGCGTGCTCGTGCAGCTCGGGCTCGGCGGCGATCTGTCGATCCCGCAGAACCTCATCGTCGCGAAAGAGATCGAGATGCGGGGCACTTTCCGTTTCCACGAGGAGTTTGCGCTCGCCGTCGACCTGATCAATCGCCGCCGGGTGGACGTCAAACCGCTACTGACGGGCATCTATCCTCTCGACGAGGCGGTCGCGGCTTTCGACATCGCCGGTGACCGAAACAAATCCATGAAGGTTCAGATCGCGTTCTGAAGATCCTTCGGTTGCGCTGGAGGCACATCGCCTTAAATCACGTCGGCGCCAACCGCCGCCAGCGCAGCGTGTGCCACATCGAAATCCTGCTCGCCGGTTCCCGAACCGACGCCGATGCCGCCCGCAAGGCGTCCGCCGAAGCGGATCGGCAAGCCCCCAGGCAAATTGGTCACGCCGCCCTGCGAAGCGATACCGGCTGAGAGCGCCGCTTCGAACGCCATGCCGCCAGTAGCGGCGTTTATTGACGCTGCGGTGCGCGCCTTCGCCTGCGCCGTACGCATGCTGAGGAACCGCGCGCCATCCATGCGCAGGCTGGCGAGGACTTCGCCGCTCGCATCGACAACCACGAGACATTGCGGCACGCCCATCGTGACGGCGCGCGCTGCTCCGGCTGCAACGGCTTTCAAAGCACCGTCATGCGTGAGGGTGATGGTCTCGCGAAACATCGCTATTGGGCTGCCCTTCGCTGCGTTTGAATCCATGCAGGAACTCAGGTGCTTTCGCGCTCGACGACGCGATAGCCGGTGAGCACGATTTCTTGGCCGTGTCGTTTCTCGTCGCCTCGGATCACCTGGATCAATCTGCGAGCGGCCTGTTGCCCGATCCCGTAGCAGTCGACATTCACGGTGGTGATGCCGGGATGGCAAAAGGCGGCTACCTCGTAGTCGCCGAAGCCGGCAATGGCGATGTCCTGCGGGATCCGCATGCCCCGGCGCTTGCATTCCATCAGTGCGCCGAAGGCCGAAAGGTCCGAAACGCAGAGTACGGCTTGCGTGTCCGGCCAACGCTCCAGCATGCTGACGACGGCCTGGCCGCCCTGCTCGATGGATATCGGCGGCACGCCAAAGGAAACGAGGCGCCCGGTCGGCAGGCCGAGCTCCTCAATGGCTCTGACAAAGCCTTCGCGCCGCTGGCTGCCGCGCGTGTCGCGCGAGGTCGTGCCACCGATGTAACCGAATTTTCGGTAACCCTTCCTGGCGAGCGTCTTGACGAGAAGCCCCATCGCCTCCTCGTTGGAGAAACCAACCACTTGATCGATCGGCTTTACCGGCAACTCCCAGGTTTCGACTACTGGAATGCCGGCGCTTTTCAAAAGGCGGCGGGCGCGATCCGTGTGAGCGCCGCCGGTCAGGATGATGCCTTCCGGCCGTCGGCGGAGCATCGCTTCGATCAGCTTTTCCTCCTTCTCGACCGTATAGTCGGTGTAGCCGAGCAGAAGCTGGAGCCCCGTGCTCTCCAGTTCATCCGTAATGCCGCGCGCCGTGTCGGCGAAGTTGGAGTTGTTGAGTGACGGAACCATCGCGGCAACAAATCCAGTCTTGCGCGAGGAAAGGCTGCCGGCCGACTGGTCAAGCACATAGCCGAGGTCGTTGACCGCGACCATGATCTTTTCCCGCGTCGCCTTGGAAACGCGACCGCCTTCCTTCAGGGCCCGCGAAACCGTCATGGTCGACACACCCGCCCGCAGCGCCACGTCGACCATCGTCGGAGCGTAGCTCTCGCTCGGTTTCGATGAGGCTGCCTTGGCCATCAGCGCTCTCTACCGGCCGGCCACGCCGGCCTGACAGAGGTAAGCGCCAGACACTCAGTCACGGGGTTTGTCTGGCGTCCGGCCGCGTTCATCACCACCTCTCAGAATCGGATCGACTTCGATATGTTATCGATATCACCGAGAGCTGGCAACAACCAGGTCGTGTCCGCCTTGGGTTTCGGTCTCTGGAGATTTCCCTCCCAATATTCCAGACTGCCCTTTCCACTCGCCTTAGGCACAGCTTTGCGCCACAATCTCGGCCAGACCGGCTCGCGGCTTCCTGAAAGCAGACCTACCGGCGATGCCGCTGGAGCTCGGACCCCCATGGAAACCTACCGCCCGCGCCGCTCGGTGCTTTATATCCCGGCCTCCAACGACAGGGCGCTGGCCAAGATCGCGCAGCTGTCCTGCGACGCCATCATCATCGACCTGGAGGACGCAGTCGCTCCAGCCGACAAGATCGCCGCTCGCGGGAAATTGGCCGCGATTTTCGCCGGCCATGCCGACAGGCGTTGCGAGATGATCGTGCGCATCAATGCGGTGGCCAGCGAGTGGGGCGCCGACGACCTGCTGGCCGCCGCAAGCTGCGAGCCCGACGGCATTCTGCTGCCCAAGGTCGATACGCCGCGCGACCTGCTCGAGGCCGGCGATGTGCTCGATGACAACTTCGCCCCCGACAGCGTGAAACTATGGGCCATGATCGAAACGCCCAAGGCCATGCTCAACATCGGCACCATTGCCGAACTTGGCCGCGATCCCGCCGCTCGGCTGGCTTGTTTCGTTGCCGGAACGAACGATCTGGTCAAGGACACCGGCGTGCTGGCGACGCCGGACCGGCGCTACCTCGTGCCATGGCTGATGCATATGGTGCTGGCCGCGCGGGCCGGCGGCATCGACATGATCGACGGCGTTTCCAACGATTTTCGCGATCTCGACGCTTTTGCCCGTGAGTGCACGGAGTCGGCGGCCATGGGATTCGACGGCAAGAGCATCATCCATCCGGCCCAGATCGAAGCCGCGAACCGCGCCTTCGCGCCGTCCAAGGAAGCGGTGGCGGAGGCGCGCCTGATCAAAGATACCTTCGCCCTTGCCGAGAATGCCGGCAAAAGCGTGATTGCGCTGAACGGCAAGATGGTCGAGCGGCTGCACCTGGCGCAGGCCGAAAAACTGCTGGCAAAGGCGGCCGCCACCGGCGCATGATATCGGGCTTGCGGGCCGTGGTACTCACGACAGGACTGAAAAATGAAGCTCTACCGCTTTCTGACTGGCCCGGACGATGCCAGCTTCTGCCACAAGGTGACGGCCGCCCTGAACAAGGGCTGGCACCTGTTCGGCTCGCCGACCTATGCCTACGACAAGAAAGCCAAGACGATGTGCTGCGGCCAGGCAGTGGTCAAGGATATCGACGGGCAGGAATACGGGCCGGACACCAAGCTCAGCGACTGGTAATCGGCGCTCGCATCCACAGCCACCCGGCCAGCCAGGCGATCGCTGCCGCAAGCGTCATCAAGCCCAGGTCAAGCGCCAACTCCGGCACCAACGCCCGGAGCGCGATAGGCACCGCGCCAATGATATAGAGGGCGAGTGGAATGCGCGGCACGCCTCTTGCAACGACAAGAGAGGTTACAAACGCGAGCGTCCCGAGCAGAAAAAGAACTGAACTGACGACCAGAGCCAGTCCGAGAGGACCGGCGCGCAGCTCGATGATGGTCGCCAGAGAAAGTTTCGAAAATACGAGATTGATCACCACTTCCACACCTACCAAACTTGCCAATGCAACGAAGTTGATAACGAACGCGATGGTACCGAACAGGCCCGCGCGCCGGCCAAACGCAAGAAACAGGCCTACGACAAGACCAAGCGCCAATATCTCGGCGACTGGCGCGAGAAGTTGCGTCAGATCGGTGGTCGCGATGAGCGCGCTGCGTTTGGCCGCGTTGACCAGAAGAATAAGCGCGCTTCCCACCCCGGCGACGGAGGCAAGCCGATAAAGCTTGGCGCTGGGCGCAGCCGCCCTCGACTGGACAGTCGCGGAATTCTCCTCGTGCTCGGGTTCTTCGGCTGGCCTCTGAAGCGCAATGAGCGATTGCGGACGGCGAGGTTCGGCGGTTCTGGCGAGCATGTTCGTCTCCTCAGGGAAAACGGCAGCCGCGAAGACCGCAGGCCTGTTCCGATCCCATTTGTAATCACTGATTACATGCTCTTGCCTGCGTTGTAAACGCCGATTACATTAATCGCGGATCGTGCTACGACGCGTGAAGTAGCTCTACGGAACGAAGGAAAAGAGATGGCAAAAGCCAAGACGCCTCGCCGCACCAGCTACCACCATGGCAATTTGCGGGACGCGCTGATCGATGCTGCAATTCAACTTGTCGAGGAAGGCGGCCCCGACAATGTGAGCGTGCGCGAAGCCGCAAAGCGGGCCGGCGTTTCCCCCGGCGCGCCCTTCCGGCATTTTCAATCGAAAACAGCGCTGCTGACCGCGGTAGCCGAACTGGCCATGAGCCGGCTGACAGAGGCCGTGGCCGATGCACTTTCAGAAGTCGACAGCGCAGATCCCATCGTGGCCTTCGAAGCAATCGGACAAGGCTATCTGGAATGGGCGATCGCCAATCCCACGCATTTCCAGGTCATCAGTTCCCGAACGCTGATTGATTTCGACGGGTCGGACAGTCTTCGCGGACAGAATGAGGCCATTCGCCGGAAGATGATCGACCTGCTGACCCAAGCACAACAACAGGGTAAGCTGGCTGCGAACGCAGACTTCGATCATCTGGTTCTTGCCGCTCGTGCATTTGTCTATGGCTTGGCACGAATGGTGGTTGATGGTCATTTTTCGCAGTGGCATCCGTCCGAGCCGCCATCGCTCGCCCTGCGGAAGGCGCTGCATCTTTTCATCAGCCGGATGACCAACCTCTCTGAAGCGAAATCTTAGAAGCCTTTGCCGCCGCTGAGTTCTGGATCGACTTGAGTGGAGTGGACATTTCACGCGGCTAGGAACCAGTTACTCGGCCGCCTCTTCGATCTTCTCCATGTCGTCATCGGACAGTCCAAAATGATGGCCGATCTCGTGAATCAGCACGTGGGTGACGATGTCGCCCAGCGTCTCTTCGTTCTCGGACCAGTAGTCGAGGATGGCGCGGCGGTAGAGCGTGATGCGGTTCGGGCCTTCGCCGGTCTGCGGATTCCAGCGCTCGGCGATGCCGCGTCCTTCGAACAGGCCGAGCAGGTCGAAGGGCGTTTCCAGCGACAGATCGTCCATGATCTCGTCGGTCGGGAACTCGGCGATCTGGATGACGATCTCGCCGGTCAGCTTGCGAAAATCCTCCGGCAGATGGGCATAGGCCTCCAGCGCGAGGAACTCCATTTCGTCCATGGAGGGCGAGAGTTCGTCGTGCCAGGTGCGGGTCTTGTAGATGCGGGCCATGCTTTGTCCTTTGATCCGGGCATATAGGCTTTCGCACCGGAATCGGCAAATGAACGGGCTGATGCGCCTGCACCATCAGGTGGAGAGGAATAAATTCCCCATGACTCCGCTTGACTCTTCCGGCACCCTCTGGAATCTATAGGGAACATAACAGGAACAATTGTGAGTGGAAGCTGACCGTCATGGCGATGACCGCCGTGGCGCGGGAAACTGTTTTTGCCCTGCGCCGCCAGATCGCGAAAATCGAGGGAACGCTGCCCGAGCGCCTGCAGGCGCCGGCCGCAGCGACCCTTGATGCTGACGTCAACACGGATGTCGCATCCAATACCGACCTCACAATCGTCCGGCGCGGCATTGCCGCGGCTTTGCCCGATGCGTACCTGCCCACCGGTGTCGAGCGTCTCGATGCTGCCCTGAGTGGCGGCCTGCCGAAGGCAGCCCTGAGCGAAATCCATGGCACGCAAACCCGCGATGCCGGGGCCGTCGCCGGCTTCGCCCTGTCGCTCACCAGCCTGATCCTCAAGCAGGCGCAAGGGCTGCCGGTGCTGTGGATCGGCACATCGGAAATTTTCCGCGAGGCGGGCTTTCCCTATGCCAGGGGGCTTCACGCCTCGTTCGGCATCGAGCCGGAACAATTGCTGTTTTCCGAGGCGCCAAAACTCGTCGATGCGCTGTGGGTCGCCGAGGAGGCGGCCCGGATGACGGCGCTCGCCGCCGTCATCCTCGAAATTCGCGGCAATCCGCAGCGGCTGGACCTGACCGCGACGCGCCGGCTGCATGCGCGGGCGCAAGGTGCCGGCCGGCCGGTGTTCCTGCTGCGGCAGGCGGCAGAGCCCGAACCGACGGCGGCCCCCATCCGCCTCATCGTCGCGGCGGCGCCGGCAACGCCGCGTGACACCATTGCCGGGCCGCTCGCCGGCTCGATCGGCCACCCGGCCTTCACCCTCACCATCGGCAAGAGCCGCACGGCCCTGCCTGGACAATTCACACTGGAGTGGAACCCCGATGAACGCGCATTCGACGAAAAAGCGGGCGACGAAAGAGCGGGCGACGATAGAAGGGGCGAAGAGAGAGGCCGGGCAAAGAATCCTGTCCCTCTGGTTTCCCTATCTGGCAGTGGAACGGATCCTGCGTCAGCGTCTGGGGCGGTCCTGGCGTTCCCGGCCGTCGGATCACCTGCCGCCATCTCGCCCACCGCTCGTGATCAGCCATCGCGACCGCAACGCGCAACGCATCTCGGCCCTCGACGAGCGGGCTGAGGCGCTGCACCTGAAGCGCGACATGGGCATTGCCGATGCGCGCGCCATGCATCCGTCGATCGACATCGTCGAGGCCGATCCGGAGGCCGACCGCCGCCTGCTCGAAGGCCTTGCCGACTGGTGCGACCGCTACACCCCGCTGGTGGCGCTGGACGGGGCGGACGGCCTGTTTCTCGACGTCACCGGCTGCACCCATCTGTTCGGCGGCGAACGCGCCATGCTGGACGACATCCTGTCGCGCTTCTTCCATCAGGGGTTTGACGTTCGCGCCGGGCTTGCCGCGACACCGGGGGCGGCCTGGGCGGCGGCACGGTTTGCCGGTGACCGCATCGTCGATGGCGGCGAGGAGGAAGCGCTGCTCGCACCCCTGCCGCTGGCCGCGCTGCGCATC
>NZ_AYWO01000054.1 GCF_000502955.1 Mesorhizobium sp. LNHC252B00 | reverse complement strand
GAGAAGGCCCCTAAAGAATCAACCTTTCCACTCAACGCAAGACTTACTCTTACTCATATGCGATTCCCCTGCCGCAAGGGGGGAGATTGGCAGCTTCAGCATCGGTGCTCACTTTACAACGTCAATGATTGGCGAAAGCAGAAGCGACATCCGATCTCCCCCCTTGCGGGGCCCGCAAGGGGGAGATGTCCGGCAGGACAGAGGGGGGTGTGAAGGATCGCCGCGAACGGCATTGGTCCCGTCTTGCTTAGCCAGCCGCAACCTTCAGCCACAGCGCCTTCTCGCCCAACGTCGCGACCATGCCGGCGTGCGCGGCGCGCTCGGCTTCGGTCAGGCGGAGCGGCAAGGATGCCGGGCGCTGGCTGATGATGATCTCGATCTGGCGGACGTTCTCGCGGCCTTGCGCCGGCGCGGTGGCGCTGTCGAGGATGAGGGCTGCCTGCTTGCCGCCGATCAGCTCGATATAGACCTCGGCCAGCAATTCGGAATCGAGCAGGGCGCCGTGCTTGGTACGCTTCGTGTTGTCGATGCCATAGCGCCGGCAGAGCGCGTCGAGCGAATTGGGGCCCATCGGATGCTTGCGGCGCGCCAGCGCCAGCGTGTCGACGACAACACCGTTGTCGATGAGGGGATGACCGAGACGGCCGAATTCGACATTGAGGAAGCCGACATCGAAGGTGGCGTTGTGGGCGACCAGCTTGGCGCCTTCGGTGAAGTCCAGCCATTCCTGCGCAATCTCAGCGAAGGTCGGCTTGCCCGCGAGGTCCGCGGCGCTGATGCCGTGCACGGCCTGCGCCTCGGCGTGGATCGCACGTCCTTGCGGGTTGATATAGTGGTGGAAGGTCTTTCCGGTCGGAAAGCGGTTGACCAGCTCGACGCCGCCAAGCTCGATCACGCGGTCGTCGCGCGAATCGAGGCCGGTGGTTTCGGTGTCGAAAATAATCTCACGCATCGAATCAGTCGCTCCAAAGGAGCAGAATCGTGAGACCGGAACAAAATGGCAATGGGTATGCTGACGCGGTGGTGTCAGGAGTGCACCTTATCCCCGGAGAGTTCGGCAATGATGGCAGCCACGGCGGCGCGGGCGGAGCCCAATCCCTGGCCGGTATCGACGACGAAGTCGGCCAGCTTGCGTTTTTCCGCATCTGGCACCTGCCTGGCCAGGATCGAATCCAGTTTTTCCTCGGTCATATCAGGCCGCGCCAGAACGCGTTCTCGCTGGATTTCGGGTGGCGCGGTGACGACGACGACCTTGTCGACGCGGTCGCTGCCGCCGGTTTCGAACAGCAGCGGAATGTCGAGGACGGCAATCGGCGCGCCGGCGGCACGATGACGCGCCAGAAAAGCGTCGGCGTCTGCGCGCACCAGTGGATGGATGATCGCTTCCAGCCGCTTCAGGGCGGCGGCGTCACCGAGAACACGCGCGCCAAGCTTTGCCCGATCGACTACGCCGGCGGATGTGGTGCCGGGAAAGGCCGCCTCGACAAGGGGCGCGGCCTTGCCGGCATAGAGGCGATGCACCGCCTCGTCGGAATCATGGACCGGCACGCCGGCCTCGACGAACATCTTGGCCGTGGTCGACTTGCCCATGCCGATCGAGCCGGTGAGGCCGAGCACGATCATGGCTTCGGTACCAGATCGGCAACGATGAGCGCGCGGAGCTCAGCCGTCACCTGCGGCCTGATGCCGAACCAGCGCTCGAAGCCGGGCACCGCCTGATGCAGCAGCATGCCGAGGCCGTCGACGGCCTTGAGGTTTCTCGCGCGGGCCGCCGCAAGCAGCGGCGTCTCCAGCGGCACGTAGACGATGTCGGTGACGACGGCGTGGTCGGGCAGCAAAGCGGGATCGGCGGACAGGCCTTCATTGCCATGCATGCCGAGTGCGGTGGTGTTGACCAGCAGGCCAGCATCGGCAAGCAGTTCACCGGTCGCCGCCATGCCATGTGCCGAAACGCCGGCGCCGAAACGATCGCGCAATTCCATAGCCCGGGCGAGCGTGCGGTTGACGATGCGGATGTCGTCAACGCCACGCTGCTTCAGCGCATGGATGACGGCGCGCGACGCGCCGCCGGCGCCGAGCACGACCGCCGGGCCGTTGCTCGCCCAGCCCGGCGCATGATCGTCGAGGTTGGCGGCAAAGCCGTGCGCATCGGTGTTGCCGCCCCACAAGATGCCGTCCTCGAACCACAGCGTGTTGACGGCGCCGATGTCTTGCGCCGCCTGGTCGCGGTTGTCGGCCAGCGCGAAAGCCGCCTCCTTGTGCGGGATGGTGATGTTGCCGCCGCTATAGCCGTTGGCCTGCAGCGTCTTCACGAACCCGGCAAAGTTTGCCGGCGCGACATCGATCGCCTCATAGCTGCCGTCGATGCCATGCTTGGCCAGCCAATATCCGTGGATCTTCGGCGAGCGCGAATGCTTGATCGGGTGGCCGGTAACGAAGGCCTTCCTTGTCGCCTCAACCATCGATCGCTCCGAGCGTGCGCAGTTCGGCCAGCAGCGGCAGCAGCGGCAGGCCGACAATGGTGAAATGGTCGCCCTCGATCTTGTCGAACAGCTGGATGCCTTCGCCTTCGATCTGGTAGGCGCCGACGCTTCCCAGCGCCTTGGCACCGACGCGGGCGAGATGGCGGCCGATGAAGGCTGGGTCGAGCTTGCGCATGGTCATCGAGGCGATGCCGACATGTCGCCACAGCACCGCGCCGTCGCGGACCAGCACGGCGGCGCTGTTCAACTGATGGGTCTTGCCAGACAGCGCCAGCAAATGACGGCGCGCGCCTTCCCTATCGGCCGGCTTGTGGAACACCTCGTCGCCGAGCGACAGCGTCTGGTCGCAGCCGAGCACCAGGGCGCCCGGCCTGCGCTCGCTGACTTCGGTGGCCTTGGCCTCGGCCAGCACCAGAGCGACATCTTCAGGCGAGACACCGCTATCCTGCATAGGCGCCTCGAGCGCCCGCTCGTCGACCTCGGCCGGAACCGCCTCGACGTCGACGCCGGCATTGACCAGCATCGCCTTGCGAAACGGACTGCCTGAAGCGAGGATGATTTTCTCGGTCATTTTCTTTCGCCTGGTTGATCGTCGTTGACCGCCGCAGTGCACAGGGTTGCCAAAGGTTGGCGGGACAGCGCCCCCCTCTGTCCTGCCGGACATCTCCCCCTCAAGGGGGGAGATTGGATGTAGGTTCGGCTTTCGCCAATTTTTAACGTTGAACAGAAGGTGCGGCCCCCGAAGTCGCCGATCTCCCCCCTGGAGGGGGAGATGCCCGGCAGGGCAGAGGGGGGTGCGAAGGATCGCGACGTTTCAGACACTATCTCAAGCCTGTGGTTGCGCACGGCTCCAACTATCTATTCTTCCCCCTCAGGGCAACGATCGCAGCCGCCGTTTCCTCTATCGAGCGGCGGCTGACATCGATCATCGGCCAGCCATGTCGCGTACAGATCTGGCGGGCATAAGCGAGCTCTTCGCTAATAGCGGCGCGGTCGACATAGTCCGATGCCTCGTAAGAACTGCTGGTGCCGAGGAGGCGGTTTTGCCGGACATGCGAGATGCGCTCGGCGGTGGCGACCAGCCCGACGATCAGCGGTGTCTTGGCGTTGACCAGGCTTTCCGGCACCGGCACGCCGAGCACGATCGGGATGTTGGCGGTCTTGATGCCGCGGTTGGCGAGATAGATGCTGGTCGGCGTCTTCGAGGTGCGCGAGATGCCGATCAGCACGACATCGGCATCGTCCATGTTGAGCGGCAGCTGGCCGTCATCATGGTCCATGGTGAAATTCAGTGCGTCGATGCGGCGAAAATATTCGGCATCGAGAACATGCTGGGCGCCGACGCGGCGGCCGGCCGGCGTGCCGAGATAGGACTGGAACACGGTCAGTACCGGCTCCAGCACCGACACACAGGGCAGCCCCATCGTCGCGCAGCGCTCGTCGATGCCGCGCGCCAGCTTCTGGTCGACGACCGTATAGAGAATGATGCCGGGCTCTTCCTCGATGTCCTCGAACACTTTCGCTACCTGCTTTTCGGTGCGGATGAGCGGATAGATATGCTCGATGGCGCGCGCATCCTTGTATTGCGCCGAAGCCGCCCGGCCGGCGGCGAGCAGCGTTTCGCCGGTCGCGTCGGAAATCAGATGCAGATGGAAGAAGCTTTGGGGTTTGTTCACAGGGGGGTCACCTGGGGCTGTGGGCATCTGTGGATAGAGCGGGATGAAAAGACGGGCCGATCGGACGCGACTGTATCAGAAGGTGGTTTGTCCACAATTCGTTGCTCTGTCAGCTTCGCCGGGCGGCTGGGGACAAATCCGGGGACGGCTTTCCCTGCCTCTCGCCTGTCCACAGGGCGGGCTTTTCCCCACGTCTCGTAACGCTTTGACTCCAGAGGCGGATTCCTGTTCGTCCCCAGAACCCTGCAGTTTGGAAAAAGAAGCACGCGACAATATGTTGGCTGGTGTTTTCCGGGGCAAAGCGGGACAGGTGACAACCACCAGAACCAACAGACTCTTAGAATCAGAAGAATCTTAGATATAAGAATCTTTGATTATAGAAGAGGCTGGGAGAAGCGAGCGCTCGATGCCCCCGAACCGGATCATGCTGGACGTGCTGAAGGGCAAGGCTCACTTTCCGCCTCCGCTCTGGATGATGCGTCAGGCCGGGCGCTATCTGCCGGAGTATCGGGAGACACGCAGGCGTGCCGGTTCCTTCCTGGATCTCTGCTATGACCCAGACCTTGCCGTCGAAGTGACCTTGCAGCCGATCGAGCGTTTTGGTTTCGATGCATCGATCCTGTTCTCGGACATCCTCGTCGTCCCGCATGCGCTTGGCCGCGACGTCCGCTTCGAAGAGGGGCGAGGGCCGCTGCTGACGCCGATCACGGCGCCGGAGATTGCGGCTCTGGAAAGCAAGCTGTTTCACGTGAATCTCGAACCGGTCTACGAGACGGTTCGCCGGCTGCGGGCCAAACTGCCAGACGAGACGACCCTGATCGGCTTCTGCGGGGCACCGTGGACGGTGGCGACCTATATGATCGCCGGCCATGGCACGCCCGACCAGGCGCCGGCCCGGCTTTTTGCTTACCGCGAGCCGGCGGCCTTTCAACGACTGCTGAAAGTGCTCGCCGATCATTCGGCCGCCTATCTCATCCGTCAGATCGAGGCCGGCGCGGATGTGGTGCAGATTTTCGATTCCTGGTCAGGGGTGCTCGACGGCGCCTGCTTTGAACAGTTCTGCGTGCAGCCGGTGGCGGTGATCGTCAGGCAAATTCGGGCCGTTCATCCCGATGTTCCGATCATCGGTTTTCCCAAGGGCGCCGGCGCCCGCTACCAGACCTACCGCCAGAAGACCGGCGTAACGGGGCTGGGGATCGACTGGACGGTGCCCCTGGAGGCGGCGAAGGATTTGCAGCGCCTAGGTGCGGTTCAGGGCAATCTCGATCCCTTGCGGCTCGTGGCAGGCGGCAAGGCACTGTCCGACGGCGTCGAAGCGATCCTGGAAGCGCTGGGAGAGGGGCCGCTGATCTTCAATCTCGGCCACGGCATCACGCCGGAGACGCCGATCGCCCATGTCGAGGCGATGGTGAGACAAGTGCGGAGTGCGACACGCTGATGGCCGAGATGAAGAACGCGAACAGCACCGGGCAGGCGATGATGCGCATGACGATCAGTATCGCGGTGCTGGTCGTTCTCACCGGGCTTTTGTATCTCGCGGCGCCCAACAGTTTTTATCCGTGGGCCAAGGCGATCCATATCCTTGCCGTCATCTCGTGGATGGCCGGCATGCTCTATCTGCCGCGGCTGCTGGTCTACCACGCCGATGCCGAGAAGGGTTCCGTGCAGTCGGAGACCTTCAAGGTGATGGAGCGGCGCCTGCTGCGCGGCATTGTCAATCCGGCGATGATCGTCACTTGGGTATTCGGTCTCTGGCTCGCCTGGAAAGGCTTTGGTTTCGAGGGCGGCTGGCTGCACGCCAAGATCGGGGCGGTGCTTCTGCTGTCCGCCGTTCATGGCTACCTGGCCGGCGCTGTGCGCAAATTCGCCGAGGACCGCAACGAAAAGCCCGCCAGGCACTGGCGAATGGTCAACGAGATCCCCACATTGCTGATGATCGCCATCGTCATTTTGGTTGTCGTCAAGCCGTTCTGACGCTTGTCGCGCAAGGGTGGTCCCCGGCTTTGGGACAATAGCTGCATGATGCGCTGCGGGCCTTTATCGGGTCTCGCAAAACGCAGCTTGCTCTTTCAACCGACCGACGATAAAAGACGGGTCTTCCTTCCCGTCATGCGCCGCCCCTCAGTGTCTTCGGCCGCGCCCGGCATTTGTCGCATCCCGCCGATATTTTCCCAAAGCTTACCCAGACTCCATCTATTCAAGGTCCGTCTATGCAAGAAATGAAACTCGCCGAGTTCAAGAACAAGAAACCGCCAGAGCTGATCGCTTATGCCGAATCGCTCGAGGTCGAGAACGCCAGCGTCATGCGCAAGCAGGAACTGATGTTCGCGATCCTGAAAAAGCTGGCTGCCCAGGACGTCGAGATCATCGGCGACGGCGTGGTCGAGGTGCTGCAGGACGGTTTTGGCTTCCTGCGCTCGGCCAACGCCAATTATCTGCCAGGTCCCGACGATATCTATATTTCACCGTCGCAGATCCGGCGCTTTTCGCTGAAGACCGGCGATACGGTCGAAGGGCCGATCCGCAGCCCGAAAGAGGGCGAGCGCTATTTCGCGCTGCTCAAGGTCAACACGATCAATTTCGACGATCCAGAAAAGATCCGTCACAAGATCCACTTCGACAATCTGACGCCGCTCTATCCGACCAAGCGGCTGAAGATGGAGATCGACAATCCGACAACCAAGGATATCTCGGCGCGCGTGATTGACCTGGTCGCGCCGATCGGCAAGGGCCAGCGCGCGTTGATCAATGCGCAGCCGCGTACCGGCAAGACCGTTCTCATGCAGAACATCGCCCACTCGATCACCGCCAACCATCCGGAATGCTATTTGATCGTGCTTCTGATCGACGAACGGCCGGAAGAAGTGACCGACATGCAGCGCTCGGTGAAGGGCGAGGTGATCTCGTCGACCTTCGACGAGCCGGCTGTTCGCCACGTGCAGGTCGCCGAAATGGTCATCGAAAAGGCCAAGCGCCTTGTCGAACATGGCCGCGACGTCGTCATTCTGCTTGATTCCATCACCCGCCTCGGTCGCGCCTACAACACCGTGGTGCCGTCATCCGGCAAAGTGCTGACCGGCGGTGTCGACGCCAACGCGCTGCAGCGGCCGAAGCGCTTTTTCGGTGCGGCGCGAAACATCGAGGAAGGCGGTTCGCTGACCATCATCGCCACCGCGCTGATCGATACCGGCAGCCGCATGGACGAAGTCATCTTCGAAGAGTTCAAGGGCACCGGCAACTGCGAAATCCAGCTCGACCGCAAGGTGGCCGACAAGCGCATCTATCCGGCCATGGACATATTGAAGTCCGGCACCCGCAAGGAAGATTTGCTGGTTTCCAAGCAGGACCTGCAGAAGATCTTCGTGCTGCGCCGCATCCTGGCGCCGATGGGAACCACCGATGCGATCGAGTTCCTGATCGACAAGCTCAAGCAGACCAAGACCAACGCGGATTTCTTCGATTCGATGAATACGTAGGAGTTTACCCTCCCCCTTGTGGGGAGGGTCGATCCGCGCAGCGGAGCGGGGTGGGGGTCAGCACCGAAGTTGGCGATTTACCCCCGCCCCGTCTCACGATCCATGCTTCGCTACGATCGCGAGCCGACCCTCCCCACAAGGGGGAGGGTGTCACCTCAACAGCTTCTCCAACTCCCCAGCATCCGTAACCACCGGCAGGCAAACCTGTCCCGTACAGAACCACGCACCCGCCTTGTCGGTCGGCGGCAGGATTCCGCCGGGCAACATGGGTCGATTCGCAGCCGTACCGATCGCCGCGACAATATCCACGCGACGTGGATCCGGGCTTCGATTCGCAACCGGAACGAGCTTCGGGTCGTCCAATGCATCGATGATGACCAGCTTGAGCGGCTCGATGGCCAGCGCGCAGGCATTGACGATGCCGGCCTGGCCATAGGCCTGATGCGCAGCGCGGCCGGCAGCGTGCTCGGCGATCTTCCAGGCTTTCTCCTGCAGGTCGAGATCGCCGGTGACGGACGCCAGCCGGACCAGCGCTTCGATGATCTGGCCCGTCGCTGACGGGATGGCCTCGTCGACATCGCCCCGGATGCGGATCGGCACGTCGGCGCTGTCCGAAGCGGTCAGGTAATAGCCTGTTCCTTCGGGATCAGCGTGCCACAGGTCCAACTGTCCGATGAACCGGCTAGCCTGGTCGACATAATTCCAATCGCCGGACGCTTCGAACAACGAGATCGCCGCATTGCTCATGGCGGCGTAGTCGCTGGACAGAGCAGGGAACAATTTCCTGGCGCCGAGCATCGAATGCGGCAAGCGGCCGTCGCGGCTGGCGGCGCTGATATGGGCAAAGGCCTTTGCCGCCGCGTCGATCCAGTCAGGCCGGGCCAATGATCGACCGGCCTCGGCAAGCGCTGCAATCATCAGGCCGTTCCAGTCGGTGAGCGTCTTTGCATCAAGGCCGGGCCTGACCCGCTCTTCCCGCACAGCGAGAAGTTTCGCCTTGAGCGGGCTGAGTTTTTCACGCTCGATGACGCTTTGCGATTGCTGGGAGCGGGTTTGGTGGACAATTGGCTTGCCTTCCCAGCCATGCGGGCTCGACAGCGTGAAGTATTTGAAAAACAAGGTAGAATCGTCGCCGAGAGCGTCTTCAACCTCTTCCCTGCTCCAGGTGTAGAACAGCCCTTCCACGCCATCGCTGTCGGCGTCGAGACTGGCGGCAAAGGCGCCGCCGTCGACGCGCATTTCGCGCAGCAGCCAGTCGACCGTCTCTTCGATTCGTAGCCGGAACAATTCGTTGCCGCTCGCCGCATAGGCCCAGTTGCAGAAGCGGATGGACTGGGCGTTGTCATAGAGCATTTTTTCGAAATGCGGCACCAGCCATTCGGCATCGGTCGAGTAGCGGCTGAGCCCACCGCCAATATGGTCGTAGATGCCGCCGCTCAGCATTTGTTCGAGGCTGAGCAGGACGTCGTCGCGATGGCTGGCATTGCCGTCGCGCAGCCAGGACAGCCAGAGCGTGAGCATGAACGGGGCATTGGGGAATTTCGGCGCGCCGCTAAGGCCGCCAAGATCGCGGTCGACCATGCCGTCGATGCCCTTGGCAAGTTCCACCAGCGCATCCCGGTCGAGTGCTGTCCTTGCATGCGAACCGGCGAGCCGCGCCTCGACATGGGCCGTCAGGCCGTCGGCGCTCTGGTTCAGGCTTGCCCTCTTCTCGCGCCACGCCTTGTCCACCGCCTGCATTACCTGGATGAAACCGGAGCGGCCATAGCGCGGCTCGCGAGGGAAATAGGTGCCAATTGCCCGAAAAAGCAGCGTACTTTGTTGGAACGCCCTTTGCGGGAGGAGTGATTGNGGGCCGCCATATAGATTTGGTCGATGTCGGGTCGCTCCTCGCGGTCGACCTTGATATTGACGAACAGACGGTTCATGACGGCGGCGACGTCGTCGTTTTCAAAGCTTTCATGCGCCATGACATGGCACCAGTGGCAGGCGGCATAGCCGACCGAGAGCAGGATCGGCCTATCCAGCGCCTTCGCCTCCTCGAGCGAAGCCGGCGACCAGGCCCGCCAGTGCACGGGATTGCCGCTGTGCTGCTTTAGATAGGGGCTGGCTTCTTCGGCAAGCAGATTTTGTGCGGGTAGCGTCACGATCGCAAACTCGGTTGGGAGTAGTCATATGGACGTAGGGCGGTTCGGCAAAGCGGGCAAATGATTTCAGGCGAATCCATCGTTGCGTTATCAAGCGGTCGACTGCCGGCGGGCGTCGCCGTCATCCGCATTTCCGGCTCGCAGACTCGATTCGTGATCGAAACGATTGCCGGCACTATGGTTAAGGACCGCTCGGCGGTTTTGCGCAGGCTGCGGGCACCCGACGGGACAGTGCTGGATACGGGCCTGGTCGTTTTCTTTCCCGGACCGGCCAGTTTTACCGGCGAGGATGTCGCGGAATTCCACGTTCATGGCGGACGCGCCGTGGTGGCTGCGATGCTGGAGGTAATCACCAGTTTTGACGGCGTCAGGCACGCCGAACCCGGTGAATTCACGCGCCGCGCCTTTCTTAACGGCAAGGTCGACCTGGTCGAGACCGAGGCACTGGCCGATCTCGTCAATGCCGAGACCGAGGCGCAGCGGCGCTTCGCGGTGCAAAATGCCGAGGGCGCCCAGAGTGAACTCTATCTTGGCTGGCGGCGAAGGTTGATTCATGCCCGGGCCATGATCGAGGCGGAGATCGATTTTGCCGATGAGGACGACGTCCCCGGTTCCGTTTCGGACACGGTCTGGTCCGATGTCCGGACGATGATCGGCGAAATCGACAGCCACATTGCCGGATTTCGCGCTGCCGAAATCATCCGTGACGGCTTCGAGGTGGTTATCCTTGGTGCGCCTAACGCCGGTAAGTCGAGTCTGTTCAACGCCCTGGCGCGGCGGGATGCCGCTATAGTAACGGATGAACCCGGCACGACGCGCGATCTGCTCGAGGTGGTGCTCGACCTGGGGGGGATTCGAGTCCGGTTGGTCGACACCGCCGGCCTGCGCGATGCGCCGGGCAAGGTCGAGGCGATCGGCATCGAGAAGGCCAGAGCCAAGGCACATGGGGCCGACCTGTTGCTGCTGCTGCAGGACGTCGCGGACCCCAGGCCCATCGGTTCGTTGCCGACCGGTGCGCCGAGCTTGCGGGTCGGCACAAAGCTCGATCTGCTGGATAGTCGCGCGGCAAGCGACGCGGCCGCGAACTATGATCTTGTCATCTCGGTGAGGGCCGGGACCGGCGTGGAGGCATTGCTGGCGGAAATCGGCCGTCGCGCCGCTGAGGCGACCGGCAGCGCCGGCGATATCCTTCCATCGCGTCTGCGCCATGTCGAGTTGCTTGGTGAGACCAACCGCCATCTGCTTCGCGCCACCGACAGCCTGGCTGTCGGACAGGAATTGCGCGCCGAGGAACTGCGGCTCGCCGCCGATCGCCTCGGCCGAATCGTCGGCGCCATCGACGTCGAGGACATGCTGGACGTGATTTTCTCGCAGTTCTGCATTGGGAAATGACTCACGTGAAACCGTGGGCCTCGAACAGGAGTTGGTTTCTGGCGCAGAGGCCTGACGGCGCTTGCGGACTGCACGCGTTGGCAATTGGCGGAAACGCTTAACGTCTCGTCATCCTCGGGTCTGCGCTTCCGCTTCGCTCCCGCTCCGCCCGTGGATGACGAAAGTTGGCAGGGCTCCAGCGAACGGCCTCACTGCAAATGACTCACGTGAAACACCGCTGCAACTCCCCGCCATCTTGTTTCACGTGAAACTCGCTGCGGAGTTTTCTTGACAGCACCGCCCCACGGGGACATGTGTCCCTCATCATTGAGTCTGGGAAGTTTGTTATGACCAATCACTATGATGTGGTTGTGGTGGGCGGCGGCCACGCGGGGTGCGAGGCGGCGGGCGCGGCTGCGCGCGCCGGGGCCAAGACCGCGCTGGTCACGCTGCGGTTCGACACGATCGGTGTCATGTCCTGCAATCCGGCAATCGGCGGACTCGGCAAGGGCCACCTGGTTCGCGAGATCGATGCCCTGGACGGCCTGATGGGCCGGGTGGCGGATGCTGCCGGGATCCAGTTCCGCTTGCTCAATCGCCGCAAGGGTCCTGCGGTGCGCGGACCCCGCACGCAGGCCGACAGAAAGCTCTATCGCCTTGCCATGCAGGAAGCGATTCGGCAGCAGAACGATCTCGACGTGGTCGAGGGCGAGGTCTTGGACTTCGAGATCGCCGGCGGGCAGATTGCGGCGGTTCTCCTGGCCGACGGCCGGCGGCTTGTCTGTGGCGCGGTCGTTCTGACGACCGGAACCTTCCTGCGCGGGCTCATCCATATCGGCGAGACGAAGATCGTCGCCGGCCGGATGAACGAGCAGGCGAGTCTTGGCCTGTCTGCGACGATGAACCGGGCTGGTTTCAAGCTCGGACGTCTGAAGACCGGTACGCCGCCGCGGCTCGACGGTCGGACGATCGATTGGGCGTCGCTGGATAGCCAGGCCGCGGATGAGGATCCGGTGCCGTTCTCGCTGTTGACGGACCGCATCGAGACACCTCAGATCGACTGCGGCATCACGCGCACGACGACGGCCACACATGAGCTGATTCGCCTCAATCTCGGCCGCTCCGCCATGTATTCCGGTTCGATCGAAGGGGTCGGGCCGCGCTATTGCCCTTCGATCGAGGACAAGATCGTCAAGTTCGGCGACAGGGACGGGCACCAGATCTTCCTCGAGCCGGAAGGGCTCGACGACGATACCGTCTACCCCAATGGGATTTCGACTTCTCTGCCTGAAGATGTGCAGCTCGACCTGTTGAAAACCATTCCGGGGTTGGAGCGCGCCACCATGCTGCAGCCCGGCTATGCCATCGAATATGATCATGTCGATCCGCGCGAGCTGCACCAGACGCTGGAGACAAAGCGCATCGGTGGCCTCTTCCTAGCCGGCCAGATCAACGGCACGACCGGTTATGAAGAGGCGGCCGGGCAAGGCTTGCTCGCCGGCCTCAACGCGGCGCGGCGCGCGTCAGGCAGCGAGCGGATCGTGCTCAGCCGCACTGAAGCCTATATCGGCGTGATGGTCGACGACCTGACCAGCCGCGGCATCAGCGAACCCTACCGGATGTTCACCTCGCGTGCCGAGTTCCGGCTGTCGCTGCGCGCCGACAATGCAGATGAGCGGCTGACACCCCTGGCTGGGAAACTGGGCATCGCCTCGACGCAGCGGATGCAGCGCTATGGGGCTGTCATGCATCGCCTCGATGACGCGCGGGACCTGGCTCGCTCGCTCACCCTGACCCCCAATGAAGCGGCGCGGCACGGGCTGGAGGTCAACCGGGATGGCGTGCGCCGGTCCGGCTATGAATTGCTGTCCTATCCCGATGTCGATGTGGCCTGGCTGGCCGGTGTCGATTCGCGGTTTGCGGAAATCGACGGCAAGACGGCGGAACGCCTCGAAACGGAAGCCAAATATTCGGTTTACCTGGATCGGCAGAAGACGGATGTGGCGCAGATCAGGCATGAGGAGGGCCGGCTGATCCCGGAGGCGGTCGATTTCGCGGGCGTACCAGGCCTGTCCAACGAGTTGAAGCAGAAGATCCAGGCGCGGCGGCCGCGCTCCATCGCCGACGCCCAGCGCATGGAAGGCATGACGCCGGCGGCGCTGGCGATCATTGTCGCGCATGTTCGCCACGCGGAGAGCGCCCTGCGTCCACAAAGGGATGTTGCGTGACTTCTTCTTCATGGAAGAGCCTGCAGGACGCGGCAGGCCCGGTTTCACGTGAAACATTCGATCGGCTGGTGGCATTCGAGCAGATGTTCCAGAAATGGAATCGCAGCATCAATCTCGTTGCGCAATCGACGGCTGGCGATGTCTGGCAGCGTCACATCCTGGACAGCGCGCAGTTGGCGCGAATCGAGCCCTATGCGACGCGCTGGGTAGATCTGGGGTCTGGCGGCGGATTTCCCGGCCTTGTCATGGCTTTCCTGCTTGCCGAGCGTGACGGCGCCAGCATCGATCTGGTTGAAAGCAATCGCAAAAAGGCATCGTTCCTGCAGGCCGTCGTCGGGCAGTTCAGCCTGCCGGCGCGGGTCGTGGCGCGCCGCATCGATGACAGCCATGCGCTTGTTTCGGCACCGCAAATCGTCACGGCACGGGCACTCGCCTCGCTTTCGACCCTGCTGGACCTGTCGGCGCCATGGCTGATTTCAGGTGCGCGTGGCCTGTTTCACAAAGGCCGGGATTACCGCGCCGAAGTGGAAGAAAGCGTTCACCGATGGTCCTTCGATCTGGTAGAACATCCAAGTGTGACCGACGCCAGCGGCGGCGTCATTCTCGAATTGTCGAACTTGCGACCTGTCTGATCTGCTCCAGGCGACCCGAAGCGACCCGAAATGAATTTCTGGCATAGACCCATGATGAAGAGTGGCCCCCGAATCATCACCGTAGCCAACCAGAAGGGCGGCGTCGGCAAGACCACTACCGCCATCAACCTGGCGACCGCGCTGGCCGCGATCGGCGAAAAGGTCCTGATCGTCGATCTCGATCCGCAAGGCAATGCCAGCACCGGCCTCGGCATCGACCGCAAGGATCGGACGGTCTCGTCCTATGACGTGCTGACGGGCGAGCTGGATCTGGAAGCCGCAGCGATCCCGACAGCCGTGCCCGGCCTGTCGATCGTGCCGTCGACGCTCGACCTGCTTGGCATTGAAATGGAAATAGCCTCGGCGCCGGACCGGGTGCTCAAGCTGCGCAATGCGCTGCGCGCCGCGACCGAGCGCGGGGCACCGTTCGGCTATGTGCTGATCGATTGCCCGCCTTCGCTCAACCTTTTGACGTTGAATTCAATGGCGGCGGCCGATTCCGTTCTTGTGCCGCTGCAGTGCGAGTTCTTCGCGCTGGAAGGCCTCAGCCAATTGCTGGAGACGGTCGAGCAGGTGCGCCGCTCGATCAATCCGGACCTTATTATCCAAGGCATCGTGCTGACCATGTATGACGGCCGCAACAATCTCGCCAACCAGGTGGTGCAGGATGTTCGCGCGCATATGGGCGACAAAGTCTATGAGACCATCATTCCGCGCAATGTGCGGGTGTCAGAGGCGCCGTCCTACGGCAAGCCGGCTATCCTCTACGACCTGAAATGCTCGGGCAGCCAGGCCTATCTGCAATTGGCGTCGGAAGTGATCCGCCGCGAGCGTAAATTGCGCGCCGCTTGATGAGATCGGATGCATAGTTAAAGTCGGTTCGAGGCCGAAACGATCGCTTTTTGGATATACGGGACTTTGGAACAAAGATGAGCGACGACCTTTCGAGAAAGAGACTGGGCCGTGGGCTGGCAGCGCTGATCGGCGAGATCGACCGTCCGGCAGCACCGGAAAAGCCGGGCATGAGCGCCGACGGCAAGGTGCCGATCGAATTCCTGACGCCAAACCCGAAAAATCCGCGGCGGCATTTCGGCGACGCCGAACTGACGGACCTTGCCCAGTCGATCCGAGAGCATGGCGTGGTCCAGCCGGTGGTGGCGCGGCCTTCGCCGACACAGGCCGGCCGCTACGAGATCATCGCCGGCGAGCGGCGCTGGCGTGCGGCACAGCGCGCCGGCCTGTCCGAGATCCCGGTCATCATCCGCGAGGTCAATGACCGCACGGCGCTGGAACTGGCAATCATCGAGAATGTCCAGCGCACCGACCTCAATGCGGTCGAGGAAGCGCTTGGTTATCAGCAGCTGATCGACGAGCACGGCTACACCCAGGCCGATCTCGGCCAGGTGATCGGCAAGAGCCGCAGCCATGTCGCCAACACGCTGCGGCTGCTCAAGCTGCCGGACGTGATCCGCGACATGCTGGTCGACGGCGAGCTGTCGGCAGGGCACGCCCGCACGCTGGTGACGGCGGAAGATCCGGCCGGCCTTGCCAAGCGCATTGTCGAAGAGGGGCTGTCGGTTCGCCAGGCCGAAGCGCTGGCGCAGATGCCGGCCGGCAGCAGCAGCACGAAAGAGGCCAGTCCGGCGCCGAGCCCGGAGCAGAAAGACCCCGACACGCTGGCGTTGGAAAAGCTGTTGACGGATACGATCGGCATGATCGTGTCCGTGGAACACAAGGGCAAGGGTGGCGTGCTGCGCATCGCATATCGGTCTCTGGAGCAGCTTGATGAGCTGTGCCGCAGGCTGAAGCAGGAGCGGTAGTTAGCCGGCGAATTGTCAGCGGCACGAGCATGACTGGCGATTGCCGGTCTTCTCTCTTTGCAGCGTTGGTGATTGGCGAAATCGGCGAAGCCGCGAATCTCCCTCCTTGAGGGGGAGATGGCCGGTAGGCCAGGGGGGGTCGCCTCACATTAAGCGCCGACGCCCTTGCGGAAGCAAAGAAGAGGTCGGCGCCTCACGTCAGGCGACCCCCTCTGTCGCCTTTGGCGACATCTCCCCCTCAAGGGGGGAGATCAGGCGCGCTGCGCCAATCGGCTGCTTTCCACCGCAATGCCAAGCAGCGCCTGTCGCGCTAGCGCGACGGAAAGATCCGGCCGCCGGCGCGTCTGCAGGACCGCCGTCTGCAGCCGGATCAGCGCGCGGCCGAGCGCGTCGGTGCTCCAGCGCTCCAGCGCCTTCTCCACCAGCTTGCGGCGCGAGAAAAACACCGGAGGGCGGGCGGCGGCAACGACGGAAGCCGCATTGCGGCCGCCCGAATCCATCTGGCCGCGCATGGCCTGGATCTGCTGCAACTGCCGCATCGCCGAGGACAGAACCAGGAAGGGCTGTCCGCCGGACTGGCAATGCCGGGTAAAGGCGGTGTCGAAGTCGCCGATCTTGCCTTCGAGCAGCGCGTCGACCGCGTCATCGAAAGACGCGCCGGAAACGTCACCCGACATCGCCTTGACCTCTTCAAGCCCGATCTCCTGCTGGCCATGGGCGTAGAGCACGAGCTTCTCGATCTCGCCGCGCGAGGCCAGCCGATCGCCCCCGAGATTGCGGCGCAGCGCCTGTCTCGCCTCCATGGTCATCGACATGCCGGCCTTGCGGAGCTCGTCGTCGATGACGGCGTCGATGTCGCGGGCTTCATCGGCATAGCAAGGCAAAGCCATGGCATTGTCGGCAGCCTCGACGATGGCGCGAAGCCCGACGCCCTTCTTCAGATCGCCGGCCTCGATGAGAATGATCGCATCGCGTGCCGGCTCTGCCGTCAGCGCCTTGACGTCGTCGGCCAGCGCCTTCTGGCCGCTGGCATTGCGCACCCAGAGCAGGCGCCGATCGGAAAACATCGGCACGGTGCGGGCTTCGTCGAGCAGCCGGCCCGCGTCACGGTCGACCTCCGAGCCTTCGAGCCGGACCACCGAGAAGGGATCGTCGAGCGGCAGGCCGGTCTTGCCGGCAAAAGCCTTCGCGCGCTCCGAGACGAGGCCGCGGTCGGGGCCATAAAGCAGGATAATGGAGATGCGCTGGTCCGGCCGCGCCAGCCAACCATCGACCTCGTAAGCTTTCTTCTGTGCCATGGCGGGTTGGTTAGCACAGGGCGGGGTCGGCGTGAACGGGGCTGCGGTGGCTGGGGCAAAGGATGGTGCGCGTAATCTCCCCCCTCGAGGGGGAGATGGCCGGCAGGCCAGAGGGGGTCGGTTCGACCGGATGCGACCTCCTTGCGGCAGATGGAGGTTGGCGCTTCACGTTGGGCGACCCCCTCTGTCGCCTTCGGCGACATCTCCCCTCGAGGGGGGAGATAGCCGCTTCGCCGCTTTCGCCTACTATCAACGCTGCAAGGTGAGTATTCACCCACCGACTTGCCTTATCTGACCGCTAACCCAGCCCAACCTTCCCCCTAATTGCGCGCCACACCCCAACATCGACAAGAAATTTCGCAGACATATCTACATCTTGGTGCTGGGGAGGCTGCATCGGCCGGCGCGGCCGGGACTGAAGGCTTGCCCGACGAATTCGCACTGGCCGTGCAGATATGCAACTATCGGCGCCAGGCAACATTGGAGGACTTGGTCATGGCCGATGCTGGGATGTTGCGGTTTCACGTTCCGGAGCCGGAAGTGCGACCGGGCGGAACGCCTGACTTTTCCAATGTGCCGATCCCGAAGGCCGGCTCGGTGCCGCGCCCCGAAATCTCTGTCGATCCGCGCACCATCCGCGATCATGCTTTCTCGATCATCCGCGTGCTGAACCGCACTGGCGAGGCCGTTGGGCCCTGGGCCGGCCTGCTTTCCAGCGACGAGCTTTTGGCCGGCCTGCGCCACATGATGACGCTCAGGACCTTCGACGCGCGCATGCAGATGGCGCAGCGCCAGGGCAAGACCTCGTTTTATATGCAGAATCTGGGCGAAGAGGCGGTGTCCTGCGCCTTCCGCAAGGCGCTGGCGCCGGGCGACATGAATTTCCCGACCTATCGGCAGGCCGGCCTGCTCATCGCCGACGGCTATCCGATGGTCACGATGATGAACCAGATCTATTCCAACGAGGCCGATCCGCTGAAAGGCCGGCAATTGCCGATCATGTATTCGTCGAAGGAGCACGGCTTCTTCTCGATCTCCGGCAATCTGGCGACGCAGTATATCCAGGCGGTCGGCTGGGCGATGGCCTCGGCCATCAGCAATGATTCGAAGATCGCCGCGGCCTGGATCGGCGACGGCTCGACGGCCGAGTCCGACTTCCATTCGGCGCTGGTGTTCGCCTCCACCTACAAGGCACCCGTCGTGCTCAACGTCGTCAACAACCAGTGGGCGATCTCGACTTTCCAGGGCATCGCGCGCGGGGGCTCGGGCACGTTCGCGGCGAGGGGCCTCGGCTTCGGCATCCCGTCGCTGCGCGTCGACGGCAACGACTATCTCGCTGTCCATGCGGTCGCCAAATGGGCGGCGGAGCGTGCGCGCAGCAATCTCGGGCCAACGCTGGTCGAATATGTCACCTACCGCGCCGGCGCGCATTCGAGCTCGGACGACCCCTCTGCCTACCGCCCAAAGACCGAATCCGACGCCTGGCCGCTCGGCGACCCGATCGTGCGGCTGAAGAACCATCTCATCGCGCTCGGTGTCTGGTCGGAGGAGCGGCACACCCAGGCCGAGGCGGAAATCCTCGACACGGTGATCACGGCGCAGAAAGAAGCGGAAAGCCACGGCACGCTGCATGCCGGCGGCAAGCCTTCGACGCGCGACATGTTCGAGGGCCTCTACGCCGAAATGCCGCCGCATCTGCGGCGCCAGCGCCAGCAGGCGGGAGTCTGAGCCATGCCGAGACGCACCATGATCGAGGCGATCCGCGACGCCATGGACGTGTCGATGGCGCGCGACAGCAAAGTCGTCGTGTACGGCGAGGATGTCGGCTTCTTCGGCGGCGTCTTCCGCTGCACGCAAGGCCTGCAGGCCAAATACGGCAAGAGCCGCTGCTTCGATGCGCCGATCAGCGAATCCGGCATCGTCGGCTCGGCCATCGGCATGGCCGCCTATGGCTTGAAACCGTGCGTGGAGATTCAGTTTGCCGACTACATGTATCCGGCATACGACCAGCTGACCCAGGAAGCGGCGCGGCTGCGCTACCGCTCCAATGGCGATTTCACCTGCCCGATCGTGGTGCGGATGCCGACCGGCGGCGGCATTTTTGGCGGCCAGACGCACAGCCAGAGCCCGGAAGCGCTGTTCACCCATGTGTCGGGGCTGAAGACCGTGGTGCCGTCCAATCCGCATGACGCCAAGGGGCTGCTGATCGCGGCGATCGAGGACCCGGACCCGGTGATCTTCCTGGAGCCGAAGCGGCTCTACAACGGTCCCTTCGACGGCCATCACGACCGGCCGGTGACGCCATGGTCGAAGAATGCGCTCGGCGAGGTCGCCGACGGCCACTACACGGTGCCGCTCGGCAAGGCGGCGATCCGCAGGCCAGGGTCAGCCATCACCGTGCTCGCCTATGGCACCATGGTCTATGTCGCGCAGGCCGCCGCCGAGGAAACCGGCATCGATGCCGAGATCATCGATCTCAGGACGTTGTTGCCGCTCGACCTCGACAGCATCGTGGCTTCGGTGAAAAAAACGGGACGCTGCGTCATCGTGCACGAGGCGACGCTGACGTCGGGCTTCGGCGCCGAGCTGTCGGCGCTGGTGCAGGAAAACTGTTTCTACCATCTGGAAGCACCTGTGACGCGGGTCGCCGGCTGGGACACGCCCTATCCGCATGCGCAGGAGTGGGATTACTTCCCCGGCCCCGCCCGCGTTGGCCGCGCTCTCATCGAAACCATGGAGGCCTGAGATGGGCGAGCACATCATCAAGCTGCCCGATGTCGGCGAGGGTGTCGCCGAGGCCGAACTGGTCGAATGGCACGTCAAGGTCGGCGACATCGTGCGCGAGGACAGCGTGCTCGCCGCCGTCATGACCGACAAGGCGACGGTCGAAATTCCGTCGCCGGTCGATGGCGAAATCCTGTGGCTGGGCGCCGAGATCGGCGACACGGTGGCAATCGGCTCGCCCATCGTGCGGCTGAAGGTGGCGGGCGAGGGCAATGTGGGGGGTGCGGCGCCGGCAAAAGTCACGGCTGAGAGTACCCCCGCCCCTAGCCCCTCCCCACAAGGGGGAGGGGGACGCGTTTCAACCACGAAGGCCGACGCCAAGTCAGCCACGTCCAAGAATGCGCCAAGAATTACCGGCGCCAGGGAATCAGATACCCGCTTACGGGCGGCCGAGACAGAATCCCCCTCCCCCTTGTGGGGAGAGGCTAGGGGTGGGGGTACTGCGCCGACGTCCAGAGTTGTCGGGCCCACCGGCGCGCCGCGTCCCGAAGGTGAAAAGCCGCTGGCGTCGCCGGCTGTTCGCCTGCGGGCGAAAGAGGCCGGCATCGATCTGCGGCAGGTTGCGGGAAGCGGCCCGGCCGGCCGCATCGGCCATGAGGACATCGAGGCTTTCCTGGCACACGGTCCGCAGGTCGCCAGGGGCCTCGCCCGCAACGACGCGGTCGAGGACATCAAGGTGGTCGGCTTGCGGCGCAAGATCGCCGAGAAGATGATGCTGTCGAAATCGCGCATCCCGCACATCACCTATGTCGAGGAGATCGACGTCACCGCGCTGGAGGAGCTGCGCGCCGCACTCAACAAGGAGAAGCGCCCGGGCGTGGAGCGGCCGAAGCTGACGCTGCTGCCGTTCCTGATGCGGGCGATGGTCAAGGCGATATCGGACCAGCCCAATCTCAATTCGCTGTTCGACGACGAGGCCGGCATTATCCACCAGCATGGCGGCATTCATATCGGCATCGCCGCGCAGACGCCGTCGGGGCTGGTGGTGCCTGTGGTCAAGCATGCCGAGGCGCGCGACATCTGGGAGTGCGGCGCCGAGATCATCAGGCTGGCCGAGGCGGCCAAGTCGGGCACGGCAACCCGCGACGAGCTGTCCGGCTCGACCATCACCATCACCTCGCTTGGCGCCATGGGCGGCGTGGCGACGACGCCGGTCATCAATCATCCGGAAGTGGCGATCATCGGCGTCAACAAGATGATGGTGCGGCCGGTGTGGGACGGCACCCAGTTCATCCCGCGCAAGATGATGAACCTGTCGTCCAGCTTCGACCATCGCGTCATCGACGGCTGGGACGCGGCGGTGTTCATCCAGCGCATCAAGACGCTGCTGGAAACGCCGGCGCTGATTTTTGTGGATTGAGGGCGGAGATGTCGGCGGGACAGCGCCCCCCTCTGCCTTGCCAGGCATCTCCCCCTCAAGGAGGGAGATCGGCAGCTTCGCCATCCCCGCCTCTCTCTAAGTTTTGGAGATTGGCGAAAGCCGAGGTGACATCCAATCTCCCCCCTCGAGGGGGAGATGGCCGGCAGGCCAGAGGGGGTCGGTACGACTGGACGCGACCGCCTTGCGCGACAGATGCAGGCAGGCGCTCTACGCCCGGCGACCCCCTCTGTCGCCTTCGGCGACATCTCCCCCTCGAGGGCAGGGCTATCGCATATGAGTAAAGAGGCTAAGCAGGTTTTGATCGGCCCATCGTGCCTTGAGTCGTTTGT
>NZ_AYWO01000053.1 GCF_000502955.1 Mesorhizobium sp. LNHC252B00 | reverse complement strand
AAGCGCCTCAAAGCCCTCATGAACCCGACCTACCGACAAGCCGTCCTTGCAGGTTAACGATTCATGATTTCGCCCTGGGGCTGTTCATTCCGATGGTTACGCTTACAGCAGATTCTGTGATCTCTTTAGAGGCTTCGAGCGGTGCGCCAGGTGCATGTCGCCGGAGACAAGGTGTTCGTCGACTATTCCGGCAAGAAGCTGCCGATCGTGCACCGCAAGACCGGCGAGATCCGCGAGGCCGAGATCTTTCTCGGGGTGCTCGGCGCGTCGAGCTACACCTTTGCCGAGGCGACCTGGAGCCAGACCCTGCCGGACTGGATTGGCTCGCATTTGCGCATGTTCCGCTTCTTTGGCGGCGTCCCGCGGCTAATTGTTCCCGACAATCTGAAGTCTGGCGTGAATCGGTCGAGCTTCTACGACCCCCAAGATCAACCGCAGCTTCGGCATGATGGCTTCGCACTACGGTGTCGCGTTCTGCCGGCGCGACCGACGCGACCGAAGGATAAGGCAATTGTTTCATAGTGAGTCCTGTTCGGTTGATGGCACGGTAATTGAGGCACGGCGGGCGGGAACGGCGTTTCGGCCCGGGCGGCCTTTGACGATCTCGAGGTCATGAGGAATGTCCCACAGACCACGGTTGAGATTGTCGCTGTAGACTTTGGTGATGAGGCCCTGGCGCCCCCATTGATGCACGGTGGTCTCGGCGATAGCGAAGCGCTCGGCCACTTCCTGGGTAGTGAGCATACCACAATCCCGCAGGCGCTGGCGGCGGCTGGACAGGTTATAGGCTCCGCGGATGAAGCCGATCTTCTTGAGATTGAACGGCTTGCCTTCCCAGCTCCGCAGGCCACGTTCATTGAGGATATCGGCGATCTCACGATCGCAATGACGGTCGAGCAAGCGGTCGACCTCAGCGACCAGATCCGACTTGAACTTGCGTATCTGGGCGATCGGCAGGGGCCGCTCCAGCGTCAAGGTGCGGGTCGCCCCGCCGGATAGTCGCACGTTTGCGGTAATTATCTCGGCCTTGACCAGGGTGACGTCGGCGACCAGCAGCCGCAGGATGCGCTTGCGCTCGCGGACGTCGATGCGGGCATCGCTCCAGATCCGCGGGAACTGCTCGGCAAGATCGCGGACGCGTTGCTGCGTCTCGGCATCGAGGGCAGCGGCTTCCTCGGGCGCGCATCGTTCATAGTCCTCGACGACGTCGGTGTGAAGCCGCAGCTTCTCGTTCCACTCGGCCTCGAGAGTGTCGGCAACGAGGCGATTGTCGGGATCGACCTTCATGTAGCGGCGCCGGGCGAGCTCAGCGTCATGACGCGTCCGCTCGATGTGTTGTCGGCGCAACGTGTCCATCTCGGCGGCGCGTGCCTCAAGCTCGCGCTGCACCGCCAGGGTGACCTCAAGGGTCATCGGCGTCATCAGCTCGACAAGCAATGCACCCACCGCCGGGTCGACGACTTTGCCGGGAACGGACTGGCAGACCTTGCCGCCACGGCGGGTGGCGGTCTCCTGGCAGGTATAGGTCGGGACAGGCTGACCGTGCTCCTGGCTGTAATGGACGCCCATGCGCCCGCCGCAAAGGCCGCAGAGAACTCTGCCCTGGAGCAAGGCGGATCCTTCGCGGACCGGCCCGGCGCGGCGCTGCATTCCATAGGCTTGTGCATTGGTGGCGAGACGCTCCTGGTTGGCCTTGAAGCGCTCCCAGTCGATATAGCCCGGATGCAGGTCGGGCATGACGAACCGCCAGTCAGCCATACCAACCTTGATCTGCGAGACGCCGCCGCCCGGCCGGGGCCGTCCACGTGTTCGACCGTAGACTGCGGATTTCACTAAATTGGGACAGCCGTTTCAGTAAATCGCGGACAAGCGTTTCGCTAGGTCGCGGACAGCTGGATGTGGTCGGCCTTCGGGTAGACGCGCCAGAGCGAGATCCTCGAACAGGCGTGGCATGCGCAGGTAGAGCACGGAATGATCGAGCCGGGCGGCCTGACGTCCGAAGGCGCAGGCCAGCCAGGTCTTTCCGGTGCCGGTCGGACTGGGCTCATAATGCCCGTTATCAGGATGGCGAGGCAAAGAAGATTGTCCGTTACGCCTTTCATTCACGTTCGGGCGGGGAGATTTTCGTCACAGGCCGTCAGCGTTATTGCGGTGAGCCGGCCTATGTCGGGCGACAACCGGATGGCAGCCTGGCGCTGATTCCGATCTGGATGACGGAAGAGATCGCCCTGACGATGGCGGTTGGAGCGGACACAGCCCATTATCACAATCACAGGATCAGCAGATCCAGCTTTTTCAATAACATAGCGAGGTGTGCATTGTGTCGTGGGATCGGTCTGCCCGGTGATGATGAGGTTCTCATGCGCCTTCAGCCATGCGCCCTGGGCGAGCGACAGCGTATTGCGCCGGTCGAGCCCGCGATGTGCGGCGAAGTCGATGCTCTCGATGCAGGCATCGGCAAAGCGCAGCCTGGCAACGGCGAGACCGTTGGTCAGACGCTTGTCGGCACGCATGGCGGCTTCACGATCGAGCATCAGGCCAAGCCACTCGTCGCGACTGAGATCGTCGGCGTTGCTGTGGTCGGCCAGATCCTGGTAGGCGGCGGCCATTCCGCCAAGGCCGAGAGCCTGCATCTGGTCGAGGGTTGGATGTGTCAGCATGGTTGGTTTCCTTCCTTCATTGATAATAGGAGCCGCCGCGGATGTTGGTGTGCGATGGCGTGGGCTTGACCGGCTCGGCCGCGGGCGGCACGCGGTCGAGGCCGGATTTGAGGATGGCGTTGACGGAGGAGTAGGTGATCGCATTGATGGTCAGTGCCCGCGCGCAGGCTGCCTCGAGCCGATCCCGCTCGTAGCGACGGGCCAGCGAGAGGATGCCAAACGCGGAGCGGCATCCCTGCTCGGGATGGGGACGGTCGCGCATCATCCGCTCGACCAGCATGGCGGTGTTGGCGCCGATCCCGGCTGCCTGCCGGATCAGGTTCGCCGGCGTCGTGTTGGCATAGCGCTGGTGCGCCTTGGGCATGTGCTCGTTGACGGTGACATGGCCCAGCGCTGCGAGCGGCGGACATGGCTGGCGACGCGCTTGTGATCATGAAGAGCTCGACCACCCGGTGGGTGAGCCGCACATCCACGCGCCGCCCGATCAGCGCGTGCGTCACCGAGTAGAAGGTCCTGTCAATCTCAACATGGTAGTCGGGATGCACCTTCGCCGATTTCCACTCCGCATATTTGTAGAAGTTTGTACTTGATCGGACAGTTGGCGTCTGAGAGTGGTCCGTTTTGCCTGTCCGATGGGATCAGGCAGCGATCATTTTCTCCTTCGCCAGCGGGGCGGTGTCAAGGAAGGTCTGCATCGGCGTCTTGCCGAAGCACCAGCGGCCCTGATGTGGGCGCTCCTCATTGTAACTTCTGACCCATTCATCCAGATCGGCCTGCAGCCCCTCGATCAAGCCGTAGATCTTCTTCCTGAAGGCGACCCGGTAGAACTCGTCCAGCACCGTCTTGTGGAACCGTTCACGATGCCATTGGTCTGCGGGTTCTTGGTCTTGGTGCGGGAATGATCGACGTCCTCGACCGCCAGATAGAGCTCGTACTCGTGGTGTTCGGGATTGCCGCAATATTCGGTGCCGCGGTCGGTCAGCACCCGGCTTAGCTTCACCTCGTGGGCGTCGAAGAACGGCACCACGCGGTCGTTGAGGAGATCGGCGGCGGTGATCGGCGTCTTGCGGTCATAGAGCTTGGCGAAGGCGACCTTCGAATAGGTGTCAAGGAAGGTCTGCTGGTAGATGCGTCCGACCCCTTCATGTTGCCGACATAGAAGGTGTCCTGGCCGCCGCAATAGCCCGGGCATTCACTCTCGAACTCACCATGCGCCTCCTTGTCCAGCTTGGCCTTTTCCAGCGCCGCCAATTGGCTCTCGGTGAGCACGATGCCGTCCTGGGCGACCTTCGCCTCCAGCGCCTTCAACCGCTTCTTCATCGTCTCCACATCGTGACGCTGCCACACCCCGCGTACGCCCGACGGCGAGACCGAGTGGCCGAGCTTGCGCATTTCGTTGGCGATGCGGGTCTGTCCATAGGCGGGATATTCCAGCGTCAGCTCGAGGATGATCGCCTCGATCTCCGGTGGCGTGCGGTTGGCCAGCAGCGGCTTCCTGCGCGTCAGCTCCTGCAGCGCAAGTTCGCCGCCGGTCTCGTAAAGCTCCTTGAAGCGGTAGAAGCTGTCGCGTGGGACTGTCCAGAAGTTCTTTCTCGATAGTCATGTGATGATCCTCTCCTTTCCATCATCATGGCCTCGCGCACAGAATTCCTGACAGTCCCCTGCTCACCGCAATGGGTGGTCAGAAGCAGCCAATGAAGCGGCTCCACGCCGTCGGGCGCAGCCGTCTCGACGACTTCGACCCAGCGCAGCGTCACCCGCTCTGGCAGCCCCTTTGCGCGCAGGTTTGCCGGCCGCTTGATCGTGGCTTCGCCAAAGCGCAGGCACAGCTCAGCCCGGCGCGCCGGGCGGTCCTGGCGCTCGCGCAGCTCGATCACCTGCGTATCGCAGAACACCACTTTCGCCACGGCGCGGCGCAGCGTGCCGCCAGTGGTGAGGGCCCGGTCATTCATGAGACACGACAGAACATGGCAATGGCCGTCCGGCACACCAGCCCACATCATATACAAGTCGCTCTCACGGTCGGCGATGAAGGTGACCATGCCGGCCCGGGCCAGCACCGGCTTGGCCGCTTCGGCCGTCTCGATCCAGTGGCGCGATTCCTTTTCGCTCAACGGCCGCTCGGCATGCGGCGGCAGCTCCTCGTCCCCGCGCGTCCACACCTGCCCGCCCACAAGACCCAGGCAAGAACCGCGCTCGGCATCAAGAGCCAGCATTGGATGCAGCAGCAGGCCCCAGCAATTGCCCTTTTTGACCTTGCCCAGGCCGCGCCGGTTGCCCTCTGTCGTCGGGAACTTGATCTCGCTGGTGTCCTGCACCGCCAGGACATGCCGGCCCTCGACCGCAAGCCGGGTTTGATCGCTCCAGCCTGCGATGATCCGGTCCGCTGTCACCGCGTCATTGCCGAGAAAGCGCCCATAGCGGATCTCTTCGGAATGGTCGCCACCGGCAAGCCGGCGCAGGCAAACCGTTTCGCGCAACACCATGCCTTGGAGCAGCCTCGCCCCCCTTTATCGAGACGACGATCTCCAAATGAACCCAAGGACCAGTCCTGGCATGTCTGCATCGGCGACGCTCCTCCAAATCAGAACGTCACAGAAGAATCATACAGCACACGCCGGCGGAATCCGACACGTCACAACCGAGTCAATCCGTCGCAGCAAGATGTGTATACGCCCTAGCCGATAGACGGGGACGACACGAGTTCCACCCACCTGTGGAAAGCTGTCCTTCGCGGAACGAGGATAAGGTGAGTTCGTCGACTGGATTGGCTCGATTGCCCATCATCGGCAATCAAGGCGCTCGACAGATTGTTCCACCCATTCTTCTGAATCCCCATAGAGGGCAGGGCCAGAGCGCCGATCCCGGAGAGAACCAGAGGGCTTCCAGATACTGCCCCGCCGTCGGCTGGCTCACACGCTGGCGCCGCCTCGTGCGCGACTACGAACAGCGCATCGACGTCTCCGAAGCCATGATCCCCGTTGCCATGGGCAGTCTCTTGATGCGCAGGATCAGCCATTGAACCAATTCTCAAACGGACTCTAAGAGCAGGAAGACGAAGGTTCCGGCCACTGCCATGACGGCAATGACCGAGACCGGTCTGCGAAGCACTTTCAGCCCTTCTGCATATTCCACATCACCAACTGGGCAGGCACGCCGATGAGGCCGGTAAGTGTCTTGCGGCGCGCGATTGGCTTAATAGATTGACCCAAGAAAACAAAGCCGACGAAGTCCCACAGGACCCTTTGCATCTGGCCGGCTAGTGCCTTGCGTTCATCGAGCGTTTCGACATTTGCCCATTTGGCTCGGAGAGCCTCGTACTCGTCGCTTTTGGGCCAGCCGAAATNGAGCGTTTCGACATTTGCCCATTTGGCTCGGAGAGCCTCGTACTCGTCGCTTTTGGGCCAGCCGAAATAGCCCTTCTCGCCATTTGCGGTTAGCCAAGCTGCGGTGATGGGATCGCCGAAGCTGTAATCATTAGAGCTCGTGATGAAGATGCTCCAGCCACCGCTTTCGACAGGACCCTTGTTCGCCCTGCGCGCGACGACTCCGCCCCAGTCGCTCGGCGCAAGCTCGGCGTTGATGCCAATCTTGCGCAGTGTGGCCGCCAGAAGCTGCGCGGCGTTGCTAGCCTCTGCCCAGTTCGTCGGTTGGAGAATGACGACTTTCTCGCCGGCATATCCGGCCTCCCGGAAGAGTTGCTTGGCTTTTTCGGGGTCGCCGCCTTTCTTGTACCAGCCCGTATTTTCATTATTCGAATAAGGGGTGCTGCTTCCAAATATCGAAGTGACGGGGTGGCCGTATTTTGGATCGGGGGAAATGATACGCCCGAACGCCTCCTGGTCGATCAGGTGGAGCATCGCTTGGCGCGCCTTGAGGTTATCGAACGGCTTCTGCAGACAGTTCATGCGCATAAAAAATGCGTCGCCAGACTCATTCAGAACCTGGAGTTCAAGGTTGGGATCACTCTCGATTGCTGAATAAAAATCGGCAGGAGGAGATTCAAGAAAATCAACCTCACCCGCCTGCAAGGCCGCCAAAGCAGTTTGCGGATCGGCGATATTGTCCCAGATGACGCGATCGACCTTGACGACCTTCCCGCCGGCGAATCCGTTAGATGGCTCGCTTCGTGGCACGTATTTTTCATTGCGATCGTAGGTGATGCTCGCGCCCGGCTTGGCGAGAGCCTGGTTAAACTTGAACGGGCCCGATCCGATGTTCGCAGTCACCTGCTCGGTTGGGGGGCGATCTGCGTCCTTCTCGCGCATGATGAATGGCGAGTACGTGGCCAATGCCGCCAGCATATCGATCAGCAACCCAAGCGGTTCCTTCAGGGAAATCGTGAAAGTCTTGTCATCCTTTTTTGAAATATCCTTAGTTCGCTCCATGAGCAACTGCCCGCTGGAAGTCTGGGTCCAGCGANCCACTTCCCCACCATTTGGGGCTGCGGCAATAGCTTTGAGTCGAGCGAGAATAGGCTGTCATAGATGGCCAGGGCGTGATCGACGGTGCTCCCAGCTGCGGAATAGTATGGATCCACGACGCTAAGGTCGAGAGTCTTCACCATCCGCACAGTACCTGCGTCGGTTGGGGTTGTCCGCGCTCGTAGGATCGAGGGAATTGATACAGCCGTTCCAGCGGCCAGGCCGACCTTAATGACGTCGCGTCGAGAAATTCTCATGTTCCAGTTCCCCTTTTGAGCCATTGGCGCGGCTAATCCGCACCTATTAGTTTTTTGACACCTCGAGTCAGAGCATTCGGTCCGAGGCAGACCTCGATTCTCCCACGTATAACCTCACCACGAGATGACATCTCAAAATGGGTAGCACCTCGACACGAAGAGTTTGCGCCAAAATGCGTCGGCTGCTAAAATACGAGCTGCAGAAACTGGTATCGTTTGAAATATCAAGCCTTGGAGCAAAGCCTGCGGCTGGACCGAACGGAGCTATGACGGAATTTGGGTGACTGGTTTGATCAAGCGGCGCTTTGCGGCTTCATTTCGATGATCTCGATCCCGTCCTGGANCGGAATTTGGGTGACTGGTTTGATCAAGCGGCGCTTTGCGGCTTCATTTCGATGATCTCGATCCCGTCCTGGAACTTGGCACCTGCGAGCAGTTTGGGCAACTGTTTTTGTCCCTTCAATCTTCGTCAGGATTTGGCGGCGGCATGACGAGCTTGACGTCCATCAGCCTGGCAGTTTTCGCCGACACGAAGCCTTTCGCGCGCACGGTGCGGTGGCGAACGGTGGCAAAGACGCTCTCGATCGGGTTGGTCGATCGGCTTGGCCAGCCTGTACGCCGCAGGCTATCTGCCGGAGATCTGGACGCCGGATGCCGCCACCGAGCGAATGCGCAGGCTGGTCGCGCGGCGCTATCAGGTCGTGCGGCATCGGACCCGGACCAAGAATGAGGTGCATGCGATCCTGCATGCGCACCTGATCCCGAAGTGTCCGCACGCCGATCTGTTCAACGTCCGCGGCCGCGCCTGGCTGGCGCGCCAGCCAGTGCCCGACGATGAGCGCTTCGCGATCGAGCGGCATGTGCGCGAACTCGATCGGCTTGCCGAGGACCTGGCGATCCTCGACCGGGAGATTGCCGAGACCACACTAGACGATCCAGCGATCAGGCGTCTGCTCACTATTACCGGCGTTAACCTGGCCGTGGCAGCGGGGCTGATGGCGGCGATCGGCGACATCGCTCGCTTCAAGAGCCCCCAGAAGCTGGTCAGCTATTTCGGCCTCAATCCGCGTGTGCATCAGTCGGGCCTCGGCGCCGCACATCATGGCCGGATCAGCAAGATCGGACGCAGCCACGCCCGCGCGATGCTGGTGGAGGCCGCCTGGGCGGCCGCCAAGGCCCCGGGTCCGCTGCATGCGTTCTTCGTCCGTATCCGCGCCAGGCGCGGCCATCAGGTTGCCGCCGTCGCTGTAGCGCGCAAGCTGACGGTTCTATGCTGGCATCTGCTGACGAAGGAGGAGGACTACCTCTGGGCGCGACCAAGTCTCGTCGCCCACAAGGTGCGCGGCATGCAGTTGCAGGCCGGCAAGCCGCAGAAGAAAGGCAACAGTCGCGGACCCGCGTATGCCTACAATATCAAGGATCTCCGAAACCAGGAGATGCGCATCGCCGAGCAGGCCCAGAAGAGCTACGAGCACTTTATTGAGGCCTGGCGGCCGCGCCCGCCAAAGGAAAAGGCGCGCTTGCCAGCGGTCGGCGACCTGCGTTGCATCGGGCGCACCGCGACGGGCGCCCTCAGCATAAACGCCGGCACGATCGCGCGCGATGATCTCGATGCCAGGATAGCGTTCCAGCCATGATGCGACCGTTTCGGCATTTCGATCCGGCAATAGATCCAACACGCAGTTGCGCTCCAGATCGCAGATGATCCCGTAGCGCAGCCCCTTGCGCCAGGCCCAGTCGTCGATGCCGACCACACGCGGCGCTTGCGGCGGGCTCGAACCCGGCCGCGCGGATCATCCGCAACAGTGTGTCCGGCATAAGAGCTCGCCCCGCCGTGCTTTCTGCTTCAAGGCTTCCATCGAACGGGCCCGCAGGAGCGACAGTTCGAGCTCGCTCATCGTCCCTTTCATGCCAAGCAATAACCGATCGTTTGGATGGCGGGGTTCGTAGATGCCATCCTCATCGACGATCACCGCGTCAACCAGACCGCAAAATTCGATCAGCGTGTGCCAGTCGCGTCCGTTGCGCGCCAGACGCGACACTTCGATTGCGAACACAGCACCGACACGGCCGCCTTCACAGATCGCTGACAGCAGCTTCTCGAAGCCCGGACGACTGACGCCCGAACACGAGCGGCCAAGGTATAACTGTCACATCCGTCCAGCCAAGAGCACGGGCGCGCTCGGCAAGACCATATTGACGCCGCCGGCTCTCATGATTGTTGGCAAGCTGGTCGACGGTCGATTGGCGGATGTAGATAAAGGCGCCGCGCGCCAGGTGGTCAGACGTGATCTTCATCGCCGGCCTCCGTCGCTGCGGCTGCGCCGCGTGCTTCCGACAGCAGCGCACTCACCTTTGGCAACAGCTTCGTCCGCTCGGCCGGTGCTATCGGTGCCGCTGGGGTCTTGGCCACGAAGAGATCGAGTTGGCGTGACAGGATTGACGATGCTTCATGCTTGTCTCCTCGTTCGCAACGGGAATCGTCGCGTAGCAAGCTTAGACAGGCAGACGAAGTTCGCGCAGATTCGTCAGTGGCAGACGTGGACTCTCCGTCACCATCATCGCCACCGCACGATCCTCCGTCATCCAGATCGGCAACTGCACCAGGGTGCCATCAGGCTGGCGGATGATCAGAGCGACCTCGTCACCATGGCGATCGCGCCCGGCAACAATAACCGCTTCCCCGCGACCGGGATGAAATCGATAGCGGATAATCGCTTCATCCGACTGATAGCGGGCATTATGAAGTTGTTGCACCAACGCCAGGTGTGCTCATCAATCTGCGGCAAACCTTATCAGCGCGCGCGATCTTCAGCATCTCGCGATGGAGTTTGGTGAACTCGCACCACAACGCCGTCCGGGCCGCCAGCATCGCACCGATCACCGTCTCCAGAGCGACGTGCCCTGCTGTCAGTTCCCGGATACGCGCCTCAAACCTTCCACGACTGACGTCTCCGACCTTCAGCCCGTAACCGCGCAAGATCCCGCGGATGCTCAGTTCGACGTCGAGAAGCTTGCCTTGCAGAAGCTTGCGTCCAACAAGAAGGGCTCGGCTATCCTTGCAAGTCACCGATTTGGCATGAACCGGGCGGTACCATCCCATCCGAAGTAGTGGGGCGATCCCGCGTGCATCTTTCCGGTCGGTCTTCACCGTCATAGCCGAGAGCGCCGCCTTCACGTGCCGTGTCTCGAGCAAAATCGCATCGCGTCCGGCGGCCACAAGCCCGGCATGCAGCCACTGCGATCATGGCTCAGCCTCTAGCCCAATGCGACTAACAGACAATTCCAGTTCGTCGAGATAGCGGACCAGCGCCTCCGGCTCGCTGGCGATCTTGATCTCGCGCACGATCGTTCCGGTCGCGTCAACAATGCACACGCTGCTCTCTTCCAGAGAGACATCGATTCCCACATAGTGTTCCATGGCTGTTCCTCTCATGATGCTGGAGCGATCGCTCGGACTCCGTTTCAACACCGTCATTCTGAGGGACAGCCACCCAACCTGGCTATGCTCGCGAAGGCCGGCCCATTACGGCATCTAGCCCGTCTTATTCATGAGGGATCTGGGTTTGTTTGCCGCTGAGCGGCGGACAGGTGGCGGCTCGGCGTCTTTTTCACCGCGGCTGTGTCTGGACTTGTGAACGCGCTGGAGGGTGGAAGCTGTGTGGTTCGGCGGGGCCCGCTGCCCCGGCGGTCATGGTCCTGCCGGTAGCAGATTGCTGGCGATCGCCCGGAACAGACTTGCCTCGGGACAGGCGGCGGCGAAGGCCAGGCGGATGCGCGAGACGGTTTCGATGACGCGGGCGCCGAGCTTGAGCAGCCTGAGCCGCAGCGTAGCGAACTCGGCGTTGCGCAGATGATGGGTCGTGGGCACCGCCTCGCGCAGGGTGAGCATTAACCAGTATGCGGCGGTGTGCAGGACAAGACGGACCTGATTGGCAATCGGTGAGCGGCAGGAGGTGCGGTCGGAGGCGAGTTGGCTCTTGTGCATCTTGATCAGGTTTTCGGCCTGGCCGCGGGCGCAGTAGATCACGTCGTAGATGTGCTCGGCGGAGCCTTTGTCGAGATTGGTGACGACGAAGCGGATGTCGAGGCCGAGGGTGGTTGCCTCGATGCGAGCGCAGGTGCGGCGTTCGGCCTTCCAGGACTTCGCCTTGTAGCGGGTCTCGGCATAGCCGCGCAGCACAGACTTGCGCTCGAGCGCGCGGCGGGTGCGGATGTCGTCGGCGCTCTCGTCGACGAGCCGCTGCAGAACCTTGTTGCCGGGTAGGCCGAAGAGGTAGTCGATCGCATTGTTCTCGCACCAGGCCATGACTTGCGCCCGGCCGTAATGGCTGTCGCCACGGATCAGGATGCGGGTGGTCAGCCAGCGCGCGCGGATGCGGCGCACGAGACGGCGCAGATGGCCGCGGATCTCCTTGCCCGTCGGGGTCTTGCCAGGACGCAGGATCATCGCGACCGGGCGTCCTGTCGCGGCGTCGTAGATGTGGATCGGCAGGAAGCAACGCTCGTCGTAGTGGGCGTTGAAGAGCGAGAGCTGCTGATGGCCGTGAACGACATCCAGCGTATCATCGATGTCGAGCGTGACGCTTTTCGGCGGCGCGGCATAGCTCGACAGCCACAGATCGACCAGCACCCAGCCGAGCCGGATGACGGTCCTGAGGTCGGGCAGGTTCTCCAGCCGCGAACAGGTCGGCTGCGAGCCCAGATCAATCCCGCTGTCGGGCAGCCGCCCGCAGGCGAGCTTGAAGGCCGGATCGGTGCGCAGCCGGTCGAGATCGTTGGCATCCTCGTAGCCGCAGGCGATGGCAAAGATCCGGGCACGCAGGATGTCGGCCATAGCGTGCGTCACGCGCGCTGGATCGCGCGGATCGTGGATCGCAGCGGCCAGCCTGTCGGCCAGTTGCAGGCGTCGCTCGGCCGCGGCCAAAAGCATGACGCCGCCATCCGAGGTGATGCGTCCGCCGTCAAACGCAGCTGTGACCTTCTTGCGTCCGACGGCTGGAAAAGACAGCGGCAGCAACGTATCCTCGGTCATGGCGGGTGTGGCTCGCGAGATGCGGTGGAAGGGTTGGCCTAAGCAACCGAATCCTACGCCAAATCAATCGCTTAAGCTACATCCGCCAGCCTCAAAGCCCCATCGTCATGCATAAGACGGGCTAGCAAGTGGCATTTCGACAAATCAAGGTCCACAGACGGGATGTTTCTCTAGCGCGGCATCGGAACTCGTCGAGTTCTGGTCCAGCCAGAACGGGACCGATCGCCAAGCGCTTCTTCAGACAAGCCCTCGACCGTCATGGCCGGCGCGTCAGCCAATAGACAATATGTCGTCCGTACGGCGCGGAGGTTCGGGACGCGCTATAGCATTGTTGGGAAACCGCGCAGCAGTGCGGTTTGAGCGCGTCGAAGGAATCGATTTCATAGCCGCCATTATCCTGCACGTCCCAGTCCAGGCGTTCCTTGAAGATGCGGAATCGAAGGCGATGCATTGCATGCAGGTCGTGAGCAAAGTCGTCGTAGCACTCAGGCGCAATAAGCTGGATCATCAAAGGCTCCAGTAGCGGGAAAAGTTTCCTCGCCATTGGAGACGATCCTTCGCGAAAGGGCAGCCTGTGCAGTTCCGGAGGTTCAAGCTGACTTATCAGGAAGCGAAAAGCCTGAAGCCGCCAGACGCGTAGTCGCCTGTCTGGTGGTTGTCACGCCAAGCTTCTTGCGGACGTTGCCCAGACGAAATGCGGCCGTGTGCCGCGAGATCTCCAGGATGACTCCGATATCTGGGGCGGACTTGCCGCGCGCTGCCCATTGTAGGCACTCGTATTCTCGCGGGGTCAACGACACACCGCCAACTGTTCGACCGCCCGATAGTCTGCAGCGGACGAACGTATGAAAACAGCTGGCGAAAAAGGGAAGACCTTGTTCATAGCGTTCTCGCCACGGGAAAGTATGCAGGATCGGGCTTGTCAGCAGCAAACGTCATCGCCGCAAAATTGCCGCGGCCATCAATGATCGGGATCGTCACGCCGCAGCGGATGCCGAACTGCGCTGCTTCCTCAAAAAAACCCAAGCTGAGNGCCATCAATGATCGGGATCGTCACGCCGCAGCGGATGCCGAACTGCGCTGCTTCCTCAAAAAAACCCAAGCTGAGTTCCGGATAGATCGAAGCCCTTTAGGTCAAATCCCCATCGAAATGGGGCTTTGCCATAGCTTGCACGTAAAATGACCGGGTCGACGTCTTGATACCGGTTCTCAAGGTAGCGCGCTCTCCAGAGCGCCGGATAGTTGGAGATGAGCATGGGCTTGCCATCGGACCCCGGCGGCATGGAGAGGTAGGCAAAGGCGAGTAGATCGAGACTTGAGGCGACATCGGCCAGGGCTCCGCGAAAACCGCTCTCCTCGACACTCGCCGACAATTTTTCCAAGAATGTATCGAAGACAAGCGCCATGTCCTTCGTCATCGTCCTGACTCACCCCCTCCATGTGTCTGCTCTGCGCCACCTGGCCTGTAGACCCCATTTGCAAGCCGACCACACAAACGTGGGCAGGCTGATCGTCTTTACAAATGCTGCGACGTTTGCGCATATCATTGGCTCGCCAACTACGGGGCGATCTCGGACTCTTGTTCGAAATAATACAGCACGCACAACACAGGAGGTGCTGATGGAGCAGTTCGAGAGGGCGAAGCGCATTGGTGGAGAGCAGCGGCCCGGCTGAAATTGGGTCACCCAACCCAAGAAGAGGTCGCGCCGTGCCGATGGTTCGTCTTTGAGAATTGCGATCGATGATCGGCATCGCGGCCATGGTAATCTATACAGCTATAACCGACGTGATCAGGTCGGCAATCGTCAGGCGTGTTGGTAGCACTGCTTTCGGCCACTTATGCCAGGTGGGTAGAAGCTGTTGCTCCGGGTTGACAGACCGAGCGGCGATTCCGTCGAGCTTGTAGTTCGTCCAGCCTTTCTTGAGGAACGGCTCTGACAATACGACCACGCCGAAATGCTGCTCGCAATCCCCTGATCGATTTTCGGTATGAGGCTGTCACGGATCAGAAGCTCGAACCCGTGCGAGATGAACACTTGGCATTGGCGAATCCCGTAGGGTGGATTTGGCCGGCGGCGCAATATCGCTGACCATGGACGAAACAGAAGATTGAGCTTCGTGCAAGTCGGATAAAGCCCTGGGCAATTTCCTGATGCTGGAACAGGTACTGCCTTTAAGGCCCTGCGTATCGACGGCTACATGCCAACGCTTGGGAAGGTGCAGGCGGACTGGCTGCTTCGCAACCCTGCTAATATACTGATATCGTTCTTCGCGCCCGTAGTTGCTGCAACTCGTCAAATCCAGCAACCTTAATTTGGCTCCCGACGCGAGCGTGATTTCGGTCATCTGACCGCGAGAACACTGCCCCAGATCGAAATCGGCATAATCCATCTCCCCTCATCCTGTGGCCAGAATTTCGCTAAGCTTTTGCGATCTCCTCGCCTGCTTCAAAAGAGGGACTCGTGTAGACTTGGACGGTCGCTTCTCTCTCGTCCAGGACTTCAAACAGAAATAACTTGGTCCGCAGTTGGCAGAACCAAGGATGCAAAAACCATTTACCCGGTTTGCCGCATATGAGCATCATGACTGGCTTCTGATTTCGCGCCGTTGAGGTTTTTATGATCGTCTTCAGGCATACTCGATCCGTCCAGCTCAGGCGGTTCGAAATGGCATTGGGGTGGGTGTGCCAGTCCCCGAGATATGTGTCCAACCTCCCGGAACGCTCATAGTGCTTCGCAATCTCCGCCTGTTGCCACCTTTGATCAGGGAGAAAGCTGCTTCGGTCGTGAGATGCTCGGGGCCCGGCCGGGATCATTGCTGTTACGACGGCAACGTTGCTTTCGGCCCAGTAGCCCATGAAGGTCCCACCCGTTTCCCGCTCTTACCAGAGGTCGGCATCCATCTGCATGTCCTGCATTATCGCCCGAGGCACTCACACTACGGCTGGCATCCGCATTCCTTCATGGGAGGCAAGCCGTCCACCCGACAAGACGGCGGCACCCGCTTTATGCCGTCATGCAATGTGAGAGTGTGAACCAAGGATTCCTTGAAGTCGGCTGGCTGCGAGAGAATGTCCCCGGTCAACCGGACAGCGTCCAGGGATAGTTCATGAAGATCAAATGAAGCCCCAGTGAAGGTCAACTCGGCGCATCCAGCCGGCTGATTTAGCGCGGAGATTTCTCCTGACCCAGGAGCTTTCTGGATCAAACCTTTATCATAGGCGAATTCGCGGCAGGTTGGACAGCCGGATTTCGGCTGATAGGCAGCAACGACGCCTCCCTTCAATGAGAGCGTCCCAAAAAGAGAGATCATCGGCTTGCCGGCGGACGTGCAGTGATCGGCCAGCAAACGTGAGATCCCGGACGAGGCCGTTGCATTGATGACGACGTCCGCCTTCGCAAAAATCGGCGGTAGAACTGAATGGTCTCCTCCGTTCCCGTCGGCCGCTGCGGCCATGCCTACGGCGTGATGGATCTCCTCGACCTCGACGCTCGGGTATTCGGATTCTACGTGGTGCTTGACAGCGGTCGTTTTCCGCATTCCCCAGGCGGTCGCACCAAGCGGCCATCTGATCGAGTTTCCCGGTTCGACGATGTCATGGTCGATGACAGTGAGATGGGAACAGCCGTTGCGGGCAAGCTCGATCGCAACCGGGGCGCCAATAGCTCCCATCCCGAAGATGGCAATCACCTTATCTTTCAAGATGCGCACCGATGGAACTCGGGCGCCTATGTCTGTGGCCCCGGCGCGGAGCGTGGGAACTATGATCATCGACGGGCTGGTACCTCTTTGTCCCTGCTTCACAGCCCGGAACGACTTTGCTGCCTTCAAGCCATATGTCGGTGCTGGCGTGAACTACACGATCTTCTATAATCAGGATGTCGGCAGCGCCTACGCTCTCAAGGTCAAGAACACGTTCGGCCGGGTTCGACTACATGGTGGATCAGCACTGGGGCGTCAACTTCGACGTGGAGAAGCCTTTCCTGAAGCCCGACTTCGATGTCACGGTAGACGGCGCGAAGAACGTGGCTTGCGACAGCCTATCTGAAATGAAGGGCACCACATGCGCGCTTTTTACCGCCGGTGCTGCAGAGGCGAACCGACTTGAATGGTTCGAGCAGGCGGCCTTTTTGCCCATGGGCGGCAAGATATCCGAAATCGGTGCCCACTCGGTCCCCGTCCTTCTGACGCTGCTCCATTCAGGAAGCGGGCATTCATCGGTCCGACCCTCGTATTGTAAGCTGGCCTGATACGGCCGCAGGCTGCCAATTCGAGAGAGTTCGTCTCCATGACCGAAGAGATTTCCACTATGAACAAGAAATTCTCGCCTGCGGGCGATGCGAGCCTCGCAATTTTTGCGCGCCTCGAGTCCGAGGTGCGTAGCTATATCCGGTCGTTTCCGGTCCTATGCAATAGCATCTGCAATGCTGACCGCATCTGTCGCGCTGGGCTTAGCCGACCCATGCTTGATCGCAAGCGCGAATTTCCCCGCACCTTTTGCTGTTGAGTGCTCTGATGCATGAGGTGTCCACCAAAATAGGTGGACACCTCATGATGGAAGAAGATGAGCAGAAACTGCTGGTGAGGCTTGTCGGTCGGGACGGGCGACGCCGATACGACCCGGCATCGAAGGAGCGTCTTGTCTCGGCCTGCCTTGAGCCTGGCGTGTCGGTATCGAGGCTCGCGCTCGAACATGGGGTCAATGCGAACCTTCTTCGGAAGTGGATAAAGAAGCGCGCGGAGACCCAGTCCTTCCCGCCGTCCTCATCACCGTCGTTTATCCCGGTTCAGATTGAAGGCACTTCCGATCGGGCCTTGCTGCGACAGAGCAGCATGGCTGCGGTGGATTTGCCGGGGACTTGCGATGGGGTGCGTGGATCGGCATCGAAAAGGACAGCGCATTTTTCCTCTCCAGCCAAGGTGAGCGCGTCGCTGCCGAACGGCGTGAAGTTGACGCTGGAATGCGGTGATGTGGATGCATTGACGGCGACCATCGGAGCACTGGGTCATGTTCAGACTGGGCGCTGACCTGAAAGTCTACCTGCACCGCGAGCCGATCGACTTCCGGGCCGGCATCAACAGCCTTGCGGTTCTGGTCCAAGAGACGATGGCGCTCGATCCGTTTGCTCCGGCGGTTTTTGCGTTCTGCAATCGCCGTCGCGACCGGATGAAGCTCCTGTTCTTCGATCGGTCGGGCTTTGTGCTGGTCCTGAAGCGGCTGACCGAGGACAGGTTCAGGTGGCCGCGCCGGGAGGCAGCGGTGGTCACGCTTACGACCGAGCAATTGCACTGGATCCTCGACGGCATCGATATCGATGCGATGGTCCGCCATCCGGCGCGGCAATATCAGGTTGCGGGTTGAGGGCTCTCGAATTGAGCGGTTGACGCGACGGCATGCTTTCGATTCAAGAATCTGATGAATCGACCCGGCGAACCGACTGTTGAAGAGTTGATGGCGCGCATTGCTGCGCTGCAGGGGCAGAACCGTCAACTCGCCGAACGCGTCGTCAAACTCGAGGAAGAGCTGGCGCTTGCACGACTGCATCGTTTTGNGCGCAGAACCGTCAACTCGCCGAACGCGTCGTCAAACTCGAGGAAGAGCTGGCGCTTGCACGACTGCATCGTTTTGCGCCGAAGAGCGAAAAGCACATTGACCGCCTCTTCAATGAAGCCGAACAGGCCGCGGATGAGGATGACGCCGACAGCGAAGATGGCGATGTCGTTGTCCTGCCGGACACGGGCTTGCCGGCGACCGAAGGGGCGACGGGAAAGAAGCGCGGCCGCAAGGCCTTGCCGGAAAACCTGCCGCGCGAGCGTGTCGAGTATGACCTTCCCGACGACCAGAAGGCTTGTCCTTGCTGCCGTCACCAGATGCATCGCATGGGCGAGGCCGTTACCGAGCAACTTCATATCGAGGTGAAGGCGAAGGTTCTGCAGAATGTGCGGTTCAAATATGCTTGCCGCCATTGTGAGCGTACCGGCATCAACACGCCGGTCGTGACCGCGCCNAGAATGTGCGGTTCAAATATGCTTGCCGCCATTGTGAGCGTACCGGCATCAACACGCCGGTCGTGACCGCGCCCGCGCAACCCTTGCCGGGCAGCATCGCCACGGCTTCGACGCTCGCCTTCGCGCTCGTTCACAAATACGTCGCCGGCACACCGCTCTACCGCCTGGCGCAGGCCTTCGAGCGCGCGGGTGTTCCTGTCAGCCGTGGCGCTCTGGGCCACTGGGTGATCGGCTCGAGCGAAAAGCATCTCTCCCGCATCTATGACNGTTCCTGTCAGCCGTGGCGCTCTGGGCCACTGGGTGATCGGCTCGAGCGAAAAGCATCTCTCCCGCATCTATGACGTGCTGAAGCTGCGGCTCAGATCGCAGCCCCTCATCCATGGCGACGAGACCACGCTCCAGGTGCTGAAGGAAATGGACAGAGAGGCCGCCAGCACCTCGTACATGTGGGCATACCGGAGCGGCCAGGACAGTGACGAGCCGATCGTGCTGCTCGATTATCAGCCGGGTCGCGGCCAGATACACCCGCAGACCTTCTTGGGCGATTACCGCGGCATCGTGATGAGTGACGGCTATTCCGCCTGGCGCACGCTGGAAGGAGCAACGCATCTTGGCTGCATGGCCCATTCGAGGCGGCGCTTCGTCGATGCCCTAAAGGCGAGGAAGAAAGGCGGCGGCCCGCCGGAACAGGCGCTCCGGTTCTTCGAACAGCTCTATCGGGTTGAAAGGCAGGCGCGGAACGAAATCCCCGATGACGGCGAAACGCGGGATGACTGCATTCGCCGCTTCCGCCAGCAACATAGTGTCCCCATCCTCCAGGCTCTCAAGGCATGGCTCGACGACATCGCCCCAAAAAGTCTTGCCGGACAGCAAGCTCGGCGACGCCGTGTCCTACGCCCTGAACCAATGGGGATATCTGACGCGTTACACCGGCAGCATGCCGATCGACAACAATCTTCTCGAGCGTGACATCAGAATCTTTGCCACTGGCCGGGAAAGTTGGCTGTTCAGCGATACCGTCGACGGAGCCAGGGCCAGCGCCGTCATCTACAGCCTGATGTTGACCTGCCGCGCCTGTGGCGTCGAGCCGTTAGCGTGGCTGCGCCACGTCCTCACTGAACTACCTCAGCGCCCCGAGAACGCAGCCATCGACGATCTGCTGCCCTTCAACTTCGCCAAAACCGCTGCAGCCTGATCCGCCCGGACGCGTCCGTCTGAAAGCGATCAGCTGTTGCAAGGCCGTCGACGTGCGGGGAAATGAGCGCTTACGCTTGATCCTCGGCTTCAGCTTTTGAATTGCATGCGGCGGCGCCCTCCAGGATCGCGCTTGGCAAGCCTCGGTTGGCAATATTGTGGACCGACGCGATGTTCCCGCTGCCGTCACCCTGCTCTCTGACGGCTTCAACACCGTCCGGACCATAGGCCCGGCGCTCGGCAGCATCGTGGTCGCCTCGTCGGGAGCCTGTGACGGCTCTCGCCCTGACCGCACTCCGCTATCTGCTGCCTCTGGGAACCATATGGCGCTGCAAATGAATGGCTCGGACCGCCGAAACAACTTTCGCACGCGAAGTGTAGGCGGGCTCCTGCCTGGTAGCGGCAGACACACGGTACTACAGACTATCCGCTTACGCCGCCTGATACGGGCAGTTTCCAACTGGTATCAGTCCGACCTCGTTGACTTGGGATCGGAGGTCTTTCCGAAATGCGGCGCTGAAGTCGGGCCTTATCCATCGTTCGGCAGTCCGAGATCGCTGCATCCTTGCCCGAGTCAAGCTACCAAATTTCGCGGGTGCTCAAAAACAAATTACCAATGTATTTGTGAACCCTGTCAGGAATAAGGAGAGAAGTATGTCTTTGGACGTTTCATTCATGTTCGGCGGGATCTCGAGTGAGTATGATGGGTCCATCTCGTCCTTAACGCACATTATTTCCTCCTACTTGGCTCTTCCTCCTGCCGAACGACCATTCTCTCTGAAGCAGATGTACCACGTCAGCCGAGATGATAGCCTTGTTCGCACATTTCCATTCCATAGCGATTTTACTATTTCCGAACTGCAGACGTATATCTCCGATACCAGCATCCTTCCTGGACGTGCACTGCTAGATAGTTTTGATGTGATTCGATCGCGCAACGAATATGTTGTAAACTTGTTGCCAGGACAGTTCGGCGAAGACGGTGGAGTTCAGACACTTGCAGCGCTTTTTGGCTTAAAAGGAACGTTCGGCGATCCACAGGTTGCATCGTTGACAATGAACAAGTTCGCAATGTCGTCATTTGTGTCGTCGCTATTCCCAACCGAAACTATGAAAGCGCCAAAGACAACGTTACTGAAACCAATATACTTGGAAAGCGCAATGCAACATGCGAAATCACTTCGTGGGCCGATTGTCGTGAAGCCGAATTCGCTTGGTTCGTCATTGCACACCGCCGTTTTCGATAATTTCCTCCCAAACGAAGCGGATATTTATGCGCTAGTTGATAAAATATTTAAGTTTGACAGTACAGCTCTATTGCAGGAATTTGTTCCAGGCGATGATTATTCCTGCGGCTGTATCGTGACATCAACAGAATTGATAGTGCTTCCTGTTGTAAAGATCGAAACAGAAAACGGCTTCTTTGGCTATTACGAAAAGCAATTAAGACACTTATCTAATAAAAAGATCGTCGACAAGGAAGATGAGATCTCCGTTCGGCTTAAACATGTGACCAGGACAATCGCATCTGCCATCGACATCTATAGTATAGCCCGTTTTGATTTCAGGGTTACAAATACATCAGATATTTATTTTTTGGAATGCAACTGTATTCCAGGCCTCGCCATAGATAGTATATTCACAAAAATGCTTACACATCACGAAATGACAGTTATCGACTTGATACAATTGGTCGCATCTGGTTCTAATAGCTTCATTAGAAAACCGCATTCTATGGAATAGACGTCGATTTATCCCAGCGGCGCGGGGGTCGCGAAGTGGCGGAACCGGATGTCGACCGCGGATTCTTCGACGTATCCTTACCGATTCGAATAATTTGCTCCACGGACGGTCTCCTTTGCACGAGGTCTTCAACGACCCCATTCTGGCACATCGATGCCGTGCGGGAGGCCGTCCACCCCACAGGTCTGCACTTGCGAGGATACGGCATTGATCGCTTCTGGAAAGCCTTTGAGGCCGTCGACGACGGCGATCAGGATGTCGGCGACGCCAAAGTGCACGCTCGATTACCTGGGTTGGTTGCGAGGCTGCGGAAGGTGCCGATTGGCCTTCATGTCGTCGCTGACATGGAAGGAAAGGAACATATCAAGTCTGCATCGGATCTCATTCTACTGGAAGAGGGGCATCGACAGACCACCAATGCCTCCATCTCATAACGCGCCAACTGCGCCTGACCGACACCGCCTGCGGGCGTACAATGGCTGCTATTTTCGACGTGATTACCGATCCATTGAAGCCGCCTTCGACCTATCGCAGAACATGGATCAATTCCCGTCCCGGACTAAGATACTGCAGTCGCTCGCCGGTGCAGTGAACCATACCCGAAAAAGGAAACCTGTTGATGAGAAAAGTCGTTGCCGCCAAGCTTCATGGCATCACTGTGACCGACGCGGATCTGAACTACCATGGTTCAATAACTCTGGACCCAGATCACTGCGATGAGGCGGGTATTCTGCCGCTGGAATTCGTTGAGATCTGGAATAAGGCTTCAGGCGCGCGAATCAGCACGTACGTCATTTACGGTGGGAGGGGTTCTCGTTGCTGTGTGCTGAACGGAGCCGCTGCCCGCACCTGCCAAGTAGGAGATGAGATAATCATTTGCTCCGCCACATATATGGAGGAGCATCAGATCGTAGAGATCAAACCGCGAGTGCTGACGTTCAACCGGGACAATTCTGTCCGCGATCGCATGTTCTACGATTGCGGGATCAAGGATGATGGAACAATGACGTTCGCCATTCGCAAAGGTTTTCCCGGCAACGCCTTAAAGAGCCCGGGTCAGGCCAATTACTGATAGCTCACGGAATCGGACTGGGCGATGAAGGACGGTCAACCAAGTGGCGTACTCGCCCGTCTGGCCCCTGATAGGCCGCCGTCATCGGTGCCATCGTCCAGCTCGACACGCTGCCCATCGAGCCGCTCCAACCGGGTCATTAGCTCCGGCGCGGCGGATAGATACCAGTAGGTGTCGCGAACATTGGCGTGGCCGAGAAAGGTCGAGAGGACCGGCAGTTCCCGCTCTACATCTTCATCTTCGCCCGCACGATGCCAGTTGGTCAGAGCCTGGACGGCGAAACGGTGCCTCAGATCGTGAATCCGCGGACCATTGCGCTGCCCCCGCTGCCGCAGACCGATCTGTCGCGACAGCTGCCAGAACACCCGGTGCACGTATTGGTACAGCAATCTGCCGCCCTGCTCGGCGACACAGAAATAGGGGCTACGAGGCGCGACGAGATGCCAAGTTCCAGGACGGGATCGAGATCATCGAAATGAAGCCGCAAAGCGCCGCTTGATCAAACCAGTCACCCAAATTCCGNACGTATTGGTACAGCAATCTGCCGCCCTGCTCGGCGACACAGAAATAGGGGCTACGAGGCGCGACGAGATGCGCGTCGCGTCGCGCGGCATAGTCCAACTGCACGGCGACCGTCGTGGCATGGAGCGGGACCAGCCGCGACTTGCCGAACTTCGTCTCCCGAATGGTGAGGATACCTTGGTCGAGATCGACGTCGTCCCGGCGTAGGTCGAGCGCTTCGGAATGGCGTAGCGCGGCCACCCTTATCAATCTGAAAAAGCAATGATATGTCCAGCGACGCAGGGCGTTGGCCGGCGGCAGCGACAGTGCCGCCGCCAGAAGCGCCGTGATCTCAGCATCGGTATAGATGTAGGACTTTGCCCGCCGCGCCGGCGACACAGCGTCTTGAGGTGGCACTTCCGTCAGGGGGTCGAAATGAGCGAGGTGCTGAGCGAAGCAGCGCACATCGGTCAACGCCATAGCTCGGCAAGCTTCACCACGGCGCTGGCAATGAAGTGGGTGACGTTGATCGGCCGACAACCGAGTTGGTCCATCCGCACGCCGCTCTCCTCAAATCGTCATCACCCAGTTTCCGCATCGGGGCGGGTGATGAAGCCTGCCAGAACCTCTCAAGGAGAGCGATACGCCATGAACGAGACTACCAATGTTTTGCGTCTTCGTCAGCCCGACGAAATTGATGATCCCCTGACGGGTGCTCCGCACCGGGGCGGGCCAATTGCTTGCGCAGGCGATCGAGATCGAGGCCGAGACGTTTCTAGCCCGAGATGCGGGATCCCAAGCTCGCCGACGGCCGTGACCGGATTGTGCGGCATGGCCACAGCCCGGAGCGGAGCATCCAGGCCAGTGCCAATCAGCCGGGTGAAGATCCGGGATCGCGGCGCAAATGGCGAGGTTGATCGGGTCCGGTTCTCCTCATCGATCCTGCCGAAATGGGCGCGTCGGACGCGAAGTCTGGATACGCTGCTTCCCGTTCTCTACCTGCGCGGTGTTTCGACGGGCGATTTCAGGAAGCGCTGAGCGCGCTTGTGGGCAAGGACGCGCCGAAACCTGTCACCCTCGGTGATCACGCGGCTGACAGGAGAGTGGATCGCCGACTACGAGCGTTGGCAAAAGCGCGATCTTTCTATGTCTATGTGTGGGCGGACGGGGTCTATCTGCAGGCGCGGATAGAAGACCAAGCCGAATGCATGCTGGTCCTGATCGGCGCCACGCCCGAGGGCAGGAAAAAACTGTTCGGTTTCCAGACCGGCGTTCCAGTGCGGCGCTTTCCGGCATTGTGCTTCACCCGTTCGTGGAAACAGCGGCTCAGTGTCGAATTCGGTTGGTGACGCAACCATAGCCATGCGAGTTGGACCATCGCTGTTCGAAGACGTGGGTTGCCTGCCTTCGAGACACCTGCTCACGATTGATCGAACCGCTTTCCCAGGGGCTTGCGGCACGCCCCGCATAGGATGCGACCTGTCTTCGATTGTCTGCCGGGACAGGCATTCGCTGGAGATGACATTGGCGAATTCTGGGCCGATCCCCTTAATGCCGAGCAACATCGTTGCGGGTTCGGTCAGGGCCGCCTTGTCCTGCGGCAGAACCGCGCCACGTTCGGCCTCCACCGCCTTGATCTGTTCGATCAGTAATTCGAGGCCGCCGAGTTCGCGAAGAAGCTGGGCCTTGATGTGCCGAGGCAGGTCGAGGCCATCACCGTGCGGAGTTCCTTCACAATGCGATCGACAAACGCATTGTCAATACCGTGCAAGACACTGTCCGACGCGTCGGTGGATCAGCAGACTGGGACTCCATGGCGAGGGACAACGCAATTCTTATCACCTACGGTCATATCACCCACTGTTGCCTGCTGCCGCCATTGCCCTTCTGACGGTCGGGCCAAATTTTTAGTGGATTGGTTTCTGCACAAGAAGAGTGGTTTAGAGAACGAAACTTGATAGCGTCCGCGGTCCAAACGCGACGTCATACTTGATGTGAAAGACCCTCGAATTGGTGGCAAAGCAAAGCCGGTTGAGCCGAGATCGTCAAAGGGATTGATCTCACTGCGCCGCATCCGGCCAATGCTCGGCTTCAAATCACCAGCATCAGCCGCGATCATCCTAAGCGGCATAGAAATGGTTCGCATGACGCGTAAATAACAGGCGAGTTGTCCCTTCAATCTGAATCCCTCCCTAGCCGAGCAGTTCCACCCCGGATTCGCACTACTCGTCCGCGAATCAAGCCTGTAGCCCTACGCGCAACCGCCCTGACTGCCCATTTACTTGTACGCGACGACGACTAGGCGCGGGCCATAGGAAGTAAACTCTCCGCCTTCCTGCCCATAGGCTTCAACAGAATCGAACCCCGCGCTTCGCAACATGCGAATGCATTCGGAAAACCCATATTGTCTGATAGAAAGACGCATGCGTCTCACACAACCACCACGGACGACGATCCTTTCGCAGTTTCGACGATCGGTCAGCGCGTCGTTGTTGATAATATCGATTCTTAGATCATTGTCGCGCTGCACGATCTCGTGGGTAGGCGACTGCTCGCGCAGCAAAGAAAAGCGATTGATCTGATCGATTAGCAGACGCCCGCCCTTTCGAAGTGAAGCAGCGGCTTCATGAAGGACCCTTTCATTATCAGCTTCATCGAAATAGCCAAACGTCGTGTACCACAGAAAGGCCGCGTCAAACCGATCTCGCCAGGGGAGTGAGCGCATATCCCCACGAATATACTCAACATCTACCCGGCGTTCAGCCGCATCCGCTTCGGCTTTTTTCAGCAAGATCGGCGAGATATCCAATCCGGTTACCCGCGCTCCCTTTACCGCCAACCGGTTGGTAATCCGCCCATATCCGCACCCGAGTTCGAGAACTGAGTTGCCATGTTCAAGTGAAAGAAGCTTCCAAATCGCTTCTACTTCTCGATCATTTCTGTCAGACGGATTTACCAAATCGGCAAAATACAAGTAATCTTCACTGAAATATGTTTCAAGTTCTGACATTGAACGAATATCCGTCTCATATTTTATGTTGTAATCCGTATTCAAGATGTTCTCCTTTAGTTGATGCCGGTATACTCTGCATGGAGGTCTCTAAACGTCTACAGTTTTGCATCTCGCCGCACAGATTAAAAGTAAAATATTTGTTATTGCTCTTTAAATTTATTAAATAACCGGTCCCTATGTAGTCCGCCCTGAACAATGGCTAATCCATTGACGCGGCAGTGCCGCAGCGACGGGAGGAAGTATCCGGTTTGGCGGCGCAAGCAGCGATAGCCAGCAGGATGAGCGCACGCCAAAGCGCCAGTGTGGCGAGGATGAGGCGCAGATTGTGGCCGGCGGCCACGAGCAGCGCATTGATGGCATCGCCAGCATGCCCGAGAAGGAAGTTCCGGTCCAGCCGCCCGTCGCTCTTCATGTGGCCGATGGTGGCCTCGATCGCCGATCGTCGCTTCAACTCCCGCTTCATGGTGGCGCTCAGCCCACGCTTGCTGCCGGCGATCATCACCGAACCCGAACCGGCATAGTCATGGCCGCGATAGCCCTTGTCGACGTAGATGCGGTCCGGCTCGACGCCGCCAATCTGCGCGGCCTGATCGACCGTTGCTGCGAGCGTGTGGCCGTCATACGGATTGCCCTCGAAGGATTTGGCGGCCAGCACGAGGCCTTCACGGTTGGTTGTTGCGATCCCGACCTTGCAGCCGAACTCGAAGGGCGCGCGGGCTTTGCCTTTCGAGATGCAGGCCACCTCGGGCGCATGCATCGAATAGAGCTTGTTCTTGTCCTTCGGCCTCTGGGCCAGCAGCCGCTCGACCAGCCCGAGCAGCCGACCGAACCTGGCCTCGAGTTCACCATTGCCGGCGATCTTGCGGCTGATGTCGCGGAACACCCGACCGAGATAGGTGCGAAGGCGCTTCAGTTCGCGCCGCATCCGTCGGAACTGCCGGGCGTGGGCATAGCGGCCGGCGCGTACCGCCGCGGCCTTGGCCAGCCGAGCGTGGCTCTGCCTCAGCACGACACCATACCGCTTCGCCTGGCGCGCCAGGATCTGGATCGCCTTCAGGTGTAGCCGGCTGTCGGTCGGATGAGCGATCGCTTTCGGCTGCACCGTCGTGTCGACGGTGATCCGTTCCAGCGAATTCGGCTTGGCGGTCCCGCTGTCGAGCGCCGCCTCGACGCTCGTCTTCAGCATTTCTTCCAGGCCCTCTGGTCCGATCCGCTTGCGCCGACGCGTCATCGTGCTGGCGTCGATGGCGCCTCGTGCTAGGACTCGAAGCCGCTAAAATACTGCCAGTACGCATTCTCCACCCACCGCTCCACCACCTCTTCGTCCGACACATCGTAGACGTGCTTGAGGTAATGCAGCGCCACCATCAATCGCGTCAGCTTGGCCGGCCTGCCGACCGGGCGGTAGAAGCGGTCGAACGCCTCATCAAACCGGGCCCACGGCATCACCCCCGACAGCCGCACCAGCGGGTGCCTCATTTGAGGATCGCATCCAGGCGCTCGCGGAAAAGCATTCTTGTAAAGTCATGGACCAGATGGAGGCATCGATAAAACACTGGGAAAGGAACGAACCGGATTCGATTTCCCGCATTCTCCGATACTTCAAACCCCTTGAGAATCTATGCCCTACAACGCTTTCAGATGTTTTTCAGCGCCGACTAAATACGAGGAGGTCAATCTGCGCGCCTACGACAGCGTGTCCGAGGCCCGCGCGTCGATCGCCCGGTATCTCGCCTTCTATAATGGAGGGCGCCCCCATTCGAGCCTTGATGGGCGCACGCCCGACGAGGCTTATTTCGGCGCGCAAGCGATGGCGACGGCCGCATGATCGTCGCCGCGCGATTTTGCTGCAGCTCTGGTCGGGCTCACACGGGCACTTCCGCGTCAAGACTTCTGTTTCACTCATCAGTCGTCTCCGACAGGCTGTTTCGATATCCAGGTTTGAGCCCGATCTGTGACCCGGTCGTTTCCGTACCAGTTCAAACTCACATACGGTCGGCGCACGAGACGGCCGTACCATCGTCCCGCTTGCGGCGGTCGGGGCTCCGAGGACGAGACCATTCTACGCGGCGGCTGTTTAAGCCATGCCCGACCTCGGTTCGCCCGCCTGGATCCGTCAGGACGTGATGACGTCCTGGGGATAGGGGATTACGTAATGCCTCCAGCTCACGCAGCCTTCATGACGGCCCCTTCGATGACGACGCCACTGGTTGCATATCTCCAAAGCGCAATAACGAGTTTTCGCGCCACCGCCGCGATCGTCGACTTTTTGAGTCGGCCGCCGTTGCGGTTGACCCGTTCATGTACCAACGACTAAGCGCCGAATCCTGCTGGTGTCTCAGCCGCGCCCAAGCGCCCTGTATCATTGTCGTTCGCAGCCGCGGATTGCCGGCCTTGGACACCCCATGTTCGTGGTCGATCGACCCGCTCTTCCAAGGGGTCGGCGCTAGCCGGGCGTAGGGCGCCAACTGTCTTCGATTATCGAAGTGTCGGAATAGTCCTTCGGACCAGAGGACCGCAGCGAATTCTGGACCAATTCCCTTCAGCTGCGCGATCATCGTAGCGGGCGTCGGATGTCCCGCTCACGGGCGATTTGGGCTCTCAGGGTATCCGGCAGATGACGGCCAGCGCCGGTCTTGAGTTTTTCCAGCCGTGCGCGGCGGTCACGGCGCAACGGCTCGTAATCGTTGATCCCCTGAGCGAATTGTAAGCCCTTGATCCCTTTTACATGCTCAACCCGTTCAGCGGTCAGGGTCTTGCGTTCGCGGCAAATCCGCGCCGATCTTCCTCTTTGGGCGTCGGGGCTTTGACCATGGCGCACACCCCTGGCTCACCGGGCTTGTAGGCTAAAGTGTCTGACCCGAAAAGAAGTTGGGTGATATCAGCGGCTTGTGGTTCAGTCGGTGTTGCGAAGCATCGACGGAGAGGCACATGTGGACCGATATCACCCGGGCGAAGCATGCCCGGAAAGGGCTGCGGTATTCAAGCGATTTGACGGNGTGTCGACGCTGCAGCGCTACTTCTACGCTTGGCGCGACTGCGGCCTTTGGAGCACGATCAATCACCTGCTGCTGATGAGCGTGCGTCTGGCCGCCGGTCGCCAAGCCTCACCCAGCGCCGGCGTGATCGACAGCCAAAGCGTGAAAACCACGGAGAGCGGCGGGCCTTGCGGTTACGATGCCGGCAAGAAGATCAAAGGCCGCAAGCCATATCCTCACCGACACCTTGGGTTTGCTGGTCGGCGCGGTCATCCCTACCGCCGATATCCAGGACCGCGACGGCGCTCCCGACGTTCTGGTCTCCATTCGGGCCAGCTTCCCGTGGCTGCGCCACGTCTTCGCCGATGGCGAATGCGCGCTGGGGCTCACTCTATGATGCGCTCTACGGCACGGACGGCATTCCGGAAGCCGACGAAGGGGAGGGGCTACAATCCCGTGCGCGGCGTGGTCGCCTGGGCGCGCAAATTCCTCGACGAGAGCGTTCCACTTAGAGCGGTTCCTGATTTGACGGAATCGAAGGGGATTCCGGATCAGTCGGTTTTGTGATTCAAGATGCTGGCTGGAGTGGAGGCCGGCATCGGATGACGCGACCTCTTTCGGATGATCTTCGCGAACGTGTTGTAGCGGCGG
>NZ_AYWO01000052.1 GCF_000502955.1 Mesorhizobium sp. LNHC252B00 | reverse complement strand
GTCTTGTCATCCTTTTTTGAAATATCCTTAGTTCGCTCCATGAGCAACTGCCCGCTGGAAGTCTGGGTCCAGCGACGGATTGAGGCGACACAGTCCGCTGCCGTGACAGAGGTGCCGTCATGCCAGCCCAGACCGTCCCGTAGTTCGAATGTATAAGTTTTCTTATCGTCGGAAACTCCCCACTTCCCCACCATTTGGGGCTGCGGCAATAGCTTTGAGTCGAGCGAGAATAGGCTGTCATAGATGGCTAGGGCGTGATCGACGGTGCTCCCAGCCCCCGAAAAGTACGGGTCCACAACGCCAAGCTCCAGTGTCTTAACCATCCGCACAGCGCTTGCGTCTGTCAGGGTCGTCTGGGCCCGTAGAATGGAGGGCATTGACGCAGCCGTTCCAGCGGCAAGGCCAGCCCTAATGACATCGCGTCGAGAGATTCTCATATTCCAGTTCCCCTTCGATTGGCGGCGCGGTTAATCCTCGCCTCTTAGCTTTGTCGAGACCACGAGTGAGGCATTCCATCTGCGAGGCGACAGCCCCTCAGTTCTCGATTGAATTACCTCGTCGGGACACAATATCCTTAACAGGATAATAGTCGCCGGAGATGTCTTCACGCCAAAGTGGGGCGACTGCTGCAATACCGCCTGCAGAAACTGCTATTTTTTGAAATGTCGCAGCCACTGCTCGACGCTTCGGCCTTGGCGCCGGCGCGAGAGATGGGACTTCTCGGCATATGGGGCCTCTGCGTTCTGTGAGTCGCTGTTGGTATTGGATGACCAGCCCGAGAGCCCGCGTGATCTTGGGAGGCGTCGAGATGGTCCACATGATGCGCAAAAACCATGCGATGTATGCCTCCGATGAGCAGTTATCCCTTGCGGCTCAGTTTCGAGCGGCTCGCCGCATAAAAGCCCCAAATGGCGGCGAGATTTGAAACGGCTCAGCCTAAGGGGCGCGCGCTGACCACAAGAAGGCGGTGATGTGGCAATGCGCATTCGTCTCCTTTGTCAGGGTGAGCAACGAGGACAGGCTTGCGCCTGGTGACGGCGGGCTTGCGTCTGGGCAGAAGGCCCGCGCCCAAGCAGTTCATAGCGCATCGCAACGTAGCCTTCACTTTTTCGATGCCGCTGGCCTCCGGCTCGCGTGTATACGAAATCCATCGCAAAGCGAGGCTGAGCTCCCATCGACCCCCATTCAGCGCTCGGCGCGCATTCATAACTGGCGCAACCCCGGCGCTCGCAAAGATCCTCCTCGGTCGTAAAGTCATAAGCTCTGATCCATAGGCGAGTTGACGCGAGAGGCGGTCTCGTAGCGGTGGTCATCCGGCGGAAGTGCTTGAGGCAGAAGAAGCACTCGATCAGATTGCCCCGGGGGGTCGCGTTCTCGATCGACGGAGCGCTGGATGAGCCACCGCGAGCCTTTGGAATGTTCGCCCAGCAGCAGGCCTTGTGATGAACGCCATAACGGCGTTGCTGTCATCGGTGTGATCGGGGGTTCACCTCGGCGCGGCGTCGGATCATAGCAGAAGGCGAGTCCTGCCGCCACATCCAGCGTTCAGGCCCGCCGCGATCCTCCTGCGGGCAGTTGCCGTCTCCTCCCGTGCGGGCTGGATAGCGAGTGCCCAATTTGACGCGGAATTGCAGGATAGAAACCTCGTCCTCACAGGCAACTCCCCACCTATGTGACCTCGGGAGGGACTGCCGTCTCCTGCCTCGGTCATACGCATCCCGAGGTTGTCATCGTGTGAAAGAAGAGTTTCCATACGACCAGAACACGCCCCTGCGCAGTTCGTCCACACAGCCCTGCAAAGCGCGATCCTGATGCAGATGACGTTCATCGACGCCAGCCGAGTCCGCTGCAGAGTGACTGACTGGCGGAAAGACGCGAGAATCACCTGTTCCCCCTTCCGCGACCAAAAGCCTTAATGGGTATTTTGCAGAGATTGCGGCGGCGCCCAATCCGGCCCTTGCACAATCCCAATTTCGTCACTAGTAATGGAACTACTGAGGAACATAAGACTAGGCGATGGCAGCATGCCTCTCCCAGATTTAAATGCGCTAGAAATCGCGTCAATCGTCATCGAGGAAGGTAGTATGAGCGCGGCTGCTGCGCAATTTGGCATCACGCAATCTGCTGTGTCTCAAGCGGTAAAGCGAGCAGAGGCTCAGGTTGAGGTGACGCTGGTGCATAGAGACCGCCGCCCGCTGATGCCCACCGAAGCTGGCCGGGTGCTCGTTGCTCATATTCGCGAGATCACGACACGGGCTGAGCGCGCAATAGACGAGGTGAGGGCAACGGCTCTTCGGCCGGAGCGACAGGACCTTAGACTGGGGATGGTGGACACCTTTGCGTCGTCCGTCGGGCCAGTCTTAATCCAAGACCTTATGGAAGGCTCGATCGCGCTGCGAGTCACCGCATTATCCGGTCTCACTCACGCTCACGCTGACGCGCTCATGCGCCATGAAATCGACGCTGCGATCACGTCGGATCCGCTGGAGGAACTGGACGAGTTAATGCGGTTCACCCTGTACCGCGAGCCTTTTGTGCTGGCTGCTCCCGTGACTTGGGGGGACACGCTACGCAACCATCCACTCAGAGACATTTTGTTCGAGCATCGTCTAATCCGTTACAGCGCGCGATCTCATATGGGCATGCAGGTGGAGCGGCACCTTCGGCGGCTTCGTATCGAGCATCCGCAGGTTCTGTCCTTCGACACCTCGGATTCGTTATTGGCAATGGTCGCCGGAGGCGTTGGAGTTGCGATCACGACACCACTTTGCCTTGTTCAGGGTGCGATTCACATGCCTGCTTTGTCCGTCCTTCCGCTTCCAAGCCCAGGTTTTTCGAGAGAATTGACGCTTGTGACCCGCCGCGGGGAGTTTGACACACTAGGCCCGAGGGTTGCTCAGGCTGCGCGTGATATGCTCACCAAACACACGCTACCCGCAATCGTTGGCCACATTCCTTGGCTGGGGCAGATGGCAGACGACATGGTCTGGAAGGCTCCCTTCTCCGAAGGAAATCATATCGAAGGAAATCATATCGCCTGAAAAACGGCTTCGGTTTTGTAGCGGGTATCGCTGTGGGCCATCAAAGAGACAGTACAATTCAAGCCTTTCGTGGGTTCAGGTCACCTTCAGCGTGCAGATTCCGAGGCATGCCGCCCCCTCGTTCCGAGAATTAACCGCCCCCTAATTCCGAGATTATTCCGCCCCCCTGAAGGGGCGGGTGTTTGGGCCGTGAGCTCTGCCGGCTCAAGGTCGCTTTCTTTGGGTTGCCGAGGAAAGGACGAGATGGCGGCGGAGAGATTAAGCATGCGGCGTGTCCGCGAGATTTTGGGATACCGATTTGAAGAGGGTCTTGGCCACAAGACGATCTCGTACCGGGTGGGGGCGGCGCCTTCGACGGTGCGCGAGACATTGCGTCGTGCGGAGGCGGCGGGACTTTCCTGGCCGCTTGGTGAGGAGGTCAGCGACGCGGTTCTGGAAGCCGCGCTCTACAAGGCGGCGGGCACGAAGACGGGCCATCGCCGTGCGCCCGAACCGGCGCAGATAGTGCCGGTAGTGATGGATGGACGGGCGCAGGCCCCGCTCTTCGCTAAGGTAATCAAAGAATCCCGGCACCTGGGTAGCGAAAGGGATCGGCCAAGCTGTTCTACGGCTGGTGTTATCCGACTTCGAGACGACCTGGCTAAAGAAATGCCGCACAATGCCCCCGACGAAGTTGCGATCGCGTCGACACGCATCAGCAGATCGATCGGCGCGACGAGTGAACAGCCAATCGTCGATGAATGGCTCGATGAGCGCCTCGGCTTGTTCGACCTGATCGACATTGCGGGCCGCGGTGAACGCTGCAAACTTCGTCAGGTCGGAACCCGTCGGTAGATGCTGCGTACCGCGTAACCCCGCTCACAAAGCGCCGTGACATATTGGTCAATCGGTCAATCTGCGACCCGAGCCAGCAACCCATGATCCCATCGACAGTCCGCGGCTTGACGAAAAAGCGTTCCAACATGGCAACCTCCATTCCAAAGTAGGGAACCGGAGGATGCGCTTCTGTTGCTGCCGCAAAGAGATGTGCCGTCTTTAGCCGACAGGAATGTCTAACGTCAGTACCTTACCGACGGTAGGCCACATAACCGGGCTGGAAACAAAAGCCGGATCGGCCAACGTCGCCGTGATCAAGGCCTGCCTCTACGATCCGCAGGTCAACCGCTCACATGCTGAGATGGCGACCCATTACGGCAGCTCGGTGCTGCCGTAATGGGTNGATCCGCAGGTCAACCGCTCACATGCTGAGATGGCGACCCATTACGGCAGCTCGGTGCTGCCGTAATGGGTCGGGGCGAGGCGGCGGTGCGGATTGTCGAGCGCTGGCTTCTGGGCCGGCTGCGCCACCGTGTCTTCTACAGCTTGGCCGATGTCAACGCGGCGATCGGCGCGCTGATGGCCGATCTGAACGATCGCCGGGTGCTGCGCCGTGTCGGCCGGACCAGGCGGCAGGTTGTTCGAGGAGATCGACCGCCCCGCGCTTAAATCCCTGCCGGCCGAGCGCTACGGCCATCACGTTCGTCGACATAGCCGAGACGCTCTGCCAAGGCGACTGAAAGGCGCTCAATCCCAAGTTTATGAGTGCTTTGTAATGTGTTTGGGTGAGTATATTTCACAGTTGATCACAACGGCACCGAGCTCATCACGCTGAAAAATAACGACCCATGATTATACAATGTTTTTCTCCATAGCCACTCATGGCTGGACGCTGGCTGTCACGCCTCTCGGGCACTAACTCGCCGGCAATCATTAGCGGAAATAATGCCCTCAAGTGAATTGCGTTAAGTAGCCCTTATTTGGTTTATTTTTCGTGCGCTATTTGCAATGCTCCGCCCAGTGAGTTTTCGCATTTGGGGATACCCATGCCACAAACAAGAAAAGATACTGACAGCCTCCGCACGCTAGAGATTCCTGCCGACGGCCTCTACGGCGCTTTCGCTATCCGGGGACAGGAGAACTTCGACATCTCCTTCCGCAAGCGGAGGGATACACCCGAGCCCCTGAATGCTCTCGGGCACATTAAGCAAGCCGCGGCTGCCGCGAACCGAGATCTCGGAGCTCTGGACGCTGACATTGTGGATGCGAACACTAGAGCCTCGATCGAAATTCGGAACGGGCGCCACGCCGAGCAGGTCATGGTGGATCTTCTTGAGGGATCGGTCGGCATCTGGATCAACATGAATGTCAACGAGGTTATCGCCAACCGTGCGCTTAACATCCTCGGGCAAAATCCTGGCACAAACAGCCGGGTCCACCCGAATGTTCACGTCAATGCTCGTCAATCGACGAACGAAGTTCTGCTAGCCGCCGTCAAGCTGGCGGTCCATGACAACGCTGAAGCTCCTGTAGATGCGCTCGGGCAGCTTGCCGCACGACTCGAGGAACGGGCGAAGGCCTTCGAAGATGTCCTGCGTGTCGGGCGAACCTGCATGCTGCCTGCACAGCCGACGTGCCACAGACAAGCCTTCGGAGGTTACGCGCCGTCGATCCGGCGCCCAGAGCAGAAACTCTCCGAGGCTCGCGACGGAATGCGTGTTCTACCGCTTGGCGGAGCGGCTATCGGTACGGGTCTCGGTTCCGCACCGGACTGTCGCGCAGCCGTTTATCGGAAACGAGGCCGCAGTGTCGCTGGCATCACTACAGGGCCAACTGGGGATCAATCGCGTCGAGCCGGTAATTGCTTCCCTTCTGTTTCAACTCCATCAAGCCCTTGGCGAAGCCGTCGCGCATCTTCGTCGACAAATGCATCGCCGGAATCGAAGTGGAAGAGGAGCGGTCCCTCAAAAATCTGCTGCAATCGTCAGGCCATCAACGGCACTCGTGTCGAAACTTGGATACGCCGAGGTGTCCGAACTCGTGCAGGCATCGGAGAAAGAACGCCCTAGCCACTGCACGCGGACTCCTGAGCCGTGACGAGGCGCTCAGGGTTAGTGTAAAGGCCCCGATTATCGCGAGGAGATCGCATGAGTCACTATTCCGCCCTTTCAATTTTGCGCCACGGTCTCAGTGGCAACAAGCACTGGTCACGGGCGTGGCGAGACCCTGCTCCAAAGCCGAGCTATGACGTTATTGTTGTTGGCGGTGGTGGTCATGGATTGGCCACAGCTTACTACCTCGCCAAGGAGCATGGCATTCGCAACGTGGCGGTCCTTGAGAAGGGTTACCTCGGCGGCGGCAACACCGGTCGCAACACAACGATCGTACGCTCAAACTACATGATGCCCGGCAACACGATGTTCTACGAGCGCTCAATGCAGCTCTGGGAGAACCTGAGTCAGGATCTGAACTACAACGTGATGATTTCGCAGCGCGGTCAGTACAACCTGTGCCATTCACCTGCCCAGATGGACGCTGCGCGCCGACGTGGCAACATCATGCGCGCCAACGGTATCGACGCCGAACTCTTCGACCGGGCGGAGGTAATGCGTCGGATTCCCTACCTTGACTACTCACCCAATGCTCGCTTCCCGATCCATGGTGCGATCTTTCAGTCACGTGCCGGCACGGCTCGCCACGACGCCGTAGCGTGGGGCTTTGCGCGCGGAGCCGACAAGCACGGTGTCGATCTCATTCAGCAGTGCGAGGTGACGGACTACATCTGGGACAAGGGCAAGATAGTCGGCGTGGAGACGACGCAGGGACCGATCCGGGCCAAGAAGGTAGCGCTGGCCGTTGCGGGCCACACTGGCCACTTGGCCAAGAAAGCCGGCCTTCGCCTGCCGATCGAGACCCACGTCCTTCAGGCATTCGTTACCGAGCCCCTGAAACCTCTGGTCGATAGCGTGATCTCCTTTGGAGCTGCGCACTTCTACATCAGCCAGTCTGACAAGGGTGGCCTTGTGCTCGGCGGCGATCTTGATGGCTTCAATTCTTACGCCCAACGCGGTGGCCTGCCGATCATCGAGTATACGCTCCATAGCGCCAAGGCCCTCATGCCTTCGCTTTCGCGCCTTCGCCTGCTGCGTCATTGGGCCGGCGTCATGGATATGTCTATGGATGGATCCCCCATCATAGCCAAGATGCCGGTTGAAGGGCTCTGGCTCAATGGTGGCTGGTGCTACGGCGGCTTCAAGGCAACGCCTGCATCCGGCTACTGCTTCGCGTGGACGATCGCCAAGGGCGAACCTCATCCCGACAACGCAGAGTTCACGCTCGAGCGCTTCGAGCGCGGCTACCAGATCGATGAAAAGGGCGTAGGCCCGCAACCGAACGCCCATTGAGGTCCTATTATGTTGAGAATTCATTGCCCCGTCTGCGGCTGGAGGGACGAGACCGAATTCACCTACGGAGCGGATGCGACTGTGCGCCGGCCGGATGTGAACAATGTCGACCCAAAGGTCTGGCTCGACTACGTCTTCATGCGCGACAATCCACGCGGCCCGCACAAGGAATATTGGCACCACGTCACCGGGTGCCGCCAGTGGGTTGTTGTTGAGCGCGATACGCTCACGCACGAAATTTCCGGATCCTATCTTGCTCGTGAGGTGGTAGGATGACCGCGCGCAGGCTCTCCTATGGCGGTCGCATCGACCGCTATCGCACAATTACTGTAGAATTCGATGGCCGGTCATTCGCTGCTCACCCAGGCGATTCGTTGGCTTCAGCACTTCTGGCCGGCGGCCAAACAATCTTTGCCAGAAGCTTCAAGTACCATCGTCCCCGCGGTCTAATGGCCGCCGGCGTTGAGGAGCCGAATGCGCTCGTGCACCTTCGCGATGGAGCACGGCACGAGCCCAATGCACAGGCGACCATGGTTGAGGTGTTCGACGGACTTAAGGCAACGCCGCAAAACGCCTGGCCGAGCCTGCGGTTCGACATCGGAGCGGTGAACGGAATGCTCTCCCGCTTCTTTGGCGCGGGTTTCTACTACAAGACCTTCATCGGGCCCTTCAAGGGTACCGGATTCTGGATGTTCTGTGAGAAGTTTATCCGTAGCGCCGCAGGCATGGGGCAAGCAACCACGCTCGGCGATCCCGATCACTACGAAAAGATCAATGCGTTTTGCGACGTTCTGGTTGTTGGTGCGGGACCGGCGGGTATTGCGGCCGCACTTGCCGCTGGGCGAAAAGGTGAGAACGTCATCCTCGTTGAGCAGGACCACTCCGTTGGCGGAGCGTTGCTTAGCGCGGTCCCGGGTGGCGTGTCCGATGTGTGGCTGAAAAAGGCGGAATCGGAACTGCGAGACATATCGAATGTTCGCATCCTCACCCGTACGACAGCATTCGGTGCCTATGACACCGAGGTGTTCGGTCTTGTCGAACGGTCCCAAGACCACGTCAAAGCGCCAGAGGTCGGTAAGCCGCGTCAGCGTTACTGGCTGGTTCGCTCCAAGCGAGCCATACTAGCAACGGGGGCGATCGAGCGACCTCTAGTGTTTGCCGGAAACGACGTGCCCGGCGTAATGCTTGCGTCGGCAGTGCGCAAATACTTGAACAGGTATGCAGTTTTGCCGGGCGATCGGGTGCTGGTCGCTACGAATAACGACAGCGCCTACGTAGCCGCGATCGATCTTGCCAAGGCGGGCGCGAAGGTTATGCTTTGCGATTTGCGGCAGAAGGGTCCGAAATCCCTTTTCGCCCGCGCCAGGGCTGCGGGGATCGACCTGAAACTTGGCCACGGTATCGTCAAGGCCGAGGGCGGTAAGAATGTGCGAGGAGCGCGCCTGATAGCCGTCGACGCAAAAGGCAAAGCGTCGGGCAAAGAAATCTCGGTTTCTTGCGATCTCATCGCTACGTCGGGCGGTTGGGCACCAGCGCTACACCTTTGGAGTCAGCGTTTTGGCAAGCCGGAATATCATTCCAACCTTGATGCGTTTCTACCTCCAGCCGAACGTGGCGCCTTCACATGTGTGGGCTCGCTGGTGGGTGCAACCTCTGCCGCCGAATCCGCAATGCAGGGTCACACTGCCGGTGGCAGTGTGGGAAAGCTGGACCCGCTGCCAGAGGAAGATGACTTCTGGGGTCGCGGACTTCTGCCGACGACGGTCATCACAAGGGCGAACGGTACCACTCCTGGTAAGGCGTTCGTCGACTTCCAGCACGACGTGAAGCTTGCCGACATCGATCAGGCCCATATGGAGGGCTACGTGTCTGTCGAGCACCTCAAGCGCTACACGACGTTAGGTATGGCTGCCGATCAGGGTAAAACGTCAAACCTGAACGCACTAACCCGAATGGCATCACTACGAGGAGTGGACGTTCCAAACGTCGGGGCGACGACTTTCAGGCCTCCCTATACACCCGTCACAATCGGCGCGATCGTTGGTAACGATCACGGCCTCCACTTTCAGCCAACGCGGCTGTCAACGATTCACGACTGGCATATGGAAAACGGCGCGGAGACAATCGAGGCAGGTGCGTGGTTGCGTCCTTGGTACTATCCTGCCAAGGGCGAAACACTTCGCGATAGCTATATCCGCGAGGCCGCCCATGTCCGCGAACACGTCGGCATTGTCGATGTATCGACCCTCGGCAAGATTGCCGTGCAGGGGCCGGATGCTGCGGAATTCCTGAACCGCGTCTATACGAACGGGTTCAAGACCCTGCCTGTGGGGCGTTTGCGGTATGGCGTGATGCTTCGTGAGGACGGTTTCGTTCTCGACGACGGTGCAACCGCACGTTTGGGTGAGAACGACTACTTCATGTCGACCACCACAGCGAACGCAGCCAAAGTGTTGGCAGGGGCCGAGCTCCTGCTTCAGGCCGCCTGGCGCGATCTTAAGGTCCACGTGACGACGGTGACAGACCAATGGGCGGCGATCGCTATCGCAGGTCCGAAGTCGAGAGCTGTCCTCGCCGATCTGACCGGGGCGGACCTGAGCAAGGAGGCGCTACCAAACAACCACTTCACGAACGTGGTCGTCGATGCCGTGCCGTGCCGCTTGCACCGCATGTCCTACTCAGGCGAACTAGCCTACGAAATCTATATTCCGGCAAAATCGGGCCTAAAGGTTTGGGAAGCCCTCATTAAGGCTGGCGTGCCCTACAAGCTGAAGCCATACGGCACGGAAGCGATGGGTGCGCTGCGCATCGAGAAAGGACACGTTGCCGGCTCGGAGATCGAAGGCCGCACGACCATGAAGGATCTTGGCCTGGAAGGCTTCGCCTCCAGCAAGAAAGCCTTCATCGGCTCCGTTCTTCGTAGGCGTCCGCTTCTCGAGGATCCCGACCGCCCATCGCTTGTCGGGCTGGAAATTGTGGGTGATGTCGGGGCGAAGGCTGGTTCGCTGCTCTTTGCAATGAATGTGCCCAAGAAGGGGCATGGAGAAGGGTGGGTCTCGTCCGCGACCTATTCGCCGGCCTTGAAGAAGAACATCGCGCTTGCACTGCTCTCGCGAGGTCCCCAGCGCTTTGGGGAGACAATCGAGGTCGTTGATTTCGTGGGCAATCAAACGCTGCAGGCGAGAGTCGTCTTGCATCACTTCTTCGATCCGGAAGGACATCGTCAAAATGGCTAAGAAACACAACCTTCCGCTTCGCGGCGTCAACAGTGACGGTGCTTCCGTCCAGGTAAACGAAGTCGAAGTCGGATACCTCGTCCAATTGGCAGGCTGGGGCAATTTCGCGGATGCCGCCGACAAGGCACTTCGTAGCCAATCTCTCTCAATTCCGACAGACTACCGGGCCCCGGTCAGTCGTGGAATGATGACCGTTTGGCGCATTGCACCGGACCGGGTGCTTGTACGATCCGACTCGAAACTCGAGTTCGCAAGTACGAATGACCTCGTCGCCCTCGATCTCTCCCAAGCACGTGTTTGCCTCACGCTTGATGGCCCCGGCACGGCCGGGCTGCTGAGTCGTGTAATCGCACTCGACTTCGACGAACTCTTGTTTCCAATCGGAACGTTTGTTCAGACCTCGCTTCACCACGTTGGCGTGCTTGTTGAACGGCAGAGGCGTGACCAGTTGACCGTCATCATTCCGACGACGTGGGCTCGATCACTCACAGACTATCTCATCTCGCATCTCGCGCTGGCGGTCTGATAGTTTCGGAGAGAATGGGCTGATCCCCGCGCGGCCAGCAGTTCGACGTCGCTGTCCCTCATCAATCCAACTGAGCCGACGCGTGATGGCAGGAGCAGAGGTTAGCAAGCAGCCATTCCGGCAGATGCAAAGCTTGCTTTTTACAGGATAGAAAGCAGTTCGCGCAGGTATTCGAAAGGTACAACTTTGTCCTGACGCTCTCTCTACGCCGATTGGCTCAGTTGAGGTTGAGGAGAGTCAAATTCCGATGTGTCGCTTCTCCAGGTATTGTCGACTTACTTGGATTTCTCCGTGGTTTCGATTCCTTTGCCAGGGCGGGTCAATCTACCGCAAACCTTCAAATCGTTGGCGCTGAAAGCCACGACATGCGGCTCCTCGCGAGATAGTTCCAGACAATCCTCGCTTCTCGTAGAACCCCGCGATCATCCTCAATGGACGACCGCGCAGCAAATTGAGAGAAAATCCAATGACCTCTTCCCAGTTTATCGAAAAGGCAGCTGACTTTGTTGTTGGTGCACGCTCGGCGCAGATTTCTGATCAGACCGTTTCCGCAGCGCAGGAGGCGTTCGTCGATTACCTCGCGGTTGCGCTGGGTGGTTGCAACGAGCCCGTATCCAACAACGTGTTCTCCTGGGCTTCCGAGCGCTCGTTTGGGTCGGTGTGTTCCATAATCGGACGGACTGAGCGGCTAGATCCGGAGAACGCGGCCTTCTGCAACGCGGTTGCGGGGCATGCTTTGGATTTTGACGACACCAGCTGGTCGACGATCGGTCACCCTACAACGGTCGTTGCTCCAGCGGCAATTGCAATCGGCGAGACAGTCAATGCATCCGGTCGAGATGTCCTTATTGCCTACCTTGTGGGTGTGGAAGTTGCCCACAGACTTGCGGATGTCTCCATGCCGCACGTGTCCGAAAAGGGCTGGCACACAACTAGCGTCTATTATGCAATCGGAGCGGCCGCCGCTGCATGCGTCCTGCTCGGTCTCGATCACACGACGACAATCAGTGCACTCGGGCTTTCGATTTCGCGAGCAAGCGGCGTGCGCGCAAATTTCGGAACCCAGGCTAAGCCATATCATGCCGGAATGACTGCTCGAAACGGGCTCGAGGCTGTGTCACTCGCGAGGGCCGGCGTAACCGCGTCCGCCACCGCCATTGAGGGTGCCGACGGCTTCCTGGATTGCTTTGCCGGCAACTCAACGTCATATGTAAAACGGATAGCTAGCCTGACATTCGGAGCGCCTTTCGATCTGGTGTCTCGAGGCGTGGCCTATAAGCGATACCCCTGCTGCAGTGGGTCACATCCGGCGTGTGACTTGATGTTGGAACTCGTGGTTGAGCACAACCTGAAGCCCGAAGACATTGCGGTTATCAATGTCGGCGTAAGCTTGCTCGCAGAACGAGAACTCATATGTCACGAACCGAGCACGCCGCAGCAGGCTCGGTTCTCCATGGAGTTCGCCTTGGCTGCCGCGATAGCGAAACAAGAAGTCACGCTAGCCACCTTCCATTCGGAAGTCGTGGCAGACGCGCAAGTGCGCGATTTGATGTCGAAAGTTCGGTTGCGGCTTGATGACGAGCTAGCGCAGCTTGGGTTCATCGGTACAGCGCCAGTAAAACTCGAGATTGCGCTTATAGACGGTCGGGTGCTCCGATCGTCTCGCGATTTGGCAATTGGCAATCCCGAGCGGCCATTCTCTGACAGTGACCGCAAGGGCAAGTTCATGATGTGTGCCGTGCGTCAACTGGATGAGAAGGCCGCGGCCCAGGCATACGATGCTTTGCAGCGGTTCCAGACCTGGAACGACGTCCCAACAGGATTACAAGTCGTTTGTCGATGATACACCTATGGAGTAGTCCGAAATGGACAAGTCACTGTGTCGCTACCAGAGAGATGGCTTTGATTGTCGAAGATATCTTGGGTTAGTGTGCGGGGGGAAGGCACGGCGGCAGCCGATCGCTTTCTGCAGATTTATAGACTTTCCTACATATACGAGAACGGTGTACGATAACGGTGCGCGCCAGTCGACGGTTCGTGCGTATCACTGGTGAATATGACCATGATCAACCCAGTTCAAGTTGGTTATGCTATAGCGCGGCGATCTGGAAGAGACGTGCGCGACAATCTAGGGGTTCTTCCGCATATTTGGTGCAGGTTGCGGGATTCACGGACGGTGCGAATAAGTTCATGTCGGAATCGCAGTCGACGCCGTGATTTGCCCGTGCTCCATGCCTTCCGCTCGCTGATTTTACCCGAGCCTTTCGATTGTCCAAATTCTGCCGGAGGCCGAGAGGGTGGTGCTTGTGGCCCGACCGAAGGCGATGGACTCGTGCTGTCTGCGGGTTTCGGAAAAGTCCGGACAGGCTTTCCGGTAATCTCCGGACAGGGTTTTCAGTAATTCCCGGACAGCGATTCCGCTAAATCCCGGACAGTTTCCGGCGGCGGTGTGACGACGGGTTCGCGGCTGCGCCGTCTTGCGGGTAGGCCTCTCAGGACAACGTTGAGAGGGGTCGATGCCGAGACGGAAGCAAGCAAGACGAACGACAGTGAGGGATATCCGGACGATCCTGCGCCTGACCTATGGAGAGGGTCTTTCGGTGCGCGAGATTGCCGAGCGGCTGGAGATCGGCAAGCGCTCGGTATCGACCTATTTGCTGCGGGCCCGGGAACCTGGGCTTTCCTGGCCCCTGCCAAGCGGGTGTGATGACGATGCAAAGCTGGAACGGCTTCTCTTCGGCCGCGCCGGTCGCCCACCGCAGGATCTGAGTGAACCGGACTGGCCCCTGGTTGCCCGGGAGCGTCATGACGTACGCATCCGAGCAAGGCCGCCTTGTAGGCCTCGTGGGGGTTGCGCACTGACTGTCCTTGTTGAGGTCAATAAGGACAGTGCGGAATGGAACGGCTTGAGATTATCGATAGCGGTCGGCGGCGACGCTTCAGCAGAGAGAAGAAGCTCCAGATTGTCGCTGAGAGTTATTCGGAACCTGGCTTGTGCGCGACCACGGTACATATCCGAGCAAGGCCGCCTTGTAGGCCTCGTGGGGCTGCGCACTGACTGTCCTTGTTGACGTCAATAAAGCAGTGCGGAATGGAACGGCTTGAGATGATCGATAGCGATCGGCGGCGACGCTTCAGCAGAGAGAAGAAGCTCCAGATTGTCGCTGAGAGTTATTCGGAACCTGGCTTGTGCGCGACCACGGCGCNGCTTCAGCAGAGAGAAGAAGCTCCAGATTGTCGCTGAGAGTTATTCGGAACCTGGCTTGTGCGCGACCACGGCGCGGCGACATGGGATTTCTCGGTCGCATCTCTATGAATGGCGACGGCTGGCACGAGCGTGGCAACTGGATGTTGCGTCGCCTGCCAGCGGCTTTATCCCAGCACTGCTTGTTCCAGAGATAGAGCCGGCAGCAGGGTCATTGCCGCAGGCTGGCCGGATTGAGGTTGTCAGCGCAAATGGTCGCCGTGTGATCGTGGACCGCGATGTCGACGTTGAGGCGCTGCTTCGGATCATGCGCGGACTGGAGACATTGCGGTGAATCCGTTTCCGATGGGGGCCGGGGTCAAGGTCTGGCTTTCGACGGGGTATACGGACATGCGCTGTGGCTTTCCCTCTCTGGCGCTTCGGGTGCAGGAGGTTTTGAAGCATGATCCGTTGTTATGTGTCGGGCGAGATTATGTGGCGGAGCCGCCCTGACGCCCGTCCTACCAAGTCTGGAATCCTCCGCCACATAATATTTCATGCCTCTCTGACGGACGCGGGATTCCCCTGCGCCGCGATGCTGGAGGGGCAGGATGCTCGACTTCTATTTTTCGTATCGCAGGGTGCTCAAGCGCCTGCGTAGCGGTGCACTCGGTGGCGAGATGGATCGCCTCGCGGAGCATTTTTTTATGCTTGGTTATAAGCCAGCATCCGCCAAGATTTACCTGAGCCGGATTGCGCGCTTTAGCCAGTTTGCCGCGACGCTCTGTGGTCCGATGCCTATCCCTCAAGATGTCATCGACAGCTATTTGTGCACGTTTACTACTGATACTCCGCGCATCGGGGCAGTGTCGGCGCTGGGACACGCACGCCGATGCTCCGCTTCTGGCCTTCTTTTCGGACTATCTGCGCAGGGTGCGGGGCCTGGAGCCGAAGACCCGCGAAGGCGTTCTTCTGGGCGGCCGCCGCTTTCTGGATTGGTTCCGCCATCACCACCCCGGCCAAGACCTCGAGGCGTTGACGGCTGAACACGTCCTCGCCGCCGTTGAGCATCGGCTGTCGCTATCGGCGACCTCCGCCACCCGCACGGCGGCGATTTCTCACATCCGAACATTTCTTCGGTTTTTATGTTGGGCTGGCCACCATGAACAGGATCTCGCCCGCGTCGTCCCAAGCACGCCCCATTGGCGTTTGGCGCATTTGCCGCCGCGCCTTGCATGGGATGACGTTCGGCGCGCAATCGATGCGATCGGCGCAACGACGCCAGTCGACATCCGCGATCGAGCCGTCCTGTTGCTACTCGCCACCACGGGCATTCGCAACGGCGAGCTTCGCGCCATTCGGCTGCAGGATATCGACTGGCGTGCTGGCGAGGTTTTTGTCCGGCGCACCAAGGGCAAGCGTGATCGGGTGGCACCGCTCCTCGAGGAGACCGGCGCCGCGCTCGCCGACTACATCCTGCGCGCTCGACCGAAGGTGGATAGTCCGTATCTGTTCCTTTCCTTCACGCCGCCCGTGGGACCGTTCAAGTGCGCGTCGCCTGTCTCGAGGATCGTACGGAAGCGGTTGCGGCATGACGGGGTCGAACTCGGGCGGGTCGCAGGTGCGCATCTCCTGCGCTACAGCCTTGCCACCCNGTTGCGGCATGACGGGGTCGAACTCGGGCGGGTCGCAGGTGCGCATCTCCTGCGCTACAGCCTTGCCACCCAGCTTGTCAGGCAGCGAAGGCCGATCAACGAGGTCGCCGATATTCTCGGGCACCAGAGCATCAACACAACGGCGCTGTACGTAAAGGTCACGGCCTCGCAGCTCGCCGAGGTCGCACTCCCCTTTCCGGGAGGCGTGGCATGACCGCCTTCGCCCGCTTCCTCGGCGAGAAGGCCGAGCGGTATATCGAGTTGCGCCACTCCCTCGGCTACGCCTTCAGCAAGCAAGCCGGCACGTTGCGGGCTTTCGTCCGCTACGTTGAGCGCGCTCAGCTCGATGCCCCCGCCACTCGAGCGATGGCGCTGGATTTCGCCTTATCGTTCGGCGGCGCCGCCAACAGCCGCGTCACTCGCCACGGCGTGCTCCGCCGATTTTACGAGTATCTCGCCGTCTATGACGCGCGAACCGAGCCTTGGAGCGCAGAGCTTTCCCCACATCCAGAGCAATTCCGCCTCCGCGGATCCTCAGCGATGCCGAGTTGGCATCGCTCATCGAAGCATGCCGCCGCATCTCGCCGGGAACCCTTCTCAAGGGGCGGACAATGGCGACGCTGATCGGATTATTGGCGAGTTCGGGGCTGCGATCCGGCGAAGTGGTCAGACTCGATCGTTCCGACGTTGATCTCACCAACGAGGTCCTCCTCGTTCGGAAGACGAAGTTCCGCAAGGACCGTCTCGTTCCAGTTCACACGACGGCCCAAGCTGCCCTTCGTCACTACGCTGCCGGGTCCCGCCTCCGCCCATGCGCGAAATGAAAGCCGTCGCAGGTCTACGACCTGATCGCCTGCGCCTCCCGTGCAACGGCCCACATGAAGCCGGCCAGTTCACGGGCGATCGCTGTGCACACCACCGTTGTCCTCTTGCCTCGTCCGCTCAACATTCGATAGCGGGCGGTCAGCCGTGTTTGGGCCTTCCATGCGATCTCGCGCACCTTCGGTGGAGCTTGCTCCAGCCGGTACAGCTTCATCTTGCCTACCTTGGGAGGATGCCTGTACGTCCATGCGCTCTCGACCAGCATATGGCGAACCCGGCCGTTCCCTGCTTTGGTGATGCCGCCCCGTCTGACTGTCTCGCCGGTCGATCGTTCGCCGGGAACGAGGCCAAGATAACCCATGAGCTGGCGTGGGCTCTCGAACCGCTGCACGTCGCCAACCTCGGTGGCGAATGTCACGGCAACGATTAGGTCTACGCCCTTCAGGGTCTGCAGTGCCCGCACGATCGGCGCCAGGGACCAGGTCGCAATGAACTCCTCGATCACACCCTCAAGTCGCTCGACCCGCTCTTTCGAGACGCGGATCGCTTCGACCATTTCCTGAAGCGCGATCTGATGCGCCGGGTGATCGAACGGTTGCTCCTGCAGCCAGCGCAGATAACGCATAGTCCAGCCCTTCCTGCGAGGATAGATACGTCCGTGCTTGAGCATGAAGGCGCTCACATGCTGCCGGTGGACGCGAAGCGTCTCGACTGCGGCCGCCCGGGCGCGGACGAGATCCCGCATGGCTTCGTGGCCTTCATCGGGAACCCACACCGCCGTCAGTTCGCCGGCGCGCAGCAGTCGAGCCAACGCAAGAGCATCCCGGCGGTTCGTCTTCACCCGATCACCGGGCTTCCTTGGGATCAGCGATGGGGCGACCACCATGCATTCATGGCCGAGCGATCGGATCAGCCGATAGAGACCATAGCCGGTCGGACCGGCCTCGTAGCAGAAATACACCCGATCGAACTTGGCGGCGATCCGCTGGATAACTCGGCGCATGCTCACATCCGACGCGTCGACCTCGCCGAAGAAGCGAACCTCTCCCTCTCGGCCGGCGTCCGCAATCGCGATGGCGTTCCTCAGCTTCGCGACATCGATTCCGACAAATGCTTCCCTATAATCTGCCACGGCTCGTCCTCCTGTGATGAGGACCGGCTCGACCCGCCCGAGCAACCCTCGGACGCGCAGTGTAGGGCGAGCCACCTCACCGACAGAGGCGGACATACGGTCTTACGTGATACTGAAAGCTCCTCGGCTATCTCAGTGTCATCATCGCCGCCCCATATTGGCTGCGCCAGATGGGGTGGCCTTCCCGCTTACCGATCAACAGATCGCCTTTTCTGTAATTTCTTCTAATATACCGGCCAAAATAACGACGGCAGGTGTGTTGTTATGCGAAAGTCAAAAGCCGTACGGGATTCTCTATTAAGATCTTGCGCATCTCGGCATCTCCCAGTCCCTTGCGACGCATAATTGGAACGCATACGGACAGAATATGGTCGTAGCCGGACCCGCCGAATTTTTTAAGTCGCATTTTGTACGCAATATCGTGCGATACAACAATGCGATCCAAATGTCCCTTGTCTGCCAGTCTTACGATTAGTTCAACGCGTTGGGCATCGGTGATCCGGTCGATTGGGGCCTGTGGATAGTTTGGAGCGTCTGGAAAGTCCCAAGTGTCCATACCGAAGGCGTCAAATTCCAAGTAGCAACCCATCTTGCAGAGTTCGACAAGTCTTTCGATGTTCGCCGGCGCCTCGCGATCCATGTGGCAAAGCGCCACTCTGCTCAAATCTGCACCCGCTCTGTCCAAGATTTGAGCGATTTGATGGGGCGACTCGCGGTGCAGTCCGACATGTACGGAAATCGGAGCTCCTGTCGCCTTTTGCGCCTTCGCACCGGCCCGCAGAACCTTTTGCTCGTTCGGGTGCATAGGCCAGGAACACCCCAGTTCGCCAATGAGTCCGGCGCGGATCCTATCGCTGCCCACGCCATCTCGCACATCCGCAACAATCTCCCCACATATCGCTTCCTCGGAGATCTCGTCCATGTTCGCTGGATGCGACTGGTGGACATAGTAGCCCGCGCCCATAACTATATTGAGGCCGCTTGCGTCGGCGATTCTCTGCAAGGCTTTGGGATCCCGGCCAAGACCGATATTGCCGGCATCGACGATTGTGCCGCCACCTGCGTACTTGAATTCCAACAATTCTTCGACGGCCAAGTCGGGCTCGTCAAGCGTCAAATTGTCAAGATTGGACGTGTAATTTCGGCGTATCCATGTCAGTGTCTTCAGGCTCACCGGAGCTTTAACGAGTGACTTCTCGTGCGCCGCTTGGGGCGAGTGACAATAGCATGTAAGATCGACCATCAGATGTTCATGGATCATCGTGATACCGGCGTGGCCGGGAAGTATCGGCCCGTTAACCGTCTGTATCTCTCCTGGGTTTGCCGCCACACACTCAAAACTTGCCGGCCTTACCGCAACACATTCAAAATTTGACCGTTTTTCCCCGTTTCTCACATCAAATCTCCATGAGCACCACAGTCGGCACCCCTTCTAAAAGTGACACCGTTACCTTTTTCCAAGATACGACATGCTACCGCCCCGCGTAGGTGTTGCGGGCTTCGTCCATGGCTGAACGACGGAGAGAAGCACGCGTGAATGACATGTCCCTAGCAGTCCACTTTGAGACGCCATGTTTTCCATTGCGTGACAGAGGAAAGATTTACCCCAAGGATAATATTTGAAAACGTCGCCTCGCGTCAAAACGCGCAGGCTGCTGAAATACTTTGATCAAAACTGGTCTCGGTTTGAATGTCTCGACCATAGCTCGACAAGAGCATTAGGCAACTCGGGAATAAGGGGGGCGAATCGGCGGCCTAATGTGGACGTCTGGGAGCCATTGGGTGAGATGTGTCAATGGCCCCTTAATTGCGAGTGTCTATCAATCCGTTCCTTTCCGAGGTGTATGCCTCATGATGATGTTTGGGTCGGGTTCCTCAACGTGCGCAACGACATCCGACATCGACGTCTGCTGATTAACGGGAAAACAGGCCGCTCGGCGGCCCGAGATGGCTCGAATGACCGAGCCGATTCCGCGACCTTCTCCTTCCCTCAATCAAAGCTGGTGCGTCGACCCATATACAGTGGAGCAAGACCGCCATCTTGCGTGCGACCGCCACTTCCGCCTTCTTCATCCAAATGCGTTTCGACATAGCGCGCCCCAAGCTTTCGTCGTCGACCAAATCTTGTCCGATGTATCAGCACCCTGGCCGCCTCGTAGAAATAGGTTCGCATGAAGCGATCGCACCAGCGCGAGACGTGGCCGTTGATGTCCGTTTCGCCGGATTGTTTTCGCTGTGCCGTCAAACCAGGATCGGCCCGACCGCTGCGGCGGAACAGAAGCCGGAGGGTTATAGATGGGCTGACGGAATGTTAATGCCGTGACCACACCAATGCCGGGATTCGTCATCAGCCGGCGGGTGGTCTCATTCTCATGAGCAAGAGACCGTACGGCAGACCTGTTCGTGGATTGTCAGCAGCGCCTCGATCATGGGCAAGGAGGTGATGACCGTCCGCGGTTTGTTCCCTGACCTTGCGTTGAAACTGCAAACACGCCGAGCAACCGAACTGCAGCCCGTATTCTTTCAGCATCGACCGGACCTAATTTTCGAGATCGCGGCTGATGGCGACCAGCTGCGACCGCGCCGCCGGCACGAGTTGGCTGGCTCTCGGTGCTCTTGACCTTGACCTCGCGACACTAGAGAATGTCCTGTTTAATCCGGTTCATATCCTGCGGCTTTGAAGTAGTTGGCACTCGGCTGGGGTGAAGAGGTCGACGACCGTGCCGACCGCATCCAACAGAGCCTTGATGGTTCTCTCGGCCTTTGCTCGCAGCAGCGCCTTGAGTTTGGCGAAGGCGTTCTCAATCGGATTGAAGTCGGGACTGTAGGGCGGCAGGTAGAGCAGGCTCGCGCCTGCGGCCTTAATCGCGTCGCGCACGCCGGCGGCCTTGTGGGCGGGCAGGTTGTCCATGACGACTACGTCGCCCTCCGACAATGTCGGGACCAGCACCTGCTCGACATAGGCCAGGAACACGTTGCCGTTCATGGCGCCATCGTAGACGAAGGGCGCAGTCATGCCCGTCAGCCGCAGCGCTCCGGTAAAGGTTGCGCTCCTCGATCAGCCCGACGATGAAGGCTTCATGCGCATCGAGGCTGGAGGCGCGGCAGCGGCCCTGCGGGCGTGGCGCCAGTTCGCCGATCTTCGCCCGCGCAATACAGCGGATCGCGCTGGACACTCCCACGCCGAACCGCGCCACCGCTTGCCGCGCCGACATGCCCTGTCCGAAGCCTTCAAGACCCGCGACCGAAGCTCCCCGCTCAATGCTCTTCCCATCGTCCACCTCCATCCAGGTGGATGTTGAATCAGCACATAACGCAGCCCGTCACATCACAATCGATTCATCGATCACAGGACGTGCTCTAGCCGACGCGGACCAGCTCAGCCAACGCACCACAAACGCAACCCGATGCGGGTAGCGACAACGCAACAATGGCGATGTCGTTTGGTGCAGGCCGAACTATGCGACGATTTAAGGGGTATCCGCGCGAGACGCAGGAGATGGTCTTCGACGCCCATGATCGGGCGTTTGCCTTCTTCCGGGGCGCCTGTACGCGCGGCATCTACGACAACATTAACACGGCGGTGGAGACGGTCTTCGTCGGCAAGGACCGGCAATACAATCGCCGCTTTCTGCAGATGTGCAGCCACTATCTCATCGAGCCGGTCGCCTGCACGCCGGCGTCGGGCTGGGAGAAGGGACAGGTTGAGAACCAGGTCGGCTAAAAAAAAGTGTTTGATCCCGGGCTTTGATGGTGCGCACCGGCAAGTCGCATCTGGCCATCGCCATCGCGCGAGCCCTGATCCGCAACGGCGCACGCGGACGCTTCTTTAACGTCGTCGACTTGGTCAACCGCCTCGAGATCGAGCACCGCGCCGGAAAGCAGGGACGCATCGCAGACTATCTCACCCGGCTCGACTTCGCTGTGCTCGACGAGCTTGGCTATCTGCCTTTCGCCCAGGCTGGCGGGCAATTGCTGTTCCATTTGATCTCAAGACTCTACGAGCGCACTTCGATCGTCGTCACCACCAATCTCGCCTTTGGCGAATGGCCGAGTGTGTTCGCCGGTGACGGCAAGATGACGGCCGCGCTGCTCGACCGGCTCACCCATCACTGCGAGATCATCGAGACCGGCAACGAATCCTGGCGCTTCAAGAACCGCGCCTGATGATCAGGCCGTCACCAAGTCCCAACCGCGCTCGTCGGGCTGCGCAACCCGACCAGCTCCGCCCAGCGAGCGCTTACCGTCCCAGATCAATGAAGGGGTCCCTTTTGGGGTCTGACTCACATTTGATGATTTTGCATGGCGGCGTGGTGCTGTTTTCTGAGGGGAATC
>NZ_AYWO01000051.1 GCF_000502955.1 Mesorhizobium sp. LNHC252B00 | reverse complement strand
CCCGGCGGCAAGGCCGCGTCCGCCGCAACCCGCTCCATCGCCGGCGAGACAGGCACCCGCTCCGCAGCCGGTGAATGCGGTGCCGCCGGCCCGCCCACGCCAAACAGCACCGGCACCTGCGCCGAGGCCGGCGGCGCAAAGCTACCAGCCGACCAATATCACGCCGCTGCCCGCCTACGGATCCGCGCCTGCCAATGTCGCCCGGAATGCACCACCGCCGCCACCTGCGCAGGACAGCATCGACGACACGCTGATGAGGGAACTCGAAGTATCGCTCGATCAGCCCCGTTCGGCCGGCCCGGCCGGCAAACCGGCGGCGAAGGAACCGCAGTCGCTCGATGATGAAATGACCAAGCTTCTCGGCGAACTCTCCAGCCAGAAGCGATGAGCGGCCGCTGAGCCATCCCGCGCGAAAATCGTACCCGGTTCGACTGCCGGACCCCTTTTCGGGGGCTTAAGAATCAGGGCCTGCGCTTCGACGGTTGTAGATTTCGACCGCTTTGAACGTGCCAACAAAAATGGCCGGAAAACCGGCCATTTCAAACTCAACGTCAATCATGGCGGCTGGTTGTGCGCCGCCGGCCTCGACCCTCAGTCGTCGCGGTAGACTTTTTCGCGGCGCTCATGCCGCTCCTGCGCTTCGATCGACAACGTCGCGATCGGACGCGCATCGAGCCGCTTCAGCGCGATCGGCTCGCCGGTCTCTTCGCAATAGCCATAAGTGCCTTCGTCGATGCGCTGCAAGGCCGAATCGATCTTTGCGATGAGCTTGCGCTGACGATCGCGGGCCCTGAGTTCGATGGCGCGGTCCGTTTCCGAAGAGGCGCGATCGGCTAGATCGGGGTGGTTAGCGTTTTCTTGTTGCAGGATTTCCAGTGTTTCGCGCGCTTCGCGCAATATGTCGTTTTTCCAGGTGACGAGCTTTGAGCGGAAGTAGGATTTCTGCCGCTCGTTCATGAACGGCTCGTCTTCGGAGGGTGTGTAATCGGCGGTAACGATGTCGTTCATTCGACTCACCCAAACTGCCCCAAATTTGGCGCCTATATATTCGCCGTCCGACGCCTGCACAAGCGCAATCGGCCGCTGTCTCACGCAATTGTTAATGCGCGCCGGCGCGCGCCTTTGCGGGGGCGTACGCTCGTTTTGACACCAAACTTCGCTGTGACACTTTGGATCCGGTAAAACATGCTGTCGCAATATCGCCTGTGCTTTTCGACCCAGGCCAACCACCTTTTGCTGCGCCGCAGCATGGTGATTCGCTGTAGTCGAGGAACACGGGCCATTGTGCGCAATGCCGTTCTCGTGGCTAATCCTGGGAGGCTTCGGCATTCGGAGGTTGGGTGAGCAGGCTGTATCTGTTGCGACATGCGAAGGCTGGCTGGGCACTGCCCGGCATGCGCGATTTCGATCGCCCGCTCGATGCATCGGGCCGCAGCGACGCCGAAACGATGGGCGCCGCCATGCGCTCCCGCTCCTATGTTCCGGACCTGACGCTGTGCTCCAATGCCAAACGCGCCAAGGAGACGCTGGAAGGCCTGGCCGGCCAGACCGACACCGGCCGGGTCCTGTTCTTCGACACGCTCTATAGCGCGGACGCCACCGGCTACCTCCATCTCATCCGCGACAATGGCGGATCGGGTTCGTTGCTGGTCATCGGCCACAATCCGATGACAGAGGATCTCGCCATGGCGGTTTCGGGCGACGGCGACGAGACGGCACGGGCAACGCTCAACCATGGGTTCCCGACCTCGGGCCTGGCGGTCGTCCGCTTTGACGGCGATCTTGCCAAGGCCGCCCAGGGCACCGGCTATCTCGAAGCGTTCCTGACTCCGGCCGATCTCTGAGCCATTTCAAAGCCTGTTTGCAGGGCCTATATCGGACACAAGCAAGCCCGAGAGATCACATTTTGGCATCATCGCTGACCACCTTCACCGACGAGGCGAGGATTGCCCTCGACACGCTGTCGGGACGCGCCACCGGGCTTTTTTCTCCATCGTTGCGCCTCGGCGTGACCGGATTGTCCCGCGCGGGCAAGACTGTGTTCATATCGGCCCTTGTCCACAATTTGATCCATGGCGGGCGCCTGCCGTTGTTTGCCGCGCAGAAATCAGGACGTATCGCTCGCGCCTTCCTCGAGCAGCAGCCGGACGACGCGGTGCCGCGCTTCCAGTACGAGGATCACATCGCCGCGCTGGTCAGCGACCGCGCCTGGCCCGATTCCACGCGCGCCATTTCGGAACTGCGGCTGACTATCGAATATGAATCGGCCTCAGGCTGGAGCCGTTTGTTCTCCTCCGGCAGACTGTCGATCGACATCGTCGACTATCCCGGCGAATGGTTGCTCGATCTGCCGCTGCTGGGCAAATCCTTCGCCGATTTTTCGCACGAAGCCTTCGAAATGGCCGTCCTGCCTGTGCGCGAGGACCTGTCGCGGGCCTGGCGGGCGCTGTCGGCGGAGATCGATCCGAATGCCGATGCCGACGAGATGGCGGCGCGCCGCCTGGCTGAGAGCTTCGCCGCTTATCTGAAAGCGTGCAAGCTCGACGAACGGGCGCTTTCGACCTTGCCGCCCGGCCGTTTCCTGATGCCCGGCGATCTCGAAGGCTCGCCGGCACTAACCTTCGCGCCCCTGGCAGGGATTGGCGACAAGCGTCCGCGACCCGGGTCGCTGCACGCCATGATGGACAGGCGTTACGAGGCCTACAAGACGCATGTCGTCAAACCGTTCTTCCGCGAACACATCACCCGCCTCGATCGCCAGATCGTGCTGATCGACGCCTTGCAGGCGCTGAACGCCGGTCCCGGCGCCATGGCCGACCTGGAGCGCGCGGTGACCGAGATTCTCAGCTGTTTCCGTCCCGGCCGGGGCAGCTTCCTCGCCGACCTGTTCTCGCGGCGCATCGACCGCATATTGGTTGCCGCGACGAAGGCCGATCACCTGCACCACGAAAGCCATGACCGCCTGCAGGCGATCGTGCGGCGGCTTGCCGACCGCGCGGTGGCGCGCGCGAATTTCACCGGCGCCGATGTCAATGTCGTCGCCATGGCAGCGATGCGCGCGACCCGCGAAGGCACCGTCAAGCAAGGTCGAGAGACGTTGCCGGTCATCATCGGCACGCCGATCGCCGACGAGAGGATCAATGGCGAAACCTTTGATGGAAAGACGGAAACAGCCATATTTCCTGGTGACTTACCGGAGAAAATTGATGCGGTGTTCGATGTTTCGGGCCCCGATCACAAGCAGGACCCTGCGGACCCGGCAATCCGCTTCGTCCGTTTCCGTCCACCAAAGCTCGAACGCACGGCCGAAGGTGTCACGCTGTCGCTGCCGCATATCAGGCTCGACCGTGCCTTGCAGTTCCTGATCGGAGATCATCTGGCATGACCGCGCCCCGCAAGCCGGCAGCATTCCGCATCGAGCCGGAAGCCACATCGAGGCAATCGGCCCCTGAGCCGCGCAACGCCCAGGCCGAAACTCGTGCCCAGACCGACACCCAGCGCAAACCCCGCGCGATGAAAACCGATGTCGCGATGATCATACCGGCGGAAGTCGACGTCTTCGACGAGCCCGACATCATCGCCGCAGAGCCGCCACCAGCGATCGCCCCCAGAAAACGCTCACTGCTCGGCAGCATCTTCTTCGGCGCTTTTGGCGTCCTGGTCTCGCTGGCCGTCGGCCTGTGGACCGACCAGCTCATACGCGACCTCTTCGCGCGCGCCGAATGGCTGGGTTGGCTGGCCGCGGGCATGGCTGCCATCGCCGTGCTGGCGCTTGTGGTGATCCTGATTCGCGAATTCCTGGCGATCGCCCGCCTCGCCGAGGTCGAAAAACTGCAGAAGCGGGCGCTCGATGCGATCGCGCGTGACGATCCCAAGGCAGCACGATCGGTCGTCGACGAATTGTCGGCCTTTGTCGCGGCCAAACCCGAGACTGCGGCCGGCCGGCGCGCGCTGGCCGAACTGCGCGGCGAAATCATCGACGGCGGCAATCTGGTGCGCCTGGCCGAAGCCGAGATTCTCGGCCCCCTCGATGCCAGGGCGAAGGTGATGATTCTCGAGGCCGCCAAACGCGTCTCGCTGGTGACGGCGGTCAGCCCGCGCGCACTCGTCGACGTCGCCTATGTCGTGTTCGAGGCCGGGCGGCTCATTCGCCGCCTGTCGGAACTCTATGGCGGACGGCCGGGAACGCTGGGTTTCTTCCGCCTGGCGCGCAGCGTGCTGGCGCATCTGGCGGTTACCGGCTCGATCGCGGTCGGCGACAGTTTCGTCCAGCAAATCGTCGGCCACGGCCTGGCGGCGCGCCTTTCGGCCAAGCTTGGCGAGGGCGTCGTCAACGGCATGATGACGGCGCGCATCGGCATCGCGGCGATGGAAACGGCGCGCCCCCTGCCCTTCAGCGCGGCGAAGCGTCCCGGACTGGGCGATTTCCTCTCCGCGCTGACATCGTTTGCCACCAGGAAAGGCGGTGAAACTGCCCCGCCTGGCAAGTGAGCCGGGCCGGAGCGTTTGGACCTTCGGAATTGTTACCGGACTGCTTTGTGGCGGCACCGTAGTGACGAAGCATTAACCAATCTTGTTCATGGTCAGACGGGTTCCAAACAGCCTCTTTGTTGCCGGGTGTCGTCGATGAAAAGTGTAATTCTGTCCAGCCTCCTGCCCCTGGCAACCGTGATCACTACAGTCGTCGGCATTGCCGGAGCGGCCGCCTCGGCAGAGCCGGACAAGCAATTCTTCCAGTCGGCCGAAGGCAAATGGATCGGTCCCGGCGAAATCGTCGCCGGCAAGTACAAGGGCACCAAATTCAACTGCAGCTTCACCGGCTCAACGCCCGACGGCAAGGTCGGCATGTCGCTCGACGGCGGCTGCCGTGTCGGCATGTTCACCCAGCAGATGTCGGCCAAGATCGAACGTAAAGGCCGCGAGGGCTACAAGGGCAGCTTCATGGGCGGCGCGAGCGGCTCCGGGCTCGACATAATCGGCGGCAACGTGGTCGATCCCCACAAGGTGGTCTTCACGATCAACCGCAATCAGTTGCGCGGCGTCATGCAGGCCCGCATCCCCAACGACAATTCGATGACGGTGACCATTGCGGTGCGCGTCGACGACCAACTGGTGCCGGTGATCGGCATGAGCCTGAAGCGCGTCGACGCCGTGGAAGTCGGCTCCATCGCGCCGAACTGATAAATCGTCGATCGCTGAAAGCAAAAGAGGCGGCGATCCCATGGTCACCGCCTCATTTTAACAGCTAGTTTAGGTCAGCTAGAGCAAGGTTCAGCCGCGAGGCTGTAGCAGCGCCAGCAGGGCCGTCGCCGCCGCAAGGACAGCGGTCAGAGTCAAGGGCGCCGTGGCACCATAGGTGTCCACGACATAACCACCGACAACCGCGCCGACCGTGATGGCAACCTGGAAAGAGACGACCATCAGGCTACCCGCCGCTTCCAGCGCATCAGGCGCCGCACGCGACAGATTGGTCGGCAGCACCACCGGCCCCATGCCGAAGGCGAGGCCCCAAAGTGTAACGAACCCGAAGGCAACGCCGATGTGCACGCCCCAAAGCACCAATGCCAGCGCCGCAAACGCCATCAACGCGGCGGTCACCACGAGAGCAATGCGGATATTGGCGTCGGCCATGCGGCCGCCGGCAATATTGCCAATCACGGCGGCGATGCCAAATCCGAGCAGAGCCAGGGCAATTGGCCCGGTTGCAAGGAGCGTCACCTGTTCGAGGAAGGGACGCACATAGACAGAGCCAGCAAAATGCCCTGTCATCAGCAAGACAATGGCAAGCATGCCGAGTTGAATACCACGCCGCCGTGTCAGCCGAAATACGTCTGCAAGACTGTTGCTTGCTGCTGAAGGCAAGGTCGGCAGGCTAAGCAACTGCAAAAGCATGGCAATCACGGCCAGCCCCGCCGTCATGGCCATGGCGCTGCGCCATCCCAGCCAGTCGCTGATCAACGCACCCATCGAGGGCGCGGCAATGGTGGCGAGCGAGACCCCGAGGGTGACGATAGCCATGCCTCGACCTGTCGCATTGGCGCCGACCAGCCTTGCAACGACAGCAACCGAAAGTGCCCAGAAAGCGCTGAGAGCAATCCCCAGTCCGGCCCTGCCTAGCAACAACAGCCAGAAATTGGGCGCCAACGCTGCAAGAATATTGGAACCGACCGCCAAGGCCATGAGGCCAACCAGCACCGTCTTGCGGTTCAATCGGCCGATGAGAACATTGCTCAACATGGCCGTCACGGCGCCGACGGAGGCGGTGGCGGTGACGACCTGTCCAGCCGTCCCCTCGCTGATGCCGAGATCACGCGCCATTGGCGTCAACAGACCTGCCGGCAGGAATTCGGCTGATACAAGGGCAAAGCTGGTGGCCGCCAATGAAAGGACCGCGAACCAGGTGGCCGCGCTCCACGCGACCGGCGCGTCGGCATCAAGGCCAATCGCGGCATCTTCAAGCTGTAATGTTGTGTCAGTCACTGAAGGATCTCCAAGGTTTAGAGATCTTCATAGACGAGTCCTTCCGGATGATATGTATCTCAAAATCCGAAATTCATGTCTATTCGTCCGGAAATTGTGCGACGCACAACGCCCGGCGAGACATTGGTGATGCGCTTGAACGCGCGAGCGAAGGATGCCTCGGAATCATAGCCCAAACGGGTAGCGACTTCGGCAACCGACAAGCCGTTTTGCTCCAGCAACTCGCGGGCAAGCTGCATACGCAGGCGAGCGAGGTAGCGTGCAGCACCCTCCCCCAATACAGCGCTGAAGCGCTCGGCGAAAATCGAGCGCGATTGGCCTGCCACGCCGGCGAGGCTTTCCAGCGTCCAGTTACGGCCGGGTTCTCGGTGCATTGCTGCCAGCGCGCGGCCAATATGGGGATCGCGGATGGCTGCGAGCCAACCCGTGGTCGAGGCTCCCGAGCAATTGACCCAGCAGCGGATGAGCCGGGCTGTCAGCAAGTCCGCCATACGCGACAAGATGGTGGCGCTGCCCATCTGCGGATGTGCGGCCTCCGCCGTCATGGCCGCCAGCAAAGGACCAACGACCGAGTCATTGCCAGCCACGTCGCAACCCTTGATGATAGGCGGCATCAACGAGATCAATGGGTTAAGCGCACAGGAGCCCAAGGTCATGGAGCCGCAGAAAAGGGTGCTCGTCGCGCCCGTTCCTTCCCGCACCACCTCGCAGACGTTGCCCCCCAACTCGATCACCTGGCAACCCTGGAGCGAGTCGCCTGCAACATCCGGCGCACTCGCCAACCGATGGGCGATGCCTTGCGGCAGCAGCACCAGATCGCCATTGCGCAACTCCTGCCAGCCTTGCGCTTCGGTATGAATCCAGCATGGACCATGGCCGACAAAATGGAAACGAAGCAGCTTTTGTTGCGGAAAGTCTATGCTCCATGGATGCCGGAGCTCGCAGCGGCCATAGTTGACACCACTCAAGCGAAAGTCTTGCAGAACTTCGCTAAGCGCGTCCATCGGGATGTGCGGCAACGACGGGCGGGACGAATAGTCAGGCATATGGCTGATATAGATGCCGAACGTCCGGCAGGCAAGCGGAGACCGCTGTTCCACCAAGGAAATCGCGTCAACGGCACCTACCCTTCCTGTCAAGCTTTGTGCCCTTGCCTCCCGCTCCCGGTGCATGCAAGGAGTGCTGTCAGACACAGGGAAAAGAGGCATGGCGGCGGAAGCATCGGGCAGCGAGCTTATTCAGGTGGTGGCGCTGCTTGCCGCGGGTGTCGTCGCGGTTCCGATCTTTAAACGCATGGGACTGGGCTCGATCCTCGGCTATCTCGCCGCCGGTGTGGTGATCGGTCCGTTCGGTCTCGGCGTCTTTTCCGAATCGGAAGCCATTCTTCACGTCGCCGAACTCGGCGTGGTGATGTTCCTGTTCATCATCGGATTGGAAATGCAGCCGTCGCGGCTGTGGGGCCTGCGCCGCGAGATTTTCGGCCTCGGCGCCCTGCAGGTCGGCGTCTGCGCGCTTCTGCTGACCGGCGTCGGCGTGGCGGGAGGATTTCCGATCGCGCAATCCTTCGTAGCCGGCGCCGGCTTCGTGCTGACCTCGACGGCGATCGTCATGCAGCTTCTCGAGGAGCGCGGCGAAATCGCCACGCCGAAAGGCCAGCGCATCGTATCGGTCCTGCTGCTCGAGGATTTGGCCATTGTGCCGCTGCTGGCACTGATCGCGTTCCTGGCGCCCGGTGGGGCCGACACCAGCCTGTCGGAGCGGCTGACGGAGGTCGGCATCGGCCTCGCCGCGATCGTCGGCCTGGTAGTGGCCGGCCGCTATCTGCTCAATCCATTCTTCCGCATCCTGGCGGAAGCCCGTGCCCGCGAGGTGATGACGGCGGCAGCACTTCTGGTCGTTCTCGGGTCCGCGCTCGCCATGCAGCTCAGCGGCCTGTCGATGGCGATGGGCGCCTTCCTGGCCGGCGTGCTGCTGTCCGAATCGACCTTCCGCCATCAGCTCGAAGCCGACATCGAACCGTTCCGCGGCATCCTGCTCGGCCTGTTCTTTCTCGCGGTCGGCATGTCACTCGACCTGCATGTGGTCGCCGCGAACTGGCGGCTGATCGCCATCTATGTCGTCGCCTACATGGTGATGAAGGCGTTCGGCATCTACATCGTCGCCCGCATCCTGAAGTCAGGTCATCGCGAAGCCTTGGAGCGCGCGGTCTTCATGGCGCAAGGCGGCGAATTCGCCTTTGTCCTTTACTCGTCCGCGGCGGCGGTCGGTATCATCGACGGCAACGCCAACGCGACGCTCACGGCGATCGTCATCATCTCCATGGTGCTGACACCGCTGGCGATCATCGCGCTGCGCTATCTGACGCCGCGCGACGAACAATCGCTCGACGGCGTCGATGTCGCCGATGGCCTGACCGGCAGCGTGCTGATCATCGGTTTCGGCCGCTTCGGGCAAATCGCCAGCCAGCCGCTGCTGCTGCGCGGCATCGACGTCTCGATCATCGACAATGAGGTCGAGATGATCCAGGCGGCGGCCGATTTCGGCTTCAAGGTCTACTATGGCGACGGCACCCGGCTGGACATCCTGCATGCCGCCGGCGCCGGTCGGGCGCGCGCCGTACTGATCTGCGTCGACAAGCCGGATGCCGCCGTCCGCATCGCGCAGCTGGTCAAGGCCGAGTTTCCTCTTCTGACGGTGCTGGCGCGGGCCTTCGACCGCGGCACCGCGCTACAGCTCATTCGCGCCGGCGTCGACTACCAGCTGCGTGAAACCTTCGAGTCGGCGCTGGTCTTTGGCGGCTCGGCGTTGGAATCGCTTGGTGTCGATCCCGAAGACGTCGCCGAAGTGATCGAGGACGTGCGGCGCCGCGACACCGCCCGTTTCGAGACGCAACTGGCTGAAGGCGTCCGCGCCGGACAGCGCTTCCTAAAAGGCAATATCGGCACGCCGATTCCGACGCCGCTCTCCACGCCGCGCCGCGCTGGCCAGGCGCTCAACGAAGAGACGGCTGGCGTGCTGCACAAACCCGAACCCGCCGACTGAGCAAGGAATTAGGCATGGAATTGGACAGCAGAGCCCTGTCGGTCACCAAGTTCTGGCGCGATGCCGGCGAGGACGCGTGGTTCGAGAAGAACGAGGCCTTCGATGCCGACTTCCGCGACCGCTTTCTCGATCTGCATTACGCAGCAGCGCGGCGTGAATGCGACGGCTGGCTGGAGCATGCCGAAGGCTCGCTGGCGCTGATGATCCTGCTCGACCAGTTTCCGCGGAACTGCTTTCGCGGCACCGGCCATATGTACGCGACCGACCCGCTCGCCAGGTATTTTGCCGCAAAGGCGATCGCGGCCGGTCATGATCTGGCGCTCGAAGTAGAAGTCCGCGTTTTCCTCTATCTGCCGTACGAGCATTCGGAACTGCTCGCCGACCAGCACATATCGGTCGATCTGACCCAGGCCCGGGCCGAACCCTATCTCAGCTATGCCGTCGAACACCGCGATATCATTCGGAACTTCGGCCGTTTTCCGCACCGAAACAGGATGCTTGGCCGCGAAACCACCCCGCGGGAGCAGTCGTTCCTGGACGGCGGCGGATTCTCGGGCTGAAAGTTCGGCTGCCACCTCGTTTGGATGTCAGGCCAACCACCAATCGCGGCCGGACGACAATCGCTCGATGCCAGAGGTGTCGACGGCGACCAGCCGGTCCGCGATGCTGCGACCGCTGACCACCAGGCTGGGCGCGATCTCCGCCAGCGGCGCCAGCACGAAGGCGCGCTCCAGCATGCGCGGATGTGGCACCTCCAGCCCGGTCTCGTGAATGACGCGTTCGCCGAAAACCAGAATGTCGATGTCGATCAGCCGCGGCCCCCAGCGCTCCTCGCGTACGCGCTTCAGCTTGCGCTCTGCATCAAGGCAGAGGTCGAGCAAGGCACGCGGAGCAAGCCCGGTGGAAATTGCCGCGGCCGCGTTGAGAAAGTCGGGTTGATCGAGCTTGCCCCAGGGCGGTGTGCGATAAAGCGAGGAGACGCCGGTGACACGCGTGTCTGCATCGGCATCCAGCATGCGCAATGCCGCGCCCATTGATTTTGCCGGGTCGCCAAGATTGCCGCCGAGGCTGAGATAGACAGTACTATTCGGGCCAGACAACGGTCACCTCGACGTAATCGATCACGCCGGGCACCGGAGCGTTCGGCTTGCGCACCGTGATTTCGGCTTTCTTGATCTGCGGAAAACGCGCCGTCAGCGCACGGGCCACTTCGAGCGCCAGCGACTCGATCAGAAAGCGACGCTGCCCGGTGATGATCCTTTCGATCACCGTGAACGCAATGCCGTAGTTGACGGTGTCCTCAATGGAATCCTCGACAAGCGCCCGGCCGGGATCGACGGTGAGAGCGGCATCGACATAGAAGCGCTGGCCGAGCCTCTCCTCCTCGTCCAGCACACCGTGCCGGGCAAAGAAAGCGCAGTTCTTCATGCGGATGACATACATCGCTCAGTTTCTCGCCCGGTCGGTTTGACGCGCCAGCATAGCATCTGCGAGCGCCAACGCGTCCACGTTGAATGCGACATCATGGACGCGAAACAGATCGGCGCCCTTGAGCCGCAAGATGACGCTGGTCGCCGCAGTTCCAACCCCCCTGTCGGCCGCATCACGGCCGGTAACCGTGCCGATGAAGCGTTTTCGAGACGTACCGGCCATCAGCGGCAAGCCCAATGTATGCAACTCGGAAAAGCGAGCCATCAGGTCGAGGTTTTCCTCCGCCGTCTCCTTGGCGAAGCCGAATCCCGGATCGAGCACGATATGATCGTCGGCAATACCGTTCTGGCGGGCGATCTTCAGCGATTTCTGCAGGAACGCCAATTGATCGGCAATCACGTCCGGCAGCTTCTGGCGATCTCGTCCGGTATGCATGATGACAAGCCCGGCGCCAGTATCGGCGGCAACACGCGCAATGTCGGGCTCACGCTGCAAACCCCAGACATCGTTAACGATATGCGCACCGGCGGCAACCGCAAGCCGCGCGGTGTCGGCGCGATAGGTGTCGACCGAAATCAGCACCTCGCCGGTGCTCGCCAGCGCTTCGATCACCGGCAGGATGCGGGCCTGTTCCTCGCTTGCCGATACCGCGGCGGCACCGGGGCGGGTCGATTCTCCGCCGATGTCGACGACCAATGCCCCTTCCCTGACGATGCGCCGTGCCTGGGTCAGCGCCTTTTCGGGGGCGTCGAACAGACCACCGTCGGAAAAGCTGTCGGGCGTGACGTTGAGGATGCCGACGACCACGGCCTTGCCGCCAAGCTCGAGATGGCGCCCATGCGCCAACTGCCACCGCCTGGCCGTCATCGCTCATCAACCATGGAGTTCATCAATCATGTGTGATCCCCAGCGGATCAATTCCGTTGCGCCGGCAACGGCCGTAAAGCAAGGTGATCGAAGAGGCAACATAATGAAACGATCCATGCTTGGCATGAAACAACTCCTGCTTGGCGCGCTGCTGCTCGCCATGACCCCGATCCCGGCGGGTGCGGCCAATCTCGTCAAGACGTACAGCTACTTCGCCGTTGGCGGCAGCACGCTCGACGAAATCGAGGTACAGCTCTTCAAACGCGGGCCGGAGGTGAAAAGCACGGGCACGCGCCACCCGGGCGCCACGCAAATGGCCTTCACCACCCGCATCAGCTATGCGCGGACATCGAGCTCCTGCCGGATCGCCGATGCCGTGGTGACCGTCAAGGTGAAGGTGATCCTTCCCGAATGGCGCCGGACACGCAAGGCCGATGCCGATGTAAGGCTGTTTTGGGACACCTTGTCGGCCGACATCAAGCGACATGAGGAGCGCCACGTCGAGATCGCGAAGAACTATGGCCGCGAACTCGAAGAGGCGCTGGAAGCCACCTACCCGCAAAGAAACTGCGACGCCGCCAAGGCCAAGGCAGCCGCAATCACGGCGGCCGTTCTGGCCAGGCATGACCGTGCCCAGGTCCAGTTCGACCGTGTCGAAAGCGTCAATTTCGAAAGCCGCATCCTCAGGCTGCTGCGCTACCGGATGGAGCGCTTCGGGAACGGCAAACTGCCGCCGACGTGAACCGTGCCGAGGCGTTGAATGGCGGCGCAGGCCAATTGCACTGAAGCGTAGTGCCAGCTTCGAAAACTTTTCGAGCACCGGTCGAAATCGGCCTATACGGGACGACATATGTCAATGCGGCTAACGCGGTCAACACGCCGGAAGGGCTGAATGGCGGCCAGTCGCAAGCATACGGATGAATGGACATGGACCAGACTGTCGACAGGCAGACGGTGGTGAAGACCGACTCGCCTCTCAGCGAAAGCGAAAAGAACGCCATCATCGGTGGCGTACTCCTGTCGATGCTTCTGGCAGCGCTTGACCAGACCATTGTCGCACCTGCAATGCCGACCATGGCGCGCCTGCTCGGCCATGCCGAATATCTGCCCTGGATCGTGACCGGTTACCTGTTGACCGCCACAGCGATGGCGCCGCTCTATGGCAAGATATCGGACGTTTATGGTCGCCGGCCAACGATTTACGCGGCAATCCTCATCTTCCTTGCCGGATCACTGGTTAGCGCTATGGCGCCTAACATGCTGGTCCTGATCGTCGGTCGCGCGATCCAGGGCGCCGGCGGCGGCGGCCTGTTTGCGCTGGCGCAGACCGTGATCGGTGACCTTGTGCCGCCGCGCGAGCGCGCGCGCTACTCGGCCTGGATCGCGGGGACCTGGGCGGTCGCCAGCATCGCAGGCCCGCTTTTGGGCGGCACCTTCGCCGAGCATCTCCACTGGTCGCTGATCTTCTGGATCAACATGCCGCTTGGTCTCATCGCCATGGCCATCATCAACAAGCCGCTGAGAAAGCTGCCGATCGCAGCAAAGCACCATCGCATCGATGGCCTCGGCGCATTGTTGCTCGTCGCGGCCACCGCCTTGCTGTTGCTGGCGTTGAACTGGGGTGGCAGCGAATATCCATGGCTGTCGCGTGAAATCTTCGGGCTGCTCGCCTGTTCGGCTGTCATCTGGAGCGCGTTTGCGTTGCGGCTGCTGCGTGCAGCCGAACCGCTGATCTCGCTCGAAGTGCTTGGCAACCCGATCGTCCTTGCCGGCACGTTGTCATTGTTCCTGCTGCAGGCCGCCAATATCGGGCTCGCGGTCTACCTGCCGGTCTATTTGCAGTCCATCCTCGGGCTTTCGGCCAGTGAATCGGGAACCGCCATGCTTGGGCTCATGCTCGGCACCGTTGCGGGTGCGACATTCAGCGGCCGCACGATTCCCCGGTTCGTTCATTACAAGCGGATCGCGATGATGGGGGTGGCCTTCGCCATCCTGTGCCTCGGCATACTCAGCCTTGTGGCGGGGCATGTTTCCCTGCTGATCGTCGAGGTTCTGACGACGTGCATCGGCTTGGGCAGCGGCACGACATTTCCGGTTGCCACCGTGTCGGTTCAGAATGCCGTCGATCGGGCCCATCTCGGCGTCGCCACCGGCGTACTGACCTTCCTTCGCTCTTTAGGCAGCGCGCTTGGCGTCGCCATCCTTGGTGCGGTCGCGCTCGGCTACGGCCTGCCGCTTGCCGGAGAAAGCGCCCAGGCGGCCAGCACGGCCGTCGAGGCACAGGCATTCGTGATGATCTTCATCACCGCGGCAGCGATGCTGGTCATGGCGCTCGTCGCGCTGATGCTGATGCCGGAGAAGACGCTGCGCGGCCATCCCGAGGCTCCGGTGCTGGCCGACTGACAAAAGACGTGAAGCGCGTCGGCTGCATTTGAATCAAAGCGACGCGTTCAGGAAGCTTCCACCACGCCAAGCTTCTTCTGCAGGCTGGTCGACGAGGTCGTGTACTGGAACACGATACGCTCGCCGGGGCTGATGATGCGCTTGGCGGCCTGCGCCATCAGCGCCACCTCGTGGAAGCCCGACAGGATCAGCTTCAGCTTGCCCGGATACCAGTTGATGTCGCCGACCGCGAAGATGCCGGGCACCGATGTCTGGAACTTCTCAGTATCCACCGGAATGAGGTTCTCGTGAAGATTGAGGCCCCACTCCGCGATAGGTCCGAGCTTCATGGTCAGGCCGAAGAACGGCAGCATGCGCGTGCACGGCACCTCGACATCGCCGTCCGGCCCCTTGATGGTGGCCGATGACAGCTGGCCCTCAGTGCCGGTCAATCCGGTCACTTGCCCGACCTGGAAATGCAACTGCTTCATCTCCTGCATGGCATACATCTTGTTGACGCTGTCGGGCGCGGCACGGAACTCAGGCCGCCGGTGCACCAGCGTCACGCTCTTTGCCACCGGCTGCAGGTTCAGTGTCCAGTCGAGCGCCGAGTCGCCGCCACCGACAATGACGAGGTCGTGGCCGCGAAAATCCTCCATCCGGCGCACCGAATAGAAGACACTCTTGCCTTCATAGGGCTCGATCCCTGGGATCGGCGGACGCTTGGGTTGAAAGGAGCCGCCGCCCGCGGCAATCACCACCACCTTGGCCTCGAACACCTCGTTCTCGTCGGTGATGACGCGAAAGCTGCCGTCCTCCAGCTTTTCGAGGCTGGAAACCATGCGGTTGTAGGTGAAGTCAGGCTTGAACGGCGCGATCTGCTCGAGCAGTTTGTCGACCAGCCCTTGCGCCGAGATCGAAGGCCAGCCGGGAATGTCGTAGATCGGCTTTTCCGGATAGAGTTCCGCGCATTGGCCGCCCGGCCGGTCGAGAATGTCGATCAGGTGGCACTTCATGTCGAACAGGCCGAGTTCGAACACGGCGAAGAGGCCGATGGGCCCTGCCCCGACAATGAGGACGTCTGTGGTGATGGTGCCGGTCATGCGATGTGCCCCGCTGCGTGTTGTCGAGACACTGCATGAGCAAGCCGCCGCTGCCAAGCAGCGGCCGGCAAAAAACCAAAGTCTCAGCCCTGGCGGGCGGGCACGCGGACAACCAGGCCGTCAAGCGCGTCGCGCACCTTGATCTGGCAGGACAGGCGTGAGTTCGGCTGGACGTCGTAGGCGAAGTCCAGCATGTCCTCTTCCATCGCTTCCGGCTCGCCGACCTCAGCCGTCCATGCTTCATCGACATAGACGTGACAGGTTGCACAGGCGCAGGCGCCGCCGCATTCCGCCTCGATCCCGGGCACAGCGTTGCGGATCGCGTTCTCCATGACCGTCGAGCCGTTTTCGGCGTCCACGTCGAACTGCGTGCCGTCATGGGCGATGAAAGTCAGCTTGGTCATTTGTCACCTGAAGGGAGTTGCAGCCGAGATAATCACTCCGGCGAGCAAGTCAACTGCCGCGCGAAAGCGCCGCCCCGCGACGTTTTTCCGCAAACCGGGTTTGGCGTCGGATTCAGCGACTGATGGCGGCGATGAAATCGCGCACTTCGTCGATCAGGGTGCCGAGCTGCTTGAGCGTCTGGTTGTCTTCCGGCCGGCGCTCGATCTCGGTGACGCAATCTGCGATGGCAAAGGCACCCACGCCCCGTGCCGAGCCCTTGAGCCCATGGGCGAGCAGAAGCCGGTCCTTGATGTCGGCGTCGACTATTCTGTCGCGCACCGACAGTGCCTGTTGTACAAAGAGCGCCAGCACCTCCTGTTCGAGGCTGCGGTCGCCCATCGTCTGTCGGGCAAGGTGTGCCAAATCGACCGGTCGTGACCGCCTCGATCCGGATACGTCACCCCCGGGCATTGAGAAGGCAATGCCGCTTTCGCCACGCATGAACTCGAACTCCGTTTCTTCGATTGCCCCAAAAACCTAGGCGATTCCAGTGGACAACGGGTTAATGGATGGCCGCGAAAAATGTTGCGAAAACGGCGCCCAAATCACGGTTGCGTTAACCTTATATTTAAAGTTTTACGTATTCCGCGGAATGCATGTTTTCTTTACCCCCCTGTGTCATTACGATACGAGGGGTCCATTTTCAGCCTCCTGCGCGTGGTACGACAAACAGAATTATAAGGCCCGCGGCAGCTAGTACAGGGTAGCGAAGGCATGGCAAAGAAACCAACGACGACGAGAACTCTCGACAGCGACGTGGCCAGGGAACTGGAGAAGGCGCTTGATATCGACCTCAGCAATGATGTCGGCAGCGGCGACCTCGACATCGCGGCTTCGATGGAGGATCTGGAAGCGCAGATTTCCCAGGCCGCCGACGAGTTGGCACGTGAGGGACGCAATCAGAAACCTGAGTCCGTCGTCAATCAGAGCCAGGCCCAGAGCCAGGCCGCGAAACCCGCGCCCAAGGCCAAGCCTGCCGAGTTGCGCCCCGTGGAAACACGCAATGGTGCCCAGCCCGGGGGTTTCTCGCCGGCCAATGACGATCGCCAGAAGGACTACAAAACGCTCCTGCACAGCCTCAACAGGCGTGCCTCGAACACCATTTACTGGGTTGTCGCCTTCGTTTCGCTCGCCTGGTTCGCCGGCGCCGGCGGCTTGGCCAATGTCCTTTTCGGACCGAGCATCTGGACGATCCGCACGCTCGACCAGTTCCTTGCCCGTCCGGAGCTGATCGGTCTGGCGGTTGCGGCGATCGTGCCCGTCATCCTGTTTTGGGCCTTCGCGGCCATGATTCGCCGCGCCCAGGAAATGCGCATGGCCGCCCAGTCGATGACCGAAGTGGCCTTCCGCCTGACGGAGCCGGAAAACCTTGCCCAGGATCGCGTCATGATGATCGGCCAGGCTGTTCGCCGCGAGGTCGCGGCCATGGGCGAAGGCATCGAACGCACGCTTGCCCGCGCCGTCGAACTGGAAACGCTGGTGCACAGCGAAGTCAACCAGATCGAACGCTCCTATTCCGAGAATGAATCCCGCATCCGTTCGCTGGTCGACGGGCTCGGCAGCGAACGCGAAGCCGTCGTCACCCATGCCGAGCGCGTCCGCGCCTCGATCAGCGGCGCGCATGAGACGCTGAAGGACGAGATCGGCGCCGCCTCCGACATCATCCGCGACAGCATCCTCAATGCGTCGACCAAATTGTCGATGACCATCACCAATTCTGGCGACACGCTCATCGACCGCATCAACGAAAGCTCGATGTCGATCTTCGATTCTGTGGAAGGCCGGCTCGATTCGATCACCGACCGCCTGTCGACCTCCGGCGAGGCTTTCGCCAGCCTTCTCGACACCCGCATTGCCAAGCTGACGGACACCACGGACGGCCTGACGCGGTCGTTGACCGATCTGCTCGACGATCGCACCACCGGCATGGTGTCGCTGCTTGGCGGCGCCGCGCGCACCCTCAATTCTGAATTCGAGGCTAGCCTCAACGGCATCGAACGCACGCTCGCCGAACGCGGCCAGGCGCTGATCAGCGAGTTCCAGACCCGCGCCGAGGCACTGGATACCGGAACGCAGAAGCTCAATGCGGCCCTCGAGGCCCGCGCCCGTCAGATCAACGAGACACTGGTCGAGCGCGCCCGCGAAATCGCCCACACCTTTGCCGAGAGCAAGGACACGCTGTCGGCGATGATCGATCAAGGCAAGACCCAGATCGGCGCCGATATGGCCGACATCGTCACCTCGACCTCCTCCATGCTCGAAGCCCGCGCCAGCGACTTCGCCGGGCGCATGGAAGCCGCCCGTCACGTCGTTTCGCGTTCGTTCGACAGCGACATCCAGCGCCTCGCCGACGCCCGCGTCGGCATCGAGGAAGCCGTCGAGAACCACAGCAGAAAGCTGTCCGAAAGCCGCGAGCGCATGGCCGAGGCAATGCAGGCCGATCTGGCGAAGTTCGACGAAAGCCGCGCCGGCATCGATGCGGCGGTGACGAACCAGGTGCAGAAGCTGGCCGAAGGCCGCAGCCTGATCTCGCGTGCGCTCGAAGAGGATCTGCGCAAGGTCAATGAATCGCGGGCGGCTATCGACGCGTCGCTCGGCAGCCATCTCGAAAGGCTGGAAGAAGGCCGCAACAGGCTCTCCGCTGCCCTGAATGAAGACTCAGGGAAATTGGTGCAAGCCCGTACGATCATTGATGAAATGGTTGCCGGTCATGTCGGAAAACTCGCCGAAGGCCGCAACATCCTGTCGCGCGCCCTGGAAGCCGACCTCGGCAAACTGTCCGACAGCCGCGCCGATATCGACGGTCTGGTCGCCGGTCAGGTGGAAAAGATCGCCGAAGGCCGCGCCGTGCTCGCCAAGGCGTTGGAGAACGACATCGTCGGCATCAAGAGCCTCATCGAAACCCATTCCGCCAAACTGGAGGAAGACCGCACGCAGCTTTCCCATTCGCTGGAGAGTGATCTGTCCGGCATACGCGGCCTGATCGAAGGCCATTCGGGACGGCTGGCCGAAGACCGCAGCCTGCTGTCGCAGACCCTCGAAGCCGACCTTGCCAAGCTGGCGGAGAGCCGCTCCAGCATCGATGGGCTGGTCGCCGGCCAGGTCGAGAAGCTGGCCGAAGGCCGCGACATTCTCAAACGCGCGCTGGAATCCGATCTGAACACGATCAAGGGCGTCATATCGAGCCAGTCGGAAAAGCTGGCCGAGGATCGCGGCCAGCTTTCGCGGGTGCTGGAAACAGACCTGCAGAATGTGAACAGCGTCATCGCCGACCACATGAACAGGCTGGTGCAGGATCGTTCGACCCTGTCCAAGGCCCTTGAGGACGACCTCGCCAAGCTGGCGGAGAGCCGCTCCAACATCGACGGGCTGGTCGCCGGCCAGGTCGAGAAGCTTGCCGAAGGCCGCGACATCCTGCGGCGCGCCCTGGAAGCCGACCTTAACGCGATCAAGGGCACCATTGCCGACCAGTCGCAGAAACTGGTCGACGACCGGGCACAGTTCGCCCAGGCCCTCGAGGCTGATCTCGAAAGCGTCAACGGCTTGGTCAACAGCCATTCCGAACGGCTCGCCCAGGATCGCTCGACCCTGTCGAAGTCGCTCGAGGCTGATCTGGACAGGGTCAACGGCCTGGTCAACAGTCATTCCGAACGGCTCGCCCAGGATCGTTCGACCCTGTCGAGGTCGCTTGAGGCCGATCTCGAGAACGTCGGTGGCCTCGTCAACAGCCACGCGGAAAGGCTTGTCCAGGAGCGGTCGACCCTGTCGAAGGCGCTTGAAGACGACCTCGCCAAGCTCGACGAGAGCCGCTCCAGCATCGATGGCCTGGTCGCCGGCCAGGTCGAGAAACTCGCGGAGGGCCGCGATATTCTCAAGCGCGCGCTGGAAGCCGATCTGGCCAAGCTGGCCGAAAGCCGCTCCAGCATCGACGGTTTGGTCGCTGGTCAGGTGGAAAAGCTGGCCGAGGGCCGCGACATCCTCAAACGAGCCCTCGAAGCGGACCTGCAGAGGCTGGCCGAAAGCCGCAGCGACATTGATGAGGTAATCGCCGGGCATGTCGGCAAGCTTTCTGAAGGCCGCAACATGCTGACGCGCGCGCTGGAAGACGATCTTGGCAAGCTCGCCGAGACCCGCAAGGACGTCGATCGCTCGCTGTCGGGCCACATTGACCAGATCGCCGCGAGGAGCACCGATATCTCAGCGGCAATCGCCGGCGACGTCGAGAAGATAGAGCAGGCGTTCAACCGTCAGACGGGTATCATCGAAGAACGCGCGGGCACCATGGAGCGTGCCCTCTCGACAGGCGTCGACAATATCCGCGGCGTACTTGAGAAGAGCGCCGTATTTGTCGCCGGCGCCCTGCGTGAGAAGGTGCTGGAAGTCACCAGCACGTTGCATGAGCAGGCCGGTGCCGCGTTCAGTGACGCCGACCGCAAGATCGCCGAGCGCGCCGAGCAGACCTCCGCCGCCCTGCTGGCACGGGCCGAAGACATCGCCCGCACCTTCGAGGACGCCGACCGTCGCCTGCACGCCCGCGCTGAAGATACGTCGAACGCCTTGCTCGCCCGCGCCGACGACACGTCCAGCTCGCTGCTGGCACGCGCCCATGAAACCGCCGACCAGCTGGCTGCTCGTGCAAGCCAGATCGCCGGCGCCTTCGACGTGGCGGACCAGAAGCTCGCCGCCCGCGTCCAGGAAACCGCCGACCAACTGACCGCCCGGGCCCAGGACACCGCAGACCATCTGGCCGCCCGTGCAAGCGAGATCGCCGGCACGTTCGATGCAGCCGACCAAAAGCTGGTCGCCCGTGCCATCGAAACGGCCCAGTCGCTGGCCGCGCGCGCCGGCGACATCTTGCGCAATTTCGAAGGCGCCGACCAGCAGCTCGGCATGCGCATCGGCGAGTCGGCCGAAGCGCTTGCCGCCCGTGCATCGGACCTAGGCCGCATCTTCGATGCCGCCGACCAGCAATTGGTCTCGCGCATCGCCGAAGGGTCGGAAGCATTGTCGAGCCGTGCCTCGGAAATCGGCCGCATCTTCGACGACGCGGATCAGCGCCTGGTGTCGCGCATCGCCAACAGCACCGCCACGATCGGCGAGCACGCCGAGACCATCGTCGGTGCCTTTGCCGATACCGAGCAACGGGTCGCCGAACGCGCAAGGCGGACCGGCCAGGAAATGGCCGTGCATGCGCGTGAAATCGAGCAGGCGCTGGCCGGTGCCGACGAGCGGCTTGCGTCGAGCGCTGCGGCTACGGCCGCCCGTGTCGAAGAGCAGGTCTCTGGCGTCGAGAACCGTCTCGCCCACACGGCCGAGACGATGGGCCAGAAGCTCAACGAGCAGGTGTCGAATGCCGAGGCGCAACTCGTCTCGCGCGCCAATGTCATCGCGGAAACGTTCACCGCGGTTGGCCAGCATATCGGCCAGAGCACCAACGATGCCGCCAAGACGATCGGCGCCAACACCCGCGAACTCAACACCATGCTCGCGGCACGTTCGGCCGAAATGTCGAAGATCCTCGACGAAACGGCACGGCCTTTGGTCGAGCGCTTCGCGCAAGGCGGCTCGGAACTGCAAAAGAGCATGGAAGCGGTCACCGAACGCGCCACCGAGAAGCTGCGCAGCGAGAATGCCGCACTTGTCGACGCACTCGCCAGCCGTACCGCCGAGACCTTGTCGGCGGTCGAGGGTGCCCGCTCGTCGCTGTCCGACAGCGTCGCCGATCTCATCGGCCGCATGACCAAGTCAAGCTCGCAGCTCGGTCAGTTGATCGAGCAGGCCGCGGTCAATCTTGGCCAGGTCGATGAACGCCTCAGCGGCAGCACGCAAAGTTTCGCCGCCACCACCGAGAAGGCCGCGCAGACCTTTGCCAGCTCAGCGCGTCTGGTCGATTCGAACACGACAAGGCTGACGGAACTGTCGTCGTCCACCTTGCGCGAGGTCGCGTCGATCGCCACCAAGTTCGACGAACATAGCCGCCTGCTCTCCAGTGCTTCGGACCTGTTGAGCTCGGCCCAGAGCAATTTGGAACACACGCTCGAACGGCAGTCGTCGCTCGAAGACCTCGCCGTCGGCCTGGTCAAGAAGTCGGAAGATCTCGAAAGGGTTATGCGCTCGTTCGAAAATCTCGTCGGCCAGACGCTGCAGAACGCCGAAGGCAAGACGATGGAGTCGGCCGACAAGATCCGCAACGCGATCACCGACGTCGTCGATTCGGCCACCAAGCGCTTCGCCGATGCGACCGAGGAGATGCGGCGAACCGCGGGCTCGATCAAGAGCGAACTCGACTTGACCCGCGCCGAGCTCAAGAAGGGCGTTATCGAAATGCCGGAGGAGGCCAAGGAATCGACCTCGGCCATCCGCCGCGCCGTTTCCGAGCAGATCAATGCGCTGAAAGAGCTGTCCGAGATCGTAGCGAAATCTGCCCGCAATGGTGAGGGATCCGAGCCACGCAATCTGCGCCCGGCGCCGCAAGCGCCCGCCGCACGCGCCGCCGAGCCGCCGCGTCGCGCAC
>NZ_AYWO01000050.1 GCF_000502955.1 Mesorhizobium sp. LNHC252B00 | reverse complement strand
CCTTCACGATCAACGCCGCGCAGCAGCGCGCCGATGTTGTCGCCAGCCTGGCCCTGATCGAGCAGCTTGCGGAACATCTCGACGCCGGTGCAGGTCGTCTTGGTCGTCGGACGGATGCCGATGATCTCGAGTTCCTCGCCGACCTTGACCACGCCGCGCTCGACGCGGCCGGTGACGACCGTGCCACGGCCCGAGATCGAGAACACGTCCTCGATCGGCATCAGGAACGGCTTGTCGAGCGGACGGACCGGGGTCGGGATGTAGGCATCGACCGCAGCCATCAGCTCGCGGATCGCGTCCTCGCCGATCTTCTTGTCCGAATCTTCCAGAGCGGCAAGCGCCGAACCCTTGACGATCGGAATGTCGTCGCCGGGGAATTCGTTCTTCGACAGCAATTCGCGAACCTCGAGCTCGACCAGTTCGAGCAGCTCGGCGTCGTCGACCNGGACCGGGGTCGGGATGTAGGCATCGACCGCAGCCATCAGCTCGCGGATCGCGTCCTCGCCGATCTTCTTGTCCGAATCTTCAAGAGCCGCCAGCGCCGAACCCTTGACGATCGGAATGTCGTCGCCGGGGAACTCGTTCTTGGTCAGAAGCTCGCGCACCTCGAGCTCGACCAGTTCGAGCAGCTCGGCGTCGTCGACCTGGTCGACCTTGTTCAAGAACACCACGATCGACGGCACGCCGACCTGACGGGCAAGCAGGATGTGCTCGCGGGTCTGCGGCATCGGGCCGTCGGCGGCCGACACGACCAGGATCGCGCCATCCATCTGCGCCGCACCGGTGATCATGTTCTTCACATAGTCGGCGTGGCCGGGGCAGTCGACGTGAGCGTAGTGGCGGTTGGCCGTCTCGTATTCGACGTGCGCCGTCGAGATCGTGATGCCGCGCGCCTTTTCCTCAGGCGCAGCGTCGATCTGGTCGTAGCGCTTGTACTCGCCAAAATACTTGGTGATCGCCGCCGTCAGCGACGTCTTGCCATGGTCGACGTGGCCAATCGTGCCGATGTTCACGTGAGGCTTGTTACGCTCGAATTTACCTTTNGCCGTCAGCGACGTCTTGCCATGGTCGACGTGGCCAATCGTGCCGATGTTCACGTGAGGCTTGTTACGCTCGAATTTACCTTTGGCCATAATCGTTCTCCGTCTATTCTACCCGCTTGGGGGAAATTGTTATTCGCTCTTCAGATCCGGATCGCTCAAGGGAGGCGACGCCGGCGGCTAAAGAACCCTTACGCGTATTTCTTCTGGACTTCCTGAGCCACCGCCGTGGGGACCGGCTCATAGTGATCGAACTGCATCGTGTAGGCCGCACGGCCCTGGCTCATCGAGCGCAGGTTGTCGACATACTTGAACATGTTGGCGAGCGGCACCATCGCGTTGATGACCACAGCCACGCCACGCGCTTCCTGGCCCTGGATCTGGCCGCGACGGCCATTCAGATCGCCGATGACGCTGCCGACGTAGTCTTCCGGCGTCACCACTTCGACCTTCATGATCGGCTCGAGCAGCTGCACGCCAAGCTTGGGTGCGGCTTCGCGGAAGCAGGCGCGGCCGGCGATTTCGAAGGCCAGGACGCTGGAGTCAACATCGTGGTAAGCACCATCGATCAGCGTCGCCTTGACGCCGATCATCGGGAAGCCCGCGAACGGACCCGAAGTCATGACGCTGTTGATGCCCTTTTCGACACCGGGGATGTATTCCTTCGGCACAGCGCCGCCGACGATCTTGGTCTCGAATTCAAACTCGCTGCTGTCCGGGTTCGGCTCGAAGACGATCTTGACCCGGGCGAACTGACCGGTACCGCCAGTCTGCTTCTTATGGGTGTAATCCTGCTCGTGCCTGCGGGTGATCGTCTCGCGATAGGCCACCTGCGGCGCGCCGACATTGGCCTCGACCTTGAACTCGCGACGCATGCGGTCGACGATGATGTCGAGGTGAAGCTCGCCCATGCCGGAGATGATGGTCTGGCCGCTTTCCTCGTCGGTCTTGACGCGGAAGGACGGATCCTCGGCGGCCAGGCGGTGAAGGGCGAGGCCCATCTTTTCCTGGTCGTTCTTGGTCTTCGGCTCGATCGCGATCTGGATGACCGGATCGGGGAATTCCATGCGCTCGAGGATGACCGGATGCAGCGGGTCGCTGAGCGTGTCGCCGGTGGTCGTGTCCTTGAGACCGGCCAGAGCAACGATGTCGCCGGCAAAAGCCTCTTCGACGTCGGCGCGCGAATTCGCATGCATCTGCAGCATGCGGCCGATGCGCTCCTTCTTGCCCTTCACGGTGTTGTCGACCGAGATGCCCTTGGTGAGCTTGCCCGAATAGATGCGGGCAAAGGTCAGCGAACCGACGAACGGGTCGTTCATGATCTTGAAGGCGAGCATCGACAGCGGCTCGTTGTCGTCGGCGTGACGCTCGATCTCGGCGTCGGTCTTGGCATCGACGCCCTTGATGGCCGGAACATCGGCCGGCGACGGCAGATATTCGACGACGGCGTCGAGCAGCGGCTGCACGCCCTTGTTCTTGAAGGCTGAGCCACAGAACATCGGGTAGAACTTCACCGCGATGGTGCCCTTGCGGATCAGCGCGCGGATTTCGTCATTCGACGGCATCTTGCCTTCGAGGTAATTCTCAAGCGCCGTCTCGTCCATTTCGACGGCGGCCTCGATCATCTTCTCGCGGTATTCCTCGGCACGAGCCTTGAGGTCGTCCGGGATCTCGACGACATCCCAGGCGGCGCCCAGCGTCTCGTCGCGCCAGACCAGCGCGTTCATCTCGACGAGGTCGACAACGCCCTTGAACTCGGTCTCGGCGCCGATAGGCAGCTGCATGACGACGGCATGCGCACCAAGGCGCGAACCGATCATCTCGACCGAGCGATAGAAGTCGGCGCCGATCTTGTCCATCTTGTTGCAGAAGATCATGCGCGGAACGCGGTACTTGTCGGCCTGGCGCCAGACAGTTTCCGTCTGCGGCTCAACACCGGCATTGGCATCGAGCAGCGCAATAGCGCCGTCGAGAACGCGCAGCGAACGCTCGACTTCGATGGTGAAGTCGACGTGGCCGGGAGTGTCGATGATGTTGAAGCGGTGCATCTTGCCGTCACGAGCCTTCCAGAAGGTCGTGGTCGCGGCGGACGTGATGGTGATGCCGCGCTCCTGCTCCTGCTCCATCCAATCCATGGTGGCAGCGCCGTCGTGGACTTCGCCGATCTTGTGCGACTTGCCCGTATAATAGAGGACGCGCTCGGTGGTCGTCGTCTTGCCGGCGTCAATATGCGCCATGATACCGAAATTGCGGTAGTCTTCGATTTTGTATTCGCGGGCCATCGTAGCTGCCTCTCAGTCTCGTTCGCGCTTTACCAGCGGTAGTGCGCGAAAGCGCGGTTGGCTTCAGCCATCTTGTGGGTGTCTTCACGCTTCTTGACGGCGGTGCCGCGGTTGTTGGCCGCGTCCATCAGCTCGCCGGAAAGGCGGTCGACCATCGTTGTCTCGTTGCGGTTGCGGGCTGCGGCGATCAGCCAGCGAATGGCCAATGCCTGGCGGCGCTCGGGGCGCACGTCGACCGGAACCTGGTAGGTGGCGCCGCCGACACGACGCGAACGCACTTCCACATGCGGCGCGACATTGTCGAGTGCCTGATGGAAGACCGTGACCGGCTCCTGCTTGGTCTTCGACTGAACCTGGTCGAGTGCGCCGTAGACGATGGTCTCGGCAACCGACTTCTTGCCGTCATACATGACGGCGTTCATGAACTTGGTGACGATCAGATCGCCGAACTTCGGGTCCGGATTGATCTCACGCTTTTCTGCACTGTGACGACGCGACATGGCTTTTGTCTCTCAATCTCATAGCCCGACGCACTCAAGCAGCGCCAAGGCCGGAAAATCTTACTTCGTGCGCCTTACTTCGGGCGCTTGGCGCCGTACTTCGAACGGCGCTGCTTGCGGTTCTTCACACCCTGCGTGTCGAGCACGCCGCGGATGATGTGGTAGCGAACGCCCGGAAGATCCTTGACGCGGCCGCCGCGGATCATGACCACGGAGTGTTCCTGAAGGTTGTGGCCTTCGCCGGGGATGTACCCGATCACTTCAAAACCATTGGTCAGGCGGATCTTGGCCACCTTGCGCAGCGCCGAGTTCGGCTTCTTCGGCGTCGTTGTATAGACGCGCGTGCAGACGCCCCGCTTCTGCGGGTTCTGCTGCATGGCCGGGACCTTGTTGCGCTTCACCGGCGCAATGCGCGGCTTGCGGATCAGCTGGTTGACGGTAGGCATTAAACCCTCTTGTCTCTCAATTCCGTGTCTCGCCCGGTCAGGGCCGCTCAAAGCGTCATTTCCATACGCAAATTCGGGCCACAAACCGCGCCTCGCGGTCTTGCCCGAACAAATCGCAGAGGAAGCGGAAGCCGCTTCGTGCACGCCGGAAATGTCTTTTCGCTCGTAAAACGAACCCTGTTTGAGGCAAACTCCAAAGCGTGTCGCTTCGGAAGGGAGAGCCTCACATCGGTTCTGACTGGGCGGCTTCTACTCGTAAGACCGCGAACCGTCAAGCCCGGAGCGCCAAATATTGCGCGCCAATCAAGGCTCGGCAGCCATGCGAAAAACGCATGTAATTTTCTTTCGCAATTTTGCAAGGGCGAGGAAGAAAGTGCCAAGCCTTAGCAAAGTGAACGGCTTTGCGCTGTTGCGCGGCTCTTCTTCATGCGAAAAGGCCGCATGAGCAGTCACAACCCCCTCGCCCGCCCACATATCGCCAAGAGGAATCGGCCCGTGAACGACAACGAAGAACGCCCGGTCACCATCATCACCGGCCGGGTGTGGAAGAAAAAGGGCGGCAAACCGGAAGGCGTCCACGTCATGCTGGTCGCGCCCGACGACGATTCGGCGGTGCGCCGGGCACTCGAATCGCTTGCCGCGGAAGGCTACGCCGAGGCCGAGCTCGACCAGATCGGCGACATGGACGGCGTGCCCGACGAAGAGCCGCATCTTTCCGCCTTCCAGGGCGCGCTCGAAGGCGAAGTGTCGATCGTCACCTTCGACGTGCCGATCTGAACCCGGGCCTCGGCCCAGCTTTCGAATCGGTTGCCGAGGCGAATCGGCGATCTAGGCTTCCTGGCCGACGAACGCCGGCGCTCAGATCGAGGAAGACTGAGGTTGGCCTGTCGGCTTGCCCGGGGTAAGTGTTCTGATAAGAAGCCATCACCATCATTCAACAGACGGAGCGGCCGTGTCCCAGCCCATCAACATAGGCATCGTCGGCGTCGGCAAGATCGTCCGCGACCAACACCTGCCGGCCCTGGCGAAAGACAAGAACTATCGCCTGGTCGCTGCTGCCAGCCGGCACGGCAAGGTGGAAAATATCCCGAATTTCCCCGATATCGAAGCGATGCTCGACGCCGTACCCGAGCTCGAGGCCGTCTCGCTCTGCATGCCGCCGCAGTTCCGCTACGACGCCGCGCGCACGGCGCTGACGGCGAAGAAGCATGTCTTCCTGGAAAAGCCCCCAGGCGCCACGGTCAGCGAGGTCGAGAACCTCAAGGCATTGGCCGCGCAGAACGGCGTCTCGCTGTTCGCCAGCTGGCACTCGCGCTATGCGCCGGCAGTCGAGGCCGCTCGCGCCTTCCTGAACTCGACCAGGATCAAGTCGGCCGCCATCAACTGGAAGGAAGACGTGCGCCGCTGGCACCCGAACCAGGAGTGGATCTGGGCTCCCGGTGGCTTCGGCGTTTTCGATCCCGGCATCAACGCGCTGTCGATCGCCACTCACATCCTGCCGCCGATGTTCATCACTTCGGCGGTGCTGGATTTTCCCGAAAATCGCGCATCCCCGGTTGCCGCGCGCGTCACATTCCGCACCTCGAACGGGTTGCCGGTGACGATGGATCTCGACTGGCTGCAGACGGGCCCGCAAAGCTGGGACATCCTGGCCGAGACCGACAAGGGCGCGATGGTCCTTTCGGGCGGCGGCTCGAAGCTCGCCGTCGACGGCAAGGTTATTCATGAAGAGCCCGAAGCGGAATACCCGATGCTCTACCGACGATTCGCCGAGATCGTGCGCGCCGGCATCTCCGATGTCGATCTGGCCCCGCTCCAGCATGTCGCCGATGCCTTCATGCTCGGCAAGCACAACGTGGTCGAGGCGTTCTTCGACTGATTTGTACACGTGGACCTGGCTTGAATGCATGCTCGTGCCAGGTCGACCCCACTCCGTCTCGGCTACGCCGAGCCACCTCTACCCCGATCGACGGGGTAGAGGAAGGGCGCTAACCTATTGCCGCCAACGCTCGTCTCGTCCAACGCGGCTTCCTTTCCCTCCGGAGGGGGGAAAGGTGGCGCGGCGAAGCAGCGACGGATTGGGGGAAGCCGGTCATCAAACGAACAGCCGATGACAAGTGAGTACGAACGATGTGGTCTGATATCAGCGTCATTCAGACAATCATGGTGTGATCTCACTCGACGATCGTGATGGCAAAGCCGTCGTAGCCCTTCGCGCCGACCGTCTGGATGGCGGTGCCGTCCAGATGCTTCTCGCCGCCGATAAACGAGAACGCAGCGCGCGCGCCTTCGACATTGGCGTCGCGACCATCCTCATTCAGCACAGCACCGTCGCGGATGACGTTGTCGCAGATTATGACGGTTCCGGGCCGGGACAGCCGCAGGGCCCAGGACAGATAGTGAGGATTGTTCGGCTTGTCGGCGTCGATGAAGATGAGATCGAACGGCCCGGCATTCTCGGCACCCAGAGCCGCAAGCGATTGAAGTGCCGGCCCGACCCGCAAGTCGATCCGCGCCGACACCCCTGCCCGCTCGAAATTCGATCGCGCGACCTTTGCATGGCGCGGATCGAGTTCGAGCGTCACCATCCTGCCGTCGGCGGGCAATTCCCTTGCCATCCAGATGGTCGAGTACCCACCAAGCGTGCCGATCTCCAGTACGTTCTTGGCGCCGCGGATACGCACCAGCAACGACAACAGCTTGCCTTGCGCGGCCGAGACATCGATCGCAGGCAAACCCTGATCGTGGTTGGCCGCCAGAACGGCATCAAGAACGGGATCTGAATCAAAAAGGGAGGCGACGATATAATCGTCGACAACGGCCCAAGTCTTTTCGCTCATGGCTTTCTCCTCAGATGCGGATATGGAAGCCTAAAGCGTGTCGCGTCTGAACGAAATTCGGGCGAGGTCTTTGACATGCTTCAAACGCGAAAAAGGGGCCGCTTGGGCCCCTTTTTCTTCTTCTCGTCTTCCGCGCTTACTGCGCGGCGTGTGTCATGTCGGCAAGCATCGGCTCGGCAACTTCCACACCGGAGGCCTTGCGGCGCTCGTCGATGATCAGTTCGTCGCGCGATGTGGCGATGCGCCGGATCTGGCTCATCGTGCCGCCGGTGCCGGCCGGGATAAGCCGGCCGACGATGACGTTTTCCTTCAGTCCCTGCAGCATGTCGGTCTTGCCGGCAACAGCAGCTTCCGTCAGCACTCGGGTCGTCTCCTGGAAGGAGGCGGCCGAGATGAAGGACGGCGTCTGCAGCGAAGCCTTGGTGATGCCGAGCAGCACGGGCTGGCCTTCGGCCGGCTTCTTGCCGTCCTCGACCAGGCGATCATTGACCTCCTCCAGCTCGATCACGTCGACGTGGTCGCCCGGAATGTAGGTCGAGTCGCCCTGCGTGGTGATCTCGACCTTCTGCAGCATCTGGCGAACGATCACCTCGATGTGCTTGTCGTTGATCGACACGCCCTGCAGACGGTAGACTTCCTGGATCTCGTTGACGAGGTAGGAAGCAAGTGCCTCCACGCCCTTGATCGCCAGGATATCGTGCGGCGCCGGATTGCCGTCGAGGATGTAATCGCCCTTCTCGATGACGTCGCCGTCCTGGAGATGGAACGGCTTGCCCTTCGGGATCAGGTATTCGACCGGCTCAAGCGTCGAGTCATGCGGCTCGATGATGATGCGACGCTTGTTCTTGTAGTCGCGGCCGAAGCGGATCGTGCCGTCGATCTCGGCGATGATGGCGTGATCCTTCGGACGACGTGCCTCGAACAGTTCGGCAACACGCGGCAGACCGCCGGTGATGTCCTTCGTCTTGGCGCTTTCCATCGGGATACGCGCCAGCACGTCGCCGGGGCGAACCTGTGCACCCGGCTCGACCGAAAGAATGGCCTCGACCGAGAGCAGGAAGCGGGCGTCGCCGCCCTTCGACAGCTTGCCGACCTTGCCCTTGGCGTCCTGGATGGCAATTGCCGGCTTCAGGTCGTTGCCGCGTGGCGTCGAGCGCCAGTCGATGACCTCACGCTTGGTGATGCCGGTCGACTCGTCGGCCGTTTCCTGAACGGAAATGCCGTCGACCAGATCCTCGTACGACACCCTGCCCTCGATTTCGGTGAGGACCGGACGGGTATAGGGATCCCACTCGGCGATACGCTGGCCGCGCTTCACCTTGTCGCCATCGTCCACGAAGATACGCGAACCATAGGTGAGACGGTGCGTGGCGCGTTCCTTGCCGGCTTCGTCGAGGATCAGCACCGCCATGTTGCGGCCCATGACCATCTGCTGGCCGTCGGAGTTGCGCACCACGTTGCGGTTGCGGATCTCGACCTTGCCCTCATAGGAGGCTTCAAGGAACGAGCTGTCCACCACCTGCGCGGTACCGCCCATGTGGAAGGTACGCATGGTGAGCTGGGTGCCCGGCTCGCCAATCGACTGCGCCGCGATGACGCCGACTGCTTCACCCTGGTTGACCGGGGTGCCGCGGGCCAGATCGCGACCGTAGCAGACCGCGCAGACGCCAACCCTGACTTCGCAAGTCAGTGCCGAGCGAATGCGAACCGACTGGACGCCGGCCTTTTCGATCTGTTCCACGTCACGCTCGTCCATCAGCGTTCCGGCCTTGACAAGGATCTCGCCCGACACCGGATGGGTGATGTCGTCGAGCGACGTGCGACCAAGCACGCGCTGGCCGACCGAAGCGACGACCTGACCGGCATCGACGATCGGCTGCATGGTAAGGCCCTTGTCGGTGCCGCAGTCGACGGAGTTGACGATGCAGTCCTGCGCCACGTCGACCAGACGACGGGTGAGGTAACCCGAGTTCGCCGTCTTCAAGGCGGTGTCGGCCAGACCCTTGCGGGCGCCGTGGGTCGAGTTGAAGTACTCGAGCACGGTCAGGCCTTCCTTGAAGTTCGAGATGATCGGCGTCTCGATGATTTCACCCGACGGCTTGGCCATAAGGCCGCGCATGCCGGCGAGCTGACGCATCTGGGTGGGCGAGCCACGCGCACCGGAGTGCGACATCATGTAGATCGAGTTCATCGGCTTTTGACGGCCATTGTCCTCGAACTCGACCGCCTTGATGCGGGCCATCATTTCGTCGGCGACCTTTTCAGAGCACTTGGCCCAGGCGTCGACGACCTTGTTGTACTTCTCGCCCTGCGTGATCAGGCCGTCATTGTACTGCTGCTCGTATTCCTTGGCCAAAGCCTCGGTGTCGGAGACCAGCTTGATCTTGGCATCCGGGATCAGCATGTCGTCCTTGCCGAACGAAATGCCGGCACGGCAGGCATGGCTGAAGCCGAGCGCCATGATGCGATCGCAGAAAATGACCGTCTCCTTCTGACCGCAGTGGCGGTAGACGGTGTCGATCATCTTGGAGATGTTCTTCTTGGTCATCTCCTGGTTGGCGGTCTCGTATGGCACGTTGACATTCTTCGGCAGAAGCTCGCCGATGATCATGCGGCCAGGGGTGGTGTCGTAGATTTTCGACACGACTTTGCCTTCGGCGTCGACCGTGCGGAAGCGTCCCTTGATCTTGGCGTGCAGTGTCACCGCCTTGGTCTCGAGCGCGTGCTGGAGTTCGCCCATGTCGGCAAACACCATGCCCTCGCCCGGCTCGTTCTGGTTGACGATCGAGAGATAGTAGAGACCGAGAACCATGTCCTGCGAAGGCACGATGATCGGCGCGCCGGAAGCCGGGTGCAGGATGTTGTTGGTCGACATCATCAGCACGCGGGCTTCAAGCTGCGCTTCCAGCGACAGCGGCACGTGAACAGCCATCTGGTCGCCGTCGAAGTCGGCGTTGAAGGCCGTGCAGACCAGCGGGTGCAGCTGGATCGCCTTGCCTTCGATCAGGATCGGCTCGAACGCCTGGATGCCCAAGCGGTGCAGCGTCGGCGCGCGGTTCAACAGCACCGGATGCTCGCGGATGACCTCGTCGAGGATATCCCAGACTTCCGGACGTTCCTTCTCGACCAGCTTCTTCGCCTGCTTGACGGTCGAGGAGTAACCCTTGGCGTCGAGACGGGCGTAGATGAAGGGCTTGAACAGTTCGAGCGCCATCTTCTTGGGCAGGCCGCACTGGTGCAGCTTGAGCTCCGGACCGGTCACGATGACCGAGCGGCCGGAATAGTCGACGCGCTTGCCGAGCAGGTTCTGACGGAACCGGCCCTGCTTGCCCTTGAGCATGTCGGACAGCGACTTCAGCGGACGCTTGTTGGCGCCGGTGATGACACGGCCGCGACGGCCGTTGTCGAACAGCGCATCGACGGCTTCCTGCAGCATGCGCTTTTCATTGCGCACGATGATGCCCGGGGCGCGCAGCTCGATCAGCCGCTTCAGACGGTTGTTGCGGTTGATGACGCGGCGGTAGAGGTCGTTCAGATCCGATGTAGCGAAGCGACCGCCGTCCAGCGGGACGAGCGGGCGCAGGTCCGGCGGGATCACCGGGACCACCTTCATGATCATCCATTCCGGACGGTTGCCGGATTCCATGAAGTTCTCGACGACCTTGAGCCGCTTCAGATACTTCTTCTGCTTCAGCTCGGAGGTGGTCGAAGCCAGTTCCGAACGCAGGTCGCCGGCGATCTTCTCCAGGTCCATGCCGGCCAGGAGGTCGTGAATGGCCTCGGCGCCGATCATGGCGGTGAAGCTATCCTCGCCATACTCGTCGACGGCGATCATGTACTCTTCCTCGCTGAGCAGCTGGTGCTCCTTCAGCGCGGTGAGGCCAGGTTCGGTGACGATGTAGTTCTCGAAGTAGAGGACGCGCTCGATGTCCTTCAGGGTCATGTCGAGCAGCGTGCCGATGCGCGACGGCAGCGACTTCAGGAACCAGATGTGAGCGACAGGTGCCGCCAGCTCGATATGGCCCATGCGCTCGCGGCGAACGCGCGACAGCGTGACTTCGACGCCGCACTTCTCGCAGATGACGCCCTTGTACTTCATGCGCTTGTACTTGCCGCACAGGCACTCATAGTCCTTGATCGGGCCAAAAATGCGCGCGCAGAACAGACCGTCACGCTCCGGCTTGAAGGTGCGGTAGTTGATGGTCTCCGGCTTCTTGATCTCGCCGAAAGACCAGGACAGAATCTTCTCAGGGCTGGCAAGCGATATCCGGATGGAATCGAACACCTGCGCAGGCGCCTGCGGATTGAAGAGATTCATGACCTCTTGGTTCATGCCGTTCTCCTTTTCGGGGTCCTCGAAAACCCCTTGCATCTAGTCGCGAGCCAAACGCCCGCCGTCTTTGTCGGCCACTGGCCGTCGAATTCGATTGGCGCGCCGCGGAATCCGTGGCGCGCCATTGCCTTACTCAGCCGCGTCGGGCAGCCGCATAGGGCCGTCCTCGAGCTTGGTGTTCTCCAGCTCGACATTGAGGCCGAGAGACCGCATTTCCTTGACGAGAACGTTGAAGCTCTCGGGGATACCGGCCTCGAAAGTGTCGTCGCCACGCACGATCGCCTCGTACACCTTGGTGCGGCCGGCGACGTCGTCTGACTTCACCGTCAGCATCTCCTGCAGCGTGTAGGCGGCGCCGTATGCTTCGAGCGCCCAGACCTCCATCTCGCCGAAGCGCTGGCCACCGAACTGCGCCTTGCCGCCCAGCGGCTGCTGGGTGACGAGCGAGTACGGACCGATCGAACGCGCGTGGATCTTGTCATCCACGAGGTGGTGAAGCTTGAGCATGTAGATGTAGCCCATCGTCACCTTGCGATCGAACGGCTCGCCCGTGCGTCCGTCATAGAGCTGCGACTGACCGCTGGTGTGCAGGCCCGCCTGCTCCAGCATGATGTTGATGTCAGCCTCATGCGCGCCGTCGAACACCGGGGTCGCGATCGAAACGCCGCGGCGCATCTGCTCGCTGAGGCGAACAATGCTCTCGTCGTCATAGTCGCGGACCGGCTCGTTGCGGTCGTTAGACGGAATGAAGCTCTCGAGCGTCTTGCGCAGCGGCTTGATGTCGCCGGCTGCCTTGTACGTGTCAATCAGCTCGCCGATCTTCCTGCCCATACCAGCGCAAGCCCAGCCCAGATGCGTTTCCAGGATCTGGCCGACATTCATGCGGCTCGGCACACCCAGGGGGTTGAGCACGATATCGGCATGAGTGCCGTCCTCGAGGAAAGGCATGTCCTCGACCGGAACGATCCGCGACACGACACCCTTGTTGCCGTGACGGCCGGCCATCTTGTCGCCGGGCTGCATCTTGCGCTTCACGGCCACGAAGACCTTGACCATCTTCATGACGCCCGGAGGCATTTCGTCGCCGCGCTGGACCTTCTCGACCTTGTCCATGAAACGCTGTTCGAGCGCCTTCTTGGAATCGTCGTACTGGCCACGCAGGGCTTCGAGTTCGCTCTGGAGCTTTTCGTTCTCCACGGCAAACTGCCACCACTGCGAACGCGGATACTCGTCGAGCGTATCCTTGGACAGCGTCGAGCCCTTCTTGAAGCCCTTCGGTCCAGCGATCGCTTCCTTGCCGACGAGCACATCGGAAAGACGCGCATAGACGTTACGGTCCAGGATGGCCTGCTCGTCGTCGCGGTCCTTGGCGAGGCGTTCGATCTCCTCGCGCTCGATCGCCATGGCGCGCTCGTCCTTCTCCACACCGTGGCGATTGAACACGCGCACCTCGACGACGGTGCCGAAGGTGCCCGGAGGCATGCGCATCGAGGTGTCGCGCACATCGGATGCCTTTTCGCCGAAGATGGCGCGCAGAAGCTTCTCTTCCGGCGTCATCGGGCTTTCGCCCTTCGGCGTGATCTTGCCGACCAGGATGTCACCCGGCTGAACTTCGGCACCGATATAGACGATGCCGGCTTCGTCGAGGTTCTTCAGCGCTTCTTCCGAGACGTTTGGAATATCGCGCGTGATTTCCTCCGGGCCGAGCTTGGTATCGCGCGCCATGACCTCGAACTCCTCGATGTGGATCGAGGTGAAGACGTCGTCGGCGACGATGCGTTCGGACAGGAGGATCGAGTCCTCGTAGTTGTAGCCATTCCACGGCATGAACGCGACCAGCACGTTGCGGCCGAGCGCCAGATCACCGAGCTCGGTCGACGGACCGTCGGCGATGATGTCGCCCTTGTTGACCCGATCGCCCATACGAACCAGCGGACGCTGGTTGATGCAGGTGTTCTGGTTCGAACGCTGGAACTTCATCAGCCGGTAGATATCGACGCCGGACTTGCCCGGATCGAGATCCTCTGTGGCGCGGATAACGATACGCGTCGCGTCCACCTGGTCGACGATGCCGCCGCGGCGGGCGCCGATGGCGGCGCCCGAGTCACGGGCGACGATCGGCTCCATGCCGGTGCCGACGAACGGCGCCTCGGCGCGCACCAGCGGCACGGCCTGACGCTGCATGTTCGAGCCCATCAGAGCGCGGTTGGCGTCGTCGTTTTCCAGGAACGGGATCAGGGCCGCGGCCACCGACACCATCTGCTTGGGCGACACGTCCATCAGATCGACGTTTTCGCGCGGCGCCATCATCACTTCACCGGCACTGCGGCAAATGACGAATTCGTCGACGAAGCCACCGTTCTTGTCGAGCTCGGCGTTGGCCTGCGCGACATGGTGCTTGGCCTCTTCCATCGCCGAGAGATAGACGACGTCATTGGTCAGCTTGCCATCGACGATCTTGCGGTACGGGCTCTCGATGAAGCCGTACTTGTTGACGCGTGCGAAGGTGGCCAGCGAGTTGATCAGACCGATATTCGGGCCTTCCGGCGTCTCGATCGGGCAGATACGGCCGTAATGCGTCGGGTGCACGTCGCGCACCTCGAAGCCGGCGCGCTCACGGGTCAGACCGCCCGGTCCAAGCGCCGAGAGGCGGCGCTTGTGGGTGATCTCCGACAGCGGGTTGGTCTGGTCCATGAACTGCGACAGCTGCGAGGAACCGAAGAACTCGCGCACGGCGGCAGCCGCCGGCTTGGCGTTGATCAGGTCCTGCGGCATGACCGTGTCGATCTCGATCGAGGACATACGCTCCTTGATCGCGCGCTCCATGCGCAGCAGGCCGACGCGGTACTGGTTTTCCATCAACTCGCCGACCGAACGCACGCGGCGGTTGCCGAGATTGTCGATGTCGTCGATTTCGCCCTTGCCGTCGCGCAGTTCGACCAGCGTCCTGACCACGGCCAGGATGTCGTCCTTGCGCAGCACGCGCACGGTGTCCTCGGCCTTGAGCTCGAGACGCATGTTCATCTTGACGCGGCCGACGGCCGACAGATCGTAGCGCTCCGAGTCGAAGAACAGCGAGTTGAACATGGCTTCGGCGGTTTCGAGCGTCGGCGGCTCGCCTGGGCGCATGACACGATAGATGTCGAACAGCGCGTCCTGGCGGCTCTCGTTCTTGTCGACGTTGAGCGTGTTGCGGATATAGGCGCCGACATTGACATGGTCGATGTCGAGAACCTTGATCTCGTCCTCGCCCGTGCCGAGCAGCACCTTCAGCGTCTTCTCGTCGATCTCGTCGCCGGCTTCGAGGAAGATCTCGCCGGTGGCGTAGTTGACGATGTCCTCGGCCAGGTAGTTGCCGAGCAGATCCTCGTCGGTCGCCTTGATCGCCTTGAGACCCTTCTCGCCAAGCGCCCTTGCCTGGCGGGCGGTGATCTTCTTGCCGGCCTCGACAACGACTTCGCCCGTATCGGCGTCGACCAGGTCGCCGACGGCCTTGAGGCCGCGGAAACGCTCGACGTTGAACGGAATGCGCCAGTGGTCGCCGGCACGCACATAGGTGATCTTGTTGTAGAAGGTCGACAGGATCTCTTCGCCGTCCATGCCGAGCGCCATCAGCAGCGACGTCACCGGAATCTTGCGGCGACGGTCGATGCGGGCGTGCACGACGTCCTTGGAATCGAACTCGATGTCGAGCCACGAACCGCGATAGGGAATGACGCGCGCGGCAAACAGAAGCTTGCCCGACGAGTGCGACTTGCCCTTGTCATGGTCGAAGAAGACGCCCGGCGAGCGGTGCATCTGCGAGACGATGACGCGCTCGGTGCCGTTGACGATGAAGGTGCCGTTCAGGGTCATGAGCGGCATGTCGCCCATGTAGACGTCCTGCTCCTTGATGTCCTTGATGGACTTGGCGCCGGTATCCTCGTCGATATCGAACACGATGAGGCGCAGCGTCACCTTGAGCGGCGCGGCATAGGTGAGGTCGCGCTGACGGCATTCGTCAACGTCGAATTTCGGTCCTTCGAACTCGTACTTCACGAACTCCAGCATCGAGGAGCCGGAAAAATCGGAGATCGGGAAGACCGACTTGAAAACGGCCTGCAGTCCCTCGTCCGGACGCCCACCCTTGGGCTCCGCCACCATCAGGAACTGGTCATAGGATGCCTTCTGAACCTCGATCAGGTTCGGCATCTCCGCAACTTCCGGAATCTTTCCGAAGAACTTGCGTACGCGTCTGCGGCCATTGAAAGTCTGGGTCTGGGCCATCGTCGCTCCTTAGCTCTAAACTCGGGACGAGCCTCGCCGCGGCTCGCCTTGCATGCTGGGCCACCTTGGCGGCAACCCTTTGTCTGTTTTCCCGGTGCCTGTCGGCTGCCGGCTAGAACGGGAGAAAACCCGTTTCCTGAAGGCCGGTTTTCGGCCCTCAGGAAAGAGGTTTTCGTATGTCTCGCGTTACGCGTCCTCCCTCCAGGCGAAGGGAGTGGCGGACGGCGCGAGGCCGTCCGCCGCTTTTACGCTTACTTCAGGTCGACCTTGGCGCCGGCTGCTTCCAGCTGGGCCTTGAACTTGTCAGCGTCGGCCTTGGAAACGCCTTCCTTGACCGGCTTCGGAGCCGCTTCGACCAGATCCTTGGCTTCCTTGAGGCCAAGGCCGGTGATGGCGCGGACTTCCTTGATGACGTTGATCTTCTGAGCGCCTGCCTCGGTAAGGACGACGTCGAATTCCGTCTTTTCCTCGACCGGAGCAGCTGCAGCCGCACCACCGCCAGCAGCGGCAACAGCCACCGGAGCAGCGGCGGAAACGCCCCACTTTTCTTCCAGAAGCTTCGACAGCTCGGCCGCCTCGAGGACGGTCAGCTTCGAAAGGTCGTCTACGATCTTTGCGAGATCAGCCATTGTTGTATTCCTTCATAAGGTTCGAACGTGTGTTTGTGATAGCGAGGAACGGCCTCATGCCGCCTCGTCCTTCCGGGCGTAAGCGCCGATGACGCGCGCGACCGAGGCCGCTGGCGCATTGACGATCTGGGCGATCCGGGTTGCCGGCGTGGCGATCATGCCAACCAGCCTGGCGCGCAGCTCATCGAGCGACGGAAGTGTGGCGAGTGCCTTCACACCGTCGGCGTTGAGCGAGGTGGTGCCCATTGCGCCGCCGAGAATGACGAGCTTGTCATTTCCCTTGGCGAAATCGGACGCGACCTTCGGCGCCGCAATCGGATCCTCCGAATAAGCAATCAGCGTCTGTCCCTTGAACAGCTCGATGATCGATGCGGAGTCCGTGCCCTGAAGAGCGATTTTGGCGAGACGGTTCTTCGCGACTTTGACGGTGCCACCGGCGGCGCGCATTTTCGACCGAAGGTCGTTCATTTGCGCGACGGTGATACCGGCGTAGTGGGCCACGACCACTGAACCTGCGTTCGAGAACGCACCGTTCAGGCCCGTGACGAGTTCGCGTTTTTCCGCTCTGTCCACTGCCTATCTCCAGTTGACCCCTGCCCCATTAACGGGGACAGGCGTCGGGTTGCCTTTGTCGGCCGGGCCATCCAGTAACGGATCTCCCGAACGACGCTCGAGGATCCTGCCCCCTTTCGCCACATCGACGGTCAAGCCGGCGATGCGCAGACAAAAGGCAAACACGGTTCGAACCTTTCATTGGAGCGATCGCTCCGTTGTCCGGTCTTCACCCGTCTCATGCAGGCCCAAATCGAATTAAGGCTTCTGGGCCGCCTGCAATCTCGGACAGGATGTCCGGAAACCTCTCGGTTTCCGGTACCGGGCCGCCGACAAGTCGGAGGCCCGGAATTCACTTGCGGATCAGGCCTTTAGCGGCCCGATCCAAATGTTCGTATCAGGACGCTGTGAGCGTCGCGACGTCGAGCTTGAGGCCCGGACCCATCGTCGAGGTGACCGACACCTTCTTGACGTAGTTGCCCTTGGCACCAGCCGGCTTTGCCCTGGTCACCGCGTCGGCGAAGGCGCGGATGTTCTCTTCCAGGGCCGTGACCTCGAACGAGACCTTGCCGACGCCGGCATGAACGATGCCGGCTTTCTCGACGCGGAACTCGACAGCGCCGCCCTTCGATGCCTTGACGGCGGCGGCAACGTCGGTGGTGACGGTGCCAACCTTCGGGTTCGGCATCATGCCGCGCGGGCCGAGCACTTTCCCCAGACGGCCGACGAGCGGCATCATGTCCGGAGTGGCGATGCAGCGATCGAAATCGATCGTGCCCTTCTGGACGATGTCGACCAGATCCTCGGCACCGACGATGTCGGCGCCGGCGGCGCGAGCTTCGTCAGCCTTGTCGCCGCGCGCAAACACAGCGACGCGCACCGAGCGGCCGGTGCCGTTCGGCAGGTTGACCACGCCGCGGACCATCTGGTCGGCGTGGCGCGGGTCGACGCCGAGGTTCATGGCGACTTCGATGGTCTCGTCGAACTTGACCGAGGAACGGTCCTTGAGCAGCTTCAGCGCGTCACCCAGGGCATAAGCCTTGTTGGGATCGATGCCTTCGCGGGTCTTCGATACACGCTTTGCAATCTTTGCCATGATCTTAGCCCACCACTTCCAGACCCATCGAGCGGGCGGAGCCCTCGACCATGCGCATGGCCGCTTCGACGTCGTTTGCGTTCAGATCCTTCATCTTCGCGGTTGCGATCTCGCGGACCTTGTCGCGCGAAACCGTACCGGCCTTGACCTTGCCCGGCTCCTTGGAACCAGACGTCAGGTTGGCCGCCTTCTTCAGGAAGTAGCTCACCGGCGCCGTCTTCATGACGAAGGTGAAGGACTTGTCCTGGTAGTAGGTGATGACGACCGGAACCGGCGATCCCTTTTCCATTTCCTGGGTCTGCGCGTTGAACGCCTTGCAGAATTCCATGATGTTGATGCCACGCTGACCAAGCGCCGGGCCGATCGGGGGAGACGGCGTCGCCGATCCCGCTTTCACCTGGAGCTTGAGCTGGCCTGCAATTTTCTTAGCCATCTCTTTTCCTGCCTTTGTCTATGCCGGCCCAACTGTCTGGGAAACCCGGCGGTTGCAGTCTGGTGGTGCGATCCATGCGGCCGGCTAAAGCCGCACTCGTCTCCCACCGCCCTCAAGAACCGCGCGATCTCCGCGCCGCTCTTTCCTGCCGCGCTTGGCGGCAGGGATTTCGGATCAGCCCTTTTCGACCTGTCCGAATTCCAGATCGACAGGCACGGCGCGCCCGAAGATCGAAACTTCCACCTTGAGCCGCGCCCGCTCCTCGTCCACTTCCTGGACGAAACCGTTGAACGACGCGAAGGGGCCATCCGAAACGCGGATCGCCTCGCCGATCTCGAACGTGACCGAAGGCTTTGGCCGCTCGACGCCTTCCTGCACCTGGTTCAGGATGCGCTGGGCTTCCGCCTCGGTGATCGGCACTGGCTTGGAGTCACCCAGGAAGCCGGTGACCTTCGGCGTGTTCTTGACCAGCGAGAACACAGCGTCGGTCAGATTGGCCTTCAGCAGCACATAGCCCGGGAAGAACTTGCGCTCGGCATCGACCTTGCGGCCGCGGCGAACCTCGACGACCTTCTCGGTCGGAACCACGATCTGGTGGATGTCGGCGGACAGGCCCTTCTGCTTGGCCTTGTTCTCGATATCCTCGGCGACCTTCTTTTCAAAGTTCGAATAGGCGTGGACGATGTACCAGCGCGCGGTCATTTCAAGACTTCTCCGTAATCGCCGGACTTAGCGTCCGATGCCCAGAATCTGTTCGACCGCGAGGCCCATGAGCTGATCAGCGGTGAAGAAAAAGATCATCGCGATCACAGCGAAAGCCAGGACCATGACCGTCGAGATCATCGTTTCGCGTCGCGACGGCCAAGTCACCTTGGCGGTCTCCGCGCGAACCTGCTGGAGAAAGACGAAAGGATTTGTGGTTTTCGAAGCCATATGCCGCTCTGTCTTCAAGACCCGTTGGCCGGGTCCCCTGGATGATCCCGCTGGCCGGGACGTGCCGCCTGAGCCAATCTCGCGCCGAATCAGCGCAAACATTTCGCCCATGCAAATCAGACGCGTAAAGCCGGCTTCCCAGCTCCACGCGTCGCGTGTCTGTTTCGTCTACATAAAACCGATTCTTGATCCACGCAAGTGGCAAGTGTCCGCTTTATGACCAAACGCCGCCTCGGAACCATCCAGTCGTTCCGTCCCGGCTATGAGGGCTTTATGCCCCAAGTGAGGTAATATGGCAAGCGGGTCGCCGATTTTCAAAGGGCAGACCGTAGAAATATCGTTTTGAAACGCCATTTCGAAAAATGGCGAAATATCACGTTGAGTGCCATTTCGAGAAATGGCACGGGCAGCAGGGCTCGAACCTACGACCTGCGGTTTTGGAGACCGCCGCTCTACCAACTGAGCTATGCCCGTATCGTGCGCATCTCGGCGCAGCAGGCGCTTCCTAAAAGCTTCCGCTCGCTCTGTAAAGAGTGGTTCGCAAGCAAACGCGCCTTAAGCCCGTTCCTCTGCACCAGATGGTTGAGGCTGGGGCCATCCAACTCGCGCAAGCGCACGACCTTGAAGTTTTTCGGCATCGCTCCGGGACCTCCCGTGGCGACCGAAAGCTACTTTGGATCCGGCGGCCGATATGGCCCGCCCGGCACGCCCCAGCCCCAGGCCGGCATCGGTTCCGTCTCGGGATCGCAGGTTTCGCCGAGATTGGAGTTCATCTTGGCCAGCCGCGATCCCCATTCGACATAGCCCATGAAGGCCGAACGAAACTCCGGATCGTCGGGCAGGCCGACCGCGTCGGCGGCATCGGCAAGGAGGTTGATCCAGCGGCGGCGCTGCTCCTCGGTCAGATGCTTGCCCAGATGGTGCATGACCATCTCGCGATGGCCGCCAAATTGCTCGCTGTAGGTTTTCGGTCCGCCGAACACCTCGCCGATGAAGGCCGCGACATGGGCGGGATGATCCGGCGACATGGCCTTGAACACCGGCCCGACGATCGGGTCCAGCGCCACCTTGTCATAGAAAGTCTGGGTCAGCCGGTTCAACGCCTCGCCGCCGCCGGCCCAGTCGTAGAGTGTCGGGATATCCTGGCTCATTCTCGATCCTCCGCCGGCCCCGGCGCCGCCAGCAGCGACGATAGCGGAAAAATCGAGAATGGCTCAACCTGCCTCGATGGCCAGTCTCCGACATTGCCGCCCTACAATTTGGCGGGCGCGTCAGCCTCGGCATTGGCGGAAGGCCGGATCCGGCAATTCTGCGGTTTCGGCACCGCGCCGCAGATGGTGGCGCCGGTCAGCGCGTCGACCGATTGCGGGCTCGTCGTCAACCCGACCCTCAGCATCGTGCTTGGTTCCAGTTGCCGCTCGACCGAGCGCCCCTCGATCGCTGCGAACAGAGCGGGACCGAGCGCCATCTCCTCGAGATAGGCCCTGACCACCTGCTTTTGCCCCATCGGGTAAAGGCTAAGCCGCGCACGGGGACCGACAAGCCGTCTCACCCCGCCGGCAAGCACAAGCGCACAGGCCGAACCGCACTCCACTCCCGCATCGACGCTCAGCCCGGCATAGGCGCCCTCCTTGGCCAGGCAACTCCACTTTGCCGGGTCACAGTCGACGAAATCGGTGCGGCCAACGGCAACGTCGAGCTTCCTTTGGTGGATAAGCCGTCCCGCCGCCAGAGCGCCAAGCAGGTCACCACCCTTTGAGCTGATCACGACCGGCAGCTGCCGGTCGCCAAGCGTGGCGAGCAACTGGCGCAGCTTCTGAGGGGTCTGAGGCGTGATCGCACCTTCCGCCGAGATCCATTCGGGGCAATCAGGATTGCAGAGCGGATTGCCGCCGCGAACCACGACGAAGCGCATGTCTTCATCGCGCTGCACGCCCTCGGGCTCCGCCGGCAGCGGGGCAGGCTTGGCCGCGGTCGTCAGGCCATCGGGCTTGTTCCCTGGTATTTCCAGGCAATTCGCGGCCAATCGGTCCGGCCTGCACAGGCCTGCGGCAGTCAACAGGTCCACAGCATCCAGGCTGGTGACCAATTTCATCGTCAGCATGTCGTCGAGGGCGATCTGGTGGATTTCGCTGGCCGGCGTGCTCTTCATCGTTTCGAGCACGCCCTGATCGATGCCCATCTCGTCGAGATAGGCCGCCAGCCTTTTCTCCACCGCCTTGCTCATCTCGTAGGTCTTGTAGCTGCCGGCGTCCTTGCGACTGACGATCCTTGTGTTGAGCACCTTCTTCTTGCCCGCCACGATGCGGTAGGTGGTCCTGTATTGCAATTTCGTGCGGATGTAGGTCGTGGTGATCTGGTGGACGCCGAGAAAGGCCCATTCGCCAACCACACGCCGGACACCGCCGGCAAACATCAATGGGCAGGCGGAGTTGCACATGGCGCCGTAGTCAACGATATCGCCGAGGTAAGGGGCGCCATTCTTGTTACGGTCATGGCAACCGTCCGCGTCGGGGCGGCAACCGGAGAACACCGTCTTGCCTATCGCGATATCAAGCATGTTCTTGCGGATCAGCCGGCCAAGCGCCAGCGCCGCCTCGACATTGCCGCCGGGAGAATCCACGACGATCGGCAGGCTTCGCCCGCCAAGCGTCTTCAGCATGCGTTTGAACAGGGCCGGCGTTCCGGCTTCTATCGAGCCTTCGGCCGAGATCCATTCCGGGCAGATCGGCTCGCACCCCGGTGCATTGCTGCGAACAATGCCAAACTGCATCGTCGGACCGAGATCCGGGGCGGTATCCGTCGCAAAGGCACGTCCCGTGACAAGCAACGCCAGCAGGCAGATCAGCCGCAGCCACAATGCCCGACGATGGAAAAGGCGCCCTGGAACCATCTGGAAAAAGCCCCTTGATGCAATCCATACTAAACGAGGTCCAAATGCTTGCAACAGGGTCTGCACGACATCGCGGGGCACCGATCTCCGGGGGCAAAAAGAAAGGGCGGCCCCAAGGACCGCCCTTTCTTTTTCGAACCTCACCGGCGCAGGCCGGCGTCGGTTATTCCTTGATGGTGACGACGATGCCGGCACCGACGGTGCGGCCGCCTTCACGGATGGCGAAGCGCAGCTTCTCTTCCATGGCGATCGGCACGATCAGCTCGACATCGAC
>NZ_AYWO01000049.1 GCF_000502955.1 Mesorhizobium sp. LNHC252B00 | reverse complement strand
CCCCACGAGACCCTTCGGCCCACCAAGTGGGCCTGATAGGCGCGCACCTCTTCGTATCCCAGGTGATCGGGTGATCGTCCAAAAAATCGACTGAACTTCGCCACGTGATGCACGTAGGATCGCTGGGTCTCCGGTGACAAATTGCGGATCGTCAGATCTTCAATCATCCGCTGACGCAGAGGGCTTATCTGGGCCATCTGGGGTTCTCCTGTGTGGAAGGTTGGCTCGACACCAAATCTTCTCAGACAGGGACCTCCTCAGGCCAGACCCGCGCATCAGCTACCGCGGCAGCGGTTTAGTTCAATCNAATCACGCTCCGCAGCACAAGGGAATCGCAAAACGAATTGCAGGAAAACAGCCCCCATAAACCGCTAATCCTGCAATCCAAAAGCCGCTATCCGCCTCAATCAACATGCCAGATCAACGGCTTGCGGATAGTTCACGGTCGACTACTTTGCCGATTCAGGCATAGGTGCGTTGCACCAGGAGTTCATCTACTCGAATTTTATCGCGCCGGACCTTACAGGGCGAATAGTCGCCGCGTATGAAATCGCGACCGGACGCGTGCTGGACCGCCAACGTATCTCCATCCTGACCGGCGTCCATCGTCTGTCCGAGTTGGCTGAACTCGTCGACGACCCAGACCATGTCCCGGCCATGATCCGAAGCGTTGCGGAATGGTTTGCTGCACCACACCAACGGACGGCGATTAGCCGGGTCCGGGGCGACCGCCGTTGAAGCGGCTTACCGGCCGGCCGCTTCCGATCCCAGATAGGCGATGCGCAGCATATTGGTCGAGCCCGGCGTCCTCAGCGGCACGCCGGCGGTGATGATGACGCGGTCGCCGGGCTTGCCGAAGCCCTCCTCGAAGGCGATGCGGCAGGCGCGGTCGACCATGTCGTCAAGATCGATTGCGTCGGGTGAGACGACGCAATGCGTGCCCCATAGCAGCGACAGCCGGCGCGCCGTGTTGACGATCGGCGACAACGCGACGATCGGCACTTGCGGACGCTCGCGGGCGGCGCGCAGGCCCGTGGTGCCGGACGCCGTATAGGTGATGATCGCCGAAAGTTTCAGCGTCTCGGCGATCTCGCGGGCGGCCAGCGAAATGGCGTCGGCGCCGGTCGCTTCCGGCTCGGAACGCTGTGCGTTGATGATGCCGGCATAGGTCGGATCGGTTTCGACCTTGGTGGCGATACGGTTCATCATCGCCACGGCTTCGACGGGATACGCGCCCGCCGCCGATTCCGCCGACAGCATGACGGCATCGGCGCCTTCGAAGACTGCGGTCGAAACATCCGACACCTCGGCGCGGGTAGGCACCGGTGCTGTGATCATCGATTCCAGCATTTGCGTTGCAACCACCACCGGCTTGCCGGCGCGGCGGGCCGCGCGCGTGATCTGCTTCTGGATGCCGGGTACCGCCTCGAGCGGCATCTCGACGCCGAGATCGCCGCGGGCGACCATCAGCGCGTCGGACAGTTCGATGATCTCGGCCAGCCGGGCGACGGCCTGCGGCTTTTCGATCTTGGCCATGATCAGTGCCCGGCCGCGCGCGATCTTGCGCGCCTCGGCAAGATCCTCGGGCCGCTGGACGAAGGACAGCGCGACCCAATCGACGCCCGTGGCCAGCACGGCATCGAGGTCCTTGCGGTCCTTCTCGGTCAGCGCGCCGACCGGCAGGTCGGTATCGGGCAGGCTGACGCCCTTCTTGTCGGAGATCGTGGTGCCGGCGACGACGGTGCAGACGATCGACTTGCCGTCGCTTCTCACCGCCTTCAATTCGAGCTTGCCGTCATCGATCAGCAGGCGATGTCCGGCCTCGACGGAGGTCAGGATTTCGGGATGCGGTAGATAGACCCTGGTCGAGGTGCCGGGTTCGGGATTGTCGTCGAGCGTGAAGGTCTGGCCGACGGTCAGCACTTCCTTGCCATTGGCGAACTTGCCGACGCGCAATTTTGGCCCTTGCAGATCGGCCAGGATGCCGATCGGCCGGCCGACCGCTTCCTCGACAGTGCGGATGCGTCCGACCAGAGTGCGCATCAACTCGTGATCGGTATGGCTCATATTGATGCGGAACACATCGGCGCCAGCTTCGAACAGTTTCTTCAGCATCTCCTCCGACGAGGAGGCCGGACCGATGGTGGCTAGGATCTTGACCTTGCGGCTACGTCTCATTGACTGTTTGTTCCCGGGGCGGCTGGAGCGCCTCCCGTTGTGGACTCATCGGTCAGCTGGACCATCCAGTTTCCCTGTTCGCCCGTGTCATATTCCTGGAATCCGGCGCGCTGAAAGCCCCGTGCGACGCAGTCGGTTACGCCGGCGATCTTGAACTCTTTTTCAGCCACGCACATGTTGATCGGGCCGTCCCAGCGTCCGCCGCGCTCGGCGTCTTCTGCATAAAGATAGTAAAACCTTGATGACAGCGGCCCTTCGATCAGCGTCTTGCAGCTCGATCCCTCGATGTGCCACCAACCTTCGGTGATCCAGCCGGCCTTGGCGCGATAGCCGATACCGACGCCGACCAGATTCTGCGTGGCGTTGCAGACGCGAAAATCGGCGCGCGCCGGCGAGGCCACGACCATCGCCGACAAGCCGATGGCAAGGATCAAGAGCGGCGTGGCAAAGGCAGAGCACATGCGCTGCCTGCCAGCGGAACTCATCCGAAAACCCCTCAAGAACCACATCAGCATCTCTCTGCGCCCCTTTTCGGAAAAGTCCGGGCGCATGTCAACGCACCGTTTTGTCCAATTCCAATCGATTTAGAAGGCTCCGGCGCACAATTCGCCGGCCTCTGCCAGATTTCCAGGGAAACCTTGGCCAAACAACGGCATTGCGCAAGCGTCGTCTTCGTGGAATGACGATAGCACCCTCCCCGGAAGCCAGCGAACAGACCATTTCCCGACAATGACCCGATCCACAGTTTTCGCGCCTTGCGATATTGTCGAAGGCGACCGCAAGCGAGGCGTCGTGCTCTTGTGCGACCATGCCCGCCGCGACCTGCCCGACGATTATGGCAGGCTCGGCCTGCCGGCGGCGGAGTTCGACCGCCACATCGCCTATGACATCGGCGTCGAAACGGTAACGCGCGAACTGGCCGCTTTGCTCGACGTGCCGGCGGTGCTCGCCAATTTTTCGCGGCTGCTGATCGATCCCAACCGCGGCGAGGACGATCCGACGCTTATTCGCCAACTCTATGACGGCACTGTGGTGCCCGGGAATTACCCCATCGCTCCCGAGGAGCGCGAAAGGCGGCTCGATGGCTTCTACCGGCCCTATCACGATGCCGTCGGCGCCGTGATTGCCTCGGTCGCGCGGGCCTCCACGCAGGCGCCCTTCATCTTGTCGGTGCATTCCTTCACGCCGGCCATGCAAGGGGTCCAGCGTCCCTGGCATGTTGGCATCCTGTGGGACCTCGACGATCGGGTGGCACGCCCGCTGATAGACATGCTGGCCGAGGACAAAGACCTCGTCGTCGGCGATAACGAACCCTATGACGGCGCGCTGCGCGGCGACACCATGTACAAGCACGCCATCATCAACGGCTTCGCTCATGCATTGATCGAAATCCGCCAGGATCTGATAGCAGACCAGAAGGGCGCGCTCGACTGGGCCGAACGGTTGGCGCTGATCGTTGACGCGATCAATCGCCGTCCCGATATACATGTCGTGAAGATGTTCGGCTCGCGCACCGGGCCGCTATGACGGAGGTTTCGATGACCGAACTCAGCGACGAGCAGAAGCGCGACTTCGAGGCCGCCGCCTTTCGCCGGCTGGTCCAACATCTGCGCGAACGCAGCGACGTGCAGAACATCGATCTGATGAACCTCGCCGGCTTCTGCCGCAACTGCCTGTCGAACTGGTATCGAGACGCGGCCAATGCCGAGGGCGTCGACCTCAGCAAGGACCAGTCGCGCGAGATCGTCTATGGCATGCCCTATGCGCAATGGCAGGCACTCAATCAGACCGAGGCCTCCGACGCCAAGAAGGCCGAATTCGAGGCAAGGCGCCCCAAGGACCACTAAGCCCGCTTGGCCCAAACGCTTTCGAAATAGAGCGCTTGACTGGAAATTGAATCGATCTAATTTGCCGCGCGAAGCCATTTTCTGACCGGATACGCCTTATGAACGCGTCAACAGCCATGCAGACTGCCATTCGCGGACGATGGGCCGTTGCGGCCATTTTCCTCGCCAACGGCTTTCTGACCGGCAGCTGGGCGCCTCAGATTCCGGTGTTCCTGACCCGGCTCGACATCTCGAAATTCACGCTCGGCTTGTTGATCCTGCTGTTCGGCGCCGGCGCCGTCGCCGCCATGACCTGGTGCGGCCATTTGATCTCCAGACATGGTTCGCGAACGGTGCTGCGCTGGTTCGGCCTGTGCGGCAGCCTCGGACTGCTGGTCGTGGCGCTGGCGCCCAATGTGCCGCTTGCAGCCATCGCCATGTTCATCTTCGGTGGCTCGATCGGCGGCATGGACGTCGCCATGAACGCCAATGCCGTGGTGGTCGAACGGCGGCTCTCCCGCGCCATCATGTCGTCGTCGCATGGGTTCTGGAGCCTCGGCGGTTTCGCAGGCGGCGGCCTCGGCGGCTTCGTCATCCAGACCTACGGCCATCTCGCCCACGCGGCGGTGGTGACTGTGCTCGCTTTCGCGGTGATCGCCGTGGCGGTTGGCTATCTGATCGGCGAGAACAGGCCGCAGGCGGCCGAGCATCGCAAATTCACGCTGCCGGCCAACCCGCTGGTCTACCTCGTCGGCCTGATGGCGCTGCTGACGATGGTTTCCGAAGGTGCGGTGCTTGACTGGGCGGCGCTGTATCTCAGGCAGGAACTCGGCGCAGACCTTGCCGTCGCCGGTCTCGCCTATGCTGCCTTTTCCGGCGTCATGGCGATCATGCGGTTCTTCGGCGACGGCGTACGCAACCGCTTCGGCGCGGTCACGACGCTACGCGGCTCGGCGGTTGTCGCGGCTGCCGGCATGCTGATCGCCGGACTGTCGCCCTCGCCCTGGCTTGCAATCGCCGCCTTTGCGCTATGCGGCTTCGGCATCGCCAACATGGTGCCGATCATCTTTTCTGCCGGCGGCAACCAGGAAGGCATGTCGTCGGGCACCGGCATGAGCGTCGTCACCACCATGGGTTATTCCGGCATATTGGTGGCGCCGTCGGCGATCGGCTTCGTTGCCGAGCATTCGAGCTTCGGTCCGATCTTCGTCGCCATGTCGGGTTTGCTGATCGTCGTGCTGCTGATGGCCGGCCTTGCTCACCGTGCCGAGTTTGCGGCCGCACCGGCCGAATAAAGTTTCAGCTCTTCGTAGAGGAAATCTGCCACGCGGCGGATACGCACGCTGGTGCGCACGTCGCGATGCATGGCCAGCCACACCGGCAGATCTGGCAAGGGCAGGCCCGGCAGCAGCTTCTCGACCAGCGGATCGCGATCGACCAGAGGCTCCTGGCCAAAGCCGATGCCGTTTCCCGCCCGCACCGCCTCCCAAAAGACGATCTGGTTGTCGGCCCTGAAGCGGAAACTGCTCCGCGTAACAGGGATGCCATACTGGGTGAAGCCCCTGATGATCTCGTCGCTGCGATCGAAGCCGACCAGATCGTGATCGGCAAGGCCGGATGGCTCCTGCGGGCGGCCACGACGGTCGAGATAGGATTTTGCCGCGCAGGCGCAGAGCGGAATATCGCACACCTTGCGCGCCACCAGTTCATTCTGCGCCGGCTTGACCATGCGGATAGCAATATCGGCGTCGCGGCGCAGCAGGTTCTCGACCTGATTGGAGGCGACGATCTCAACCTCGATGCCCGGCTCCTCGATCCCTAGCCGCGCCGTCATCTCCGGCAGCACATAGGCGGCGACAACTTCGCTGGCGGCGATACGCACGGTGCCCTCGATTGCCTCGACCGATCCCAGCGCCAGCAGTGAAAAAGCGCTTGCCTGCTCGTTGACTGCCTTGCCGCGTTCAAACAGCGTGCTGCCGGCTTCCGTCAGTTCATAACCGCGCCGCCCGCGCCGGAACAGCGTGACACCCAGCGCCTGCTCCAGTTCGGCGACGTGGCGGCCAAGTGTCGGCTGGCTCGCCGACAGTTTTCGCGCGGCAGCCGACAAGCTGCCGGTTTCCGCCACGGTGACGAAGCTCTTGATCAGGTTCCAATCGAATTCGACCATTCATTTTTGAATATCAGCCCGCCAATCGTTGTCAATTTCAATTCACTTGCGGAGCGATCATATTCAGGCTGCAAACGCAAACACGGAGACCAGAAATGACCAAGATCGCAATTCTCGGTGCCAATGGCCGGCTCGGCCGCGTGGTCGCCAAGGCCTTCATCGATGCCGGCTATGATGTCCGCGCAATCACCCGCAGCGGCAAGGTGCCGGCCGAACTCAACGGCGCCACGGCGGTCGCCGGCGACGCGCTCGACCGCGAGGGCTTGATCCGCGCCACGGAAGGCGTCGACATTATCTTCAACGGCCTCAACCCGATCTACACCGATTGGGGCAAGTGCCTGCCGATGGCCGAGAACGTCATGGCCGCTTGCCATGCGAATGACACGCTGCACCTCTTCCCCGGCACCGTCTACAATTACGGCTCGCCAATGCCGGCGGTGATCACCGAGGACACGCCCTTCCACCCGACGACCGAAAAGGGCCGTATTCGCACCGCGATGGAGGATCTGTTTCGCTGCGAGGCCGACGCCGGCCGGGTGCGTACCATTCTCTTGCGCGCCGGCGACTTCTTCGGCGGCACCGGCAGCGGTTCATGGTTCGACCTGGTCGTCGCCGCCAAGATGACCAAGGGCATCTACACCGCGCCTGGTCCAGTCGATCTCGTGCATGAATGGGCCTACCTGCCGGACTTCGCCAAGGCCTTCGTCGGCCTGGCGCAGAACCTCGACAAGCTCGGCACCTATGAAGCCCTGAACCTTCCCGGCCATGCAATCACCGACCGGCAACTCAAGGCCGCGGCAGAGAAGGCGCTCGGTCGCCCGCTCAAGATGACCTCGATGCCGTGGTGGGTGCTGCGCGCCGGCAGCCCGTTCGTGGCGATGTGGCGCGAGATCGTGTCGATGTCTTATCTGCGCTTCGAGCCGCATCAACTGGTTTCGACGCGGCTGGAAGGCATCATCGGTGCGATCCCCCACACGCCGCTGGATCAGGCGGTCACTGAAGCTCTTGAGGATATCGGCATCGCCACCGTGAACGGCGCTGCGAAAGCTGCCTGACAGGCCCGGCGGGCAGCCATGGCTGCCTGCCCGATCTCTTTACATCGAGAGGTCTCTCCGGGAAGGACGGGCTAAACCCTTCCCATCAACACCAGCACCAGAAGCACCACCAGCACCACCCCGACAATGCCCGACGGCCCATAACCCCAGGAACGCGAATGCGGCCAGGCTGGCACGGCGCCAATGAGGACGAGAACCAGGACGATGATGATAATGGTGGTGATCGGCATGGCAAACTCTCCGTCCAGCATTGCTCCGGTGACAACGCTTTGCGTTGCACCCGGGACATCACTTTACGTTGCTTCCGGGGCGATGCTTCGCATTTGTCTGGGAGACAACGCTTCACGTTGCTCTTGGAGACAACAATGCAAAAGGCCGCCCGGTTGTTCCGGGCGGCCTTTGCCGTTCAAATCGGCAACGGGGTCTATTCGGCGGCTTTTGGAAAGGCGATCTCCGGCTCGGCTCCGGCATCGTCCTGTCCTGGCGCATCGGCCGACGAGATCTCGCCCTTGCCGCGCCAGAACAGCCGGTTGAACCAGCCGCGCCGCGCGCCAGGCCTGACTTTGGCGCGGGTGAAAACCATCAGCATCGACGGTGTCACCACCAGCGTCAGTACTGTGGCGAAGGACAGGCCGAAGACGATCGCTGACGACAATGAAATCCACCATTGCGTCGACGGCGCGTTGATCGTGGTCTCGTGATGGAAGATTTCGAGGCCAAGGCCGAAGGCGATCGGCAGCACGCCGAGAATGGCCGACACCGCCGTCAGCACCACCGGACGGGCGCGTTCGCGGCAGGTCTGCAGCACCGCCTCGACCTTGTCCCAGCCCTCTTCGCGCAGCCGGTCATAGGTGTCGATCAGCACGATGTTGTTGTTCACCACCACGCCGGCCAGCGCGATGACGCCGATGCCCGACATGACGATGCCGAACGTCTCGCCTGTTATCAGCAGCCCAAGGAACACGCCGATCGTGGCCATGACCACGCAGGACAGCACCAGCCAGACGCTGGTGAACTTGTTGAACTGCGCCAAAAGCACCAGGAAGATCAGGAAGATCGCCGCTCCGAAGGCCTTGCTGAGGAAGGCGCTGGCTTCGGCACTGTCCTCGTTCGAGCCAGCCAGCTTCCAGCGGATGCCGCTGCCCAGATCCATATCTGAGACGGCCTTGGTGACCTGCTCCTGCACGGCCGCGACCTGGGCGCCGGCGGCGACGTTGGCCTGGACGACCACCGTACGGGCGCCGTCGATGCGGTTGAGGATACCGACCGTCGGTTCAGGCTTGCGCACGACAAAGTTCGAGATCGGCACCGAGCCTTGCGAGGTCTGCACGCGCAGTTCGTCGAGCGTCGACAGCGTGCGCCGGTCCTCGGGCAGGCGAAGCCGGATGTCGACGGCGTCATCGGCGCCGGCAGGACGGTATTCCGAGAGTTTAAGTCCGTTGGTCACCAGTTGCACCACGGTGCCGACCGAGGTCGGGCTGATGCCGTACTGCGCCGCCTTGGCACGGTCGACCTCGAGCGCCCAGTCGACGCCGGGCGGCGGCAGGCCATCGGAAATGTCTATGACGCCCGGCACCTTGCCAATGCGCGCCGCGACCGCACGGGCCTTGTCGTCGAGCCCCTTGGGGTCGACGGCCGAAAGCCTGATCTGGATCGGCTTGCCGGTCGGAGGGCCGGCCTCCGGCACGCGCACCTCGACATCGACGCCGGGAATGCCGGCCATGACGCCGCGCAAATCATCCAGGATATGGTTCGCCGACTTGCGCTCGCGCCAGTCGATGAATTCGTACTGAATGACGCCGACGACGTCTTCAGGTACATCCTGGCCGCCGCCTTGCGTCTTGCCGACGCGGGTATAGACCGACTTGACGCCGGGCCAGCCGAGCAGCCTGTTTTCCGCGACCTTGGTCGCCGTATCCATTTCGGCCAGCGAGAGATTGCCGCGCGCATGCACGTAGAGCAGGCCATAGTCGGGCTCGACATTCGGGAAGAACTCGACGCCGGCGCCGTATTTCGAATAAGCAAAACCGACGCCGAACAGCAGCGCGACGGTCAGCACCAGCACGGTGACGGGGAAACGCACCGCCTGCTTGACGATCGCCATGTACCAGCCGTCGCGATTGTCATCCTCGTGATGCGGCGGCGCCTTGGCGAAGATCGCCCCCAGCGTCGGCGCGAACACCAGCGCGTAGAGCATCGAGGCCGACAGCGTGACGATCAGGGTGATCGGCATGTACTTCATGAAGTCGCCGATGATGCCCGGCCAGAACAGCAGCGGCGAGAAGGCGGCGATACGCGTCATCGTCGCGGCGATGACCGGGCCGGCCATGCGCTTGGCGGCAAGCGCGAAGGCTTCCTCCTTCGGCATGCCTTCGCTCATCCGTCGCTCGGCGAACTCGGTGACGATGATGGCGTCGTCGACCAGCATGCCGACGGCCAGGATGAGGCTGAACAGCACGATCATGTTGATCGTGTAGCCCATCATCGCTAGCAGCAGGATGCCGATCAGGAAGGACGACGGAATGGCCAGGCCAATGAGCAGCGAGGCACGGCCGGACAGCGCATAGAGAATGACGATGAACACCAGGATAACGGCGATCATGACGTGGTTCTGCAGATCGCCCAGCAGCTGGTTGACGAAGACCGACTTGTCCTGCGTGTAGGTGACGTTCATGCCCGCAGGCATGGATTTGACGAACTCGTCGGACACCGTCCGCACCTTGGCGATGGTGTCGATAAGGTTGGAGCCGATGCGCTTCTTGACTTCGATGGCGATGGCCGGCTTGCCGTTGAGGCGGGTCACCGTTTCGGCATCCTTGAAGGTCGAGCGGATCGTGGCGATGTCCTTGGCCTGCACCACGGCGTTGGGGCCGGCGACCACCGGCAGCGCCGCCACATCCTCCGGCGTCTCGATCAGCGAAGGCACCTTGACGGCGTACTTGCCTTCCGAGCCTTCGATGTTGCCGGCGGCGACCAGACTGTTGGAGCTGCCGACCGCACCGATTAGCTGATCGAGCTGCAGCCCATAGGAAGACAGCTTCATCGGGTCGATGACGACCTCGACGAGGTCGTCGCGCGCACCTTGCAGCGAACCTTCGAGAACGCCGGGTACTTCTTCGATGCGGTCGCGCAGTTCGCGTGCTGCGGCGGTCAGCACGCGTTCGGGCAATTCGCCCGACAGCGTGACGACGAGCACCGGAAACTCGGAAATGTTGACTTCGTTGACTGTCGGTTCCTCGGCGGCCTGTGGCAGGTCGGCCTTGGCGTCCTGCACCTTGCTGCGCGTATCCTGAAGCGCGGTGGCCAGATTGGTCTGCGGCTGGAATTCGACCAGCACGTAGCCGCCGCCCTGGAAGGCCGCCGAACGCATTTCCTTGAGGCCCTTCAAGCTTTTCAGCTTGCTTTCCATCGGCCGCAACAAAAGCCGTTCCGAATCCTCAGGCGAAATGCCCTGATAGACCAGGCTGATATACATCATCGGAATCGGAACGTCAGGCTCCGCCTCCTTCGGCGTCGACTGATAGGCGACCGCCCCGGCAAGGATGAGGAAGACCAGGACCGAGATGGTCAGCCGGGCATTGTTGATTGCGAGTCTGACGATATCCATGGCTAACGCCTGTTTTTGAATTTCAGGAGCTGCGTCGCAGCCGATTGTCCCCATCCAGGGCTAGTCCATCGCTATACTACTGGGTGCCGGCGGTCGCCTCGCCCAGCAGCTTCTTGATGGTCGCTTGGTCGGCCTCGACCGGATTGACCAGATCGCCTTCCTTCACCAGTTCCTGGCCGGCGACTATGATGCGCGCATCGGCCGGAATGCCGCCGAGCACGAGGCCGGTCGGCGTGTCGTCGACAAGGTCGATCGGGAAGAACGCCACCTTGTTGTCCTTGGCGACGGCACGGATGCCGAGGTCGCCCTTGTCCCCGAGCGTCACCACCGAGCGCGGCAGCAGCACCGCGTCGGTCGGTTGTGCGTTGAGCGCGATTTCCGCCGTCATGCCAGCCGGCACGGAGCCGTCGCCATTGGGGATCGCCACCTCGACGCGGAAGGTCCGGGTCGCCGATGATGCGTCGCGGCTGATATAGCGCACGGTGCCTTCGACGGTCTGGCCGCTGACCAGTCGTATATTGGCCTTGTCGCCGAGCTTGAGATAGCCCAGGTCGCGCTCGCTGACTTCGCCGCGGGCAATCACCGGGTCAAGCTTGAGGATGGTTGCCACCTCGCCGCCCTGCATGATGGAACTGCCAAGCTCCACCGGCACCCTGTCGATAACGCCGTCAAACGGCGCCTTGACTTCGTTGCGGTCAAGCTCGGCCTGCGCGGTATCCAGCTGCGATTGCGCCAGGGTCAGATTGGAGCGCGCGGTGTCGAGCTGCAGCTTCGGCAAATTGCCTGACTTCATCAGTTGCAGCGACGCTTCCAACTCGGCCTGACGCTGCACAACCAATTGCCTGGCGTTGTCGACCATCGAGATCTTTTCTTCCGCCGCAAGCATCATCACCAGATCGCCGGTCTTGACGTGCTGGCCTTGCTTGACCGGCAGCTTGTCGATCACGCCGGCGACGCGCGTCGCCAGCACCGCCCGCTTGTCGGCTTCGGTCAGCCCGGAAACACGTATAGCGCGTGCATAGGTCTTGCGCGGCGGCGTCACCACCGCCACGGTGCGCAGCGGCGCCTTCGGCTCGGCTTCCGCCGCTTTGGGCTTGTTGGCGTCCGGCGCCTTGGCCTGCTCGACTCCGGCTGCCTTTGCATTGTTGGCGGCCACGCTGCCGACGGACGAAAACTCGCCTGTCGCCATCCAGGCCGCGAAACCAATGAGCACAACAATGGCTGCAAGCTTGTGAAACCTGATTCTTGGCATCGTCGTTGTTTTCCACTGCGGGTTCGGCCGGCGTCCTCATAACGCGGGCGCGTCGCCGATATGGGTGCGCGCCAAGCCGTGTTCAATTTGCCGTGATCGGCGAAGCGCGCTTCTACATCAAAGTTGTACCGCAATATAGTCCGAAAGTTGCAAGATCATTGCGCCACCGGACAAGATGCGCGCGTCGCTATCCATTTTCGATCGTCTCGTATGTGTCTTCCGCCGAGCCTGGCGCTGACTCGCGATCTCCACCGGGCCCAGCCCCAGGCAGCCAATTTGTCGTCGCGCGCATACAGCGCCACATCCTGCAGGCTATGCCCGCCATTGCTGGCGGCTGGATCCTTGATCCGGGTGCAGAATTCCGGCGAGGACCTTCCGAACCGGGCCATCTTGGTCGATGCCAGATGCCAGCCGTCGGTCCCGGGTTGCCCATGCAAAATATTGGAATAGCTGGACAAATGGCGTGTCGTGCAACACAAGCCCGGATTGCCGAAACCAGACCCATCGACACCGCTCTGGACGTTGAAGGCGTGAACGCGCGTGCCACCATAATGCGCACCGGACCAGCGCGGCCGGTCGTCCACGACACGGCGGTCGGCGCAGCGCGGACGCGAAAACACGGCGTAGATCTTGCCTCATTCGGACGGTTCTGTAGCCGCATCGACCGTCGCCGGCGCTGGCGTCGGGCTCTCTTGCGCGATCGCGAACGGTGCTGTGAAGGCAAGCATGGCAGTAGGCGTCAGCATGATAGGGAACTTTTCATGCAAAGGCCACGTGAAGGCGCCAGGGCAGCTCCGGGCACCCGCGGCCCTGATCAGGACGATCGACCTACCCTAAAGCCGGGATGAAGTCGAGTTGTGTCGAGGTTGAGTTCAGGCCCGACGGCGAACCACCTCTGGGTTCTTCCGCGCGGCGAGGAATTCCTTGACCCGCCGGCCTGGTGCAGGACCGCGCATCGGCTTGAAACCGTCATCGAGTTCGCCTGAGAGATCGAGCGTCGGGTGCTTGCCGACAGCGTCATAATTCTCTTCCAGCCAGTCGGTCGCGGCGGTGCGGCCGAGATCGCGCAGATAGGTCAGGAACGCCCATTCGGCATTGACCTTCGACGATGCCGACAGGTCCTTGAACGCCTCGTCGGCATCGATGCGGTGCATGCGGATGTCGCGGTATTCGCCATGCGGCAGACGGCCGGCGGCGATCAGCTCCTTGACGAAGGCGATCGAGCGGAATTCGCGCAGCAGCCCCGCATTGAAGGTGATCTCGTCGATGCGGTTCTGGATCTCATTGGCGCTCCTTGGTGTTCCCTCCCGCACCACCGGATTGATCTGCACCATCAGCACGTCCTCGGTCGCCGCCGTCTTGAAGAACGGATAAAGCGCCGGATTGCCGCCATAGCCGCCGTCCCAATAGGGGACGCCCTTGATTTCGACGGCGCGGAACAGCTGCGGCAGGCAGGCCGAAGCCATCACCGTGTCGAGGTCGATCTCGCCGTCGGAAAAGACGCGCAACTGTCCGGTTTCGACATTGGTCGCCGAAATGAACAGTTCCATCGACTTGCAGGCGCGGACATTCTTAAAATCGATCTCCTTGGCAACCACGTCACGCAGCGGATTGAGGCCCAGCGGGTTGGCGGCATAGGGCGAGAACACCCGCGACATGGTGTCGAAAAAGACATAGCCCGGCGTGTTCTCGATCGACCAATTGCCCCAGGCGACATCCCACGGCATGCGCTGCACCGGGCTGAACCGGCCTTTGGCCGCCACCGCACGCCAGAAATCGTCGAGCTTCTGTCTTGCGCCCTCAACCCCGCCGCGGACAAAACCGTCGGCCAGCGCCACCGCGTTCATGGCGCCGGCACTGGTGCCTGACACCGCTGATATCTCCAGCCTGCCGTCCTCCAGCAGCCGGTCGAGCACACCCCAGGAAAAGGCTCCGTGCGAGCCGCCGCCCTGGAGCGCTATGTTGATCTTCTTCGTCTCCTCCGCCTTGCCGTTTTTGGTCATGGCGTCGTCCTTGATCTGTCCCGCGTTGGGGGATGAGAAAATTCTGGCCTCACGCGGCGGTCCAGCCGCCGTCGACCGAGAGATGCGTGCCGTTGACCTGCGCCGCAGCGTCCGAACACAGGAACAGCGCCGCTGCCGCGATCTGCTCGACGGTGACGAATTCCTTGGTCGGCTGCTTGTCCAGCATGACCTCGCGAATGACGGTCTCGCGGTCCATGGCGTGGGCTTTCATCTGGTCGGGGATTTGCGCTTCGACCAGGGGCGTAAGCACATAGCCGGGGCAGATGGCGTTGCAGGTGACCTTGTCGCGCGCCAGCTCGAGCGCGACCGTCTTGGTCAGCCCCATGATGCCGTGCTTGGCCGCGACATAGGCCGATTTGAATGGCGATGCGACCAGCCCATGCGCTGAGGCGATGTTGACGATCCTGCCGCCGCCGGCTTTTTTCATCAGCGGAATGGCGGCGGCGACGGTGTGGAACGCCGAAGACAGGTTGATGGCGATGATGGCATCCCATTTCTCGATCGGGAATTCCTCCACCGGCGCCACATGTTGGATGCCGGCATTGTTGATCAGAATATCGACCGACCCGAATGCCTCGGCAGCTTTGGCGACAAGTGCCCTACATTCCGCCGCCTTCGACATGTCGGCCTTGACGTAGGCGCTCTTCACGCCGTGTTGTTTGGCGATGGCATCGGCGATGGCGTGGTCGGCTTCCGTGTCGGAGAAGGAATTGACGACGACATTATGGCCTTCGCCCGCCAGCGCCTGGGCTATGGCCAGGCCAATGCCGGATGTGGAGCCGGTGATGACTGCGGTTTTCCTGGTGGCCAAGGGCGGAATCCTCTGGTTGCGGCAAGAGTAGGTCTATGTTGCAGTGCAGCATATATGCCCAATGTGACGCAATAACAGCGGCCAGATTTGTCCGGCGAGATGACATTTTTGTCATGAGCCGCCGCAGCAGGACGTAAGCCAAATCGCCCCGCCCTTCCCCGCAAGCGAAAGAAGCCTCAGGCAACCAGGTCCGGTACCGGCCCGACATAACACGACTGCGGGCGCATCAGCCGACCGGTTTTCTGCTGCTCGCGCGCATGCGCAATCCAGCCGGAAACACGCCCGGCAGCAAAGACATTGCTGAAGGCTTGGCTGGGAAAGCCCGCCGCTTCCAGCAGCAGCGCGGTGTAGAACTCGACATTGGTCTGCAGCGAGCGCGACGGCTTGGCAACCCGCAGCACGTCGAGCGCCGCTTGCTCCACCGTCTCCGCGAAGGCCAGCCGGCGGCCGGCTTCGCCCTCGCCGCCGAGTTGCCGCACCACCGCTTTCAGCACATCGGCACGGGGATCGCGCACGCGGTAGATGCGATGTCCGAAGCCCATGATGCGATCGCCATGCGCGACTGCGTCGCGCAGCCAGCCGGCCGCATCGCCATGCGCCTGGATTGCATCCAGCATCTCGATGACAGGGCCAGGCGCGCCGCCATGCAGCGGCCCCTTGAGCGCGCCAAGCCCGGCCAGCACCGACGAAGTCAGCGCGGCCTGCGTGGACGCGACCACGCGTGTCGCAAAGGTCGATGCATTGAGACCGTGATCGCAGACCGTCACCAGATAGGTGTCGAGCGCCTTCACCAGCCCTGGCGAGGCGACGCTGCCACTCAGCATCCGCAACATGTCGGCGGCGTGATCGCCCCGGCTGTCCGGGGAGATCGCCTCCTCGCCGCGCTGCAGGCGCAGTAAGGCCGGCGTCAGCACCGCCGGCGCCGCGATCAGCAGCAAGGCATCTGCCAGCGTGTCGCCGTCCGGCAGCAGCGCCATGCCGGCGCGCATGGCGCTGTAGACATCGAGCGATGCCAGCAAGGGCAGCGATGGCGAAAGCCGCTCGAACACGTCCGCACGCGCCTGACCCAGAGCCCGCGTCAGCTCCGCATCATCGGGAAGCTTGTCGAAAAAGCCATCCAGCAGCAGCCGAACCACCTGGGCATAGCTCCAGCGGCCGGCCAGTTCCGGCAGCGAATGACCCCGGACCGTCAGACGACCGCCAAGACCATCCACATCGGAGAGCACAGTTTCCGCCGCCACAACATCATCGAGCCCATTCGCCATAGCCTTGTCTCCTTGAAGCTTTTGGGGATCGGAGATAAGGCTGGGCAACATGGTCATCAATCTTGATCAATGGAATCAATATGAGAGTTCGATATGTCCGAGTGGCTGTCGCGAGAAGAAGCGCTTGAGCGTCTCCAGGTGCGGGCGCAGACGCTGTACGCCTATGTCAGCCGTGGGCGCATCGGCATGCGGCCCGACCGCGCCGATCCGCGCCGCAGCCAGTATCGTGCCGACGACATAGCGGCGCTGGCGACCCGGAGGGCGCGCGGAAGAAGCGCCTCGGCCATCGCCGAAAGCGCCATTGCCTGGGGCGAGCCATCGATCGTAACGGCGATCTCGACCGTCTCGCACGGTCGCCTTGTCTACCGTGGCCAGGACGCCGTTGCGCTTTCCGCGAATGCGACACTGGAAGAAGCAGCCGCAGTGCTATGGGATCTGCCTGGACCGGTGGCTTTCGAAGCGCAGTTGCCGGATGCACCCCTTGAAGACAGCCGAGCCGCGGCCTTTGCGCAACTTGCCATGCTTGCCGGCCAGGGGCGCCCATCTCTCGGGCGCAATGCCGTGTCGCTGCATGCCGACGCCGCGCACGCTGTCGGCGTATTGGCCCGCGCGCTGGGCGCGCCGGCCAGACCAGGTCCGGTCCATGGGCGATTGGCGCACGACTGGTCGGTGGGTGCCGGCGGCGCGGAAGCGATCCGCCGCGCGCTTGTCCTGCTTGCCGATCATGAACTGAACGCGTCGACCTTCGCCGCGCGCGTCGCGGCCTCGACCGGCGCGCCGCTGGCCGCTTGCCTGCTCGCGGGGCTCTCGACACTGTCAGGCCCTCGCCATGGCGGCGCCGGCGAGGCGGTGATGCAACTGGCCGAGGATGCGGCGCTGCACGGCGCCGATGCGACGATCCGGCGCTGGCTCAGTCACGATCGGCCGCTGCCGGGCTTCGGTCATCAGCTCTATCCCGACGGCGATCCGCGGGCGGAAGCGCTGCTGTCGGTTGTCGAGGTCGATGGCTCACTGTCGTCGCTGTGCGACGCGGCCCATGCCGCGACCGGTGCGCTTCCCAACATTGACTTTGCCCTGGCCGCGCTGACGCGCAGCCTTGGCTTGCCCCGCGATGCGCCGTTCCGCCTGTTCGCACTCGCACGCAGCGTCGGCTGGGCCGCGCATACGGTCGAACAGATAACAAGCGGAGGCCTTATCAGACCCCGCGGCCGTTATGTGGGAGTGCTGCCATAGGGCCGAAAGGGTACCGGTCTTCGGAAAAGTGGGACGGGCAGCGATCCGATGTGCCGTTGCTATCGGATCTTTCGATCCGAACGCCTCAAGACATCGTATCGAGCTTGCGCTGCATGGCTGCGATCTGGTCCTTCAGTTCCTGCAGGTCGTCGGGCTTGTCAGGCGTTTCCTTCTTGGCCGGCTCGGACGCTGGCGTAGCGGCTGGTGCGGAGCCCGCGGGCGGAAACGGCGTGAACAGACGCATCGCATTCTGGAACATTTCCATATTGCGGCGCGTCTGCTCCTCCAGCGCCTTGATTGGCGTGGTGATTTTCATCATGTCCAGCGGCGACTTGCCGAGAGCACCCTTCATCTGCTCGCGAAAGCGCTCCTGCTCCTTGGAGAAGGCGAGCATCGACTGTTCGAGGAAGCTCGGCACGATCATCTGCATCTGGTCGCCGTAATAGGCGATCAGCTGGCGCAGGAACGGGATCGGCAGCATGTTCTGCCCATCCTTGTTCTCCAGTTCGAAGATGATCTGGGTCAGCACCGGATGCGTGATGTCGTCACCGGTCTTGGCGTCCTGGACGGTGAACTCCTCGCCCTTCTTGACCATCTCGGCGAGGTCCTCGAGCGTCACATAGGTGCTGGTGCCGGTGTTGTAGAGGCGGCGATTGGCGTATTTCTTGATGATGATCGGATCGTCTTTCGCGGCCATCTACATCCTCCCGGGGACACCGGCGGGCCTCTGAGTAAGCCGCCGATAACGATTGTGCCTTTTTTGAGGATATGCGCAAAAGCCTCACAATTCCAAGCAGTTTGTGCAGTGCGGGATCACTAAATGCTGCATAGCGGCCAAAATATGCTGCGCAGCAATGAGGGAACTGCCGCCCCGGCGAAGCACGACCCGCTTGCGACGCATGGGCGCCATGCCCATTTCCGGTTTGACTTGGATCATGGAAAGGGCAAGAAAAGTCGCCAACAACGCCCAAAAATACGACAGCTCGAAGTCCGGAGAAGAAAATGACCTCTGCCAATTCCATCGTCGTCGCCAGCGCCGCACGCACACCGGTCGGCTCCTTCAACGGCGCCTTCGCCGCCACCCCGGCACATGAGCTCGGTGCCGTCGTCATCAGGGAATTGCTGTCGCGCGCCGGTGTTGAACCAGGCGAGGTCGACGAGGTCATCCTTGGTCAGGTGCTGACCGCGGCGCAGGGTCAGAACCCGGCCCGCCAGGCATCGATCAATGCCGGCCTGCCCAAGGAAACCACGGCCTGGGGCCTCAATCAGGTTTGCGGCTCGGGGCTGCGCGCCATTGCGCTCGGCATGCAGCAGATCGCCAGCGGCGACGCCAAGGTGATCATCGCGGGCGGCCAGGAATCGATGTCGCTTTCGACACATGCCCAGCACCTGCGCGCCGGCGTCAAGATGGGCGACTTCAAGCTGATCGACACCATGATCAAGGACGGGCTGTGGGATGCCTTCAACGGCTATCACATGGGCAACACCGCCGAAAACGTCGCGCGCCAGTTCCAGATCACCCGCGACGACCAGGACCAGTTCGCACTGGCCTCGCAGAACAAGGCCGAGGCCGCGCAGAAGGCCGGCAAATTCAAGGACGAGATCGTCGCCGTCACCATCAAGGGCAAGAAGGGCGACACCATTGTCGACCAGGACGAGTACATCCGTCATGGCGCCACGATCGACGCCATGACCAAGCTGAAGCCGGCTTTCGACAAGGACGGCACGGTAACCGCCGCCAACGCCTCCGGCATCAATGACGGCGCCGCAGGTGCTGTGCTGATGAGCGAAGCGGAAGCGGTGAGGCGCGGCATCACCCCGCTGGCGCGTATCGTGTCCTGGGCAACCGCCGGCGTCGATCCGCAGATAATGGGCACCGGACCTATTCCCGCCTCGCGCAAGGCATTGGAAAAGGCCGGCTGGTCGGTCGGCGATCTCGACCTGATCGAGGCCAACGAGGCCTTTGCGGCGCAAGCCTGCGCCGTCAACAAGGACATGGGCTGGGATCCTTCGATCGTCAACGTCAATGGCGGTGCGATCGCCATCGGCCACCCGATTGGCGCATCTGGCGCTCGCATCTTCAACACACTGGTCTTCGAAATGCGCCGGCGCGGCGCCAAGAAGGGCCTCGCTACGCTCTGCATCGGCGGCGGCATGGGCGTCGCCATGTGCGTGGAGGCAATCTGAGAAAAAGAGTGAATGGTGAGTGGCGAATGGTGAATGGCGGGTAGCCGTCCGTCTTCGACCATTCACCATTCACTATTGACCATTCACGAAAAACTCTAGGGAGGAGGAACTTCATGACCAAGGTAGCAATCGTCACAGGCGGATCGCGCGGCATCGGCGCGGCGATCTCGATCGCATTGAAGAACGCCGGCTATTCGGTTGCCGCCAACTATGCCGGCAATGACGAAGCGGCGGCGAAATTCAAGGCCGAGACCGGCATTCCGGTCTACAAATGGTCGGTCGCCGACTATGACGCCTGCGCCGCCGGCATCAGCCAAGTCGAGGCCGATCTCGGCCCCGTCTCGGTGCTGGTCAACAATGCCGGCATCACCCGTGACGCCATGTTCCACAAGATCACGCGCGAGCAGTGGAAAGAGGTCATCGACACCAATTTGTCGGGCGTCTTCAACATGACGCATCCGCTGTGGAGCGGCATGCGCGACCGCAAGTTCGGCCGTGTCATCACCATCTCCTCGATCAACGGCCAGAAGGGCCAGGCCGGCCAGGTCAACTATTCCGCCGCCAAGGCCGGCGACATCGGTTTCAGCAAAGCTCTGGCTCAAGAGGGGGCGCGCGCGGGCATCACCGTCAATGTCATCTGCCCCGGCTACATCGCCACCGAGATGGTCAAGGCGATCGACGAGAAGGTGCTCAACGAGCGCATCATCCCGCAAATCCCCGTCGGCCGCCTCGGCGAGCCCGAGGAGATCGCGCGCTGCGTCGTTTTCCTGGCTTCCGAAGATGCCGGCTTCATCACCGGCTCGACCATCACAGCCAATGGCGGCCAGTATTTCGTCTGACGACGCGGCGATGTAGGCGATAGATCGACGGGCCGGTACGCCGGCCCGTTTTTCGTTGCCAGCCTGATCTTTTCGAGATGTCCTCGTCGGTCGCTGACCCAATCCGGCACGCAAAGGTTAACGGCCGGCCGCTGCCGTGTGCGAAACCTGTTCCCAAGCCTGTGGATAATTGGTGGAAAACCTGTCTACAACACTAGGTATTGGGGTGAACAAACCAGGAAAATCATGCCATCGCCGATTCGTCTCCGATTCGTTCTGGCTTTGACCGGAAAGTTAACGATGGCGACCTGAATCGCCAGCCCAATCCTTAACGTTGATTAGGAACGATCAATAATTTCATGCCGTTGGGCGAGGAACGCCAAGCCTTCATGATCGCTCATGGGCAAAGGTTAACGTCATAGCCCTCCTAGCATGAAACGGGCCAGTTCCGGGATTCAGCATGTGGTGCGTTCAGTGGTCGCAAAACCCACATATAGCCGTGAACAAAAGCTGAATCTGCAGGAGTCACTGATTCGTCGCCGATTCGTTCCAGACTCGTTCTATCCGTTAATCCGCAGCCGATTGAGAGCTTGACAAAGACCCCTTCTAGCCGCCGGCGGAACATTCCGCTTTCGCTTCTCGCCCGAAATCCCTATGTGTCCCCTGTCATACGCGCCAGTTGAGGCACGCTCCCGACAACCAGAGGCCAGAAGCCTTATTTCCGGATCAATGAACATCCAGCCGAAACACACTGAGCCACTGATCCTTTCGGGTCGCGACGTGACTGCCGTACTTGGGCCCACCAACACCGGCAAGACCCATCTCGCCATCGAGCGCATGGTGGCACACGAGAGTGGTATCATCGGCCTCCCGCTCAGGCTGCTGGCGCGCGAGGTCTATGCCCGCGTCTGCGAAAAGGTTGGCGCCCACAAGGTCGCGCTGATCACCGGCGAGGAAAAGATCCAGCCGGCGGGCGCGAAATATTCGGTCTGCACCGTTGAGGCCATGCCGCGCGAGACCGATNCGGCCTGCCGCTGAGGCTGCTGGCCCGCGAGGTCTACACGCGCGTCTGCGAAAAGGTCGGTGCCAACAAAGTGGCGCTGATCACCGGCGAGGAGAAGATCCAGCCGCCGGGCGCCAAATATTCGGTCTGCACCGTCGAAGCCATGCCGCGTGAAACCGACGCCGCCTTTGTTGCCATCGACGAGGTGCAACTGGCCGGCGACCTCGAGCGCGGCCACATCTTCACCGACCGCATCCTGCATCTGCGCGGCCGTCAGGAAACGTTGCTGCTCGGTGCCGCCACCATGCACGGCATTTTGCAGCGCCTGCTGAGAGGCGTCTCTGTGGTGACGCGGCCGAGGCTGTCGCATCTTGCCTATGCCGGCTCCAAGAAACTGACCCGTCTGCCGCGGCGCACGGCGATCGTCGCCTTCTCCGCCGACGAGGTCTACGCCATCGCCGAACTGATCCGCCGGCAGCAAGGCGGTGCCGCAGTCGTGCTCGGCGCGCTCAGCCCACGCACCCGCAACGCCCAGGTGGCGCTGTTCCAGTCGGGCGATGTCGACTATCTCATTGCCACCGACGCCATCGGCATGGGCCTCAACCTCGATCTCGATCACGTCGCTTTCGCCCAGAACCGGAAGTTCGATGGTTATCAGTATCGCAACCTGATGGCGGCCGAGCTTGGCCAGATCGCCGGCCGCGCCGGTCGGCATCTGCGCGACGGCACCTTTGGCGTCACCGGCCAGGTCGACCCGCTGGACGAGGAACTGATCAAGAAGATCGAAGGCCATGATTTCGATCCGGTGAAGGTGCTGCAATGGCGAACCGCGCGTTTCGACTTCGCCAGCCTCGATGCGCTGAAGCGCTCGATCGAAACCAATGCCCCGGTCGAAGGACTGACGCGTGCGCTGCCTGCAGTCGACGCGCAGGCGCTTGAATATCTGTCGCGCGACGAAGACATCCGCGCTCTTGCCAGCAATGCCAAACGCGTGGCGCTGCTGTGGGAGGCCTGCGCGCTGCCCGATTACCGCAGGATCGCGCCGGCCCAGCATGCAGACCTCATTGCTTCGATCTACACGGACCTTGCACGGCATGGCCATGTCGACGAGAATTACATGGCCGAGCAGGTGCGCCGCGCCGACACCACCGAGGGCGACATCGACACGTTGTCGCATCGCATTGCCCAGATCCGCACCTGGACATTCGTGTCGAACCGGCCCGGTTGGCTGGCCGATCAGGCACACTGGCAGGAAAAGACGCGCGAAATCGAAGACAGATTGTCGGATGCGCTGCATGAGCGGTTGACGAAACGCTTCGTAGACCGCAGGACTTCCGTCCTCATGCGGCGCCTTAGAGAAAATACCATGCCTGAAGCCGAAATTAGTCCTACCGGAACCGTCCTTGTCGAAGGCCACCATGTCGGCGAGTTGCAAGGGTTCCGCTTCACCGCCGACCAGACCGTCGGCGGCGAAGACGCCAAGGCCGTGCGCACCGCCGCCCAGAAGGCGCTGGCCGCCGAGTTCGAGGCGCGCGCCGAGCGCTTCGGCGCTTCAGCCAATGGCGACATCGCGCTTGGCTCGGACGGCACGCTGCGCTGGATCGGCGCGCCGATCGGCACGCTGGTTTCGGGCGAAGACGCGCTGAAGCCGCGCCTGGTGCTGTTGGCCGACGAACAGCTGACTGGCCCGGCACGCGACAAGGTCGTCGCGCGTGCCGAGCGGTTCGTCAATTTCCAGATCGAATCGCTGCTGAAGCCGCTGGTCGACCTTAAGAATGCCGACCAGATTTCCGGCATCGGCCGTGGCATCGCCTTCCAGCTGGTCGAGAATTTCGGTCTCATCAACCGCCGCGACATCGCCGAGGAGATGAAGTCGCTCGACCAGGAAGGTCGCGCCGCCCTTCGCCGGCTTGGCGTGCGCTTCGGCGCCTACCATGTCTTCGTGCCGGCGCTGATCAAGCCGGCGCCCGCCGGACTGGTGACGCTTCTCTGGGCGTTGAAGAACGACGGCAAGGACAAGCCCGGCTTTGGCGACGTGGTTCACGCGCTCGCTTCCGGCCGCACATCGGTGGTCATCGATCCTGCCTTCGACAAGACCTTCTACAAGTTGGCCGGCTACCGCAATCTCGGCCGCCGCGCCGTGCGCATCGACATCCTGGAACGGCTGGCCGACCTGATCCGCCCGGCGACCAACTGGAAGCCGGGTCTCGGGCAACGCCCGGACGGCGCCTATGACGGCCAGTCCTTCATGGTGACGCCGCCCATGATGTCGATCCTCGGCGCCACCGCCGACGACATGGAAGAAATCCTGAAAGGCCTGGGCTACCGCGCCGAGCCTAAACCGGCCGTCGAGGTCAAGGCACTGCTCGAAGCACAGGACAATGCCGCGCGCGAAGCTGCCGCTGCCAAGCTGGCGGCGGAAGCGGCGGCACGTGCCGAACAGGCCAAGGCGGCAGAAGCCGCGGCAACCGACGCGGCCGCGGAGGCAGCGATCGAAGGTTCGGAGCCGGCATCGGACGCAGTGGCCGCTTCGGAAACGCCGGCCGAAAGTCCTGCCGAAATCATCGCAGACACCGCCGCAGAACCTACTGTGCCCGATGTGGCGGAACAGGCGGACACTCCAGTCGAAACCGTGCAGGACGAAGCGCCGGTAGCCGAGATTGTTGCAGAGGCCGCCGAACCTGCGCCGGTTGAACCACAGGCAGCGGCTGAAGCTGCCGAGATTGAAACCGCACCGGCCGAGCTGACGCCAGATGCCGCGCCCGCAACGGACGCCGCGCCAAACGAACCTGCAGCGGCGGCTGAAGCGGCCGCCAGCAGCGAACCCGCCCCAGAAGCCGAAGCGCCAAAGCCCATACTGTTGTGGCGCCAGGGTCGCTTCGAACAGCGCCCGCGCAACCGCGACGACAGCCGCAGGAACAATCGCCCGCGCAACGGGCAAGGGCGCGGCCGAAGCGATGCGCCTGTGGATGCTGCCGGCGCCCCAGCCGCAGTTCCACCTGGCGATCGTCCGGCCCATGAAGGACGGCGCGAAGGCGCCGGCAAGCCGCGCTTCGACCGTTCGAAGTTCAAGCCCAAGCCTCAGGCCGAAGGCGAACAGCGGCGTGACGGCCGCCCGCAAGGCGAACAGCGGCGTGATGGCCGCCCGCAAGGCGAGCGGTCGGACCGACGCGATGGCCGGCCCGACTGGAAGGGCGGCAGGCCGGACGGCAAGGGTGCGCAAGGCAGCAAGCCGGCTTTCCAGCCGAAGCCGCGCGAGGAACGCCCGGTGCGCTTCGATCCTGACTCGCCGTTTGCCAAGCTCGCCGCTCTGCGCGACCAGCTGAAGAAGTAGACCTGGCTCGCCTCGATGGTCGTCGAAGGCCGCCAGCGCATCGACAAATGGCTATTCTTCTCGCGCGCCGTGAAATCACGCTCGCTGGCAGCGAAACTGGTGGTCGCCGGCCGCGTGCGCATCAATCGCGACAAAGCAGCGCAGGCCTCCGATCTGGTCAAGCCTGGCGACGTGCTGACCATCACGCTCGAGCGGCGCATCTTCGTCTGGAAGGTGCTTGGCGCCGGTGTTCGACGTGGCCCGGCCGAGGAGGCCCGCACGCTGTACGAAGATATCTCGCCACCGCCCGCGCCGAAGGGCGAAGCCCCTCCTGATGCAATTCCGGGGCTGCGCGAGGCCGGTAGCGGCCGCCCGACCAAGAAGGAACGCCGCCAGACCGACCGCTTGCTCGGCGAAGACTGATGCCTGACATCCAGGAACACGCAGCGGGAATGGGACAACGACACGCCTGAGGCAAAACTGAACCCGGCAATCAAGACGTTTCGCGGGACATGGCTGACTGCCGCCGGGCCTGTCGTCTGATATACATTCCCGAAACACCGGCACCACCCGCAATCGCTACCCTTGCAAGCGGCCGATAAAGGCGTTACCTGACGGAAAAAGCCCAACAAAAATGGGACGTACCGGAGCCGACCGATGACCTATGTCGTGACCGACAATTGCATCAAATGCAAATATATGGACTGCATCGAGGTCTGTCCGGTCGACTGTTTCTACGAAGGCGAGAACATGCTCGTCATCCATCCCGACGAGTGCATCGACTGCGGCGTTTGCGAGCCGGAATGCCCGGCCGACGCGATCAAGCCCGACACCGAGCCGGGGCTCGACAAATGGCTGCAGATCAACACCGAATACGCCGATAAATGGCCCAACATCACCGCCAAGAAGGAGCCACCGGCCGACGCCAAATCCTTCGACGGCGAGGCCGGCAAGTTCGAGAAATACTTCTCGCCCGAGCCCGGCGAAGGCGATTGACAACACGGCCGCAAAGGCCTGAATTACGCGGGGTAAGGGGCACGTCACATTAACCGCCTTGACAGGCGGCGTTGACCTGTGGCGTTCGCTTACGCAGCAAAACCTTGATTCTTCCGACTTTTTGTGTTACATGAGCCAAATATGCCGGTGACACACGTCGATTTATGGCGCAGACGCCCCAAATCACTGAAAGGTGAAAATCCCATTCCGGACCAGAGCGATCTGGGCCAGGCGGTCGCAATATTGCGTTTGCCGGTCCGGCTTTTCCGGTGGGTCATCTGTTGTGCGGCAAACGATCGGCTCCCCCGATCGCGCGAGTTCGGGCCGGCAGGACGCCGGTACCACAACAAGGAGTTCAGGGCGTAATGGCTACGATCACCCCGCAGAAAAAGTCCACCGCTGCGCGTCACGGTTTTAAGACCGGCGAGTACATCGTCTACCCGGCGCACGGCGTCGGCCAGATCGTGTCGATCGACGAGCAGGAAGTTGCTGGACATAAGCTGGAACTATTCGTCATCGACTTCTCGAAGGACAAGATGCGCCTGAAGGTGCCGGTCGCCAAGGCGACCTCCATCGGCATGCGCAAGCTGTCGGAAGAGGACTATGTCGAGCGCGCGCTGAAGGTCGTGCAGGGTCGCGCCCGGGTCAAGCGCACCATGTGGTCGCGCCGCGCCCAGGAATATGATGCGAAGATCAATTCCGGCGACCTGATCTCGATCTCGGAAGTTGTGCGCGACCTCTACCGCGCCGACAACCAGCCAGAGCAGTCCTATTCCGAACGCCAACTCTATGAGGCAGCGCTCGACCGCATGGCCCGCGAGATCGCGGCCGTCAATCGCATGTCGGAAACCGAAGCCGTGCGCCTGATCGAGGTCAACCTCAACAAGGGGCCTAAGCGGGGTGCCAAGGCTGATAATGAGGAAGCCGAGCAGGAAGAAGCTGCCTGAGCTTTTGCCTTTGAGTTCATGAAAAACCCGGCCTTGCGCCGGGTTTTTTGCTTTTTGACGATGAAGCTACAGCGATCCGTCGCCGCCACTTTCCCTCTCCGCCTCCTGCTTCAGCGTCGCAATAAACCGCTTCGTCCGTTGCTTCTCGGGATTGCCGAACAGCAGCGCGGCCGGCCCTTTCTCGACGATGACGCCGGCATCGAGAAACACCACTTCCTGGGCGATCTTGGAGGCGAGGCGCAGATCATGCGTCGCCATCACCATGGTCGTGCCTTCGCTGGCGAGCTTGCCGAGCACGTCTACCACCTCTTGCGCCAGTTCCGGGTCAAGCGCCGAGGTCGGCTCGTCGCAGAGCAGAACTTTCGGCGACGGCGCCAAGGCACGCGCGATCGCCACACGCTGCTGTTGGCCGCCCGACAGCGTCGCCGGCCAAGCGTCCGCCTTGTGCACCATCCCAACTTTTTCCAGCAGGGCGAGCGCCCGCTCGCGTGCCCTCTCCGGCGGCCATTTCAGCACCGTCACCAGCCCTTCCATGACGTTTTCGATCGCGGTGCGATGCGGAAACAGCTGGAAGTTCTGGAACACCATGCCGGTCTGCAGCCGCAGGCGCTGGATATCCCTGGCCGGAACCCTGACGCCGGGTTGGAATTCCAGCGCCTCGTCACCGATGCGCACCGTGCCCGAAGTCGGGATCTCCAGAAGGTTGACGCAGCGCAGCAAGGTGCTTTTGCCGCCGCCTGAAGGCCCGACCAGCGCTGTAACGCTGCCTTCGGCAATGGTGACCGTCACGCCCTTCAGCACAAGGTTGTCGCCGAAGCGTTTCTCGATGTTGGTGAGGCCGATCATGAGCGCGCCTCCAGGAAGCCGCCATAGCGGTTGAGCCGGGTTTCCAGTCGCGTCTGCAAGGCCGACAGCACCGAACTCATCGCCAGATAGAGCATCGCCGCCTCGACATAGAGGATAAGCGGCTCATAGGTGGTGGCGACGATGCGCTGCGCCGCCTGGAACATTTCCGGCACGGTGATCGCGGCCGCCAGCGACGTGTCCTTGACCAGCGAGATGAAAGTGTTGGAGAGCGGCGGCACCGCGACCCGGCCGGCCTGCGGCAGGATGGTGCGCCGCATCGCCTGGCTCCAGGTCATGCCGATCGAATAGCCGGCCTCCCACTGGCCCTTCGGCACCGAGCCTATCGCAGCGCGGATGATCTCCGACGTGTAGGCGCCTATGTTGAGCGTGAAGCCGATCAACGCCGCGGTGAAGGCATCGAGCAGAATGCCGACCGACGGCAGGCCGTAGAAGATCAGGAACAGCTGAACCAGGAGCGGCGTGCCGCGAAAAATCCAGACGTAGAAGCGCACCAGCGCGACCAGGGGCTTCGGTCCGAACAGCCGGGCGAGCGCAGCACCCAGGCCGACCGTCAAGCCGAGAGCGAAGGACAACAGCGTCAGCGGCACGGTGAAGATCAGCGCCGCCCACAACAGCGAAGGCAGTGACTCCAGCATCAGTTGCAGCCAGTGCGGCACGTAAGATTCTCCAATGGTCGAGGCGGCTCATCAAGGCGTGAATGCGTCAGACATATCACGACAAAAGCGGCGGCCGGTCAAAGACGGCTCGCCGCTTCATATGTCTCGTGGGCCGGAGACCGGGCCCACCTCATCAGCTTACTTCGAAACGTCCTGGCCGAAATAGGTGTCGGCGATCTTCTGGTAGGTGCCATCGGCCTTGATGTCGGCCAGCGCCTTGTTGATCGCCGCAACAAGTTCCGGATCGCCCTTGCGCACGATGACGCCGGAATAGTCAGCGTTTTCTTCTTGCGCGGCAATCTTCACATTGGCGTCGGGCTTGTGCTTCTTGAAGTCGAGGAACGACAGGCTGTCATTGATGGTGGCGTCGGCACGGCCGGTTAAAAGCAGCTGGATCGACTGGTCGAAGCCATCGGTGCCGACCAATTCGGCGCCGTTCGCCTCGGCCAGCTTGCCGAAATTCGAGGTCAGCGACTGCGCCGACTTCTTGCCCTTGAGATCGGCGAACGTCTTGATGTCGGTGTTGTCGCCGCGCACGATCAGCACTGCTTTGGAGGCGATGTAGGGATCGGAGAAGGCGTACTTGGCCTTGCGGGCATCGGTGATGCCGACTTCATTGATGACGGCGTCATAGCGATTGGCGTCGAGGCCGGCGATCAGCCCGTCCCACTTGCCTTCGAGGAACTCGGCCTTGACGCCGAGCTTGTCGGCGATCGCCTTGGCGATTTCGACATCGAAGCCGACCAGGGCGCCGGAAGTGTCATGATAGGTGAATGGCGCATAGGTGCCTTCCGTGCCGACCTTGATGACCCCGGCCTGCTTGATCTGGTCGAGATTGGCGCCGGCATTGCCTGCGGTGACAGCCAGAGCCTGCAGCGTTCCGGCGATAATGAGCGACTTCAGCCATTTCATTTTTCTGTGATCCCGTCCTTGGCCGGATATCCGGCATTGTGTGAGCGCTGGAAACTGCCAGATGCGAGGTGAGAAAATAAGGAACCGGATTTCGTAAATCACACGTTTTTGAAATTGGATTCTCCAAATGGCGTTTCTTGGCGGCAATCGAGGCCGTCACCGGTCCTGCAGACATCGTTCAAGCAACCTGATCCGCCCGGCAACAACCAGGGAACCTTTCCGGCGTACCGCACGTTCTGGCAGTTCTAGGGCACGACGCCGCTATTTCAACCGGGCGCCAGCCAAGTTTGCAAAGTCATCCGCATCGCCTGAGCCAGGGAGCGCCTCATGATGGAAGACACGGCAGGACGGATCATGGTCCGCGCGGCAATGAAGGCTCCCTACCTCGAACGTGATGAAGAGCATCGGCTGGCATTGCTCTGGAAAGAGGACAACGACCAGAACGCATTGCACAGCATCACCGTCGCCCATATGCGGCTGGTCATTTCCATGGCCTCGAAATTCCGCCACTACGGCCTGCCGCTCGGCGATCTGATCCAGGAGGGCCACGTCGGCCTGCTTGAAGCCGCAGCCCGCTTCGAGCCGGAGCGCGAGGTGCGGTTTTCGACCTACGCGACGTGGTGGATCCGCGCCTCGATGCAGGACTACATCCTGCGCAACTGGTCGATTGTGCGCGGCGGCACCAGTTCGGCGCAAAAAGCGCTGTTCTTCAACTTGCGGCGCCTGCGCGCCCGGCTGGCGAATGGCGCCGAGCCGCTGTCGAACGCGACCCTATACCGCGAAGTGTCGGAGACACTCGGCGTCTCCGAAGCCGATGTGGCGATGATGGATTCGCGCCTGTCGGCACCCGATTCCTCGCTCAACATGCCGGTTGCCGATGATGCGGGTTCGACCGAGCGCATGGATTTCCTGGTCTCCGACGATCCGCTGCCCGACGAGATCGTCGGAGACAAGATCGATGTCGCGCGCCGCTCGCTATGGCTGAGGGAGGCGCTGCGCGCGCTCAACGCACGGGAGCTGAGGATCATCGAGGAGCGCCGGCTGAATGACGAGGGCGCGACACTCGAAGCGCTCGGCGAGACGCTCGGCATTTCCAAGGAACGTGTCCGCCAGATCGAGGCCCGCGCCATGGAAAAGCTCAAGGTGGCGTTGGTGAAGCAGAACCCGGAGTTCATGGCGACTGCCGCCTGATCTGTAACAGACGTTCAGCAAATGAATTCGCAGCGAGCTCTTATTTGTCGGTGACGATCTTGACCTTGTCGCCGGCAGAAACCGCGGCGCCCGGCGACAGCGCATTGAGCACGCGGAACAGGTCGAGCTTGCGATCGACGCCAACCATCTGAGCCGAAAGCGAACCCATCGTCTGCCCTGGCTGGACGGTGACGACGCGGATATGCAGTGGCTTCAACGCGGCCTTTTCGGCAGCACTCAGGATACGGAAAGATCCGCTGACCGAACGCGCGACCGCATCCAGCGAGGTGCTGGCCGAAGGTGCCGCAGTCAACAGCCGGTAGACCTGACCGCCGGCACGGATCACGGCAATGTCGAACTGCCATCCTTCGGCGCCGGCATGCGCCGTCGCCGCCTCGTTGCCGTTGATCGTCTCCTGCTTGACGCTGCTGTCGTCGAGGCCGGCCACCCAGCCGCTGCGGATATAGTCGGTCAGCGCGCGGTTCTTGTCGATCGAGACGCCGTCGAAGCGGATCGCCATATCGCCGGGACCGGTTGCCGTCACCGCGGCCGCCGAATTGTCGATGATGAAACCCTGCGGCACCGAGAAGGACACGCCGAGGCCCGGATGCAGGAAGGTTTCGCCGCGCACATAGCCTTCTTCAGGCGTGTCGCCATAAAGCAGGCCGTCTATGCCGGCGAGGAAGGAATCGCGGTCGCGCGAGCCGACGCCCGGCGCGCCGAACTGGCGGGCATGGCGCTGCGCCAGATCGATGCGCTGCGGCGTGTTGGGGTGCGTGGCCAGGAAGTCGAGGCTGGCATCGGTGGCGCCGCTGATCGAACGAAAGTCCGTATAGGCCGACATCGACTGCAGGAAGCGGCCGGCGGCGAAAGGATCGTAGCCGGCTTCGCCGATCGATTTGATGCCGATGGCGTCGGCTTCCAGCTCTTGGTTGCGGGAGAATTGCGCCAGCCTCAGCTTGCCGCGGATCAGCGCCGCCTTGGCGGTCGGGCTGTCGCCCAGCACATCGGAAACCACTTTCGTCGCCAGGCCCTCCTCGGCCTCCAGCTGCTGGCGCTGCAGGCCGTGATTGGCGGTGACGTGGCCCATTTCATGGGCGATGACAGCGGCAAGCTCAGCCGAATCATTGGCCAGCGCCAGCAGGCCCCGGGTGATGTAGAGATAGCCGCCGGGCAGCGCGAAGGCGTTGACGTTGGGCGAATTCAGGATGGTGATGCGATAGGTCTGCGTCGGGTTGGCAGACACCACCGTCAGATTGCCGACCACCTTGGCGACCATGCGCTCGAGCTTGGGGTCGGAATATTCGCCGCCATAAGTCGCCAGGATGCGCGGGTGCTGCGCTTTGGCCAGTTCGGCGAGCTTGTTGTTGGCGCCAACGTTGTCGACCGTGATCGGCTTGTCGGAAGGCTGGAAGCCGGACTCCTGTACTTCCGGCGGCATGAACATCTGGCAGCTCGCCAGCGCCACGGCAAAACCGGCCAGCGCAAGAAAACGCGCCAGCGGATTCATTCGTAGTCTATCAACGCCGATCGCCAGAACGGTTTCCTTTCGGGTCCCGGCGCATAACCACGAAAACCGGGGGCGATCTTCGGAACACGTCATGCGCTATCTTAAACTGCTGCAGCATCCGTTGCACGTCCCTCGGGCGGGCGGCGGATGCTGCAGGCAAATCACGTCCTGTGCCGGACCAGCAGGTCGGACCTAGCCACACTCCTCCAGTCATGGCAAGCAAGCGCCACATCGCCTGGAGCCGGTTTGACCGTAAATTATGTCCGCTTCCGGGCAATATCTCGTGATAAACCGCCACTCTCGCCGATATAGCGCCGGAACACTTCGGGACCAGCCCCAGTGAAGAAATCATCTGCCTTGCCGATTGCCGCGACCATCCCATTGTCGAGAAACACCATGTGCTCGCCGATACGGCGAGCGTCTTCAGGCTGGTGGGTGACAAACAGCACCGTCATGCCACGCTCGGCATGAACGGCGGCGACCATATCCAGCATATCGTCGCGCAAAGCGGGCCCGAGCGACGCGAAGGGTTCATCGAGCAGCAGCACCGGCCGGTCGCGCACCAGAACGCGGGCCAATGCGACGCGCTGGCGTTCCCCACCCGAAAGTTCGCGTGGCAGGCGTTTTTCCTTGCCCCCGAGACCGGTACGTATAAGTGCCTCGGCGATCGCGGCGCGGTCCGCCTCGGTCAGCCGCAAGGCTGGCGAGCGGCCGAGCCCGACATTCTGCTCGACGGAAAGATGGGCGAAGAGATTGTTCTCCTGGAACACCATCGATACCGGCCGCGCCGAGGCCGGGTCGGCGCTAACGTCGGCGCCGCCGATCAGCACGCGGCCCGACTGTGGCATCTCGAAGCCGGCGACCAGATTGAGCAGGGTCGACTTGCCCGACCCGCTCGGCCCCATGATGGCGGTGATCTTCGACGTGGCGAACTCGACGTCGAAGACGAGCGGCATCTCGCCATAGCTGAACGACACCCTGTCCAGCCGCACCGGCGCGCCTTTTTCAAGCCGGCTGGCCTTTCCATCAACCATCCCGGACCCTCTCCCTTCCCAGCCAGTGCGCCGCCACGATCAGCGCGAGGCAGACGAGGCCCAGCAGCAGTGCCAGGCCGGCGGCATCCGCGGTGCGGTAGCTGCCCATGCGCGCCAGGAGAAGGTAGGGCAATGTCTGCACGGAATCACTGCCGAACAAGGCAATGACGCCGAGGTCGCCGAGCGAAAGGGCCATGGCGAAAGCGAAGGCGGTGGCGAGCGGCCGCCGCAGGGACGGCCAGTCGACCAGAACCAACCGGTTCCAGCCCGTAATGCCGAGCTGTGCGCAGAGCCGTTCGTGACGCTCGCTTGCCGCATCGTAGGCGGGACGGACGGCGCGCAGGGCGAACGGCATCGCCATCACCGCGTTGACGGCGACGACCATGACCGGGGCGATGGCGAAGACATCGCCGAAATGGCGCAGCAACAAGAACCAGCCGGCGCCGATGACGATCGGCGGCACGACCAGGACAAAGCCGGCGCCTGTATCCGTGACATGCTCAAGCGTTGTCCGGGGGCCAGCCCGGCGGTTCAACGCCAGTGCCCTCCGCGCCATGGTCAGCGCCAGCGACAGCATCACCGAGAGCAGTGCAGACAGCAAGGCCAGCACCGCACTGGTCAGAATAGCCTGTCGGACAGTGGCCTCACCGGCAAGCCGGCCGAGGTCGGCACTCAAACCCGCCGTCACCGTCGCCGCCATCGGCCCGACGACGAACAGCAGCGCCAAGACGATGAGCATGGCGTTCAGCCAGCTCTCGCTCTTGTTGACGGAGAGATAGCGGCGTTGGGCAACCGGCAGGTTGGTGTCGCCGACCACATTGGCGCCAAGCCGGGTCAGGGCCAGCACCACGATAAAGGTCAGGACGATCTGCAGCAGCGTCAGCGTCACCGCCCGCGCTGGATCGAAATCGAAGCGCAGCGCCTGGTAGATGCCGACCTCCAACGTCGTCGCGGCCGGCCCGCCGCCGAGCGTCAGCACGATCGTGAAGGATGTGATGCAGAGCATGAAGATAAGTCCGGCGACACCTGGCAATGCGGCACGCAGAGTTGGCCATTCGATCAGCCTGAACGCCGGGCGAGACGTCATGCCGAGCTGGCTCGCCAGCCGCCATTGGTCGGCTGGTATGGTCTGCAGCGCCTCGAGGAACAGCCTTGTCGCCAGCGGCAGGTTGAAGAAGACATGGGCGACGAGAATGCCCGACAGGCCGTAGATGCCCGGCCAGCTTCCACCGCCGATCACCGTGAGCAAGCCTGCGAAATAGCCGGCGCGGCCATAAAGCGCCAGCACGCCGAGTGCCGCGACGATGGCCGGCAGCGCTAACGGTACGGCGAACAGTTGCAGGATGAAGGCGCGGCCGAAGAAGCGTGGGTGCCGCGACATGGCGCGCGCGACGAACAGCGCAGGCACGACGGAGAGCAGCGTCGACAGTGCCGCTTGCCAGAGCGTGAAGCGCACGACGCGCAGGAGATAGGAATCGAAGGCTGCCCAGGCACCCGAGATGTCGTGGCCGCCTTCGAAAAGCAGGCCGGCAAATGCGCCGCCGATGAGCAGCGCGATGGCGGCGAGCGCCAGGATGCCGGTGGTGATGCGGGGGTCAGGCGCGCGTTGCACGCTGGGCCACCTGACTTGAGGTTCTTAGCGAGGATTGCGCTCCGTCGCGCCCCCCTCTGTCCTGCCGGACATCTCCCCCNGACCGGTCAGGCATGTTTGCCTCCGCAGTGCTTGGAGCCTTGCGCTCTACGGCGCCCCCCTCTGTCCTGCCGGACATCTCCCCCTCTAGGGGGGAGATTAGCCGTTACCCATGCCTTCGCCAACCTCCGACGTTGCCGGGGGCGAGCCGCCAGCAAAGCAGCTGATCTCCCCCCTTGAGGGGGAGATGGCCGGTAGGCCAGAGGGGGGTGGCTTGGCGCAAACATCCGATGTGGCTGAGCCCTACTTGCTCATCGCCGTCAGCCACTCATCCACCCAGGCCTTGCGGTTGGCGGCGACCTGCTCGGGGCTGAACAACAATGTCTTGGTCGGCTTGACCAGTTTGTCGAAGGCCGGGTTGAGCGGCTTGCCGGTCTTCCCGGCCGGGAACATCCAGTTGGTTTCTGGGATGGCATCCTGGAATTTCGGCCCTGTCATGAAGGCCATGAACTTTGCCGCCAGCGGGTTCTTGGCCCCTGTCGTGGTGATGCCCGCGACCTCGATCTGCAGATATTCGCCCTCCTCGAAAGAGGCAGCCTGGTAGCGCTCTGTCTTTTCGGCGACCATGTGGTAGGCCGGCGAGGTCGTGTAGGACAGCACCATCGGCGCTTCGCCCTTGGTAAACAGGCCGTAGGCCTCGCTCCAGCCCGGCGTCACCGTCAGCACCTTCGCCTTGAGCTTGGCCCAGGCCTCCGGCGCCTTGTCGCCATAGACAGACTTGACCCACAACAGCAGGCCAAGGCCCGGTGTCGAGGTGCGCGGATCCTGGATGACGATCTTGTCGTCGGCGCTGCCGTCGACCAGTTCCTTCAGGCTTTTCGGCGGGCTCTTCAGCTTCTCGGTGTCGTAGACGACAGCGAAATAGCCGTAATCGAAGGGGACAAAAGTGTCGTCGCTCCAGCCGCCTGGCACAGAGACGTCCGCCACCGCGCCATGCGGTGCGAACAGGCCGGTGGCCTTGGCGTCGGCGGTCAGATTGGTGTCGAGGCCGAGCACGATATCAGCCTTGGTCGATGCGCCTTCCAGCCTGACGCGGTTGAGCAGCGCGACGCCGTCGGCGACCGAGACGAACTCGACATCGCAACCGCATTCGGCCTCGAATTCCTTCTTCACCACGGGACCCGGACCCCAGTCGGCGGTGAAGCTTTCATAGGTGTAGACGGTGAGTTTGTCCTTGGCCAAGGCCGGTCCGGACAAGACCAAGGTCATGGCTGAGACAAGAGCGTATAAGAGCGTGCGCATCGGCGCCTCCTTCGTTCGAATTGAAAGGAATTGAGGCGTCGGACTGTCCGAAACGTCTAATCCCTCCGCCGGTACAAACCGGATCAGGTTCAGCGGGTTGGCGAGACTGCCTCTCAGCCAGTCCGCGAAGATCGCGTCCGGCACCCCGTTAGAGCGTTTCGACACATAGGCCGGGCCGATCCTCCACGCAAGTGGGAGTTTGCCGCCTTCCGTTTCCGGTGCCAGGCTGGTAAGGGCCACACGATATGAGCACATTCACCATCCTGCTTGGCGGCGATCTCATCCGCACGCCACGGCTCGACCGCCAGGTCGAAGGCTCCCGCGTGATTGCCGCCGACGCCGGCATCGGCCATGCGCGGCTGCTCAGCCTTGTCCCGGAACTATGGGTGGGGGATTTCGATTCCGTGCCGGCCAATCTGCCGGACGATCTCGCGACTGTCCCCCGCCGGACTTTCCCGGCCGAAAAGGACAAGACCGATGGCGAACTGGCCATCGCCGCCGCACTGGAGCTCGGTGCGACCAGCCTGGTGCTCGCCGGCGCCTTCGGCGGCAAGCGCGCCGACCACGCCTTCCTGCATCTGGCGCTGGCCCTGCGGCTGGCCGAGGCCAGGACGGATGTGCTTTTGACCAGCGGCGCCCAGGAGGGCGTCCCCCTGCTCCACGGCAAGGCTGGCTTCGACTATGCCGACGGCACGTTGTTTTCGGTGCTCGGCTTTTCCCAACTCGCCGGCCTGACCGTCACCGGCGCCAAATGGCCGCTGAACCACGTCGGGGTGGCGTTTGGCTCGTCGCTGACCATTTCCAATGAGGTCAGGGGCCGCCTCGAAATCGCGCTGGGCCACGGCCGCGCGATACTGCTCGCCCATCCCTATCCCTTGCCTGAAAGCTGATATGGCCCCGCCCCTTCTCAATCTCGACGGTATAAAACTGACCTTCGGCGGCGCGCCGCTGCTCGATGGTGCCGCCTTGACGGCGTCGGCAGGCGACAAGATCGCGCTGGTCGGCCGCAACGGGTCGGGCAAGTCGACGCTGCTGAAGATAGCCGCCGGCCTGATCGAGCCGCAGGACGGCGAGGTGTTCCGCCAGCCTTCGGCGACCATACGCTATTTGCCGCAGATGCCCGACATGGAGGGTTTTGCCAGTGTTCGGGCGTATGTCGAGGCCGGACTTGGCCCCGCCGACGACCCGTACCGCGCCAGCTATCTGATGGAGCATCTCGGCTTGTCTGGCGAGGAGCGGCCCAACGACCTATCCGGCGGCGAGGCGAGGCGCGCCGCCCTTGCCCGCGTCATGGCGCCCGAACCCGACATCCTGCTGCTCGATGAGCCGACCAACCATCTCGATCTATCCGTGATCGAATGGCTGGAGGAGGAGCTTGTCCGCACCTCGTCGGCACTGATCGTCATCTCGCACGACCGCCGCTTTCTCGAGCGTGTATCGCGCGTCACGGTCTGGCTCGATCGCGGCCAGACCCGCAGGTTGGACAAGGGCTTTGGCCATTTCGAGGAATGGCGCGACCTGGTGCTGGAGGAAGAAGAGCGCGAGCAGCACAAGCTTGGCCGCCAGATCGTGCGTGAGGAGCACTGGCTGCGCTACGGCGTGACGGCGCGGCGCAAGCGCAACATGCGCCGGTTGGGCGAATTGCAGACCATGCGCCAACGTTTTCGCGGGCATCGCGGCGCCGAAGGATCGGCCACCATGGTGGCCAGCGATGCCGCAGAATCCGGCAAGCTGGTGATCGAGGCCAAGAATATCGAGAAGAGCTTTGGCGATCTCACCGTGGTCAAGGGGTTTTCGACTCGCATCCAGCGCGGCGATCGGGTCGGCCTGGTCGGGCCGAACGGTGCCGGCAAGACGACGCTGCTGAAGATGCTGACCGGCGAGATGAAGCCCGATGCCGGTTCGGTGCGGCTCGGCACCAATCTGGAAATCGCCACGCTCGACCAGAAGCGCGAGGCGGTCGACCCGCAGGAGACCTTGGCGCAGTATCTCACCGACGGACGCGGCGAAAACCTCGTCATCAATGGCGAGCAGCGCCATGTCGTCTCGTACATGAAGGATTTCCTGTTCAAGCCGGAGCAGGCGCGCACGCCGGTGCGAGAACTGTCCGGCGGCGAGCGAGCGCGGCTCTTGCTGGCCCGCGTGCTGGCCCGGCCGGCAAACCTTCTGGTTCTCGATGAGCCGACCAACGATCTCGACATGGAGACGCTGGAGCTTCTGCAGGAACTGGTCGCCGGGTTTGCCGGAACGGTCATCCTGGTCAGCCACGACCGTGATTTCCTCGACCGCACCGTGACCAGCCTGATCGCGCCGGATGGCGACGGCCGCTGGATCGAATATGCCGGCGGTTATTCCGACATGCTGGCGCAGCGCGGCGGCACCAGGCTGGACGACCGCAAGGCACGGGCGAAGGCCGAAAACGGTGAAGCGCCCGCACCAGGCAAGAGCGAGTCCACAACGCCAAAGGGGCCGGCGAAGAAACTGTCGTTCAAGCAGAAATTCGCGCTGGAATCGCTGCCCAAGAAAATCGAAGCTGTGATGGCGTCGATCTCTAGGCTCGAGAACAACATCGCCGATCCGGCCTATTACGAGCGTGATCCAGCCTCGTTCCAGAAAACCATCGCCGCCCTCGACAAGGAGCGCGCGACGCTGGCAGCACTGGAGGAGGAATGGCTGGAACTGGAGATGCTGCGCGAAGAGATGGAAGGGTAGTCTCACCGCATCAGCACCTTCTGATTATTGCAGCGACGCGAAAATGCGCATATATTATGCGCATGTTGCGGAGGCTACTATGCGTAAGATTGCCGTGAATGCGACCCGTCAGCCAGCAAATCTATCGATCGATTCGAATCTCATGCGGGAAGCCAAGGGCCTTGACGTGAATGTCTCTCGCGCTGCAGAGGCTGGCATCGCGGAAGCGGTGGCGGCCGAAAAAGCGCGCCTATGGAAACTTGAGAACCGCGCCACCATGGACGCGTGGAATGACTATGTCGAAAAACAGGGCATTCCGCTGGAAGAGTACCGGCAATTCTGATGCCCCGCTATGATGTCTTCGGCGATCAAATCGAGGGCCGCTATTTGCTCGACGTTCAGTCCGAGCTCCTCGACTACTTCAAAACGCGGGCGGTCGTCCCGCTTCTGCCGATCGCGACTGTTCCACCGCCGATGCGAAAGCTTCATCCGATCTTTGAGATCAACGGTCGAAAGCTGGTTATGGCAACACATCTGATTGCCACCGTTCCTGCCAGTGAATTAGGCGAAAGTCGACTGAACCTTATGAAGCACCACGACGACATCGTCGCCGCACTCGACATGCTGTTCCAAGGCTTCTGAGCGCACCACAGCCGGCGCCCTTCTCAGCCCGCCGTCTTCGCCTGCCAGGCCTTGATCGCCTCGTCGAACACCTTCTCGCCGGGAATGCCTTTTTCCATGGTCAGCAATGCCCGCCGGCCGGTCTTGTAGACGATCGGCACGTCGATCCAGTCCTGGCCACGCAGCAAGGTCATGTTGGCGTCTTCGTCGGCCTTTGTGTCGTTCAGCGCGACGAGGAAGAAGCCGTCGGCGATCTTGGCCGGAATGCCGATCAGCGGACTGCCGGCATCCTGTTCCGAACCCTTCATGGCGACGCGCAGAATGTTGTCGACGCCTCCGCCTTCAAAGCCGTCCGGCGTCAGGAAGATCATCTCGATGATATGGCTGGCCGGCAGTGTCTGGTCGGTGTTGCGGCGGATCGTCATGCGCAACTGGATGTCCTTGCCGGGAATGGTCGCCTCGGCGCGGATCGCCGGCTCTGGCGGCAGGTCGCCACCGGGCGATTCCTGTACCAGCGACCAGACGATGTTGCCCGGCTCCGCCGAGCCCTGGGCGGTGCTGGTGCGCTCCTCGTAGAAGATCGCCTTCTGGCCGACCGGCAGCGCGGTTTCCGCCGGCGCGGTGGCCGG
>NZ_AYWO01000048.1 GCF_000502955.1 Mesorhizobium sp. LNHC252B00 | reverse complement strand
ACCGCAAACGACGTTCGTCCTGCGGCAAACCTCTGTAAATCCTCACCAAAATGGGCGTTTATGGATGGAAACTAGATTAGCTGACCTGAACCAACGCGTCGTCAAACAACCCTGGCCCGCCCCTTCAAGGACCGCTCGGCCGATCGCTTCCCAGCCCTTGCTGTTCGTGCCGAAAATGCGTGTGGGCTCGACTGGGCTGACCAACCTCTTCGGCATCGGGATTTCCGTCCTCCAGCCGGTCAAGGCTGTCATTCGGTTCGACCCGCTCGGTCAACCTGGCGCGCCCTGGACCGTGCGCCGATCACCAATGTGGATGCGAATGCCGCGTGATGGTACCTTCGATTCTGTCCGAGCATGTACCGGCGCGGCAGTCAGCCGAAGAACAGCTGAGCTACTGATTACGATGGCTTGGTGCACAAGCTTCCAACCAGACCGCGCAACGACAGCCCGTCGCCTGAGGATAGTCGGCGAGGGCCGCCAAATCGCAAGCGTATCCTCCGTCGCATGCGCGCCGTCTTCGCCGAAAATGCAGACGCTTGTCTCGTCGAGAGATACATCCTTTTAGGGGCCTCCTCAGGATTGCGTGTTTGCTCGGGTGCGGACCGCCCCTCAGTTCCCAATCGAGGAGCGATTCTACAATTCACAAGTTTGGAGATCGCTCGCTAGGTAACCCGTCTGTGAACCCTGCAAGCCGATGCTTCAGATGCCGCCCATGCAGAGGTATTTCATTTCGAGGTAGTCCTCGAGGCCATGGCGGGATCCCTCCCGCCCGATGCCGGACTGTTTTATCCCACCGAACGGCGCCGCTTCCGAAGACATCCGGCCGGTATTTACCCCGACCATTCCATATTCCAAGGCCTCGGCGACACGCCAGACACGCTTCAGGTTAGAGGCATAAAAATACGCCGCGAGGCCGTAGATCGTTTCATTGGCATCACGCACGACCTGATCCGCATCGTTGAAGCGAATAATCGGTGCGAGCGGCCCGAATGTCTCTTCTTGCGCCACGGTCATCTCGCTGGTGACACCGGTCAGGACCGTTGGTTGGAAAAACGTGCCATTCGTGCCGACGCGTTTGCCCCCGCATCGAATTGCGCCGCCTTTAGCTACGGCGTCGGCAATATGGGATTCAATCTTGGCCAAAGCCTGCTTGTCGATGAGAGGCCCGATGTCCACTCCGGGAGCGAAACCGTCACCAACTTGAAGTTGGCGAGCCCGTTCCACGAATTTCTCGACGAACTCGTCGTGAACGCGCGACTGGACGTAAAGGCGGTTCGCTGAAACGCAGGTCTGGCCGGCATTGCGGTACTTCGCCTGGATCGCACCGTCAACCGCGGCATCGATATCGGCATCATCGAAGACGATGAAGGGTGCATTGCCGCCGAGCTCTAGGCTGACTTTTTTGATCTGGTCCGAGCACTGGCGCATAAGCAAGCGCCCGATCTCAGTAGACCCGGTGAAGCTGATCTTGCGGACCTTGGGATTTGTGCAAAGTTCGCGGCCGACCGCGTGACCTTCGGACGCATAGATCAGGTTGACGACGCCTTCGGGGAAGCCTGCCTGATGGGCGAGGGCGAACATTGCTCCAGCCACGAGCGGCGTCTGTTCAGCGGGCTTGAGGACAATCGTGCAGCCCGCCGCCAAGGCTGGCGAGATTTTGCGCGCCACCATCGAGGCCGGGAAATTCCATGGGGTTATCGTGCCGACCACCCCGATGGGCTGCTTGATCACTAGCATTCGGCGGTCCGTCGATGGTGCGGAGATCGTCTCGCCATAGACGCGATTTGCCTCCTCGGCGTACCATTGCAGATACGCCGCAGCATGCGATATCTCCGATTTGGCCTCGGCAAGCGGCTTGCCCATCTCCGCGGTGAGACTTGCGGCGAGATCGTCGGTGTGGTCGATGATCAACTCATGCCATCGCCATAGAACATCGCTGCGCTCACGTGCGGTAAACCCTGCCCATCCAGGCTGCGCGACATAGGCCTTCTCGATTCCAGCGCATGTCTCTTCGACTCCCATGTCAGGTAGTTCTGCCAGCACTTCGCCGGTCGACGGGTTGAAGACCTCGAATGTCCGCTCTCTAATCCGCGTGCCAAGTGCCGGCAGGCGATCGATGGGTCCAAACAGGTCAGGGGATCTCAGGTGACGGATCATCGGCGGGCACAGGGGCAATCGGTTTCCTCCTCAACGCCAGGCGTATATAGCAGGTTCGGTGTGTAGTCCGGACGTCCAAGCTCCTCATAGGACCTCGGCCAGACAGCTAGCAGACCCGGTTGCCAACTGGAAAGGGAGAATACCTGAATTCGCTAGAAGATGAGTCGCGGTTCTACTAGCCGGGCTCGACCGGCGGTTGCGCGCGGGCAGGTCCGGCCCGCGCACAACCCTGCCAAAGGTCTTCGCGGCCAGCGCCTGGTTCTACGTGCCGGCCACCGCGTCGTTCGGTCGGCAATATTTGTTGTAGATCGTGAATGTTTCGGTGCCGTTCAGCTTTTCCATCTCCTGCATCCAGCCGTTTGACCGGAATGCGGTAGGGCTGATTCGGCCGCAATGTCGTGTTGACCTCCTCGTCCAGCAGACCTGCGGGTTCGTCTCTCTGCGCCAACAGCGCTCCTCATCACGTTTCGCTCGGTCTTGATCATTCTCGTTGAGGATGAGGTTGAACATGCGATCGGCCTCGAAGCCCATCATCTCGCCCAAATGGCTCGTCGGCGCTGCCGACCTTGTACCACACCATATGAGTGATGAATGGCGCGCGGTGATCGGGGATGTCGACCCTTCCATGCCATTGCCGAGCAGGAAATCCGCGATCTTGCCGCCGTCGGTGGCGGCCAGAGCCGGAGCGGTCGTCACCAGGGCCAGGGCGGTGGCAGTGAACGCCTTGCGCAGCCAGGGGCGATCGATGGCTCCGGTTGGAAAAGGCAAGGTTCGAGGCAAAGTGATTTGGTCCTCATTTTGTTGAACGCGCTGCGTCTTCGCCTCCCCGGAGGAGGATCGGCGGGCAGCGCCGAGCCAGATGAATCATGGGCCAGGCCTTACTCGAGCCCCATCTTCGGATGGACCCAGGAGACCTGCGGCGGTGTTCTTGGGGAGGTGGCCATTGGAGGGATTTTCCTTGGTCCGCGACGTCTCGCGGACGACCAGGCATGCACCGTGCCAGATCAGAAAACCATTGGAGGCTGTCGACAAATCGGGCTCTGCCATGTTTCGCATCCGACATTGTGGGCGATCGAACAGGGCTGAAGGCGACGCGAGCACGGCTGAGAATATCTTCTTCCTTCGGAAGACGATTAGGCGCGCTGCCGGAGAGGGGTACAGGATGCGCGTCGAAGGCCGCTGCACCGACGGTCAGAATTGAAATGTTGTCGCTCCAGCGGACCGATGTCCTCGACAGTCAGACCGGGCGGTGCTGAAGGGTAGAGGCGTGAGCAGCGTAGCTAAGTGGGCGCGGAGCCAGCTCGCGCGCGAAGACGGACTGATCAAAAAAACGGCGAGTGGCGACATTCGCGAGGTGCTGGAAAACGAGGTCGTAGGACTGGGCGGGAAAAACGATGCCGTTGCTCTCTTCTGGCGTGATGGCCTGCCGCGAGGCCGTTGAACGTGATGAGTTGCTGCGGGAAAGGGGAGTGTTTTCGCGGGAGCTTGGTCAACGTAAGAAACAAACGTCGAGCTCGCCTTGGATGGGGCATGCAGCACATTTGCCGCTGCAGGACAGCAGCATGGAAGCTGTCCGCGCTTGCCGTCGTCCCTGGGCACCTAACAGGAGAATTTAGCGGTCGCGATTGATTTCATGTGCGTAAAATACCGCCTGGTGCGCTCGGCTGCAAATGCATGCCTGGCGGAGTAGTCGCTTAGGTCAAGAGCATCGCGTGAGTAACAGCCTGACCTTGCTCAATCTGATGCGCGCTAACCGCCTCGCCGGATTGTGGAACTGCTCGCGGGTGGCTTCTACCACAAACAGCAAGGTCATGAAATCAAGCAGGAAGTCGTCAATCGCCTGGGAGATTGTTTCTGACTTGCCGTTGAATTGGTCCAGCAAAACGCGCGCGCTATCGATCGCTTCCACGCTGGTGGCATCAATCAACCGCTCGACCCTCTTGAAACAATCCAAATCGAAACTCCTTCATGCGCTTGCCAAGCCGTTATGCACGAAGGTAGTTCCGTGAACTACCCGGCCTTTGACCTGCGGCACGAGCAGCGGTCGGCCTTACGTCCCGTGCCTCCAAACACGAGCGATAGACGTGGCGCTGAGGAGCGTTGGAAGGATGGGGCGCTTCCGGCCATGCTCGAGCGGTAGTGTAGGACAGTGCTTGCTGGCGACCACGGCCACAATGGAGTGCGCCAGCTGATCGGGGCTTAACAATTTTTCGCTTTTTGCTGCGCGCAACTCTCGGCTATGACTCGGACAGGCCTACTGGCCTGCCCACGTTGCATTGTAAAAGAAGGAACAAGTATATGCCGACCGGAACGGTAAAGTGGTTCAACAGCACCAAGGGCTTTGGATTTATCCAGCCCGACAATGGCGGTCCGGATGTTTTCGTCCACATTTCCGCTGTCGAACGCGCGGGCCTCTCGACCCTCGCTGACGGCCAGAAGATCAACTATGAGATCGAGCAGGACCGCCGCACTGGCAAGTCCTCAGCTGGCAGCCTGAGCAAAGCTGGTTGAAATTTTCTCCTGCGTCCTGGCAAGAGTAGGCACGTAGGTCCGGAGGTCCTCACGGCCGCTCGATAGGGGCGAGCAAAAACTGAGGGCAGCAGATTGCTGCAGGCGTCGCGAACTCCTCATGAAACAAAGTTGTTTGAAAGAAAGGCGGGGTTGGCCCAGGGGGTTGGCCCCGCCTTTTTATATGACGCGCAGATTAAGCCGATGGCTGCAACGCTCCAGAACGAATCTCGATTGCCGAAATCAAGCCGCGACCTTCTTGCGGGTTCGCTTCGTCGGCGCAGGTTCCGGCGCTGCCGGCGCCTTCGGTTTGCGGCCGAGCCCCATCGTCTTGGCCAATGACGAGCGCGCCGCGGCGTAGTTCGGCGCGACCATGGGATAATCCGCGGGCAGGCCCCATTTGGCCCGATATTCATCCGGCGTCAGCCCATAGTGGGTCGACAGATGGCGCTTTAGCGATTTGAATTTCCTCCCGTCCTCAAGGGAGATGATGTAGTCCGCTGTCACCGATTTCCTGATCGGGACTGCAGGCGTAAGGGCAACCGGCTCTTGCGCAGAGACACCTCCGGCCGTCGCTCTCAGAGCCGCATGCACTTGGCCGATGAGGGCAGGGAGATCCCCCACCGGGATCGGATTGTTGGAGACATAGGCCGACACGACATCGGCGGCAAGCTCAATGAGGGTGTCGACGTTTTTTCCGGCTTCTTCTGTCATGAAACTCTCCAGGCGGTGAAACATAGTCAGCGAAGCGTCGCTTCATAGGGCCGGTTGCCGCTGAAAGCAACAATGTCTCGACAGCGTTATTGCCAATGCTCGTCCAGAAGCGACATCGATGCGCCATATTTCCCGTCGTGACCGCTGAGCCACTCGTTGTTGGCGACCCTGCCGTGGTGCGTGGCGCGTCCCGGCTGTAACTTTGCGCCGAAGTTGCTAGTAGTCGAGGCTAAGAGCGCTATTTGTGTCCCGCTTTACTTCTTTGGACTGTGAAATCGAGGGATCGTGATCGCTTGCTGGTGGGCGTCAGGACGATGGACGTTCATTGGCAATGGCCAAATGTAAGTTCATCGCCCGGTGAGCCGCTCTTCCAAGGGGCTGGGAACCGCCGCTGGTAACCAAGGACATCAATGTATTTCGAGGCGTTTCTTAGCCGGTCCTCGAGAGACGGCAATCGTTGCGGACGACACCTGTTCCACGATATCGAACAGCGCGGCGACACGGGCAGCTTCTCGAATCTGGAGCGCCTTCTCGCAAGCTGGCGCCGTGCCGAGAGGCCGGGCAAGGACAGTGCGTCGCCTGCTTCAATCATACGCGTCAACCAGCCAGCGACGCTGTCCCATACGGAATCCCGCGACCGGCCGTGTGATCTCGCCGGTAGTCGCCCCGGCCCTCTGCACGAAGCTCGGGATGTGCTGACGATCAACCAGGCCACAAAGGTCGACGTCCTGAAGCAGGGATCACATGAGTTTGCCACTATGCGCAGGCTTGCCATGCGCTTCCGCGGCATTTTGCGGGGCCTGTGAATTCGGCAAGCTCGACACTTCGATCGACGTGGCGTCAACTCCGGGCTCGTGGCCATCACGCGTTTCGGTCTGGTCCTACGCCGTGACGTTGACGCCGTTCGCGATGCCATTGAACTACCGCGGAGCAACGGCCAGGCGAAAGGGCTGATCAACCGCCTGAAGACGATTAAACGTACGATGTAGGCAGAGCGGGCTGCGAACTCCTTAGGGCACGCATGCTGCCACTCAGCCGGCCTGATCACCGCACAAAGCGAGGAAGAACCTGGTCAAGTGCAAAGCGACAATTGCCTCGACAGCGGGTCCCGGAAGGTTTATGCTGCCCAACGTTACCGCAATCCGGAATGGCCATTGAGTACCTTCACGAGTGAGGGAGTGGAACTGCTTTGTCGGCCAAATTGTTGACGGAACGCCCGGCGCCCATTGTTGCTACATGTCTAGATTCTTGGGGCGTTTTGGATGATGCAATCCACCATCTCACTCCAAAGGGCAGTGGAATCTGGAACAATGTCGCTTTTGTTCGCACGACATCCTTCGTGCCCGATTGGCATATCGTCTTTAACTCTGCTTCTCTTTTTGGGCTCCCTGTTGATATCGAGGCGAGCCCAAACAGGACAATTTTTGCAATCGGCGAACCGCCGACGAAAGCTCATCGCGCGTTTCATGAAGGGCAGGGGAAAAATACTATCGTCCTGACGTGTGACGCAGAGCTGGCTGCTCGGCAGAATGCAGCGCGCCGATTCGTTTTGTCTCCACCTATCACTCGGTCTTGGTCTGTAAACAAGACATATGACCAACTTCTGGTCAGCGAAGTCGTGGATAAGCCGCTTCGGCTCTCATGGATTACCAGTGACATCGCCCTGCTTAAAGGACATCGATATCGGCTGGCGTTTCTGGAGCGGCTGAGAAAGGAGCTCGATTTTGACCTGTTCGGCCGAGGTTTTCGGCTGATTGGAGATAAATGGAACGCACTCGCACCTTACCGTTACAGTATAGCGTTCGAGAATACTCGTGCTGATTACTATTTTACAGAGAAGCTTATGGACTGCTTCGTTGCTGAAACAATGCCGATCTATTACGGCAGTCCGGCAATCACGAGGTTCTTCCCTTCGGACTCTATGGTTCTGATTGACCCAGAGGACAAGAACGTAATCCCAAAAATTCAAGAAATCATCGACTCGGACCTCTGGAAGGAACGTCGCGGCGCAATAAGAGAAGCGAAGCGGTTGGTCCTCGAGAAATACAATACGTTTGCTTATCTCGCGGGCTTCATCGAAAGCGTTCAGGATAAACCCTTACCGCCGGAAATTATACACATCGATTCGCCTGAGGTCGATTTTGCAATGGACGAATGAAGTACTCCAACGCTCGCTTCGCGTGCCCGCGGTTGGGGGTCTGGCGAGATCGGCACGGAACGCTCGGCGGAGAATGCCTGCTGCGCAGAGGGGCCGGCACGGGCACACGAGGTCATACGACCCCGGCTGCCGCTGATCAGACGAACTGGGGAAGGCCAGGAACGGAATTGAGGACCTCGTCCACGAGTTCGTCGCCGGCATGTTCCTTGGCGCAGGCGATCGTCTCGTTGGCGAGGCCGGCGATCTTTGCCATGCTGAGACCCTCACTCATCAATTGCTGGCCGAGCCCCATAAGGCCGCCACTCTCTGGGTCGTCGCCATGATACTTCGCTACTAATTCCGAAGCTCCCGGAATGGCCTCGATCATGCGCGCAACGGGACCGTCGGCCGCGTGGCTTTGCAGGAAACCCAGCATTAACCCAACGCCCTTCTCTGCGAGAGCCGGGCCGATGCCGGCACCAGTGGCGATGCGCGGTAAGAATTCTTCCATGCAGGGTCTCTCTCTCTTTAATGAGGTTTACACGGGGCCGTCCGGCGCCCAGCGCCCTTGGCCGAACCCCAATTGAACTCCACAAAAATAGGCCGGCGGAAGTGCTATTGCGCGTAAAGCCGCCTCTGTCAACGCAAGCTGCGTCGGACGTGCGTGTTTGGCAAACCGAAGATCATTCCAATTCACTTAATTAAGCATTGGCAACCGCACAGTTTGCGGTGGCTCGCTTATGGGCCAATGCCCCGCGTCCGTCAAATGTGCGTCCGTCAAATGATGACGACAACGTGGTCATCGCCTAGAATCTGTGGATCAAGGTGTGAGGCAGTTACAGCCGGTGGACCTGCTCAAGCGCCGCGCCGGCACAAGGGCTAGATTGGCGATACTGCGCGTGTTGGCCATGTCTTTCCTCGCGTGATGGGATCTTCGTAGAAGCGGAGCTATATGCCGGTGTGACGATCGACAAGTCGGACCGGCTATTCCGATAGGACATCCATACTGTCGCATAGACCGTCGCTGCTTAGGTATTGAAACCGCCATGCTGGTGACATCACAATGTGCAGTCGGCGGGTGTCGATAAGGTCGATTCACGCAATCAGAAGGTCAGGAGGAACGAATGAACCCTGAGGTTTCAGAAACTCACTTTTCGCAAGGCGTGCAGCGCACATCGTGCAGGAGATTGCCAGTCTTGCGGATGCTATCGACTTTCTCAACGATGGCGGGAAGATCGCAGTCACCGAATCTACGAAGCCGCCCCCAGGGCGTGCTTTGATGCATACAAACGGTTGCCGAGCAGGGATACTCCTCCTCCCTGAAGTCCAATCGAGAAGAGCGATCACTTCCAAGAGGGTCCCAGCTCAGCCGCGAAAACAGGTGTCAGACCCCGGTCCTCTCCCTCAGCTGATCTAGCTCAGGGCGTTCATGAGCCGCAGATCGCATAGTGGCTGCGTGCACGACGCAGGAAGACCATTTATGAAAATCCTATTCAGAACGATGGCTGTCACCTTGCTGGCACCCACCGCCTTTGCTGCGGATTCGATCCCCACCGACCTCAGAGATACGGCATTGGCCACCTTCAGGGCTTTGCCATCCACCACGCCGACAGTCGCCAACAACCCGATCACCCCGGAAAAGATCGCTCTCGGCAAGGCACTGTTCTTCGATCCACGCGTCTCGGCGTCAGGCGTTTTGTCGTGCAACTCGTGCCACAACCTGGCCACCGGCGGCGACGACAATCACGAAACTTCGATCGGCCATGGTTGGCAGAAGGGACAGCGCAACGCGCCGACTGTACTGAACGCTGTCTTCAACATCGCTCAGTTCTGGGATGGTCGTGCCGCAGACCTGAAGGCTCAGGCGAAGGGACCGGTCCAAGCCGGCATCGAAATGGCCAATACACCGGGCCAAGTCATCGCCACGCTCAAGTCCATGCCGCAATATGTCGAGTGGTTCGATGCAGCTTTTCCGGCTGAACCCGATCGGGTCACCTTCGACAACTTCGCGAAGGCAATCGAAGCCTTCGAGGCGACACTGGTCACACCGGCTCCGTTCGACAGCTTCCTGAATGGGGATGAGCTTGCCATGACCTCCGAACAGAAACAGGGCCTGGCGCTTTTCATGGACAAAGGCTGCTCGTCCTGCCATGCCGGCATCAACGTTGGTGGGCAAGCCTATTTTCCATTCGGCCTCGTGGAACAGCCCAGCGCCGAGGTCCTGCCGGAAAAAGACAAGGGCCGATTTGCGGTCACCAATGCAGCCGATGACTACTATGTTTTCCGCGTGGCGCCGCTGCGCAACGTTGCACTCACCGCGCCATACTTTCATTCGGGCAAGGTTTGGGATCTGAAACAGGCCGTCGCCATCATGGGGACCACCCAGCTTGGCGTAGTACTGGCGGACGAAGAAGTTGATCTGCTTGTTGCCTTCCTCAACTCGCTGACCGGAGAGGCACCCGAGGTCGCCTATCCCATCTTACCCTCCGAAACGGCGACAACGCCCCGGCCTGTAACGCAGATCTTAGGAAAATAAGGGCCAACTGGCTGCGGACGTCGCAATCGAAAATGATTGCGGCTTTTACTTGGGCCACACGAATTGCCACGTCCATCTCCGAATTGGCGGGAAGCTAGCAATACCGCAATACCCGAAAGACGCGCAGCACCATATATTGTCGCCGCCTGAGCGAACGTGCCAAGCAGTCTACTTTGAGAAACGACGTGTGTACGATTTGTTCGAGGCGCGGGGCCTGTATGTTCCCAAGGACCAAATACTATAGCGTAGTGTCACATTTATATTTCTGCGGGATGAGGACACGTGCCGAAGGAAAATTGCACATTTTCGCCGAGTGGCTTATTTCCAAGAGTGTGACCGGTTTGGCATATTCACGCCCCACATGCGCCAGCCGGTAGCTCACCACACGGTGAGGAAAGAGAAGCCTCAGGCCTGCATTTTCTCCCGGAGTGCGCGCGCTGCAGCGACCATGTTAATGAGGGCAGGGCGGACCTCCTCCCATTTGCGTGTTTTGAGGCCACAGTCCGGGTTTACCCACAGTTGGCCGTCGGACAGTCGCTCGCGGCCAAGCATGATTAGGTCCGAAATCTCGCCGACTCCCGGGACGCGTGGTGAGTGAATGTCATAGACGCCGGGACCGATTTCGTTCGGATATTTGGAGCTCGTGAAGGCGTCCAGCAGTTCCATCTTCGAGCGCGACGTCTCAATCGAAATTACATCGGCATCCATTCCAGCGATCGCGTCGATGATCTCGCTGAACTCCGAATAGCACATGTGGGTATGGATTTGAGTCGCGTCCTTTACACCCGTTGAAGCGATCCGGAAGCATTCGACAGCCCAGTCGAGATAGACTTTCCAGTCAGACTGGCGCAGTGGCAATCCTTCGCGAAACGCGGCCTCATCGATCTGGATCATCCTTGCGCCGGACCTTTCGAGATCAGTCACTTCATCGCGGATGGCGAGCGCGATCTGGCGGCAGGCTTCGGGGCGGGGTACGTCGTCGCGAACAAAGGACCAGTTAAGAATGGTCACTGGGCCTGTGAGCATTCCCTTGACTGGCTTTTCCGTAAGCGACTGGGCGAATTGCCACCAGCGCACCGTCATCGGCTTGCGCCGCGATACGTCCCCGAAGATGATGGGGGGACGCACGTAGCGCGACCCATAGCTTTGTACCCAGGCATGCCGGGTGAAGGCGAAGCCGGACAGCTGCTCGCCGAAATGCTGTACCATGTCGTTTCGCTCGAACTCACCGTGCACCAGCACGTCCAGCCCGATCTCTTCCTGCCAGCGAATTGCAGCCTCGATCTCCTTCTTCAGGAACGTCTCGTAGTCGACATAGCTCAGCTGGCCCTTCGCATGAGCGGCCCGCGCCTTGCGTACCTGCGACGTCTGCGGGAAGGACCCAATGGTCGTCGTCGGGAACGGCGGCAGCCCGAGTGTGCCGGCTTGGAATCTGGAGCGCTCGGCAAAAGCGCTCTCTCGTCGCTTCGCGCTGTCGTCAATGCTAGCGATCCGCCCCTGAACAAGCGGGTCGTGGATCCTCGTAGATGTCACGCGCGTGGCGGCAGCCTCGGCAGACGCTTTCAACGCGTCTGCCACCGCATATCTGCCTTGGGACAGGGCCCGGGCCAGCAACACCAATTCGTCGGTCTTCTGGGCCGCGAAGGCGAGCCACGAGCTGATGTCGGCGTCGAGTTCCGTCTCCATGCGCAGGTCGATCGGCACATGCAGCATCGAGCAAGAAGGCGCGATCTCGACGCGGTCCAAGGGCCAGCCGGCGNCTGCCTTGGGACAGGGCCCGGGCCAGCAACACCAATTCGTCGGTCTTCTGGGCCGCGAAGGCGAGCCACGACCTGATGTCCGCATCGAGTTCCGTCTCCATACGCAGGTCGATCGGCACATGCAGCATCGAGCAAGAAGGCGCGATCTCGACGCGGTCCAAGGGCCAGCCGGCGACGATCGGTTTGATGCGGTCGAGAATGGCGGGCAGGTTTGCACGCCAGACGTTGCGGCCATCGATCAAGCCAAGCGAGAGCACCAGATCCTTCGGTGCAAGCCGACCTACGGTTTCCAGCTGCTCGGGAGCGCGCACGAGATCAATATGCAGCCCGGCCAGGGGCAGAGAAACCGCGGTTTCGAGATTGTCTCCCAGATGCCCGAAATACGTTGCCAGCATGATCTTCAGCTGGGGCGCGGCTTTCGACAGTTGTCCATAGGCGAATTCGAAGGCAGCTCGTTCGTTCGGGTTCAGTTCGAGGACAAGCGCTGGCTCATCGATCTGCACCCAGTCGGCTCCCGACAGCTTCAGCCTCTGCAGGAGTTGCTCGTAAACGGGCAGCAGTCGCGGTAGGAGCGCGATGGGATCGAACCCTTCGGCAGGCGATTTCGCCAGCTTTAGGAAGGTGATCGGTCCAAGTATGACTGGACGTGTGTGGATGCCGAGAGCTTTAGCCTCGAGGAAGTAATCGACCGGTTTCGTCGACGAGAGGGCGAACGTCTGATCATCATCGAGTTCCGGCACAATGTAGTGGTAGTTGGTGTCAAACCACTTGGTCATTTCCATCGCGGTTACACCAGGTCCATGAGCCGCCTCCTGATGACCAGCGTGTCCACAATCCTCGGTCTGACCCTGGTTGCCGCGCGCCATTGCGAAGTAGATGTCAAGTGGGACCTCGTCGCTATTCCAGCCGTAACGGGATGGAACGGCGCCGACCATGGCTGCGGTGTCGAGCACATGGTCGTAAAGCGAGAAGTCGTTCGACGGGATTTTCGATACGCCGCGATCGCGCTGCTCCTCCCAGCTAGCGGCACGGAGCGCCTTCGCCGTCGTGAGAAGATCGCTAGCGGACGATTTTCCGGACCAGTAGCTTTCAAGGGCGAATTTCAGTTCTCGCCGACGGCCGAAGCGCGGCACGCCGAGCGTTGCTACAGGAATTTGCTGAGAGTGAGTCATGTCATACCCCGATTGTTGGGGCGTCGATGACAAGGAAGGCGCTAGCAGGCCGGCACGAACGCCGGCTTGCAGCGGCCACCGAGACACCCCGCCCGTGGACGTAATTCGCCGTGGCAGGTCTCCTGGCTCGCGGGGTCATAGCCTATACCCGTCTTCCCGAGGGTATTCGCCTCAGTGACATGAGTGGGGTTGGCTCGCCGCTAACAGTTGCGGGGGCAGCGCCGGCATCGCACCGGCTTCCCTCTTAGCTCCGCTGCGGCAGCGCCGTACGCGAGAACCACGACACGAAGACAATCACAGCAGTCCGCTCTTTTGTCAATGTCGCATAAAGAAATCTTTATGTGGTTATGTGAGCTTCTTTTGCGCCTTTGTCTGCATTGTGAAACATTCCGTCCGCCGATTGGCGGCGCTGCACGGCGCTACTTAGTCCCGCATTCAGGCAGCAAACTAAGTATCTCGTCGCCAAGTGCTCCGCATTGAGGAACGCGGAATTGCAGGCAAAGCTCGCGTGCTTCATATTCTGCATCATACGGTCGGCAGAACCCCGGTTTTATCCAGTGCACGCCCCAGTGCGGTGTGCAATTCTACACAGTCCGATACGAAGGCATTCTGGCTCGCTGATCCATCCCAAGCCGAGATAGTGGAAGTCATCCGCAGGCACTATAACCCGGCTGTTGTCTAAACGAAGTCCGCTGAGTCGATGCCCTTGGTGTAGTCGGCCGATCGACGCTGATAACTAGCTTTGCTGCACCAAGTTTCAGCTGGGAAACGTAGGCTTTCTGCGCCGCAAGCGAATCCGCAGCACACTGTGCTAATTGCTTCGGATCGATACCTATAGGAAAATTTTTTGGCATTGCGTCTGGCCGTGGCCTTGCACCTCTCAAGCGAGCTACGCAGCAGCACTCGGTCAGATCTTGGAAGCGAATGGCTGTCGATATAAGCGAGGTTTGAAACAGTTTTGGCCACTGCGATGATCGCGTCAGTAGGGCAGCTGTTAGTTGCTCGCCCACCTAAAGCAACCCAGCCTGTTCAGCCTCGCGGCGCAGATTCTGCCGCGGCCGGGGACCGAGCTGCTGGATGACCAGCCCGGCGGCCAACGAGCCGAGATCGCCGCAATCCTTTAGGCTGCGCCCGGTTGTATAGCCGTAGAGGAAGCCGGCGGCATAGAGGTCGCCAGCACCGGTCGTGTCGACCAACTCGCGGATCGTCGTCGCCTGGATGGTGACGGTCTCGTCGCCGCGCACGATCACCGAGCCTTTTTCCGAGCGGGTGACGGCGGCAATCTTGCAGTCTTTGCGGATTGCCGCCAGCGCCTCGTCGAAGGATTTGGTCTGGTAGAGCGACTTGATCTCGTGGCTATTGGCAAAGATGATGTCGACCGTGCCGGAGCGCATCAGATCGAGGAACTCGTCGCGGTAGCGGTCGACGCAAAACGAATCCGACAACGTCATCGACACTTCGCGTCCGGCCTCGTGTGCGAGCTTCGCCGTCTGCCGGATCGCCTCCTTGGCGCGTGGCGGGTCCCACAGATAGCCCTCGAAATAGGTGACCTTGGCGCCAGAAGCCTTGTCTGCCTCGACATCCTCCGGACCGAGCTCGACGCAGGCGCCGAGATAGGTGTTCATCGAACGCTCGCCGTCTGGAGTGACGAAGATCATCGAGCGCGCCGTCGGCGGCTGGCCCTCGAGCGGTTTGGTGTCGAAGGCGACGCCCTGGGCGTGGATGTCATGGGCATAGATTTCGCCGAGCGCGTCGTTCGACACCTTGCCGAAGAAGGCGGCGCGCCCGCCGAAGCTGGCGACGCCGGCGGCCGTGTTGCCGGCGCTGCCGCCCGAGGCTTCGATCGCCGGGCCCATGCGGCTGTACAGCAGCTCGGCGCGTTGCGTGTCGATGAGGTTCATCGCACCCTTGATGATGCCGTTGGTCTCGAGAAAAGCCTCGTCGCACTGGGCAATGATGTCGACAATGGCATTGCCGATGCAAAGCACGTCATAGTCCGGCATCAATGTCTCCGCCTGGGAACCCGCCGGCTCTTGCCACGCCGGCCGGGCGCGGGTCTGCCCAGTGGGAGTGGGCTTTCCGATTGCCAATCCGTCGCCGCTGCCCTCACGGGGCGCCGAGTCCTGCCTCGCGACGTAATTCGTCGGCCCTGTCTGTCTTCTCCCAGGTGAAATCAGGCTCTTCACGGCCGAAATGGCCATAGGTCGCGGTATCGCGGTATATAGGGCGCAAGAGATCAAGCATCTTGATAATGCCTTTCGGTCTGAGATCAAAGGTCTCAAGGATGAGGCGCTCGATCCTTCTTTCCTCAATCCTTGCTGTCCCGAACGTGTGGACCATGATGGAAACCGGACTGGCCACGCCGATTGCGTAAGCAAGCTGCACCTCGCACACGTCCGCAAGTCCGCTGGCGACGATGTTCTTTGCGACATACCGGGCCGCATAGGCAGCCGAGCGGTCAACCTTGGACGGGTCCTTGCCCGAAAAGGCGCCGCCGCCGTGACGACCCATCCCGCCATAGGAATCGACGATAATCTTGCGTCCGGTGAGACCGCAGTCACCGCGCGGACCGCCGACTACGAACCGCCCCGTCGGGTTGACCAGAATTCTGATGCCTTCCGTCGCCATGTGGGTCGGCAGGACGGGCTTTATGATTTCCTCAATGACGCCCTCGCGGACAGTCTCTTGTGAGACCTGCTCGTCATGTTGGGTCGACACTACGATGGTATCCAGAGCGACCGGGCGCAACCCCTCATAGCGCACTGAGACTTGGGATTTCATGTCCGGACGCAACCAGCCAAGCTGTCGTGCCTTCCGGACATAGGCCTGCCGCTTCGTCAAGCGATGAGCGAGCTGGATCGGCAAAGGCATCAGGGTATCGGTTTCGCGGCACGCGTAGCCGAACATGAGGCCCTGATCTCCCGCTCCCTGCTGGAGGTCTTGCCCTCGTCCCTCGTCAACGCCTTGGCTGATGTCGGGCGACTGCTCGGTAAGGGCATGAACGACGGTGCAACGCCGGCCGTCAAAGCCAACGGCCTCATCGTCGTATCCAATATCGAGAATCGTATCGCGCGCAACTTGGCTGTAATCCACCTGCGCATTACTGGTAATCTCGCCAGCCAGAACGACCATCCCTGATTTTACCAACGCTTCACAGGCGACGCGCGCCTTGGGATCTTTACGAAGGATGGCATCGAGGATGGCATCCGAGATGTTGTCGGCCAACTTATCCGGGTGCCCCGCGCCAACCGATTCGGATGAGAACACGAACTGCCTAGCCATGAATACCTCGCTTCGGGTGTTGGATGTGGTATGGGCATTTTGCTTGGCCCACCTTACTTGTCGGAGATGCCCGGGACCTCGAACGCAGCGCACAAGTCGGCAACGTCTCTTCGCACGCGGGCGTGGAGGTCTTCGTCATCGGGCCGCCGGAGGACGGAGTCGATGAAGCCAGCAATTTGCAGCATTTCCACATCACGCATTCCCATTGACGTCACTGCTGGCGCACCCAGGCGAATTCCGCTTGTGACGGCCGGATCCCGCGGGTCGCCAGGCACCATATTGAAGTTTGTGATGATGCCTGCCTTTGCTAGTCGCTCGGCATAGGCCTTGCCCGACAGTGGTCGATCGCGCAGATCGAGGATCAGCATGTGATTGTCCGTCCCCCCGGTAACCAGGCCATAACCTCGCCCGAGCAGTGCCTGGGCCAGAGCCTTGGCATTCTTGACCGTCTGTTGGCCGTAGCTTTGGAAGGACGGGTTCGCGGCTTCGTGCAAGGCAACTGCGAGCGCAGCGATGGCATTCATGTGAGGCCCGCCTTGTAGGTGAGGAAACACTGCCCGGTCTATCCGTCTGGCGAGATTGTATTTGCTCTTTGTATGATACAGGGCCTGATAACGATCTTCCTTCCTGGACAAAATGAAACCACCGCGGGGACCGCGGATCGACTTGTGGGAGGTGCTGCTGACCACATCGCAATGGCGCACGGGATTCGGGTGCGCTCCCGCGGCAATCAGGCCGCTGATGTGCGCAATGTCGGCTACGAGATAGGAATTCACTTCAAGGGCGATTTCTGCCATTGACGCGTAGTCAAAGACACGCGGGTAAGCAGTCCCGCCGACCCAAATGAGCCGCGGCCGTTCCCGCTTGGCTGTCTGGCGCAAGCGGTCATAGTCAATCTGCTGCGTCTTTTCATCTAGTCCATAGGGGACGCGTTGATAATCAGTTCCGGAAAAGTTGATGGCCCAACCATGAGTCAGATGGCCCCCTTCCGGAAGGGGCAAGCCCATGACTTTGTCACCGGGGCTCAAGAGCGCACGATAGACAGCCTGGTTGGCCGGCGAGCCGGAATAAGGCTGGACGTTCGCATGCTCGCTGCCGAATAATGTTTTCAAGCGCTCAATGGCTAGATTCTCAAGCTCATCGACGATCTCGTTCCCAGCGTAGTAGCGCGCACCGGGGTACCCCTCGGCGTACTTGTTCGTGAAAATCGAGCCGTTCGCTTCCAGCACGGCCGAGGACGCAAAGTTCTCTGAGGCGATGAGCTTGAGGGTCGTCCGCTCCTGCTGCTCCTGTCTCAGAAGCAGCTCGTGAACGCGGCAATCAACCGCGGCCAAGGAAGACCGCCCATAGGTGTCGGGCTGTGCGATCGCGCCGTCGGCGGAGTTGTCCATGGTAGCTTCGCACTCCAATTGGATTGACCTATTTCACGATCAGGCATGCGGTCCCCTTCGGCCGCGTGTCTCGTACCGCTTCAAGCCTTTGCAGGTCGTGTTTATGATAGCCGTCGCGATGGGGCAGGAGATCGACCAATAATCGAACCAGCCCGCCGTCGTTGGATTCTGCTTTGAGATGGTACGAGCGCCACGGAGGCTGTTCGTTGCAGCAAAGCAAGTCGGCTCTGGCGAGTAGCCGGACGTGTCGCGCGACCCGCTCTCGACACACGCCCAGAATCTCCGCTAGCTCGCAGACAGTTAGGTCCGCATGCGCACAAAGGCCCAGGATTCGAAGGCGATCAGGATGGGCTGCCATGCGCAGGCGACTGACCAGTGCCATCATGGGTCAGGCCCAAGTTCTACCGAATTTCTCATTTCCCGTTCTCCACAGAAGTTGCAGCTTTCGAAGGTTGTCCAACGACCAGACAAATCTCGGTGGCCGTGACCGACCGCCGAAATCGCTGTGTCGAACAAACTAATGGGCGCTCTTCTTGCCATTGCCTTTAGCCGAAATTGCAAGCAGTTCGGCGAGTCGGAGGATAAGCGGCGCCAAGATTTGACCACTGATCTCAGACGTTGCAATAAGCCTACCATTCACAGCGAGCCGGAGTTGCTAAGAGTCTATGAATTTCCTTGAAGGATCTGTTGCAACGGTTGTCGAGCTGGCCTGCTCCCGGTTTGCAGCGATCAATCTCGAGCAGACTGACCGTGATGCAAAGATGAAGGAAGGTTCCCTTTCAATCCGATCTTCTTCCCGACCAAGTAGTGGTAGTCTCCTGACCTGACGATCACAGGTTCAAATCCAGTCCCCGCAACCAACGATTCTTGCGAAAGCAAGGCACCCAAAACCCCGGCCTCCGAAAGGACGTCGGGGTTTTTCTTGTTCCCCGCGAACCCGCAGGATCGCGGCAAGGTCGCCGCGAAGCACGATGGCCAGCTCGTCTTCGGCGGGCACGAGGGTGACCTGATCGACCAACGTCCGGAAAACCTCCGCTGCCTCGGCCTTGCTGTCCGCGCTCTGTAGGCTCTCATAGAGTGTCGAAATACGCTGGCGGTATATCTCCGCCATGTTCAGATGCAGAAGCGGCGGCGGCTCGTCGGCGTTGGCCAGCAACTCGGTCAGTTCCGCCTTGCGGGCTTCGAGGTCGCCAATCTTGTCCTTGAGCTGAGCCCCGGGCACACCATCCAGTATGGCTTGAATCGCTCGCTCCAAGTCTCGGCGGACGCGTTCCAACTCTTTGCGCTGGCTGATGATGTCCGAGCTACGCTCAATCCGCAGCCGATTCACCTCACGAGTGAATTCCTCGCAGAATTCCTTGAATAGCTCGGGCTCCATCAGATTGGTCCGTAAGCCGCTGAGCACCGAGGCTTCCAGCGCGTCCCGCCGGATATTCAGCCGGTTATCGCAGGTGCCCTTATTCCGTGACGTTGCGCAGCCCAGCAGATCCTTCGAGATCATCATGTAACCGCCGCCACAGCAGCCACACTTCACAAGGCCGGCAAACAGGTGCTTCGGACGCCGTCGCTTGTTCAGCGCATTCTCACCGGGCTCAGACGTCTCATAGGCGAGCGTCTGCTGGCGTGCCTTCACATTGTCCCAGACGTCCTGATCGAGATGCGCATCTCCGGCACTTCCTGCATCATCCACTCGGACTCAGGATTGAGACGCGACACGCGCTTTCCCGTATCCGGGTCTTTCGATAGCGGAGCCGGTTCCAGACGAGGCGGCCGATATGAAGTTCGTTGTTGAGGATGCCGACGCCGCGCTTCGGGTTAGCTGACAAGCAGTGACTTGAGATTCATCGTGGGGTCGGCCAGTGCTGCAGGCGAAAGCTTGAGGCGCCTCGCGATCAAGGTCTCGGAGAAGCGGATCTCCTTTGCGATGACGCCAAGTGAACCAAAGCCACACGCCGCAACAAGTTTGCTGTCGTGGTCCAGGTAGAATAGGACCGTGCCCTTTGGACCAAGATCTCGGTGCACGGCAGAGTGATCAGGGCAAATGCCCGCGATCTGAAGCGTCTCTTCATATTGATCCGACCAAAACCACGGAATGACGTCGTAAATTTGGTGTGCCCCCAGCATGTTGGCAGCCGCAGTCATCCCCTGACGTCGGGCGTTCTGCCACGCCTCCAGTCGCAGCCGCCTTTCATAAAGGGGGTGTGGAAACGAGCAGCAGTCCCCGGCAGCAAAAATGTTGGGATCGCTGGTCGCTAGTGTCTCATCAACAACTATGCCGTTGTCGACGGACAGACCGGCTGCCTCTGCTAGCTTCACGTTGGGCACGGCGCCGATCCCAACGACGACTTTGTTGGCGTAAAAAACTCTCGCGTCGTCAAGAATGATCAGCGTCTGCTCGGCGCGCCTTTCTATCCTGGTGATGGACGCAGCTGTAACGATCTGAACGCCAGCTTCCTCGTGCCTACCCTGAATCAAGCGGGCCAAGACTTCAGGAACCGCCCTGGTCAACAGACGCGGTCCGGCCTCAAGCACGACACACGATGCCCCGCGAGAGACCGCACTCGCGGCGACCTCCAGTCCGATAAAGCCCCCGCCAATGACAACGATTTTAGAGCCTGGTCCAATGGCCGCCCTCAAGCGAACTGCGTCGTCGTGCGTCCGAAGGGTGAGAACATTCTGCGCGCTGCCGTACCTCGGTGGGAGTGTACGGGGAGCGGCTCCAGTCGCAAGAAGGAGCCGTTCGTAAGGAACGTTCGGTCCATCGGAGATTTTCACCGTTTGACGCGAGCGGTCGATCGATAAGGCCGATCGACCGAAGAACGTCGTTACGCGGAGCTCCCTCAGACGATCGGATGTCAGTATGTGCCGTGGGCCCGGCGGCGGTTCTTCCACCAGAAACGCCTTGGAAAGGGGAGGCCGCTCATATGGCAAAGAATCTTCCGAGCCAATCAGGATCAACGGTCCAGTCCAGCCACCTTCGCGCAAAGCGGTGACCGCGGCTGCTCCAGCCTCGCCGGCGCCAACGACGACCATGGCTCGTTCGCTTTCCATTTGTCCCTCCTGACCAGTTCGCGTGTGTTGCCGCGATAAAAAAGGCGAAATAACCTCTGGCTGCGCCGGTCGCGATCGACTTTTCGGTCACATCCTGATGTAAACGGAGTCGGCTTCAACCTTCACTTGATAGCTTTTGAGGTCGATACAGGCCGGCAGGGCGCGTGACTCTCCAGATCGATAATCGAAGGTGCCGAAATGTTTGGGACACTCGATGATGTTACCGTCGACTATACCATCGGCGAGATGCACCTTTTCGTGCGAGCAGTGGCCATCCATCGCGAAGAACTTGCCGTCGGGCGACCGCACGACAACAAACGTTCGGGAGCCGACATCGACCCTCAGGGCTTCCTCGGGTTGGAGTGCGTCGACGGTGCACGCGACTACCCAGTTTTCTCCACTTGTCATAAGAGCTCCTTGAACATGGGTCGGTTCGAATACTCGCCGACATTGCTAGAGGTCGGCCCCGTCACAGGGCCGAGATTTTGATGTTGGATCGCTGGAAATTGCGATGTGTCTTGATCAGGCGGAGCCACCGCGGGTGTATTTCTTCGCCTTGATCCGCCTGGCCATCACCTCGTCGGACTCTGGCGAGCCGTCGTGGAAGGTGCCGAACCATTCATCGAGCGGGATGCGCTTCTCTCCGTAGTTCACTTCGAAATACTTGTGGTGGAGATAGTGATAGTAGTTGTCGGTATCGATCATGTGGTCTCCATCCACGACCATCTTGTCGAATCCCACATGCGACTTGGCGGGAGAGAGTCCTGCATGCATGAGTTGGAACATCGAATGAAGCGGATGTGAGGGCACGACGAAATGTATCACGACGCCCGTGAAGTACAGGAAGTGCTCGACGGGATGCATGGAAAGACCCGACCACGGCCCCGGGTTGATATTATTGTGGTGAAGTTTGTGAACCCAGTGGTATAAAGGGCCCACATGTATTAGGCGGTGAATTAGGTAGAAGTGCAGTTCGCGCCAGGCGGGCACGAGGATGAGCAGTGCTACGAAGTAGACAGGGTGCTTGGCGAAAGCGACATACGGGAGATACCCGTTGGCATAAAGCCACCATGTGGCGGCCTCGACCGCTGTCCAAATTGGAACCGCACTGCACATCGTCCAGAAGATGTTCTCCGCGTTCTGATTGCCGAACAAGAAGGTCGGGTTATCGATGTCGGGCCACTTTGCATTATACTTGAACTCCGTCTGCTGGCGCCGCATGACATAGAAGATGAGGTGAAAGCCTCCATAGAGAGCAACCGTCAAAGCAGCGTTTCGGGCAAGGATCAGCGATATCCATTGCGCATGAAACTCCCGCATGGTCTCGAGCGAAGGAGTAAGATAAAGCCACACGATTAATGAAACTGCGAAATAGCCGGCATTCCAAGGCCAGAGGTAACCGGGGTATCCCAGAAACCAACGCAGGAACTTCAACGGCTGAGCTGGCCAAACGAAGATAGGCGAGCGTTGTAGCTTCTTATTCGGCGTCCAGTTCCCGCGCTTATCGCGCTTTCCGTAAAGGGTGTCGTCCATTTCCTTTCTCCAGTAAATCGGCATTCTGAACCGGTCACTTGCGCCGGGTTTGACCGTAGGGAGCAATCAGAGCTCTCGATGTTACGGGCCGGTGAGCTCTCAAACGCCTTTTGCATCGAGCGCAGAGACGAAAGCTTCGAATTCCATGTCGCTGATCTTCGACATTTCCCGGTCACCGGGAAATGCCCTCATACAGACGTCATCACGAAACGCCCGCAGCGCGCGGACGCGCTCTTCCTGCACACGCTTCTTCAGTTCATGCAGATTGCCGTAGGCTTTGGCGTGTCGAGGCAGGCGCTCGGCCTCACCACATATGTCTTCCGTAAAAAGGAAGAGCGCGTCGGCATCGGGACCAGAACCAAGTGACACGGTCACAAGCCCGGTACGTCGCCGTATCTCTGACATCACTTTGGCAGGAATGACTTCGCATTCGACTGCGAAGGCGCCAGCATCCTCAAGTCGCCGGAATCGCTGATACAGCTGGACGGCTTCGTCCGTGGTTTTTCCGACTGCGCGGAGCTTTCCCACCCATGTGGATTTTCTTGGTACCAGTCCGAGGTGACCCATCACCGGGATGTCTTCCGCAGCCAGAGCGCACACCGTGGACAGCCCCCTGGCAGTTATCACGGCGTCCGCTCCGTCGGTGAGTGCCTTGAACGCGGAGCGCAGAATTTCGTCGGACGTCACTGCCTCGGCAAACCCAAGGGCAGCCGTTGTGAAGACCCTGCGCGATCCTCTTCTAACCGTTTCGACGTTGCGGGCGCGAGCGACAACCATCTCTATGCCCGCCTCTTCGGCTGCCGCGGCTTCCTCTTCCGTGTTAGCAGTGACCTGCGTGTACCGTTTGCCAAGCGACCGGGCGGCTCGGAGATCCGCAACGGTGACCGTACGTTCGGCCTCTTTGGCACTCCAGTCGAATATACGTTGCATGCTGGGTTTTCCTTCCCGTGAACTCACGGAGCCGTTTGGGCGATCTTGACCTCGGCCGCACAACACGTGCGCGACCGAGGAGGCCTTGGGAGGCATGGTAGCTAGTTCAAGCGGTGGGTATATTCGATGGCTTTGCATCGCTCATAACAGGAGCACCGCCCACCGCATCGATCGGATCTGGACCAGACACCGGGCTTTCCCGGCCTAGCTACGCTGGCACATGTTCAGCGCGCTCTGGGAGAAGTTCAGTGAATGGTACATCTCATCGACTGCATCTCGTCTTGCCATCCCTGGAATTACCCCAAGCTTGGTGCACACCAGAGCGCCACAGGCGATGCCGAGCTGTGCTGCCTCTACGACGCCACGCCCCTCGGCTAGTCCCACAGCAAAGCCGGAGTTGAACGCGTCGCCGGCGCCTGTAGTATCGACGACATCGATCTTGGCTGCGGGAATTTGCACATCGATCGAATCCGTGACGATTAGAGCTCCCTTTTCACCAAGCGTGACGACCACATTTCGCGCGCCGCGCGATCGAAGAATATCGACCAGTTCGCGAGAGGGGCGAGGATCGTCGGCTTTGAGCCCGAGAAGGATCCTCAGTTCGCTTTCATTAGGGGTGAGATAATCCACGTACTGGAATATCTCATCCGGGAGCGGCGTCGCGGGCGCGGGGTTCAGGATGGTAATCTTGCCGTGTTTACGGCCTAGTACCATCGCGCGCATTGCCGCGGATACAGGCGCCTCTAGCACCGCCATCACAACGTCGCTGTCCTGGATGCAGCTCTCGGCATCATCCACGAAAGTGGCGTCCATGAGGCTTGTGGCGCCGTGGTCAATGATGACGAAGTTTTCGCCTTTCTCGTTGAGAATGATGAAACCAACTCCGGTCGGGCTATCTGCCACTTGCCGCACATGAGCGCTTCGGACGCCTTCGACTTTGTAGAGGTCGGTAGCGATCTCGCCGAACTTGTCCTGCCCAATCATTGCCACCAGTGCGGAGTCAGCTCCCAGACGCGCAGTAGCGACGGCCTGGTTAGAACCCTTGCCGCCCGGCCCCATGTCGAAGCTGCTGCCAAACAGGGTGACGCCGAAAACAGGGATTTCGGGAGTCCGAATGGTCAGGCCGACAGCGAAACTGCCCACGACCGTGATTTTAGGTTTAGTCATAGATCCCTCCCTCGGTAGCTAACGGGGCAGCCGCCTCGAAGCCGTTTCGATTTATGGATCCATGCCGAATGAGGCGTCGGGGACAGCGGACACAAAGTACCTTCATTTCTCTCCTCCCAGTGCCTAGGATCACCTACGCATACAAAACGCGCATACTCCGGAGCGACCCGAAGGCCCGCCGTCAATTCACGAAAGCACCATAAGCCGGCCAGATAGCGCTGGAAATGGACAAATGTCGCGCCGACATGTATCAGACGCGCATGACAAATATACCGCAGCGCACTCTGTTTCCGGAGAGTCACTACTACGTCCCGGAGGATGGCTGGACTCAACACGCTTACACCGTGGTACGAGCCGGCAAAGCCGTTACGTCGGTCGATCATTTTATTCAGCGTGACGCTTATCCGGGTCAAGATGTCATGGTCTGTCTATCAGGTCGCGGCTTTGTCTTGACGGAGGGTAGGACATTGAATGTCGAACGCAATCAATTGGTCTGGATTGCAAATGAACTGCCCCACGCCCATTGGCCGGATAAGACCGATCCGTGGACCGTGCTGTTTATGAGGCTCGACGGACCAAGTTGCACCGCGATTCGCAAGAAGGTCTTTGGTTCGGGACCGACGAGCGTTACTCTAGCTTCACTGGAGGAAATCGAAGCTTGGTTCGGGTCACTGTTTGAAGCACTGCGTGCTCGACGGGACGATATCGATCTCGCACTTAACCGGTTCGTGGGGGAGCTGGTTCACAGCATCGCAATGCCACGGACAACTTTCGGTAAAACCAGGCTTCCTGCCGCCTTGGCCGACATCGTGGGCAAGATGCGCAAGGAACCGCAACGATCCTGGCGTGCGGAAGAATTATCCGAGGTATCTGGGCTCAGTCCTGCTCAAACTCGACGGCTGTTCCAAAAGCATCTGCAGATAAGTCCCCGGCGGTGGCTTACCAAGGAGCGCATTATGATGGCGCAAAAGATGCTCCTTGAGACCGATCTGACCGTTAGCGACGTCGCCGATCAATGCGGTTTTTTTGACGCCTATCACTTTAGCCGCGAATTCAAGCGGAGCATTGGTACAAGTCCGCGCTATTGGCGACGAGGTGAAGGACGTTGAATATCGCAAAAACCGCCACAACTATGCAAGCTCGCGGTGAGCCCCCGATGCGGTACAGCCTCCCGCCGCGGACTGACGCCGTATCGATTGATTCAAAGATTGAAGCTTCGACCAATACCTCATGATCACCTTCAGCGAGCAGAAGCTACGTGATT
>NZ_AYWO01000047.1 GCF_000502955.1 Mesorhizobium sp. LNHC252B00 | reverse complement strand
CACGACGCTCTTCCGATCTGTTGAGACCTGGGCGTATAGTGTCGTCGTCGCCAGGCTGCGATGGCCCAGCAGCACCTGAATGATCCTTATGTCCGTGCCGGCTTCCAAAAGGTGGGTGGCGAAGCTGTGGCGAAGGGTGTGCACCGTCACCCGCTTCTCAACGCCCAGGAACTCGCAGGCTGCTCGACAGGCGATCCCTAAGGTCTGTGGGTGGATCGGGCCGCGGCCATCGCGCCGAGGAAATAGCCATCGCCCCGGCTTGGTCAACCGCCAATAGACGCGCAAAATCTCCAGCAGCTGCGGCGACAGCATCACATAGCGGTCCTTGCCGCCCTTGCCCTGCTCGATGCGAATGATCATCCGGCTGCTATCGATGTCCGTCACCTGCAGACGCGCCGCCTCCGCGGCGCGTAAGCCCACCGCATAGGTGGTCATCAGAGCGACCCGGTTCCTCGTCCCCTTCACGGCCTGCAGAAAGCCGACCACCTCATCGGCGCTCAGCACGACCGGCAACTTGCGCGGCGTCCTGGCGTAAGCGATCCGCTCAGGCAGATCAGATCGACCCAGCGTCACGCCGTAGAAGAAACGCAAGGCGCAAACGGTCTGGTTCAACGCGCCCCACGAGACCCTTCGGCCCACCAAGTGGGCCTGATAGGCGCGCACCTCTTCGTATCCCAGGTGATCGGGTGATCGTCCAAAAAATCGACTNCAAATTGCGGATCGTCAGATCTTCAATCATCCGCTGACGCAGAGGGCTTATCTGGGCCATCTGGGGTTCTCCTGTCTGGAAGGTTGGCTCAACACCAAATCTTCTCAGACGGGGGCCTCCTCAGGCCAGACCCGCGCATCAGCTACCGCGGCAGCGGTTTAGTTCAATCAGATATTCTCCCCGATGGGAATCCCTCGCGATTCCATCAGGTCAGATTATGCTCTAGCGTCGTCATCACCAGCTCCCTCAGACCACCGCTTCGTACTCGGCGAGTGGCCGCAGCAACGTGGCCGGGGGTGATCTTGATGCGCTCGGCGCGCACCGGCCCTTCGAAGCCGGCAACGCCGACAAAAGGCTCTGTCTCGGACCTTGATGTACGTCTCGTCCATATGCCACTTGCTGCCGACCACACGCTTGCGCCGGTTGAAGCGCTCCAGCAGCTACGGCGAGAAGTGGGCGACCCAGGATGCACGGTGGAATGGGCGACCTTCAAGCCGCATTCGGCCATCATCTCTTCCAAGATCGCGCAGGCTCAGGGTGTAGGCCAGGTACCAGCGCACGCACAGCAGGATCACCGACTGGTCGAAATGGCGGCCGTTGAACATCACGTGCTCTCCACAGCTGAGGAGTGTTTCTTGCCATGCTCCGCTGACCAAAAGGTTTGTGACAGAGCCGTTCGAACCGCATGCCGACACCATCGTCAAGGGCGGCCGCGATGTCGATTATGGCCACAAGATCCTATGAGGAGGGTGGATAGCGACCTGCGCTGTGGCAAAGGTGAGGTTGCAAAACCCTAGACACCCTACCTTGGAGGCCGAGCATGCCGGTTGCAGCACACCGACCCGATGCGTTGACCGCCATCCGCACTGATCTTGGCGCAATTTTCCTCTCGTTGGAACTCAGCCGCTCGAAATGGCTGATCACCTCGCTGTCGCCGGGCGCTGGCGAGAAGATGTCGAAACACGCAGTGGCGGCCGGCGACGTGGCCGGCATGCTGGCGCGGTTTGCCGAGCTCAACCGGAAGGCCGAGGCGCGGACCGGGAAATGCTTTCCGATCATCGTCGTCCAAGAGGCTGGGCTCGACGGCTTTTGGATCCACAGGGTGCTGCAGGCCGAAGGAATCGAAAGCCACGTCGTCGATCCGGCCTCGATTGCCACCTCACGCCGGCGGCGTCAGGCAAAGACCGACAAGATCGACGGCGAGGCGCTGGTGCGCGCGCTGCTTGCCTATAAGAGGGGCGAGCCGCGCGTCTGCGCCATGCTGCGGGTGCCCACCCCCGAGGAAGAGGACCGCCGCCGCCTCTCGCGTGAGCGCAAGGCCTTGACGAACGAGCGGACCCGCCATGTCAACCGCATCAAAGGCCTGCTGTTTGCACAGGGTGTCTCCGGCTACGAGCCGTTGCGGCGCGATCGGCGCAGGTGCCTTGAGGCGCTGAAGACCGGCGACGGGCGTCCGCTGCCGGACCATCTGAAGCAGCAGATTGATCGCGAACTCGAACGGCTGGAGCTGCTGATGGAACAGATCAAGGCGGTCGAGGCCGAGCGCGACGCCATGCTTGCGACCGAGCAGAGTGCCTCGCCAGCCCCGGCCATGCTGCTCGACCTGAAGGGCATCGGGCAGGAGTTTGCCGCCGTGCTGTGGACGGAGGGCCTGTCGCGGCACTACGACAACCGACGACAGCTGGCCGCCTACGCCGGCCTGGCGGCGACCCCCTGGCAAAGCGGCTCCGTCTCACACGACCAGGGCGTTTCGAAATCCGGCAATCCAAGGCTGCGAACTACGCTGATCCAGCTCGCGTGGCTATGGCTGCGCCATCAATCGCAATCGGCGCTCTCCTTGTGGTTCAAGGAGCGGGTGAAGCAGAACGGCGGGCGCCTCAAGAAGGCGACGATTGTGGCGCTCGCCCGCAAGCTACTCGTGGCGCTGTGGAAATACGTCAACGCCGGCGTCGTCATCGAGGGGGCGGTCATGAAGAGCGCCTGATGCCGATTGCCGCTCACCCATGGAATGTGAACTAAGCACTTCTTCCAGGGCCTGATCAGTCCTGGCGGATCCAGGTGGACGAACCGAAGGTTGGGATGGCCTGAAATGCCCCGCCACAAGAATGGTCCCGTCCTCCTGAGCCCGTACCCGCCGCAAGCGGGATGTTGGTGCCGCTGTTTCGAGCAGCGACCGTATATAAGTTGGATTGGGCTCGGATAAACGGGCCGCGTCATGCCATCGGGCTCAGACCATGGATTCCGCAACACATCGAGAAGGTGAAGAAATGTTGCCCTGACACACCCGTTTCCGTCTTTACTTTCCTCATATAAGCTCAACCTGACGACGGGCAGGCAGTCTGTTCTTTCAATTTAGACCAACTATGCGGATGCCGCCTCAGTCAATTCAAGAAGGTAACCAATGCCGCGCACGGTCGTGATCCGCGGCGTTGCACCTGACCTACTCAGGTGTCCACGTAAGCGATAGATTCCGACTTCAAGCGCGTTGGCAGATACCTCGTCGTTGAACGAATAGAGGTGATCTTCCAACTGCGCACGAGGCACGATGCGGCCTGCACGGATAAGCAGATGCTCTAAAATACATAGTTCGCGGCGTGCGATCTTCAGAGGATGACCCGAGACGGAAACCTGTCGGCCGATCGGATCGAAATTGAGATTGCCAAATACAACGATGGGGTCGGTCACCTGTGTCGACCGGCGCAGAATGGCTCTCATTCTGGCGATGAGCTCAACGAAAGAGACGGGCTTGAGCAGAAAGTCGTCCGCGCCACCGTTGAAAATTGCAATTCGCTTCTCGAGATCGTTGATGCTACTCATAATAAGGGTTGGAACTGAATGCCCGTCGCTCCTTAGCTGTCTCAGCCAGCCCAAGCCATCGCCATCTGGCAAAGCCAACTCCAGCAGGAGAATTTCATAGGTTGCGCAACAAAATGCCCTCGACGCCTGTTCCAGGTTGCCAACTACATCAACGGCAAAACCGCTATCCCCGAGCGCAACTCGCACGGCGCGCGTAAGATCCACATGATGATCAATGAGCAGCGTTCGCATTTCACGTCCTATCAAGGTAGGACAGGTCACCGTCCGCTGTAAGACCGGGGCGACAGCAGAAGTCGCGCAACTCTTCGTAGTGTTCGTAACGCTCTTTCCGATGGGTGATCGCGGGAGCATGCAAGCCGCACGCCTGCAATAGTCGGGGATGGAACACGTGAAGACCTGTTGACGGGCTGAAACCGTCGGTCGGCCAGCCCACAATGCCACCGACTCTGCCTGCGATTTCTCTGCGCATCGATCCTCCTATATGGGTTGCGTCGCAAACTCCAGCTGAGGTCGCAAGGGCAGGTTGCGGCTTTGTTCATTGAGAGGACCCCCTGGAGGCAATACCAGGAGGATTCCCTGTATGGCACTTCCCTATTTACCAACCGGTCATTCCGAACCACGTTCGGCGGCTTTGAACACGCTCATTGAGCGCGGCTAGGTAAATCAAGGGTACGACCTGCCGGGTGTCGATGCCGCTTTTGAAGCAGGCATCGGCACCAGCTCGCTGAGCGTCGCCCGCGCAATTCAGCGGACGCGCTCGATACACCCAGTCGAATCGTGCCGCAGCTTGCCGCGCCGACAGGGCGCCCGAAGACTTCAGACTTGTGACCGAAGGTCTACGCCCAGTCCTCCTCCCATTATCCACCTCCGTCAAATCAAAGTGGACGTTCAATCTGAACAAATTACGCCATCGTATCACAAACCACTTACCGATCCCCGACATGCTCTAGCCTTAGTGCTTGTTAAGAAGGTCGGCTACTGTCTCTCCGCGTCGCCGGGCATCGGCGGCGAGCCACACCTCCCCCACCTCATACACGTCGCCGTGGGTACGGAACGGCACAATGACGTCAATGGCAGCCGACAGCAGGTCAAGAAGCGTGTGGTCTTCCACAGCAGCTCCTTGCGGGCTGCTCTTGACGAGTGAAAAGAGCTTTTTAAAGCCTTGGACCGGATCCGCCCCATGAATCGTTGATATTGATCCCGCATGGCCGGAGACGACTTCGCTAAGGTAGGCCCAAGCAGCATCATCGCGCATCTCGCCAAGCAATATTCGATCAGGGCGCATGCGCAAGCTGGCTTGCAACAGTTGCTCGGCTGTCACCGCACCTACGCCTGCTCGGTCCTTCGGATAGAGTAACCGGACATGGTTCTCGTGCGGGATTGCAAGTTCGAGCGTGTCCTCGATACTTATCAGCCTCTCTTGCGGGGGTATAGCGTTGATCAAAGTCTTGCTCATTGTCGTTTTGCCGCTTCCAGTAGGTCCGCAAAGCAGCATCGTGAGCCGCCCGCAAACGCACGCTCGCAAAAATTGCTCCAAGTCACCATTGTCGTAGTGCTGAAGAATCGTTTCGTCCTGCCGCTCTTGGCGCTCCTTTCGTGACCGCCATTGATTCCAACGCGAGTATTCGTAGCGAGAAGAAACTTCCTTGAGTTCGGTCACACGACTTGAGGGACGCCGTATCGTCAGGCTTATTGTTCCTGAGGGAACAGCGGGCGGCAAACAGATCTGCAGCCGCTCTCCGTTCGGCAGCTCAGTCGCACAGAGGGGGCTTTGCGGTCCGACATCTTGCTTGCGCAGCGCTCCAGCGAGGATGGCGATGTCCTCCAGATCGTCATAAGATAGCGGTAGCGGATGTTTCGTGAAAACGCCGGCCTGTCGGACAAAGGCTTCCCCAGGCCGGTTGATAGCGACCTCTTCGGTCCTTGGCTCCTCAAGCCATTTCAGAACAGGGTTGAGAAGCAAACGCAATTGAGGGTCAGCCTCCGGTCGCATTGTTGTCTCTCCGGCGTTCACGATGTTGGGGTGCTGGCGCCACGGCGGTCGCTCTAAGATCGTATACATCTGAGAAATCGAGATCCCGAGCCACAAAGATGGATACAGCATCTCCCTGGTTTTTCTTCAGAGTTGGCGGAACGTTGATCGTTGCTCTAAGGGTCGTGTCAACGGCTTGTCCGGCGTTGCTCTGGAAGCTGTTGATGCCGCTTCCTCCACCTGAGCTGCCAGCGTATTGACCGGCGGCCTGAAACGCGCCTTGAATGACGCTCATGAGCATTGCTCCGCCAAAGCGCTGCCAGAAGTGATTATCCACCGTGCCAGGCATTCCGGAGCGGCCGAGCTCGTCAGCGCCCGGCGATGCTAGCGAAACGAGGGCATGGTCAGGCGTTTCGATGCGCGTCCACAGCACGAAGACACGCGCATCCCCCTGTTGGAGACCACGCTGGATCTCGCCAATCACGGTCGTCCCGCGATCCAAAAGCACCACGTTGTTGGTGGCGCCGCGGACGTCTTTAGGTAAGACGCACTTCACATAACCCGGTAAGTTTGTGTCGACTGCCGTTTGCAAAATGCAGGGAATTATCGTTCCTTGAGTAATCACGAGATCAGGGTGCGGCAAAAGTGTGGCCCGGCTCGGCTCCTGTATATCTGGCTTCAATCGCCCCGACAGATCGCCAGCGTCTGAAATCTCATCCGAGGTTGCGGGAGCATCCCTATGGTTGTCTTCGCTCCGCTGACCGTCGTTGGGCATTTGACCGCTGCCACTGTAGGCGAAAATTGGTGATTCCTCCGGCGGCGGATCAGCTGGCGCCGGAGGCGGCGTGGATGGCGCAGGATCTCCTGCCTGCGCCACCTGTACGGGTGCTGGAGGTTCGGGAGCAATCTCAATCGGCACGGGGCGGAATGGCTCGGCGTCGGCGACAGTTGGAGGTTTTGGCTGAGTTGGCTCGTCTTGTGTGCTGGGACGACCTCCGAGCCAGATGAGCGATAGAGATGAGATGAGAACAAGAGCAGCGACAGCCAACTTCTGCAATCCCGAAACATGCCGGCGGGCCGGCTCCGAGACCATCGATCCGGAGGCATGGACATCATGTCCCGACTGTGGGCCGGTTTCATTCATCGGCCGAGCCTTTCAAAACGCGCCACACGTCGGGTGTCACTGTACCGGTCCCTGGCGCTCGTCCCACAGGGTCATAAGCCCTGTTGAAAATGGACAAGACCGTATTGCCATCTCTCAGACGCCATTCCCGGGCGACTGCGGATACTTCAACATAGTCCCCTTTGACCGTGTAATTGGCAGCGGCTTCCTTGCCGTCGGGATTGATAATGTAGAGAGAGGGTATGCGGGAATTGCTTGCGAAGCCAAATACGGTGGTAAAGCCATTATCGAAAACTTGCAGCGGCGACAGCGATCGATCGCCCTTTGCGACGTAGTGAAAATTGCTTTCGTCCGGACTGGTAGTTGCGGCGGGCCGATTCAACAAATCCTGAACTCTCTCGTCGTGCAGCACTTTCGCCCGGCCCTGACCAAGAATCGAGCGCCTTTCTGCGTCCTTTCTCCGAGCAGCAGCCTCATCAGCAGGATAGGTGAACTGCACGCTGTAGTATAGGTCAGGTTGCTGCTCATCGAGTTTTGGCATCGCTCTCGTTGAAATACTGAAGACGTATCTCCGTGTACCGGACTCACTCTCCGCCAGCACGATGACCGGCTGCGGCGGGAGCATCCGGCTAGCCTTAAAAAAGAGATAGTTGGCGCGCGGGAGCGCAGCCAGGTCTTTGCTATTGGAAACGGCCACGGCTGCGACTGTCTCGTTGGCCGCGAATGTGACAACCAGCGTTGCCCCCACTGCGGTAGACAGGCGCACCACTTCGTCGGGACGGTAAGCCAGGTAGCGCATGCGCGCATCATGCTTGCCGGCAAGTGGTGTGTCTTCCGCGGACGCTTCCATCGTTAAGAAGAGTGAACAGACCAGCGCGAGAAACGCTCTTTTTGTCATGGCTGCACATAGCCCAGGTTCGATACGCTATCTTCCGAGCCTTGATAAGAAGTGACGAGTAGACCTCCCGGATTGGTGAGCCTCGATTGCCCAGGCAGACCCGTCAAGCGCTCGTAGCGGATGGTAGCTGTCCAGGTGGTCACTATCGGCATCTGCCCATCGACAACAAGCGTACGTTTGTAACGGATCTGTTGAACGTCCGGACTGATGTCGTTTGAAGAAATATGCCCGACCTCGAGCTTGCCGCGCTTGCCGACCGTGACTTGCGGCGAGGTGGGATTCGGATAGTTGAAGAAATCTTGATATTGCTGTCGCACAGCCGGCGCGCTGAAACTGGATACGAGGTCATAGGCGTATTGGGCTGTATCTGCTGTGTACCCCTCGCGCAGGCGTACATATTCCCACAGCGAAGCATTTATGACGGCTCGGTCTTGGGTTGCCGGCAGTCGAGAGACTGACACTTCGCTGTCGACGGTCCCATCCGGCCGGACCCAGAGGAACACAGGTACGAGCTTGGCCAACGGGACCATGGCAGCGATGGTAAATGCCTGGGCAACATTTCCTAGGACCGCCGCTGCGGCAAAGGCTATCAGGGCCTTTGACAGGCGCCGCGCAGACTTCGCTCGTGACGTTTGAAACGCTTCCACCTTCTTATAGTGGGCGGCTAGCGTTTCTCTCTCCACCAGAAGGGCATGTTCAGGAAATTTCACTTTGGCTCTTCCGCGCATTCGACCTGAAGATCCTCAGGGGTGGTTTCCCATTGTCCCACGTTCAGTTGGAATGGGGCACCCGCGCACGTCGCAAGCCCATGGCTCGTCTTGCAGGCGGCCAAAGCGAGGATTGACAGAAGTAGGCAATATTTCATGTTTTTGGCACCGAGCTTGTCGATTGATTAACCACCCGCCGTTTTGGCAAAGTGGCGATTGAGGCTGTTAAGAGGTCGGTTCGCACCTCCCCAAGAGCCGCCGGCGATGCTGCTGGCGATCGTCGGAAGCGCGACGATCAGAGCGTCACCAGCTAGGAAAAGCATGTCGAGCTCGTAAAGCCCGATGATCTTGGCTGCTGTCGTGCCCGAGAATTTGATCATCAAAAGCATGGCTGCCAGCGAGACTGCTTCGGCAGCGATTACTATCGTTGCAACGATGTTGAGGAGGAGAAGCAGCAGCCCGTACGAGAGCAGTTGGCCGATCCATCTGGTGGCTATGTCTCGAGTGTGATCAAAAAGGTAGCCTACAAGGACCAGGGGGCCGATCGTCAAGAGCACCTTCGTCAGAATTCCAACGGCATCGTAGATCTCGAACGCTGTCCACAGCGCGCCGTAGAAAATCCATTGCGCTCCCTCGAAAGCAAGTATGTCCTGGCCGTTCATAGGCCCAATTTCTGAAGCAATCAGCTGAAAGACATACTGGCTTGAAGCAAACATGAGATCGAGCTTCTGGGGGATTCCGATGAAGGGCAAGTCGCTGCCACTGATGTCGTGAGCCAACCTCGGAATCGTGTCGTCGAAGAGCGCTTCAATGTACTGCTGATAGTTGGCCTGCCCTAAGATAAGGGCGACGACAATCGACACCATGATTACGCGCGAGATACCCCCGCGCGCATCGACTTGACCACGCATGACCAGACAGCCTTGGATTATTATCCAGAGCGTGACACACGCAACCAGAGGCGCACTGACCGCCGCTTGGACGTTTTCAAGCACTTTGTGCAGCCCGGACGTGAAGGCCCCATGAAAGATCGTGTGTATAGTCGTGAATGGCGCGGGAATTTTGAAATTCATGGCGTGAGCCTGATGTGTCCCTGATCAGCGCAGCTGAGCCTGATGAACTCTGTGTGGTTTACGGGAGGATGCTAAACATATTAGCGGTGTCCTGATGTTCGCGACGCTGCGTGGCGGCCTCCTCCACGGCGTGAAGGCTCCCTTGTGCAGTGGCCATTGTCAGCAGACTCGTGGCCTGGACATTTTGGATCATCGCATCGTGAATCTGCTTGAGGACCAGACCGTTGGTCACGGTGGCCTGCATAATATTTCCCGAGCGGGAAAGCTGACCAAGCGTGCCGGCGTTATCCTTAAGGCGCTTGTCCATCATGCCCAAAGTGTCGGCTGCAATAGCTGCGGCATTGGCGGCCCCGGCGATTTGTCCCTGTAACAGTTTCGCTTCTGAATCGGTGCCGTTGACTATCCGATTTGGGTCCTTCGCAATGTTACGGGCCATAATCGAAGCTGGCGCCCGAGCATCAAACATCTGCTCCTCCAGCTTATTGCCCGACGGGTAATGATTTCCTTGGTTCAGTGAGCTTAGCAGTCCCGTGACAGCGAATGACGACGTTAGCATTGTCACCATTTCGATCGTGGTAGCGAGCGTCTCGATTGACCTCTCAAGGATCGCCGCATTGGAAATCGCTGTTAAGGTCGATTGTGTTTCTGTTACAGGGTCGGTGACGATCCATTGCGACCGGGCCTGTCCGTGAAGCAGAAGGGAAGCAGCAAGGGTCGTTACTGCAAGTTTGGCAAGTTTCATGAATATTCCTCCGTCAGTCTTGAACTTCATGGTACCGGGCCATGAACTTGTCGAGCCACCCACTTGGGGCGTCTCCGTGCTGGTTACGAAGCTGGTCGGCAAAGCGCACTGTGTTGGCCCGCCCCGAGAGTACGGCTACGTACTCGCGCATCTGCCCAAGATCGAATTCGCAAACAATACTCCCGCTATCGCGCTTGAGCAAAAACTTGCGGCTGCCGATTGCCATTCCCTGGCGGATTGCCTCGAACTCCTGCGCAGTGCACTTCAAGCCATCGACATACGCAGAGCGGTCCGCCGTCGGTGATGGGTAGAAAATTTTCGTCATACATTGCGCAACGAGACTAGCTCCGAGAGGCGATTCCAGAACGTGTTCAGGCTGCTGCGTTGCGAGTATCAACATGCCGTTGTTTTTGCGGACCGTGAGCAAGAACTTGTCGATAACGGCTGAGAATTGGGGGTTGAGTAGATAGAATCGAAATTCGTCGCAGCTCATGACGAACCGACGACCATCGACGATAGCGCCCACTCGATGCAGAAGGTATGCGGCGGCCGGTGCACAGACCTCCTCATATTCCAGGAGCTGCGTCATGTCGAAGCCCGTAATGGAGGCATCCAGCCTTACTTCGTCCACGTCGCCGTCAAAGGCCCATCCAAGCGCCCCCCCTCTACACCACCGCTGCAGCCGTGCTCCTGCGCCCTCGGAGGGGCTGTGCAATAGGAACTCGCGCAGGCCCGCAAGTGAGCGCATAGGGGGTTCGAACGAAAGCTGACGAACAATGCCGCGTTCCAGCCGACGGCTTTCCTCCGGCGAGATCGGACCACGGCCGTCACTCTCGATCAGGGCCATCAACCACTCGCGCAGAAAGTCCCGAGAGGCGGAGGTGTTGTCCAGTCCACGCAGAGGGGCCAAGCCGCTCGGAGCGCCTCTGCGCAACGCAAGATATGTCCCTCCCGTGGCTCGCACCAGCAGTTCACCACCCCGATCCTTGTCGAAGAAGACGATCGCACCATTGCGATCGACCAAGCTTTGCTCAAGCATCGCGAGGACAAAGGTCATCAGCGTCGTCTTGCCTTTGCCAACGGGCCCGAATATTGCCGTCATGCCGACGTCATTCTCATGGGGGATGTAGTCGAAAGAAGTTCCACCGTTTGTGCGAAAGCGCGCAACAGCATTGCCCCAGTGGCCGGAACTGGAACCGCTTGGGAAGTTCTCAAATGAGACGAGCCCGGCAAAATTGTGTGAGGTGATCGCCCCCGGGCGCGTGCGCCACCTGTTGTTCCCCGGAAGTTGGGACCAATATGCGGCCTCCATGCCGATGCCCTCTTGGACGATAACGGCGCCCGCGTCGGCCAGCCGTGCGCGGGCACTTGCTGCGCGATCTGCAAGGCTATTGAGGCTGTCGGCATAGACGCACAGGCTCAGATGATGCGAACCCATCACGAATTCGTTGCTTGCCAGTGCGTCCTCTGCCTCGGCAAGTTCATTGATCTGGGTGAGAGCCTTGTCGCCGGCACTCGTCATCTGGCTGGACTTAAGGCTTAGTTTGGCATGAGCTTGTGGGCGAGTGAGGAAGGAAAAGCTCTGGCTCAGGACAAGCGGGAAGTTGGCGGACAGCAAGGAATTTAGCATGCCCGGCCGCGTCGTCGCCGGATATTCACGGAACGAAAACAATGATCCGACGGAGCTATCCCCGGGCCTTCGAATCTCAAGCGCCCGCTTCCCGCAGATGACCTGGTCAGTGTAGATCGAGGCGCCAAGTGAGCCGGTAACCATCGGAACCGGAAGAAACCGGCAAGTCATCATGAGCCGAAGCGCCTCGCCGATTTCCGTGAAGAGCACGTTGCCTTTCTCACGAATGCCCAACCGGCGCAGACCGTAACCGCCGAGTGCGCCAGCAGTGATGTGCCAGAGGTCTTCCAGGCTCCGCATTTGGGTGGCTAGATCGTGCTCATTCCGTCTGCGGGACTTGGCAATCCGCAAGCCGATCTTGCCGATTGCGGTGCGGGGGGACACGATCAAAGTGAGGAAGTGATCGTTGCGAAAGAGCTTTCCCGACAGCACACGACGTTCGTAGGCCTCGCTCAGACTGCCAGCGAATGCACTTTGAAACTGGCGCGGCGCCGGCGCCGGCACATCGTTGTGTCTCACAAGATGAGCGTATATCGAGATATTGTCATCGGCGATGTTGCGCAAGAGAGTGTTGAACGCGCGGCAGCGCGAGTTGCGCATCTCAGCGTCTTCCAAATCAAAGGGCACACCGTTCACATGTGCCATGGCCATGATCGATCCGTCTTCCAGAAGGACAACCTGATCGCTTACGTGACCAACATACGGAAGGTAGATCTCGCCAGACCTCTCGGTCCGGCCGCTGGCGCCGAACATTACACCATTCCTCTTCCGCGTTTCGGCACTCTGATCGGATTGGCGCTGACGCTTGCGCCTCCCCAGACCGGCCCGTCCACGCTTCTGCCGGCCGTCTGCAAATAGAGCAGCACGACGCTTGCCGCGTTATAGTCACGCTCAACAACCAGCCGTGCTCCGAACCAGAGTGGCGCGAGAACGATTTCGTAGAGCGGGTTCTGAAGGATAATGATAACAAGCCCAGCCAACATCATGAGCAATCCGGCCAGCGTCAGCGGCACCCCCAGAAACAGTGCGGGGCGCGTCGCCGCCACATAGAGGGTGCTCACTTCCAACCGGTCGCTCATCAGCCACCGCCTATGAGCGCCTTGCCCAGGAAGCTGGCCCCGAACATGATGACGATCCCTCCAACGACACCCGCAACCAGGCCAAGTGAAGCACGACCGAACATCCAAGAGATACCGATGGCTACGAGCCCGAGCACGGCCAGTGATTGTCCAAAGGGGCCAAGTATGAACGTGCAGATATTCTGGACCATCTTGGCAGGATCCGTCCCTCCGGTCACCTGAGCCGCGGCTGGCCCGCTGTAGAAGACCGTCCACGCCGCGCCTGCAGCAGCAGCCGGTACATATTCAGCCGCCATGCGCAGCATGGAAAAAGGCGAAGGAACACGCGTTTTAAGCGCACGAAGTATCTTGAGTGGCGTCATCATTGCATCTCCATGTTTCAATCGAATACGAGTTTGTTCGGGTTCGCGGGTTCCCGTGCTTTCGCAGCCTGGCTGCCTGTCGGACCGGAGGGATCGGCCCCGGCGCGGTCTGGCTGATACGAGCCCCAAATGTCCCAAGAATCTTGGTTGGGCTGCTTCTTTCTATTGGCCTGTTGGCTCTGCTGGAGCAGAGGCGGCACGGCTTTCCGACCAGGTGCCTCAAGGTGAGGCACATCTCGAGCAGTCGGCTCCAGCGTTCGCTCAAGGAGACTTGAGATGTCCTTTGCGGCCGACTCGACCTTGCGTACATAACCGTTGGCGAAGCCACGCGTGACGTCGCCCGTGTTATAGGCCGAGATGGCACGGCGAAGCGCCAGTTGCTGTGCCACAGCAGTGGTGCCGCCGGCATACCGGCTTTCAAGCAAGTGGGCGGCAGCCGAAAGCGAGGCGCAGGGCTCGAAAGCCCTTTCCGGCGTAAGATTGAGCATGGCAAAGTTCTTGCTGTTTATCTGCATCAATCCAACATCGACAGAATGTTGTGCTTCGAGGCGTTCCTTGATGCCCCGCGTGGCTTCCAGGTGGTCTATCCAGCGAAGCTGCTCACCTGTGGTGTTGTCATGAGCCACCAGCGTGTCAAAGCCACTTTCAATCTTGGCAATCGCGGCGAGGGTGGACGGCGCAACCCAGGGAGCGCATTTGCGCGACAGGCTGCGGAACTCACGCGGAGAGAGTGGCGCGGGCTCGGCTGGGAGTGACATGGATGTCAACAGGACGATGGCCAGCGGCCAAGCTGCAATAAACATTNGCGAAGCTGCTCACCTGTGGTGTTGTCATGAGCCACCAGCGTGTCAAAGCCACTTTCAATCTTGGCAATCGCGGCCAGGGTGGACGGCGCAACCCAGGGAGCGCATTTGCGCGACAGGCTGCGGAACTCACGCGGAGAAAGTGGCGCGGGCTCGGCTGGGAGTGACATGGATGTCAACAGGACGATGGCCAGCGGCCAAGCTGCAATAAACATTTCCTATCACCTACCTTTCCAAGCCGCCGGACGGGTTCTGGCCCTGTCCGGCACGCGCTTATCGGGGAGGTTTGTTACTGTGTGATGTTCAAGTTCAGCTTTTCGGTTTCAACTGAAGCAAAGACCGTGTTCGTGTCAGCGTGGGTGAGCATCTTGCGCATGCGTGGGTGGCGCGGGCCCGATCAGCCAGCGACATCCGGAGCATCTTGGTACGATGACTCCTGTGCAGGATTGCTCGTCCCGGCCGTCCGTTGCTCCTGGAGTGTGGGCCGCGACTTCGGCGCCATGGATGGTACTTCTGTCAGCGCCAAGCCAAGGACAAAATGGGGAGCTTGGCGGGTTTGTTCAGGCTCGGGATCACCGTGGGGAATCGACGAAGGCGATAAAGCAGCCCAACTTTGCCGGTATGCTGCCGGTGCTTAAAGAGCAGCCATGCGCGGCCCTGCACACTCAGATCATTGCTTGAGTCGCGAGCTCGTCCGCGAAGCTGGCTCGAAGGCGCAAATCCGCGGGGGCGAGGGTCAACTGGGAAGACGTAGCGGCGCAGCCCATCCTGGTGCGAGCCTGGTTCAGCTGTTCGGCCGCCGCCGCCGCCATAGGGAGGATCATGCACAGTCCCATCGGCAGAAAACCGCACGTCATTGACGGAGTCCGACGGCGCAGTGGACAAGCATAGTGACACGCTCAAGATGGAGGAGTTGCAGTAACTGAGAAATGTTAGCCCGGACGTTCACCGCAACCGGCGACCTGCCGGTCGCCCGAACAGCATTTGAGGCCGCCGGCCACCTTGGACGAAGCCGGCTTGGCAGTAGACATACTATTTGGCACAAGGCCGCTGCAGCGAATCACGGTCTTCTTCCGCCGACCGCCTCTCCGATCAAGCCAAACGCCGCGCTGCCCAACCATGTCCGAGCTGGATCCACGAGCCGGAGGATATCGAGATGATCCAGGTCCGCAAACTCCAGGATGACCAGGATGCAAGGGCATAGCAGGAAACTTGGCATCCATGAGGTCGAACTCGAGTGATATTGGCAGGCCTGCACCAACGGGGGAGCTCGAAGCGAAAAAGCGAAGGACCACACGGCAGGGTCATGTCGGCGCTTGGACCTGTCTGATGGCCACGGGCTGCCTTGGTGCGGTCAATTCGCTGGGGATGAAAAGAACAGGACGAGCACGGCCTCACATTGGCCGCACGCAACGGCGAGTGGTATCAAGGAGCAGCTGTTCTGGGTCGGTGCCCCAGGGTTGCTCGGCAACAGGTTTAGACAAGGGGATTCAAGATTGAAGGTGTGCCGTTGAAACATGTTCTTGTCATTGACGATGATGCCGCAATGCGGCGCCTCATCGCCGAGTATCTCACGATGCATGCCCTGAAGGTAACCGCAGTCCACGATAGCAAGCAGTTTGACTATGTTCTTTCACGTGAGCCAGTCGATCTCGTGGTTGTTGACCTTAACCTAGGCCGGGAGGATGGACTTGCGATCGTCCGCAATCTGGCGACAAAATCGGATGTTCCTATCATAGTGATCAGCGGCGACCGGCTTGATGAGGCGGAAAAAGTGGTTGCACTGGAGCTCGGCGCAACCGATTTCATTCCCAAGCCTTTCGGGATGCGCGAATTCTTGGCCCGCATTCGAGTAGCGCTACGCCAGCGCATTTCTAGTCCGCGAACCAGAGAGCAGCGCTCATTTCGCTTTGGGGCCTGGAAGCTCAGCGTGAAGCAGCGGCGACTGATCTGTGCGGAGCGTGGCGAGGTCAAGCTTACCGCATGTGAGTTCAATCTCTTGATCGCATTTCTGGAGAACCCCCGCAACGTGCTATCCAGAGAACGGCTTTTGCTCGCGAGCCGTGTGCGTGGAGAAGAGGTGTACGATCGAAGTATCGATGTCCTAATCATGCGCTTGCGCCGAAAGCTGGAGGCTGATGCGGCCAACCCTCGCCTGGTCAAAACATCCCGTGGCGCAGGGTACTTCTTCAACGCTGACGTAGATGTTAGCTACGGAGGCACGTTGGCCGCGTGACAGTGAGCTATGCTGGAGATTGGGGTGACGAGGCTGATCAAGCCTTCCAACAGTACCAGCCTGATCAATTACGGCGAGAGCTACCGGTCCGGAGATCGCATCAGCGCCTCTCTGCATAGGCACGCGGCCGCCTGAATTGCCGATTTCGCTCAGCTGCTGCTGAATGGCGACGGCTTGCGGCGTATTCAGGGCCCTATGCGTCTCCGCTGGCCACAACAGCGCTGTGGAATGTTCATTGTTGGGACGACTCACTCGGGTGGCAGGTGGTTGCCCTGGTCAAGCGCATCCGGCGAGGGGCGGATCTGCTGTTCGCTGGCAGCCAAGACTGGGGGCGGCGGCCCGAACTCCGGCGTCCCAGAGCTTGCGCAAGCCTCCGACACGCTTCTGTTGAGGTCATCCCGTCCAGCGAGCATCCCTGGGTTGCTGAAAAAAGACGAGGCGGCTTGATGATTCTGCCCTCGCTGAAGCACCTCGCGAAACCCCCTGTTCCAGTCGCAGAAGCTCCTCTGGATTGGTTGGCGGCTCGTCAGCTCGACCATCGAACAGCGGCCGGAGCGCCTCGGACACGTGCTGCTCAAAGCCCACTTGCCGGGCTTGGCCCGCTTGCCCCTCTTCCAAGCCGGCGTCCTGCACCTGCGACAAAGCTGTTACACGGGATGGATTTTTTCGCGGGGTCCACACCAGCCTCACATCAAACTGTATCGTCAAAGTCCTGCGCCAATTCACACAGCGGGTCATCGAGTTGAGATTCGGCGGAGAGCGCCTCCTCTGCTCCCGTCAAGGGCGCCGGCTCCGGGAGGGCGCCTGTCTGGCGTTCAAAGATGCGTTTCAGAATGCGATCCGAGAAATAACGCACCTTCCTCAATTTTAATGGTGGCAGACCTTTGATGAGAACAATCTCGTAGTCGTCATCGAGCAGCCGAACCTGTTCGGGACGCAATAGCGGTGCACCTTGATGTGAATTCTGAATGGTCCAGTCGAACGTTCGCGCCTGGCTGTGGGAAATCGATTTGGCTTCAAACGTGTATTCACCGATGGCCTTGGAAATGTAGTTCGGAGTCTCGTCATCAGCCGTGGCCATGAACACTTGCAGTCCGGTATTGCTGAGAAAATTCTGCTTGCCAGCCTCTCCATAAGCCCCCGTCAGTGCCGAAAGGCTTTGGATGATGAGCATGAAACGCCCCTTGTAGCCCGCGATAGTCGTGATTGCGGTCTCGATCGCCTCCAGCTTACCCAAGTGCTTGAACTCGTCGAGCAGGAAGAGAACCTCGTGCTTTTCATCCCGGCGGGCCAGCGACCGCTGCAGAATTGAAACGATTTGCTGAAAAAACAAGCGTATCAGAGGCGCGATCACCTCAAGGTCGTTCGGACCAACGCAAAGATAGATGCACGTTCTGCGACGGCGAAGATCATAGACCGAAAAGTCCGAGCGACTTGTGGCCGCCTTTACAGCGGGATCCGCCCACAGGTTGAGCCCGCCATCGCCGAGCACGGAAGTGTAGGAGGTTAGGATTTTCGTATCGTTCCCCGCCATGTCGTCGAAGATGCGTTGTGCCTCTTTGTTCTGGGTCTCCATGGCGAGTCGCGCGAAGAGCTTAAACTTCTCCCCCGGCTGGGCGAAGAGGTCATAGACGGCGCCGATTGTTGGCGTGCCCCGCTCGATGCAGGCAAGGATTCCCGCGACAAAGATATCTCGCGCGCCGCTGACGAAACCTTCCGCGCCCTCCCCCTTGGCCGTAATCAGGTTTGCGGCCAAGCGGCGGGCTTCGGTGAATTGCTGCTGTGGAGGCAACGCTATAAGATCCAACAGCGGATTGTAGCAGTTTGTGCGCCGCTCCGAATCCAGCGGCGCGAATTTAAACACGTCGTCACCTGCGGCTTTGCGCGCCCTCGAGGTGAGCTCAAAGAGCTCCCCCTTGACGTCCAGAGCTATCACCGAGCCTTTGAATGTAAGTAGCGTTGGAATGACTATGCCGACGCCCTTGCCAGCGCGGGTCGGTGCAACGATGAGGCTGTGAGGCTGCTCGCCATTGGTCAGGTAGTAGCCAGGCCAGAAAGGGCCACTTGTCTTCCCAAACACCGGCCCTGTCACGCCACGGTATCGTCGCAGATATCCCGTGCGTCGCATTTCATCCACTCGAGCCCAACGAGCCGTCCCGTGGTGTTCGAGCTTGCGGCGCAATACGATCTGCTGAATCAGCAAGACGACCGCGGACGTCGAGAGCACGATAGCCGCGCCCCGATAGAAAACGGGGGTTGCGAAACCCAAATAGAAGGGCGTCTCAAACCAAAAGGCACGGACATCAAACGCCATCAGAGCCTCGCCGCTGCCGCCGTGGCGGAAGGTTGCGTAAAGACTTGCCGCACAGAAGCCCACGGCGAGTGAGCACGCGATGCTAATGGCTATGTTGGGGGGCGTCGTTTTTGTTGAAAGCATTGTTCCATTGCCGGATTAGCCGTAGCTAATGCTGCGCGTGCTTCAGAGACCGAACCGGCGTCGCGCGATGTCGCCGCTCGACAGATCGATGCCGCAGTGGGTGGTGCGATGCTTGCAGCGCATCACCCGGCAGACGTGGTTTTTGAAAGTTACACTAAGCAGGTACGTCAACGGCCAGCGAATTGGAACGGCAAGGCCGTAAACGGAATTCGGGAGAGAAAGCGTCACTGTACCATGGCCGAGACCTCAACGGCCGGAGCGATCTCTGCTTCTGGTGGCCTCCATTAGGTCCTCTCGGGCGTGATTGTAGGCTTGGCTTATGGACCGCCCGACTTGAGCACCCCGCTGCAGCTGTTCATAGGAGGTTTGCGGGCCTACTGTATCACGGACTGCAGCCTCAATACCTGCTATGTGGCCGTCCAGATTCGCACTCCGTTCCTCTGCTGCATGCTGCGGCGGCGGCATGTGCGGCAAGATGTCTTGCATGCCGGGAAAAACTGAGTGAGCTTGGGCCTGTTGATTTGCGTCTAACTGGGGATACATGTTGAGAATAGCATTGGATGCCATGTTTCTGACATTGCCATCCGGATCAGAAGAAGCCAATCCAATGGCCTGATCAAGAATGCGAGATTTATTTTCGTCAGTAAACTTACTGAAGTGCGGCGCAACGTAATAAGCTCCGAGAGCTTGCGACGGCGGATCCATGTTGCCAATGCGATTAACAATAGCATCTTGCAGCCCTGGCGTTAGGTAATCGCCTAGATTACTGGCCGCTCCGACTTTCTGCAATGCTATGTCATCCGTGCTGTACCCCAATTCGGCTGTTAATGTCGCGGCCAGATTGATGGCTGATCGTCCAAGCCGATTGGTCCGCCTTTCAAATCTCGCGAGGTCAGTTTCTGGCCCGGGTTGAGTGCCCCGAACGGCTGTTCGCTCGTGCGTCCCGAGGCCTTTGAAGCCCCCAAGATTTCGCGCTGTATCGCGCGGGTTAGCGGTTACCAGCCGTTCTGCAACATCGCTCAATGGCCCCTCTGGAACGTCACGGAGGCTACTGCTCCCCGCGCCTTGAGATGATCTTGCAGCTGCGCGTGCCCGTTTGTTATCGCGATCCATTGCTCGCCTCCAAAGTAGTTATTGTACCCAATGAGGTTACCACCGAAGCTTGACCTGCTAAACCGATATGATGTTACAGTTGTAGTCTGGCAAAGGGTTCCCAGCTCTGTGGGTCTGCCAAGGGCCCGTCCAAGCCGAAGAAAATACGATGAAGCTGGCATCAAATGCGGTGTGAACGGCCCGGGCTTTCCGGAGGCCGTTTCGTTTGAGTTACGCGGCTATGGCTGGTTCATCCAACATGGCGTAGTAGCGTTCCTCGGCTTCGGCCGGCGGGATGTTGCCGATNGCCGTTCTGCAACATCGCTCAATGGCCCCTCTGGAACGTCACGGAGGCTACTGCTCCCCACGCCTTGAGATGATCTTGCAGCTGCGCGTGCCCGTTTGTTGTCGCGATCCATTGCTCGCCTCCAAAGTAGTTATTCTACCCAATGAGGTTACCACCGAAGCTTGACCTGCTAAACCGATATGATGTTACAGTTGTAGTATGGCAAAGGGTTCCCAGCTCTGTGGGTCTGCCAAGTGCCCGTCCAAGCCGAAGAAAATACGATGAAGCTGGCATCAAATGCGATGTGAACTGCCCCGGGCATTCCGGTTGCCGTTTCGTTTGAGTCACGCGGCTATGGCTGGTTCATCCAACATGGCGTAGTAGCGTTCCTCGGCTTCGGCCGGCGGGATGTTGCCGATGGGCTCCAGCAGCCGGCGATTGTTGAAGCAGTCGACCCATTCGAGCGTGGCGAACTCGACGGCCTCGAATGAGCGCCAGGGTCCGCGTCGATGGATCACCTCGGCCTTGTAAAGACCGTTGATCGTTTCCGCGAGAGCATTATCGAAAGAGTCGCCGACACTGCCCACCGAGGGTTCGACGCCGGCCTCCGCCAAGCGCTCCCGCCGAGCCAGCGGCGTGGCAGAATTGCCATCGCAGAATGGGCTGCGGACAACAGGAGGAACGACATGAACAACGTCACCATCATTGCATCGATCTGGCGAAGCGCGTCTTCCACGCTCATGGCGCTCACGCCGACGGCGGCGTCGCATTCCGGAAGAGAATGGCTCGCTCTCAGGTCCTCCCGTTTTTGGCCCGACAGCCAACCTGTGTGGTCGCCATGGAGGCCTGCGCGAGCGCACACGAATGGGGCCGGGCAATTCGGGAGCTGGGCCACGAGGTGAGGCTCATCCCGCCCAGCTACGTCAAGCCTTATGTAAAGCGCCAGAAGAACGACACCGCCGATGCCGAGGCCATAGCTGAAGCGGGATCTCGACCAACGATGAGGTTCGTGGCGGTGAAGACGGAAGAGCAGCAAGCGAGGTCGATGGTGTTCCGAACGCGCGATTTGCTGGTGCGCCAGCGCACGCAGCTGATCAACGCCTTGCGGGGTCATCTTGCCGAACACGGCGTCATCGCACCGCAAGGTCCGGCTCACCTGAAAACCTTGGCTGCCGCGATTGATGCCGCCGAATCTACGATGCCCCAACTGGTTGTCGACGTTGGTCGCGTCTACTTGGAGCAGGTCGATCGGTTGAGCTGCGAAGTTGCCGAGCTGGAGAAAATCCTCCGCCGCGAAGCTCAGTGTGGGGAGGATACACGCCGCCTTCAGACCATGCCGGGAATTGGCCCGATCACGGCCATGGCGGTGGAAGCGTTCGCGCCCCCAATGGCGACCTTCAAGCGCGGTCGCGACTTCGCCGCCTGGCTGGGGCTGGTGCCGGTTCAACATTCGACAGGCGGAAAGCAGCGGCTCGGCCGCACGTCGAAAATGGGCCAGCGGGACATCCGACGGCTGCTGATCATCGGCGCCATGGCCGTCATACAGTGGGCCTCCCGCCGCGGCGCCCGACCCGGCTCATGGCTCGCCCGAATGCTGGATCGCAAACCGCTGATGCTGGTTGCCATGGCGTTGGCCAACAAGATGGCTCGCTCGGTATGGGCGATGTTGACAAAGAAAGAGGATTACCGGGATCTTGGCAGCGCGGCAGCATGAGCATGCACTCGGCGACTGCGAGGCCATGATGGGCGGCATGTGAGGAGGTCGTGAACGTCAAGGGCAAATGATCGGTCTGATCGGGATCAGGAAATGTACCGAGGCTCCAAGAGCGAAAAGCTCGTCGAGTTGATTTGCGCCTGATCCGCGTATCTCCATGACGGCCAGCGGCACCTCCGACGCCGCATCACAGGCCTGACACATGACCGCACCCGATCACATGCTCGAAGACGCGAAAGGCACTTGCATGAAACGGGGCATCCACACATGGAGCCTCCGATCAACCCGGGGCGGCACACAACAAGGGTCACGGATCAATCTGGGCGGGAACCCTAGAGAATCAGCCCTCAGAGCCTTTGGTAATAGACCGACCCCTCGCACCTGTTTGGGCTGGGTGTACAAGTCAGGTTTTCATCAGGTTGGACGAGTATGTCTGGCAGCCAGAGCGCGACCACTTCCGTGCCCGCCCGCTCGTCTGGCAGACACACAAAGGAGAAAGATATGCCGTCAGCTACAAGCAGCGCCATCGTTTCCTGCCGCAGATCATCGCCCATCCGGTCTGGCCCTCCTTCAGGTCCCCTTGAGCCTGTGTCTCGTCGAGGAAATGGCCCGGGAGCGGGATCGTGGTTTCGTATGAGACAATCCGCCGGTGCGGCAACAAATGCGGTCCGCATCCGGAGCCATTACGTGGCGGCACTTGATATTGCAGTGCAGCAAAGGTAGAGGGCCGCCCCTTATCGGAGTGTCGTCCATGGTCCTTACCAATACCGGTAGCGAGGCAGAACCCGTCGAACAGTCGAGCCATCCGGCAATCGAACAGCAAAGCCCCAAGGTGCTGATGCTAGGCGCGCTCGGCGTTGTCTATGGCGATATTGGCACCAGCCCGATCTACGCGTTCCGTGAGGCGCTGGTGGCGTCGTCGGGCGGCAATGTCGCCGAGCGCGGCGATATCCTCGGCGTGCTGTCGCTGATCATCTGGTCGCTGACTATCATCGTCACCATCAAGTACATCATGTTCGTGCTGCGCGCCGATAACGGCGGCGAGGGCGGCGTGCTGTCGCTGATGGCGCTGGCGCGCGGCAGTTTTCCGAAACGCTCGGCGCTGATGCTCGGCATCGGCATCGTCGGCGCCTCGCTGTTTTTCGGCGACGCGGTCATCACGCCCGCGATTTCGGTGCTGTCGGCTGTCGAGGGTATGAACGTCGTCACGCCGACCTTCCAGCCCTATGTGGTGCCGCTGACACTGGTCATCCTGGCCATGGTGTTCGCGGTGCAGCGCTTTGGCACCGGCGGGGTGGGATTGGTGTTCGGCCCGGTGACCGCCGTATGGTTCCTGGCAATTGGCCTTTCCGGTCTCAACCACATCATCGCCGATCCAGAAATCCTGTGGGCGGTGAGCCCGCACTACATCGTCGCCTTCCTGATCAATTCGCCCGACGTCGCTTTCGTGACCATCGGCGCCATCTTCCTCGCCGTCACCGGCGCCGAAGCACTCTATGCCGATCTCGGCCATTTCGGCCGCAAGCCGATCGTGCTGGCCTGGCTGGCGATCGTGTTTCCCTGCCTGCTGCTCAATTATGCCGGGCAAGGCGCCTTCGTGCTGGCCAAGAACGGCGTCGTCGGCCATCCATTCTTCGAGATGAACGAAGGCTGGACGCTGATCCCGATGGTCGTGCTGGCGACGGCCGCGACCGTCATCGCCAGCCAGGCGGTCATCTCCGGCGCCTTCTCGCTGACCCGACAGGCGGTGCAGCTCAATATGCTGCCGCGCCTCGAAATCCTGCACACCTCGGAACGGCAGTCGGGCCAGATCTACATGCCGCGCGTCAATCTGTTGCTGGCGCTGGCGGTGATGCTGCTGGTCGTCGGTTTCGGCGAATCGAGCAAGCTCGCCTCCGCCTATGGCATCTCGGTGACCGGCAACATGCTGGTGACGACGGTGCTGCTGTTCGTCGTCATGACCCGGATCTGGAAATGGCGGCTGTGGGTGGCGGTCGCCATGACGGCGCTGTTCGGTTTCATCGACATCGGCTTCTTTGCCTCCAACATCGTCAAGGTGTTCGAGGGTGGCTGGGCTTCGCTGGCGGTGGCCTTCACCATTGTGCTGGCTATGTGGACCTGGGTGCGCGGCAGCCGCTATCTCTTCGACAAGACCCGCCGCAACGAAATCCCGCTCGATTTCCTCGCCGGCAATCTCCTGAAGAAAGAGCCGCAGCTGGTGTCCGGCACCGCGGTGTTCCTGACGAGCGATCCACTCAGCGCGCCAACCGCGCTGATGCACAGCCTGAAGCACTACAAGGTGCTGCACGAGCAGAACGTCATCCTTTCGGTGGTGACCGCGCCGCAACCGGTGGTGCCCGACAGCGACCGGGTCAAGATGGAGACGGTCAACGAGCTGTTCATGCGGGTGACGCTGACCTTCGGCTACATGGAGCAGCCGAACATCCCGCGCGCGCTGGCGATCTGCCGCAAGCAAGGCTGGAAGTTCGACATCATGACGACATCCTTCTTCCTGTCGAGGCGCTCGCTCAAAGCCTCGCCCAATTCGGGCATGCCGGTGTGGCAGGACAAGCTGTTCATCGGCCTGGCACGCACGGCCGCCGATGCGACCGAATATTTCCAGATCCCGACCGGACGCGTCGTCGAGATCGGAACGCAAGTGACGATTTAGGGCATGCCGCGGTTGAGAAGAATCGGTGCTGTCACATTGAATGAGCGTTAAGGAAATTCAGGTAGCAGCGCGCCCGGCACTGTAAGTTTCAGCGGCTTGATGCAGCGATAGCTGGCCGGGACGGCTGTCACGCTGTGGCGACACACGCGATTTTGTTCAGATTTGCATGGGGGCGTTACGCAGGTCTCGATGTTGAGCCGATGACAGCGCATTGCAGGGAAAGTGAGCAGGTCGGCAATCGGATCATGGATGGAAACGAACCGCTGAAGCTGGCGTGCCGACTTGAAGCGTTTCATGATCCTTTCGCGTCGTCGGGTCGGCTGGTGCGAATTTTCCGCTCGATTATTCAGGCCTGTGTGCGACCGGTGTTCGACGCCGGGCATGAGGGCGCGCATGGCGGCATCATAGGATCGGAGCCTGTCGGTGATCATGATCCGTGGTGTCCGCCCTTGAGCTTTCAGCAACTTGCGCATCAGATGCTTTGCCGCCTTGGCATTTCGGCGGCTTTGTACCAGCACTTCGAGGACGAAGCCGTCCTGATCGACGGCACGCCAGAGCCACTGCTTCTTGCCACTGATAGCCACGACACATTCGTCGAGATGCCATTTGTCGCCCAGGCAGCCGGCTGATATTGATCTCCTGGGCGAAATGCCGTCCGAATTTCTCCGCGCAGCTTCGAACGGTCTGATGCGTGACCATGATGCCGCGGGCCGCCAGCATGTCCTCAACCACGCGCAGGCTGAGCGGAAAGCGAAAGTAGAGCCATACCGCGTGCGCAATGATCTCGGGGGAAAGCGGTGGCGACCATAGAGCGGACCACGAGCAACTTCTGACATGGCCCAATGTACGCACATCTTCATAAGCTGTCGGTTGACTTTACGGTGCCGCGCCAAGCGAGCAGCATCCGGCCGGCGGGGCCGACCCCGTCTCCCGGCCGTGAGCAGAACGGCATCACGCAGGGGCCGCTTCATCCTCGACGCGGCCAGCCTGCTTTGCCGTTACCGCCGCCGCCGAAAGCGCCAGGCGTTGCCGCCAGGCGCCGGTCCGCCGGCAGCGGTTCGTCTCCACCGATGATCCGATTGCCAACCAATTCCACTTTCCCCCATACCTGCGTAACGCCGCTATGCAAATCTGGAACAAAATCGCGTATGTCCCCGCAGCATGACAGCCGTCCCGACCAGCTATCGCTGCATCAAGACGCTGATATCTTTAGGTGCCCGCACGCCTCTCGCGCGCCAACGGCCAGTCGGTGTCGCGAATTGAGGCGCGCTGAAGCCATCCGGCTCAGCCGATCATGGCGCTTCGGTTGCCGGGTTCGAGGTCGTGGCCTCTGCCGCTGCGCGATTCTAGCATTTGCGCCTTGGAGAGCTCTGCTTCAGCCTCGGCGAGGCATGGCTCGGCTGCGGTTCTCTGCCGCAGAAGGTCCGATTGCGAATTCTTGACGTTGTCACGACGTAGGCGAGCGGCCTTGGCGAACGTCGGATAAGCGAAATGATTGACATCGGAAATGCCGGCCTTCGTTTCCTCGGCGTTTATCTGGAAGTCCAGTTCTCGCGCCATGCGTTCGAAATCGGCAATCATGATGTCTAGCTGGTGCAACTGTCGCNAATTCTTGACGTTGTCACGACGTAGGCGAGCGGCCTTGGCGAACGTCGGATAAGCGAAATGATTGACATCGGAGATGCCGGCCTTCGTTTCCTCGGCGTTTATCTGGAAGTCCAGTTCTCGCGCCATGCGTTCGAAATCGGCAATCATGATGTCTAGCTGGTGCAACTGTCGCCGCTTCTCATTCACCTGAAATTGCTTCAGTCGGACCAGATTACCTCGTGGCTTCATGACTCGGTACTCCGGTACCCATTTCGTCCAATCAAACCGCTCTCTCCCCTTGACGTTAGGCCTACAGCGACTCTCACGTTTTCTGCTGCGAGCGGAAACATATTTTCCAAAATCCTTGGCCGATGGCTATGAGTTCAATGCATCGACAAGCATGCGAGCGGGGGACTTAAGGGGCGGTAAAAAAAGGCGGAATAGGGCGATTTTCACAATGTCTGCATATGAACGCGTTGAGACCTGCGGCGGGCTTGACACACAAAGCAATCGTCAAGATTTGCGACATGGACGCCGGGGGGCATGAATACGCCCGCCGTCAGCTACCCCCCGATTTCCGCCGCCTATTATCGCCCACGCGGTCTGGCTTTATTTCCGGTTTCCGCTGAGCCTGCGCCTGGTTGAGGAAATGCTGCTGGAACGCGGCATCGTGGTTTCGTATGAGACAAGTCGCCGGTGGGGCATCAAGTTCGGGCTGGACTGCGCTCGCTGCTTGCGCCGCAAGCCGCCGTGCCGGAATGATGTCTGGTACCTGAAGGAAGTGGTCGTCACCATCGCCCGGCAAAAAGCTTTGGTTGTGGCGCGCCGTCGACCAGGATGGATATGTGCTGGACGAAATCGTGCAAAACCGCCGCAACACCAAGGCCGCCAAGCGCTTGCTGACGCGGCTGTTGAAGAAGCAGGGGCTCGCGCCGAAGCGCATGATCACCGACTAGCTGCGCTCGTATGGAGCGGCAAAGCGACAGGTGATGCCGGACGTCAAGCACCGGTCGCACAAGGGGTTGAACAACGGAGCGGAGAATTCCCATGTGCCGCCGCGAAAACGGGAGCGGATGATGCAGGGGTCCGATCGCCGGGAGGCCTGCAACGCTTCGTCTCGACCTTGTCAGCCCTCCGCAACCTCTTCGTCCAGCCCCGCCCCAAACGTTCTGCTCTCGCCATACATGTTCATCGCCTCAGCGCGATGGCGCTGGTGATATCACGACGCGTTTGTACCGCTCGACCTACGCCACAGGTGCCGACGCTGTGACGAGCTTCGTCGGTCGCGTGTCGAGTGACGGCACCGGAACCGGCAAGTCGCATCTGGCAATCGCCATTGCTCGGGCCCTGATCCGCAACGGCTCACGTGGCCGCTTCTTCAACGTCGTCGATCTCGTCAACCGGCTCGAGACCGAGCACCGCGGCGGCAAGCAGGGCCGTATCGCCGATTACCTCACCCGGCTCGACTTCGTCGTGCTCGATGAACTCGGCTATCTCCCGTTCGCGCAGGCCGGCGGGCAATTGCTCTTCCACCTGATCAGCAGGCTCTACGAACGGACCTCGATCATCGTCACCACCAACCTGGCGTTCGGCGAATGGCCCGCCGTCTTCGGCGACGCCAAGATGACGACGGCGCTGCTCGACCGTCTCACCCATCATTGCGAGATCATCGAGACCGGAAACGAATCCTGGCGCTTCAAGAACCGCGCCTGATCACCCCATCAACTGCCAAGCCCTATCCGCGCTCGCCCGGGCTGCGCAACCCTGACCAGCTCCGCCCGGGCGAACGCTGACCGCTGCGCACTACATCAGGGGGGTCAAAATTGGGGTCTGACGCACTCTCGATGAAGTTCGGGATCATATGGCACCGATCAGCCTGGCTTGCAGGAGGTCGAGCTTT
>NZ_AYWO01000046.1 GCF_000502955.1 Mesorhizobium sp. LNHC252B00 | reverse complement strand
GCGCGCCGAACGACTTGTCGATGACGACGTTGCGGCCCTTGGGGCCGAGCGTGACCTTCACCGCGTCGGCGAGGATGTTGATGCCGTGAAGCATGCGCTCACGGGCATCGCGGGAGAATTTTACGTCTTTGGCAGCCATTTTTTTACTCCTGGGCATCTCGCCCGAAATTCAGATTTGATGGTGCGAAGGAAAGGCGGCAGCGTGTCAGCCGATGATGCCCATAATGTCGGATTCCTTCATGATCAGAAGGTCTTCGCCATTGAGCTTGACTTCGGTACCCGACCACTTGCCGAACAGGATGCGGTCGCCGGCCTTGACGTCCAGCGGGACCAGCTTGCCAGCTTCGTCACGAGCGCCGGAGCCGACGGCGATGATCTCGCCTTCCTGCGGCTTTTCCTTCGCCGTATCCGGGATGATGATCCCGCCGGCGGTCTTGGATTCGGATTCGACCCGGCGAACGACCACGCGGTCATGCAGCGGCCGGAAATTCGACTTTGCCATTTTTGGATTTCCTTGGTGCGGATGTTGAACGGTTCTCCGTTGCCGGAGCGTGCTTAGCACTCGGCCGAAGCGAGTGCTAACGCGGCAATGAGATAAGCCGCATGCTCCTGCTAGTCAAGACGGAAGAGCAAAGAGCAAAGAGAAAAGAGCAGACAGCAAAGAGAAGAGAGCAAAGAGCGTGTAAGCATCGAGCCTTTTATGTGAACAATGTCGGGTATCAGACATATATGGGGCGGCTCACCCTTTGTATTTGAGCTTTATTCAGATGGCACGAATGATGCAACGGGTGATGCATTTGATCTCATCCAGAGGCTCGCACGGGGTCGTGCTGCGTCAGCTCGGTCATGTCGAGCTTCAGAAGGCCATTTTGGCATTGGTTCTGTTGCCCTATTGCCATTCATGGCCAGTCCTGCGCGCGTGAGCCGGCCGGCTAGATTCCAACCACGAGAGCGCCGCCGCTGAGACCCGCACCCGCCGCCGACAGAAGGATTTTCTCTCCAGGCTGGAATGGCTCCGTCTGGTTGGCGAGCGAGAGCGACAGCGGGATCGTCGCGGCCGAAGAGTTGCCGTATTCGGCAATCGTCTTGACAATTGCTTGGTCCGCGATGCCGAGGTTCCTCCCGACCGCGTCGAAAATCCGAGTATTGGCCTGATGCGGCACGAACCGGCCGAGATCGTGTGGCCGCACTCCGGCAGCGGCTAGCGCGCTTATCGAGCAATCGGTCATCATCTCGACGGCCTTTGCGAACACTTCGCGGCCGTCCGTCATCCTCATTCGGGTTTGCGCGAGATCGAGGTCACCGTGGAACGGCTTGTTGCTTCCTCCTGCGGGAATCTGGATCAGCCCGTATCGCGAGCCGTCCGAATCCACCGAGGCACCGAGAATGCCCCGATCAGCATCATCGCACTGACCGATCACCAGGGCGCCGGCGGCATCGGCAAACAGGACCGAGCTTGCGCGCTCGGCTGGATTGATGCGGCGGCTGAGGATGTTGGCGGCGATAACAAGGCTCGCTTTGCCGTGCAGGCGGGTAAATCCGTCCGCAAACATCAGCGCGTAGATGAAGCCGGCGCAGGCGCCGGTCAGATCCACTGCGCCTGCGCGACCAAGGCCAAGCTTGTGTGCGACCAGCGGCGCGCTGGGCGGCAGAAGATGGTCGGGCGTCGAGGTGGCAAGCAGCAGCAGACCGATGTCGTGGCGCGCAATGCCGGCGTTCGCCAGCGCCATGTCGCCGGCCTGCGCAGCAAGACCAGACAGCGTGTCTTCGTCGGTTGCCCAGAAGCGCGACCGTATCCCGGTACGCCTTTCGATCCAGCCTGGATCAAGACCGAGATTGCTCTCGATTTCGGCATTCGCCACCTTTCGCCCAGGCGCATGATGGCCAAACCCGAGTATGCGCGACGACTTGCTCATGGCCTGGACCCGAAGCGTTCGCCCGCCTCCTCAATGGCGTCATAGAGTCGCTCGAGCTCGTCGCCGGTGATGCAATAGGGTGGCAGAAGGTAGAGGACATTGCCGAGCGGGCGCACAAGCAGGCCGCGCTCGAGGAAGAACGCACGCAGCTTCGGACCAATCTCGGCGAGATAACCTGCGGAACCGGTTCGCAGGTCGAGCGCCGCAATTGTTCCCGTGGCTCGGCAGTCGGTGAAGAAGCTGTTGTCGCGAAAGCGTCGAAGCCCGGCGGCCTGCATTGCGCTCAAGGCCGCAATGCGCTCGGCCACCGGCTCGTCCCGCCAGATCTCGACATTGGCAAGTGCTGCCGCGCAGGCAATCGGGTTGGCAGTGTAGGAGCTCGAATGGAAAAACGTCTTCTTCCGGTCCTCGGAATAATGAGCCTGGAAGATGGCAACGGTGGCAAGCGTTACGGCCAGCGGGATGGCGCCGCCGGTCAGGCCTTTCGAGGTGCACAGGATATCTGGAGAGATCGATGCCTGCTCGCAGGCGAACATGGTTCCGGTCCGCCCCCAGCCGGTCATCACTTCGTCGGCGATCAGCAGCGTGCCGGAGGCCTCAGTGATCTTCTTCAATTCGGCCAGAACTGAAGCCGGATACATCAGCATGCCGCCGGCGCCCAGCACCAGCGGCTCGACGATTAAGGCTGCGGCTCGTCGATCGCGGGTCACAGCCTCTAAACGATCCAGCGTCTCCTGCTCGCGCCCCGCTGCCGGAAAGGGGATGGTGTCGACCTCGAACAGCAAGGGTTCGTAGGCGGCGTTGAACACGCCACGCGCACCGACGCTCATCGTGCCGATCGTGTCGCCATGATAGCTGTGCTCCATGACGACGATGCGCGAGCGTGGGGCGCCGATGTTGCGGAAATAACCGAGTGCCATCTTCAGCGCTACTTCGACCGAGGTCGAGCCACTGTCGGAATAGAACACCCAGTCGAGTCCAGCGGGAGCGAGGCCGACAAGCGCCTTGGCCAAGCGCTCTGCCGGCTCGTGCGTGAAGCCCGCAAAGATAATCTGGTCGAGGCTCGACGCGGTTGTCTCGATTGCCTTCATGATGCGGGGATGGCGGTGGCCATGTGTGACGACCCACCAGGAGNAAGCGCCTTGGCCAAGCGCTCTGCCGGCTCGTGCGTGAAGCCCGCAAAGATAATCTGGTCGAGGCTCGACGCGGTCGTCTCGATTGCCTTCATGATGCGGGGATGGCGGTGGCCATGTGTGACGACCCACCAGGAGGAGATGGCGTCCAGGATGCGGGCGCCGTCGGCCCTGCGGAGATAGGCGCCTTCAGTCCGGACGATTTCTGGGATCGCAGGCTCGAGCGCGTGCTGGGTGAAGGGATGCCAGACATGGGACTGCGACATCAGTCACCTCCAGTAATCGAGGCGAAGGCGAAGCCGGCAATCATTGCGTCCCTCAGTGTTTTGCCCGTCAGCACATCGAGGTGCGGCAGCCTGCCGAGCTGCGGCGCACCGCTGAATTCCACGATGGTCCGTTGCGTATCGGCCATCTCATCGCCGATGAAAGCGATGCCCGCCAACGGGATGGAGCGGGCGCGGAGCGCCTCGACCGAGAGCAAGGTGTGGTTGATGGTGCCGAGCGTGGTGCGGGCGCACAGAATAACGGGCAGCCGCCATTCAGCGAAGATGTCGATGAACCTTGTGCGCCGGTTGAGCGGCACCATCAGGCCGCCGGAGCCTTCGATGACGAGCGGCGTCGGTAGGACGGGAAAGTTAAGATCGTCAGCCTTGATCGCGACGCTGTCGATCTCGGCCGAACGATGCGGCGACAGCGGGCTCCGCAAGCGGTAGGCTTCCGGCAGCACGCGCTCTGAGGGCAAGCCGGCAAGCCGCGCGACCACCTCGCTGTCGGTCTCGCCGTCGAGGCCCGATTGCACCGGTTTCCAGTAAAAGCCGTCGAGCAGGCCGGCGAGCCCAGCCGCAAACACGGTCTTGCCAACTCCCGTGTCGGTTCCGGTGATGACGATGCGTTGGGTCATATCGCCTCCGGCGATGTTTGGGCCAACACCTCGACCAGCGCCTCGACCATGGCGGAAATGTCGGTTTCGCCGATATTGAGCGTCAGTGAGATGCGCAGCCGCGACGTGCCCTCGGGCACGGTCGGAGGACGAATACCGCGTATGTCGAAGCCGCGGGCCTGCAGGCGCGCCGCCACTGCCATGGTGCGCCTGACATCGCCGATTACGAGGGGCTGGATCTGCGAGCCGCTGGGTATCACGCCGCAGCGCTCGGCCAGCTGGCGGCCGGCGAGGGCAACGCGTTCATGCAGCTGAACACGCCGTATAGGCTCGTCGGCGAGCATTGCGAGTGCTTCGCGCACTGCCACTGCCATCAGCGGCGATGGCGCGGTGGCGTAGATGAATGGCCGGCAACGGTTGATCAGATACTCGCACAGTGTCCTCGGCCCGGTCACGAGCCCACCAGATGCGCCGAGCGCCTTGCCGCAGGTGTGGAGCGCGACGATGTTGTCGCGGCCCTCGAAAGCGGCGGCAAGCCCCCGGCCGTCCGGTCCCCAGACGCCGGTCGAATGCGCCTCGTCAATGACGATGAATGCGCCGTGCCGATCGGCAAGCGCGACCAGGCTCTCCAAAGGCGCGCAGTCGCCATCCATGCTGTAAAGGCTTTCCACCGCGATCCAGACGCATCCCATGCCGCCTGCGGCGCGCCAACGTGTGATCGCATCCTCAACAGCGGTGGCATCGTTGTGCGCGGCCAGCACGAACTGTGCGCGCCCGGCCTGCGCACCCTCATGCATGCTGGCATGGGCGAGCTCATCGAGAACCAAAAGATCGCCCTTCTGCGGCAGGGCACTCAGCAGAGCGAAGTTGGCGATGTAGCCGCTGCCGAAGAACAGCGCGCGGTCGGCTCCAAAGAATGCCGCCGCGTCTGCCTCGAGCTGCTCGTGTTCCGGTGCATTGCCGCGCAACAGCCGCGACCCGGTGGCGCCAACCGGCGTGCCCCGCGCAATCGCCGCCACAACAGCATCGCCAAGTCTCCTGGACGAGGCCAGCCCGAGATAGTCGTTCGACGAGAAGTCCAGCCCGGCGCGGGGCGAAAGCGTCCGCAGCCGGTCCTTGCGCGCCAGCCTCTTCAAGGTCGCATCATAACTGGCAAGCGGCGCCCCGTTCATTGCGCTTCGAGTTCCATCGGCTCGATGCCAAGGCGCCGGAACAGCAGGGTATCCTTGTCCTCACCGGGATTATCCGCCGTCAGCAGCGTGTCGCCGACGAAAATCGAGTTGGCGCCGGCAAAAAAGCACAGCGCCTGCATCTCGTCGGTCATGGCCATACGGCCGGCGGAGAGACGGATATGCGATTTCGGCATCATGATGCGCGCCAGCGCGATCACGCGCACGAATTCGATCGGCTCAATGGGCTTGGCATCGGCAAGCGGCGTGCCGGCGATCGGAATCAGCATGTTGATCGGAACGCTTTGCGGATGTTCCGGCAGATTGGCCAGCGTCACCAGCATGTCGATCCGGTCCACCGGCTCCTCGCCCATGCCGATAATGCCGCCGCAGCAGACCTTGATGCCAGATTGGCGAACGTGCTCGAGTGTCTCGAGCCGCTCGGCGAAACTCCGCGTGCTGATGACCTCGCTGTAGTAGCGTTCCGACGTATCGATGTTGTGGTTGTAATAGTCGAGACCCGCCTGCTTCAGACGAGCGGCTTGCTCAAGATCGAGCATGCCCAGCGTCATGCAGGTCTCCATGCCCAGCGCCTTGACGCCCTCGACCATCGCCACCATCGCATCCATGTCGCGCGCTTTGGGGTTCCGCCAGGCGGCTCCCATGCAATAACGCGTGGCGCCGGCGTCACGCGCTTTCTTCGCCTCGGCGACGACGCGCCTGACCTCCATCAGCTTCGACGCCTTCAGGCCGGTCTCGTGATGCGCCGACTGGCTGCAATAGCCGCAATCCTCCGGGCATCCGCCCGTCTTGATGCTGAGCAGCCGGCTGAGCTGGACCTTGTTTGGATCGAAATTCTGGCGGTGCACCGTTTGCGCCAGGAAGAGGAGATTGTTGAAGGGGGCATGGTAAAGTGCCTGAGCCTTCTCCAGGGTCCACGCTCCGGCGTCAGGGGATTGAGCCTGTGGCGATGTCTGCGTTGAACTTGCCGTTTGCATGTCCATGCTGTTCCTCCGGTCTGTCTTGCGGGGTCTTTGCTATCTGACTGTTGACGATCGGAGAGGACAGTTGACCCAATCCTGACTCAGACAATCATGAGCCCCGATGGTCGAGGCCGATATCCAGGATCGGCGCGCTGTGGATGAGTCGGCCGACCGAAATCAGATCAACGCCGGTCGCGGCAACCGCCCGCGCTGTATGGGACGTGATCCCGCCAGAAGCCTCGGTGATAGCGCGGCCACCGACAATTGCGACGGCGCGGCGAAGATCGGGGAGGGACATGTTGTCGAGCAGAACCGCATCGGGATCGAAGCCAAGTACCTCCTCCAACTGGGCCAGAGTATCGACCTCGACTTCGATCTTGACGAGATGACCGGCCGCTCTTCGTGCTCGCTCGAGCGCTGGGCGGACGCCGCCTGCGATGGCGATGTGGTTGTCCTTGATCAAAATTGCATCGTCCAGACCGAAGCGGTGATTGGACCCGCCACCTGCGCGCACGGCATACTTTTCGACTGCCCGCAATCCGGGCGTCGTCTTGCGGGTGCAGACGATCTTCGCGCCATACCCACGAACCGCAGCGACGATCGATGCCGTTGCCGTGGCGATGCCGCTCAGATGGCACAAAAAATTGAGTGCCGTCCTTTCGGCTGTGAGAATGGCCCGGGCCGGGCCAACCACTGATGCAATGATCTCTCCATCCACGACATTGCAGCCGTCTGCCCGCTCCACCGAGATTTCGACATCAGGATCAATCAAGTGGAAAGCGAGCATCGCCAGATCGAGGCCGGCGACAACTCCGGACTGTCGCGCCACCAACACGGTTCCCGCTTGGTATTCCTTCGGGACGATGGCATCCGTGGTCAAGTCGCCGGCTCTGCCAAGGTCTTCAAGAAGCGATGCCCGTACAAGCGGCTCAAGCATGACCGTGGGAAGCGGTGAGAGCCTCATCACTTTGCCCCTTCCAAGTTTGGCGAGTGTCCGAGTTCGCGCGCAGCGGCCAAGGCGGCTTCGAGCGTGATTTCGGACCGTCGGGCGGCAGTCGCATGATGAGGAAAATCTGTCCGGTAATGAGCGCCGCGGCTTTCTTCGCGCAACAAGGCGGCAACCGCGATCATTAGCCCGACAGCCGCCGGATCCGAGACCGCATCCTTGCTTTCGGCGAGCGGCAATAAGGCACGCGCGGCTGCTTTCAACCCTTCACCGTCCCGGACGATGCCGAGTGCGCGCGACAGGAAAACACGCACGGGTATCGGAGCGGGCGGTGGGTAAACGTTCGCAAACGCAGGTCTTGTTCTGCGAGCAGGCGTTCCGGCGACACTTTCAGCGACCCAGCGGGCGCACACGATTGCCTCGGTCAAGGAATTGCTGGCGAGCCTGTTGGCGCCATGCAGTCCTGTCGAAGCGACTTCGCCGCAGGCCCACAGCCCCTCGACGGAGGTCCTGCCAAAGCTGTCCACGGCAACGCCACCCATGTGGTAGTGTTGGGCCGGACGAATGGGGATGAGATCGCGCGCGGGATTGATGCCCGCTCCACGACAGGCTGATGCGATTGTCGGGAAATGTCGAGCGAATGCCGGGCCAGGCCGTTGTCGGGCGTCGAGAAAAACACGGTGGCCGTTCGCAAGATGGTTCCAAACGGCGCGGGCCAAGACATCGCGAGGCGCAAGTTCCGCCCCTGGCACGCTTTGAAGAAAAGCCTGGCCGGTTTCATCGATCAGGGCAGCACCTTCGCCTCGGACAGCCTCGCTGACCAGCGCCATAGGGCGTTCTGGGCCGTCAAGCGCGGTCGGGTGGAACTGGATGAATTCGAGGTCGGCTAGGACAGCTCCAGCGCGGGCCGCAAGTGCAAGGCCTTGTCCGCAACTGCCCCAAGGGTTCGTGGTGTCGAGAAACAGTCCCCCGATGCCACCGGTGGCGAGGACGACCCGCCGTGAGCCGAAGAAGAAAGGTCCGATCGAACAGCTCGCCCAGACGCCCCGGATCGCATTCTCTCGCACGGCCAGCCGGCGCGCTTCCACGCCCTCCACGACAACTATCGACGGAGTGGAACGCACAGCCGCGATCAGGGCACGCATGATCTCACGCCCGGTGCCGTCCCCATGCGCGTGAACGATGCGACGTCGGCTGTGTGCGGCCTCCAATCCGAGGCACAGTGATCCTTTCGGCGTGCGGTCAAAGGGAACCCCAAAGCCCGCAAGCCCCTCTATCGCCTTGGGCGCGGCTTGGAGGATGCGGCTCGCCACTTCTCTGTCGCAGAGACCATCCCCGGCGGCAAGCGTATCGGCCAGGTGCATTGCCGGATCGTCGTCTTCGCCGAAACTTGCAGCCAGACCCCCCTGTGCCCAGGTGCTCGAATTGTCAGCTCCCAGCAGCGACCTTGACAGAAGAAGCACCGGCTCCGGCGACAATTGAAGCGCGGTCATCAGTCCGGCGATGCCGCCGCCGATGATGATCGGCCGCCCGAAGAAGCTGCGGAGGTCGGCGCTCAAACTGCCAGCATCCGTTCGACCGCAAGCCGCGCGCGCCCGGCGATCCCGGGTTCGATGGTTACGACATGTTGGTTCTGCTCGAGCGCCGTGCGGATGTTGGCAAGCGTGATCCGCTTCATGTGCGGGCACAAGTTGCAGGGCCGGATGAACTCGACCTCTGGGTGCGCTAACGCGACGTTGTCGCTCATCGAGCATTCCGTCATCAGCACGACACGTGGCGGCCTTTGCCTTTCGACATAGTCGGACATGGCAGCCGTCGAGCCGGAAAAATCTGCTTCAGCCACGACGTCGGGCGGGCATTCGGGATGGGCGAGCACGACCACGCCGGCATGGCTTTCGCGCAACTCGCGGATGTCGGCCCGTGTAAAGCGCTCATGCACCTCGCAATGCCCTTTCCAGGCGATGATCTGCACATCGGTCTGGGCGGCGATATTCTGGGCCAGATATTCGTCCGGCAGCATGATCACCCGGAGAACCCCAAGGGATTCGACGACCGCCTTGGCGTTGCCGGATGTACAGCAGATATCCGACTCGGCTTTCACTTCGGCCGACGTGTTTACATAAGTGATGATCGGAACGCCGGGATAACGCTGGCGCATCAAGCGCACGTCTTCTGCCGTGATTGATTCCGCCAACGAGCAACCGGCGCTGAGATCCGGAATGAGTACGGTCTTGTCCGGATTAAGGAGCTTGGCCGTTTCGGCCATGAAATGGACGCCGGCCAGCACGATGACTTGCGCCTCGATCGTCGCAGCCGTGCGGGCTAATGCCAAGCTGTCGCCGACGATGTCGGCCACGCAATGGAAGATCTCGGGCGTCTGATAGTTGTGCGCCAGGATGATGGCGTTGCGCTCGCGCTTCAGTGCAAGGATCGCCTCGATATCCTCGGCGAAAGCCGGCCATTCGATCGGCGGGATCACTCGTCGGACGCGCTCGTAGAGCAACGCGGCCGTAGGCAGCATGGCGCTCATCGACCCCCTCCCGCTTATACTCTAATTGAAAATAACCAGCATATACTTGCTGTGAGTATAAGGGATGTCAACCCCGCGCCAGCGGCAATTTTGTCCCGGAGATGAGCCTATCGTCGAGAACGGCGTGGCGGAAACGGAAAAGCTTCGCTGGCCGGCCGCCGGTCTCAGCGGTGGCCTCTCCGGTTTCCTCGACCAGCTCCTGCTGTTCGATCAGTCGGCGAAAGTTCGGCTTGTGGATGAGCCTGCCGGCGAGCGCCTCGACGGTTCGCTGCAGCTGCAAAAGCGTGAAGACCGGCGGCATCAGCTCAAAGACGACCGGCCGGTATTTGATCTTGGAGCGCAGCCGCGCAATGCCGGTCGCCACGATGCGGCGATGATCGGCGACCATGGACTTGCTGGGCACCAGCGGAGGGGGCGCCGCGTCCCGCCCTCTTACGGCCTCTTGGACCAGGCCTGCTTCGTAGACTAACTCATAGCGTTGAAGCGTGAGTTCCTCGTTCCAAAGGCGGTCGTCGAAGCCGAAGGCTATCGTCGCCCGCTGCCAGCGTTCACGTCGCGTGGCCGCATCGCGGACGCCGTTTGCCCATTCAATCAAGCGTGGTCGCAGAACGTCCAGCACGACCGGAGGCGTGCCGGAGCGGTGGTCCTCCCATGGAAAATATTCATACCAACTCTGCCATCCGCACTTGGGCGAGCCCGCTGCCTGTTCCTTGCGGGTCAATGCAAGATAGCTGATGGAGATGACGCGCTGCTGGCGCTCGGCGCCGATGCGATCCCGATCAGCGAACGTGTAAAGTTGCTCAATGTACCCCAGCCGATGGCCGGTCTGCTGCTCGACCCACCCCCTCAAGCCGGATTGCAGCGATCGGTGCTCAAGCGCAAAGGGACCGGAGGGCAAGGTGTCTGCCTGGCCGATGGTGAGGACACAGGGTTCACTGTCGTTTACGGCGACGACAAGGGCGATCAGGTCCACTTTGACGTCGTCGGCCTTGAAGGCGGCTCTGTCTTTCCTGAGTCGTATTGCCTGATCGTCCATGTTCGCGAATTACTTGGCCAGCTCGGGGGACCTTAATCGATTTAGTGTAAGCGCGCCTGTCGGCACGTCAACACCCCACAGCTGCACGGGCATTTTTAGCTCTTCGCACCTGCACAAAAATGTGCCAAAGGCGACACCCGCGGTTGGTAACGTAGGGGAAGGAGGATCCATTGAGCGCGTTTGGTGACACCAAGGCGATCACACCGCCGGATATTCGTTCGCGCAAAGGTGGGATGCCGCTCGTCTGCCTTACCGCCTACACCACCCCAGTCGCCCGGCTTGTCGATCCCCATTGTGATGTGGTGCTCGTCGGCGACAGCGTCGGCATGGTTCTCCACGGCCTGCCCTCGACGCTCGGTGTCACGCTGGAGATGATGATCACGCACGGCCAGGCGGTGCGCCGTGGCATCAAGCAGGCGCTGATGGTGGTCGACCTGCCGTTCGGTTCCTACGAGGAAAGCCCAGAGCAGGCTTTCCGAAATGCTGCGCGCGTCATGTCGGAGACCGGCTGCACGGCCGTCAAGCTCGAAGGCGGCGAAACGATGGCAGAGACGATCGGCTTCCTCGCCGCACGCGGCGTGCCCGTCATGGCTCATGTCGGCTTGACGCCGCAGGCCATCAACGCCATCGGTGGCTACCGCGTGCAGGGCAGGGGCGGGGATGCCGAGCGCATCAGGCGCGACGCAATTGCGGTGAGCGAAGCGGGCGCCTTTGCGGTCGTCCTGGAAAAGGTTCCTGAAGCGCTCGCCCGCCGGATCACCGGGGAGGTGGCGGCCCCGACCATTGGCATCGGTGCCTCGGCAGCCTGTGACGGCCAGATTCTCGTCGTCGACGACATGCTGGGCCTCTTCGGCGACTTCCGACCCAAATTCGTCAAGCGCTATGCTGAACTGGGGGAGGCGGCTGCGGCTGCGATCGCTTCCTATGCGCACGAGGTGAAGGAGCGCCAGTTTCCGGCCGCCAAGCACGTGTTTGCCGATGCGGCCAAGCCCGCCGACACGGACGCCACCAAGAGCGGAGAAGCAGCGTGAGCGTGCCGATCGTCAGGAGCGTTGACCAGCTTCGCGAAATCGTCGCCGCATGGCGCCGCGAGGGCGTGAGGATTGCCGTGGTGCCAACGATGGGCGTCCTGCATGAGGGCCATCTCAGCCTGGTGCGCGCTGCACTCGAGAAGGCAGACCGTGTGATCGTGACGCTCTTCGTAAACCCGAAGCAATTCAACAGCCAGGCCGATCTTGCCGCGTATCCGCGCACCGAGGACGAGGATGCCGCCAAACTGGCACCACTTGGCGCGCACCTGCTTTATGCGCCAGATGCAGAGGAGATGTATCCGGCGGGCTTCGCCACCACCGTTTCGGTGTCCGGTGTCAGCGAGGGCCTGTGCGGTGCCTTCCGGCCGGGACATTTCGATGGCGTGGCGACCGTCGTCGCCAAGCTCTTCCTGCAGACCAGCGCTGACTTCGGCTTCTTTGGCGAAAAGGACTTTCAGCAAATTCACCTGGTCAGGCGCATGGCCCGGGATCTGGATATTCCAATCACCATTGTTGCCTGTCCGACAGTCCGTGAAGCCGACGGTCTTGCGCTATCATCGCGCAATGTGCGGCTCTCGCCAGCGCAACGCGCTGTTGCTCCCAAGCTATCATCGGTCCTGCTCAAGACGGCTGAGCGGCTTGGGCGCGGCTCACCCGTCCTGCCAACGCTTGCAGAATCTCGCGCAGCAATTCTGGCTGCAGGCTATCGCGAGGTCGAATACCTGGAACTTCGCGAAGAGGCAGATCTGCACCCGATGACAAGCCTTGATCGACCGGCACGGTTGCTTGCCGCGGCCTGGCTCGGCGGCACACGTCTCATAGACAACGTCAGACTATTTCGGATTGGTTCAACAGATTAGCCACGTTCTCGGCACGCGCCGTATCCGTCCGGGATCGTTTAAAACAAGGTCTCTGCCTGGCATTGAGCGAACGGAGGTTACGCACAGGGCAAATGCATCGCGTGTTTGAGAACTTCGTCGAGCAACTGTCTGCAAGTTTTGATGCTGCCGATCTCTGTGAGGCAATGGCCTCCGCTGCAGCCGGCTTCGACTTCCCGCTATTCGCCTATTTCACTTACCCGTCGGCCTCCGGCGACGCCCCCCAATTGATTTCAAACTATCCTTCATCCTGGACATCACGTTATCTGCAACAGCGGTACCACAGTCTTGATCCGGTCATCCTGCGCGGGCTCCAAGGCTGGGATACATTCGATTGGGGTGTGGACCGCGCTCGACACTGTNAGTCTTGATCCGGTCATCCTGCGCGGGCTGCAAGGCTGGGATACATTCGATTGGGGTGTGGACCGCGCTCGACACTGTCTGCCGAATTCGCAGCAACAAATTCTGGAGAGTGCGGCTGAGTTTGGCATCTGCGGCGGCCTGACGATGTCCATGCATGATCATCTCGGCCGGTTTGCTGCCCTGACCTTTGCTTCCGACGAGTCCCGTCCGCCTCTGTTGCGGTCACTGGCACGTTACGAAAAAGCATTGCAGCTGGTGGCCATCAACTTTCATATCCATGTCCGGCGCAGGCTCGCCGATGATCGCGTGGTGGATGGTGTAACGCTCACCCCGCGGGAGTTCGAGTGCCTGAAATGGGCGGCGCGCGGCAAGTCGGCTTGGGATATCAGCCAGCTTCTCGGCGTCTCAAAGCGCACTGTGACTTTTCACTTGGAAAACGCCAAGGCAAAGTTCGGCGTCCGAACGATCAACCAGGCCGTTGCACGAATGGCTGCCTCCGGCCAGACGAGATCCTGATTCTTCAGCCACGATACCTGTAAACCTCTACAGGCTGCATCGCTGTCAGCTTTGCCCTTCGATGGCGGGAACACATCCCACATGGAGGCGACCATGATGCAACTGATAACACCAGACTTTTACAACGAGTTTGCAGGCGAACTCAAAGAGATGCACGGGCTCAGGTTTCGGGTGTTCAAGGAAAGGCTCGATTGGGAAGTTGATACCGAAGACCAGATGGAATCCGATCCGTTTGATGCTCTGAAGCCCGTCTATCTGCTCCTCAAAGGATCCGACTGGCGAATTCGCGGTTGCGTGCGTCTTCTGCCCAGCACCGGACCCACAATGTTGCGCGACACCTTCCCGGTGCTGCTGGGTGCTGACGTCGTGCCCTCGACCACCGACATATGGGAGAGCAGTCGTTTCGCGCTCGATCTTCCTCCGTCGGCGCCCAAGGCTGCGGGCGGGCTGGCCCAGGCGACCTACGAGCTCTNCGTCGGCAAAACGGAGGCGGTGGCTGGGTTTCTCGAGATTTCCCACGCGAGCCTTTTGCGCATCCGCAGCAGGGGACGTCTGATTGGACCGGTACTGTGGCAACCGGTTCTAGGCCCGTCGGCATAGCGCCATAGTGGACACCTGAGCAATGAAGGATGCTGGTCTGTCCAAGGAAGCGACGGTCGGCCTTGTATGCTGGCCGGACTGGCGTCGCCACGACGCTTACCACTATGCCAGACGATTGCCACGCACTGGCTGGGCCTGGGAGTTTCTTCGGCGCAATCCACAATTCCAGCGCGACCACGCCAAGATGGCACCGTCCGCCTGCATTGTCGGACCCCAAGGCGACATGCAGATAATCGAGTTGACGACAGGATCAGCTCTCCTAAGACAATGGAGCCTTCTTTTTCGCCGACGCGCCACTTTCGGACGCTACATCGGCAAGGGTCTTTTGGGATCCGCGCGATTGCGCCTGTATTCTACGAGCGGCCGCGGAGCCGCTTGGGCTCGACCACGATTTTGAACCGCTTCACCTTTCTTCGCTCTCATGCTGCAAGGACATCCTGCTGACAGCTGCGGGCGTGCAGCACGTGCTGCTGAGGGAGAACTGCCGGAGTCTGCAGATCGCCGTTTCCGGTGCGTCCGTCCTCCGCCCGTTGCGGCTATATGTCGACGCGATCGTTCAGCCGCAGCACCTCAAGTTCCATGTCGCTGCCCTTCAGTTCTTGAACCACGTCAATGGTTGCGCCCGCCTGTCAGCTGCTTGCTTTCCGGCGGAACACCGCGGAGCGCGTCTGCGTATCGTACTCCAGGCTTTGGATGGCTCGCTTGCCGGAGCATCTCATCAGGAGGTCGCCATTGCCTTGTTCGGGACACGCCGCGTCGAAGAAGATTGGCGTCATCCAGGTGGCCATCTTCGCGATCAGGTACGTCGCGCCATCCAACGTGGCCGCTACCTGATGGGCGGCGGCTACAGACAGTTCCTGAGGTAATTGGGGTGGTTGCGATTGTCTTATTCGAACGCGCAACCTCCATTTCTGACTGCAATTGTGCGTTGCACAAAACGTGGCAAGCGCCTAGTTCTTCCGCGGCGAATCGCGGCGAAGCAGTGGGACCCAACCTTCGTCGATGAGTGCATTCATGCCTTGAGGATCCCGATGACCGTTATGAACCCCGACAAAGCCGGCGCGGCAAGCCTTGAAACGATCGCGCGAAACGGCAGCATGCTGCGTCGCATAGCCGTACGCATTCCGACCTACCTGTCGGATATTCGCGAGAACCCGGCGTGGCTGCCCATGTTCATGTTGGCGCGCACCATGCCGGCACGGAGAATGCACTGGCGTGGTGCAAAGCCGGTCCGAAGGTCGCAAAGAGCCCAGGACACGATGTTTGCCGGTGTCAATTGCCAGGACGTTGTCGACGCGCTGCGGATGGATGGGCTTTTTCCCGGCCTCGTGAAGATGTAGCCGCATTCGCTAGGTGCACACCTTGTTTCGGCAATTTCGATCGCCGACTCGAATTCATGCCGGCGGAGCATGCGGAGGCTGAGGCGCGGTTTGGCCGTCCGTTGCTCAGCGGCCATTATTTCGAGCGCATTCTGGGCTGTAACTCGGCCGTTGCCGTCCAAAACGATCCGCTGCTCATGGATATTAGCCTGAGTTCGCTTCGCGGGCCGCGCGGCTCGCCCAGGACCGTCGTCGTCTCGCGCGGCGCCGGTGTCAGTTGACGATGGCATAATGCCCGCCGGGGGCGAGCGCCTCGCGCACGGCACGTGCCAGCCGCGGTCGGTCCGGGACGCCATGGAAAGCGTTGGCCATGAAGACGAGGTCGACGGGGCGTGACACCAGAGTAGCGAGTTCATAGGCGTCGCCGGCGACGAATTCGCAATTGGTCACGCCGGCGCCGGTAGCGGCGCTGCGTGGCCTCCAGCTTAGTCAGGCAGTCCGGCATGTATGAGCATTGTGCCGCCGACTTCGGCATCGGCGATGGTCTGTCTCGGCGACAAGCTGCGGCGACGGCTGTGCCGATCGCCACGGTCGCCCGCCATGTCGTCGCCATATACATCGACGCCGACCAAGGGCTCGCAGGCCGGTCGTCCGTCCACTGTCCAAGGCCTGCTGGCCTTTCTGAGGCCGTGATCCTGCCGCGGGTGAGTTTGCGATTCTCATAAGAGCGTCAGGCGCGAATAGAACTTTAGGTCCCCACAGCAGCCGACCTATCCATGGGGTGGATGGTAGTGATCACTACAATCAATTGTACCAATATCATGGAATACTACTACAAGGCCGCCACTTAAAGCGGCCGGATGGGTATCCGTCTCGCGTGGGCTGATGCTGCCCGCAAAAATGCGGAGACGAACATGTGCGGGATTGTTGGCATCGTTGGGCAACAGCCGGTGTCGGATCGGTTGATCGGCGCGTTGAAGGGTTTGGAATATCGCGGCTATGATTCCGCCGGCGTTGCGACGATCATCGACGGTGCCTTGCACCGCCGGCGCGCCGAGGGCAAGCTCGTCAATCTCGAGAGGCGACTGAAGGAAGAGCCGCTGAGCGGCAAAGTCGGCATCGGCCACACGCGTTGGGCAACCCACGGGGCCTCGACGGAACGCAATGCGCACCCGCACTTTACCGACGGTGTCGCCGTCGTCCATAACGGCATCATCGAGAATTTCACCGAGCTGAAGGACGAATTGGCGGCGGATGGCGCCGAGTTCCAGACCGACACCGACACCGAGGTCGTTGGGCATCTCTTGGCAAGATACCGCCGCGAGGGCATGAGGCCGCAAGAGGCCACGCGTGCCATGCTGAAACGCGTCAGGGGCGCCTATGCGCTTGCCATCCTCTTCGAAGATGAACCGTCGACCATCACGGCGGCGCGCAACGGACCACCGCTGGCGATCGGTCACGGCGACGGCGAGATGTTCCTGGGCTCCGACGCGATCGCTCTTGCGCCCTTCACCAATGAAATTACCTATCTCATGGACGGCGACTGGGCCATTGTCGGCAATTCGGGCGCCCATATCTTCGATATCGACGGCCATCCCGTCGAGCGTCCGCGCCATATCTCCACGGCCGCGGCCGATCTGGCCAACAAGGGCAGCCATCGCCACTTCATGGAGAAGGAAATATACGAGCAGCCCGAGGTCATCGCCCATGCTCTTCGTCATTACATCAACATCATAGAGGGTCGCGACGTGGTTCCTGGCATCGATTTCGCCAAGGTTCCGAGCTTGGCGATCTCTGCCTGCGGGACCGCCTATCTCGCCGGACTGATCGGAAAATACTGGTTCGAACGCTATGCGCGCCTGACGGTTGAAATCGACGTTGCGTCTGAATTCCGTTACCGCGAGATCCCTTTGCCGCCGCAGTCCGCGGCTCTTTTCATTTCGCAGTCCGGCGAAACCGCCGATACGCTTGCATCGTTGAGGTACTGCAAGGAGCGTGGGCTGAAAATTGGCGCTATCGTCAATGCCTGCGAATCGACCATCGCTCGGGAGGCCGATACGGTCTTCCCGATCCTTGCCGGACCGGAGATCGGCGTCGCCTCTACCAAGGCTTTTACCTGCCAGCTTGCCGTTCTAGCCGCACTCGCCCTCAGCGCCGCCAGAGCCCGCGGGACCGTCCCCGAAGGCGAGCTGCAGGCACTCGTCAGGAGCCTCGCCGAATTGCCGCGCGTCATGGGCCAGGTACTCAACAGCATCCAGCCGGAGATCGAGTTCTTGTCGCGCGAACTGTCAAAGTGTCGTGACGTCCTGTATCTCGGCCGTGGCACCAGTTTCCCGCTAGCGATGGAAGGAGCGCTGAAGCTCAAGGAGATTTCCTACATCCATGCCGAAGGCTATGCAGCGGGTGAATTGAAGCACGGGCCAATCGCATTGATAGACGAGAACATGCCGGTGATCGTCATCGCGCCCCATGACCGCTTTTTCGACAAGACCGTCTCCAACATGCAGGAAGTGGCTGCCCGTGGAGGGCGGATTATCCTCATCACCGATAAAAATGGGGCAGCCGCATCGAAACTCGACACCATGCACACGCTCGTGCTGCCGGTAGTCGACGAGATTATCGCGCCAATGATCTTCTCGCTGCCGATACAGCTTCTTGCCTACCACACGGCGCTCTTCATGGGGACAGATGTAGACCAGCCGCGCAATCTCGCAAAATCGGTCACGGTCGAATGATTGTGAACCTGTACAGATGGCGAAGCTCTCGATGGAAAGCTACCCTTTGGCTGGATCCGGATGAAAACCAGATGACCAGTGTTTGCTGGAATTTGGAATCCCTTTTTTCGGCCGGTCGATCGGGGCACAGGGCGATCGAGCTTCCTAGAGCCGACGTCAGCACGCAGCCGGGGGCTTTCAAGAGTGGGTCTTTCGCTCCCCCGCCGGTGGAGATTGGCCGAAGGAAGCAGTGTCCGTACCGGGAGTTCGAGTTGGTGTTCAGAGTTCCAGGGCCCCCTCCTGAGATGGCCTGATCGGCTGTAGCGCATCCGACCTGCGATCCTTCGCGAATAATTCTCGCCGTTGGCTTTCTTGATTAGAAGGAGGTGAGCCGCCATATTCCGACCCAGCTCCTAATTCAGGCGGCCCATTCCATGGATGAGGCCGGTCCGGCTGAATGGACGTCCATTTTTTGATTTGCTTGGTCTGCGCCGCCGGGGGGTATCTCCCGAGGGAGCTCCCATGTTCTTGGAGATGTTTATGAACGATTCGCGCATTCCCGAACCAGTCTTGACGGCTATGTCGCAGGGGACCCACATCGTCCGCGCTTATCGTGAGCACCTTGGGTATTCGATCGAGGACCTGACGGTCGCGAGCGGGCTTGCCGCTGAGGAAATTCAAAACATCGAGCGAGGTCTGAGGTACAACAAGGGATATCGGGATCGGATAGCGAGATCGCTTTCCATACCTGTGGGAATCCTTGAGGCAGAGTCGCACATTTCGGACGCCGCCTGATCAGTCGGATGATCCGCAATGGGTGGACTGCCGCTCTTGTGATGTGAAGCTTGCGGCTGATTGTAGACGCTGATTCCGTTGGGATGCCTCTGGCGCAGTACCGCCAAGAGAATCTCGTCAACTTTCCGATGCAGGAACCCTTCACATGGGCTCGCGAACAACAAGGCGATATAGCCGCCCGGAGTGCTACGAAACGTGCACGAGGGCATCGGCTCGCGACGAAGGATTGTAACGGCGAACTCTTGGTAGTTCGGCGAGGCGATGCTGGCGCTTGAGCATCAACTCGGCCTACGAGAGTGGCTACTCCTAGGCTGAATCGGCCAACATGGCCGGCATCGCGCCGCTCTGAAAATAACATGGCGGGCATCCTGACGTTTCCGGGTTGACTATGGGTGTTCGAACCACGAAAAGGGGCCGCTCTTCGTGAGTGGCGTGCGCCGGCAGTCTAACCCCAAGCCCCCCGCCCAGGCTGCCGGCGCGCTTCTAGAAAGATCGAGGTAGGCACTCGCTGCGCTCTGCCCGCCGACACCTTGTGCTTCCTCCAGCGAGTCCAGCGGACCACCATGGGTGTTGCCAGTTCTGGTGCTTACCCACGTCCATTTGCGCTCTCGGGTCATTGAGAGTACCGCAAGCACCCTCTCTGCTGGATGGCAACGCGGCTCGCGCCGCCCGTATGCAGCGCAAGCTCCATGCATGAGGTCATCCCTTCAAAATACTTGATGCAGTTGCGCTTGCGTAGCTCCTTGCATGCGCTCGATGCCAGGAGGAGACCTCTGTCTAAACGCTCGCATCGATGCAACGCCGTTGATCACCATCATCGCGGCGACCGCTTCGCGGGGGCCGCAGCCGTTTTGGAGCATGACGATCATGCCGGCGCCATCGCAGTGACGCACATGCAAAATTCACAGATGCATTCTCGCCCAATGCTAGGTGCCCAGCATATGTCCGGCATCCCGCAACGCGGCTACGAAGAGACGGGCATTGCCGTTGGCATCCATCTTGGCCTGCATCGACAGGGGCATCCTGTGCCAGCTCTCCAAGGACGCAATGTAATGTGAGAACATACCGTTAACGATGCAATAGTGGGTAACTAGGCCGTGTACATCCAACGCCAGCACGCCGAATTGGCCGCCGTGATATCGGATGGCTGCGACCCGCTGGACCTGCGCGTCACCGTCGATCCGCACGTCGAAAAGCAAGATGCCGCGGCTCCTGGTGGCTATCTCGGCGGCTTTTTCAGCGAAGCTCAACGAGAGCGAGCGGACGCTTTCGACTGCCATCTGTAAAACCATCAAGTTCAGTTCATCCACTGACATAAGGTACCTGTGCGCAAGACATGGGTGATTGCAATCGACCACACCGCTTGTTCACAGATGTCGGCTCATCACCGGTTATTCAGGGTTTGCCGGTCATCTTTGCGGCAAGCCATCCGGGCTCCTTGTACCCTGCAACCGTTGCAGTGGCGTCCCTCGGCGCTCGGAACCGCCAGGCTCTGCTCGTCGAGAACTTTGTCCGCGAGCAGCGTTCGCTTGAGCATTCCGCTGAAGCGTGACGTCTCACCAGTCCGTGTCCTTGCAGCTCACCGCGAGGGCGTTTTGCGCACCGCACGCAAGCGCACGAAACTGGTCTCCGTTCACTTCACAAAATGGTTTTCCTGAAGTACTGGAGCGCAGAGAAATCTCCGGTCGCAGCCTACCCGGTTAAAACAAGGACCCAACGATGAAGACTCTCGTCGTCTGCTCCGGCGGATTGGATTCCGTTACTCTTGCTCACAAGGTGGCAGCGGAGCACCAGCTTACCGGCCTGCTATCGTTCGATTACGGCCAACGGCATAGGAAGGAATTGGGCTTCGCCACCCTTTGCGCGGAGCGCCTGGGCGTCCCGCAGCGAATCATCGATATCCACGAGATCGGCGGCGGCCTTTCCGGCTCCGCGCTGACCGACAATGTGGACGTGCCCGACGGGCACTATGCCGAAGACACGATGAAGGTAACGGTGGTGCCCAACCGGAACGCCATCATGTTGGCCATTGCCTTCGGCCTCGCCGCAGCGCAAGACGCTGACGCGGTGGCGACGGCCGTGCATGGTGGGGATCATATTGTCTATCCCGATTGCCGTCCGGCCTTCATCGACGCTTTCCAGATGATGCAGGACCACGCGCTCGACGGCTACGCGCAGATTCGCCTTTATGCACCCTATGTGAACCTGAGGAAGGCGGACATTGTTAGGGATGGAGCCACATACGGCACGCCGTTTGCGCAGACCTGGTCCTGTTACAAGGGCGCCGAGCGTCATTGCGGGAGGTGCGGGACCTGCGTCGAGCGGCGTGAGGCGTTTCACATCGCTGGGCACCCGGACCCAACCGAGTACGAGGACTCCGACTTCTGGCTCGGAGCGCTGCGAAGGACCACCGCGTAATGTTCCGCATCACCAAGGAATTCCACTTCTCAGCCTCGCATCAGCTCACCTCATTGCCACCCGATCACCAATGCGCGCGCCTGCACGGACATAACTACATCGTCGAAGTGGAGCTTTCAGCGGATGGACTGGACGATCACGGCTTCGTGCGCGACTACCACGATTTGGCGCCATTCAAACGCTACATCGACGAGAGCTTCGACCACCGACATCTCAACGACGTGCTGGGACACGAGCAAGTCACGGCGGAATATCTGGCCAGACATTTCTACGACTGGTGCAAGGCACGCCTGAGCGAAACCGCGGCCGTGCGGGTGAGCGAAACGCCGAAAACCTGGGCGGAATACCGGCCATGACCAATACTCATCCCGCAATCCGCGTTAGCGAGATTTTCGGGCCGACGATCCAGGGCGAGGGCGTGCTCATAGGTTTGCCGACGATCTTCGTCAGAACCGGCGGGTGTGACTTTCGCTGTTCCTGGTGCGACAGCCTGCATGCTGTGGACAATCAATTCCGCCATGAATGGGAGATGATGTCCGTCGGCGCGGTGTGGAAAAATGTGCTTGCGCTTTCCGGTGGCCGCCCGCTTATGGTGTCGCTGTCAGGCGGCAATCCGGCCATCCAGCCGCTCGGCGCGCTCATCGACCGAGGCCATGGTGACGGTTACCGTTTTGCGCTGGAAACCCAAGGTTCGCTTGCCAGGGACTGGTTTGCGCACCTTGACGTGCTGATCCTCAGCCCAAAGCCGCCGTCAAGCCAAATGACGACAGATTGGGCCGCTGTCGAGGCGTGCCTCCAGGCGGCACAAGGCAAGCCCCAAATCGTGCTCAAGCTAATTGTTTTCGACGAAAGGGACTACGCCTACGCGAAAGACGCCGCTGCGCAATTTCCGCAACTTCCGATCTATCTGCAACCCGGCAATCACACGCCGCCACACCCGGCAAATGATGACGCACCCGTCGACCTTGACGGAATATTGAAGCGCATGGAGTGGCTGGTTGACAGCGTGACCCGCGACAAATGGTTCGAAGCCCGCGTGCTACCGCAGCTGCACGTTATGCTCTGGGGTAACAAGAGAGCCGTCTAGGCCAGGCCCTTTCCACCTGAACTGCACCGGCATATTCGGGTGAACGGGTGGTTCAACGTTGACCGCGCTGCCGGGGTGCTTGCGGACTTCTGCCACCGGCCCAAGTGTTGTCAGCCGCTTGCACGGCACCTTGCATTCTCCTTGCAAGGTCGAAGGGAGCTGTCGCCGACAACCATGATCTGACAGGCAGGGGCGGGCGATATCGTCGCTATGCCAAGACGCGTCTGGTCCGCTTCGAACCGTCTCGGCCGACGGTCGCCGGTCAACAGTGGAAAACGATCGCAATCGGTTCACGATCGAGTGAGAGCCATGACCGTTCCTCTGCGGTGCTCAGACTGCCGCCGAGTGCCTGGCCGTTCCAGTTTCGAAATATTTGTCGAACCTGGCCGCGATGCTTCGGACGAAAGGGCGACTTTCAGCCGGCACAACGAATCTGTCGCCATCAAGTTCAAGCAATCGAACCGGATCGTGTAGGGCCATGGAACTCGACTGAAGGAGGAGCCTCTGGCCGGCTTCGCCGAAGCGTTCCACCAGATCGATGGCCGAGAAGGCGAAGTCGCACATCAGCCGCTCGATGATCCAGCCGCGAACGCGGTCGTCGTCGGAAAGTGCGATACCGCGGACGGCGGCCAGCCCGCCGTCATCAACCATGCGTCGATATTCGCTGGTCGAAGGCATGTTCTGCGCATAGCCCTGCCGAAACTGACTGATGGATGACGGACCGAGACCGATCAATGTCTCGCAGCGATCCTCTGTATAGCCCTGGAAATTGCGATGCAAAGCCCCCGCGCGAGCCGCTACTGCCAACGCATCGCCCGGTTTGGCGAAATGGTCGAGCCCGATTGCTTCGTATCCTCGGTCAAGAATAGCGTAGGCTGCCAGTTGTGATTGGGCAAACCGCTCCTCCGGCCCTGGCAACCAGGCCTCATCAATCATGGTCTGATGTTTCTTGAACCACGGCACATGGGCGTAGCCAAAAAGCGCTATCCTGTCGGGTTCCAAGGTCAGCGCCTGCGCGACGGTGGAGGAGACGCTCTCCCTCGTTTGATGCGGCAAGCCGTAGAGCAGGTCTAGATTGACCGATTCGACGCCGCGCGAACGAACACCGTCGACTACCGCTTTGGTCTGCAAAAAGCTCTGCTCGCGGTTGATTGCCTTCTGAACCTTCGGATCGAAGTCCTGGACGCCGAGGCTCGCACGGGTCGTGCCGATTTCGGCAAGCGCATCGAGGCGGGCATCGTCCATATCATTGGGTTCGATTTCAACGCTGATCTTGGCGCCGGGAAGAAAGGCGAAGCTGTTGCGCAGGACGCTTCCCAGCGCCACAATATCCTCAGGTTCCAGCATCGTCGGGGAACCGCCGCCGAAATGAACCGCGCGAACTCGGCCCTTGCCGGTAACAAGGCCGCCAACCGTGGCGATCTCCGCATACAGCGAGCGCAGATAAGCGGCCACCGGCTCGTAGTGACGGGTCTGTTTGGTATGGCACGCGCAGAACCAGCAGAGCCTGTCGCAATAGGGAATATGCAGGTAAAGCGATATCTCGTCACCACCTTCGAGCGCCTCCAACCAGCCTCGGTAAACGACGGCATCGACGCCCGCATGGAAATGGGGCGCAGTCGGATAACTGGTATAGCGCGGGACGTTCTCGCCAAATCTGGCAGCTAGCTTTTGTCGCATGTCGTGGTCCACCGTGTTTGCGTCGCCCGAACTGTGGATGCTTGGATGAGCCTAAGCCCTGATTTCGATCAACCTTCAGCACGGACAAACTGCCGCAAGGATTTTTCTACCGTGGATTGCTATCCTGCCCGCACTGGACCGGTAGAGCGATCGAATGACATTACGGCAGGATATTCACAGTTCCGGCATTCCCGTTCTTTGCCTGCCTTGCGAGGCACGGCGCCGCGGTGTCTGTGGCGCGCTCGAGCCAGACGATTTGGCTCAGCTCGCCAAGACGTCGTCGCGGCACAATATCGAGCCGGGGGTCGAACTGATCGGCGACGCCGAGGCGGTGGACTGTTATTCAAACGTGCTTTCAGGCGTGGTGAAGCTCACGAAGAGCCTTTCGGACGGCCGCCAGCAGATCGTCGGTCTCCAGTTCGCGCCGGATTTTCTGGGACGGCCCTTCAAGATGAAAAGTGCGATCAATGCGGAAGCGGCAACAGCTGTCTCGCTGTGCTCGTTTCCGAGAGCGGCCATCGAACGGATGATGAAGCAGTCACCCGAATTTGTGCATCGCCTGCTCAAGCAGGCGCTGAACGAACTTGACGAGGCCCGCGAATGGATGGTGACTCTGGGGCGCAAGACCGCACCAGAGAAGGTGGCGAGCTTTCTCCTCATGATTGCCCGGAACATCGACTCCAATGTTGACCCGGCGGCTATGTCGGCATGCTTCGAGCTGCCGATGACGCGTGCCGACATATCTGATTTCCTTGGCATCACAAACGAGACCGTGAGCCGTCAGCTGACCAGCCTGAGAATGGACGGCGTGATTCGGATCGAGAACAACCGCCGCGTCACCGTGGACAGCATGAGCCGGCTGGAACGGCGCTGCGGCGGCCGAGGCGCAATAGCCGTTTGAATGACACGGAGCTGCATGGCCCACGCCACTTACTTCATTCGGGGCAGGGCATGCTCGCGTTGGGCTCAGAAGACATCGCGTAGCGACAGCCCGTTCTCCATCCGATCGTATACGCCAGTTGCGTTTCGGCTCGTCGGCGAAGCATCCACACTTGGCCGAAGTCAATATGCCTCATACGCAGGCGAAAATCGCCGTCTCCCCAAACTATAAATGTCGCGAAGGCAGCGCAACGCTGGCGCTGGCTGTTCCAAGGCATTGAAACGATCGACGTTCGGTAAGGCATCGGCCTGCTTACCAGCGTCACAGAAGGTGCGCTTCCCCACACGCCCGCGGTCGCCTCCTACCCGGGCCCCGACTGGGGACGCCGGGCCTGTCCATAAACCGTCGGCCGGTGCTGCACTTCCACATTCGACACAGTCTGATCGCACCGAACTCGATGCTGCTCGAAGCAAAATGGTGCGGCTCTGACATGGATCAGGGCGAGCAGGCGACGGCTGCGCAATAAGGCACCGCGGTTTGGCATCCGCCGGAATTGGAAATCGGGGCTTGCGATGAAATTCGGCAAAGAAATCGTGCTTCTAAGCCTGTTCGCATTCGCGGCTTTGGTGGCCGCTGGCGCTGGGGTGGATGAACCCTTTCGCCAGCATATGTGGGTCTTGTTCTTCGCCTTGGCTGGCTTCACTGCGATCCTGTTGCGCAACACTGAGTTCAAGCCTGCCGCGCCGATCGACCCGTCCGCTTACATGGACGGGCCAATCCGCTATGGCGCCATCGCCACCATGTTCTGGGGTGTCATCGGCATGCTTGTCGGCGTGGTCATCGCGCTGCAGCTTGCCTATCCCGATCTCAACATCCAGCCCTGGTTCAACTTTGGCCGTTTGCGGCCACTGCATACGTCGGGAGTCGTCTTCGCCTTCGGCGGCAACGCGCTGCTTTGCACGTCTCTCTATGTCGTGCAACGCACCTGCCGCGCCCGGCTGTTCGGCGGCCATCTCGGCTGGTTCGTGTTCTGGGGCTACCAGCTCTTCATCGTCATGGCAGCGACTGGCTACCTGCTCGGCATCACCGAGAGCCGCGAATACGCCGAGCCCGAATGGTATGTGGACATCTGGCTGACCATTGTCTGGGTCGCCTATCTCATCCTGTTCCTCGGCACGATCCTGAAGCGCAAGGAACCCCACATCTACGTCGCNCGGCAACGCGCTGCTTTGCACGTCTCTCTATGTCGTGCAACGCACCTGCCGCGCCCGGCTGTTCGGCGGCGATCTCGGCTGGTTCGTGTTCTGGGGCTACCAGCTCTTCATCGTCATGGCAGCGACTGGCTACCTGCTCGGCATAACCGAGAGCCGCGAATACGCGGAACCGGAATGGTATGTGGACATCTGGCTGACCATTGTCTGGGTCGCCTATCTCATCCTGTTCCTCGGCACGATCCTGAAGCGCAAGGAACCCCACATCTACGTCGCTAACTGGTTCTACCTGTCCTTCATCGTCACCATCGCGATGCTGCATGTGGTCAACAACCTCTCCATGCCCGCCTCCTTCCTGGGCTCGAAGAGCTATTCGGCTTTCTCCGGGGTCCAGGACGCTCTGACGCAATGGTGGTATGGCCACAACGCCGTGGGCTTCTTTCTGACCGCCGGCTTTCTCGGCATGATGTATTATTTCGTACCCAAGCAGGCGAACCGGCCGGTCTATTCCTACCGGCTGTCGATCGTCCATTTCTGGGCAATCATTTTTCTCTACATCTGGGCTGGACCCCATCATTTGCACTACACCGCCTTGCCCGATTGGGCGCAGACGCTCGGCATGGTGTTCTCGATCATGCTGTGGATGCCGTCATGGGGCGGCATGATCAATGGCCTGATGACGCTGTCGGGCGCCTGGGACAAGCTCCGCACCGATCCGATCATCCGCATGATGGTGATGGCCATCGCCTTCTACGGCATGTCCACCTTCGAGGGCCCGATGATGTCGATCAAGACGGTCAACTCGCTGTCGCACTATACCGACTGGACCATCGGACACGTCCATTCGGGCGCACTCGGCTGGGTCGGCATGATCTCGTTCGGCGCGCTTTATTACATGGTGCCGAAGCTGTGGAACCGTGAACGGCTCTACTCGCTGCGCCTCGTTACCTGGCACTTCTGGCTGGCGACGCTTGGCATCGTTGTCTACGCGTCGGTCATGTGGGTGTCCGGCATCATGCAGGGCCTGATGTGGCGCGAATACGACGAGCAGGGCTTCCTGGTCTACTCCTTCGCCGAAACCGTCGCCGCCATGCACCCCTACTACATCATGCGCGCCATCGGCGGAGCCATGTACCTTTCCGGCGCCCTGATCATGGCGTGGAACATCGCCATGACCATCCTTGGCTACCGGCGCGAGGAGGATCCGATGCCCGGCTCCGTTCCCGCCCTCCAGCTTGCGCGATGATGAGACAGAAAATGAGGTTGATGAACAGACACGCGGTCATCGAGAAGAACGCTACACTTCTTCTCCTCGGGTCGCTGCTGGTCGTGACAATCGGCGGCATCGTCGAGATCGCGCCGCTCTTCTATCTCGACAACACGATCGAGAAGGTCGAAGGCATGCGGCCCTACTCGCCGCTCGAACTCGTCGGGCGCAACATCTATGTGCGTGAGGGATGCTACCTATGCCATAGCCAGATGATCCGCCCGTTCCGTGACGAGGTCGAGCGCTATGGGCATTACAGCCTGGCGGCCGAGTCGATGTATGATCATCCCTTCCAGTGGGGATCGAAGCGCACCGGACCGGACCTCGCTCGGGTTGGCGATCGCTACTCAAATCTTTGGCATGTCGAGCACCTCACGGACCCTCGTTCCGTGGTGCCGGAATCCATCATGCCGAGCTATGGCTTTCTGAAGGATACGCCGATCGCGGTGAAGGATTTCTCGACGCATCTGGTTGCCAACAGGCGCGTCGGCGTTCCCTACTCCGACGACATGGTCGCACACGCGAACGCCGATTTGATGGCGCAGTCCGATCCCAACGCCGACACCTCCGGCCTNCTGCCATAGCCAGATGATCCGCCCGTTCCGTGACGAGGTCGAGCGCTATGGGCATTACAGCCTGGCGGCCGAGTCGATGTATGACCATCCCTTCCAGTGGGGATCGAAGCGTACCGGTCCGGACCTCGCCCGGGTTGGCGACCGCTACTCCAATCTTTGGCATGTCGAGCACCTCACGGACCCTCGTTCCGTGGTGCCTGAATCGATCATGCCGAGCTATGCGTTCCTGAAAGACACGCCGATCAAGGTGAAGGACTTCTCGACGCACCTGGTCGCCAACAGGTATGTCGGCGTCCCCTACAGCGATGACATGGTCGCACACGCGAACGCCGATTTGATGGCGCAGTCCGATCCCAACGCCGACACCTCCGGCCTCGAGGCCCGCTACCCCAAGGCCAGGATCGGCGATTTCGACGGTGATCCGCAGCAAGTCACCGAAATGGACGCCCTGGTTTCTTATCTCCAGATGCTCGGCACGCTTGTCGATTTCAAGAACTACGATGAGACCGCCGGCTACCGCTGAGGACAATGGCGATGACGTACAATTTCATGCGGGAGTTTGCTGACAGCTGGGGCCTGCTTGCCATCGCTCTTTTCTTCATCGGATCCGTTGCCTTTGCACTTCGCCCCGGCAGCCGCAGGCAAGCCGGCGAAGCAGCTCAAATTCCTCTGAAGGAGGACTGATCATGAGCAGCGATCACATTGACGAGGTTTCCGGCATCTCGACGACCGGTCATGAGTGGGACGGCATTCGCGAGCTCAACAACCCGCTCCCGCGCTGGTGGGTCATCACCTTCTACATGACCATAGTCTGGGCGATCGGTTACACAATTGCCTACCCGGCATGGCCGCTGTTGCACTCCGCGACAAAGGGCGTACTTGGCTATTCCAGCCGCAACGAAGTCAAGAACGAGTTGTCCGCGGCCGAAGCGGCAAAGGGCAAATATGTCGCCGCAATAGAGTCGAAAAGTGTTTCGGAGATTGCTGCGGATGACACGCTGCGCGAATTCGCCGTCGCTGCCGGCGCCGCCGCGTTCAAGGTCAATTGCGTGCAGTGCCACGGTTCCGGCGCCCAGGGGTCCAAGGGCTTTCCGAACCTAAATGACGACGACTGGCTGTGGGGCGGCGAGGTGGACCAGATCCAGCAGACGATCGCTCATGGCATCCGCTTCGCCTCCGACCCGGCTACGCGCTTGTCAGAAATGCCTGCCTTTGGCGACATCATCACCGCCGATCAGATCAAACAGGTCAGCACCTACGTTGCCAGCCTGTCCGGCACTGTCGGCGATCAATCGTTGGTCGCGCCCGGCGCCAAGGTCTTCGCCGAAAATTGCGTGGCCTGTCACGGCGACAATGCAAAAGGCAACAAGGAACTCGGCGCTCCAGATCTGACCGACGCCATCTGGCTCTACGCGTCAGGCGAAGCGGCCATCGCCGCCCAGGTCACCGCGCCGAAACAGGGCGTGATGCCGGCCTGGGGCGCGCGCCTCGGCGAGACCAAGGTCAAGGAACTGGCGGTCTACATCCATTCGCTTGGCGGCGGAGAATAGGAGCAGAAGCCTATTCTCGTCCTCCCCCTCCCGCCAAGCGACGAGGCCCGGCGCAAGCCGGGCCTCGGCATCATCCAGAACCGATGAGTCGGTTTCCGGCGAAATCGTCGCTGGTGACTGGAGCTTCTCGTGCTTGATAACACGCAAATAGAAAGGATCGAACCCACGCCGGTCAACTCCGCCAAGGTGCGTCAGCCAATGTACGCTGCGCGCAAGAAGATCTTCCCGAAGCGGGCCTCGGGCAGCTTTCGCCAGTTCAAATGGCTGGTGATGGCGGTCACGCTCGGCATCTACTATCTGACGCCGTGGCTGCGCTGGGATCGGGGCTCGTTTAGCCCGGACCAGGCCGTGCTGCTCGATGTCGCTAACCGGCGTTTCTATTTCTTCTTCATCGAGATATGGCCGCAGGAATTCTACTATGTCGCCGGCCTTCTGGTCATGGCCGGCGTCGGTCTTTTCCTGATCACGTCGACTGTCGGCCGTGCCTGGTGTGGCTACACATGCCCGCAGACCGTATGGGTCGACCTGTTCCTGGTCGTCGAGCGCGCGATAGAGGGCGACCGCAACGCTCGTATCAAGCTTGATGCCGGTCTCTGGACCCCCCGCAAGCTTGTGCTGCGGGTATCGAAACACGCCATCTGGCTGGCCATAGGCGCGCTGACGGGCGGCGCCTGGATCTTCTATTTCGCTGACGCGCCGACGCTGCTCGGCGAACTCTTCACCGGCACGGCAGCGCCTGTCGCCTACATCACCGTCGCGGTTCTGGCGGCTACCACCTACACGTTCGGCGGTCTGATGCGCGAGCAGGTCTGCACCTATATGTGCCCGTGGCCCCGCATCCAGGCGGCCATGCTCGATGAAAATTCCCTCACTGTCACCTACAATGACTGGCGCGGCGAACCGCGTTCGCGCCACGCCAAGAAGGTGCTGGCCGCAGGCCAGCTCGTGGGCGACTGCGTCGACTGCAATGCCTGTGTCGCGGTCTGCCCGATGGGGATCGACATTCGCGATGGCCAGCAGCTCGAATGCATCACTTGCGCGCTTTGCATCGACGCCTGTGACGGCGTCATGGACAAGCTCGGCAAGGAGCGTGGGCTGATCGCCTATGCGACGCTCTCCGACTACAACGCCAACATGATGCTGGCGACTGCAGGCGGGTCCAGCTCAGTCAATCCGGCGCTGGTCAGGACGGATGACGGCCTGTTTTCGGACAGAGTGGCGCATTTCCACATCCGCAAGATCTTTCGGCCACGCACCTATGTCTACATGGCTATGTGGTCGCTGATCGGCCTGGGCCTCCTCTACTCGCTGCTGACGCGCGACCGGCTCGAAATCAATGTCCTGCACGACCGCAATCCACAATTCGTGACGCTCTCCGACGGCTCGATCCGCAACGGCTACACCGTCAAGCTGCTCAACATGATCCCCGAGCCGAGGACGATCGTCGTCACGATGCAGGGCTTGCAGGGCGCCGAGATGGTCGTCGTCGGCGACGACATCCCCGCAGGCCGTTCCTTCGCCATTCCGGTCGAACCCGACCGCCTGAAAATGCTGAGGGTCTTCGTTCGCCAGCCGGCGGACCAGATCCGCGCTCCGGCACAGACCTTCAAGTTCCGCGTCGAGGACAGAGCCAGCTTCGAGTCGAACGAGTACACCGCCACCTTCAACGCGCCGGAGACTGCCAGATGAGCGCCAGAACACAAAAAACCCGCGAATTCACCGGCAGGCACATGTTGGCCATCATCCTGGCCTTTTTCGGTGTGGTCATCGCGGTCAATCTGACCATGGCGACGCTTGCCAACACGAGCTGGACCGGCCTGGTCGTCGAAAACACCTATGTGGCGAGCCAGCAGTTCAACAGGAAGGCCGAGGAAGGGCGGGCGCAGGCAGCCCTCGGCTGGACCGGCAAGCTGACCATCGCATCGGGTGAAGTCCGCTACGGCCTCATCGACGCCGCCGGCAAACCGGTTCCCTTGCATGGCGTGAAGGCGCTGTTTCGCCATCCCGCTTACGAAAAAGAGGATGAATCCATCAAGCTCGTCCTCGCCTCGGGTCAGGAATTCGCCGCCCAGCATTTGCCGAAGGATGGTGTCTGGATCGTCGAAGTCGACGCCGATGCCGGCCTGGATAAACCGTATCGCGACGTCCGCAGGATCATGATTTCCAATGGAGCGCTGCAATGAGTTGTTGTGCACCGGGCGCCGAAATGGCGCTTGATCTGGTCAACGCCGGATCGGTCCTGCCGTCCAGCCAGGAGATCAGGCTGGCGAGCCGATCGCTTGGCGATGATCTCCGCCAGACCGATCTTTCGGTCCCCACGGTTCATTGCGCGGCCTGCATCCAGGCGATCGAGACAGCACTGGGAAAGCTCGATCAAGTGGAGAGCGCTCGTGTCAACCTGTCGACGAAGCGGGTCGCGGTCCGCTGGCGTGGAAACCAGGTACCACCATTCGTCGCCGCGCTGGGACGGCTGGGCTACGAGGCGCATCTGTTCGACCCCGAGGTCGACAACAAGGACAAGACGCTTTCGGAGCTGATCCGCGCCGTTGCTGTCGCCGGCTTTGCGGCGGGCAACATCATGCTGCTTTCGGTCTCTGTCTGGTCCGGTGCTGAAGGCGCTACCCGCGACCTGTTCCACTGGGTCTCGGCGCTTATCGCCATCCCGCCACTGGCCTTCGCCGGCGGCATCTTCTTCCGCTCGGCCTGGAATGCGCTGCGTCACGGCCGCATGAACATGGATGTGCCGATCGCGGTCGGGGTGTCCCTCGCCTACGCCATGAGCCTCTATGAGACGATCAACCATGGCGACCACGCTTATTTCGATGCATCGGTGTCGCTGCTGTTCTTCCTGTTGATCGGCCGCACGTTGGATCACGTCATGCGCGAACGTGCCCGGACCGCCGTGAAAGGCCTGTCCCAGTTGGCCGCACGTGGCGCCATGGTGCTGCGCGGCGATGGTGCACGCGACTATCTGCCGGTTGGCGAGATCGAACCCGGCATGCTGCTGTTGATCGCTGCCGGCGAGAGAATCCCCGTCGACGGCAAGATCATTCAAGGGGCCTCGGATCTGGACTGCTCGTTGGTTTCCGGCGAGAGCACGCCTCGAAACGTAGCGGCAGGCGAAGCCGTGCAGGCCGGTGTCCTCAACCTAACCGGCCCGCTGACGATCGAGGCGACCGCCGCCGCGAAAGATTCGTTTCTGGCGGAAATGGTTCGGCTGATGGAGTCCGCAGAGGGCGGCCGCGCGCATTATCGCCGGATCGCCGATCGTGTTTCAGCGCTCTATGCCCCGGTGGTTCATCTCACAGCCTTCGCGACGTTCCTTGGCTGGATGGCGGCGACCGGTGACTGGCACCGGGCCATAACGATCGCCATTGCCGTTCTCATCATCACATGCCCGTGCGCGCTCGGCCTCGCCGTACCGATCGTCCAGGTGGTCGCGGCGCGGCGCCTGTTCGAGAACGGCATCATGGTCAAGGACGGTTCGGCCATGGAGCGCCTGGCGACGATTGATAGAGCGGTGTTCGACAAGACCGGAACGCTCACCCTCGGCCAGCCCCGGCTGGTCAATGCGGACTCGATTGATCCGGCCATGCTGGCAATCGCGGGAGACATGGCTGCGCATTCGCGTCACCCGTTTTCAAAGGCCATAGCCGGTTTTGCCCGCCTTGGCGGGCAGCACAAATTCGATGCCGTCACCGAGCACCCGGGTTTCGGGATCGAGGCCACAGCCGCCGGTAGCACCTGGCGGCTGGGCCGGCGCGGATGGGCTGGATGGAAGGCCCGGACCGGCGGCGAAGGCAAACATGGCTATGGCGGAACGGTGCTGACAAAAGACGGGTTCATTGTCGCGACCTTCGATTTTTGAGGACGCGCTGCGCGCCGACGCCAGGGCGGCCATCGATCAACTGCACAACGCTGGTATGTGCGTGGAGATGCTGTCGGGCGACACCGCGAAAGCCTGCGCCGAGGTTGCGGACGGGCTTGGTGTCGATGATTTCGTTCCCTGCCTGCTGCCGTCCGGCAAGGTTGAACGCATCGAGACGCTGGCGAGGGACGGGCACAAGGTTCTGATGGTTGGCGACGGGCTCAACGATACGCCGGCGCTGAGCGCTGCGCATGTCTCGATCGCACCCGCCACCGCCGCCGACATTGGCCGCAATGCAGCCGACTTCGTTTTCCTGCGCGAAAGCCTCTTGGCGGTCCCGCTGGCTGTTGAAGTATCGCGCAAGGCGGCAAGCCTGATCCGACAGAACATAACAATTGCGATCGTTTATAATGCTGTTGCCGTGCCGATCGCCATTCTGGGCCATGTTACGCCTCTTATCGCCGCGGTCGCGATGTCAGCCTCGTCATTGCTCGTGGTTGGAAATGCCATGCGTCTGCAAGGCTTCGCAACGGGTGCGTCGTCCGCGATTGCGCGGCAAGACAGGCCCGCGCGGGCCGGCGCCTTGGCTCAATCGTCATGACGACGCTCGTCTACCTCATCCCCGTAGCGCTATTCCTTGGCGCACTCGGCCTGTCCGGCTTCCTTTGGGCGTTGAGAAGCGGCCAGTACGAGGATCTCGATGGCGCGGCGGAGCGCATTCTCATCGACAGCGACGACGGCGCGGAGAATGCCACTCGTTCCAAGTGACTCAGATCAACGCGCCGCGGGTCGGGATGTCCTATCGTCGTCCGACGAAAGATCAGGAGGGTGAGGATGCAAGCCGAATCCTTAATGACAAAGCCAGTCATCACGACGCATGCGAACGCGACGATCGCCGAAGCGGTCATGCTTTCAAGCAAAGTCAGCTGCCTGCCAGTAACGACCAGCGACGGCACCTGGGTTGGCATTGTAAGCAAAAGCGACTTCTTGCGCCGAGAGGAACTCGGAACCCAGCGTGTGCGTCCGCGCTGGCTGGAGCTTGATCTTGGCCCGGGCACAACCGCCAATGACTATGTGTGCGCTCGAATGGACGGATCATCCATCAGGTGATGACCACACACGTCATCTCGGCGCCTCCTGTCGACCTGATGATGCAACATCGCACAACAATGTCCCGATTGTCGATTCGGGAAAGGGTCGTCGGCATCATCACGCGAACTGATTTGCTGCTTGTCCTGATCCGCCATGCCGAAACAGGGAACCACGCCACCCGATGACGAACTGATCCGCAAGGCTATCCTTGCCGAACTGCAGCCACAAACCTGGAGCGGTGGTGACTTGATCGATGTGAGGGTCAGCGACGGCCTTGTCGAACTGAAGGGGGCGATTGTCGACGAGCGTCAGCGGAAGGCAGCGATCGTTGCGGCTGAGAAGGTTGCCGGCGTCGGGCAAGTCAAGGACCGCCTCCTCCTCAGTACGGATCCGTTCTCAGTGATGGTTTCATAGCTGCGAAAAAAGCGGGGACGCCAAGCAGAGTCCCTTTGGTTCTGCTCCCTTCCCACATCACTTGGACATGAGGCCGTCGGCGAGTTCCTTCGGCGTCTAGCGCGTTAGGAGAGCACGCTGTCGGCAGCAAGACGCCCGTCCAGACGGAAATGCGGTGGCCGCTGCCTGTTTTGGTGGGGCTTGGACCGGGGCTTCCTGTGGATCTTGAAGAGCGGCCAATACGAAGATCTCGACGGCTCCGCCGAGCGGGTCCTTATCGATCGGGAAGAGCCGCGAGGCTGAACCGGTTGGCGGCGCCAACGACTGTGCGGATGCTGGTCGTCAGTCGACCGAATCTTTGCTGGCGATTGCCCGCGTCATGACGATATCGGCGCGGTGCGAAGAACGGATCAGCCACAATACGTTGCCGAACCTTTGGCCAGGAGGGGCACGCGATTGGGAAGCCGACCATTCAGAATGCCCAGACATGGAGACGTTTTCACGGCAATCGACCACTCGACCGTGAACCCGCCGCTGACGGGTTTGTCGAGCCTGGTTGATCCAGATCAGCGTTATCTCTTCATCGGCATGGTTTCATTGACCAGGCTTCCAACGGAGAACGCATGTCTATCGAGTTGGGGAGATGAGCGGCAAACCGTGGGTGATTGCGATGCTTCAAGAGCGCTTCGTGTCGAAGATAGCCGCTATGGCGGCACGCTGATGGCCGGCTATGTCGACAAATTCGACATCATTGTCGTCGGAGCTGGTCCGGTCGGACTTGCCTTCGCAGCATCGCTCGCCTGGAGCCGACTCAAGGTGGCAGTGGTTGAACGGCAGTCGCTCGACAGCCTGGCGAATCCGGCTTTCGACGGTCGCGAGATCGCGCTGACCCACGCATCAGTGAGAATCCTTCGCGAGCTCGGCGCCTGGGATGCCATCCCCGCATCGGACAAATCACCGCTTCATGGCGCGCGCGTGCTCAACGGATCCAGCCCTTTCGCCCTGAGCTTCGATGCTCCCAGCGGATCTGGGGAACCACTCGGATTTCTGGTCCCAAATTGTCGGATCCGCGATGCCCTGTTCAAAATTGTCCACTTCCAGGATCATGCCCGGCTGCTGTGCGGCAACTCGGTCGTCAATGCAACAAATAGCGAAGACGAGGCGGTCATAACGCTTTCTGATGGCAGGCAATTGGCCGCTCGGCTGCTCGTAGCAGCGGATTCGCGTTTGTCCCCGATGCGCGACCTGCTCGGCATTGGCGCCAACATCCATCCGCTTGGCCACTCCATGCTGATTTGCCGAGTGAGGCACGAGCGCGTCCATCACCAGATCGCGGTCGAATGGTTCGACCACCATCAGACCATAGCGATGTTGCCGCTCATGGAAGGCGTGTCGTCGCTGCTTCTGACTTTGCGCTCAAGCGAGGCCGACAGACTGTTTGCTCTCGACGACGAATTGTTCCTCATGGAATTGATGAACCGGTGTCGAGGACGCCTCGGACAGATGACCCTGGCAAGCACCCGCCATGCCTATCCGCTGGTCACGACCTGGGCGCACAAGTTCTCGGCTCCGAGTGCGGCACTGATCGGAGACGCTGCCATTGGCATGCACCCGGTGACCGCGCATGGCTTCAACATCGGCCTCAGCGGCCAGAAGCAACTCGCTCATAAAATACTGACAGCATGTCGCGCCCGCCGCGACATTGCCGATCCCGACATGCTCGGCAGATACGAAAGCCGGCTGCGGCTGTCGGCGGGGCCGCTCTATCATGCCACCAACATGCTTGTCGGTCTCTACTCAAGCGAGCACTCGGCGGCACGGCTTGCAAGACATGCTGGGCTCCGCTTTGCCCAACATCTTCCCTTTGTCCGCCATGGCATTTCGGCCATGCTCAGGCGGTGAATCGCACAGAGCGCTGCCGCTCTGGAACGCTGTCTCGGCGAGGCTTCCTTGTCTTGCTGGCGCGCGTCGTCGCGGGGCAAGGCTGTCTCCTGGTGACGTTGCCGATCATGGCATGATTCGGATCAAGGCACGCGCGCGGGCGAAGCCTTGATGATTCGGCAATGCAAGCCAAAGGTGTGACCCGAAGCATGGTGAGCGCACTGGTTACCCTCGCTGGGTAGTTAACCCGTCCTTCAGTGGGCTTGCATAGATTTGGTCCTCGCGAACAACGACGCAAGCAAGCTGGTCCATTCATGGCACCCCTAAAGGAAGAAGAATCGCTGGAGGCCAAAATCCGTCAGGATCAGCTTGCTGACCTGAGGGCCGGGCTCTTCGTGTCGATGCCGATAAGCGCGATCCTGTCAGGCCTGATTTGCGCGGTGCAGGCCCTTTCTGGCGGCGGCTTTGCCGCTGCCAGCTGGTTCCTGGTCGTCAATGCGCTAAATGCCGCCCGGCTTGCACTCGCCCGTTTTCAGCTAAAGGAAACGGGGCGCCATCAGGATTTGCTTGGCGTTTTGCCGCGCCTTCGCATGTTTGGCGTCCTTGCCCTTCTGGCAGGGTTTGCATGGTCCTTCCCGGCCGTGCTGACTGTTGGATACACAACACCACAAGCACCGATGCATCTGGTCATACTGGCGGGCATTTCAGCTGGTGCGGTTACATATGGCAGTTCGTATGCCGCGGCGGCGACCAGCTTCATCACACCTCCACTCCTCATCACGGTGGCGTGCCTTTTGGCGAAAGGCAATTTTGAACGCTACATTCTGGCTTTCACCGTTCTGCTCTTCATGGGCGGCTTGGTCCGAGCTTCGTTTGTTGGGCAGGCGCGCTTCCGCGAAGCAAGCCGCCTGAGACATGAGGCAGAGCGATTTGCGTCGGAAATGGAGCGCAACTCCAGGGAGGACCATCTGACCGCCCTTCTCAACAGGCGGGGCCTTGAACACGCCATCGGTCGGTTCAAGACCGCGGATGGCCCCTTCGTGGCAATGCTGATTGATCTGGACGGCTTCAAATCTGTCAACGACACCTACGGTCACAGGACCGGTGATGAACTGCTTGTCATGATCGCCCGCCGCATAGAGCAGGAAGCACCCGAAGGCTCAACGCTCGCTCGTATCGGCGGCGATGAATTCGTGCTGGTTTTTCCCTCAACGAGAGCTTCGCTTTCTGCCAGTGATCTCGCCTCCAATATCATAGCCAAAATTGCTCGCCCCTATATCGAGGTCGCGTCCGTTCGGGTCGGGGCATCGATAGGGATATACTTGGCGCAGACGCCGAGCCTGACTGAAATGTTGTTGCGGGCGGATATCGCCCTGTATACGGCCAAGCGCCATGGCAGGAACGAATTTTGCCTGTTCGATGCCGAACTCGACAGGGAACTGCAACGTCGCCAGTCGATCGAACGGGATCTTCATTCGGCGATAAAGACGGGAAGATTGCAACCTTGGTTCCAGCCGATCGTGAAACTCGAAACCGAGACCGTGGTCGGTTTTGAAGCCTTGCTGAGATGGTCCCATCCGACGCATGGTGCCATCTCTCCACCCGAAATCATCACGGCCGCACGCGAAACCGGAATGCTTCAGCTGCTGACGCAAACCGTATTCGCCGACTGTTGTGCTTTTATCGACGGCTTGGTGAAAGCTGACTGTCGTGACATTCGTGTGGCGATGAATGTTTCCCCTCGCGAACTGGAAGCCGGCGATATCGACGACATGGTTCTGGAGGGTCTGGCGGCAAGAGGCCTGCCTGCGACGATGTTCGAAATCGAGATTACCGAAGAATCGCCGGTGGACCCGGACAGAGTGGATGAAAAGCTCGGACGGCTTTCACATGCCGGTATTTCCATCGCGCCGATGACTTCGGCACCGGCTTTTCTACCTTGGCATCTCTCAAGGACCGTCGGATACGCAAGGTGAAAATAGACCAGGGCTTCATTCGCGGCTTGGCCAAGTCCCGAGAGGACCGACTGCTTGTCAAATCGGTCATCGAACTCGGTGACATGCTCGGGATCGAGGTCATGGCCGAGGGCGTCGAAACAGAGGCTGATCGGCAAATCCTGCACAAGCTTGGCTGCCGAACCGCTCAAGGCTTCCTCTTCTCCAAGGCTGTGCCTTTGATGCAAGCACTGGAAGTGGCAGTCAAACAGCACGCGAACCAGTTGTGACCGCTCCCGCCGCGCCGGCCGTCGCGGCCGTGCGCTGCCGAATTTGGCTACAGAGACTTGCCTGCTCGAAACACGTGGCAGTGGGCGCTGTGCATCAGCCGGCGAACAGTTCCTTGTAGCCGGTCGTCACAATCCAGTTCGCACGGTCGATATGGCTGCGAAGAGCTTTGCGGGCGCGGACCGGGTCAATGGACGGGTCGATGCCGAGAATGCGCTCGGCCATCTCCTTTTCGCTGGCATTGTCGGCGCAGGCATCCAGGATCCGCAGGTAGATTGTGAAATGCTCCCTGTCGTAGCTCGTGAGGTTCTCCGACCAGGGGACTTCATCGCTCAAAGTTGAGCTTCGAGTCTCATCTGTTCCCATTGGTCCATTCATGCCTGCGAACCTCGCCTGTGAGCGCACGCAGTATATCCCAAAATGGGATAATCCGAAACCGGGATTAGTCGCTGATCCGGTCTTTACCCGACCGGTTCGCCTCCATGCCCAAATCCCTTCGATCGCCCCGCCACCAGCGGTTTCTGGCCCAGCTGGTTTCGCTGCGCAAGGCCAAAGGCCTGACCCAGGAGCAGCTGGCTGACAAGCTTGGTCGTCCCCAATCCTTCGTGGCCAAGTACGAGGGCGCAGAGCGGCGTCTCGACGTCATCGAGTTTCTCGACATAACTGCGGCCATTGACGCTGATCCGTGCGAGATTCTGTCCAGCCTCCGGTCCTAGCGGGGCGCGCCGCATCTATCATGATCCGGACAGGAATATTGTCTAGGACAATGCCTCAATTTGTTGAAAGGCGAGCGCTGGTTTTCGGAGGAAGCCGCGCGCACGGCGCCGATGCCGTCGGGTTTCTCGACGTAACTGCGCCGCCTGACCATGTGCGAAAAAACTTGGCGCGCGCCCGCGCGCCTGACGACGCGCACCAGGTGCTCGTGAACCGAGCCCGCTTTTCTTCGGCAAGCTCAGGCGGTCTCGGCCATTCGGCTTCGCCCCTTGGCGTGGGCAGCCCTTCGGGCTGTGACGGCCGCCGCCCTTGCGGGCGGCGCGGTTTGTCTGTTGGCCTTTCCCGGTGGCGCGGGGCGGGCGGCACTCCCTTCTAGACCCGCTGCGGCAGCCCGCAACCCTTCGCGTGCCGCTCAGGGTCCTCCTCTTCGTTACGGTCCTTCGGATGCGTTCCGCCTACTGGGCGGGCCCTTCCGGTCGCGACTCGCCGCCCACCCCGCTTCCGGGGAAAGGCGCGGCGATTGGTGAGCGGAGGATAACACATGCGTGCAAACAGCAAGCGTACCACCAGCGGAGAGGCTGGCGCAGGCAAGGGCTGGCGCCCGGGCGCCAGCCTCTATCAGGAGATCACCGACCGCATCATTGCCGAGCTGGAGCGCGGTACCGTGCCATGGGTCAAGCCATGGGGCAGCGCAAAAGCAGGCCTCGGCCTGCCGAGGAATGCGTCCACGGGGCGCAGCTATTCCGGCATCAATATCCTCATCCTGTGGGGCGCCGTCATCGAGCGCAGCTATCCCAGCCAGAATTGGCTGACCTTCCGGCAGGCGCTTGCCCTGGGCGGCAATGTCAGGAAAGGCGAGCGCGGCACGACCATCGTGCATGCCGACCGCTTTGTCCCCAAGGACGAGAAGGAGCGCGCACGCCACGAGGGCGATGCACCACAGGCCGTGCCTTTTCTGAAGCGCTTTACCGTCTTCAATGTCGCGCAGTGCGACAATCTTCCGGAACACCTCCATGCCCCCGCCGAGCCGCTGCCTCAGTGCGAGATCGTGCCGCAGGCCGAAACGCTGATTCGCGCCAGTGGTGCGGATTTCAGGGTCGGCGGCGATCGCGCTTTCTACATGCCGGGCAGCGACCACATTCAGGTGCCGCCGCAGCCGGCGTTCCATCAGCAGATCGACTATTACCGGACCTGCTTTCACGAGCTTGGCCACTGGACCGGCCACCCGACGCGGCTTGCTCGCGACCTCTCCGGCTCGTTCGGCTCCAAGGCTTACGCGCGTGAAGAATTGGTCGCCGAAATCACTGCCGCCTTCGTCTGCAGCAATCTCGGCATCGAGCCGACCGTGCGTCACGCCGATTACATCGGCTCATGGCTGAAGGTGCTGCGCGGGGACAACCGCGCCATTTTCCGTGCCGCCAGCCTCGCCTCGAAGGCCGCCGATTTCCTGCTTGGCCTTCAGGCCGATGCGGAAGGCGAGGCGCAAGAAGGGACTGCGGCATGACGATGCCCGATGCTCAACTGGCCACGACCGAGCCGACGCCGGATAGCGAGGAGATGCCCATTCCCGACGGCGCCCGGGACTCACCCGCCCCGATGCAGAACTATGCCGATCTGCATCGCCAAGGTGCGCCCCGGGTCGCAGCGCGCAGCCAACGAGACAGTGACTGTCAGCCTTGCCGGCTGCAAGGCTGACGCCGCATTCGGCAAATGCGGCACAAGCTGTTGGCCTGCCCGGTGGTGGCCAGCGGCAATCGCGACCCCTTGCTGCCGCCGGCATGTTCGCGCGCAAGGTGGGCGCTTGGCGACGACAATTCGTGCGCGTCGTCGGCATATGGCGGCAACCGGACAATGGCGTTTCGATCGCTTGCGCGACAAGGAAATCGCCGATTCGATGCTCGCCGAAATCGGCGGCAAGCATGGCGCGGACAGCAGTTTCGCCTGGAAGGTCCGCGGCTTCCTGGTGGCGAGAATGGCCGCCGCCTCAAGTTGAGGCCTGGCTGCCGCGCTGGGTGAAATTCCCGGCCGAAAGCTACACCAGCCGCGAGGCCTTCCTATTCGCCGATCTGTGCGCAAGGAAGCAGTCGCTGTTCGTGCGCGAATAGTCGATCAGGGCCCGAGCGGCGTTTTCTCGAGTACTGCCGCTAAGGACGCGCGCGCCGCTCCGGGCCGCGCCGGCTCCGATTGATCGTCTTGCCGAGCCAGTGCCGCGTGCGATAAATTCCAACGCCAATTCGCCCCCATTTCGGCAGCCCCGCACCGCCCCGGATTGCTTGCTGAGGCGCCAGGCGCATGGGGCCAATTGTACATCCGATTGCCGAGAGAGCCTGCGCCGCCGGCCCCCTGCATAGTGCCGCCTGCTTATTGTGCCCGCGATCGCGCAACCTGTCTCCATTGTGTCTCAGGGACCATTCCCCTGCGCCTGGCTTGACGACCTATGGGCGGATCCGGCCGGCCCGAAACCCTCGCCGGCAGCTTTTTTCCCCGCCGCCTGCGGCGGCTTCCTCGCGCCGCTTCGCTTCCAAAAAAGCTCCCCGCTCGGGTCCTCCGCTATCGCTGCGGCCGTGCCGGTTCCGGCGGTCCGGACGCGCCCATCACGGTCCGCCATCGCAGGGGAATGGTCCCCTGCGAGCACCAAGAGGAGACTGAAAATGACCGCAATCGGATACGTCACCAAACAGGAAAACGGCGGCTACAAGGGCCAGCTCAAGACGCTCAGCGTCCGCGCCGACATCGACATCGTGCCCAATCAGGCAAAGAGCGCCGACACCCATCCCGACTTCCGGGTGCTGACGCAAGGGGTCGAAGTGGGTGCGGCCTGGATCCGCACCGGCGAGACCTCCGGCAAGGACTATGTGAGCCTGTCGATTGCGGCCCCCGAGTTTGGCCCGCGCAAGCTCTACGCGAATCTGGGCCGCGCCGCCGGCCAGGATGACGACGACACTTACGCCATCATCTGGAACCCGGTCGACTGACCGGCCGACCCGCAAAGCCCTGCGCCGCCCACCGGCGCAGGGCCTCTCTCAGGACCCGTGAGGCCGCCGAAGGGGCGGCGAAAACTCGCCCCCCACTCTTCGCCCGTCCCCAAAACGATCTCGCTCGCCGATCCTCGCCTCGCTTGCCCGTAACGAACCGAGGATCATCATGGACGACGAAAACGAACGCGCAGCCCGCGCCAAGAAGGGCAGTCCGTTTCTCAACACCGCGCAGGCGGCCTTCTATATCGGGCTGTCCCAGCGCACGCTGGAGAAGATGCGCCTCAAAGGCGGTGGCCCACAATTCCGCAAGCACGGCCGCTATGTCCGCTATCACATCGACGAACTCGACGACTGGTCGAAGGGGCACGCGCAGGAGACCGCGCCCGAGGATGGCGCGCACGAATCCGGCTCGGCCGGTGAGGGAGGCCGCTCATGAGCCGGCGTCCCACCATCCGTCTGATCGGCAGCCATCTGCGGCGCATTCGAGCCCGCAAGACGATCGTCGTTGCCACAATCGGCCTTGGCCTGATCGGCTTCGCCGCCTTCGGCAAACCATCGCCCTGGCTGGTCTGGAACGCCTCGGCGAGTGCGCCGGTCGGCCTCTATCGCGTCGCATCCAGATCGCCCGCTCGTGGTGATCTCGTACTCGTCCGCCCACCAAGACCGGTCGCCGATCTCGCCGCCGAACGCTTCTATCTGCCCAGCAACGTGCCGCTGGTCAAGCGCCTTGCGGCGCTGCCCGGCGAGCATGTCTGCACCTTCGGCGACGCCATCATCATCGGCGGCGAGATAGCCGCGCGCCGGCTTGCAACCGACACGCAGCACCGTCCGCTGCCTTGGTGGAATGCATGCCGAAAACTCGCCGCCGACGAGGTTTTCCTGCTCGGCAGCGATAAAGATCGCTCGTTCGACAGCCGCTATTTCGGGCCGGTGCCGACCGAAAACATCATCGGGAGGCTCGTGCCGCTATGGACCGAGTGACCCTCCTTATGCTGAGCATGGCGTGTCTCGCACCATGCTCCTGTTCCGCCGCGACCAACACGAAGCCGGTCGTCATCTCCCAGAGTCCGCAGCTTGCAAGATGGCAGCCCTTCGTAGCCGAAGCAAGCCGGCGTTTCAGCATTCCACAGACCTGGATTTATGCCGTCATGGATGCCGAAAGCCGGGGGCAGACGACGCTCAATGGGCGGCCGGTCACGTCGAGCGCCGGCGCCATTGGCCTCATGCAGGTGATGCCAGCCACCTACGAGGAGTTGCGCGCAGAGCTTGGCCTCGGAGCCGCCCCGCACGACCCTCGCGACAACATTCTGGCAGGCACTGCCTATCTGCGCGCCATGTATGACCGCTTCGGATTTCCAGGCCTGTTTGCAGCCTATAACGCCGGGCCGGAGCGCTACGAGCAGCATTTGCAGCGCGGGCGACCGCTGCCTAGCGAGACGGTTTCGTATCTGGAAGAGATCAAGGCGGCGGGCATTTCGGCCGCCGATATGGACGCGCTCACCGGCAAATCCCGTTCCAAAAGCGCGCCGGAAATCCCGTCCGGGCAGTCGCTGTTTTTTCTCCGAAACGGTGTTTCCGTGACCGGCCCGAATGGCCAACTCCTGGTGCCGCTCGGATCGGAGCGAGCAAGGTCAGGCCGGCCGGATCGCAGGTGAGGGCAGCGGCTACCGTGGTTCGGGCGGGGGCCAGGGGGGCAGGTGCGCGGAAGGCAAGATAAAGGCAGCGCCTCCTGGAGGCCGCGAAGTCTTTGTCTGCACATCGTTTTCCCAGGAGGTTGCCTCCGGGTCCAGGAGGGTCTGGCGGGCAAGCCTCTGATTTCGCTGCTGGTTCATCGGAGGCCGCATGCAGGATGACGAATTCACGCCGAAGCTCGGCAAAATTGGCTGGCGCGGCTCGAAGGCGGGCAAACGCTACGCTGGCCAGGTGCAGGCCGCGGTCAACCGAGCAGGCGGCAGGAGCGGACGCGGCAGCCGCTTCATCGGAAGCCGGGTGGGGCGCGGCGGGTCTGCTGCCACAGTTCTTAGAGCGCGCGACCGCCACGCGGCGTTTCGGCAGCGGCGCGCAGTCGTCAAGGCACGCATCGTCAAGCTGGCCGGCAAGGGAGTCGACGGGGCTCGTGCGCACCTCCGCTACCTCCAGCGTGACGGCGTCACCCGGGAAGGCGAGCGTGGCGAGCTCTACGCTGCCGACAATGAGCACGCGGACGGCAGGGCCTTTCTCGATCGCTCGAACGGTGACCGTCATCAGTTCCGCTTCATCGTCGCCCCTGAAGACGGAATCGAGTATGATGACCTGAAGCCGCTCACCCGGCGCCTCATGGCGCAAATGGAAGAAGACCTCGGCACCAGGCTAGACTGGGTGGCCGTCGACCATTTCAACACCGGCCATCCTCACACCCACATCATCGTGCGCGGCAGGGACAATCACGGCGAAAACCTCGTCATAGCGCGGGACTACATCTCCTCTGGCTTGCGCGAGCGCGCAGCCGAACTGGTTAGCCTCGACCTTGGCCCGCGCACCGACCGCGAGATCGAGCAGCGCTTGCGCCAGGAGATGGAGCAGGAACGCTTCACCAGCATCGACCGGCAGCTGATGCGCATGCGCGACGATGAGGGGTGTGTCTCACTGGCCAGCCGAGACACCTTTCGCCAGACGCTGCACCAGGGCCGCCTGCGCAAGCTCGAGCGGATGGGCCTCGCCGAGGAGATGCCTGCCGGTCGCTGGCGCTTGGAGGATGAACTCGAAGCCACGCTACGCCGCATCGGCGCGCGCGGCGACATCGTCAAGACCATCCATCGCGAGCTGACCGGCAAGGGGCTCGTCCGCAGTGCCGCCGACCATCTTATCCACGATCGATCCGACGGGTCGGCTCAAACCGTGGTCGGACGTGTCGTCGGGCGCGGGCTGGCCGACGAAATCACTGACCGCCATTACCTCGTCGTCGACGGCGTGGACGGCAAAAGCCACTATTTTGATATCGGCAAAGGCGAGGCCACCCAACCGACACCAGAGGGCTGCATAGTGCGGGTCAGGCCGAGGGACACCGGGCCAAGAAAAGTCGACCGCACAATTGCCGGCATCGCCACGGTCAACGACGGGCGCTACAGCATCGATATCCATCTCAAGCATGACCCCTCGGCCACTGAACGCTTTGCCGAAACGCACGTGCGGCGACTGGAGGCGATCCGCCGTGCGACCGGTGGCGTCGAGCGCGAGCCGGACGGCACATGGACAGTCGCGCCCGACCATCTCAACCGCGTCGCGGATTACGAGCGTCAGCGAGCGAGGGCCCAGCCTGTTGTCGTTAACAAGCTCTCATCAATGCCGCTGGAGAGCCAAGTAGGCTTCGACGGCGCCACCTGGATCGACCAGGAGCTGGTATCAGCCCACCCTGAGTCCTTGCGCGACTCTGGCTTCGGTCGCGAAGTACGTCAGGTCCAGGCCCGCCGACAGCAGTGGCTGATCGCGCAAGGTCTTGCCCATGATGCGCAGGATCGGGTCATCTATCGCGCCAACATGCTTTCAATGCTGCGCCAACGAGAGCTGAACCGTGTTGCCAGTCAGCTCTCGGACGAACTCGGGCTCTCGTATTCTGAAGCACAGCATGGCAATCGAATAGACGGTACGCTGCGCTGCTGCGTCGAGCTCGCCGGCGGAAAATACGGTGTCATCGAGAAATCGCGCGAGTTCACGCTGGTGCCTTGGCGGCCGGTGCTTGAGCATCATATCGGCAAGGAGGTGTCTGGCATGGTGCGCGCCGAGGGGATTTCCTGGACGATCGGACGCCAGAGGAGCGGGCCCGGCGTTTCGTGAACTGGCTACAATTTATTCGTCCGCGTTGAAAGAGGTACTCAGCCCAGACGGAGTTCCTCCGCCTGCTGCTCGCTCGCAGCATTCATTTGGCGGAGAGTCAGTGTTCTGCATTTTGTAGTTCGCTCTGTCAAAAAGCGCTGGGAACATGCATCATGTTCTGCGTTGACACGGAAGGCGCGCCGACAGGTGCTGCGGATCGGCTCCCGATGGCTGCCAGCTAGAAAGGTGGGCTGACTCGTGACAGCGCAAGGGGCTATGGCGGCCGCGATACGGCGACGCGAGCTCTGGCATCGAGGATGAAGCCGCACTTCCCGATCTTATTCTACTCGCAGGACCGGCAGACGCGGCCGTCGCCCCTGGGGGCAACCATGCGGTTGGCCCTGGCGTGAACTGGCAGTCCGTCCCGGGGGGACTTTGTAACGGAGAAAACTAGGCGGAAAGAGGCGCGCGGCCCGTCTCCCCAGCAACCCGCCTTGCGGATTCCTCCTCTGCCCGCTTCGCAGACGGGGATACCCTCCGCCCCCTTGCTATTCGTTGCCCGCCGCTATGCAAAGGACAGGCGACCTGAATCCGTGCTCAAGCCGATCTGGCGGCAGAGGGGGGTGTCGGGCTGAACATGGGACCCGTGATGGACATAATTGCCACGCGAATCCTCATGCTCGCCTAACCGGCCGGAACGATTTCCGGGCAGGCTCAACAAATTAAGGAGTAGCTCGTCCTTGTCCAAGCCCAGACAAGTCTTGGTTTTCTCACGGGCGCGATACAAAAGGCACAGGCTGGACTTGGCTGCCGGGGGCGGGGCTTGTCGACCGCTCGATTGAAAGTGAGATGCGAGGCGGAGAATCACCCATGTGCAGAGCGGCAAGGCGCTCGCCTATGTCCCTGTCATTCACCGTTAGCCGATGGTTTAGACGAAGATAGTCCGTCCAGGTCGGCGTGCGGAATGTCTCGGTCCAAAGCGTCGACTTCTGAAGGTCGCGCTGGAGGGTCCAGTCCCGCGCACCGGCGCGGCTCTGAACGCGCCGCCTTTCGCGCATGCAGCTCAGAAATTCATCGATACTCTCCTCGAGTATCGAGTACTCCACCTTGATCACGATGGGACCGCTCCTGGGCTTCAAAGGGAGGGCCAGTTCTGGTGGCCTGAAGTCGACGGCCGCTTGATCCGATTCCTCCCATAGCCGCACCGGCAATAGCTTTCCCACAGCCGCGACCAGCAACAGTGCCGCTGCAGCACCTTCCAAAGCCCACGTCAGCGAATAGTACTGCGCGACAGCACCCCAGATCCAGCTACCCGCTGCCATGCCGCCGTAGGTCAGGGCGTAATAGATGGACAGGGTGCGACCAACGACCCACCTTGGGCTTGCCAACTGCACACACACGTCGGTTCCGGTCCAGGTGACAACCCAGCCAGCGCCACCGATTGCAAGCGCGATCGCCGCCACAGCTACCGACGATGTGAGGGCCATCAAAAGGCAGCACGTTGCGCAAGCAACGGATGCGAGCGTGATCAATCGGTTCTGGGACGTGATGCGTCTCAAGTAGCTGCTGCCAATGCCGGCGATGAAGGCGCCTGTGCCGAAGCCGGCCAATAGCACGCCGTACACAATTGGCCCTCCCGCCAGCTGGTCGCGAACCAGGAGGGGGAGCAGAGCAAGGATCGAGATGCTTGACAGCCCGAACAGGGTTGCACGCACAATCGCCACTCTGATCTCTGAGGATATTGCCGTGAATCGCATGCCATCATGAATGGCCGTAGTCATCCGCTCGCGCGGAAGAGGCGAAGAGCGAACTTGCCACTGTGAGCGCAGAACAGCGCTCAACGGGACCAGGTCACTTAGCGCAGCGAGGGCGAAAGCCGTAAGGGGGCCCAGCAAAGCTAAGATTACACCGCCCAGCGCCGGTCCTATGCTCCGAACCACGTTGTACCCCACCGACATCAGCGTCACTGCAGCGGGTATGTCGCGCTTTTCCAGGATATCGCCGACCGAGGCGTGCCAGGCTGGATCGTTCAAGGCAAAGCCGCATCCGGCCAAGAAACTCAGTCCCAGGATCAGCCATGGACTAGCAAAGCCCAGTCCCACAGAGAGTGCCAGCGCCGTGGATGCCAGTGCGATCAGGCAGTGTCCGGCAAGCATCACGCCGCGGCGGCTGAAGCTGTCTGCAATGGCTCCAGCAAGGATCGACAAGAAGAACGCGGGCAGTGTCGATGCAGCCTGTACGAGCGCAACCATCAGATCGGAGGCTGAAATCGTGGCCATGAGCCAGCTTATAGCCACGCTCTGCACCAGCCAGCCAAGGCTGGATATCTGCGTGGCTGTCCAGATAGAACGAAAGACCGGGTTGTGAAGAGGGATCAGTGTGTTTGCCGCAAAGCGCGGAGGATCTTGACGCCGCATCACTTCTCACCTCCACTGGGTGTCGTTCTTCCGCTCATTTTGCTTACAGCGGTGCGCTCTCTGCACAGACTGCGTCACAACGAAGTTCCGAGATCGCGCTCGCAACAAGGACAATGTCGCATCCACGGTGCTGATGCGCGTTGAGGTACCAACCTGGCCGTTAGCTGATGGGTCCCGCAGCCCGCTTGGTGCGGTCAGTTCTGCCCTGCGACTCTTGGCTTTGGACGGTGCTAGCGCCCCGATGGCCGGCTTGTCAAACTGCCGTAGTGCCAGCACATCCATCCCATCTGTTGACCGCGATCTCCGACGAGGTCGAGCAGCAGTAGGTCAACGGCAAATCTGGGTATTTCCGCTTCCGGTCGAGCGCGTGGCCATCGTCCAGAAACCCGAAGACGTTCATCACCCATGCGACCACACGCCCGAGACGATGCGACACGGCGATAGCGGTTCACCAGAGGACGTGCGTTCTACTCAGCAGGAACATTGTTCTGCCGATCGTCGGCTGCGCCAGCCGCCACATAAAGCGGCGCCAGAGTTCTTGCACCCGTCATTGGACTCCCGCTTTGCAGGTTTCGCCTAGGGCCTGCATCAGGTCATCGATAATGTCCTGAGGATGTTCAAGCCCTACAGAAATTCGCAGCAATCCGCCTGGCGCTTTGGACTTCGCACCTTCAACGGATGCGCGATGCTCAATCAGAGAATGCGTCCCGCCAAGGCTTGTCGCCCGGACAACAATCTTCAGGCGGCCGGCCACGGCCATTGCAGCATCGGCTCCGCCCTCGACGATAAAGGATAGCATCGCTCCGTAATGGCTCATTTGCCGCGTAGCGAGATCGTGTCCCGGATCAGTTTGCAGACCAGGAAAGAGCACTTTTTCGACGCGCGGATGAGACGCCAGGGCCTCGGCCACTTTCTGGGCGCCTTCGCAATGGGCGCGCATGCGGACCGGCAATGTCTGCAGACCCCGCAACGCCAGCCAACAGTCGAAGGGCGCTGCGACGCTGCCCTTGTGTTTCTGGACCATCCGCAATGGGCGACCGAGGGGTGACGCGTTTGGGACAATGACGACACCGGCCATCAAATCCGAGTGGCCGCCAATGTACTTTGTCGCCGAGTGCATCACCGCGTCTGCCCCGATTTCGAGTGGCAGTTGAAGCACTGGGGTGGCCCACGTATTGTCCACCACCGCCAAGGCGTTTGCCTCGTGCGCGATTGCGCAGATGGCCGCAATGTCGACAACGCGGATCATCGGGTTTGACGGCGTCTCGATCCAGACGAGGCCAGTCCGCTTCGATGTCACCGCGGCGCGCAAAGCGTCCAAATCGCGCATGTCGACTGGGGCAAAGTCGAAGCGAGACCCAATGTCGGTCTCTTCGATCAGCGAACGAATGCCGAAATACATGTCATCCGGCAGAACGATCCGACCCGCCGACGGATGGCTCTCGAAAACTGCAGCGATTGCGGCCATGCCCGAAGCGAAGGCGATGCCGTCTTCCCCTCCCTCAAGCGTCGCCATGGCCGCCTCGAACGCATTGCGTGTAGGATTTCCATCCCTTGTGTATTCGAAGCCGGACGGAAATGACCCGTTGACACCGCGTTCGAACGTCGTGCTGGTGTGCAGCGGCATGGATACGGCCCCCGTGGACGCGTCGACCCCTCGGCCGCAGTGGATCGCCTTCGTCTCAAAACGCATCGGTTATTTCCTTCCTAACGGGCAGTTGCAATTTCGCCCCGGTCATTATACTGACCGCAATAGGTGAGCCGAGGTCCTAAGTCAATATAATGACCGATGTTACGACAGCCTTTGATGCCGAGCAGGTCCTTGGGCAAGTGATAGCGGCCCGGATCCGAGACTTGAGGCGTGACCAAAACCTGACCCTGGATCGCCTGGCTAAACTAAGTGGCCTGTCAAAGGGAACCGTGGTCGCGCTGGAGCAGGGTAGGGCGAACCCCAGTATCGGCATACTGTGTCGGCTGGCGGCGGCGTTTTCGCTCTCGGTGGCCGATTTGCTGAATGACGATCCTTCCACAGTTCGCCTCCCTATTGAGCGGACAGAGACCAGGAGGCTTTGGACGAGCGCCAAGGGAAGCTCTGCGCAACTGCATTCGTCGACCTCGGGACGCACGATGTTCGAACTGTGGAGCTGGGTCATGATGCCGGGCGACGTGTTTTCCGCAGATGCTCATAGTCCGGATACGCGCGAGCTGATCTCGGTCAGTCAGGGTGCCCTGAGCGTTGTGGTAGGTACCCATGTGGTAATTTTGAGCCAGGGCGAGAGTGCGCGGCTTGTCACTGATCAACCGCACGCATACGCGGCGGCATCTGATGTGCCCGCCCATTTCTCGATGGCGGTTCTTGAGCGTGGTGGACACCGAGATCCGGGGCGCTCGTCGACGGCAGCGAAGATTCAGGAGCCCGTTCCGTAAGGCTCCGCCGATTACTAGCAACCGCACATTCGCGACAAAAGATAAACCGTTGTACGTTCCGCCTCATTTTGCCGTCCCTGATCAGAACGCCCTGTTCGAGCTTATCGACAAACACCCGCTCGGTATCCTCGTCACCCAAAGCAAAGGCACACTGGACGCGAAGCACCTCCCCTTCGAGCTTGACCGCTCGAAGGGAGACAAGGGCGTTCTCAATTGCCATGTCGCTCGCAAGAACCCAGTCTGGGAGGAAGTCGCCAATGGCGATGAGGTTCTCGTAATCTTCCGTGCGGCCGACGCTTACATCTCGCCGAACTGGTATCCGAGCAAGCATGAATTCCACAAGCAGGTGCCGACGTGGAACTATCTCGTCGTCCATGCCCACGGACGCATCACTGTCCGGGATGATGAGCGGTATGTGCGCCGCAACGTGGCGAAGCTCACTCACAAGCAAGAAACCTCGCAGCCGGTCCCATGGAAGATGGGCGACGCGCCGAAGGACTTCATCGACACGATGGTCAAGGCAATCGTCGCTCTGGAGATCGAGATCACCGGCCTGGTTGGAAAATCAAAACTCAGCCAGAACAAAGACTTGCGCGACATTCAGAACCCTGGTGAAATGCTGCGTGCCCAAGGGGCCATTGCGATGGGAGAAGCGATGCTCGCGGCTGCGACGGCCAAACAATAGCATGTGTCTTGTCCCGACAAAGCCGCTGGTGCCGGCTTCCCGACGGGTCACCTAGCCCGCCTTGACGCACGGCAATAGCTTTTGACGGCCTGAAGCGACGCTGTGGTCACCGTTGTGGTACTTTCCACGCGCCTGGTCAGGCGGCAGGATTGCTCCGTAGTGGCCGACGGGTTCGTTTCAGTCGCCTGCGCCCCGTTGTATGTCGGCGACCACCCGCTACCGGTCTTGAATGAGGCGCAATCGCACGCGTTTCGAAGCCACGTACCTTGGGCGGCAAGCTCGACCATGCACTCGACGCAGCTCCCAAGTGGCGGCGCCGTCAACGATCTCCTTGAACCTGCGGAACTTGCCTGAAAGCACTTCTCTTACGGGAGATGATTGGCTATGTCGCCGAACCGACTGATGGAGATGGTGGCGGGCGCCGCCGTAGCGATCAGACCCGCCTTGCAGCGCAATGGCTACCCGGGCCCGACCGGGAGATGCGGGCGGGACTGTGGAACTGCGGAGACGGAGCGGATCGGCATGGAGCCGTGACCGCTTGCGATCTGGCTCTGGAACGAGTTAACGAAGCGCGGACTTCCGATCGTGTCAAGCGCCGCCCTCTCGATGATGCCGAACAAATCGGGCCGCCACGAGCGGCGGGCCTTGCTCAGATCGGACGGACCGGATGGTTTAAGCAGGTTCGCACCAAGAGCCACGGCACCTGTGTCGTGCGGGTGCTGCTGTCGGCACGCGACCTTCTCGTCAGCCTAGTAGGCAAAATCGAGAACAGATGCCTGGGCTTCTTAAGGCCTTCGGCGTCATATTCGGCAAGAAGATCGATGCCCAGGTGATCCTACACATGCTCAGGATCCAGGCGACGCAGGTCTACCTTGATCCGCTGCGAGCCGGCATCAACGACGTGCAGGAACTGTCGAAGACACATGAAGCGATCGCCAGGGCCAAGACCGAGATCCAGCACCGCATCCTGACACACTACCTGCCGCTGTATTTCCCGAGATCGATCGCTTCCGGGGGAACAGCCGCAGCGATTGGTTCTTTGCCTTCCTCCATGCCTTTCCGACCCCAGCAAGCATCACGGCGCTGCCGAAGGAGGAGTTTGTGGCAGCAGCTTGGGGTGTCGTCGGCCGCAAAGTCAGCAAGACATTTTCGAGACGGCGCGCCCATCGATCGGATTGCCGCTGCCACTTGATGCGCCTGCCATTCGCTGTTCCGGATGGTCATTGACGAAGCACGCAGCCTGATCCGGCAACGCAATGAGATCGAAGCACAGGCCGACGATCTGCTGCGGCACAGCCAGGATTATCGTACGCATCCGGTGAAGACCGCAGACGTGCGTATCCGGCGGCCATGAGCACCTGAGCACCGCGGTGCTGGGGTC
>NZ_AYWO01000045.1 GCF_000502955.1 Mesorhizobium sp. LNHC252B00 | reverse complement strand
CGTAAGGACGACCTTAAGAGCGCAGCCTCGCTACCGTGCCATGCTCGCGCAAGGCGGCCCTCGCCGGAGGCGTACTCAGAAGCGGGAACTTGTTCCGTTAGTCTGCGCTAAAATGCCCGCCACCTCTCGGCAGCGGGCAGTCTCGTCGTGGGAACATGCATTGACTGGATGCCACACCGAAGCACCTCAGCGCAATAAGGTCCTCCTTCCGATCCAGGCTCTTCGATGTACACGATCTTCGATGACCTATCCAAAGCCCTCAGAGCCCCGTGCAGACGTGTGGCGCCCTGTCCGCCCCATTGCCCTCACAAGTTGGTGGCAAGGTGCTGACGGGCGTTGCCATCGGCTTTGGCGGACAAGCTGTAGCCGGCGGTTAGATCAATCCGGCTCTAAAATCCAGTTACGATCCACGGATTGGTGTCGTATCCGAGGCGCGGCTTTTCCGGTGTTGCTCCGTTCGGCAATTTGGCGGTTCCAGTCAAACTGCAGTCCAGCTCTGGCACCGGCTTCTTGGCCGAATGTTGTTTAGAGCACAGAGCGGCAGCGTCACTGACAACCACCTTCTTCTCCTTGGCAGCAGCGATAGCACTCGAAGCGATTTCGATTGCCGCGCCAAACACAGCTACTCTCATTGGAATTCCCCGCGGATAAGCTTCCCAAGATACCGGCGTTACGCGACGTCATGAAAACACAAGCGAAGATATTGCACTCGTCGTTGGCAGGAGTTGCACCCTCGATCTTGCCGGCAAGCTGTTCCTAGCTAGACCATCATCAAGTCGGCATGTGGTGGAAGAACGCCCGCCGCCCCATTCACGGCAGCGACGGGCCGCCCCAGGATCAAGGGACTTGCAGGAGCGTTGGGCACCTGCCGTCAAGGGAACTATCAGGATCGCCTAAATGTTCCGGAGCTGGCCAGTAGATGATCAAACCGGCCATGACGCTATCGAAAGTCGGCTTCCAGCCAAATTGCGCTCACTACGAATTGCACGATTTGTACCCAGCCTTGGATAGCGAGCGCAAGGGTCATCCTTGCATCGAAGTGATTGAAGCCTGCGGCGAATGGTTCGTCCACGTGGTCGAAGAAGATCAGGAACTAACCCGATCCTTCGAACTGGAACCGTACGCCCTCGCCTTCGGATAGCCTGCATCTGGACAAGTTTGCCCGGATGCAGGGCTGTCCGACCAACGCATGACACCGGCGGGCTAGTTCATCACAGACAGCTCGTCGGTTCGTCGACCGTCTGTCGGCTGCCTTCATCGCCTCATCTGCAAGGGCGCTGATGGCCACAAGATCGTCGGTTCTGCCATCCATTTGTTTAGAAAGTTGACCCCGCGCGTGCTCGTCGAAAGATGGCCCACCAGATCGCGAACGCACCCGGTGCAAGCAACAAGGCAGCGGCCAGTATCAATACGCCCTCGCGTTACTGCCATCTCGGCGGCGGGGTTGGCATCAGTCGCTCGGGATTTCGTCCTGCGTCCATGGTGAACCAATCTGCCCGGCGATGTTAAGTTCCGCTTAGTGCTGTTTGGCTGCTCCTCTCAGCGTAAGCCCTGCATGATGAATTCGTACATCTTGCCAATTTCTTCATCGATCTCTTGGGCGGGAATTCCTTGGCTCTGCGCCGCCTGCTTCGCGTCCACGGCCATGTCGATCACCAGGAGTACTGGGTCGACGATAGGATCGTCCGGTAAATGATCAGAGATCCAATGGTAAAGAAAATCATTGCCGCGCTTGCTCATGTTCCCTGAAATCCTGCACCGACGCATGCCGAAGCCTATGCTCGCCGCGTAGCGTCCTGACACGCGCCCTAATCCCGAGGAAGCGGGCATCAGCAATCAGCTTGTGTGTCAACTCGTCGACAGAGATGACGCACGTCTGGATCTTCTCCGGGATGTTGTTCGCGATCCACCGATCAAGGAAGTTGATGCCGCGCGTAGTCATGCTTTGCCCCGCACCACGTACGAAAACGTTCGCTTCTGACCGCCTGTCTCGGTGACGCGAATCCAATTCTCCTCATTGCGCCTCAACGTCACTGGCCGGCCTGAATGCTTCTCGGCCACTTTGAACGGTAAGATGTCCATGGCCAGGAAGGACGACACCACTACAAAACTGACAATGATCTCAACTCGATATTCCTGCACTCGTCCGCACCAAAGCCGGCCTCTTCGCCACTTAATTAGCTGGCGCTGAAATAGTTCCGCAACCGGGAAAGCGAGGTCTCCTGAAACAAAGCGCTCATAAACATATTGAGCACTGCCGCAGCGAGTGCTCTGCCTCAATCGACGCCTTTGACACCAAGAGGCAGCTCCAGAGCAGTCGACCTCCGTTGGGCTGGCTCGCGGCGCTTCCGAAGCACAGGCCGATTATGCGATTGGTGTGAGGCATGGCCGAGCGATTACAAAATGATCGCGATGAGCCGGCAAAAAGTCTCTTTAGCTAAAACTTCAGAGATTCGCCAAATTGGCCGAAAATCCGTTGGAAGCTCGCTACAACCTAACCCAGACCCGCGACTAGGCATTACTCGAGCCGCTTCGGACGTAATATCTCGATTCCTTTCATTGGCGAAGCGGCGGGGACTTTCTGCAGCCGGCAGCAGTTTCTTTCATCTGGTCAGGGGCGGCGCCCTTGGCGTCGAGTGTCGCCTGACCAGTGGGCTGTGCAGTGCCGGTCTGCTGGTCGGCGGCACAATCTTTTACCGCATTCGGTTTCGATGTGCCGCCCGTTATGGTGGGGTCAAGCTTCATGCCGCCGGCCGCACCATAATTCGTCTTGATACCGTGTTTATGTTGAACGGGCGTGGCGGCTTGTGCCAACGACGGGCCAGCCGACAAAGCGATTACAATTGATGCGAATATAAACCGTTGCATGATATCTCTCCCGGTTGAGCGCTGTCGCTCCGTTGACGGCAGCAGCGGGTCGTCCCTAAGGAATCGCGAGGCTTGCAGAGCTTTGGTGACCCCTGCCGCCAAGGTAACTATTAGCTAAATCTAATGTTCCATTGCCTCGCCAGACGGGCCTTACCGCTTCTTCACCTTCGGTGTGATCTGCTCGACCCGCACCTTGGCACCGATCTCCTTTGGCATGGCCAGCGCCTTGGCCTTGCCCTGGTGGTCCGACGACTGGGTTGTGACCGTCATCCCATCGCAGCGCAATTGAAGCCCGCGCCTCTGTGGGAGAGCGCGGGCCGCTCAGGAGGAACAACGATCTTCAGCAGGCGATGGAGGTACCTGCCGCATGCATCAAACCTTTAGGGACGGCTAATGTTCCATCAAAACTGAGTGAAAAATCGACTTCCAATCGAGGTTGTCGCTCCAGAGAAACGAAGGAGTATGCCATCATGGACTGGAACCGCGTCGAAGGATTGGAAGCAGGTTAATGGCAAGGTCAAGGGTGGGGACCTCCACCGCATCGCCGGCAAGCGCGATCAGCTCAGGATGAAACGAGACGCAAAGGTTCCAACCCAATATTCGAGCAGTGGCCGCCTTCCCCCAAAGGCGTGAAGCGCGCGCCGCGGCTTTGTGCTGCACTCGGCAAAACACGCATGCCTATCGGCCGGTTGCCGCAGCTTTGCTCGCCGCGAGCTTTGACCCTTGGCGGGGGCCAGAGTGCTCATGGGCGCAATTGGCCTCCTATTGGACCACGTCGCTGTTCAGACTACCCATGCGGATCAACCAGCCTGCGCCAGCATGCGCTCAAAGACGCTGAATAAAGTTCCGTTCCCGGTTGCCTCCCTTCCGAATAGCCGCGAGTGACCGGGCCAGATCTCCGGAAATGCCAGCGGCTACCACGGCAAGTGTTTTGTCCGGCCCCGCGTGTTGGGTCGCGCGCAAGTTGCTGTCGATTGTTAGATCGAAGAGGGCTCGATCGCACAATCGCCGCTCTCGATCGAGAAAGAACCGGATCGCCCATAGCTGTCGGGATTTCAGAGGCGTTTCGTTCCAACCTCTTGCCCGCGTTCCACGTCCGGCGATCGGGAGCGGTCGGGTCATAGCGTCAATGTCCCATTTTCTGCTTCGGCCATGATTGGCCATGGAGGAACGCCCAGGTACTGACTCGGGTGGGATGGGGCCGAAGGCGGACTGGTGCTTCGAGGGGGGCGCGGCTGCGATTTCGCTTGATGTGCTGGCTTTCTTTGCCGAGAGACACCAGAGTTAGCTCGCGCCCGCACTAGATCGTCGCCATCGCCTCCTAGCGGCGCAACCGGGACCTCCAGCGTTGCCGCCGGTGACGCCTGCCAGCAGCAGCCTTCTTCCTGAAGCGCCGAATCGCAACGGATGGGCATTGCACCAACTCTTCGGCGGCCGCCAGCAATTTTCGAACACAACATTTAAGTCTTCGACCAGGAATGTCGGTCTCCGGGCCGATCCGCAGATGGACAGCCAGGTTCTGCATCGGTCTGGGATAACGCGAACCCGGCTTGCCCATTCCGCCAAATGAGGGTGTGACCAAGTCGATCCTGGGATATCGCCGCATCGAGATCGTGCAGCAGAGGGAGATTGCCATCTGATGCGCCGATCTAATAATCATTGTGTTGAATGCGTTTCGCTGATTAGCTGACTTGCATAACACCGGGACAAAATTGGCAAATGTTGTCCGGGGAGGACCGCGATGCCGGTGCTTGAGGTTCGTCACGTTTCCAAGAATTTTGGGGCCATCCAAGCCCTGACGGACGTCAGCTTCCAGGTGGAGCGGGGTGAAGTCGTGGGTCTAATGGGGGACAACGGCGCCGGCAAGTCAACGATAGTCAAGACAGTCGCCGGGAATTTTCCGCCGAACGACGGCGAAATTGTCGTGGACGGCGAGATTTGTCACTTCCATAAACCCGTTCAGGCCCGTGCCAAGGGAATTGAAGTCGTCTATCAGGACCTGGCGCTGGCGGATAATCTGACGGGCCGCGCAAAATGTCTTTCTCGGCCGCGAGATGAAGAAGGGCTTCTGGCCGATCAGGGTGCTCGACAAGCAGGCGATGATCGACCGCTCGGCAGCGCTGTTCAGGGAACTCAAATCGGAAACCCGGCCGCGCGACCTCGTCAGGAAGATGTCGGGTGGGCAGCGCCAGGCGGTCGCCATCGCGCGGACCCGGCTTTCAAACGCCAAGCTGGTGTTGATGGACGAACCGACCGCCGCCATCTCTGTACGCCAGGTGGCAGAGGTGCTCGAATTGATCCGGCGCCTCAAAGCGCAAGGTGTCGGCGTCATGTTGATCAGCCACCGCATGCCTGACGTTTTCGCCGTTGCAGATCGTATCATTGTGCTCAGGCGAGGCTCGAAGGTTGCCGACAAGGATGCCGGCAATACGTCGCCCGAGGAAATCACCGGATTGATAACGGGGGCCATCCGTGGCGAATAGTGCTCGCGAATCCGTTAGTGTTAGGGAGTCGGCCCCGGAAACCAGCCGACCGGCCATGTCGGACTTTGTCCCGACCAAGGAAAAGACGGCGCTTCAACATGTATTTTCAAGTCAGCCGTTCTGGGTGACGATCGCGCTCATTGCCCTCGTCACCTTGATGACGATGATGGAGCCGAGCTTCGGCACCTCCGAAAACGCTGCCAATGTCACGCGCAACTTCGCACCTTTCGGCATCATGGCGCTCGGCATGACGGTGGTTATCATCACCGGCGGCATCGATCTGTCGGTCGGCTCGATCATGGGCCTGGTGGTCATCGTCGCCGGCCTGTTCCTGACCTGGCACTATCCCTGGTACATTGCATTCGCCGTCGGCCTTTTCTCCGGTATGGCGTGCGGCGCGGTCAACGGCTTCTTCGTCGCCTATATCGGAATGCCGTCCTTTGTGGTCACCCTCGGCATGCTGTCCGCGGCGCGTTCGCTGGCGGTCGTATTCTCCGCCAACCAGATGCTCTACCAATTCGGGCCCGATGCTCCGATCGTAAAGGGGATCGGTCAGGCAAGATGGCCGCTGCATGGGCCGCAGGATTGGGCGCCGCACTGGATACCAGAATTGTCATCACAGTTCTGGACCATGGTGATTCTGGCCATGATCGTCGGTTTCGTCTTCAATTTCACTGCCTGGGCCCGACATCTCTTCGCCATCGGCGGCAATGAGGAGGCGGCGCGGCTCACCGGCGTGCCGGTCGACTGGATCAAATTCGAGGCCTATGTCTTCTCGGCCTTCACCGCTTCGGTCGCCTCACTCCTGCTCCTCGGCTACAACGGCTCGGCCATCAATGCCATGGGCCAGGGCTACGAGTTGCGCGTGATCGCTGCGACGGTCATCGGGGGAGCCAGCCTTATGGGCGGAGCCGGCACGGCCTTCGGGGCGATCATTGGTTCGGCGTTCCTCGAAGTGATCAGGAATGCGCTGCTGATGGCCGGCATCGATTCAAATTGGCAAGGCGCCTTCGTCGGCGCCTTCATCGTTCTCGCGGTTCTTTTGGGCATGCAAACCGGCGGCAAATCGATTGTCGCCGCTTGGCTGGCAGTCTTGATGCCCAAAAAAGGCCGCTAGAAAACCCCGCCGGCGGGAGGCCTACGGGGCATTCCAGCTAGGAGGAGACGTCAAAATGAAAAAAAGTCTACTGATGGCGGCCGTGGCGCTTGGCGCAATGGTGCTCGCCGTTTCCGGCGCCCAGGCGAAATATACCTTCGCCCTGGTACCGAAGAACATGAACAATCCTTTCTTCGACCAAGCACGCGACGGCTGCAAGAAGGCCGAAGCCGAATCGAAGGGCGCCTTGGAATGCATGTATATCGGCCCCGGCGAGCATGGCGGCGGCGACGAGCAGGTACAGATCGTGCAGGATCTCGTGGCCAAGAAGGTGGATGGTATTGCCGTCTCGCCATCGAACGCCGCGGCGATGGCGGTTGCGCTGCAGGCCGCCAAGGAAGCCGGCATCCCGGTCCTCACCTGGGACTCCGACCTGCTACCCGAGAACAAGGAGCTTCGCGTCGCCTATATCGGCACTCACAATTATGAGATCGGCGTGAACCTTGCCAAGCTTGCCATGCAGGTCAAGCCCAAAGGCGGCACGATCTGCATCCAATCGGGCGGCGCAGCGGCGGCTAACCATAATGAACGCATGCAGGGTATTCGCGATACGCTTTCGGGCACCAAATCGGCGGCCTCGCCCGGGGACCGGCTGACAGGCCAGAATGGCTGGACCGAAATCGAAGGCTGTCCGCTCTACACCAACGATGATTTTCCGCTTTCGGTGCAGCAGTTTGAGGACATCATGGCGAAAAATCCGAACCTCGACGCATTCATCCCAACGGGTGGCTTCCCGCAGTTCATTCCTGATGCCAACCGCGCCGCAGTCGCACCGTACAAGGACAAGATTGCCTCGAAAGCGCTGGCCCTTGTCGTCGCCGACACGCTTCCCGTCCAGATCGACCAGATGAAGGAAGGGCTCTCGCTCGGCCAGGTCGGCCAACGGCCGTTCGAAATGGGCTACAAGACGATGATGGCGCTGAAGGACATGAAGGACGGCAAGGCGCCCCCGGCCGACCCGACCTACACGGGCCTCGACGTCTGCACGCCGCAGACGGCCGATACCTGCGTCGCCAAATAGTGCTTTTGGGCGGGAGGAAACTCCCGCCCTTTCATTGGAGCGAGATGCGGTTAGACTGCAGCATTGTCATCTTGTCTTGCTCCAGCGATTTCAATGTCGGAAATGTTCTCGCTCAAGGGCCGGGTCGCATTGGTGACGGGTGCTTCGCGTGGCCTTGGCTTTGCTATGGCCAAGGCGCTTGCGGAAAACGGCGCAACGGTAATTGTCAATGCGCGCGACATGGACACCCTCTGCGCGGCGGCGGAAAAAATCGGGGCCGAAGCCTTGCCGTTCGATGTTGCGGACGCGGCGACCTCAAGGGCGGCGCTTGAGGGGATCGTCGAACGCCACGGCCGCCTCGATATCCTGGTCAACAACGCCGGCATCCAGCATCGCAGTCCGCTGGTCGAATGGGAGGACGAGGACTTCGACCGCGTGATTGCGGTCAATCTTTCGGCCTGCTTCCGGATGATGCGCGAGGCGGTGCGCCTGATGCTGCCGAACAAATTCGGGCGCATTATAAACACTGGATCGGTCGCAGCGATCCTTGGCCGCCCCACCATTCACGCCTATGTGGCGGCAAAGGCGGGGTTGCATGGACTGACACGCTCGACTGCCGCCGAGATGGGCCGTCACGGCATCACCATCAACGCGATTGCCCCCGGCTATTTCGCCACCGAGCTCAACACCGCGCTCATCAACGACGAGGCCTTCACCAAATGGGTCGAGGCACGAACCCCTGCTGGCCGCTGGGCTCAACCTGAGGAACTCGGTGGAGCTGTGGTGTTTCTCGCGTCCAACGCTGCCGCCTACGTCAACGGACATGTTTTGGCGGTCGACGGGGGTCTATCGGTCTCCCTCTGACCTGCGAATTGCGACAATGGTAGCCAGGTGACAAACGATTGAATCATTGAGAAAGCATTGGCGACACACCCTAAACCTAGATGCGGTGGCCAGCTATGCCTTATGTGCGCCGCTTTCCAGACGATCTACGGGGAGCGATGATTCTGTCCCGGTCCCCGGCATTACGGGCTGGGAAAAATCGACCAAGGCTTCTGGCTCATCGGGTTCATTCGGACACTGGACCACCTTGCAGAAAAGCTGGTGGATGGACGCCAGTCCGCCTTCCTGTGTGGTGCTACGATCAAGGACAATTCAGTCCGGCGGAGCCGGCTTATTACGTGAAAGCCTATGACGCACCGCAGATACATGCTGCCTTCGAAACTCTACCGGACGTTCCCCAAAAGACGGAGACTGGAACACCGCCCAGACCGCGCCGAATTCCACGCCTCTCGTGGTCGCTGTGGGCGAGAAGTCATTCTTCGCCGCCCATCAGCAAACCTTCGTGGATGGCTACCGGGCGAAGGGCATGACGCACATCGAGACTGCAGTGATCCCGGACGCCAGCCCTTGCGTTGTGGCCGACAATCTAGGCGGCGTGGCCGACGTTGTCGCTCGGTACGCCGCGCGATGAGGAGAAGATTATGAGTGACATTGCGTATGAAAATCCGGGGGCCCTCGCAATCGTCGATCGGAGCACTTTCCAGGCCGAAGTGGACGCGCTGCGGGTTCGAGAGAAGGCGCATGCGCGCGAGACAGCGGACATCAGAGCGCTGTTGTGGGGCCACCTTTCGGGAGTGGTCGTGATCTGTGAGGTTGCCGGTTCTGCATTGGGATCGGAGATCGGCTTGTGTCTGGACTTGACAATACGGTTGACCCGGAGCGGCAGCCTCGGCCTTTCGAGGTGATCAACGGTGCCGGCGGTCGGGGTCAGTGGTCGGTGGATGACTAGTCCCGTCGCGCCGGTCAGTCGACCTGTTTGGTGCTCACCATGACCTTCCGGATCGGCGGCGCCGGCGGCAGCAGTTCGCGGATGTCGGCGAACGGGAAAATAGGTTCGAAGCGGAACGCCTCGGCCAATGAACCTGGCGCGCCGTTGCACTGGCCTGAGCGAAAAAGGTTCTGCGTTCGCGCGCCGTCGACGAAGCGCTCGGGATCCTGCGACTGATGCTTGCGGATCGCCTTGGCCTTGACGTCGGCATGCGCGGAAATGTCGACATAATGCGTCGGCGAAAAACCGGTACCGCCCATCGTGTCGGCATGCAGCACCGNCACCGAGCGCCAGTATTTTCAAACCACTCTCTCCCCGGAAATGGAAAAACGTGCCGAACGGAATCCTGCTCGCCCTGATTGCCTATGCAAGCTATTCGGGCAGCGATGCCGTTGTCAAAAGCTTGGGCGGACAGCTGACGGTCTTCGAGATCGGATTTTTCATAACCCTGTTTGCAGGTTTCTTCCTCTTTTTCACGCGCCCAGCGGACGAACGCTGGCGTGATTTCTGGCGCACAAGACGGCCTTGGGCGGTGCAGTCGCGTGCGTGGGCGGGAATCGCTTCCGGCGTGCTTAGCGTCTATGCCTTCACAACCATTCCGCTGGCGGAGTGCNCGCGTGCGTGGGCGGGAATCGCTTCCGGCGTGCTTAGCGTCTATGCCTTCACAACCATTCCGCTGGCGGAGTGCTACGCGCTGATCTTCCTGGCGCCGCTCTGCGTCACCATTCTCTCCGTGGCGATTCTCGGGGAGAAGGTTGGCCCGTGGCGCTGGCTGGCAGTGGTCGCCGGCTTTGCCGGCGTCATGCTGGTAGTGCGGCCGGGGTTTCGGGAGCTTAACCTTGGCCACCTTGCCGCCTTCGGCGTCGCCTTCCTCGCCGCCACCAGCGTCATCCTGATGCGCTCGCTGGCGCAGCAGGAAAAGCGCACGACGATGCTGGGCGTGCTGGTCGGCTACGGCCTGGCGTTCAACGGCATCGGCGCCGCGGCCACCACGTTCACCGTTCCCGACGGAAAGCAGCTGGTGTGGCTGGTGATGGCCGGCGCCTTCACGGCAGGCGGACAATTCCTGCAGCTTCTGGCCATGAAATACGCACCCGCCAACCGCGTCGCGCCGACGCATTACTCGCAGATCGTCTGGGCGGTGATCCTTGGCGCGTCGTTCTTCCAGGAATACCCCGACGGGCTGACGCTGGTCGGCCTGGCGGTCGTCGGTGGAGCCGGCCTGCTGACCATGGTGCGCGAGGAAGCGCGGCTGGGTACCGTGCGCTGGAACCCGTTTTCCCGCACCCGGCTCTGAGCCGGCACCGGTTGCACGGCGACCGTCAGCGCTGATATGCGGACGCGATGACGACAAAGCCCTTGCCCGAGCTTCCTGTTTCCGCCGTGCTGCCGGCGCTGCACGAGGCGCTCGGCCATGGCAACAGCGCCGTGCTGGTGGCGCCGCCCGGCGCCGGCAAGACGACGCTGGTGCCGCTGGCGCTGCTCGGCGCATCCTGGCTGGGCACCGGCAAGACCGTGTTGCTCGAACCGCGCCGGCTCGCCGCCCGCGCCGCCGCCCGCCGCATGGCCGAATTGCTTGATGAGGAGCCCGGCGCCACCGTCGGCTACGCAATGCGCATGGAGAACCGCACCTCGGCAAAGACCAGGATATTGGTGGTCACCGAGGGCGTGCTCGCGCGCATGATCCTCGATGATCCCGAACTGCCCGGCGTCTCGGCTGTCATTTTCGACGAATTCCACGAGCGTTCGCTCGACGGCGATTTCGGTCTTGCGCTGGCGCTCGACGTGCAGGGTGCGCTGCGGCCGGATCTGCGGCTGCTGGTGATGTCGGCGACGCTCGACGGCGCGCGCGTCGCCAAACTTCTGTCGGGCGCCCCGGTGATCCAGAGCGAGGGTCGCGCCTTTCCTGTCGACATCCGCCATGACGAGCGCGCCGCTGGCACCACCGTCGAGGACGCCATGGCCAAGGCGATCCGCGCCGCCCTTGCCGATGAGAGCGGCAGCGTGCTTGCCTTCCTGCCCGGCCAGCGCGAGATCGAACGCACCGCCGAGCGGCTGGCCGGCAGGACCGGTGCCGATACCGACATCGTGCCGCTCTACGGCATGCTCGACGGCAAGGCGCAGGATGCGGCGATCAAGCCAGCGCCTCCAGGCCGCCGCAAGGTGGTGCTGGCGACGTCGATTGCCGAAACCTCGATCACCATCGACGGCGTGCGGGTCGTCATCGATTCCGGCCTGTCGCGGCTCCCGCGCTACGAGCCGGCCAGTGGCCTCACCCGGCTGGAGACCGTGCGCGTCAGCAAGGCTTCCGCCGACCAGCGCGCCGGCCGTGCCGGGCGCACGCAAGCTGGCGTCGCCGTCCGGCTGTGGCGGGCCGAGCAGACGGCAGCACTCGCCGCCTTCACGCCACCCGAAATCCTCGAGGCGGACCTATCCGGCCTGTTGCTCGACTGCGCCGCCTTCGGCGTCGCCGATCCGACAAGGCTCGCCTTTCTCGATCCGCCGCCGGCGCCGGCGCTCAACGAGGCCCGGGCGCTGCTGCGCGCGCTGGATGCCATGGACGAGGCGGGCCGCCTGACGGAAGCGGGCACGGCGATTCGCAAGCTCGCTTTGCCCGTACGGCTGGCACATATGGTCGCCGAGGCAGCGAAGAGCGGCCATGCCTTCGAGGCGGCCATGCTTGCCGTGCTGCTCACCGAACGCGGCCGTGGCGGCGATGGAGCCGACCTGGAGCGGCGACTGATGCGCTTTCGCTCGGAACGATCGCTGCGCGCCACCGCCGCGAGGCAGCTCGCCGAGCGGTTGGCGAGACAGGCCTTACCCTCCCCCTCGAGGGGAGAGTCGGCGAGCGAGCAGCGCGCAGCGACGCGAGGGAGACGGGGTGGGGTCGCCGATGGCGTGCCCGAACCGACCCCACCCCGATCCGCTACGCGGATCGACCCTCCCCACAAGGGGGAGGGTCGAGCCGGTCCCCTGCTCGTCCACGCCTGGCCGGATCGCATCGCCAAGGCGCGTGGAGAGCGCGGCCGTTTCGTGCTGGCCAATGGTTCGGGCGCCATGCTCGACGCCGCCGATCCGCTGGCGGGCGAGCCGTTTCTGGTCGTCGCCGACCTGCAGGGCAAGGCGCAGAATGCGCGCATCACGGCGGCGGCGGCAATTAGCGAGGACGATGTCCGCGCAGCACTTGCCGGCAGGATCGAAACACGAAGGCAAACGAGCTTCGACCGCGACAAGCGTGCCGTGCGCGAGCGCGAAACCGTGCGCCTCGGCGCGATCACGCTTGCCGAGCGCATGCTGCCGCCGCCAACCGGCACAGATGCCGATCAGGCCATCCTTGATGCGGTGCGCGAGCACGGGCTGTCGCTGCTGACCTGGAGCAAGGAGGCGCAAACGCTGCGCCAGCGGCTTGGCTGGCTGCATCGTGGCCTTGGCGCGCCCTGGCCCGATATGGTGGATGCCGCCCTCATCGAGCGCCTCGACGACTGGCTGCTGCCGTTCCTGTCCGGCGCGGCAAATTTTGCCGCCATCGATGCGGGCGTCGTCTCGACCGGACTGGCCACACTCGTGCCGCACGATCTCCAGCGCAAGATCGACACGTTGGCGCCAACCCATTTCGATGTTCCGTCAGGCAGCCATGTGCCGATCCGCTATGACGGCGAGTGGCCGGTGCTGGCGGTTCGCGTGCAGGAGCTGTTCGGCCTCGATCGCCACCCCGCCATCGCCAATGGCACCGTGCCGCTGACGCTCGAACTCCTGTCGCCGGCGCACCGGCCGATCCAGACGACACGCGACCTGCCCGGCTTCTGGCGCGGCTCCTGGGCCGATGTGCGCGCCGACATGCGCGGCCGCTATCCCAAGCATGTCTGGCCCGAAAATCCGCTGCTCGCCGCCGCCACGGCCCGGGCAAAACCCAGAGGTACCTAGCGCTTGCCGTCCCGCGGCTGTATTTCAGGCCATGACCAACGTTTTGCATTCGCCCGATTTCCAGCAGAGCCAGAGACTGCGCCTCAACACCCTGATCCGTCTGCGTTGGCTTGCGATCGTCGGACAGAGCGTTGCGGTTCTCGTCGTTGCCTATGGCCTGAAGTTTCCGCTGCCGGTCAGCCTGTGCTTTGCGCTGATCGCCTGTTCGGCCTGGATGAACCTGTTTCTCGCCTTCCGGTTTCCGGCGGCGCACCGGCTCACCCCACTTGCGGCCTTCGGCATCCTCATCTTCGACAGCCTGCAGCTTGCCGGCCTGCTCTACATGACCGGCGGCCTCACCAACCCGTTCTCGCTGCTGATGACCGTGCCCGTCGTCATCTCGGCGACATCGCTGCCCCTGCGCCTGACGGCTATCCTCGGCGGGCTGGTGATGTCGGCGGCGACCTTGCTGGTCTTTGTCCATCTGCCGCTGCCCTGGCATGAGGACGCGCCGCTGGAGATGCCCTTCATCTATGTCGCCGGCATGTGGATGGCGGTGCTGTCCTCGATCGCCTTCACCGCCATATACGCCTTCCGCGTGGCTGCCGAAGCAAGGCTTCTTGCAAATGCGCTCGCCGCCACCGAGTTGGTGCTGCAGCGCGAGCAGCACCTCTCGGCGCTCGACGGGCTTGCCGCCGCGGCCGCTCACGAGCTCGGCACGCCGCTGGCCACCATCGCGCTTGTCACCAAGGAGATGGAAAAGGCGCTCGGCAACGATCCGAAATACGGGGAAGACATGAAGCTGCTTCGCTCGCAGAGCGAGCGCTGCCGCGAAATCCTCAAGCGCCTGACCAGCCTGTCGTCCGAGGGCGAGGCGCATCTTTCGCGGCTGCCGTTGACCTCGCTGGTCGAGGAGGTCACCGCCCCGCATCGCGATTTCGGCATCTCGATCAAGCTTCGGCCTGGCGAGCGCATCGGGCCCGAGCCGGTCGGGCGCCGCAATCCGGGCGTCATTTACGGCCTCGGCAATCTGGTCGAGAATGCCGTCGATTTCGCCCGCAAGAGCGTCACCGTAGGCTGGAGCTGGAACGAGGCCACCGTCACCTTCTCGATCATCGATGACGGACCGGGCTTTCCGGCCGAGATCATCGACCGCATCGGCGAGCCCTATATGTCGACGCGCCAGGGCAACGAAGCCGGCGGCGGCCTGGGTCTCGGCCTGTTCATCGCCAAGACCTTGCTCGAACGCTCGGGCGCGACGCTCGATTTCCGCAATTCGAGCGGCCTGGGTGAGGGCGCCGTGGTACAGATTTCGTGGCCGCGTGGTGTGTTCCTCAATCCGGAAATCACTTCGGCCAGCATGTTCGACACCGCCTGAGAGCCTTGAAGGAGCTCTAAAAATTGGACAATGAGGCTTGGGAACTATATCTGCGTAAAATTAAGGCAGCAGGAATTTTGAGACTATGACAGGCGACGAAAATATTGGCGCAATGGTTGAAGGCGAAGACACCTCGCTGCTCATCGTCGATGACGACAAGCCGTTCCTTACGCGCCTGGCCCGCGCCATGGAAACCAGGGGATTCGTCGTCGAGACGGCCGAGAGCGTCGAGGAGGCGGTTGCCAAGGCACGCGCCAATCCGCCCGCCTACGCCGTGGTGGACATGCGGCTCGGCGATGGCAACGGCCTCGACGTGGTCGCGGCCATCCGCGAAAAGCGCGACGATTCCCGCGCCATCATCCTGACCGGCTACGGCAACATCGCCACCGCGGTGACCGCGGTTAAGCTCGGCGCCGTCGATTACCTCTCCAAGCCCGCCGACGCCGACGATATTTTCGCTGCACTCACCCGCACCGCCGGTGAGCGCGCGGCGCCTCCGGAAAACCCGATGTCGGCCGACCGCGTCCGTTGGGAGCATATCCAGCGCGTCTATGAAATGTGCGAGCGCAATGTCTCGGAGACCGCGCGCCGGCTCAACATGCATCGCCGCACCTTGCAGCGGATACTGGCCAAGCGCGCACCGCGCTAAACCGAGCGTCGTCATCCTCGGGTCTGCGCCGCCTCGCTTCGCTCCTTGCTCCGCCATAGCATGACGAAGTGATGGGCGTTTCGGCCAGTCTCCGAGGTATGCGATCTGCCAACGCGAACAGGTGTCTTGCGTCCCCAGCGACACCTGCGCAACATTGCGAGTGACGCGGCTTAACGGAGGCGACATGCAGGATTTGAAGCAGCGGCCGGTTTCCGTCCTTCGCGAATTTCTCGATAGCGAGGCGGCCGGCGGCATCATCCTGATGATGGCGGCGGCTCTGGCTCTGATCGTCGCCAATTCGCCGCTCGCCGAAGCCTACTTTTCCGCTCTTCATGCCTATCTCGGCCCGCTCAGCGTGTCGCACTGGGTCAATGACGGACTGATGGCGGTTTTCTTCCTGCTCGTCGGGCTGGAGATCAAGCGCGAGATGCTGGATGGCCAGCTCTCCACCTGGCCCCGGCGCGCCTTGCCCGGCATCGCCGCCGCCGGCGGCATGGTGGTTCCGGCGCTCGTCTATGTCGCCATCAACCGCGACAATACGGCGGCACTGTCAGGCTGGGCGATCCCGACCGCCACCGACATCGCCTTCGCGCTCGGCGTGCTGTCGCTGCTCGGCAGCCGTGTGCCGGCTTCGCTGAAGGTGTTCCTTACAGCACTTGCCATCATCGACGATCTCGGCGCCGTCATCATCATCGCCATCTTCTACACCAGCGGACTGTCGCTCACCTATCTCGGCGCCGCTTTCGCGGTCATCGCCGCGCTCGTCGTGCTCAACCGCATGCGGGTGATGACGCTGCTGCCCTATCTCGTGCTGGGCGTCGTCCTGTGGGTGCTGGTGCTGAAATCGGGCGTCCATGCGACGCTTGCCGGCGTCGCGCTGGCGCTGACCATTCCGCTCGAACGCTCCGCCGGGATCGGCCACGATCTCGACCATTCGCCGCTGCACCGGCTCGAGCACGGCCTGCACAAATTAGTGCCCTTTGTCGTCATCCCGATCTTCGGCTTTGCCAATGCCGGCGTTTCGCTCGCCGGCCTGAGCTTCGGCGCGCTGATCGAACCGTTGACGCTGGGTGTCGCCGCCGGCCTCGTGGTCGGCAAGCTGGTCGGCGTGTTCGGCTCGTCGGTACTTGCCATCCGGTTCGGGCTTGCCGATCTGCCCGTCAATGCCGGCTGGGCGCACATGATCGGCATCTCGCTGCTGTGCGGCATCGGCTTCACCATGAGCCTGTTCATCGGCCTGCTCGCCTTCGCCAGTGACGTGGCATTGCAGGATGCGGTCAAGGTCGGCATCCTCGCCGGCTCCTTCGTCGCCGCTATCTTGGGTGCTGCAGTGCTTTTGATGGCGCCGGCCGAGGATGGCCTGGAAGAGAGCGAAGGATAAGGCTTACTCGCTCTCACCCTCGAGCGCCGGCACCGACACGCCGGCAAGTTCGGCTGCCAGCAGCCGTGACGCGCCGGCCCGCGCGATCCGCAGCATCAGCGCCTTGCGCGTTGCCGCCGCCATGCGGTGCTCGGGCGCATCGCGCATGATCTCGGCGCCGTAGCCGTCGGAAAGGATGAAGCCGCACTCTTCGGGAAAGATCTCCGAGGGCACGCCGGGATGGGTGGCGAAGAAGAAGCGGTCGGAGTGCAGCCGGTAGTCGGGCCATTTGCGGTCGACCCTGAAATCCTCGATCGAGGATTTGATCTCGATGATCCAGATGTCGCCCTGCCGCGTCAGTGCGACGAGGTCGGCACGGCGGCCGGTGGCCAGCGACAGCTCCGGCAGCACATGCGCGCCCATCTCCATCAACAGCCGCTGCACGCCCCGCCGCACCAGCATGGCGCGTTCGGACTGGCGACCGTCGATGAGTGGGTTGATTGAGATGGGGGAGATAATGGGCATGGCGACACCATGCCAGATTCTGTTCACGGTTTGAACCCACTTTCCGGGCAACTACCGATTGACAAGCCCCGCGTATAGGAATATAATCCTAAAATAGCATTATTGCCAACAGAGAGAAGCAACGTCATGCCCCAAACACCATGGGAAGTCCTGATGATGGGCCTGCGTTGGATCGCATCTCTGATTGGTGCCTTCCCATTTGCGAGGAACGGCTCAAAGAAGCCTGATATCCTGGAACGCCCTAAAGAAGCCGTATCATCCCCTTGCGCGGTTCATATCGGCGCACCCGGGTTCGCCAACTCGGCGACAAGCCAAGGTCGCCAGGAAGTGGCCGGCGCATGCCGGTGGGGCGGCATTGCCGAAGCCGCGTCGGCCACTGCGGCGACTTTGGGGGTATGCCGCCTCACCAGACTAGCATCCGGCGACAAGGGCGAGAGCCTTGGTAAAAACCGTACCATCGAAGTCCGGAAGGCGCTCTCGCTCATCGCCTCGTTTCATTCCATCCGAGGAATGGCGGCCTTGCTTGCCTGCGATCTCGCTTCGGCCTTCGGCGACGCTTCATGCAGGTGCCTGGAACGGTCGCACCCAGGCGATTTCAATTTTGACAGGGCCCGGGCCACCGCGGCGCCTCGTTCGTTTCCCCCTGATGACTGCCGCCAGCAACAGGCGCATAGCCTCTCTTTAATTTAGCTAGAGCGCATATAAGGAAAAAGTGGTATTTTAGGCGGCAGCCGGAGCTCCCCCATGACACCCCGCTCCGGTCAGGCCCGGTAGCGGTCCACCCAAAGGAAAGGCTGCCGGGCCGCTGTCTTCCATCAACAGCCAGGCAAACGGGGCCAAGACCTGAGGTCCACTCACAAAATCTGACAGTCCGGAGATGTCCATTGGACGTGCCTCAGTTGGCCGAGATGTAAGTCGCGTCGACCCTGCCACCAAAGGAAGTGCCGGTCATCAGGATGACAACTCGCCCTCGCGCTCAAATGATAGTCGTTGCCAAAATGGCCGACGCGGATGCCGGTGAGACAACATTGCCTAATCGCGTCGGCCACCTGCGGCGGATTTAGGATTGCCGCCTTTCAAGTTTAGCGCGGCTCAAAAGGTGGGCAATGCGCCTCCCGGCTTGGTTATGATCGTACAATCGAACCCCCTGTGCGAGTCCCCGTGTGCCTTTTTGCAACTAACCCATGGCCCCCTCGTTGAGCCAATGCCGGGTTGATCCCCTGGCACTCCAGAAACTGCCCGCCGCCCTGCAGCGGCGGGCCTTTTTGGCCTGATCGAGTCTAGCCGACAGCGATAGCGCAGGCCCGGCGAATGCGGAGGCCTTCCTGTTTGCCGCGCGTGTCGGTCAGAAGCGGATCCAGAAGGATCTGCGGAAACACCTGCGGCGCCAGTAACCGTAACGCCAATAGCGACGGCAAACTCTTCTCCAGACGCGACGACGGCGGCGGTGCCACCTGCGATGCCGCACGAACTCGATGCCGTCAGGACCATCCTGGTCCAGGATATCGTCGGACGGTCGGTCGAGTTCATCGAGAATGCCGGGTCCCGTATTCGGGATGCCGGCCAACGCAGTGGCAGGACGCGCAAGTGCGACCACGGTCGCGGCCCCGGCCATTCCTAGCATTCCAGTCAGAAACAATCGCCGATCCATGCCAACCTCCGTCGTTGATCATTGCGACAAGGATGAAATAGTGCGGTCGAATGACGCGCCCAGATATGGAAGGAAATTGTGACGATCGAACTGCCGCGCCGGCGGCGACGGGCTTTCTTGGCGCCGGCTTGACAATCCGTGCGCCAAGGCACCGCTCGAGCCTTGTCGACGCGAGGTTCCTTATGCAGGCGCCGGGGCACGCTTGTCGCTGAGCAACGCCGCCCCCGCCATGTCATCGAGGATCGGGCAATCCGGCCTTTCGTCGCCATGGCAGGCGTGGATCAGCTTCTGCAAGGTCGAGCGCATCGACTGCAGTTCGCGCACCTTCTCCTCGATCGCCGTGACATGGGCGGCGGCGATCTCTCGCACGTCGTGGCTGGCGCGGTCGCGGTCCTGGTAGAGCGCCATCAACTGGCGGCAATCATCAATGGAAAAGCCGAGATTGCGCGCACGGCGCAAAAAGGTCAGCCGGTGGATGTCGTCTTCGGAATAGTCGCGGTAGCCGTTGACGGCGCGCGCCGGAGCGATCAGGCCGATCTCTTCATAGTAGCGGATGGTCTTGGCCGGCAGGCCGGAACGGTGGGCGGCGTCACCGACATTCATGACAGTTCTCCTCGATTCCTGATGAAGCCGTGGGCGCGGCCATTGAATTTCCTCCACAATCCTGTGAAGGCTGTTGCCAAAATGCCATAGTGGCACGCTTACCGGCACGTCAACTTCGGCATATAGGCATCGCGCGCTTGGCAAGCAAAGAAAATGCCAGCATGAATGATTGCGAAACAGCGGCCGACTCGTGCCGCCGAAGTTGGGGCGGGGCACCGGATCACCTGATGCGCATGAAGTCGTTTGCTATCGTCGCCGCACTGGCGCTGTCCACTGCTATCGCCGGTTGCAGCACCATCGGCTCGCAGATTTTTTCCAACGACTATGGCGCGGTTACCGACGCCGGTTACCAGCTGCCGCGCGTCCCGATCGAGAAAGTGCCGTTGAAGTACCATCGGCAGGAAGTGAACTACGACAGCCCGGAAAAGCCGGGCACCATCATCGTCGATACGCAGAACAAGTTCCTCTATTTCGTCGAAGCTGACGGCCGGGCTATTCGCTACGGCATCGGCGTCGGCCGCGAAGGCTTCGAGTGGCACGGCACCGCCCACATTGCGCTCAAGCGCGAATGGCCGACCTGGACGCCGCCGAGGCAGATGATTCAGCGCCAGCCCGAATTGGAAAAATTTGCCGGCGGCATGGAGCCGGGCCTGAAGAACCCGCTCGGTGCGCGCGCCATGTACCTGTTCAACAAGGGCGGTGATTCGGGCTATCGCCTGCATGGCAGCCCGGAATGGAATTCGATTGGCAAAGCGATGTCGTCGGGCTGCATCCGCCTGATGAATCAGGACATTATCGACCTCTATGACCGCGCCTCGGTCGGCGCCAAGGTCATTGTTCTTTAGACCATGATCCCGAGAAACCGGTACCGGTTCTCGGAAAAATCATGATCAGATAGAGGCAGCTTTCGTACGCGGACCGTCTAGGCAACAACGGACGTCCCAAACAGAAAACCGGGCACTTTGGCCCGGTTTTTTGTTTTTTGCGATGGATCGAGTTTGTTAGCCGGCAAGGCGGCGAGCTGAACCGTCAAGAAACCTGTTCGACCTGCTGCACTTCCGGCACGAAGTGGCGCAGAAGGTTCTGGATGCCGTGCTTCAGCGTCGCCGTCGACGACGGGCAGCCGGCGCAGGCGCCTTTCATGTGCAGGAACACCGTGCCGTTCTCGAAGCCGCGGAAAGTGATGTCGCCGCCATCCTGGGCAACCGCCGGGCGCACGCGCGTATCGAGCAGTTCCTTGATGGTGATGACCAGTTCCTCGTCAGCCTTGTCGTAGAACTCGCCGGTCAGGCTGGTCTCGGCGGCAGGGCCGGCCTTGGCCATGACAGGCGCACCGGACATGAAATGTTCCATGATGGCGCCGAGGATCGCCGGCTTCAAATGCTGCCAGTCGGGGCCATCCTTGGTCACGGTGATGAAGTCATAGCCGAAGAAAACACCGGTAATGCCGGCAATTTCAAACAGCCGGCCGGCGAGCGGCGAGGCAATTGAGGCGCTCTCGGCATCGCGGAAATCGGCGGTGCCTTCCAGAAGCACTTCCTTGCCGGGCAGGAATTTCAGCGTCGCCGGGTTTGGCGTCGATTCGGTCTGGATGAACATGGCCGTCTCCGTGCCCGTTTCGGGCAGCTAGTTTGGAATAATTCTAAATAGGCCCAATCCGCTGGACATTCAAGCGAAACGCATCGTCGGAACGGCTGGCTGGCGGAATGTTTTTGCGCCCCCGGGAGGTGATCGAAGGTGTGTTGAGGTTCAAGTCAGGCCGCCCTGACATCGATACACCTCAGGCGAGGCTGTCGATCTCTTCATCCGAAAGGTTCTGCGGCACGACCGTCACCGGGATCGGGAAGGCGGCACCCTTGCCGGCCACGGCGCCGACCAGCGGGCCCGGGCCCTCCTTGCCCGCACCGGCGGCCAGCACCAGGATGGCGATGTCCTGGTCTTCCTCGATCAATTTGTGGATCTCTTCCGTCGGCTTGCCTTCGCGCACCACCATCTCCGGCTCGATGCCAAGCTTCTGGCGCACCTTGCTGGCATAGCTGTCGAGTGCCGCGCGCGCCGTGGCGTTCGCCTCCTCGCGCATGATCTTCTCGACGCCCAGCCAGTGCTGGAAATCGTCCGGCTCGATGACGTAGAGCAGCACCAGCGTGCCGCTGGTGCTCTGCGCCCGCTTCGAGGCGTAGGCGACGGCGCGCTCACACTCGGGCGTGTCGTCGATGATCGCCAGGAACTTGCGGCGATGGCCGGCTTCGCGGCTGAGGCGTTTGGAGACCATGTCTGTGTACTCGGTGTTACTGAGGCCGCAATCTGCCACCGCCGCAGACCGGCGGCAAGCCGCCGGCCTAGGGCCAGTATGGTGCAGTGCGACAGCGAGAGATCAGGCCTGCAGCAGCCCGATGATGTCGCGCACGGTCTTCATCGTCGCCTCGGCCAGCACGCCGGCGCGCTCGCCGCCGTCCCTGAGCACCGCGTCGACATAGGTGCGGTCGTCGGAAATGCGGCGCATCTCGCTGGCGATCGGCGCCAGTCTTTCCACCGCAAGGTCTGCCAGTGCCGGCTTGAACACCGAAAACTGCTGGCCGGCGAACTCCTTGAGCACATCGGCCTTGGACATCTCGGCGAGGCCAGCATAGATGCCGACCAGGTTTTCCGCCTCGGGCCGGGCGGCCAAGCCGTCCAGTTCGCTCGGCAACGCTTCCGGGTCGGTCTTGGCCTTGCGGATCTTCTTCGAGATGGCATCGGCATCGTCGGTCAGGTTGATGCGCGACAGGTCCGACGGGTCCGACTTCGACATCTTCTTAGAGCCGTCGCGCAGCGACATGATGCGCGCCGCCGGCCCGCCGATGACCGGCTCGGTCAGCGGGAAATAGCCGTTCACGGTCTCTTCCCCGACCTGCATCTCGACGCCGACGCCAAGACGGGCGATGCGGTCCGAAAAATCGTTGTTGAATTTCTGCGCGATGTCGCGGGTCAGCTCCAGATGCTGCTTCTGGTCCTCACCCACCGGCACATGCGTTGCACGATAGAGCAGAATGTCGGCAGCCATCAGGGAGGGATAGGCAAGCAGGCCGAGTGACGCGTTCTCGCGGTCCTTGCCGGCCTTGTCCTTGAACTGCGTCATGCGGTTCATCCAGCCGATACGCGCCACGCAATTAAAGATCCAGGCAAGCTCCGCATGCTGCATGACCCGCGACTGGTTGAAGACGATGTGCTTCTTGGGGTCGATGCCCGAGGCCAGGAACGCCGCGGTGATCGACCGCGTCTGGTCGGCGAGGTCTTCATAAACGAGTTGGGCGGTCAGCGAATGCAGGTCGACGACGCAATAGATGCAGTCGGAAGTGTCCTGCAGGGCGACGAATTTCTTGATGGCGCCGAGATAGTTGCCGAGATGCAGATTGCCGGTCGGCTGGACGCCGGAAAAGACGAGTGGCTTGAATGCGGTCATGATTTCCTCATGGCTTGTGGAGGGCCGTTTCGCGCGCGGCGAAAGTCTTTCGACGGCGCGCTTATGGACGAGAGCAGCGTTGCGATCAAGACCGGCGTTGCCGACCGGTTGCCCGGTCTATTCGTCCGGTTCGATTCTTGCGGCCAGGGGTGCTCCCTTGGCCTCGCCCCGTTTGACATTGCGACGGATCATGCCGAAATCGGCGCCGCCGGTTGCAAACGCGGTGACGAAGTAGAGCAGTGCCCCGCCGGCAACCAGCGCCAGGAGCGTCGTCGCCTTGACGACCAGCGGCGAACCCGGGCCGAGCCTCACGGCGAACCAGTGCTCGGCAAAATAGAGCGCCGCCCCCATCACCACCGCCGACAGCACCAGCCGCGGAATGCGTTTCATCAGGGGCACGTCGCGGCCCCAATGGCCGCGCCGGATCAAGACGCCGAGCAGCATCATCGCGTTGACCCAGCCGGCGACGGCCGAGGCCACCGCGATGCCGGGAGCGCCCATCCGTGGAAACAGCGTCAGGGCCGTGGTGACGTTTACCGCTACCGAGATGGCGGCAAAGATCATCGGCGTGCGCGTGTCCTCACGGGCGAAGTAGCCCGGTGTGAACGCCTTGATCAGCACGAAGGCTGGCAGGCCGAGGCCGAAGATCGCCAGGATCGCCGCCACCGTCGGCGTCGAGCCGTTGGCGGCGAACGCCCCCCGTTCATAGACCAGCCGCACGATCGGGTCCGACATGACCCAGAGTGCGGCGGCGGCCGGCAAAGTCAGGAACAAGGTAAATTCGACCGAACGGTTCTGCAGATTGGCCGCCTCGATCAGATTGCCCGACTTCAGCGCCCGCGACAGTTCGGGCAACAGCACGATCGCGACCGCGACGCCGACCACGCCGAGCGGCAACTGGTAGATGCGGTCGGCATAAGCGAGCGAGGACACCGCGCTGTTCTGCGCCGAGGCGATTGCCGTGCCGATCAGCTGGTTGATCTGGGTGATGCCGCCGGTGATTGCCGCCGGCAGTGCCAGGATCAGCAGCCGCTTGACTGCGGGCGTCATTTTCGGACGGCGAAAGCCGATCGAGATGCCGGCATGGCGCACCGCCACCCAGACGATCGCCAGTTGCACCAGTCCGGCGGCAAGCACGCCCCAGGACAGCCCGTAGCCGACGGTGAGCGCGTCGGAGCCCCTGTACCAGGCATAGGCGAGCACGCCGATCAGGATGACGTTGAGGAACACCGGTGCCACCGCGGCGGCGAAATAGCGGCGCAGCGAATTGAGCATGCCCGCCATCATGGCGCCGAGCGACATGCAGATCAGATAGGGGAACATGATCGTCGCCAGCGTCACCGTGGTGTCGAACTTCCCCGGCGTGCCGGCAAAACCGGGCGCCACCAAATAGCGCACGATCAGCGGCATCGACAGTTCCATGATGATCGTCAGCGCCAGCAGAGCCGTGAACAGGACGCCGAAGACTTCCTCGGAGAAGCGCTTGGCGCCATCGGTACCGTGGGTCTCGATCTCCTTGGCGAACAGCGGCACGAAGGCAGCATTGAAGGCGCCCTCGGCAAATAGCCGGCGAAAGGTGTTGGGAAACTGGAATGCGGCGTTGAAGGCGTCGGCGACTGGTCCGGTGCCGAGCGCTGCGGCCATCAGCATCTCACGGCCGAAGCCGAGCGCGCGGCTCATCAGCGTGCCGGAAGCGACCGTTGCGAATTTCTTGACGAGGCTCATGCGTTTGGAGACTGCCTGCAGGATGAGGACAAAGTGATGGTGGCGGTCACTCGGCCGCTGCCTTGGCCTTGCCGCCGCGTTCGGGCACGATGCCTTCGAGCGTTGCCACCAGCCGGTTGCGGATGGTGGCGATGCGAGCCGGGCTGTCGATCTTCTGGCCGGTGAGATCGGTGACATAGAAGGTGTCGATGACCTTCTCGCCGAAGGTGGTGATGTGGGCCGATGCGATATCGAGCGACAGGTCGGAAAGCGTTCCGGTGATCTCCGACAGCAAGCCCGGCCGGTCCAGGCCCTCGACCTCGACGACCGAGAAGCGGTTGGACAGCGTGTTGCGGATTTCGGCGCGCGGCGGGATCTTGAATGCCTTGGAGCCGCGCCGCGGCTTGGTGCGCTTCTCGATCATCTCCGGCAGCCAGCTCTTGCCTGAGAGCACGTCCTCTATCAGCCGTCCGACACGCTCGGCACGCCGGCGCTCGTCCTCGTCGCGGTCGAATTCTCGCGAGATCAGGATGGTGTCCAGGGCGCGGCCATCCGACGTCGTGAAGATCTGTGCGTCGACGATGTTGCCACCGGCTCCGGCGCACGCCCCTGCGATGACCGAGAGCAGGCGGGGATGGTCCTGCGCCAGCACGGTGATTTCGGTCACGGCCTCGAACTGATGGGTCTTGACCATGGTGGCGAGCTTCTTGCCCGCCACATCGGCCTCGCGGATGAACTCGGCATGGCGCAGCTGGTCGGCGAGATCGACGGTCAAAAGGTAGTTCTCGTAGTGTTGGCCGACATAGCGCTTGCGGACCTTGTCCGGCCAACTGGCGAGTGCCTCGGCGAGAAGCTCGCGCGCCGCCGCCGTGCGCTGAGCGCGCGACACTTCCGAAAAGCCGCCGGTCAAAAGCAATTCGGTCTCGTAGTAAAGCGTGCGCAGCAACTGGCCCTTCCAGCCGTTCCAGACACCGGGTCCAACGCCCCTGATGTCGCAGACGGTCAGGACCAAAAGCAGCTTCAACCGCTCGACCGACTGCACGATCGCGGCGAAATCCTCGATGGTCTTGCGGTCGTTGAGGTCGCGGGTCTGCGCCGTCATCGACATCACTAGATGGTTCTCGACCAGCCAGGCAACGGTTTCGGTATCGGCTGGAGACAGTCCCATATGCGGGCAGATGCGCCGGGCGATCCTGGCACCGACCTCGGAATGATCCTCCGGCCTGCCCTTGGCGATGTCGTGCAGCAGCACGGCGACATAGAGCGCCTCGCGGCTCTTCTTCAGCCCCGGCATCAGCGTGTGCGCGAGGGGATGGACCTTTTCGCCGTCGCCGCGCTCGATCTCGGCCAGCACGCCGATGCAGCGGATCAGGTGCTCGTCCACCGTGTAGTGGTGGTACATCGAGAACTGCATCATGGCGACGATCTTGCCGAAATCCGGGATCAGTCTGCCGAGCAGTCCGGCCTCATTCATGCGCCGCAGATTGAGTTCGGCATTGCGGTCCGAGGTCAGGATGTCGAGGAACAGCCGGTTGGCTTCCTCATCGCGCCGCAGCGACTTGTTGACCAGGCCGAGCGAGCGGGTCAGCAGTTTCAGCGCATCGGGGTGGAATTCAAGGCCGTGCTTGTCGGCAAACCAGAACAACCTCAAAAGATTGACCGGATCGCGTTCGAACACCTGGTCGTCGGCGATGTTGATGCGGTGGTTGTCGACGATGAAATCCGACGTGCCGGCCAGCTTGCGCTTGCGTCGCGAGAAGGTGAGGAAGATACGGTTGAAGCCCGGCACGTGCTTGGCCTGCTCCTCCTCGAGCGCGGCACAGAAGATGCGGGTCAAGTCGCCGACATCCTTGGCGACGAGGAAATAGTGCTTCATGAAGCGCTCGACCGCCGATAGGCCGGGGTGGGTTGTGTAGCCGAGCCGTTCGGCGATCTCGCGCTGGATGTCGAAATGCAGCCTTTCCTCGGCCTTGCCGGTGAGAAAATGCATATGGCAGCGTACCGCCCACAGAAAATCCTCGGCCTTCAGGAACTCCCGGTATTCGCCCTCGGTGAAGACGCCCTTGTCGACCAGTTCCTCGCCGGTACGCACCCGGTAGAAATATTTGCCGATCCAGAACAGCGTCTGCAGGTCGCGCAGGCCGCCCTTGCCGTCCTTGACGTTGGGCTCCACGAGATAGCGGCTTTCACCGGCCTTGGCATGACGGTCGTCACGTTCGGCAAGCTTGGCCTGGACATATTCGGGGCCGGTCGTGCGCACCACCTCATGGTCGAAGCGCAGCATCAGCTCGTCATAGAGTTTTTCCTCGCCCCACAGGAACCGCGCTTCGAGGATCGAGGTGCGGATCGTGATGTCGTTGCGCGACAGCCGCACGCATTCGTCGATATTGCGGGTAGCGTGGCCGACCTTCAGCCCCAGATCCCACAGCATGTAGAGTATGTATTCGACCGTCTGTTCGCCCCATGGCGTCTGCTTGTAGGGCAGCAGGAACAACAGGTCGATGTCGGACCCGGGCGCCAGCGTACCGCGGCCATAGCCGCCGACGGCGACGACGGCCATGCGCTCCGCCGAAGACGGGTTCTTGACCCGGTAGACATGGGTGACGGCGAAATCGTAGAGCGCCCGGATGATCTCGTCCATGAGATGCGACAGCCGCGCCGCGCAGGCGCTGCCGCCGCCGTCGTCCCGCAGCATCCGTTCGGCAATGGCGCGCCCGTCTGCCAGCCGCCCCTTGAGCAGATGGAGCACACCGCTGCGCGCCGTCTGTGCGGAGCCGTCGCCTGCCTTGGCCGCAGTCAGCGCGGTCATCTCGCGTCGCAAGGCTTCGCCATCGATCAGTTCGTCGAGCTTCAGGGAGATTCTTGCCATATGTCCAGGTCGGCCTTGCCTTTTCGGCGGCGTCTATAGCGCGTTTTCGCGGCGCTGGGTATGGGGCGGAAATACGAGCCCGCTCTCGCTCAAGCGTGCTTGGCATCCACCCGCAACGAGATGAAGAAATTTAACCCCTTGACCTTCCAGTTACTGGAAGCCCTATCTCCGCGTCACCCACCGACCCTTAGAGGCATTTTCGCATGACGCATTCCGATCACGATCATCACGCGCATGGCGGCTGCTGTTCGGCAAACCGCGAAGCACCTGCCGCACAGGCCGTCGTCCGCGATCCGGTCTGCGGCATGACCGTCGACCCGGCCGCCGGCAAGCCGACGTCCGAGCATGATGGCCATCTCTATCATTTCTGCAGTCAAGGCTGCCGCACGAAATTCGTCGCCGAGCCGGAAAAATTCCTGACTGCCACCGATCCGGTCTGCGGCATGAGCGTCGACCGTGCGACAGCCAGGCACTTCGTCCGCCACGAAGGTCAGGGCTTCTACTTCTGTTCCGCTGGCTGCCAAGCGAAATTCGAAGCGGAGCCGCAAAAATATCTCGGCGACAGGCCGGCGCCCCAGGCGATGCCCAAGGGCACGCAATACACCTGCCCGATGCACCCCGAAATCATCCGCGACAAGCCCGGCTCCTGCCCGATCTGCGGCATGGCGCTGGAGCCGATGGGCGTCCCGACAGGCGATGAAGGGCCAAATCCCGAACTGGTCGATTTCACCAGGCGGTTCTGGGTCAGTGCCGCACTGTCTGTGCCGTTGCTGATCGTCGCCATGGCGCCAATGCTCGGCCTGACGTTCCAGGCCTTTATCGACGAGCGGACGATGGTCTGGCTGGAGCTGGCGCTGGCCAGTCCCGTCGTGCTGTGGGCGGCGCTGCCCTTCTTTCATCGTGGCTGGGATTCGATCCTCAACCGCAGCCCCAACATGTGGACCCTGATCTCGCTAGGTGTAGGTGCTGCCTATCTCTACAGCGTCGTCGCGACGCTGTTTCCGGACATTTTTCCGCATCAGTTCCGCGGCCATGGCGGTGCCGTGCCGGTCTATTTCGAGGCTGCCGCCGTCATCGTCGCGCTGGTCTTCCTTGGCCAGGTGCTGGAATTGCGCGCGCGTGAAAAGACCGGCTCGGCAATCCGTGCCTTGCTCGATCTCGCACCCAAGACCGCGCGGCTGTTCGCCGCCGACGGTTCCGAAAGCGATGTGTCGCTTGATGCGGTCAAGGCCGGCGATCGCCTGCGCATTCGTCCCGGCGACGCGGTGCCGGTCGACGGCATCGTGCTGGAGGGCCGTTCCTCGATAGACGAATCGATGATCACGGGCGAGCCGTTGCCGGTCGAAAAGACTGAAGGCGATGCCTTGACCGGCGGCACGCTCAATAAGAACGGTTCGCTGATCATGCGCGCCGAGCGGATCGGCTCCGAGACGACGCTGGCGCGCATCGTCGAGCTCGTCGCCAAGGCGCAACGCTCGCGCGCCCCGATTCAAGGGCTGGCCGATCGCGTTTCCTTCTACTTTGTCCCGGCCGTCGTCCTCATCGCGATTGCCGCTTTCGTCGCCTGGGCCATGTTCGGACCCGAGCCCAGCCTGATCTTTGCCATCGTCTCGGCGGTGTCGGTGCTGATCATCGCTTGCCCCTGTGCGCTCGGCCTCGCCACGCCGATGTCGATCATGACGGCCACCGGGCGTGGGGCGCACGCCGGTGTACTGATCAAGGAAGCCGCGGCACTCGAACGCTTCGCCTCCGTCGACACGCTGATTGTCGACAAGACGGGTACGCTGACCGAAGGCCGGCCGAAACTAACCGATGTCGTTGCGGCAAAGGGCTTTTCCGAAGACGAATTGCTGGCGCTTGCCGCAGGCCTGGAGAAGGGGTCGGAGCATCCGCTGGCCGAAGCCATCGTCGAAGGCGCCGCTACGCGCGGCATAGCCGTCGCCGATGCCAGCGGCTTCGAGGCGGTCACCGGCAAGGGCGTCTCCGGCACCGTATCGGGAAAGAAGGTCGCGCTCGGTAATGCCGCGATGATGGCCGATATCGGCATCGACACCGCATCCATCTCGGCTCAGGCCGAGACGCTGCAGGCGGAAGGCAAGACGGCGATGTTCGTCGCCGTCGGCAAGAAACTGGGCGGCATTGTCGCTGTCGCCGATCCGGTCAAGGCGACCACCGCCGAGGCGATCAAGGCGCTGCATGGCAGCGGCCTGAGGATCATCATGGCGACCGGCGACAATGAGCGTACGGCCAACGCCATTGCCAGGAGCCTCGGCATCGACGAGGTTCGCGCCGGCCTGTTGCCGGAACAGAAGGCGGGCCTCGTTGAGGAACTGCGCGCAAAAGGCGCGGGCGTCGCCATGGCCGGCGACGGCGTCAACGACGCACCCGCGCTTGCCGCGGCCGATGTCGGCATCGCCATGGGCACCGGCGCCGATGTCGCCGTCGAAAGCGCCGGCATCACCTTGGTCAAGGGCGACCTCAATGGCATCGTGCGGGCCCGCACGCTGGCCCAGGCGACGATCCGCAACATCCGCCAGAACCTGTTCTTTGCCTTCCTCTACAACGTGCTTGGCGTGCCGGTCGCTGCCGGCGTGCTCTATCCGCTCACGGGCACGCTGTTGTCGCCGATGCTGGCGGCGGCGGCGATGAGCCTGTCCTCGGTGTCGGTGATATCAAACGCCCTGCGGCTCAGAACATTGAAACTCTGATCCAAGCCCCCAAATACGAAAACCAATCAACAGGAGACCAGGAATGACCTTGGCTAAGAAAATCGTGCTTTTGCTGATGGCGGCCGGAATGCTGGTTGCCGTCTTCCTCGAAAGCGTTCCGGCGCAGAGCGAAGAGATGAAACACGACATGGGCGCCATGGCGACGGGCGCGGCGACTAGCCCTTCGACGGAAGGCTACAAGGCGGCGATGGACAAGATGCACACCGACATGATGGCGTCCGAGTACACCGGCAATGCCGACGTCGATTTCGTCAAGGGCATGATCCCGCACCATCAAGGTGCCATCGACATGGCCAAGGTCGTGCTTGCCAATGGCAAGGATCCGGAAATCCGCAAGCTCGCCGAAGGCGTCATCGCCGCCCAGCAAGCCGAGATCAAGCAGATGCAGGCATGGCTCGCCGCCCACCCGGTGAAGTAAGCTTCAGGCAATCGCCAAGGCAATCGAGAACGCCTCTGGATTTCTCGCCCAGCCTGTGATGCGATCCGGCCCCACTGGAGCTTGTCATGCCATCGATCATCAGAACCACCAAATTGCCGTCTGGCGAAGCCGTTCAGGTGCTTGGTCAGGGGACATGGAAGATGGGTGAGGATATCAGCCGCCTCACCGATGAAGTGAATGCTCTCAAGCTCGGCCTCGACCTCGGCATAACACTGATCGACACCGCTGAAATGTATGCCGGCGGCCGCGCCGAGGAGGTGGTGGCCGAGGCTATTGCCGGGCGCCGCGACGAGACCTTCCTGGTTTCAAAGGTTCTACCATCAAACGCTTCGCGCGAGGGCGTGCAGCGCGCCTGCGAAAACAGCCTGAAACGCCTGCGCACCGACCGCATCGATCTCTATTTGCTGCATTGGCCCGGCGGCGTGCCGCTGACCGAGACGGTCGCGGCCTTCGAGGCCTTGAAAGAGGACGGCAAGATCCGCCACTGGGGCGTCAGCAATTTCGACGCCGACGAGATGGAAGAACTGGTCGGCCTGCCAGATGGCGGCAACGTCCAGACCAACCAGGTGCTCTACAATCTGGTCCGGCGTGGCCTCGAATTCGATCTCGCCCCCTGGAGTCGGCAGCGCGGCATCCCTTTGATGGCCTATTCGCCGGTCGAGCAGGGCGCGCTGGCGCGCAATGCCCGGCTCGACGCAATTGCCGCCCGCCACAACGCCACGGCCGCACAGATCGCCTTGGCCTGGGTGATGCACCAGGAGGGCGTCATCGCCATTCCGAAAGCCAGCCGCCAGCAGCACGTCCGCCAGAATGTCGCTGCACTCGACATCAAGCTTACGGGCGAAGATCTCGCCGATCTCGACCGCACCTTCCCGCCGCCGACGCGCAAGCGCGGCCTGGAGATGATCTGACTACTTGCCCGCCAGCCCCTTCAGCCGGTAAAGCGCTTCCAGCGCCTCCCTTGGCGTCATCTCGTCAGGATTGATCTCGCCCAGCGCTGCACCCAGCGCATCACTTTTCACCGGCTTCGGCGCTTCGCGCTTCACCGCCACCGAAAACAGCGGCAGATCGTCGACCAGCCGGTTGGTCTTGCCTGAGACCTCGCCTTCTTCGAGCTGGTGCAGCACTTCCTTGGCCCGGTCGACCACCGCTTCGGGCAGGCCGGCCAGCCGCGCCACCTGCACGCCGTAGGAACGGTCGGCGGCGCCCTTGCCGACCTCGTGCAGGAAGACGACGTCGTTTTCCCATTCCTTGACCCGCATGGTGACGTTGTGCAATCGCGCCAGCTTGCCGGCGAGCGACGTCATCTCGTGGAAATGGGTAGCGAAGATTGCCCGGCAGCGGTTTTTCTCGTGCAGGTATTCGACGGCCGCCCAGGCGATCGACAGGCCGTCGAAAGTGGCGGTGCCGCGGCCGATCTCGTCGAGGATGACCAGCGCCCGTTCACCGGCCTGGTTGAGGATCGCCGCCGTCTCGACCATCTCGACCATGAATGTAGAGCGGCCGCGCGCCAGATCGTCCGAGGCGCCGACGCGCGAGAACAGCCGGTCGACGACGCCCACATGTGCCGATGTCGCCGGCACGAAGGAGCCGGTCTGGGCCAGGATGGCGATCAGCGCGTTCTGCCGCAGGAACGTCGACTTGCCGCCCATATTGGGACCGGTCAAAAGCCAGATCGCGCCGTTCCTGGCGCTGCCTTCCGGCGACAGGTCGCAGTCGTTGGCGACGAACGGGCCTTCGCCGGAGCGGCGCAGCGCCTGCTCGACCACCGGATGCCGCCCGCCCGCAATCTCGAAAGCCAAGCTCGAATCCACCACCGGCCGGCACCAGGCTTCGCTTTCCGACAAAAGCGCGAGTGCCGCCGACACGTCGAGCACGGCCAGCGCATCGGCGCCGGCGCGGATCTTTTGCGCCTCGCCGACCGCTTCCGCCGTCAGCGCGTCGAAGGCGGCTAGCTCGATGCTGAGCGCCCGGTCTGCGGCATTGGCGATCTTGGTCTCCAGTTCGGCGAGTTCGGTCGTGGTGAAGCGCATGGCGTTGGCCATGGTCTGCCGGTGGATGAAGCGCGCCTTGGCGCCGTCGCTACCGGTCATGATCGCATGGTGATTGGCGGTCACCTCGATGTAGTAGCCAAGCACATTGTTGTGCCGGATCTTCAGCGAGCGGATGCCGGTCTCTTCGATCAGCGAACGCTCCAGCCCGGCGATCACCTTTCGCGATTCGTCGCGCAGCGCCCGCATCTCGTCGAGATCCGGGTGGTAGCCACCGCGCACGAAGCCGCCGTCGCGCTTCAGCAGCGGCAGTTCCTCGCCAAGCGCCTGCGTCAGGTGCTGGGCCAGCGCCTGAGGCAGCGCCTGAATGGCGGCCAGTGCCGCCGTGAGCTCCTGGGGCAGGGCGGTCGCGGCAAAGATTTCGGCGATCGCGCCTGCCGCCTCGAAACCGGCGCGCAGCGCGCCGAGATCGCGCGGGCCGCCGCGGTTGAGCGCCAGCCTGGATAGTGCCCGCGGCATGTCGGCAACGCTCTTCAGGCTCGATCGCACCGCCTGGCAGAGCCGCGTTTCGGAGCGGAAGAACGACACTGAATCCAGCCTGGCGCCGATCGCCGCCGGGTCGGTCAGCGGCGCCATCAGCCGGTCGGCGAGCAGCCTTGCACCGCCACCGGTCACCGTGCGGTCGATCGCCTTGAACAGCGAGCCCTCGCGGCTGCCGGAGAGCGTGCGCAGCAGTTCGAGGTTGCCGCGCGTCGCCGGATCTATGAACAGGGTCGAACCCTGCTCCTCACGCTCCGGCCGCGACAGCGGCGGCCGCTCGGCCTTCTGCGTCTTTTCGACATAGGCAATGGCACCGGAGATCGCCGACAGTTCGGCGCGCGAAAAGGCGCCAAAGGAGTCCGGCGTCGCCACGTCGAAGAAACGGGCGATGCGCCCGGTGGCCGATGCCGAATCGAACAGCGACGGCGGCTGCGGGCTGGCGACGCGGCCGAGCACGTCGAACACCGGCTTCAGCTCCGGATCGTAAAACACTGGCTCGGCGACGATCAGCTCACGCGGATCGACACGGAAGATGTCGGCCAGCAGCCGGTCGGCGGTGGTGTCGGTGACGCGGAAGGCGCCGGTCGAGATGTCGATCCAGGCCAACGCAAAGGCGTGATCGGTCCCTCCACCCTTCACCCGCCCCAAGGCCATCAGAAAACTTGATTCCGACGGCGCCAGCAATTTGTCCTCGGTGATGGTGCCAGGCGTCACCAGCCGCACCACGTCGCGGCGCACCACGGATTTCGAGCCGCGTTTCTTCGCCTCGGCCGGATCCTCGATCTGCTCGCAGACGGCAACGCGAAATCCCTGGCCGATCAGCTTCTGCAGATAGTCGTCGGCCGCATGCACCGGCACGCCACACATTGGAATGTCGAGCCCTTGATACTTGCCGCGCTTGGTCAGCACGATGCCCAGCGCCCGGCTCGCCTTCTCGGCGTCGTCGAAGAACAGCTCGTAGAAATCGCCCATGCGGTAGAACAGCAGCGAATCCGGGTTCGCCGCCTTGATCTCGATGAACTGCTCTATCATCGGCGTGGCGCCGGCGGTCGGCAACGGCGTCATGGCCTCGGGGGCGTCCGGCTCGTTCGGAGTATGCATGTTCATGCACGGCACGCTAGCAGATGTGATCGCACGATTTAATGCCGGGGCTTCGAAAAACAGGGGACTACCGGGCTGCCGGGTGTTCGCAATTTCCCGGACGATCCGCGATTCCCAAGCGCTGGCGGTTTACACGCGGCGGCGCGTGGTCTTAATTCGGATCGAAACAAAGCACCCGCCTCAACGAGGTGCTGCACCGGCGAGGAAATCAAGAACATCATGGCCAGGAAAACCGAGAACAACGGTCCGTCCGTCAGCGCGCAGGAAGCGCTCGAATTCCACGCCATGGGCCGCCCCGGCAAGCTGGAAGTCGTCGCCACCAAGCCGATGGCAACGCAACGCGATCTGAGTCTCGCCTATTCGCCTGGTGTCGCGGTTCCGGTTCTCGCCATCGCCGAGGACCCCAGCCGCGCCTTCGACTACACGACGCGCGGCAACATGGTCGCCGTCATCTCCAACGGCACCGCCATTCTCGGCCTCGGCAATCTCGGCGCGCTCGCCTCCAAGCCGGTGATGGAAGGCAAGGCGGTGCTGTTCAAGCGCTTCGCCGATGTCGATTCCATCGATCTCGAGGTCGATACCGAGGACGCCGACGAGTTCATCAACTGCGTGCGGTTCCTCGGCCCGTCCTTCGGCGGCATCAATCTCGAGGACATCAAGGCGCCTGAGTGTTTCATCATCGAGCAGCGGCTGCGCGAATTGATGGACATCCCGGTCTTTCACGACGATCAGCACGGCACGGCCATCATCTCGTCCGCCGGCCTGATCAACGCGCTGGAGGTCACCGGCCGCGACATGAAGACCACCAAGATGGTCTGCAACGGCGCCGGTGCCGCCGGCATCGCTTGCATCGAATTGATGAAGGCGATGGGCTTCACGCCCGAAAACATCATTTTGTGCGACACCAAGGGCGTGGTCTTTCAAGGCCGCACCGAAGGCATGAACCAGTGGAAATCGGCGCATGCGGTCAAGACCGAGGCACGCAGCCTCGCCGAGGCGCTCGACGGCGCCGATGTCTTCCTTGGCCTTTCCGCCAAGGGTGCGCTCACCACCGCAATGTTGCGGTCCATGGCCAAGAACCCGATCATTTTCGCCATGGCCAATCCCGACCCGGAGATCACGCCGGAGGAAGTGGCCGAGATCCGGACCGACGCCATCATGGCGACCGGGCGTTCCGACTATCCTAACCAGGTCAACAACGTGCTCGGCTTCCCCTACATCTTCCGCGGTGCGCTGGATGTCAGGGCCACCACCATCAATGACGATATGAAGATCGCCGCCGCGCAGGCACTTGCGGCGCTTGCGCGCCAGGACGTGCCCGACGACGTCGCCGCCGCCTATCAGGGCAACCGGCCGAAATTCGGCCCCAACTACATCATCCCGGTGCCGTTCGACCCGCGCCTTATCTCGGCCATTCCGATTGCGGTGGCCAAGGCGGCGATGGATTCAGGCGTCGCCCGCAAGCCGATCCTCGATCTCGACCGCTACGCGCAGGAACTGTCAGCCCGCCGTGACCCGATCGCCTCGACCTTGCAGCGCATCTACGACCGTGTGCGCCGCCAGCCCAAGCGCATCGTCTTCGCCGAGGGCGAGGAGGAACAGGTGATGCGCGCCGCCGTCTCCTATGTGAACCAGAAGCTCGGCACCGCCATCCTGCTTGGTCGCGACGACGTCATCAAGGACAACGCCAAGCTCGCCGGCATCGACCTCAACAAGCAAGGCATCGAGATCATCAATGCACGGCTGTCGCGCCGCAACGGCGTCTACACCGATTACCTCTACGAGCGCATGCAGCGCAAAGGCTTCCTGTTCCGCGACTGCCAGCGGCTGATCAACAACGACCGCAACCACTTCGCCGCCTGCATGGTGGCGTTGGGTGATGCCGACGGTATCGTCACGGGCGTGACCCGCAACTATTCCACCGCGCTCGACGACATCCGCCGCGTCATCGATGCCAGGCCCGGCCACCGCGTCATCGGCGTCTCGATCGTGCTGGCACGGGGCAGGACCGTGCTGGTCGCCGACACCGCCGTGCACGATATGCCGAACGCCGAGCAGATCGCCGACATCGCCGAGGAGGCGGCAGGCTTCGCCCGCCGCATGGGCTATGAGCCGAGGCTTGCCATGCTTGCCTATTCGACCTTCGGCCATCCGCAGGGCGAGCGCTCCGAACGCGTCCAGGAAGCCGTGCGCATCCTCGACAAGCGTCGCGTCGATTTCGAGTATGACGGCGAAATGGCCGCCGATGTCGCGCTCAACGCCCGCGCAATGGCGCAATATCCGTTCATCCGGCTGACCGGCCCGGCCAATGTGCTGATCATGCCGGCGTTCCACTCGGCCTCGATCTCGACCAAGATGCTGCAGGAACTCGGCGGCTCGACGGTAATCGGCCCGCTGCTGGTCGGGCTGAACAAGCCTGTGCAGATCGTGTCTCTGAATGCCAAGGACTCGGACATCGTCAACATGGCGGCGATCGCGGCATATACGGCTGGGACTTGACGAACGGTCCGCGCCGCGGACGAAAAGCCGACGACCTGGCTTTCGGACAGGACGGCGTCCAGACGGCCGCCGGCGCTCAGCCATAAGAGATTGATAAGATTCAGCTGATATAGGGAATGTCCTGCCGACGTGCCGTGATGGCATCTACGGCTCGCTCAGACCGCCAAAACGGGGGTGCGGCCATGAAGCATGATCGAGTTCCAGCATCGGTGGTCGGCGAGGGGGCCTATCAGGACGAACGCCTGGATGCGCTTCTCAGCATCACCGGCCGCATGGACGGCTATCTCTACCGCTGTCGCAACGATGCGTCCTATACCATGCTCTACATCAGCGACGGCATTTTCACCGTCAGCGGTTATTGGCCGAGCGATTTCATTCACAACGCGGTGCGTGACTATGTCTCGGCCATCCATCCGGATGATCTCGCCGCCGTTTATGCCGCCGTCGACGGCGCGCTCGAGGCGCGCTGCAACTGGAACGTCGACTATCGCATCGTCCCGCAGGTCGGCGAACCGCTATGGGTGCGCGAGATCGGCGGCGGTGTCTGGGACGACACCGGGAAACTCGAATTCCTGGAAGGTTTCGTCGTCGACATCAGCGACCGCAAGGTTGTCGAGGACCTCAATTCCCAGCTGCTGCTGGATCTGAAGGCAGCCAACGAGGAACTGTCCGTGCAAAAGCGGGAGATCGAACTGGCGAAGCTGCAGAGCGACCATTCGGCCAACCACGATGCATTGACCGACTTGCCCAACCGGCGCGCCTTCCACGATGAACTGAAATCGGTGGTCGCCCGCTGTGGCGCCACCGGCGAGGCGGCCGGTCTTCTGTTCATCGACCTCGACCGGTTCAAGCAAGTCAACGACACGCTCGGCCACGAGGCCGGCGACGCACTGCTGCAGCGCGTATCGAAGAACCTTCGCTCCATCTTGCGCAGTGACGATTTCGTGGCGCGGCTTGGTGGCGATGAGTTCGCCTTCCTGTTTTCGGGAGAGCCGGATCTCGCGCGGCAAAAGGCGGTGCGGGTCGCCGAGCGCATCCTGGAAAGGCTGCAGATCAAAATCCCGGCGCCGGATAGCGCCATCCAGATCGGCTGCACCGTCGGTATCGCCATGTATCCTGTGGACGCCGCCGATTCGGATGCCCTGGTCGCGCTCGCCGACCGGCTGATGTATATCGGCAAAAGAAATGGCCGCAACCGATTGGTCACTGCCGGAGAACTGACTTCGCAAGAACAGTCCGGATCTCGCCAGCCGATTCGCAAGACCGCCTAGGCTAGTTTCCGTCCACAAACGGCAAATAATTGATTTTGTTGAGTGAATCGTAGCTTTGCATGAGCAAGGCCCG
>NZ_AYWO01000044.1 GCF_000502955.1 Mesorhizobium sp. LNHC252B00 | reverse complement strand
CCCTGCTGCAGGGCCTTGGCTTCTCGAATGTCGCCATTCGTGTCGGAGACGGGTCTCGCGGTTGGCTCGAGCACGCCCCATTCGACAAGATCCTGGTTAGCGTAGCCGCTGAGCGGACGCCGCCGGCTTTGCTGGAGCAGCTCAAGCCAGGGGGACGTCTGGTTCTGCCTTTGGTGTCTGAAGACGTACAGTTTCTGACTGTTATCGACAAGGATGTGGCAGGGCAACTCAAGACTCGGAAGCTCATCCCCGTTCGGTTCAGCCGGCTCGAAACCGTCTAATGAGGACCGCGCAACTGGCGCAAGCGCGCTTTTCCGACCGTCAACCGGATACCAGCCTTTCGCATTTCTTCGCCCGTGGTGAACGCCAAGAAACGATCCGTCTCGGCCAGCGGCGACAGGCAAGTGATCGGGCGCCAGGGTGTGACATGGCGGATCGATTGCAAACTTTCTGGTTACCGGCCCTGTGGCAAAGAACGCTCGACCATTTTCGGAGGGGTGCTTTGCCATTCGCCGGTGACGCTGTGATTGCTGCGCGGCGGAAGCCGAACGCGCTAAAGCGAAATGGTCTACTGATACCGAGTAGGCGTTGAGACACTCGCCAAAACCATTCTCACCTAACCACCTGATATTTATGTTGAAACTGGCGCACCCGACAGGATTCGAACCTGTGACCTCTGCCTTCGGAGGGCAAAGCAGCACCGTTCGATAGAATGCGAGGTTGCTCGCAGCAGTACGAGAACTGCATGAAATCGTTGACATAATCCAGCATCATGGGCACACTCTCCCACGACGCAATTCGCTGTCTCGCTCGATTTTTTGGTGAGTTTTTGGTGAGTTTTGGGAGGAGCCATGGCGAAGCTAACGAAGACGGTGGTCGATGCAGCGTTGCCGCGGGAGAGGCAGTACACGGTATGGTGCAGCGACCTGAAAGGGTTTGGCGTCTTCGTCCAGCCGAGCGGGAGTCGAACCTATTTCGTGGACTATCGCAATTCCTCGGGCGTCCGTCGTCGGATGACGATCGGCCGCCACGGTACGATCACCACTGAGCAAGCGCGGAAGCTGGCTATCACAAACCTTGGCGAGACGCTCAAAGGGGAAGATCCAGCAGAGGAACGAAACTCAAAACGTACGTCACTTACGGTGAAAGAGCTGTGCGATCGCTACTTAGACGCGACCGAAAGAGGTCTGATTCTAGGAAAGGCAAACAGACCGAAGAAGTCCAGCACGCTGTATACCGATCGTGGACGAATCCGCCGCCACATAGTGCCGTTGCTCGGCGCGAAGCGGGTCCGAGATTTGCGGTCGGCTGATATCAATCGCTTTATCCGCGATGTGGCGAGCGGCAAGACGGCGGTCGTGGAGAAGACTGGCAAGAAGCGGGGTAAGTCGATCGTCAGAGGAGGCCTTGGCACGGCCGCGCGGACAGCGGGCTTGCTCGGCGGCATCCTCTCGTTTGCGATTTCCGAAGGGATCATTGAGTTGCATCCAGCCGAAGGCGTGAGGCGACCAGCGGACAAGCACCGTCAACGTCGTCTGACCGAGGAGGAGTATCGCCAACTCGGCGCTGCTCTTGCAGGTCTTCAGGTGGACGGAGAACTCGAACAAGCTTTGCATGGGGCGTGGCTTCTTGCTCTGACCGGATGCCGTCTCGGCGAGGTCGTGAAGCTCAAATGGAGTGAAGTTGATCAAGGTGCCGGATGCTTTCGTCTTGAGGACAGCAAAGAAGGCGCATCGATCCGACCCATCGGCAAGGCTGCGTTTGAAATCATCGCGGTTGTGAAACGAGACGTAGACTGCAGGTTCGTGTTGCGGCCCGCCAGGAATGGTGAGGCGTTCGGCGGAATGCCTAAGGGTTGGCTGCGGATTGCGAAGCGTGCAAAGCTTGAAGGTGTCACGCCCCATACTTTGCGGCATTCCTTCGCTTCCGTAGCCGGGGACCTTGGTTATTCGGAGCCGACCATCGCGGCTATGCTTGGCCACTCTTCGAGCACTATCACGAGCCGCTATGTCCATCACCTCGACGCTGTCTTGATTGCAGCCGCCGATAATGTCGCCAGCGAGATACATCGCTTTATGGTCGGTCCGAAGGCCGCACCGCCAAGTGACAGGCGGGCGCAGGAGAGTGTTCTCTGAGCATTGGCGGGCCAGCACCGGAAGCTATGACTGCCGAACAGGCGAAGACGGCGCCGCTACTGGCGGCCGGTGGACGAAGCGCTTTCGGAAATGAGTTCGGTTCAATTCAGACCACCCGCACAAAGGATGGTCCTTTTAGCAACGTAGTACTCGCCATACCCTCCGGCACAAGATAACGACAAATATCACCTTCCAGCGCGACGCGGTTAGGACTAAGCTGGTCCAAAGCTGGGGGGTAGCGGCATGCTAAATTGGGCATGGTTTCATCACCGATACCGGTCGGAAGGCAATTCAGAACAACAAAAACCCGACGCCGTTACGAAACGGGGCGTGACGCGTCGCTCGGTCCTACTCGGATCTTTTGCCGCGCCGTTGGCACTGAATGAAGAACTTCGAGATTTGCTCTCGCCGGACCGATTAAGTTTCAAATGGAACGGACGGTCCCTGTCGATCTGCTCCCGGTCAAATATTCTTTGGCAAATGGACGTCGCGCTTTTCAGCGGGAACCCCAGTCTGCACGTTGAAATGGGAGACCAACGCGTCCGAGCGCATCTGAGAAACGCGATCTTGGCGGGCACCGACCTCCGCTTCGATGCGCTATGCGATTTCAAGCAAGTGGCGGGACGGTGGCAGAGTCGTTTCGAGTTCCCTTGGCTCAAATGTAGTTTCGTTGGCGATCTGCAAGATTGGCTAGACAGTGGCTTGACTTCTGCCGCGTCGGGCGAGGCTATAGAATTCCAAACGGCGAGCGGCCCAATTCAAATCAAGCGTCCGCTCAAGATTGCCTTTTTCCCAGATTGGACTTTTGAGGCGAACGGCTTGTCAAATTTCGACGTTGACCGAAGCAATGGGCTGAAGTCAAACGCCGTACGGTTTGGTCCAGTTGCGGGAGATGCACTGCGTCTACTCGAACGCAGGAGCCTGCCAGGTGCGCGATTTATCTTCGTCCGTCAGGACATGGCATGGCCGCTTAAGGACGTGCTTTTAAGGGCGATGGGAGGACTCGTTGAATGCGGGGAGCATTCTTTCGACGCGGCTCAGCTTGAGACGTCAGTCGACGATAGAGGACGGCTGGTATCAGGACTCCTAGTCACCTCCGATCGCGCAGACGCATGCGTGACGGTCCAGCCGTCAGGGACTCTCCGCGACTCGGCGGGGGAAATCTTTAGACTAAAACTGTGCCGGCCAGCACTCGCAATTGGAACGCAGGATGACAAGCAGGTTAGTTCCCTGCTTGCCGCGTTTCACCCCGACGTAGCGTGGCTTGCAGGTGATGAGGTCCTTGTCGGGGTGGGCGGGCGCAACCCCGATCGCGAATTTGAGTTGTCGGTCGCCAACGGAAAGGTGGTTGGATTTTCGTGTGCGCCGTCGATCATTAAGACATGGGCTCCGATAGAAGGCGCAGCGGCCGAAATTAGGGAGGTTCGACGCGGCAACCTTTCGTTCCACCTGGAGGCAGTGAAATCCAGCGGTTCATCCTTGGAGGAAGCTGACTGTTCGCACTGCACAGATGACGGCGTCCGCCTCGTTGATTTTTCGATCTCCGTGCGCAGACCGGAGGACCTGCTGGTCCTCGGCTATGACTTCGTCAATCTGCGGATCGAGCGACACAATAGCCAGGCTGAACTTCGCCAAGTGAATACTATCGGGCCGTCCTTCGTCATTATTACATTCCCACCACAGCACATAGCGGAGGAAGCATTCTACGAAAAGGACACGGAATGTGGACCGGGTGCGAGTCCCGTTGATCCTCCTCCGATCAGGTCGCGGATTGCTGGCGAAAGCCGATTGGTGTTTCGGATACCGCCAACGGTTCGCAGTATTCCATTCACCATGGAGGGCCTCCTGGATTGGAGAGATTGGCTGCTCGAGCGCGTTCCAGCCGCCCGTCACACAAATGGTATCGCGGAGCCAGAATGGAATCGCACGGCAATCGAGGTTCCGTATAGATTGCATCTGAGCGTCGACGGAGAGGCGACATGGGATCACGCCGCAAGCCCCGTCGTTCATCACGGGCGCACCGAGCTATGGCACACGCGGCTGGGCATACCAAATCGAGCACGCCAGATATTGCGATATGGTGATCCACGCAGCCGTCTTGTCGCGGTTTGGTCGCCGGACTTCGGCAAAGTGGACGCAAACACTGATCCCGCAGTAGCTCGTTTGCCTTTTCGTACCTCGCTGACGAGGATCGACAGGCATGAGATTGTAAGACTGACCCACGATTCCACCGTCTGCGCCGAGCCGGCAAAGGCGGACCTGTTGATGCTGTCTTCCTACGGTGCGTGGTTGAGGGTGGAGGGAATATGGCCGCAAGCGCCGGGTCGGTCATTTACGACCCTTGAGAAGTGGGAGCAATCCATCACGATGGGTCGCGACCAGCGGGCCAAGATTGTACGGCGGGCATATTTGTATCCATTTGGTCACCAAGTGACGCTTGTTACAGAGACCGTCCGCAAGCCCGAAACGTTTCCGTTCGGAAATAACAACGAAGAAATCTACACAGCATATCTTCGGCAACACACGTTCGTAGCAATCAAGGAACGGGAACGGCGCTTCCCAGATCCTACGGAAAATCCTTTGCTTCCGTTTCGCGTTATTACGATCCTTGACGATCGTACTCCGAATTTGGACGATCCGGATGAGGTCGGTGGTGGGGGAATCGCGACCTGGAAGAGTAAAGCATTCTGGCCAACTGTCTGCGGCCGCCACCACGAATTTCGAGTTCGGACCATCGATTGGGCGGGCAACGTGCAAGAGTTTACTGCCCCGTTAGTAGTCGTGGCAGCAGCCGAACAGGATGACGGTGGGCAGCCCCAGATCGTGAAGATCCTCGCCGACGTATGGCCGGCCTACGACGCCGCAGCAACCGAGAGATACCGGCAAGCAAGCGGCCAGACCCTCGCTGTAGGACGCAGCCGTCAGAAAGGCGACACCGAACTTGAAACTCTGACGATCGCCCTCAATGGTGAATTGCTGCCATATACCGCACCAGGCAATCCCACCAGTTGCATACCCTACGAGGGCGGTGGTCGTCCGCCGCCATTCCGGCCACGTATTGATGAAATTGAGGCGCGTGTACCCGCGATTAACAAATTGGCACCGGGCGGCAGCGGGACCGCTTGGTTCCGTCCGGTTGATCCTGAAGAAATCGGCAATACCGCAGAACTTTTCGCAGCGATCAGCAGATCCACGAAGCCCCAAGCGAATTTTCACGATGCCACAGACCGCTCCGGTGGCATTGTGGCGCCGACGCCAAATATCGATGCACTGTCTCGCCTCTACGGCGCGGTGAATGCGGCAATTATCCCCGCTGGGAACCTACCGTCAGCAATGGCAACTGCCGGATTGCCGAGCTTCGACCCACTGAGTTTCTTTGATCCAAATGCAACCGTTCTCAGCATTCCTTTAGGGCAGATCGTATCGGCGATGCGTCTCGGATTTGGTGCTGAAGTTCCTGCCACCGTTTCGTTATTGACCGAGGGGGGTGAGGTTCCAGCGCAGATCAGCTACTATCTTAATTGGGAAACCCGGTCACTGAAAAATTGGCCGGAGGCCGATCCAATTTTTGAGGTACGAGACGGAACACGCCTTACTATACAAGGCGGCGGCTACGCGTGGCTGACCGACGGTGTCGAACCGAAGTTCTCAATGCATGGTGCGCTTGAGGCATTCAAGGTTAACGTAGTCTACGGTGGCATAGGGTTTGTCGTTCATTTTCGAAGCGTGACATTTACATCCGGCACCGGTCAAAAAACCGCGTTCGATATCGATATTGAGACAGTTGATTTTAAAGGAGCAATTCTTGAGTTCGTAAATACCTTGCGCTCATTCCTTAGCTTTTTGGACGGGGACAACGCTCTCGGTTTGAAGGTGGATGTGCAGCCCGACGGAGTAACCATCTCCGTACCACCTCTGACAATCCCGCCTCTACAGATGGGAGCGTTCAGCCTTGAACAACTTCTAATTACAAACTCGTGCAGGCTATCGTTTCACAAGCAGCCGATTATATTTCGTTTTGATTTCTCTACGTGCGATGCGCCGTGTATCGTAGGTATCGGAGTACTTGCAGGTACTTGTTTCTTCGCCATCGAGGTGGACGCACAAAGAATCCGCGCGATAGAAGCCGCTATCGAATTCGGTGCCTACAAGTCACTAAATTTCGGCGGTGTCGCACAGGGCACCGTCTACGTATTGGGGGGCGTTTGCTATAAGTCCAGAAGCGTTACGGCAGCCGGTCGCCCGGATTCCAGTGAAATTCTTTTTAGTGCGTACGTGCGGGCGGGCGGATGCGTAACGGCTTTAGGCTTCATCTCGATTTCAATAGAGATATTGGTCTCCCTTAATGCACGTAGCAGTGGCGGCGAGACATCGATGTGGGGGACAACCAGTTGTTCCTACAGCGTGAAGATAGGATTCTTTCGTCGCGAATTCACTGTCACGTACACGCAACAATTCCAAGGCTCCAGTACGGCACACGATGCGAAAACGATAATGAGCGTCACCAGCGAGTCAAACGCGCATCGGGAAACACAAAGGGCGAATGGCTCGTTGCTATCCGGTCAGGTCAGTTTCGCAGATTGGAAAGAATACTCACAGGCATTTGCAGCCTAGGGGGTGGGAACAGTGGATCCTAACACGGCGATCGTTTGGACGGCCCTGCCAAATCACGTGCGTGACGGGAGCGCAGCTCTGTCAGTCGTTGTTTCTCCTCATCTTTACGGTGCTGAAGGGCGCAGCAGCGAACTAGGCAGCTATGCTCGGTTTCTTGATTGGCCGGCAGCCGTCGACTCAATCTCATTCCGGATTGAATTTGAGTATGCTGATGGCCAGACTTCGGAGCTAACCGGCATAAGGCCGTCCAAGATTATCGCACCAGATAGCCAGGTATGGCGGGGGCTCTTTCCCGGCAACTTGGCGGTTGAGCCGACATCAAGACCGACGAAGGCCACCTCTAGTGCACTGGTCGCTGTTACAGATCCGGTGGTCATCACATACCGGACCGCGATTCTGGACCGGTACATCAGGGACTTAGTAGGCGGCGAGATGAGGCGCGCTTTGCAGGCGCCTGGTCGAGAACCGACCAAGGCCGGAGCGGCCAGTCCGCTGGAGGCGGCGACTTTCCGCTTTAGCCCAGTTCCATTGCTGAATAGTGCGCAAGTCACCGACGAGTTCAGGTCTATTAACTCCGCCATCCAGGCAGAGGGAATCGACAAAGATTACTTGGACATAAACGGAAGACGTTTCGCGGTCTTCACCGGGATTAGACTGGCGCAAACGGAGGAAGCGCGGGGTTTTAAGGTTGAGACACAAGTTGCGATCACCGTTGACGATCAAGGCAGGCGTTTTTTGGCTGATCGCGCCGTCGAATTTGATCTCCCTTCTGCGGCGTCGGTTGGGCCAGGATTCGAGATCGCCATCCACACGCAGCAGCCGACAGCGGGTCCTGATTCAGTTGGGTCAGCTACTATAGTCGTGCCCACTGGCGATCTGATCAATGGATCAGCCGATCGCATTGTCATTCCTAACATTTCGAGTTGGCGTGTCCGCAGCGACGGAATCAACTGGGAAGCATTTGATAGCAACCGCCTTGAGTTTCACAGGCTCATTTCTGCGCTTGGATCGTATCCCGACCTTATGCGCCGCCTGGCGCTCACATTCGATCTGTCTTTTGACCCGGCGGTAGCTCGACTTCCAATTGCCGCCATTGCTGGAGGGACGGCCGGTAGAGTGCGCGTTGTTCCTGAGTGGAAGTGCGAGGTTGGATCGTGTGACAACATTTATCCTTGGACGCGTTTCGCCGCAGGGGAAATCGCTCTTCCAAGGACGAACGTGGTGTCTTTTGCAGCGAGTGCACTGCCAACGGAACTGCAAACGATGCCAATGCAGACCGAGCTTGAGCGGTTGGGAATGCGCGTAATGGATGGCGTTGCGACCATTAGCTACGACTTCGAAGGCGCGTTTACTAAGATTTACCTCCAGAAGCAGACAGGGGTCGACGCACTTGGAATTCGAGCCCGAATGGCTGGTGATCCTGTTGATGACTTAGGAGAACGTCTTCCGTCGTTGCGGAGCGCAGGCCAAACTGTCTTCCAGGACCGGCTTTTCTACAGCTACAAAGAGTCTGCTGTTCGCATGAGTACGCTCGAGCGTCAGCTTTTTCAGAGCATCGCAAACATTTCGTTGGAGGGGAAGTTGGCTGTCGCCTCCGAGATGGATATCTATGGAAGCGACGTCCTTGCAGGGTTCCGGATCGATGTTCTCGATTTGGATGATCCATCCTGGCGGTCGCTATGTTCCCGTGAAGTCACCTACACCCTCCCTCGGATTGAGGGAGATACGGTGATGTGGAAACAAGGTCCTGACGAGGGCTGGGTCGGCACTGGTACGACAACGACCGTTGACGACCAAGCGGCGACTCAACAGAGGCTCGTTGAAGCACTGTTTCGCTGGCAAGGTTGGAGTCTTGTCGTGCCCAGACCGGCCTTGCCATTGGGCGAAGGCACCGCGTTTGAGCCGCCAAAAGAGCTCAATGGAGAACTGCCAATAGGTATTAAGTTGCGGGTACCAGCCGGCTCTCTCTCAAAACTGCGAATTAGAGGTAGATACGCCTTCCGGGCCAGAAGGGTTGACCTGGCCGGCAATAGTTGGTCAGTCGACGAGGCGACCGAAGTCTTACAAATGGCAGGAGGCGGTTCCAAGCTCGAAACGAGCTCCGAAGTTTATGTAAGGCATGATCCTGTTCAAGCGCCGGCCATTGTCGCGCTGCACAAACCCGGTCCGGGAGACAAGGGGGACTTTCTAGTCATAAGGACGCTAGAAAATGGCGTTAGTGAGCAGCGGTTGTGGATGGTTCTGCCACCCAAGATTTCTATCACCAATGCAGAACAAGCCGGTATGTTGGACGAATTCAAATCCGCGGAGCAATCCTGGAGGGTATTGATCGGTCACGATCGGGATTTGCCGGACCCTGGCGCTTCCATGGACAAATTCCTCGATCCCATTAGCGGCAAACTACGCACTCCCTATCTCCCGGATATCTATGCGAAAGAAGCAGCGTTCCTATACGTCCCGGGCATGGAGCGCAAACCGGAAGAGGAACCCGGGACGGGTACCCCATTCAAGGTTCCTTTCGAGGTGCGACGAGGTGGCCCAGCAAAAGGATTGCCTTACGCGCAGCCTTTCCGGCTTACAATCCGGACTGGCACACGTAAGACAACGTTCGACGCCAAACGCCGACTAATGACGGTTGCCCTGCCCGCAGGCGAAGAGGTGCTCGTCATTTTAAGTTCAACTGTCGCCGACGAGCACTTTGACCATTTCGCTGCTTTGTCTTGGGCGACGGTCAACGATGGCTTGTTCCCCGACACCCTAACGATTTCCAATATTGCAAACGAAACAATGGGACTGGTATCTGGGCAAAATTGGCTCGTGACGCCAAGTCGAAAAATTCGATTTGTGAATGCCGTCCGTCGGCCAATACGTGCCCCGAAGTTTGGCGCTTTGACCGCCGAGCCTCGAACCTTCAATAGCCGCACGAACACGATAGTCGATGACCACGTTAATTTGCATCTTCTAAGTGCATCAAAACTAGATTTTTTTGCTCACTGGACAGAAATTACGGACGCTCAAGACACACCGTATTGGGAGGAAGAACCACGTAAGGTGCACGCTTTTGAATTCAAATTGGAACGGCCAGACCTCACTATTGCCCCCACCAATGCAACACATGAAACGGCGTCAATTCGGGGATCTCATGAATTCGAAGACACGAAGCATCGGGTAGTTCGGTACGAAATGGTCGCGATGACACAGTTTGCGGAGTATCTGGATGAGAAGACAAAGAGTACCCCAGAAAAGCTGACAAGAACGTCTGCGCTGTCGGATGAAGTTCACATTCTGAATACAGCGCCCCCCGCCTCGCTTGAGATCGCCTATATAGTGCCAACCTTCGGCTGGGAGGACAACAAAGCAGACGGATTCGCGACGCGGGAGCGAAAAAGGGTTGGCGGCGGACTTCGAATTTACATGCAGCGTCCATGGTTTTCGTCGGGGATCGGAGAGACGGTTGCGGTGTTGTTCGCGGCACAAGGCACAGCCCAGGTTGCTGCGGACATGGACGACGAGGCAATTCACGGCTTCTCCGCGTGGGGCATCGACCCAATTTGGAAGGCTTCCGGGCTCGCTAATTCGCTGAAGGTGGAGGATCTGAGTGGCGGGACGGTTCGACGCGGAATAAAGCTCTTAGTCAAGGGCGACAATGTTGTCTCAGTCACGAAGGGAGTGGTCACGACCTCCTCAACTCCGAGCGACAGCTCGACTACATTGGTTGACTTGCTCGATCTGCCTGTTGACTTGGATGTTGCTAAGCGCTTGATTTACGCGGACGTCGAAGTGAATGCAGGAACTGCCTATTTCCCATTTGTACGACTTTCTCTTGCCCGGTTCCAATCGTACTCTGTTGCCCCTGCTCATCTCTCGCGGCCGACGCTGGCGGATTTTGTTCAACTTACGCCAGATCGGATGTTGACGGTCGCGTACTTCAGAAAGGACATTCCTGGCTTAGGCAACAGACGTCACCTACGGATCACGGTGGCAGGACCCGGGCCGGGCGCACCCGATGGAAGCAGTTCACCGAATTTTATCGAAGTTGCGATCGAAGAGCGATCCCGGCAAGACAACAGGCCCGATGGTTGGAGTCGACCTCGCGCGGAGCCACTGGAGTTGACCCCCGAGTACGCAGATGGCTCATGGGTCTGGACGGCAACCACTCCGTTGTTCTGGGAGGATTCCGGGCTAGCGCGCCGCCTCGTTGTTTCTGAATACGAATTGCTACTCGGCGATGACGAACGGGACGCTCGGAGTGACCCCACCCGGACGACTCGGAAGCGCCGCCTCGTCTATGCTGACGTGGTCGCGCTTCCACCGGTTCATTTCTACTAGCACAACTTGTCGGCCGGTCTATTGGGTGAGCCATGGACAGGCGTTGTATCCGCAAGTCCGGTCTTTGAGGTTGGGCGCTTTCTCCCCAGTGAAATCATTGTGCAATTTGGCCTGCCTGCCGGTAATTATTTGGTCCCAAACAAAGCTATTGATCAGCTTCTCGAGAGAGGTGTCACTCACCGGAGAAATTATCACGCGAACATCGTTGTCGTCGAAACCGAAGTAGGGAATTGAAATCGTCACTCTTTTTGCTTTCGCCTCATCTGGTTTCGAGTGGCCAATGACGAGATCGACTTTTTGATCAAATCGGAGGGCGCGATATTCATCACCGGTCGCGATGGGAACAATCTGAGGAGCCACACCCAGTCGTTTAGCCAGGTCTTTGCAGAATTCCACATCGTAGCCAACGTATGTTCCGTTTATGTCTTCGCTCATCTCGGGGATGTTTTCGATTACTCCGCAGCGCAGGGTTCCATACTCATGGATCGCATCCACGCGGCCGTCAGCCAGGGCAGAGGGAGCGCCGGGCAAAGCAAAAAAAAGTGACAACACAATAGGCGCACGCCATGCCATCATCTCACTCCCATTTGATTTCACTTCCTATGGAGCAGAAGCATAGAGCAGATTCACTGCGCCAGCATCGGTTTCAGACATGCAGTTGTGCTGCCCAATTTGAAAAGCCGGTTCTTTTGCCTTGATGGCGTCAAGCGCAATTTTTCCGTCCGGCTCAACTATCACAAATGAGGGCTTGCTTGGATCCTTTGCAAGCGCCGAGATGGGATAATGCATAATGGACGTGAAGTCATACGGCAAACCCGCCGTTTCGGCTTCTCGGATTTCGTTCTTTTGGTCTGCTTTTGCCCAAAACTGATATTTTCCATCCTTGTCCAGGTTTTCTTCGTCGATTTTGATATAGGCATCTCGCAACTTGTGCCCCATTTCGTGTCGCAGGCCCACTGCGTGTAAAAATTCATGCACGATGCTGGCAGCGTCGTATTGATTGCAAAATTTTAATGATTTTCCTGGACCGCCAACCCAAATGATGTGTTCAGGCGGTGCTGCATGGTACCCCATCTGTTTTGCCGCGCAAGGGAAACTCATACCCTGATCAATCAGGCTGTACAGTACGACCCTGACGTAGCCTGGTTCCTTTTCGACATCGGTCTCTTGTATCTCCGTTAGACGGACAAACGTGCGCCTGTTGATGTAGTCTGCGGATGCGCGAACGGCGCCGACTAAATTTGCGCTCTCGTTTTTCACGGTTAGATCAATAACGTAGGGTATTCGCTTCGATGGCCAGCGCTTATCCAGGTCCGACATAAACAACGCGCCGAACATATCAACGCCCTTCTTGAGATCCGCGTCCGTTGAAGTCGAAATGGGAATGCCGACGGCCTTTAAACTGCTCGCAATCACTAGATTCTTTGTAGCAGATCCTGGCAATTCCTGAGCACAATAGAAGTGCGACCCATCAAGGCCGTATGTGCTGGCGCCCAGTGCTCGATCTGAAAGCAGGGAAGTGAACAGCACCAAGATCACAAAACGATGCCAAACAGGTGTGCGCGCTAGCCAATCGGCAAAGTGTGAAGGTTGCATCCGTGACATCGGCGAGCCCTACCCAATCAGCGGCATAATAGATCATTGTCTTGAAACACGCGAGGGGCCGACTGCAACCACTCCCGTATGGACCAGCACACGTGTCAGCACGTACTCTACGAATGCTCCGCAAGGCTTCTGGTTGCCTGGACCCACCTGCGGGATGATTGACACTAAACCCGGCCGACCGAACCGAAATCACTGTGACGAAGGGAGTTACGATGCCGCGAACCGCAGGAAAGCGCCAAGGCTTCCGGTGGCCTGCGATCGTCCCGGGAGACTGGCAAGGTGAGATCATTGGCGGCGGCAGCGTCAATCTCGGTCAGGTGGTGCAGCCTGGGCCTCCGCGCCAATCGGTGGAGTTCTCCTATATTATTCTGCCTGCAACGCTCATCATGCCGGACAGGATTTTTCGGTGGCCGGGTGTCGTCATGGTCACGGCACCTACGCCGATGAAAACAGAGTTTCCCGACGCGGGTGCGTTGTTCAAGGCGGACACGTTACCCTCACTCAGCCTGTCGCTCCAAGTCACGCGGTCGCAATTTTCAGACATGCTGCGGCTGCTTGAAGCAGGGCGCTTCAAGGACTTCCATTTCACAGTCGAGGGCGAACGCGAGAATTGCTGGACCATTCGTAGCTGGGGCATGACGACCGGGCTGGCCAAATAACACTCTTCATCGGCCGTTCCGACCAACTGCTTCCAGGATTGCATGAACAAGAGCGAACAGCCGATGATAAAGGTAGTCGACGTGAGCATGGGTTGCGATCGCCTCTCGATTGGTTTCCGAATGGCGGATGCGCAACTGGTTGCCCAGATTCGTCAATGCGGCGGCTTCCTGCTCCAATGCCGCTCTGAGTTTCGGAGAAGATGATCCGGCGGCAGCCTCAAGCAGAGCGGAAATCCCGGCTTTCTTGTCCGCGCCGCCGAGCGTCTTCAGGCGCTCCCATGCGTCCCACAGAGCTTCCAGCGCTTCACGCCGGACGGCGAGGTCAGGATCGAGGAACTTGCGACGGGATTTTTCGAGCAGGAGGTCAAGCTCATCATCGCCGGACCGGAAAGACGCCCGAGAAAGCGCATCGCCAAGAACGGGAGGAGCGAGGCGAATAATCTGCCCGTCCTCGCCCAGTTCGTAGACGAGGCCGTTGCGCCGGAATATCCGGTTCACCGCCTCGCGAAACGCATTTCGCCCGGCCTCGACATCGTAGCTCAGGTGATGATGCCCGAAATACGAGTGGTAGGCTCCCAGGATCGGCAGGCCGATCGCGCGCCAGCAGAATTCAATCGTATCAAGCGCGTCTAACGTCGGCACAGCATCGGTCCAGGCCTCCCACGGCTTTTCGCGCAGATTCGGAATCTCCGACCGCATTACCTGCCAGAATGTGGTTTCGTTCGTTCCTATGGGGCCGCGCCCGTCCGTGCACATGTCGGGAAAGCTTGCGCCGAAAGAGCCGTCCTCGATGCGGCTGCGGATGATGGCCCGCAGGCCGTCCCAGACGGCTTCGTCGAGCGCATCGCGGTCGCGCGCCCTCTCGCCTGTCTCACGGTCGCTGAAGTAGCTCATCTAGCCGATCGCCTTCAACAAGCGCATGACGAGGTCGGCGACTTCTCTCTGACGCAGAATGCGGCTGTCACGAGAGTCGGGGTCCTCCCCCAATTCGAATTTTGCCACGGCAACAGGGCCGGTCTTTGCGTAACCCTCGGTCTGTCCATCATCCGCAAAATGGCGTGCGAGGAGACCTAGAACCTCTGTCACGACCGCCGTGTGCTTCCCTTCCAGGGCAGCACGGAATTCCTTGGCTGCCGCATCAACGCCGCCCTCATAGTGCGTCAGGCAGTAGATCAGATCATGTGCATCCTTGCGCTCATCCCTCTGATCGACGGCGTAGGCCTTGAGACAGGTGAAGGCGACCAGGTCTGCATAGTGGAGTGCCACCGTCGCAACGCCATTGTCGCCCAGTAGCTCCGCCGTGATGTCCTTGGTCTTGTGGTGATCGAAGACGATGGCGGAATGCGGGATGTTCAGCGCGGAGACATTCCCGTCCGTCGGCAGTTCCACCACCTTCCCGCCGGACTTATCCGGGTCGTCGGCAAGGAGTTCGAGAATGATCTTGGTTCCGTTGGAGCTGGTTTCCCAGCGCCACGAAACTGGCTTTCCAGCGCTGTTGGTGCCACGCGCAAAGCCCAGCTTTTTGAAGTTGTCTTCCAGCGTATGGTACGCGTCGGTGTTGGCGAGCATATGCAACTGAATGACGACATCGACGTCGCCAGTGCCGGCATGGGCTGGAACGTCCGGCGGTTTCTTGTCGACCAGATAGCGCGGTGTAAGCCCGCCCACCAAAAAGATGGAATCTCTCCACGGCCCCAGCCCGCGTATCAGCGTGACGAGGACGCGTTCGCAGTTCTCGGTGACTTCGTTTTCATAGCCTGCGGCGGTCATTGGCTTCAGCATTTCAGATACCCAGAACTTCCTTTCTCAGATGATCGGCCATGTCGCGCGAACGACCCTCGTTGCGCAGGAGGTCGAGATAGACCTGGACAGGGCTGGCCAACCAAAGCCGTTCTTTTTGCTCCTTGAAGAGGAACTCGCTGCGAGACACGGTCTCGATGATATCGAGGTTGGCGCCTTCAGTGACGACGCGCGCCTCGAGGTTTGCCAGAACATCGCCGGCCGCCTTGCCAGGCGCGACACGGCAGGCCACTCGCGAAATGCTGGACAGGAAAGGCGCATAGTGTTGGGCCGCCGCGTCCTGCGTCAGAACGTATTCAACGCCGGTCGCATCACAGAGCGAGGCGAGACGATGGGCCAGGGTGTCGGCATCTGTGCCCGGTACATAATACCGGCGCCGCGTGAGTGAACGCCGCGAGGTCTGGACCTGCGTTTGCCATTCGTCGAGCAATCCTGATGGATCGGCGAGACAGCGTTCCTTGGCCGGTCCCTGACCGCGCGTGGAAACCCATTCCATCTGCTCAAGGGCCGTGAGGGTTTCAGACGCCGTGCCGGGGGAGACTTCCGCCATTTTTGAAAGCTCGGTGACCCCAACCCAGTGTCGGTGTCTGACGAGAAGTGCATGCAGCACCTGCGACCGCTTGCCCGTGAACAGCGACCGGATGGACTTTTCGAGGGTCTTGGGGACGGGGCGCTCGACATAGAGATAGGCACCCTTGGCAGGGACGAAGAGACTGCCCCCTCTATCGAAGAATCCGACATTTTCGGCGCGGAGCAGGTCCCTAGCCCCTACCGAAATGGATTCGGCCGCTATCAGCGCCACGACGTCCTGCTTCCGGTTGGTAGCGTACTCATTCCTGGCATGGTTCAGTTGCCAGAGAATTTGCCGAACATCGCGCGGATAGACGGTTTTCTTCAGTTCGACGAGGAGGACCACATCCTTGTCAGCGATCGAGAGACTGACCTCCGCGTCGAGTTCGTGCGCCGACGATCCCAGGGCATGCCGTACGCTCACCAATGCCGTGTGAGCGTGCGGGAGTTCCTGGAGCGCACGCACCAAGGCATCCAGCGTCTCCTTGGCCCGTTCAAATTCGCCCCTTGTTTGCATTTCGGCCCATTTTCGCTGCGCAGTGAATAACGGCATAATGGCGAATATCTTGAAGAAATGCAATATTCACTGCGCAGTGAATAATCGCTGTCAAATTATCCTGTGAGCTCTTCCCCGTAGGTTCCCAGCCCTAGGCGCGCGCCACACAGGACGGCCGCGGCATCATCCATGGTCTTCAGATACTTACGCCTCGTGAGCTGGATAGCGTCCATATTGACACCGGCAGCCGGTCCCGCGGGTAGTGCCCTGACGAAATCGCGCTGGTTCGTTTGTGCGCGCGACCGAAAATCATCCAGTTCGCTGCCGCTTACACCGAGGACTCTGGCAGCCAGATCGACCAGTCCCGTCAATTGCTCGATGATCGCAAACGCCGCGTTCTGGTCGATCTTTAGCGCCAGCTGAACAAAAAGGTGCTGTAAGGGCCGGCCCCAAAGTTTGTAGGTTACGACATACGCATAGAATGCATATGGCCACGCGTGTTCTTCGCGGGACAAAAAGGCCTTTCTGACGAGTGAACGTCTTGCATATTCGGCGATCTGGTGACGATCCAGGTCCTTCGCCCGCAACACCTCATCCTGGATTTGGAGAGCGATGTCGCGGTAGGTTTCCTCGCCGACCGGAAACTGCAGCCTGCCATGGGCAGCGCGATCCAGCGGTTCGAACGCCCCGGCGTTACGGGGGCGCGTATAGCGGGAGATCGAGAGTTGGTATCCGGCACGCTCAAAGCGATCGTAACCGTCGAGAGTGATAATATTGAACCCGGCGTCGCAGTCGGCGCCTGTCGAAGACGGGCATGACAAAACATAGACTGTTCGCCAGAAGTTTTCCGACCGTCCTGCCTCAAACGTGCGGCTGGGAACAGAGTAGCGGGTCAATCCAGTCACATGGCGGTGGCCATGCAGGATGAGTGACACATCCAGCGACATAGCTGCATCGAGAAACGTTGCGGAGCTCACCATGTACATAAACGGCTCGTCCGGTATCCCATACACTTTCTTTCCCTCACCCTCAGGCAGGGGAAGGGGATGGTGATGCAGCGCCAAGACCCTGATGGTCGGACCATCTCTATCGTCCGGGCCCGTCCTGATCTCGTTGCGCAAGATCTCGGAGATGTCGGCCGCATTCTCGACCATCTCATCGTACGAGGTGGCCGGGACATGTCCTTTTGCCAACAGGCCGCGGTTTGAATCGAGCAAGACTAGCTCCAGGCCGCCTCTGCGGATCGTATCTGTTGTCCTTGGTGCTTTGAACCGATCGTAGAAATCGTCTTTCCATCCGATGAGTCCCTTCGCTTTGACGTCGTGATTCCCCGCTATGATGACAACGTCCGTGAAGATCGCCTTTTCGCTGACAGTCTTCAGGAATTGGTCGGCCTCCTGCATCGACTGCTTATCCGGCGTCTCGACCAGGTCTCCAGTTACGAGCAGGATCTTAGCCGGCACGTCGCTGAACTCTTTCATCCTGGTGGTGAGCGCCGATAAAAGTGGACCTGTCGCGCTGAGGCGGCCTCCCTTTCCGTCGAGATGCAGGTCGGAGGTGTGGGCGATGACAAATGGCTGCCTCATGCTGGCCCTCCCGAACACCACATCACTGCTCGGCTAACCCCTATAGCCCGCCGAGCTTGCTCGTCAGTCTTCAACGATTGATAGCACATTCCGGCCCTGTTCAGGACTGTCTCTCAGGATAGCGGCATGACTTGTGCGAGGTCATGGATGCTCTACTGCCGAGGGCTACGAGTAGCTGCGGCCCATCTTGCGTCGCTTCCGGCTGGAATCGGGTGATCTACGGTACGCGGCGTTCCAGCGGCTGTGGTTCAGGCCTCCTGAGGTGCCGCGGTGACGAGGGCGCTTCTAGCCAGATGCGTCAAGCACGATCCCTCCGTTTGAGACTGCGTCAACGTTCAACGGTCACGAACAGAAGGCATCGAGCACGGAAGGACGAACGAGGTGTTGCTAGCCACGCGCTATCCCTTGGGCTGCTACTCGCTCATAACGAACTGGCCTAGGTCGGCGAGGCGCTCGATCACGTGGTGCGGTCTGAATGGAAACCGCTCCATGTCGGCCCGCGTGCTCACGCCAGTTAGTACAAGGGCTGTGTGCAGGCCCGATTCCAATCCGACGAGCACGTCCGTGTCCATTCGGTCACCGACCATGATGGTATCCGCAGCTCCCACGCCAAGCCGGTCTAGCGCGCTGCGCAACATGAACGAGTTCGGCTTCCCGACGAAGTATGGCTGCCGGCCGGTGGCCTTCTCGATCAGTGCTGCGACCGCGCCGCAGGCCGGATGGAAGCCACGATCAGTGGGGCCGGTGGCATCCGGATTGGTGGCAAGAAACCACGCGCCCTTTGCAACGAGCTCGGCGCCGGTGGCAATCTGCTGGTAGTGGTACGAAGTTGTGTCGCCGAGAACCACGAAATCGGGAGCAAACTCCGTGATCCGACAGCCGACCTGCCGCAGGGCCTCGACCAGGCCATGGTCGCCGATGACATAAGCGGATGATCCGGGTTTTTGCAATTCCACGAACCGCGCGGTGGCCAGAGCGGATGTATAGATGTGCTCCGGCAAGACGGGAAAGCCAACCGCCCTCAAGCGCTCGGCATGATCTTCCGGCGTGAAGCGCGAGTTGTTGGTGAAAATTTGAAACGGCTTGGCGGTGGCAACCAGCGCGGCGACATAGTCGACCGAGCCTGCAATTGGCTGGCCGCCACGGACCAGCACCCCGTCCATGTCGAGTAGGTGCGCCACGATCATCGGATCTCAATCCTCGATGTCTTTCGGTGGGTGTATCGCCCGGGCACGTCCCAGGTCACCGCGTTGTCCCTTCTCCGGCGAGATGCCTGCGAATGTACAGACTCAGAGGGATCTGGGAAGGGCTACCAATCGCTTATGCGGTAATGGGATGCTGCAGGCTAAAAAAGGGCGTGGCGCCATCCGGCCGCTAACCGGGCTGCCCCGTTGGATGACCGTCAAGATATCTGACGCTGCCTCCGGAGATGCGATGATGTCGGGTGGAATCCTCGGAGGCTTTAGCGAGGTCAGTGGGCAATCGGACAGACGCTTGAGAACGAGCGGAAAAGCGGCCACCGATTTATCGTGGCTGACGCGGGCGCGCTCAAATCGCCGCGATCAGCGAGTGTCGGTATCGATGATCGCATGTCCCGATTTGAACCTGCTTATCGGTCGATCGATTCGAATAGCTTTGCCAGCCCTTGGCCGAATGGATCGAGCGCATCAACTTTCTCCTGCGCCCATGCGATCCACTGGCTCAACTGACGGTCATCTACCCGTATATCGCCCTCCACTTCTAAACGTCTTCGAAGCTCCGCAACAAATAGGAGAAGCCTGGCTCGTTCTTCCCAATCAGTCGCTTGTTCCCGAAATCGGGTCCAGCGCCGCTCGTCGATTTCCTTCAGGCGCTGTCGCTCGTATCGACGAGCCGCTTCCTCACGGTAGCGGCGGGCGGTTTCTTCCCGCTCACGCTGTCGCTCGGTGAGTATTGGTCCCGCAGCGACGACTGTACCGACGATCTCCGGCAGCCAATCGGCGATCTTGTTCTTCGCTGTCTCAATCCATTGGGGCTGCCTGCCGGAGAGATAGGTGGTGATCGTCACACGCAGGAAGCCGGAGGACTGAAGCCCCGACTGATGGTGCTCCGCATACGCGGTCCATTTCGCCGCGTCTCCTTCCGGTCGCATTAGTGGTTTCAGCATTTTTTCGACGATCGAGCATTCGACCTTGTGACCGCTGACTAGAAAGATCACCTTTCCAGTGATCGGGGCATCCTCGATCATGCCGCCAGCCTTCTCCACGGCCGTGAAAATTGCACTGGTTACCCTGAACCGATAGAGGTCGCGCTCCGTTAGGTCATCGAGCAGGGGTCTCGTCCAGTCCCAGGATTCGCGCCTGCGCTTTTTGTTCTCCTGTTCTCGCTCTTTCTGTTCTCGCTCGTGCTGGGCAAGCCATGCCTTCACCTTCGGGTGAAGATTGTCGAGCGTCTCTGGAACGACAATTCCGCTGATGGCAGCAGTCGTTGACGTGACCGATGCCAGGACCTGGGGAAGAGGCTCTGGCTTGGGCGGGGTCGGATGAATATCGACCCGTTCGGGAATACCATCCGGGCGGGCCGGAAGCTTGTAGGTGACGACTGGCTTCCCAGCCTCCTTCTTCGCCCAATGGCCGCGGGGCGGATAGGGTACTTTGAGCCGGTCACAGATCTTGGCCAAGCCGTTGCCGCTGATGCCCAACTCCGCTCCAAGGCGGCTCATCGGAGTCTTCCAGACAAGGGCGTACAACTCCTCTCGGGAAACGCGACGCGATCGCACAGAGGTTAGCCCTTCCATTTTTTCACCACTTCTGACCGGTCACGAAGCTCGTCGCCGGGCTGGAACATCATAGCTCTCTGCAAACATGGCTATGTAGTTTCTGTCACTTTCTTCAGCAGAATTGGCGCGTCGGGGTTCTCTCCTAGTGAGATCGAAAGCGCTTCGGCGAAGCGGTAGAAGCTCGCCACATGGCAGATGGGCTGGAGCAGTACATGTGGTGTGGTCACAACGGGCAGAGCGTGAGCCCCAGCAATTGGCCTTCCAGCCACGAACACTCGGGCTCCTGCAGCCGCGAGTCTCCGCACTGTGTCGCTGATACTCCCCTCCGTGTCGTCTCCATTAGAAAAGACGATCGCGACGAAGCGGTCGCGGGCGAGTGCTATCGGCCCATGAAGGACCTCCGCAGCGCTGTAGGACTCTGCGTGCAGGCGACAGGTTTCCTTAAGCTTGAGTGCTGCTTCACCTGCTATACCCAATCCATGTCCGCGCGCGATCGTGTAGAGAGAATGCGCCGCTGTGACGGGAAAGGCAGCGGCGCTCCAATCGCAATCGAGGGCCTTGGCCAGGTTGTCCGGTAGGCTTGCAAGCGCGTCGATAAGCGCGTGGTCCTCGCTCCAATACGCGGCTACGCTGAGCAAAGCGACCAACGAAGCGACGAAGCTCTTAGTCGCCGCCACTGCCTTCTCAGGACCCGCCAGCATCGGTAGCACTGCACCGGCGGCCCTTCCAACCGGCGAGTCAGTGACATTGAGCACCGCAATGGTACGCGCGCCGCCCTCGCTCGCTCGCTCCTGCAACCGGACGAGGTCAGGACTGCCGCCCGACTGCGACACGGTGATGAGCACGCCATCTCTGAAATCGAGCTTCGCCCTGTAGATTGAGGCGACAGACGGACCAACCGATGCAACGGGGATGCCGATCCGGGTTTCAACCAGATACTTGAAGAAGGTCACTGCATGGTCGGACGATCCCCGAGCGCAACTCACTAGAAAACGTGGCGCTTCCCGTTTCAGCCGTCTCGCCTCCTCGAGATAGATGCGGCCGCCGTCCCTGACTTGGCGTTCGGTGACAACAGGGATTTCCCTGATCTCACGAAGCATCTGTGTTTCGGTGGGGTGCACGCGGCAAGGTCTCGCTTTTTCGGAGGGTAGGAGGGCGGCGCGAACTAAATTCGCCCGCCTTGCGTCAATGTTCCTGAAGCCCGGTGATCATGGCTATGATCTCGTTCTTGGAAGTCTCTGCCGTCCTGCGGACACCGATCTGCTTGCCACGGCGCAGGACGCAAATGCGGTCGGAGAGTCTGAATACCTGGTCGAGGCTGTGACTGATCATCAGCACACCGATGTTGCGCTGCTTGAGCGACTGCACGATCTCCTCGACCTTCGCGGTCTCCGCCACGCCGAGGGCGGCAGTCGGCTCGTCAAGAAGGATGAGTTTGTTGGCCCAGTGCGTGGCGCGTGCGATTGCAACGCCCTGACGCTGGCCGCCGGATAGGTCGCGGATGGTGGCGTGGGCCGATGGAATACGGACATCCAGTTCTTTTACCAGCTTCTCGGTGTCGGCGATCATCTTGCGGCGGTCGAGTAGCCCTAGGCGCGTCACTGGCTCGCGCCCCAGGAACATATTCATGTAAACCGTCTGCTGATCCGCCAGAGCGAGATCTTGATAGACCACCTCAATGCCGTGGGATCGCGCCATAGTCGCGCTCGACATCGTTACCGACTGGCCTTCAATCGTTATCGTACCCGCCGACGGCGCATGGACACCCGAGATAATCTTGATCAGCGTCGACTTCCCAGCGCCGTTGTCTCCAACCAGCGCGACAATTTCCCCGGGATAGACCTCGAGCGAGAAATTCTCGATCGCGGTGATGCCGCCAAAATTCTTGCTAATGTCTTGCAGCTTCAGGACCGGCTGGCCCGCGCTTGCGATCACCTTCGCGTCCATTGCAATCCTCCTAGACCGGCCAGGCCGCTGTTTCGCCAAAGCCATTTTCGATTGTTTCAACCCGAGGGGAACCCTTTGCGATGCCGGAGACGCCGACGATGTAGGCCCTGGTGACGAAAGCCTGGCCGCGGAAACCAAACACCGCAGTATCGCCGGGCCTTGGTGCATTCGGGCCACCAGCGTCGATCATCGCGTAATAGTCGATGGCAGCCGGTGGCGGAATCTCTACGCTCCTCAGCGCGCTCGCGGCAACCGTCGGCTCAGGGCCCACGAGCGCCTTGACGTCATACTCCGGAAAAATCGGGTCGATGTAGAAGCCGCCCCCGAGACAATAAGCCTTGCCGCCCGAAAGATGCGAAACTTCGGTCAGATAGAGCATTGCCGGTAGCTCGGGCAGATCTTCAATCGCATGCAAGGCGGTGGTGCCATGCAGACCATTGCCCGGCTCGCATTGTGTTGCGCCCGCATCGGACAGCGCAGCAAGCACCACGCTCGAAGTTGTGCCCGGCGCATTGATCTCGATGTCCCTTCGCCCCGTCTTGGCAAGAGCGTTTGCCGCCTTGGCGAGTGTGGAAAGATTGTGTGTGGGAAGTACCTTGCGGGTCTTATGGTCGAACAGCAACGCCGGGAATGTGGTAATGCCCGCGAAGCGACCGCCGTTAATATGGTCAAGTTGATCGGCAACCTCGACGATTTTGCTGCCATCAAAGCCTCCCTCATGTCCGCGATAGAATGTATCGCCTTCCTCCTGGATCCGCGCCAAAAGGTCCTGCACATAGCCGGCAGCTCTTGCGCCGGCGCTCGCCTCCTCGGCCTTGGTCTCGTTGAACACCGTCCAGTAGTCCGGTCTGAAGGCCTTGGCGGCCGCAGCCGCCTCGAACTTCGCGACTTGTTGCAGATGGCCAAGATGCCCAAGCTTCAGCCCAGCCTTGTGCGTCGCGCGGGCACAGGCCATGTCTACGGCGACACCACGGTCGATACCGCCGCGCTTGATGGCCTGGCAAAGCGAACTGCTCCGGCCAGCCTGTTTGGTCATGGCGAAAATTTTCATGCCGAGACGCGAAGCCTCGTCCTTCAAGACACGAGCGTTGCGTTCAACCGTGTCGAGATCGAGCACATAGGCGTTGGCTGGGAGTTTGCCCTCCTGATGCAGGCGCATTGCTGCTTCGATGAAAGCCGGGTTGCGGCGGCGCATTACGTCCAGAAACATCAGCCGTCTCCCTCAGCGATTTTTCTCGCGCAGCGACACGGCGACTGCGGTGAGAATGATTAAGCCACGCACGATCATCTGGTCTGAAACGGAAAGCCCCATAAGGATAAGGCCGTTGTTGAGCATGCCCATCATCAGTGAGCCGACGAGAGCGCCGATGATCGAACCCTTGCCGCCGTTGAGCAGCGTGCCTCCGACAATGACTGCCGCGATGACTGTCATCAGGTCAGTTTCGCCGAGGGTGTATTTTGCTGCCTGCAAGCGGCCGGCATAAAGAAGACCAGCCAACCCGGCCAAGGTTCCGCTGATCATCAACACGGTAAGCCGTATTCTGGGAACGTTGATGCCGGAAACACTCGCGGCGCGTGCGTTGTCTCCTGTTGCCAGCACATGGGCGCCGAAACGTGTTTCGCGATAGATCATATGTCCTGCGGCAACGGCGATCGCCGTCCACCACATCAAAGAGGGAATACCGAGAAAGGAGCCCGATCCGAAGAGGCCGACAAAGGTCTCGTGAATGACGGGGACCGACCTGAGGTCGGTCATCGACCTGGATACGCCCGCGAGCAGGCCCAACGTCGCGAGCGTCACCAGGAACGAAGGCAGTTTGACGTAGGCCACCATCGCGCCATTGATCAACCCGATCAAAAGCCCAGCGCCCAGGCCCGCCAAGACGCCGGCCACAAGCCCATACTGGTTGATCGTTACTGCGGCTGCCAAAGCCGTAACACCTACTGTTGAGCCGATCGACAGGTCGATCTCGCCGGCCGACATGACGAAGACAAGTCCGATCGCCATGATCGTAACGGGAGCGGTCTGCAGCACGATGTTGGACAGGTTGCGAACTGTGAGAAAGCCACTGTCCTTCAGGACGATGGCAAAGAACAGGAAGATCGCCACAAATCCGAAATAGACAACGTATTGCTGCAGGTTGATACGCTTGGCAAAAGACGCTGCCACTGCGGCGTTGGTGTTGGCATTGGACATTTCTCTATCCTTTGGAAACTGCCACGGGACGACGGCGGCCCGCCGCCGTCGATCGGACTATTGGCTACTTGGCCGCGTCGAGCACTGATTGTGGTGCATTGCGATTGAGCGAGTCCTTCCAGCCCTGAGCGACATTATCCTTGGTCACAGTCAATGCCGGAGCCACCACGAAGGGAGGGGTTTCCTGGCCAAGCAGCGATTTCATGCCGGCGGCAGCCATAGCGCGGCCGAGCTCGTAGGCCTTGTCGGCGACAAGGGCCGCTACGTTGCCGCCCTTGACCATGTCGAGCGCTTCAGGTTCGGCAAGGTCGAGCGTGACGATCTTGGTCTTGGGGTTCCCGGCGTTGCGCAGCGCCGACAGCACGCCATCGGCCGGCTCGGCCCAAGTCACATAGATGCCATCCAGGTCGGGATGCTGGAGCAGCATGGCGCTCGCGAGTTCCTCGGCGCGCGCGGGATCGGAGATGCCTTGCTCGGCGACGATCTTGATGTCCGGATAGTCCTTCTCGATCGTCGTCTTGAAGGCTTTATCGCGCTGGTTGGTGACATAGTAGGTGGCGTCGTGGAAGATGTAGCCAACCTTGCCTTTGCCGCCGATCGCTTTGGCCATCGCGTCGGCAGCCTGCTTGCCCATCTGGAACAGGTCGTCCGTGACGATCGAGGCATAGTCAGTGCCGTGCTTGTAGCCCTTCGGCAGATTGGAAAGGAAGACGAGCTTGGTGCCGTCCTTGACCGCCTGACGAAATGCCTCGGCCGAGGTCACCGGATCGAGGGGCAGCGCGAGGATGACATTCGGCTTTGCCGCGAGTGCCGTCTCGATGTCGCTGCGCTGCCGGGCAGCATCGAATTGTGCGTCCGTCGTCACCACGATATTGATGCCACCGCGGGCAAACTCGTCCTTGGCTCCGGCGGATACCGCATTCGTGAAATCAGAGGAGGTGTGCCACAGCAGCGCGGCCTTGTAGCCTTTGCCCTTGAGGGTCGCGATGTCGGCATCGGAAAGCGTGACCGAGGAACTTGGAGTGGCCGCCTCGCCCTGCGGCCCGACCGTCTGGGCGTTGGCAAAATTGGCTGCCGCAAAGATCAGTCCACCGGCGAATGCTGCTGCGATTATTCTTTCAAGCATTTTACTCTCCCATTTCTGCTTCGTTGGTCATTCAGTCGGCCACGCCGCAGTAGCGGGCCATGAAGTCGGCGAATCCGACGATGCCGGCGAGATATTCCTCGACGTCGACGTGCTCCTCGAAAGTGTGGCAGTTACGGATGTCGCCGGGGGCGCAATACACCGCCGGAATGCCGAGCCGATTGACAAAGAACGGCTGCTCGGACCAGAACGGCGCGCCCTCGATGACGCCTCGTCCGCTCATCGCCCGGGCCATCGCCTCGGACAGCATTGCGACCTCTGCCGCGGTTTCATCAATTTCGGCAGCGGTGCCGCCAACTGGATGGTCGCGACCGGCCGGATAGCCGAACTCGACGGTGATTTCCGGATCGGTGATCGCCCCGCGCACGGCCGCCTCGATTTCGGCGGCGGCTGTGTCGAGTGCCTCGCCCGGCAGCAGCTTGCGGATGAGCGACAGCGTGCAGCGCTCCGGCACGGCGATGTAGCCGCCACCCGCCAGTCCGGTGATCAGCAGGAAGCCGCGCCCCACGAGCTTGTGCTCAGCGCGGGCGGCGACCTCATCCGAATGCCTCCACAGTGCCGTCATGACGGCGTGGCTGGCCCGCAAGGCATCCTTGCCGAGTTCCGGCACACCGAAATAGGCCGATTTGCCCGTTATGCTGATATCGGCGATAAAGAAGCCGATCTGCGCCGGGTATACGGCAAGACGGGTCGGCTCCACATAGACAACGAAATCGGGCCTGGCGATATCGCCAGCCTCCATGCGTCCGACAAAATCCTTGATACCGGCGGAGATGCCTGTTCCGGGTTGCCCGCTCTCTTCGTCACCGACGAAGGCGAAGGCAACGTCGCCGGCAAGGCGGATGCCCGATTTGTCGAGCAGCGCCAAAGCCGCAAGCGAGGCGCAGATGCCGGCCTTCAGATCTCCCGCGCCGCGACCCCAGATAGCACCGTCGACAATCGGAGCCCCAAATGGGTCCTCGCGCTCCGTGCCGGCCCAGTGCTCACGCCAGCCATCGACATGGACCGTATCGGTATGGCCAATAAACAGCAGGCGTTTGCCCTGGCCGGCACCCTTTCTCTCGCTCCAGACGTTCGGTCGCCCCGGCAAGAACTCGGCACGGTGGACCTCATCTAACCCGAGCTGGCGCATGCGCTCCTCAAGCAGACCAACGAAGTTTACTTCGTTGCCGGTAACGCTTTCCCGACCGATGGCGGCCCGCAGAAGCGCCAGCGCCCCCTCCTTGTCGAGAGCAGCCCGCAGGCGGGCGCCAACGCCGTCGTTCATTGGGCCGCCTCCCGCATCGCACCCGACTGCGCGGGCGGCAGCGAAATGCGACTGTCAGGGGCGTCGAACCCAAACAGTGTGTTGTGCAAATGGCCAAGGCCAATCGCCGCCGCACCGATCAGCGCCGCGCGTGGACCGAGGTCGCTCGGTTCGACGAGGATGGGGTATGGAAAGCATTGCGGCAGCAGAGTCTTCACCCGGGTGAAGATTTCAGGGCGCAGGCCAATCGACCCGCCCAGGATCACCTTTTCGGGATTGGCGATGGCCGCGATGGCCGCAATGCCTCGCGCGAGGTAGCGGGCAATTTCGTCTATTACGGCAAGCGCCTCTTTCTCGCCCTCGGCAGCATTCTCGAAGATCGCTGGCACACCGACCCGTCTGCCAGATGCGGCCTCGTATCGCTCGATGATAGCATGGGTGGCTACTACACGCTCGAAAGCGCCGCTGCGTAGTGATTCCGGAGCAAAAGGATCGCCGCCGAATGGGAGAAACCCCATTTCGCCGGCAGCATGGCTAGCGCCGCGCACAAGATGGCCGCCGACCATAAGCCCGCTGCCGATGCCGGTGCCAAGCGCCACATAGGCTAAGTTGTCAATGCCCTGACCGCGTCCCTGCCAGTTTTCTCCGAGCACGGCGAGGTTGACGTCGTTCTCGATCGTCACCACGAAGCCGAAAGCCTGCTCGAACGCAGAGGCGACGTCCATCTGGTCGAAGCCAGGAATATTGGGCGCCAGCATGACCCGGCCGCTGGCGTCGTCAGGCGCTCCTGGGACGCCGATCACACCCAGCCTGATCTTCTCACGGGGAATGCGTTGCCGTAGCGCCGCGCGTAGGGTCATGGCCACGATCTGGTCGACAATAAACTGGCCGCCGCGATGGTCGGTTGGAGCGACGTCTTCGGCGAAGATATGGCAGGCGAGGTCGGTCAGGGCGACGCGAACCTTGGTGCCGCCAAGGTCGACGGCCACAATGTAAGCCGCCTGGTGGAGGAGTTCATACGTAACCGCAGTTCGCCCTACATGTCCGCTGGTGCGGCCGGTCTCCTGCACCCACCCTTCCTGCTCAAGCACCTTCACAACCTCGGATATTGTCTGCTTCGACAAACCCGTCTGCTTGGCGATCGACGCTCGCGATATCGGACCACCTTGCACGATTGCTTCCATGACGGAGCGCTGGGAAAACCTGCGTGAAATCCGAAGCGCGTTACTCAATGAACTCTCCATTTAATTCGTTCTGTTACCGAACGTATTTCATCGGGGACAGTACTGTCAATTGCGAGGACGGTGGCGCTCACGCCTGACTTTGTCGAAGTTCTGTCGCTAGGTTGCCCTCGACACAAAGTAGAGACAACTAGCTAGTTTCCGTCCATAAACGCCAACATATTGATATTCTTGCGTGAATCGGCATTTTGCGCAGGCAAGGCCCG
>NZ_AYWO01000043.1 GCF_000502955.1 Mesorhizobium sp. LNHC252B00 | reverse complement strand
AAATGTGAGTCAGACCCCCGTTTGGACGAAAATCACCCCTCAAACAGGGTCCTCATTCCATGAAAAATCACAAACTTCCTCGTCGGCGCCGCGGAGGCCTCCTTACCAGGCTACCGGCAAGCAAAATGTTGCAACAGATCGTTCATATAACTTTACAGAACCTTTGCGAGCGCAGATCGCTGCCCATGGTACCTTCACCACAAAGGCTGAGGTCAGGGACGAATAAAGCGGATAGCTGTTTACGCTCAGCTTGCCGCACAGCACGCAACGGAGGTCGACGCCAATGGCAAGAAGAGCGCTTATCCTGCTTGAAGGCAGTACAAGGGGTCTTGGTTCGCGATACGTCCAAGCGGCCCAGCGACTTGGCCTTACACCAGTTACCCTGTCGGCTGATCCAGCTCAGTACGACTATCTTNACGTCCAAGCGGCCCAGCGACTTGGCCTTACACCAGTTACCCTGTCGGCTGATCCAGCTCAGTACGACTATCTTTCGGCGGAAAGGCTTGAGGCAATCCGTGTCGATACGAACGATCTCGATGCCCTGATCCGCGAATGTTCTCAGCTGCAGGCGAACTATGACATCGCTGGCATTACAAGCGACTGGGAGCCGTTTTATGCGACAGTTGGCAAGCTCTGCCGCCATTTCGATCTGCCGGGACCGAACCCCGCATCGATTGAACGATGCTGCGACAAATTCCTTCAACGTCAGCTCCTCGCCGAGGCCGGCGTTCCAGTACCTGCTTATCGTTTGGCAGCGGATGCGGCGGAGGTGGAAAGCGCTGCCGCGCAGATCGGCCTGCCGGTGGTTCTTAAGCCAGCCGTGGGTATCGGCAGCAGTGGTGTCCGATTGTGCCGCAACATCGATGAGTTAACTGAACACGGGACCTATCTGTTGGAAGGGAAGTACATATGGCGGTCCTTGCCTAGAATACTGGTCGAAGAATTCGCACAAGGCCCATACTACTGCGCTAACATAATGGGAAATGAAGTCATTGCGATTGCTGCCGCTGAGTTCGGCCCCCCACCGCATTTCGTCTTTCGTGAGTACACCCATCCGGCCCCGCTGACTGATGACGAGCATCAAAGTATCGTTGATGTTTCGCTGAGCTGTTTGCGAGCTCTCGGCCTTGGCTGGGGGCCAACGAACATCGAACTTCGGTGGACGAAGCGTGGCCCAGTCGTCATTGAGGTCAATCCCCGTCTTTCGGGCGGGGATCCTGACCTGGTCCAGCTGGCTTACGGTAGCGATCTCGTCACCGAGCACATCAAGCTTGTCATCGGCGAGGAATGGGATTTGCGCAGAAGGTTTTCAAAAACTGCGGCCATGCGGCTGCTGGCTCCTGATCGCGATGGCATCCTCGATTGGATCGATGGCGACAGTCGGGCGGCTGCCGTAGCAGGTGTCGCCGAGGTCCGATTGTATGTTGAACCCAAGACGCCGATCATCAGGAAAGGCGATTGGCTAGACTCGATCGGATGTGTCATCGCCTTTTCACCCAGCCCGGCTCAGACCAAGGCGATACTTCAGCATGCCGTCGACTTAATTAATTGGTCGATCACACCACTTCCGGCCCTTGCCGAACAGGAGCAATCAGCGACCCCCAACCTCCCCGAACCGCCACAGGTGGCGCCAGGTAACGGGTGATCGTCGCCGGAAGGAGCCCGATCAGCAGACTTGGGTCCGCTGCACACTCGAGGCCGTATAAGTGTGAAGTCGAAGCAGAACCGAATGCGATAATCGAACTTTTGGCGAGTTCGGCAGCCGATCTCTCGGCTCGGCCTCGAAGCTGGTCCCACGACATCCCGGCTAGAGCGGAATGAATTGAGGCTGAATCGGCGGGGATTGATCGAGATAGGGGGACGCCTCGCGACGCCGCCTCTCCCACATCACCGGGCATTCGGGTCCTTACCACGGCGTTTCGATCGGATTAAGCTTGGGCAGGGACTAGAGACGGGGAAGACCGAGCGACTCGAAGTTTGGTTGCGCAGGGCCTGTTGGACCGCCGGGTGTCCTGACATGCGCCAGAATCCCGTCGGTGAACCGGCAGCAACCGCAGCTCCGAACTTTGGCACGCCACGACGGCGCAGTTCCTTGAAGCGGTTGTGCCCGTTCCCACATTGCCGCCAAAGATACATGCGTAGTCTTCGGCGGATCCACACTTCCAAGTTCGTAAGCACCCGTGGGGTCTGGCAGAAGCCGAAGTAACCGCGCCATCCGATAAGGTATGGCTTCAGCTCCTTGATCAACTGCGGCAGACTGATCCCCCGTGTCCGGCGTGTCATGTCCCGGATCAGCGTCTCGAATTTGTCGAGTGCCTTCGGCGCAATGCGCCGCTCGCTCCCGTCATTAGAGATGCTGAACCCCAGGAACTTCCGCTCCTCCGGTCGCGCCACCGCGCTCTTCGCCTCGTGACCTTCAGCCGCAGCTTCTTGGTCAGGAACCGGCTGACGGAAGCCATGACCCGTTCGCCGGCGCGGTGGCTGCGAACATAGATGTTGCCGTCGTCCGCGTAACGGCAGAAGCGGTGACCACGTCGGGCCAGTTCCTTGTCGGAGGTCGTCGAGCAGGAGGTTGCTTAGGATGGGCGAGAGCGGACCGCCTTGCGGGGTCCCTTCGTCCACCGGACGGACCAGGCCATCCTCCATCACCCCCGCATTGAGGAATGCTCGGATGAGTTTGAGCGCACGCTTATCGGACACCCTCGCGGCAACGCGCGCCATCAGGCTATCATGATTAACCCGGTCGAAAAATCTTTCGAGGTCGAGGTCAACCACCTAGCTGTAACCCTCGGCAATGTAGCATTGCGCTTGGGCTACTGCCTGATGGGCAGAGCGTTCCGGGCGGAAGCCGTAGCTGTGCTCCGAGAACGTCGGGCCCCACTGTTCTTGGAGGACCTGCAGCAGGGCTTGCTGGATCAGTCTGTCGACGACGCAAGGTACGCCGAGTTTTCTGACCCCGCCGTCCGGCTTGGGGATTTCGACCCACTTGACCGGCTGCGGCTGATAGGTTGCCTTGAGCAATCGAGACCGAATGCCTGGCCAGTGCTCACGCAGGTGCCCTTGGCGTCGTCGATGGTCATCCCATCCACGCCTGGGCTACCTTGTTGCTTCGAACGCGTTTCCACGCTGTTTCCAGATTCTCTCGGCTACAGTCTCCATTAGTTGTTCTTTCCAAGCTGGGCTTTGGGGTGCCGACTTCGCCACGAGTGGTTCGGCCCCTTGGTAACCGCTGACAGGGGCTTCACCCCGGTACCTCGGTTCCAAGGCCAGTGAATACTGGGTCTTCTGCCGCTTTCCACTCATCAGTTGCCAGTCCTACTTGCCACTTCCAATCGTTCGGGCCTTCGGTCATCGTTTCCGGCTCGGCCTATCCGTTTGCTCCGCTGTGGCGCGACAATTCTGAGGCAATACGCCCTCGCAGCTTCATTGTCGCGCCGCAATGACGACTACGTCGCCCTCCGACAATGTCGGGAACAGCACCTGCTCGACATAGGCCAGGAACACGTTGCCGTTCATGGCGCCGTCGTAGACGAAGGGGGCAGTCATGCCCATCAGCCGCAGCGTTCCGGTGAAGGTCGTGGCCTTCCAGTGGCCATGCGGCACGCCGGCCCGGCAGCGCTCGCCGCGCGGCGCTCTTCCACGCAGGCGGGCCATCTTTGTGGAGAGGCCGGGGTGAGTAGGCCGGAGGAATTTCACCTGCCGGCCTCTCGCAGAACGGTGCGTGAACCTCTCGATTCACACCGCTCCAGTCAGGCGAACGTATTCGTTCCGAACACCTTCCAATGCACGAACAGTCCCGGATTTTCCCGTGCCAACTTTCTCAACAAGAGGCTGGCACGTATCTTATGGGACTGAAAGCGCTTGAACTTGCGCATGATCCAAGCCCTGAGCTTCCGGTTGACGTAGTCAGCCAGAGTGGACAGGGCCGAACGGCTGAACCGGCCGTAATAGGCTATCCATCCCCGAAGGAGCGGATTGAGCTGTTGGAAGATTTCAGCCAGCGTCCCGGCGTCTGCCGCGGTATTTTCAAGCTTTTAATCGTCGCTCGCATCGATTTCAGTGCAGCGCTGCCAAGCTCGCGGAAGCGCGAAAAGATGAGGCGGATCGCCTGCTGTACCCGAAGATCAGGATCAAGCCCCAGACCGTATTCACGATGCCAGATATAGCCGATCGGAACACTGAGGCGCAGTTCCCCCCGCCGCGCTTTGGCGCGAGCCGCGTCAAGCATCGCGTTCGCAAAATGCCGAGCTCAAACTCGCTGATGCTGCCCTTCATGCCCAACAGCAATCGATCGTTCGGCCGACAGGGATCGTACACCCCGTCAAGATCAATCACGCGCGCTTCAACCAGGCCGCACAGTTCCAGGAGGTGGTGCCAATCCCGGCCGTTACGGAAAGGCGCGATGCGTCGAAGCAGAGCACTGCGCCAACTTTGCTTGTGCACAGGCCGCTCACCAGTCGTTCGAAACCAGGGCGGTCGACCGCTAGCGGTCCGACCAAGGTCATCGTCGATCACCTCGACATCATGGAATCCCCAGCGGCGCGCGACATCGACAAGTTCATATTGTCGCCGCTGGCTCTCCAGGTTGTTCTGGACCTGACCCGGGGTCGACTGTCGAACGTAGACCACAGCCTTGCGCTTCAGCACCGTGGCTGGAAGGAGATCATTGCCCGTCATCGCTCGTCTCCTTCGTCGCGACGCCGGCCGCGGCCATCAGGAGGGTCGCCAACCTGCCAACAGCGGCGCTTCGGTCCGCGTCGCTCAGGCCTCGCATCTGCGGCGTATCGAGCGGCATACTCAGCTGCTGGGTCAGCACCGGTAATGTCGAGGGCGGTGGTGGCAAAGCCTTCATGGCGCGCCTCCTGGATGGCCATGAGTCCATCCGTCGAAGTCTGCCTGAAACCGCGCTCGGCAAGCAGTCCATCAAGCTCCATGAGCCCAATCACCGCAACGCGCGGTTCGCCCATCTCCATATCAGCGCAAAACGCCCGATCCAGCATCCACTCTACAACCTGAATGATCTCGCCCGGCCTAAACTCGACCCGAATGATCCAACCGTTAGCGCGATCCTCCCGACCTTCATGCCGAAAACGGCCGCCGTAATATGGATGCCAGCGATAATGAAACTCTACCACCTGCCCGACATGGGCAGAATGATCCTGCGACGGCTCTGGGAAGGCGCAACTGGACCTTCGCCGGTTCCCAGCGCGGGGCCGATCGTGCCGCCGTCATGCTTACCCTCATCACCACGGCACGCCTCAACGACGTCGACCCGAAAGTCTGGCTCGCCGACGTCCTGGCCCGCATTGCCGATCTTCCCACCTAGCGTCTGCACGAACTACTGCCCTGGCAATGGAAGCGCTTGCGCGAAGCCGCCAATCAGCAGGCCGACTGACCTTCACGCAACGCCATCATAGAGCCCGTTGCGCGCACGCGCGTGCCCAATCATGCGGCCTTGCTCGGATGCGTACGACGGAGCGGATCGAGGCCAAGACCGTGCAGCTCAGGAAGCTGGCGACAGAGACGGAAACAGTGCGGCGGCTGCAGACCATGCCGGGAGTTGGCCCGCTGACCGCGCTGGCGGTTGAAGCATTCGCACCCGACATGGCCAGCTTCAAACGCGGCCGGGACTTTGCGGCTTGGCTGGGCCTTGTCCCACGGCAGCATTCCTCGGGAGGCAAGGAACGGCTCGGGCGGGTTTCGAAGGAGGGACAAGCCGACATTCGCCAATTGCTCATCATTGGGGCCATGTCACGTTTGAACTGGCTGGAGCCTTTCACGTTTTGATGGAAGCGTAGCCGGCGTTTGCGAATAGTTGTTGCATTCGGTTGCCTCGATCGTTTCAACGAGGTGGCCGATGTGGCGCCAAGTGTCCTCGACGGTACGTTTCTGAGCTTGGCGCATCCAGTGTTTGATTTTGGCAAAGGCCTGCTCGATCGGATTGAGGTCTGGGGAGTAGGGCGGTAGGTACCAAAGCCTGGCGCCGGCCGCCTTGATCATCTGCCTGATGGCCGCCGACTTATGACTTCCCAGATTATCCATGACGACGATGTCGCCGGGTTTCAGCACGGTGATGAGCTGCTGCTCGACATAGGCGCGGAAGCATTGGCCGTTGATTGGCCCGTCGAAGACGCAAGGTGCCGCGAGCCTATCGCAGCGCAGCGCGCCGAGGAAGGTCAGCGTGCGCCAGTGGCCGTGCGGGGCCAAGCCGCGCAGCCGTTCGCCCTTCGGCCCCCAACCGCGCAGCGGAGCCATGTTGGTCTTGATCCAGGTCTCGTCGATGAAGACCAGATGCTGCGGATCGAGGCCGGCCTGCCAAGAGCGCCATCGCTGACGCCTGCGGGCAATATCAGCGCGCGCCTGCTCAAGGGCGAACAGCGTTTTTTTTGAAGCTCAGGCCCTCGCGCCTCAAGAACATCCAGACCGCGTTGTGCGAGACCTTGACCCCGCGTGCGGCTAACTCATCCTTCAGACCATGCAGTGTCAGATGCGGCGTCTCACGCACACGCGCCTCGATGAAGGCACGGTGCGGCTCCAGCACCCTCTTGCGATGTCCGCCCATCTTGCCAGGCGCAACCGAGCCAGTCGCCCGATGGCGCTGCAACAACTTCACCGCCGCCGAAACCGAAATGCCGAACCGTTTCGCGGCCGACCGGCGGCTCTCGCCACCCAAAACCGCCGCTACAACACGTTCGCGAAGATCATCCGAAAGAGGTCGCGTCATCCGATGCTGGCCTCCACTCCAGCCAGCATCTTGAATCACAAAACCGACTGATCCGGAATCCCCTTCGATTCCGTCAAATCAGGAACCGCTCTAGGTCGCAGATCGATCTCCGAGGGATCTTGGCTGGCGTATATGCTGGCGAGAAAGCCGCGCATGCTCGTGGCGATCGCCCAATGCGTTCGTTGTCGAGATTTGGACCTGATCTGCAGATCACCATACCGGCCCTTCTGGAAATGCCGCATATGAAGGCCTGACAGAAGACCGCACTCGATCACACGTCGAAAAGGGCCAGAAGCTCTTGCATTACGGGCGGCAACCACAGAAGGCTCCACAGCTAGCTCTCCATAGCGCCGATCTCTTGGAACCCGCCTGTCAGCAGTTCGAGAGCTTTGCTGCGCCGCTTTCGCGCGGAGGGCGGCATGAGGACGATCGCGGTCCGTTTACCAGTTCTCCGAACGCCAAAGCCGAGAAAGGCCTACAACCCGATCGAGCAGTTCTTCGTCAAGACCAAGCATCTGCTCGGACAGGCCGCCGGACCGCACCTCAGACGCCATCTGCACGCTATCCGCTAAATCCTTATTGCCGTCACCGCAAATGAGCGCTCCAACTACTTCGCGGAGGCGGGACATGGTGGGAGATGAAATCATCCCGCTCTCGGATCGCGCGATTGTCCCACACGCTCTTCGGTGTCGTCGCTTCAAGCGGCCAGAACCGTCTCAACCAGTTTCACCCAATAGCCGATGCCGTAAGGCAAGGCTTCGTCGTTGAAATCATATGCCGGGTGGTGCACGCCAGCGGTCGGTCCATTTCCAATCATAATGTAAGCGCCCGGCCGCGTTTCAAGCATGTAGGCGAAGTCCTCCGCCTCCATACTCACTCTGATGTTGTCGTCCACGGAGGCAGGTCCCACGAGATTGCGTGCCGCCGTGATCGCCAGATTGGTCCCCTCCGTATGGTTGAAGGTAACCGGGACGGATCGACGGTATTTGAACTCAACGTCCGCGCCGAATCCGCGCCCAATGCCCTGGGCGGCTGCCAAGATCTCTCGTTCGGCGAAGTCTTGCAGGTCGGGTGAGAGAGTTCTCACGGTTCCGGCGATTTCAACGTGATCGGGAATGATGTTGTAGGCCTGTGCGGCGTTCAACTTGGTGACTGAGATCACCAGCGATTCGATGGGATCGGTTTTGCGCGAGACCAAGGTTTGCAGGCCAATGATGATCTGTGCTGCAATGACAACGGGATCGATGGCCCGATGCGGCGAGGCCGCATGGCCGCCCCTGCCCTTCACGATGAGGTCGAAGTCGTCCTGCGAGCCCATGATCGGGCCATCGCAAATGCCGAACTTGCCGATCTCCATGCCTGGCATGTTGTGCATACCAAAAACCTGGGAGATGCCAAAACGATCCATGATTCCCTCCTGGACCATCCTCAGGCCGCCCGATGGCAGCTCCACTTCTTCTGCCGGCTGAAAGATCAAAGCGACGGAGCCCTTAAAGTTGCGCGTACTCGCAAGGTGTTTTGCGGCGCCCAGCAACATCGCGGTGTGACCGTCGTGGCCACACGCATGCATTTTGCCCGGTATTTGCGACGACCAGGGTTTATTTGACGCCTCAACGATTGGGAGGGCGTCCATGTCCGCCCTCAATCCGATCGCCGGTCCGTCTCCGCCTTCGCCTTGGATGAGTGCGACAATACCGGTCTCAGCTACCCCCGTTTCGATATGATTGATGCCGAACGAAGCCAGTTTCTCGGCTACGAACGTTGCCGTGTTGTGTAACTGATAATCGAGCTCGGGATTCTGGTGCAGGTAGCGACGCCACTCGGTTGCCTCGCTCTGCACATCCCGGAAAGTTTCAACGCTTCTCATGTTCCATCAGCCTTTTAGTTAGTCGTGTCGAGTCGTTTCGATGTTTCCTGCTGCGTCGCGTATTGTTGGTGCAAGAACAAAGGGGTAATAGTCCCCTTTTTGGGCGCAGGATGACCATCGACGTCATTCCCTTATTCAATCGGCGATCAGAATTCTCGGTCCAACGCTCCTTGCAAGGATGATGCATGTGAGAGAACAAATTGCGTCAAACTGGATCGGCTTTTGAGATGGACATCACACAAAGCAGGACGGTTTGAAATGTAGCTTGGTTTGACACGCACTTGGAACCTACCGAAGGAACCCAGATGAGCGTATGGACCACGTTTCCTCATTTCTTCTCGATAGGATGCGGCGATTTCTCGCGGATCGAACGTGTCTTGCAGAGAGGGTTCTGTGAGGTCCGTCGGCGCGACGGAGCGAGCCGGCTGATTGTCGGGCCTCATTGCAAGCCGGATTGAGCGAAGCTGCGGGTCGGTCTGGCCCTATGGGGATTGTAGCCCGGAGGAGCGGCGGGATTGTCTTTGCCAGGCCGATGAACGGCGTTGCGGTTCGACTACAGCGATGGACAGCATGGAAGGCAAACCGTGATGGCGTGAACCGTCAGACAGGCAGCAGTGGCCTCTATCGCCGGGCTGGCTGCTTGCGGCTTTGTGCGGTGGGACAAAGGTCTGGGTGCCGGCGCGCATGGCGACGGGTGCCGAACCAGATGATGTGGACGCACCCGGCGTGATCATGAGTGTCTTTCCAGAAGGGGTTCGGCGGCGCCTGCCCGCATCGCCAGGTGGCGAGCGTGACCATCGCCCCTCCGCAGCATGGGCAGCGATGCGTCAACGCCAGGCGCTCGGCGGCGACAGCGGCGCTTTCGGCTCGGTTCGAGATTGTTCGACTGCTGGCTTGCCAGCAGTCGGCGGCACAGGCCGAGCTTGGCGGCCCGTTACCCCATCTAGTGGCGGATGCGGTGGAAGCCGTCGGGCAGCGTGTGCAGGAGGAAGCGGCGGATGAACTCATGGGCATCGAGTATCATGACCTTCGTCCTGCCGCCATGACGATAATCCCGCCAGCGGAACGCGACGCGGTCGTCGGCCATGCTGACCAGCCGGGAATTGGCGATGGCGACGCGATGGGTGTAGCCGCCGCCGTCGGCGATATCCACCGCTTCGGCGAACCGCAGAAGCTGGTGAGCTACTTCGGCCTCAATCCGCGTGTGCGCCAATCCGGTCTTGGCTTGGCGCAATATGGCCGGATCAGCAAACATGGGCGTTCCCATGCCCGCGCCATGCTGGTCGAGGCCGCCTGGGCGGCGGCGAAGGCGCCCGGACCGCTCAGAGCCTTCTTCCTACGCATCCGCAACAAGCGTGGCCATCAGGTCGCAGCCGTGGCGGTCGCCCGTAAGCTCGCGGTGTTGATCTGGCATCTGCTGACAAAGGAGCAGGACTACTTCTGGGCTCGCCCGGCGCTGGTGGCGGCAAAGCAGAGGCAGCTCGCTCTCAAGGCTGGCGCGCCGGGCGAGCGCGGTGTCGGTCGCCGCGGTTCGGCTTATGCTTACAACGTGAAGGAGTTGCGAAACAGCGAGAAAGCCGCGGCCGAGAATGCCGAGCGTGCGTACGAGCTAATGGTTCGGCATTGGCGGCCACGCGGGCCGAAGCGGCGCACGGACGCCACAAAGGAGGAACGACTATAACGGCTGCGTGGCGGCACTCTCATCCTCTCGCACCACTCTTTGCCTCGCGGTCGTCCGTGCCGGACAAATATAGCATAACGAATGTGCCGGCACGACCGCCGCCTCGGTCCGCTCCAGACTGGCGCCGTGCTCGACCCAGTCAAGGCGTGGCCTGGAAACCTCGCAGCCGGCCGTGCCGCCATCGCACCGGCCAGCCTTGACTGCGTCTCGACACGCTCGCACGGGAAATCCTGTGGGCCGGGACGAAGAAACAGGCTCACCTGAGCCGAACAAAGAAACGCAACAGGAATCGAAAAGCCGAAATCAGGCTTGTCGATGTCATCCGTGGTGTAGATGATCCGCCGCACGCTTTCTGGGAAGGCGAAGAACGGCACGACGTGCTGCCAGTTGCGCCGCCAGCTCTGAGTGATCGCGGGATATCGCTGGCCCCAGTAGCCGGCCTCGAAATTCCTCCAGGCCTTCATGCCGGCTTCGGCGTCCTTGGCCCGGTAGATCGCGCGCAGCGCCGGCACGACGGGCTTGCGGTCCTTCCACGACACGAACTCCAGGGAATGGCGGATCAGGTGCACGATGCAGGTTTGAACCACGGTTTGGGGGAAGACGGCGTTGATCGCCTCGGGAAAGCCCTTTAGGCCATCGACGACGGCGATCAAGACGTCGGCGACGCCACGACTCTTCAAGTCGTTCATGACGCGCAGCCAGAACTTGGCGCCCTCGGTCTGCTCGATCCAGATGCCGAGGATCTCCTTCGTGCCATCCGGCAGGATGCCGAGCGCGATGTAGACGGCCTTGTTCCTGACGAAGCCCTCGTCCCTGATCTTGACCCGGATGGCATCGAAGAAGACGAGCGGATAGACCACATCCAGCGGGCGATTCTGCCACTCTGCCACTTCCTCCAGGACAGCGTCGGTGACGGCCGAGATCAGGTCCGGCGACACGTCTATGCCGTAGAGCTCGTCCAGGTGGCCGCGGATCTCGCGCACCGTCATGCCGCGCGCATACATGGAGATGATCTTGTCGTCGAAGTCTGGGAAGCGACGCTGATATTTGGCGATCAGCTTCGGATCGAAGGTTCCGGCACGGTCGCGCGGGATCCTCAGCGTCATCTTCGATGTGCCCGTCAGCACCGACTTCCGCGAATGGCCGTTGCGACGATTGACGTTCCCCTCGGTGCTCTCGTCCTCAAGGTGCTCGTCGAGCTCGGCGCTCAAAATGCGCTCCGAAAGCGCCTTCTTCAGGTCGTCAAGCAGACCCTCCTTAGCGAAAACCTCGTTCGGATCACGACCCGCAAGCAGTTGGTCCAGAAGTTCCTTCTCAATAGCCATGTGATGATTCTCTCTTTTCCATCATCATGGCCTCGCGCACAGAATTCCTGACAGTCCCCCTGCGGCCTGCCGCAGGCGGCTTGGCATAGACGACCCATTCGAGGCGACGGACTTCGGCGAGCAAGCGAGCGAAGGCATCGGGCTTTGCCAGGTGGGCGAGATCGCCGAAGAAGCCCAGCCGGCCCGCATCATGGGCCACTCGCAGTTCCTCCAGGAAGCGGCGGCGAAACAAGCGAGAAAGCACGCGCACGGGTAAAAAGAATCCCGGCCTGCACGAGATCCACCGTGTGCCGTCGGGCGAGACGCCACCGCCCGGCACGATGCAATGCAAGTGGGGTGGTAGGTGAGAGTCTGGCCCCAGCTGTCAATGACCACGGAATCGGGACCCTGGTTTTTCGCGCAAAAGGGGGTCTGACTCACATTTGATGATTTTGCATGGCGGCGTGGTGCTGTTTTCTGAGGGGAATCAGCACCATGGTGAGAAATTTGCGTTTGTCGTCCTTGATCCCGGCTGGATTGGTCGTCGAGGCCATCGCTGAGAACGAAGGAGTGATCGTCATTACCGCGCGGTCAGGTACGTCGGCGCGGCCTTGCCCTCTTTGCCGCAGAGTGTCGAGCCGGGTCCACAGCCGCTATGTTCGACGCGTGTCCGATCTTCCCTGTAGTGGGACGAAGGTAGAGCTCCGCCTCGTCGCGCGGCGCTTCGTCTGCGATGCTACATTGTGCCGACGACGAATCTTCGCCGAGCGCTTTGACGACAGTGTTGTCACCGAGCGATCGCGCCGGACCTCGCGATTGGAGTGTATCGTTCATCATCTTGGACTGGCGCTCGGCGGCCGGCCGGCGGCTAGTTTTGCAAAGCGGCTGATGGTTCCGGTCAGCAATGACACATTGCTACGGGTGGTGCGGCGACGGGCCTGTTTACGAACAGATCCTATCAAGATTGTCGGCATCGATGACTGGGCCTATCGCCGTAACCATCGCTACGGCACGATCGTCTGCGATCTGGAGCGACGGCGGATCGTGACGTTGTTGCCCGACCGTGAAGTTGCCACCGTCGAGGCTTGGCTTGCCGATCACCCTGAGATCGAAACCGTCTCGCGCGACCGCGGCGGCGGTTACGGCGAAGCCACCGCCAAGGCATTACCGCACGCGGTTCAGGTCGCCGACCGCTGGCATCTCATGGAGAATGCGAGCGCGGCTTTCCTCGACGCCGTTCGCAAGTCGATGCGGATAATCCGAACTGCGATCGGCGCTACGACGATCAATCCCGACTTGCTCACCTACGTGGAGAAGCTGCAATACGAAGGCTATCNTCTGCGGCGTGAGGAGACAAACGCGGCAATCATGAAACTTGCCGGCGAAGGCATCCCCATCAAGGAGATCGTGCGCCGCACCGGTCACAGTCGCAAACTCGTACGCCAAGTGATCCGTGGCCAGCGAACCGATATTTTCCGCGTCCGGCAGAGTTCGCTCGAGGCATGGTTGCCGTTCCTGGATGGGCAATGGATATCGGGCTGCCACAATGCAAGCGAGCTCTGGCGGCGGCTGAAGACAAAAGGCTTTCGGGGACGCCTGGGCGTCGTCAGCGAATGGGCAAGGCGACGGCGTCGTGCCGAGCAGGCATCCGATCAGCAACTCCACAAGGTGCCGTCAGCCAGAACGATCGCGCGGCTGATGACGACGGCCCGTGATCATCTGAGCAAAGCCGACACGGTCATGATCGCCGCCATCGAGGCGGGCGTGCCCCTGCTGGTGGAAGCACGCAATCTGATCGCCGGTTTCCATTCCATGATCCGCAAGAAGCTTGCCGATGATCTCGANCCGTGGATCGCCGACGCCGGCAAAAGCCTCATCGCATCTTTCGCCAAGGGCATCATTCGCGACCATGCCGCCGTCCGCGCCGCGATCACCGAACCATGGTCCAACGGTCAAACAGAGGGACAGATCACCAAGCTCAAGCTTGTGAAACGGCAGATGTATGGACGCGGAAAGCTCGACCTCCTGCAAGCCAGGCTGATCGGTGCCATATGATCCCGAACTTCATCGAGAGTGCGTCAGACCCCCTTTTGCGCNCTCCTGCAAGCCAGGCTGATCGGTGCCATATGATCCCGAACTTCATCGAGAGTGCGTCAGACCCCCTTTTGCGCGAAAATATGGGGTCCCGATTCCGTGATCATTGACAGAGATCGCTCCTGCCGAGGCTCCGGCCATTGCTGCAGCGCCTGCCACCGAAGCAACCTCGGAAGCCCCGATCCGGCCAGATGGAAGGCAAGACGAGCTATCCTTCACGTTGGCGCCAGGCCAGGGTGCCGAAGTCAAGCTCGTGATGCGGCAGGGCGCCATATAAGAACGGAAGCCGATCCGTCGGCTTCCGCAACAAACTTGCAGCCGCTTGACTGGAGATGAGAGCGGGTTGATTGACGCGTATCGCTGTCCGGTTGCCCGCGTCATCATCTGTGAAGAGTCGCTAAAAACCCTTACGGCAAAGGTTCTCCAGATCCACTTTTCCTATTCCTTCGATGCCGAGCGCAGGAAGGATATCATTGTCTGCCTTAAGATCGCGACCGTAGGCTGCAGAGAATATCGAAATTCCAGCCTCATGGAGGATCGCTGGGTTTCCGCTGATCTTCCCCAAGAGTGCCGTCGGCAGCAGCCCGAAGGGAACGTCCTCCAGAACATAGCGGCTTTCGATAGTTGACGGGCCCAAGCCGCCGCGGCCTTGGCGATCCATCTCCTGATTCATTTCCGAAACAGTGGCCATGGGGACGTGAAACGACAATGAAAAATGCTCTTCAACCGTGCGCACGGCAATTCCAAAACGAGCGGCGATCGCCAATCGTTCCGCATCCAGAGCCTCGATAAAGCGGCCGACAGCCGGCGTGACATTTCCGGCCTGGCTCCACTGCTCTCCCTTCTCCATGCGTGTGAGATTAAGAAGAGCGATCCCGAGATGGTTCTGCGGATTGAGGTTGCTGAGCGCGATAGCAAGCATGCCGTCGCGCTTGACGAAACGATCTCCAAACAGGGTCGTGCAAAGTCGGAACCCTTGGTTCATCGCGTCGAACGGGAGCGTCGCGACATCGACCTTCTGGCGAACACTGGCAACGTGGACTTCTGTTGGCCCGGACTGACGGCCGGTCACCAACGTCGTGCCCCAGACGACGATCGGCAGGCGAACCTTGCGTTCCGCCAATTGCCTGGAGAGATACAGCGCGCCGAAAGAACTGTGAGAGCTGATGATTACCGGCATTCCCTCCCTCAGATAAGGAGCGGCAGCATCCACCACTTTCTTGTGCCCATTAGCCGGCAGCGCGACCATCACAACGTCTGCTGCGGCAATAGCCTCTTTACAATCCTTGGCGATACGCGCCGACACCGTTGCCTCGACAGCGCCCGTGGCCTTTAGCAATTCGCCGGTGGCCAGTGCCTTGGTGCGCTCTCCCGACGGCGACCAAAGCATTGGATCGTGTCCCGCCTCCGCCAAGCAGGCAGCAAGGCCGTAAGCAATTGCGCCGGCCCCCAGAATACTCACCCGCATAGGATTTCTCCTGTTCCAGTCTTTACGATCGCAGCGGGGCGAACGCCATTGCATGCACGGCCAGCAGGCAGGCACAACTCGATTGAAACCTATCGCTTCCTTGAGCCTCGCTACCCAGGAATCGCTCCACGGGGTTCAGCTGGAACGCGTTCGAGCCACATGGCCGAGACGACCGACGACGCTCCGTGGGCTTGCGTATCATTCCGACCGTATGGCGAATCTCCGAGGCGTCTCCGGCCATATTTCATTTCCGCCTTGACATATATCAAAACTGCATGAGACGATCTTACTCATACACAATGCGCATGTAGGCGTAAATGGAAACACGAGATCTCCAGGCCTTTCTTGCCGTTGCCGCCAACGGCAGCATCACCAAGGCTGCCGCGATGCTCGGGTGTTCCCAGCCTTCGGTCACACGCACCATTCAGGATCTTGAGGCGGAGCTCGGCTTCGAATTGCTGCACCGTGTCGGTCGCCGGGTGCAGTTATCCGAGGAGGGTGTGGCTTTCGAGGAGGAGGCGCGGCGCTTGCTGATGTCCTTCACCGAGCTTGCCGCGCGGGCCAAGATGATTGCCGCCGGCCGAGGGCGGATCCTGCAGATTGTTACCACCTCCGCGATCGGAACCGGCTTGATCCCGACGGCCATGGCCGAACTCAAAGGTGTCGAGCTTCCGCACGAGACGCATCTCGGGCAGTTTCTGCCCTCGATCGTCGCCCAGGAGGTGCGCAGCGGACGTGCCGAGATCGGGTTTTCAAGCTTGCCGCTCGATACGCCTGGTCTGGATGTGCTGCGGCTTTATTCGGCGCCTGATGTTGCTGCCGTGCGGGAGGACGATCCGCTGGCTGAACTTGACGTCATACCGCTTTCCGCTTTTGCCGGTCGACGCGTCGCCACACTGCTCAACCCCCTACGTTTCCAGTTGCATGTCTCAAAGGCCTTGGCGGCCAGGGGCATCGACACCGGGCCAGTGATCCGGACGAATACTGCATATGGCGCGTTACAGATCGTGCGTCAGACCGGTGCGGCCGCCGTCATCGATCCCCTCACCGCTTATGGCGTCGCCTTGCCCGATGTCGTCATCCGCCCGATCGACGCAACCGTTCTCTTTTATTGGGGCGTTGTGGCTGCCGAAAAACGTCCGCTTCGTCCAGTCGCGCAGGCGTTGATGGATGCGGTCGAGGCGGTGGCCGAACGGTCGATCGTCGGCTTCAAGAAACTCGATCCGGCCCTGGCTGGCCAATTGGTGAGCGATCCTGCGTCCGGCACAAATTACGGAACGGGAATATGAAGCATACCCCCGCCGCGCCAACGTCGACAGGTCTTGCTGCGCTCGAAGCACAGCTCGCGCAGGATCTCGACTTTCTCGAACTGCCCGCCAAGCCATGGGTTCCGGCGCGTTCACACGATGGCGTGCCGGTCCGCGATGTCGTGGTCATCGGCGCCGGCATGTGCGGACTTGCTGCCACGGCAAAGCTGGTGCTGACCGGGATAAGCAATGTCGTGGCTTATGATGCGGCTCCGGCCGGGCTCGAGGGACCATGGGTGACCTTTGCCCGCATGCAAACGCTTCGGTCGCCGAAAACCCTGCACGGTCCGTCGCTCGGCCTGCCGCAATTGACGTTCCGCGCCTGGTTCACGGCGCAATGGGGCGTTGAGGCCTGGCGGTCGCTGGATAAAATCCCCAAGGGCCAGTGGATGGATTACCTGGTCTGGTACCGCAAGGTTCTTGGCCTGCCGGTGAGCAACAGCGTGCGCATGACCGGACTGACAGCCGTGGGAGATCTGATTGCGATCGATATCGATGGCGCGGAAACCGGCCGGGTTCTCACCCGTCGTCTCGTTCTGGCCACCGGTCGGTCCGGGTTGGGCGGTTTTGCCGTCCCCGATTTCCTCAGCGGCATCGATCGCGCCTATTGGGCCCATTCTGCCGACGACATCGATTTCGATGCGCTGAAAGGCAAGCGTGTGGCGGTGATCGGCGCTGGTGCTTCGTCCATGGACAATGCCGCAACGGCACTCGAGGCGGGAGCCGGCTCTGTCGACATGTTGATCCGGCGCAAGGAAATGCCGCGCATCAACAAGCTGACCGGCATTGGCAGCCCGGGTGTTGTACTCGGCATGCATCACTTGCCCGACGCCTGGAAGTGGAAATTCTTCGATTATACCGCCTCGACCCAGACACCGCCGCCCCGTTCATCGACACTTCGCGTGTCTCGGCACCCCAATGCTCGGTTCCTTCTCGACTGCGGCATAGTTGCGGCGAAGGAGGAGGCCGGGACCCTGCTGGTGGAAACCACGCAGGGGCCGATGCGCTACGACTTCCTGATCGCGGCAACCGGCTTTTCAAATGACTTCAGCGGCCGGCCGGAATTTGCGGCGATCGCCCCACATATCCGCACCTGGTCGGATGGCCGATATAGGCCGGATATGGGGCCGGCTCGTGCAGGCATGTCGGACGCGCCGGATCTCGGTCCCGCCTTCGAGTTTCGCGAACGCGTCCCCGGCTCCTGCCCGATGCTGGCGCATATCCACTGCTTCAACGACGCCGCCATGCTGACCCATGGCAAGGTCTCCGGCGATATCCCGGCCGTCACCGCCGGGGCCGACCGTCTGGTCCGCGGCATTGCCGCATCGCTGTTTGCCGAGGATGTCGAAACCCACTTCGCCAATCTGATCGCCTACGACACGCCCGAACTTCTGGGCGACGAATGGGTCGATTCAACACCCTTGCTGCAGAGGGAGGCCGCGTGGTGATCGACGCAATTGACAAAGCCGCCGGTCTTTCGCCGGACGATGAGCTTTTCAGAGCGCGTCGGTTTCGGCCGGAATTCGTGCAAGGGGCCGAGGAATGTCGCATCTCCGTACTGCACCCCGCCCACGACCAAGGTTTGGCGCCGATTTTGCGAGTTGCTCTTGCTCGTCGCATGGCCGCCCTGAATGGCGATGCTGCCTTGGTAGAGCAATTTGACACGCAATTGGCTCAGCTTGATGCGACAGGGCAGCTTCTGGCCGTGGCCCAGGGCGAAACTGCTCTGAAAGAGCCATTGGCGACTATCGCCCGGCACGCCGACCTGGTCACGTTGACGCCGAAAAAGGCGCAGGCGAGCGACATCGCCCTGCTTGCCCAGGCCGGATTGAGCAATCCTCAGATCGTCGCGCTCTCCGAACTGATTGCCTTCGTCAATTTCCAGACGCGGGTAGCGACCGGTTTGCGATTGATGAGGTCGTCATGATTTCCTCGGTGCGCCTGAAGCCGCTGAACTGGCAGCCATACATCGCGCCGGTCGAGCTGTCCGAGGCCACGCCGGAACAGCTCGATGCGATGAAGGTTACGCCCTCCGCCAAGAAAGTTTCGGAATATGTGCGAACCCTTGCCCATGACCCAGAGAGCTATCTTGCCCGCACCATCTTGTTCAACGCAATCATGTACGTCGAGGGTGGGCTCGCTCGTCCCGATCGCGAACTTGGCGCGTTGGGAGCCTCGATCGTCAATGGCTGCAAATTCTGTGCCGTTGTCCACGCCCGCAGGCATGCAGAGCTGACCAAGAGCGACCAAGTGGTCACCACGCTGTACCTCGACAAACCCGAAAAGCTTGGGCCGCGCGATGCGGCAATCTACAGCTTTGCCCGCCGCCTGTCGGCGGCGCCGTCGGAAGCGACGGCAGACGATATCGCCGCGCTGCGATCCGTCGGCATGAATGATGTCGAGATCATCGACCTTGTCCACGCCATATCGATCTTCGGCTGGGCAAACCGGCTGATGCACGTTCTCGGCCATGCGCAGACCGGGAAATGACATTGCGCACCGTCACCGCACCCATGCCAGGCGTCTCCAATCAGAGCCGGCTGAACCGATGGCTCATAGGGATAAGAGGGAACCAAAATGCAGATGAGTTTTTGGCTACTCCGCAATCATCCAGCTGTTCTGGCTGTCCGTCCCTCCTCTAGGAAATGAAGGACACCAATCAGAAATGCTCGAGCTCAAAGACATAAGACTGTCCTATGGAACCACCCAGGTCCTGAACGGCGTCAATCTTTCGGTGAAACGCGGAGATGTGGTGTCGATCATCGGCCCTAGCGGCACCGGCAAGACCACGCTGCTGAAGTGCATCAACTATCTGGCCAGGCCCTCATCCGGGACTATCGCGTTCGATCAGATCCAGATGGACTATCAGCGAGCCGACAAGAATGCTGTCCAGGCGATCCGATTGCGGACAGCAATGGTCTTCCAGCAGTTCAACGTCTTCAAGAACATGACGGTCATTCAGAACGTCATGGATCCGCTGGTCGTGGTGCAGCGCAAATCCAAGGAAGAGGCTCAGGAAATCGCGCTCAGAGAGCTCGACCGGGTCGGCCTCTCCTCCAAGCGAGACAGCTATCCATCCCAGCTCTCGGGCGGCCAGCTTCAGCGTACAGGCATCGCACGTGCGCTGGCAGTTCGGCCGGATGTGATGCTCTTCGACGAGCCGACGTCATCGCTGGATCCTGAACTTGTTGGCGAAGTTCTGAAGGTGATTAGAGACGTCACATCGTCTGGCATCACTTCGCTCCTTGTGACCCACGAGATGCAATTTGCAAAAAGCATCTCTAACCGCATCGTTTTCATGGATCGGGGCGTCGTTGCGGCCGATGGCAGCCCGGCTGAGATCTTCGATTCACCGTCCAGCCCAAGGCTTGCTCAGTTTCTCAGTTCTGAACACTCACTCCAATAAGAAGGGAACATAAGCAATGTCTGCAATCAAATTCAGTTCTTCCCGTCGATTCGCTCTAGCAGTAGCGGGCGGCATGGCAATCGCCCTCGCAAGTGCGGGGTCCAGCTTTGGTGAGGGCGTGCGGACCATCAAGATCGCAACGTCCGCAGAATCCAAGCCGCTGGCCTGGGGGGCGATCGGCGTCGAACCACAAGGATATGAACCCGAACTCCTCAAAGCGATCAACGCAAAGCTGCCGCAGTACAAGTTCGAAATGGAAGGTGTCTCGGACATCGCTCAGGAAACCGGCCTTGCCACCGGGAAGTACGACATCGCGGTCGGCGGCTACTACAAGTCGCCCGAGCGCGCCAAGCAATTCATCATTCCGGAAAACCCGATGGGGGCCAGTCTGATGAAAATCTACAGCAAGAAAGACAGCGGCATCAAGGAAATGAAAGACCTGGTCGGCAAAAGGATCGTTCCGACCACAGCCGGCGGTGGAACCTACAAGTTCATCATGAATTGGCAGAAAGAGAACCCACAGTACAAACTGGACGTCACGGCGTCGAGCGCGGGCATCCCTTACCCGAACCGCCTGGACGAAGTTCAAAACGGCAAGTTCGACGCATTGGTTTTACCGTCTAATCTCGGTGAACAGGCCGTTATCGACAATAAGAAGCTCGATATTGTCGCCTCAGATCCCGTGTACAGCAACAATACCTACATGCTGATTCACAAGTCGGATGAAAACAAGGTCCTGGCCGACGACATCAACAAGGTGCTCAAGCAACTGAAGGACGACGGCACGATCGACAAGCTCTCACAGAAGTGGTTCGGCGAGGACATCGTAAAGTACATGAAGTAACAAGACCGCCCTCACCGCATTTGGATAGTCAACGGCAAGGCTAAATCGCAAGAAGGAGCGTGTCAAAGTGGATGTTTCTGCTATGATTCCCGAGTTGCTCTCGGCGTTGCCGCTGACGCTCGCCATCACGTTTACGGCCCTCATTGCTGGGTTCTGCCTGGCTCTCCTCGCGACAACTCTGCGGGTTCACAGGGTGCCAGTGATCAGCCACCTGGCGGACCTCTACGTATCCTATGCCCGCAGCGTTCCTGTCGTCCTCCAGTTGTTCGTCGCATTCTACGGGCTTCCCTTGTTGGTGGTTCTGTTCGGCTCCGAAGACTTTTTCTCGCCGACGATCGCCGCGATGGTGGCATTGAGTTTTTACCACGGCGGCTACCTGTCGGAAGTCCTCCGCCCTGCATACCTGGCCGTCGATCGCGGCCAGCATGATGCGGCCGACAGTCTTGGATATACCTTCCGCCAGAAAATCACTCGCGTTGTCGGCCCGCAAGCGGTGCACTTTGCGTTGCCCGGCTACGGGAACTCCGTCATCTACCTGATCCATAACGTTGCGCTGGTGATGTACATCGGAGCGGCGGACGTCATGGCGACTGCGCATTTGATCATGGAGCGCGACTATAATCAGTACCAGTTCGAAACGTACCTCGTGCTGGCTGTCATCTATTCAGTGATGTGCCTGATCGCCTGGCTCATCGTGCGCTTCTTCGAGCTTCGCTCCCCGATGCAGGCACCAGAGGCAACGGCAAAAGCCCAGATCAAGAACGCGCTCATCGCGAGCGCCTGACGTAACGAGGGTATTCGACCATGTTTGATACCGACATTTTGCTCCAAGACTCGCAGGAAATTCTCGGCGCCGTACCTGTAACGCTTGCCATGGCGTTCACGATTTTCGTCCTGTCGACGATCGTCGGCAGCCTTTTTGCGCTCGTCGAATATAGGCGGATCCCGCTACTGCGGGAGCTTGTCGTGACCTATAAGGTCGTGTTCAAGGGCGTCCCGATGGTGATCGTTATTTTCCTGGCCTATTTCGGTCTTCCCCCGGCGCTCCAGTTTCTGTTTTCATTGGTCGGCATAGACTTCAACGCCCACGAAACGCCCAACTGGGTTATCCTTGTCATTGCGATAACCGGCTGTGTCGCCGCGTTTCAGGCGGAGATCATCAAAGGAGCCCTCAACGCCTTTGACACGGGTCAGTCCGACGCGGCCTATTCGCTGGGCTATACGAAGGGCCAACTGTTTCGACGGGTGCTGTTTCCCCAGGTGGCCCTCACGGCAATTCCCGACCTGACCACCTCGATGATGGTCATCATGAAGGCGCTCTCGCTTGGATTCGCCATCGAGGTCGTCGATATATTCGCGCAGTCCCAGCTGACCGCAGCGTTGAACTTCTACTACCTCGAAGCCTTCGTGATTGCCGTCGTGATCTACATGGTGATCGCCTATGTCGTCACACAGATCGCCGACAGGCTGGAGCAATCCCTGCGGGTGCGGACGTGAAGGCAAGCCTGTGGCACAGGATCGCCAGGCTTCGGATATCGAGCCGCACCTGGGAGACAATTCTTTTGGGAATGAAGAGCTTGAGGCGAACCTCAAATAGCCGATGTATGTACTGGTGATTTGACGCGATCCATAGACAGCGTTCCTCCGCTATCGTAATCCCGACGCGACGATGTGCATGCTCGGACAGGCGTTCGCCGCTGCTCTGTTCTGCAGCTCGGGCTTAAACCCATCGAACCGAACGGGCTGAGTGTTGCCTTCGGGAGCAACGCTCATCATCGGCGCAGCGGAACGCCATGAGCAATATCTGGTCGCTCGTGTCGCCCTCAGTGGCTTTCTTGGGCTAGTCCAACGTCGGGACGGTGCCGGAGGCGCAAACAAGCGACAGCACCGCTGGGGCGATTGTTCGCCTCCCTCGGCCAATGCCTGTCCTGCCAACTCGTCGATGATGATCAGGCAATCCGGCCCCTCTCCGAGTGACAGGGTCATGGACAGCGTGACCGTAGCGGAGCGCGATGCCCAAGGCTGAACGGCAACATGGCGCAACTTTCAGGCCTCATCTTCAGCCAGTTTTCGCAAGTCGTTCAGACTAATTCTTCCGCCGACTGCGGCAGGAGGGGAAGAACGGACATCTTGAGCCCCCCTGCCCCGTCCTTAAGGTAATCCATAGCAACTATCTTGGATGCACGGTGAACACTCATGGAAAATGTTCGGGATTAAGCATCCGATACTTCGCCTGCTTTTTAAGCAAGCAGCACGCCCTCCTCAATGGCAGCGAGCCTGAAGCACCGCCGGGCCTCCTGAGGTGTTGCTCGATCACCCAGAGCGGCCCTGCAAACGTCCGTCGCAACCTTCCACTTAGGGCCACGTTTGGTCCACTTGAAAAGATGCGCGGAGGCTGCCTCGACGTTGTTGACGTTGTAGGTCGTACCGGCGCTCTTGCCGCTGATAGGGACCGGAGGGTCGAACCAGTGAAGGCTCATCAGACTTGTCTGAGATCGAAACACACGAATTGCCCATGGAGCGTGGCTCGGTCCATGATGGTCTCGACCAATTCACAGTCGGTCACTTGTAGATCGGGGTCAGCTTTGCGGACTGCGGCAACGATGTCTCGGACTGAGACGATGCTGCCGACCGGGATGAAATGGATCGCCGCCTCGACCAGCTCCCTTGCGGTGGTCAGGGGCTTCAAGACCGCTTGAGATTTCATCGCACCCTCCCACGTGGGAGAACCCAGCCGGTCATCTGATGGGTCACGAGATGAAGAAATCAATGCACCTCGACCTTCAAATCTAACACTTTGTGAAGGTAATGACGGGTTTCATCGGACGCAATCATCTGCCGAACAGCGTTCTCGGCCGACATCTGCCCTGATCGATAGTGGTCGGCCATGATTGGGAACTACTCCACCCCTAGCGTCAAACTCGTTCAGGACATTATGGTTCCAATCAGAGATCACCTCGGCCGACCCTGCGTTTCAAGTCGATAGCGTTCAGGATGTCTACCAGATCGTCGGGCATACTCCATGTCGAGATCGACGGCTGGGTAGCCATCGAACACAGCCGGAAGCCCGGTGAATAGGTCGAACACCGTCCAGGTCTCGTTCGATTCCTGCCTGGCGTCGTACCGCAGGGATACCATAAGGGAACTCTAATGTAGGTCGGGAATGTTTGGTAGAAATTTCGGGGCCCAACCGAGAGAGAAGCAACGCGCGTCGACCCCGTGCGCCCTTTCTCTTTCACCACAGGACCCGGGGGCAGCCGACCAGAGCTTTGACCGCTTTAGGAGACGCACGGCGAACCTCAACAGCAATTCATCGTTGACGCCTATGTCGCGACCGAGAAATGGAGACCGGGGAAGGCCTTCGGGATCGAGGAGGTTGAGGCTGATGTTGTTGTGGCTGCGTTCAGCCAGCACCTGGACCGCAATGTGCTTCGGCAGCATGGGCTGACGCTGGCGACGTACCTCGAACACGTCGACGAGGCTGATTACCCGGCGCTCCGCAGGGGCTGCGGCCAACTGCGAATGGCACGTCTTCCACGGGCATGCCCAAGCCATAGCAGCGGCCCGGAAGACCGGCACAGCCTTCGCCGACTGACCACCTTCCCTGCCCCCGATATGCATCGCCCCAAGAGGTGTGTCGGGGGCGGGCCTTCAAAACCGTCAGAGCACTCAGCGGTTTGACCGTGGGGCGGCTTCGAACCCTCCGCTTCCCTCGGACACCCGAAAGGGCAGGCAGTGGCCCGTAAGATTTTGCCAACCGCACGTTTGAAGCCTATGCTTCCCATATCGGCCGCCAGCGCTTCGGACGCAGCCGACAGTAAGAGGTACGTGCTCTTGCCCGTCAGGGAGAGAGCCATGCCCCAATCCCTTATTCGCAACCATGTATTGAAAGCCCTCTCCCCAGAGGATTTCGCGCGATTGCAGCCATCAATGCATCACGTCGAACTGGGCATCAAAGCCCAGCTTGAGGTCTCATATCAGCCGATCGAGCGGGTGTATTTTCCAGAGAAGGGCATCGCGTCAGTGGTTGCCACCATGACCGGTGGGCGGCAAAGCGAAGTCGGCATCGTCGGCCACGACGGCATGACAGGAGTTGCCGTTATTCTCGGCCAGGACAGGTCTCCCAATGAAACCTACATTCAGGTCGCAGGCAATGGCTGGATGCTCCCGGTTGAAAACCTTCGCTCCGCGATTGCAGAAAGCCAGACCCTTCGCGAGCCACTGCTTCGCTATGCCCACGCGTTCCTTGTCCAGTCGTCCCGGACGGCATTGGTCAACGGCCATTCAAAAATCGAGGAACGGTTGGCCCGCTGGTTGCTGATGGTCCACGACCGCGCCGAAGGAGACAAGATCTACCTGACGCATGAATTTCTGGCGACAATGCTTGGTGCCCGGCGTCCCGGCGTTACCACCGCGCTCCAAATGCTCGAGTATCGGGGGCTGGTTCACGCCAGGCGCGGCGAGATCACGATTATCGACCGCGTTGGAATGATACAGCTCACACATGGTGCTTACGGCGAGGAGGAGCAAAGTCACTTCGCTCCTGCCTCCACCTGATTGTCCGGAATCAGACGAACCCTTGCGGGCTACGGAATTGCTGCCGTAAATCGTGTTGAGGGTTTCAGGGAGGTAATCTCGATGACCAGCAGTTTTCACACCGTCACGGTTGAAAGAGCCGCTGAAGCCTATGTTCTCTCAAGAGGCAAGGCCCACTTCCTCTCCATCGCACTGGCAATTCGCGCCATCCGAACACTCATGCCCGAATGCAAGGCTACCGACCGCGAGTTGGAGGAGCTTCTGGCGGCGGCATCCATCATTCACGGTGTGCCCGTCGCCTTCGATGCAAAAACGGCCGAGGGTGCAGAACCACGGCTCCATTCGTAGGCCATATATGTCTGCGCTCACGCAGACGCCGACCTTCTCAGACGTGCGCTGGGCCGTTGTCTGCTACCTGATCGACAACATCGGCAGCCCAAGCATTTCGATATCGGAGGTTAGTCACACCGTGAGGAGAATGCTTCCGCTTTGCGAACTCACGGACTGGGAACTTCGCGATCTCATTGCACAAAGTGCGATCGATGCGGGATTTGCGATCGAAGTCGACCCGCAGGACCCAGCTGTCGAGGCATAGCCTCTGTCGAGCCGTAGTATCGTCGCAACGCTCGGCAATGGTGGACCGAGCTGCTTGCAGGAACGCATGTCGACATGACAGAACGTGACCGTGACAGGTGGCGCAGCGAAGACGTATCGCTTGCATGGTGCGGCTTCAGGAGGGGCTGGATCGACACGAACTGCTTCGCTCCTCGAATCTGCCAAGAATAGCAATTCAGATATTGGCTGTCGGCAGGAAATGCCAGGCCGCGGCAGCGAACCGCGCACGTGACATCGCTGATTGTGATTGCACTTTCATTAGGAAATCCTAAAATCGAGGCGTGCTGAAATTGGCGTTCGGGGAGAAGTGTCATGCCTAGAGTTTCAGATCTTTTCTTCAAGACTGCCATCGTGTGGCTGGTTTTGGGGATAGGCGCCGGTTTGCAGATGGCGATCTCTGGCGACCACGGTGCCTTTCCGGCCCACGCACATATCAATCTGCTGGGATGGGTCACAAGCGCGATATTTGGCGGCTACTACGCCCTTAACCCGGCAAAGGCGGCGCGGAGAATCGCAATGATTCACTACGGCTTGTATAATGTCGGGCTGGTGATCATGCTGCCAGCGCTGTATCTGATGCTACAAGGCGGCTATACGGCGATTGAGCCGATCGTGGCCGCCGGCTCGCTGATCGTCGCCGCTGCCGTGCTGGTGTTTGCCGTCGTGGTTTTCTCAGGCGCGGGCGTGCGTTTGCCATCTGATTTGTCGCCGGCCACACGCTGAATGGCGCAAGTCAACGGTCGCAGGAGAGTGTCAGCGAGCTTTTTGAGACTGGTGGTCATTAAAGGAAGGTGGACGATCACGGTGCAAAGGCATATCTCCCATAGACGCTTTCAACCCTGCGGGCGCAAGTCTGTCACCGGCCGGTAGAAGATCACACGCACCGACGGAAAAAGCTGGTTGAGGTAATCGAAATCCCGAACATTGCCGGTCAGAACCGTCGCGCCCAGCAGACCGGCCTGGTGAAAGATCAGCGCATCGTTGAGGAAGCGGCGTTCCTGCCCCTCCCCTTTCGGCAGGCGGCTTAGCCGGAACAGCAGGCCGGCAAGCATGCCGGCGCGTCCCCAGGCGGTGGCGTCGGGTGCATGCAGCCGGTGCGCTGGAATATCTTCGATCGTGTCCGCAACCACTTTCAGGACCGACTTCGTCGTGGGATGGCCCGGATTGAGCCGGCCGAACAAATGGCTGAGCTCGGCAAGGCAGACGGCCGAGTGCTGACAGAGCCGATAGGTCAAAAGGTCATCGACCACTTCAGGCGTGCGCCCCTGCAGGACATCCAGATAGACGCTCGTGTCGAGAAGCAATGCACCGCCGACAGGCGGCTGATCCCCTGCCCAGAACAGAGCGGAATCCGGCCGCCGTTCCAGCCCTCCGGCACGCCGCTGTGGTGTGAGGGAACGCAGTGCGCTCCCGAGATCAAACGTCAAGATCAATGTCCGCGGAAATGCTGCCCTTGCGGCCGACGAGCCGGGCGCCAAAATCGTCCTCGAGAGCTAGCCGCGACAATGCGAGCTCAAGCAATTCAGTGTCGGAGGTCACATGAGCGCGCTTCTTTGCCGCCTCGATCAGTTCCGACGGCACCCTGCCGGAAAGGCGTGTGTTCTTGGCCGCGCCAAGAAGGCCGACGGCCCTCGCCTGTTCGAGCACCAGACGGTTCCGGGTGTGGGCGATCCGCTCCTGGCTTTCGGCGGCCGTTGCGCCACGTCTGCTCATCCTGCATTCTCCACTGTTGAACGAAACATAAGGGATGTTGAACATGAAGGCAAGGATTGGCACTGAGGAAGAGGACCCTAGGAGGGTCAACACTGGATTGGACATGATAATCGTACCCAACCGCTTGTCGTACGCGACCGGGCGCGGCTGTCGCAGCTATTGGTCAAGCACCTCGCGGTGGACAATTCGGCGCTTTGGTCGCACGTTGGGCCCTCGGAATCGCACCACTGCGGCATTCCAATGAACGAGAGTTCCGATGGGCAGTGCCCGTAATTTCATGACGCCTCTCGACGCGGTCGACACCGAGGACCTGCCTGACATTGTCGAGATCGTCATGGAGATGGGCGCCCGGATAAAGCTCCCTTCCCCGCCAGTCCTCGACTCGCGACAAGCATCACTGCCTGCGCATCTCGAAAAGCTTGCCGACCCCGCGCGCGATTCCGTCGATGCGGGGAGTTCGGCAAACACCCGTCGCGCCTATGCCGCGGACTGGAAGCATTTTTTCCGCCTGGTGCCGGCGCCAGGCGTTTGACCCGCTGCCGCCAGATCCGCTAGTTGTCGGCCTCTACATCACGGCCCAGGCCTCAGGATCGGTAAGGGACAAAAGGTCTGTGTCGACCATTGAGCGCCGCCTGTCGTCCCTGACCTGGAACTATTCGCAACGCGGTCCTCCGCTCGACTGGAAGGATCGGCATATCCACCGTCGTCAGGATTATAGAGGACGAAGTCCCCTCCCCTGCCATCCCAAATTCGGCGTTGCGCGCCAACGTTATCATCCTTGCAAATCGGGAACTGAACTCCATAATTGCGAGGATGATGAAGCGCCGCATCGAAACGCAACTGGCCGAACTGATAGACACCATCCCAGCGGTGGCGCTGATTGGGCCGCGGGTCGGCAAGACTACGCTCGCGCTCGAAATAGCCGAGACACGGCCGCATCGCCTATCTTGAGATGCACCCAATTGACGGACTGGAGGTGCCGGCCGAACAATTGAACCCCTTGTGGGTGCGCGGCGGCTTTCCCGACAGCTTTCTGGTGGCAAGCGACCGCGCCAGTCAGCGGTGGCGGCAGGACTTCATCCGCACCTACCTCGAACGCGATATCCCGCTGCTCGGGCCTCGCATTTCCAGCCGAAACGCTGCGCCGCTTCCGTTGAAGCACCTTTACATTATTTCACTCTGCTGCTGATCCGGGTCTTTTCAAAGCGCTAGTCGCGGCCCGGCCTGGGCCTCGATCCTCGTCCGAAACAGTGCGATGAGCATTAGTCCGTCAGGCTTGTCGTGCCCCATGACCTCGATCACTGCTGATCTCGAACCGCCGCCAGGCACTTTGCTTATGTCCATAAAGCGGCTGGACGAGAGCCGCAGCCATCGTCGTGCTGGTCGATCGCCGAACAGGTGCAGGACAAGGCGAGCTCTGAGGCCGAGATACTAACTGCATATCGCGACCGACCAGTTCTGGATCGACCAGAAACGCACATGTCGTTGAAACGGGTCTTCACTCATATCGATCGGCCTTGCTGACGCTATTGCTAGACGATGCCCCAGCACGCCCCGTTCGGCTGATCCCTCGGGGTCGAGTTGCTGCCTTCACTTACCTTTTTCGCCTCATAACTCGAACGGCTCAGCCGATTTGGTCGGCCGCTCTTAGTTCATTGATTTCCTCGGACTCGCCGTCACGTCGCATGAGCATGCAATGCGAGCCATTTTGCTGGCAAGAGCTAAGGCGACAACCTTTGGCGGCCGACGCCGCAATAGGCCACCCATCCAACTCGCCGCACTGTCTCCATCACCGCGAGCATATCGCAGCAGCAATGTCGCGCCGAGAATGAGCAGCTTCCCTGCTTGCTGATGCGGCCAAGGCGAGGCTTGCCGGCCGATGAATTTTGTCGCGGATCAAGGCGAGCCAGGCGGCGAAATGCCGACCTGATATGAAAACCTCCGGGTCAGGGACGATAGAAGCAAAGGCCGGGGCCGTGACAAAGCCGACACCAGGAATGGTCTCCAGCCAGCGGGCTGGGCCTTGCCTGCGCCCGTCGGCAGTTGCAACCCTTTTTTGCCCGCTGACGAACGCGATTTTACTGCAGTAAATAATGGCCTTTGTGGCAGAAAAAACATGCATTTAGCGAGCTGGATGGGGAGAGTTTTTGCTTCGAAGGACGAGCAGCCGCTATCGCGACGATATTGGTATTCGGCAGTCAGAATCTCGTCTGGTGACGTTAACCTTCTGTTAACCTAAAACTTCTTGCCGGGCTTTCCGAATCGGAGCTTAATGGCGCTTGTTGAATAGTTTCATCGCAAAAAGCGCCAATTCAGGTTTCGACGAGAATGAATATCGCCATGCGGCTACCACGCTTCGAGTTCGACGATAAGATTCTCGAGCAGGGTGCTGAGATTTCGCGACGCCTCAACCAGCTTCGCATGGAGAAATTTCCACCCAATGCGACGAAGACGCTGCGCCCGTTTTCGATGGCGGAAGTCGCCCACTATCTTGGTGTATCGCAAAACAATCTGAAGCGGCTTCACCTCGAAGGCAAGGGACCTTTGCCTGACCAAGTCCCTTCCGGCCGACGCTCCTACACGGCCGCACAGATGCTTGAACTTCGCCGCTTCCTGGACCAGCATGGCAGGACCGAGGTCAAGAAGTATGTTCCGCATCGCAAGCCAGGCGACAAGCTCCAGGTCGTTGCTGTCGTCAACTTCAAGGGCGGTAGCGGCAAGACAACGACTGCCGCCCACCTCGCCCAGCATTTGGCGCTGACCGGCCACCGTGTCCTTGCAATCGATCTCGACCCGCAGGCTTCGCTCTCCGCCCTGCATGGCTTCCAGCCGGAGCTCGATCGCAACCTCTCGCTGTATGAGGCGATCCGTTACGATGACGAGCGCCGGCCGATCTCCGATGTGATCGTGCCGACCAATTTTCCTGGGCTGGACATCATTCCGGCCAATCTCGAGCTGCAGGAATACGAGTACGACACGCCGCTCGCCATGCAGGACAAATCGTCCAGTGCTGGCCGGCAATTCTTCACCAGGATCGCAAAGGCGCTGTCTGAGGTGGACGACCGCTATGACGTCGTTGTTGTCGATTGTCCTCCGCAGCTCGGCTATCTGACCTTGACCGCTATGTCGGCGGCGACATCCGTTCTCATCACCGTTCATCCTCAGATGCTCGACCTGATGTCGATGAGCCAGTTCCTGTTGATGCTCGGCGGAATTTTGAAGACCATCAAAGCCGCCGGCGCGGCGATCGAGCTCGATTGGTTTCGCTACCTGATTACGCGCTACGAACCGACGGACATTCCGCAAGCGCAGATGGTCGGCTTCATGCAATCCATGCTTGCCGGCCAGATCCTCGACAATCCCATGCTCAAGTCGACGGCGATTTCGGACGCAGGTCTGACGAAACAGACGCTCTACGAAGTCGAGAGATCGTCCTTTACCCGCTCTACCTATGACCGGGCGGTAGAATCGCTGGATGCGGTGAACTCGGAGATCACCGCTCTTGTCCATCGCGCTTGGGGGCGGTCATGACAGCGAAGTTTACGGCAGTAAAAAGTGCGAATTTTGTTCGTGAAATCAGTCGACTAACCGCAAATCGGAGCGATTGAATGGCACGCAAGGACATTTTCGGCAGCGTCATGGGACCCGCAACGGCAATTGCCGATGGCCAGGACGTCTCGAGCTACGCCGTTCGTGGCGCATCACGGTCGATCATACAGTCATTCGAGGAGCTCTCGAAGAGTTCAGTCGTCGATCTCGATCCGGCTTTGGTCGACACGTCATTCGTCTCGGACCGTATGGACGATGACGATGCTGCGTTTCAGGAGTTGCTGACGGCAATTCGTGAACGAGGGCAGGATTCGCCGATCTTGGTCCGACCTCACCCCGAGACTTCGGGACGCTTTCAGACCGTCTTTGGCCACAGGCGCGTCAGGGTTGCCCGGCAGTTGCAAAGGCCTGTACGCGCTGTCGTCAAGAAGATGGACGATAGGGACCATGTGATCGCCCAAGGCCAGGAGAACGCCGCCAGAGCCGATTTGTCCTTCATCGAGCGGACGCTTTTTGCAGACCGCGTTCTCAAGCGAGGCCATTCGCCTGAGACGGTGAAATCAGCTCTTGCGCTCGACGATACGACCTTCTCGAAGATGCGTTCTGTGATCGGCAACATTCCAGAGCAGGTGATTGTTGCGGTGGGCGCGGCCAAGGGCATTGGCCGAGACCGCTGGTGGCAGCTTGCCAAGCTCATGGAGCATCCTGGTGCGGCTGCGAGGGCAGAGGAGTGCGTGGCAATCGCCGATTTCGCGCAGCCAGGCAGTGAGGCCCGTTTTGCCCGTCTGTTCGAGTTTGTGAGCGCCCCGGTGAAGCGCCCGCAGGCGCCATCGAAGCCCCAGGAGCGGGCCTGGGTACCCCAGGACAAATCAGTTCGAGCCAAGATCACCGACACCGGAAAAGTGTTTACGCTTGCCTTGAAGTCCAAGGAAGCGTCGCCCTTCGGCGCATTCATTGCCGGCAAACTCGATGAGCTTTTCGAGGCTTTTCGGGAATCGGAAATGGCGAAGAAAACAGGAGACTAAACCGCAAAAGAAAAAGGCCCCCGAACGTCACCGCCGCGGAAGCCCTTCTCAAGTCTGTAGCAAGCTGAGAATCGCATTTCCCCGAATCACTGTCAAGAGTCGTGGCGTCGTTTCGGCGAGCAGATTTCTTTTGCCTTTTTGAAAGGTGAGGGAAATGGAGAGTGGGTATGCAACGACGCCCTTTGGGCGGCGGCCGATGACGCTTGCGCTGGTGCAAGCGAACGCGGCATCGCGCGAGATTCCTGACGGGGCGCTCGTCGAGAAGTGGCAGGTTTATCGTTGGTTGTGTGAGGGCAAGACCGTCGTAGGTGTGGGAGATCGCGCGCTCGCCGTGCTGAGCGGGCTTTTGTCCTTCTATCCGGACGACCAGATCAGCGAGGAAAACGGCCTGATGGTCTTCCCCTCGAACGCACAGTTGTCGCTGCGCACCCACGGCATGCCCAGTTCCACATTGCGGCGACATCTGAGCGAGCTGGTGAGTTGCGGCCTGATCATCCGCCGCGACAGCCCTAACGGCAAGAGGTTCGCCCGGAAAGGGAAGGGTGGCGCCATTGAGGAGGCGTTCGGGTTCTCGCTGGCGCCGCTGCTGACGCGGGCGGCTGAGTTTCAGCACGCTGCCGAACAGGTGCGCGCCGACAGCCAGGCGCTCCGGTTAATGAGGGAGCGGATTACGCTCCATCGTCGCGACATCCATAAACTTGTCGAGGTCGCGATCGAGGAGGGCGTTCCTGGCAACTGGGGAGCCGTCTGGAGACGGTTCAGAGCCATTGTGGATGCAATCCCGCGCCGGGCAGGGCTGTGCGAGCTGGAGGCGATCGTTGCCGAACTGACCAGACTTCACGACGAAGTGGACATGATGCTGGAAAACTTCATGAATGCCACGAATCCTGGCGCCAATGAGTCCCAAAATGAGCGGCAGCAATCTGATTCAAACACAGACTCCATTTTTGTATTTGAACCGGCTTTCGAGAAAAGCAGGGCGGCGGTCGAGCCAAGGCAGGCAGCCGCCGAGAAACCGAAAAGCTATCCGATAGGACTTGTGCTGAAGGCCTGCCCGGAAATTTCAGACTATGCCGTGCACGGCATCGGAAACTGGCGCGATTTGATGATTACCGCCGTCCAGGTACGGGGCTACCTTGGTATTTCGCCCTCAGCATACGAGGAGGCTTGCCATGTGATGGGCCAGGAGACCGCCGCCATCGTGATTGCCTGCATCTTGCAAAGGGCGCAGCACATCAACTCGGCCGGCGGTTATCTGCGGGTTCTCACCGAAAAGGCGAAGGCAGGGGAGTTTTCGGTGGGGCCCATGCTGATGGCGGCGTTGAAGGCGAACGGCATGACAGCAAAAATGACCGGGTAACCGTTGGCGGATCCGTTCGCGCTGATGCGGGGCTCGCATGGCGCATCATGTGAGGCTATGTTTTGCCTCACATGGAATGGAGAGTGAGAATGCTGGCGTTCGGAAACGTCGCCGACGTGTTGGGGCTACCCGTTAAGGAGGTGGCGTCGCGGTCGCTTTTCGGGCTGATTTCCCGGATCGAGAATGGACTTCCCATCGGCGCGCTCGAGCGCGTTGCGCATCTTCTGGCGCCTGGCGATGCTCAGTTCAAATACCGGCTGGTCCCAAAGGCGACCTACGAGCGGCGCAAGGCGGTAGATCGTCTCTCGCCGGACGAGGGCACACGATTGGCCCGCGTGGCGCGGGTCTGNCTACGAGCGGCGCAAGGCGGTAGATCGTCTCTCGCCGGACGAGGGCACACGATTGGCCCGCGTGGCGCGGGTCTGGGGTCTTGCTGTCGATGTCTGGCAGAACGAAGAGGAAGCGCGAGATTTCTTGTTTCGGCCGCACCCGATGATTGAGGACAAGCGACCGATCGACTTCGTTATCCTGAGCGAGTTCGGCGCCGAAATGGTGGTCGAGATCCTCGCAGGTCTGAAGTACGGCAGTGCTGCGTGACGGCGCAGACTCTCGATCGCACGCTATCGTCCTTTCGCATCGGCGATCCGGCCGGCATCTACCCGATCTTCGACGCGACCGGCTCGACAATTGCGCCAGGGCGATGGAGCACGCCTGGAAGCCCTATCATCTACACCAGCGAGCATTATTCGACGGCCTTGTTGGAAAAGCTGGTGCATGGCAGCGGCCGACTGCCGCCCAACCAGCATTACATCGAAATCACAATCCCGCGCGGGCTAAGCTACGAGGTCTTTTCGCAGCCGTCACTGCCCGGCTGGGACACGATGCCGGCGACGGTGAGCAAGGGATTTGGCGAAACCTGGTGTTTAGAACGGCGCAGCGTCATCCTGCTGGTGCCGAGTGTTGTAGCGCGTCTCGATTGCAATGTGCTGATCAATCCGGCGCATCCGGAGTTTTCGAGGATCCAGACAAGTCTGCACCAACCCGTCTATTGGGACCGGCGGCTGTTTGGGACGTGACGGGGAGGGCTTTGTGTCGACTACAACCAAGGCTTTGATGGCCATCGCAGGGGATCCAGATCAGCATTGCCGGCGGCTATCTGCGTGTGGTGGTCAAAAAAGCAACAGCAGGGAATTTCCATACCGTCCATGCTGATGGCGGCGCTGAAGGCTAATGGCGCGACAGTGAGGATGACCGCATGAGTGGTACCGGGATTTGCTGAGGAGGCTTAGGCTTTAATCCGCGGATATGGGTGATGGATCTGTGGCTGCAGCGCTTGTCGGCAAGAACACCGTATGCGAGGATCGGGGACATGAAGAACGAAGACGACCGAGAGCCGACATCCGATGAAACCGCCGGGATGGTGTGGTGGAACTCACTTGATGAGGCCGATCGCGCGGCTTGGCTGGCGCGAGCCGGCAGCGCCGTCGCCGCCGATGCATGGATGGCGTATAAGCGGCTCGGAGATGTCGAGCGTCGGTCGCGGACTTTGAACTGACGAGGGTCCCCGCAGCAGCGACGAAGTTTCTCGGATCCAGGTCATAATGACTGGTTCTGCGACGAGGCCAGGCCTTCGGGCTTGAGCCGTTTCCCGACTACGACTCTGTCCGTTGAGCATCTCCCCTTGGTGTCCACTCATGCAGGCGCTCAAGCTGGTTCGGCTCCGGACTTGAAAGCGGTCGAGAAATGCCATATCTTCTGCACATAAAATATGACGATTTATGTGGTGAATGAGCTGCTATGGGCCAGGCACCGAAGTTACCCGTGCAGAATGAACCTCTCGTCTTGTCCTATATGGACCGCAACGGGAAGATCGCGATCGAGCAGGTCGCGGACGGTTTTGGCATGTCCAAGGGCCAGCTGGCTCAGACCGCCGGTCTTGCCCGCGAGACCCTCTATCGGTCGGAGCGCAGCCGGACGGTAAGGACACAGGGACGTCTGCGGGAAATGCTCGAGATTATCAGCCGCGTGATGGATTGGGCGGGCGGCAAGGAACAGGCGATGGCCTGGTATCGGGCCCAGCCGCTTCCGGCATTCGGCGGACGCACGGCCGAAGCGCTCGTGAAGGATGGAAAGGCCGCTGCGGTGCGTGACTACCTCGATCACATGGCCGTTGGCGGCTTTGCGTGAGGTTTGCCGGAACCTGCTACAGAGCGTACGATCCACGTTGGGCATTCAAGCCGACTTCCGGTGATGGAGCGGCGATCCGGGGTGCCCGATTCAATCCCAAGGGTGTGCCGGCGCTTTATCTGGCGCTGACCGTCATGACAGCGGTCAAGGAAGCCAACCAGGGTTTCGCGCATCGGATCGATCCATGCGTGCTGTGCTCCTACGAAGTCGATTGCGACGACATTGCGGACCTGACGACAGGGCAGGCGAGGGAAGAATTCTCCGTCACGCGCGAGGACATGGCCTGCGCCTGGGCGACGGCTCTCGGCGATGGCGATCGCCCGGCGTCATGGTCCATCCATGACCGCCTGCGGCCGCAAGGCATTGCCGGCATTCTGGTGCCGAGTTTTGCTTCCGGTGCCGAGACGGAAGATCGCAACCTGGTGCTTTGGCACTGGGGTCCGCATCTTCCGCACAAGATAGCTGTATTCGACCCAAGCGGCCGGCTGCCGAAGGACCAGCTGTCCTGGCGATGAAGCACTCGCGCAAGGCAGGGGCGTTTTTCNGCGACCCAAGCGGCCGGCTGCCGAAGGACCAGCTGTCCTGGCGATGAAGCACTCGCGCAAGGCAGGGGCGTTTTTCGGCTTCGATCGTCAGCGCCAATCCAAGGCCGGGGCGACGCATCGAGGGCATCCCTTCCCTCGCCAGGTCGCGTATCGTCGTTCGTCGGTCAGCAGACCGGCCAAAAACTGGCGCCGATCGAACGGCAGCACCGTCTCAAGCGCATCGAGCCCCTCGGCACGTCTTGGTCTTGGGAAACTGCTCTTTCACGGGCTCGTTTCCGTCTGGCGTTGGCGCCCCGAACAGCGTTGGCGCCCCGAACTTGCGGAAAGCCCGCAAACCCCGTATATTCCGGAAAAAGGAGTTTCGCCAATGACCACCACCGTCACCGCCGCCGCCGTCTCGAAAAATTTTGGCGCCTATCAGGATGCCGCAGTCCGCGACCCGGTCATCATCACCAAGAACGGCCGCCCGCGCACTGTGCTGCTGGCCTACGAGGATTTTGTCCGGCTGTTGAAGCGCGACCGCCGGGTCGAGCTGACAGCGGAGCTCAGCGCGGACGAAGTCGCCGCGGTCGAAGCCTCGGAAATGGAGCCGGGTCTTGACCATCTCAACGACGAGCTCTCCGGGTCAAAGGGCCTGACGGCAAAAGATGCTGCCGGCTGAAATCAAGATCGGCCACGTCTTCCGTTATTCCTACCTCTGGCATTGGCAACACCGCGAGGGCCGTGAAGAAGGCGACAAGGACCGGCCCTGCCTGGTGCTGGCGCTGGTCGCCATGCAGGAGGACGGGTCGCCGGTCGTCCGGGTCCTGCCGATCACCCACACGCCGCCGTCCGATCCCGATGATGCCATTGAGATTCCGGCTGCGGTCAAGCTGCGCTTGCGGCTTGACGGCGAGCGGTCGTGGATCGTTTTGACGGAAAGCAACCGGTTCGCCTGGCCGGGGCCTGACATCCGGCCGCTGGAGACAGAGAGCGGCTATTACGGGCCGCTGCCGCCAGCGTTGTTTGCCGCGGTCAAGCGCCAGTTTGTCGCCATTGCGACAGGCCGGGCGCACACGAGCACGCCGCGCACGGCGTAACGCCGGCTGGCGGTGCGGCATGCCCGGCGGCGTCAGGGCAGGGGCAGTCTCCATCAAGGCGTCTTCCAGGCGGGTTTCGCGGGGAGGGATCTTCAGAGCCTTTGGTGAGGTCGACGCGGAACCGATCGCGCCACCGCCGATCTCGCGCTGCAGCTTCGTGTCCAAGAGCCAACTGAGCTTCAGCACGGGTCCTGCCGTATATGACGGCGACGGGACGAGGTTTGAGAAATTCGCGTTCGAGGGCCTGGGCGAGATTGACTTCATCGTGGCTGGTGCCGAGCTTTGCTTCCGGTGCCGAGACGGAAGATCGCAACCTAGTGCTTTGGCACTGGGGTCCGCATCTTCCGCACAAGATAGCTGTGTGCGACCCAAGCGGCCGGCTGCCGAAGGACCAGCTGTCCTGGCGATGAAGCACTCGCGCAAGGCAGGGGCGTTTTNCGACCCAAGCGGCCGGCTGCCGAAGGACCAGCTGTCCTGGCGATGAAGCACTCGCGCAAGGCAGGGGCGTTTTTCGGCTTCAATCGTCAGCGCCAATCCAAGGCCGGGGACGCACCGAGGGCGACCAGATCATGCCATCAGGCCAGGAAATCAACGGCAGCTGTGTCGTTCTTCTGGAACCCTTCTCCTGGACGGGCGCCCAGGATCGATCGCGTTCGGCCCAACCTCTTCGAGCCGGAGATCAGGAATCCATGGCCCGGCAAGGTGTTTGCGACGATGCCGCTTTGACGCAGAACATCGACTTCACCGGAGGACTTCCGCAGCTTTGCGCACATCGAACGGATCGCCCAGGATCGCCATGAGTGGCTGGTGTGGTGAGTGACGGCAGGTCAGGTGCTGCGAGAGCTTGGTCGAAGGGACGAGGCAACCGGCCCCGGCCCGCGCTGGCCGCTGGTCGATATCGAAAATGATGTGCTCGGCAACACCTGGCGCCTGCCCTGGCCCGAGTTTCTTTAAGAACGAGGCCTCAGACGATTATCCGCGCTGCCCGCCCGAGCGTGCGTTCGGCATCGTTGTAATAGTTCGACGCCTGCTGCACCGAGCGATGCTGCGACTGCTGCATGGCTTCAGGCAGCGGAATGCCGCGGCGAGCGGTTTCGGTGAGGTAGCCGGAGCGCAGGCCGTGGGCGGAGAAGGCTTGCGGGTCAAGCTCGGCCTCGGCGACGCGGCGCTTCAGGATCAGATTGACCGCCTGCGGCGTGAGCGCCCGCTTATCGAGGTTGCCCCAACGGTCGATACCGCGAAACACGGCGCCTTCAGTGATGCCGGCGCGCTCCATCCACGACCGCAGCACCATCACCGGCCGGCCAACCAGCAGCACGTAAGCGTCGCTGTCGGCTTGTGTCGTCTTCGTCCGGCCAAGCCGGATCGACAGACAGGGCAGTTTTTCGCCGTCGGGATCCTTGGGGTCGGCCGGCACCGGATCTTCCTCGACCAGCTGTTCGACGCGCAGAGCAGCAATCTCGCTGCGGCGGCGGCCACCGGAGGCAAAGGCGGTGATGAGAAGGGCGCGGTCGCGCAAGTCGACGAGCCGGTCGCCGGCGCAAGCCTTCAGGAGGGCGGCCAAAATGTCGGCGGTCACAGCCTTCTTGCTCTTGCGGCCGCGCGGGCGGGCGCTGGCGCGCACCGCCAGTTTGATGGCGCTCTGCAGCCCCGGCCCATTGAACTTTCCCCTCATACCGCGCCATTTGGTCAGCGTCGACCAGCTCGACAGCCGCCGGCGCACGGTGCTGGGGGCGTGCGGAGCGTCGACGCGCAGCAGCTCGGTCGACTTCAGCGCGGTGGCTACGTCCTCGGGCATGCCGTGTGTTGGGTCGGTTTCGCGCTTTGCGGGATCCCACAGATGATGCGCCACGAATTTGATCAGCAGCGCCTCGGGCGCCGGCCAGGGCAGCGATAGTCCGGTGGCGGCGAGCGACCAGGCCTCGAGATAGCCGAGGTCGGAGGCGAGCGCGCGCAAGGAATTTGCGCCGATGCCTTGCTTGGCCAGGTGACGCAGGGTTGCGACGTCGTCGTCGGTCAGCAGTCCGGCCAGAACATCGCGGCGGTCGAAGGGCAGGACCGAGTCCAGGGCGTCGAGCGCTTCGGCCCGCCGCCCGACGCCGGCGGGCTTCGCTACGCCGAAGGGTGGGGCCGCGGGTTCAGCCATTGGCGAGAGGACCGAGGATCTCGACGCCTTCGGCCCGTGCCGCCGCGACCAGCTTGCGCTCCAGTGTGGCGAGCGGAAGCGTCCGCTCCATGGCCAGTGACAGATAGGCGGCATCATAGGCGCTCAGTGCATGGCGTGCCGCCAGCGCCAAGACAGGCCCGTCCCCGCCCGTTCCCGCGTCCTCGAGCGGCAGGCGACGCAGCCGGCCCATCGCCGCGATCGCCTCGCCCGCGGCAATGCGGCCGCGGCGTTCGGCCATCAGGACGATGCTGCGCGCCTCGTGCCAGAACAGCGACGGCACCGGGCCTTGTGCGGTCATAGCGCCAATCAGCGCTTCGGCCGCCTCGCTGTGCTCCTCCGGAAGCAGCCAGGCGGCGGCAACGGACGTGTCAAGGACGAACACCATCATCAGAAGCGATGGCCTTCATGCTTCCAGGCCAGAATCTCCTCGGCGGTGACCGGCTGGGCCCGGGCCCGCGCGGCGCGGACTTCCTCGATCAGGGCGCCAAGGTCGTTGGTCTTGGGGATTCGGCTCAGTTTGGCGATCGGATCGTTGCCGCGCGAAATGATGACCTCCTCGCCGGCTTCGACCTTGGCCAGCAGGTCGGACAGGTGCGTCTTGGCCTCTCCGACCTTGACGGTGATGGTCATGGGTTTCTCCTGAGGGCATAGCGCTCTCGTCGAGCGGAGCGTGGAACGGTACGACGATCGGCAATTTGGACGACGCTAGCGCGACTTTCGGCGGTTGGTCAAGACTTGGTCTTGTCACTATCGATAAGAGGTCATTATCGATAGTCATTTTGCTTCCTGAAGAAACATGATGTAAGTCCAGTAATACCCTCACTAGCTTGACCAACGCGAATCAGCCATCATGAAAACAATGGCTTACACGCTCGACAAACTGCCCCTGGAAACCCTAATCGGGCCGGTTGCCCGCGCGACCGAGGTTTTGGTCCGCCTCGACGAGCGGGTCGCCCGTTCGCCGGTCCGCGACGGCTTTGTCGAGCGCCAGCATTTTGCCGACGCGGCTTCCGCGCTCTGGCTCGAGGGCGAACTCGTCCACCTCGAGGACCTCGTCCTGCACGACGCCCACATGGACATCCGCACCCCGACCCATGAACTCACCCGGGCGCACGCGGTGCTGCGAACCCGCCGGCGGATTTTTGCGCAGACGCCGGACTGGGCGCTCAGCCGCGACGGTTTTTTGGCGCTGACCGGTCGCGGCGGCGCCATGCCGGCGGCGGGCCAAAAAACCCGGGAAGGGGAGGGGGCTGGAACTGCCTCTGTGGAAGCCGACGATCGCGATGACGCTGAGGCCGATCTGCTGGCCGAAGAATTCGCCGAGATCGATGCCGTCCTGGCGCGTTCATCAAAAATCCTGAGCGGCGCCGACGTGCCGGCGAAAACGGCGCGCCCGGACGACCGACCGGATCTGATCTATGATCTCGACTGGAATGAAGAAGAACGCCTGGCCGAATGGCAGGCGGTTCTCGCAGAAACGAAAGAGTTGCCGGTCGTCCTGCGAAGCGCAATCCTGCTCGAGGCCTGGTCCGACATCGAGGTGCTGCAGCATGCCGCCTGGCTCGGGCCACTGCTCGTGGCCGCGCTGCTGCGCCAGGAGGGTCTTGCCGCCCACCATCTCGCCGGCCTGCATCTCAGCGCCAAAAACATTCCGCGGGAGCGGCGACGGGCGCGCAATCGCTCCGACCGGTTGCTGGCCTTTGTCGATGCGATCCACGACGCAGGAGTGGCTGGCCTGAAGGAACACGATCGGCTGGTGCTGGCGAAAAGCCAGATGGAACGAAAACTCCGCGACCGCCGCGCCAGCTCCAAACTGTCCGACGTGGTCGAACTCGTGCTGTCGCGGCCACTCGTCTCGGCAGGCATGATCCAGGAGCGGCTAAAAGTGACGAAACAGGGGGCGCTCAATCTGATCGGCGAGCTCGGTCTGCGCGAGATGACGGGCAGGGGAAGGTTTCGGGCATGGGGAATTGTTTAGTCCGCAGCCATTCGCTACCAACTTTACGAAATTATCGAACTTGACGAACTTGCGATCTGCAACCATATTGGGTGACAGTAGGAGGTTCTCATCATGGCCGCTCCAAAACGCAGCAATCATAGCGGGACCGCATCGCATGCGGGAGTCGCCGCCCTGAGTTTCACCACAAAGCTGCCGGCACAGGCAGTCTTCAAGAAGGTAGTGCTCGAACGCTATCAGGAAGCGATCGCACGCAGCCGCAAGATCGGCCATCGCGTATCGTTTCGGGTAGAGGTCGATGCGGCGGCTGATGCGCAGACGATCACGCCGGTCGAAGAGCAACCGATCGCCTCAGACNATCTTTCCCGTCGAGGACACGGGCATGGATGCCGATCTCGAGGCGGCTCTTGCCGGAGCGCGCGCGCGTGGCCGCAAGCGTGTCGCCGAAATTGTCGCCGGCGAGGACATGCTGAGCGCGGATGCCTTTGCCAAGCTGCTCGGCACGTCGCGGGTGACGGTCAACGCCAGGCGGCAGAGCGGACAGGTGCTCGGGATCGATGGCGCCAAACGCGGTTTCCGCTTTCCTGTCTGGCAACTCGACAAGGACGGTCGTCCCCTCGGCGCATTGCCGGCGCTGCATGCCATGTTGGGCAATAGTGCGTGGGCCGTCTATCGGTTTCTGGTGTCGCGTCATGGCGCCCTCGATGGCCGGACCGGCCTTCGAGCCCTTCAACAAGGCGATGACGCCTCGGTTTTGGCCGCGGCGGAAGGCATGGCCAGGGGCGATTTCGACTGAATGCCGGGCGTTCCACCTCCACCCTTCGGGCGTGCAAACCTCGAGACCATATCGGCGGGACGGACGTTCGGCCGGATCTACTGGAGCACCCATCTCGATCCGTTGGGATACGGGAAGTCGCCGAGCCGGTTCAGCGATCCTCGACGCCGCGTTGACGCCAACCGGTTTGGCGTTCTTTACCTCGGCGACTCCCTGAAGGTGTGCTTCCTCGAGACCGTGCTCCGCGACCGCCGCGCAGGGATCCTTGACGATCTTCCAATAGACTAGTTTCCGTCCATAAACGCCAACATATTGATATTCTTGCGTGAATCGGCATTTTGCGCAGGCAAGGCCCGGC
>NZ_AYWO01000042.1 GCF_000502955.1 Mesorhizobium sp. LNHC252B00 | reverse complement strand
CTGATCGCGACACCCGAATATAACGGTTCGATTCCGCCGCTGCTCAAGAACACGATCGACTGGGTGAGCCGGGTGCGCCGGGATGGCGGCCGGTCGGTCAGGCCGCTTGCCGGCAAGATCGCCGGCCTCTGCTCGTCCTCCAACGGGCACTTCGCCGGCATCCGCTGCATCAACCATTTGCGTGCCGTGCTGGTGCGCTGCCAGATGGAAGTGGTGACACCGGAATGCTCGGTGCCGGAGGGTGGCGACGCCTTCGACGGGGACGGCCATTTCCGTGACGAAAGACTGCACAAATCGATGGAGCACCTATGCCGCACGCTGATCGAAACCTCGCGCATGCTGTCGATCCGGGTCGAGGCGTGACCGCCGCAACCATGCAGCCTCATTCCATGCAGGAGCGATTGATCGTCGGCCTCGACGTGCCGACCGTGAAGGAGGCCGAGCAGGCGGTGCGCGAGCTCGACGGCGTCGTCTCCTTCTACAAGATCGGCTATCAGCTGGCTTTTGCCGGCGGCCTCGACTTTGCCAGGGAGCTGGCCAGCGGTGGGACGAAAATCTTCCTCGACATGAAGCTGCTCGACATCGACCACACGGTGGCCAAGGGCGTCGAGAACATCGTCAAGATGGGCATGACCATGCTGACCATCCATGCCTATCCCAAGGCGATGGCGGCGGCGGTGGAAGCAGCGCGCGGCAGCGACCTTTGCCTGCTTGCCGTCAGCGTGCTGACCTCGATGGACGAGCAGGACATGATCGACGCGGGCTATGAATACGACCCGCATACGCTGGTGCTGAGGCGCTCGGAACAGGCGCTGCATGCGGGCATGGGCGGCATCGTCTGCTCGGCGGCGGAGGCCGAAGCGGTGCGCCGCATCGTCGGGCCCGACATGGCGGTGGTGACGCCCGGCATCCGGCCGGCGGGCAGCGACCATGGCGACCAGAAGCGCGTGGTGACACCGGGACAGGCAATCCGCAACGGCGCCAGCCACCTGGTCGTCGGCCGGCCTATCGTCGCGGCAAGCGACCGGCGCGCAGCGGCCGAAGCCATCCTTGACGAAATGCGCTCGGCATAATTCAAAAGAACGACTTCGGAGACAACAAATGCCCAAGGGATATTGGATCGCCCGCGTCGATGTGCGCGACGCCGAAGGCTACAAGGACTATGTCGCCGCCGCCAAGCCTGCCTTCGAGCGCTTCGGCGCGAAATTCCTGGCGCGCGGCGGCGAGCATGAAAAGGCCGAAGGGCCGGGCCGCGCACGCAATGTCATCATCGAGTTCGAATCGCTCGCCGCCGCACATGATTGCTACCACTCGCCGGAATACCAGCGCGCCGTCGCCATCCGCCAAAAGGTCGCCGACGGCGAAATCGTGCTGGTCGAGGGCGCCTAAAATCCGCCTGGAGCAGTTTTGACGAATCGCGGGCGTGACGGACTGCATACCATGGCGAATGGCGCAAACGCCCAGCGCCTTCGTCATCCACGGGCGAAGCAAGGAGCGTAGCGACGCAGCGCAGACCCGAGGATCCATGCCGCGACTTCAAAGCGTTGCAGCGGTGTAGAATTCTGCTCCGCTGCATTCTTCGGCTAAGATCGCGGCATGGATCCCAGGGTCTCCGCGACGGAGCTTCGCTCCTGCTTCGCCCTCTAAAGCGCGTCGCGTCGAAATGGATTCATGCACCGCGCTTTAGGTCTTTGTTTCCATGCATGTCGTTGTCTGAAAACCGGGGCCACTTTTGAGCGACATGCATTAGGATGACGAAGTTGGGAGGCTTCGGCCAATCTCGAATGCTTATGATGGTCCACCAACGAACGATGAAATCTCGGCCGTCGATAGGCATCCTGTCAAATCCCTGCTGCAGCGCTAATAGCAGGACTTCAGACGAAATCCTGCAGGTTCACGTCCGCAGTTCGGCGCCGCTAAGCAGGGTTCCGACATCAGGTACATGGCCGGCGCGGCCCATCGCGCAATCAACGTCCGAGTCCGAATAGCCGCATCCAATCTTGCGAGCCCGGATAATTGCCAGTTGACATGCAGGTATTTACCTGCATGTTGCTGTCTCACCACAGAGTGAGGTCGATGGACGCCGACAAGGTTTTCAAAGCGCTGGGCGACCCGACCCGCAGGAGGCTGCTTGACCTTCTGTGCGAGCAGAATGGGCAGACGCTCGGTCAGCTTTGCGATCACCTGGACATGGCACGGCAATCCGCCACCCAGCACCTCGACCTGCTGGAGGCGGCCAATCTGGTGAGCACGGTCAAGCGCGGCCGAGAGAAGCTGCATTTCATCAACCCAGTGCCGCTGCACGAAGTCTACGAGCGCTGGGTGCGGAAATTCGAACGGCAGCGGCTCAGCCTGCTGCACGACCTGAAACAAGAACTCGAAGGAGACGACCGATGACCAGAGAGACGACCAGCTTTGTCTATGTGACCTATATCCGTTCGACACCGCAGAAGGTGTTCGAGGCCATAATCAAGCCCGAGATCGCAAGGCGCTACTGGGGCCACGAGAACGTCTCCGACTGGAAGACGGGTTCGAAATGGGAACATATCCGCGCCAATGACGAACGGACCCTCGAACTCGTCGGCAAGGTCGTCGAAATCTCGCCGCCGACCCGTCTCGTCATCACCTGGGCGAACGCTTCGCAGGCCGACGATCCGTCGAAGTACAGCCGGGTAACGTTCGGCATCGAGGAATACGACACCATGGTGCGGCTGACCGTCACTCATGACGAACTCGAAGCCGGCAGCGGCATGGCGAAAGGCATCAGCCAAGGGTGGCCGGCTGTGCTGTCCAGCCTGAAATCCTTCCTCGAAACCGGCAGCGGCATCGACATTTCCGCCAAGCCGAAATCGGCCTGATGCCGTTCGATATCACGCAGAACCAAAGCCAGTGGAGAATGACAATGACCAAGCGCTATACCGGCGGCTGTGCATGCGGCGCGATCCGCTATGAGACCAGCGGCGAGCCGATCTTCCAGAACCACTGCCAATGCATCGATTGTCAAAAGCGCAGCGGCACGGGCCACGGATCCTACATGACCTTCGGCCGGCGCGCCGATATGGCGATCACCGGCGAGGCGAGCACATGGCGAGTGGCGGGCGCCAGCGGCAATGAAAAGATCCACTCATTCTGCCCAACATGCGGAACGCCAGTCTACCTGACATTCGTCGCCATGCCGGAGTTCATAGCGATCAATGCGACCAGCCTCGACGACCCCAGTGTTTTCGAACCGCAGGTGGTGACCTACACGATCCGCGGCCATGACTGGGACAGGATGGATCCGTCTTTGCAGGCGTTCGAGCGAATGCCGTAGGAAGTTCAGGCCAAGTGTCCGAACGACCGAATTCCAAGATTCGACCCGATCTAGGTGATCAGCCGGCTTGCCGCGGTTTCGGCCATGGCGTCGACGAGTTCGAGGCCCCATTGCTGGCTGCAATAGGCACGGAAATCGAAGCAGGGCAGGCCGGGGCAGACCTCGAACTCGATCAGATGGACGGTGTCGTCGGCCTCGACCCTGAGATCGATGGAAAACACGTCGCGCAGGCCGACCCCGCTCATCAGCCGCTCGGCGATCGCGCGAATCCTGGCGTCGGCGACCGGCTGCGTGTCGGCAACACCAACGAGTTCCGGTTCGGCATAATGTCCCGCCACCTTCGCCGCCTCGCCGGTGTCGCCGTAGAGCGCCAGACTGTCGGCCATGGTCTGGAAATCGGCGCCTGAATCGACAAAGGCGACGCCAAGGGCTTCGACCCCGGCGCCCGGCATCATGCCGAGGAAACTGGCGCGCACATTGCGGCCGGCGACATAGGGCTGGACCACGACATCATCGCGGTAAGCGGCGAACACACGCCGGCTGAGCTCCAGTGCGTGGCCGAGATCGTGGCAGCGTGAATCCGGCCAGATGCCGATCTTGGCGCCGAGCCGGTTGGGCTTGACGAACCAGCCGGTGGGAGACACCGGCGGCTCGACCAGCCATTTGCCGTCGCGTGCAAGCCCGGCCAGCGGCACCGGCAGGCCGAGCGCGCCAAGCACGGCGCCAGAGCGGAACTTGTCTTGGCAAAGTGCGAACAGCGCATCGTCGGCGCCAATCGTCTTGAACCCGCCAAGTCTCGCCAGAGCGGGTGCGGCGCCGCCCCGGAAATAGGCGATGCCATCGGTCAGCGTCCAGACCAGCGTCGTGCCGGGATCCTCGCCGGCGAGCACGCCTGGGGCGTCGTCCAGCGGCACCGGCGTGAACGACAGCCCACGCTCCAGGCAGGCGCGGCCAAGCGCCTCGAATTCAGGGGCGAGATCGGTCGACTGCGCCAGATAGGAGGCGATCTCGGCAGCGCGCTCCGGCGCATGACCGTCGGCGACCAGACGGTCGAAACAGGCCTTTTCCGGCTCATGGACGAGGATCAATCTTGGCTTGCGGCTCGGCATGAGATGAACGCTTCCCAGCGGTACGATCGCCTACCATCGCACGGTGAAGGCGTCAGGCTCTCGCGAAACCGACACGGCGCGGGCGCCTGCGTGACAGCACACCGGCCGACCGCAGAATGCAGTTCAGGCGATCAGCACGCGCGGCTCGAAGCGGCCGTTGACGGGGATATCGAGCAGGAAGGTCATACCAGCCTGCGGATCGAGCTGGCGCTGCTTCTCGTCCTTGCCCTTCCAGGCCGAGGTGACCGCCAGCCGGCCGGCGTTCTTGCCGACAAAGGCCGGGCAGGATGGCTGCGTCACCGGCATCGGGATTTCGCGCAGCAGCGCGCCTTCAGGCGAATAGGCCTTGACCACCTTGCCGCCCCAGACGGCGTTCCAAAGCACGCCGTCGCGGTCGACCACCGAGCCGTCGACAAAACCCTTGGACGAGCGGTGATCGACGAAGATTTTCGGTTCGCCGATGGGCAGGCCGGTGGTCGGATCGCAAGCGACGCGCATCAGCAACCCGGTCGAAGTGTCGGTGTAGTAGGCGAGCGCGCCATCTTCGGAAAAGCAGATCGAATTGGAGACGGTGATGTCGGAAAACAGCTTGCGCAGCTCACCCTTGAAAAACCAGTAGATCGAGCCAGCGCCCTTGCTCTCGTCCTTGGCCATCGTGCCGACCCAGAAGGCGCCGCAGGGATGGACGCGCGAATCGTTGGAACGCGTGAGTGGATTGTCGGCCTCGACAGCTGTGTGCAGCGTCAGCGCGCCTGTCCCCACGTCGCGAACAAAAAGGCCGGTCTCGGTGGCGATCAGCTGGCGCTTGTCATCAATGACGGCGATTGCGCTCGCCATCTGGCCAAGCTCGTGGATCTTGAGCGCGCCGGAGGCGACGCCTTGCTCCAGCAAAAGGCCGTTGACGATGTCGAACCAGAACAGCGCATCGGTGGCGGGATCGTAGCTCGGCCCTTCGCCGAGCTGGCAGATATGATCGGAGAAAACCGAAACCTCGCCCATCACACGTCTCCGCCGAATGCTGCATCCCAGGCCGTCACCGCCGCCTGGGCCCGCCCGGCCACCTCGTCGACGCTCATGCCCGGCTTGAACAGGCTGGAACCAAGTCCAAAGGCCGTCACGCCCGCCGCCTTGTAGCCGGCAAAATCTTTTTCGGAGACGCCGCCGACAGCACCGACCAGTGTTTGCGCCGGCAACACCGCGCGCATCGCGGAAATACCGGCAGCACCCAGCACGCTCGCCGGGAAGAACTTCAGCGCCGAAGCGCCTAGCTTGATCGCCAGGAAGGCCTCGGTCGGCGTGAACACACCGGGCATGGTGACCATGCCATAGTGCATGGCGCGCGCCATCACCTCGGCATCGATGTTGGGGCTGACCAGCAGCCGCCCGCCGGCCTTGTGCAGGCCATCGACATCGGCCGGCGTCAGCACCGTGCCGGCGCCGACCAGAGCCGTTTTCGGTAGCGCTTCGACGATCCCGGCGATCGACGAAAACGGCTCCGGCGAATTGAGCGGCACTTCGATCGCCTCGATGCCGGCGTCGAACAATGCCTGGCCGATGGCAATCGCCTCGGCCGGTTTCAGTCCGCGCAGGATGGCGACCAAGCCGCGCTTGAGCTTGGGAAAAGGTGCGGTCTGGCTCATGAGGCTGCTCCAATTCTGGCGATCATGCCGTTCTCGCGCGCGGCTTCAATGAGCCCGGCACGCACCGCCTCGTCGGCATCGACTACCCGGACTGCAAGCCCGGCGAGGCCAAGCGCCTCACTGTAAAGCGCGGCCAGCGCGCCGGATGCCACCAGCACGACGGGCTCCGCGCCGGCGCCGTGACGACGGCTGGCCGAGGCGATTTCGCCACCGATCAACAACCCGGACAGGCAGGCGGCGGCATCGTCGGCTTTCAGGTCCTGAAGCAGGCCGGCGGCGCGAATGGAGAACAGCCGCGAGGTGACATCGCCGCCTTCGGCCAATGCGGTTTCGCACCAGCGGCGGAAGAACGGATTGTCTGCCGTGACAGGCTTCGGATGTTCGCCTAGCGAATGGCGCAGGATCGAGTGCGCGGCAAGCACGGAAAACAGTTCGCCGGTCGGCCAGGTGCCGAAACCGGCAACAGTGCCGTCCTCGACCAGCACCCATTTCGAATGGGTGCCTGGCATGCAGACCAACTGGCGCCCCTTGGCCGGCAGGCCGGCGCCGGCAAGCTGGGTTTCCTCGCCGCGCATGACATCGGGCGCGTCGGCCAGACGCTGGGCAAGCCCCGGAACGATGCGGATGTCGCGGCTCTGGCCGGGCACTTTGGCAGCACCGCCGAGAATGGCACTGAGCGGCGCCGGCACCGCCACATACGGCGCTTCCAGCCAGCCCTGGCGGGAGCCGGCCATGCCGCAGATGATGACGGGCAGTGCTTCCGGTGCTCCCATCGCTGCCAGATGCCCTTCGAGAATGGTCGAAAAGCCCTTTTGCTGGGCGGTGATCAGGCCATCATCGCCACGGCGTTCGGCTAGCGCCTTGCCTTGTCCGTCGACCAGCCAGACCCGCATGCGGGTCGTGCCCCAGTCGACGGCGGCGACCGCCGGTGCGTTGCTGGCTGGGCTCACAGGAAGCCTCCATCGACGATCAGCATCTGCGCGGTCAGCATGCGCGAGGCGTCAGAGGCCAGGAACAGCACCGTGCCGACGATGTCGTCCGGCTGCATCACCTGCTTGATGCACTGCTTGGCGACATGGGCGGCAAGCGCCTGTTCGGTCACCCAGAGTTCCTTCTGCCGCTCTGTGATCACCCAGCCGGGCGCAATGGCGTTGACGCGGATGCCGTCGACGCCGAGCTTGCCCGCCAGCCCCTTGGTGAGGCCGAGGATGCCGGCCTTCGCGGCCGTGTAGGACGGCATGTCGGGGTGGTTGATCAGATAGGATGTCGAGGTGAAGTTGATGATCGAGCCGCCGCCGGCGCGCTTCATGCCCGGCGCCACCGCTTGCGCGGTGAAGAAATGCGGCCGCAGATTGATCGCCTGATTGTTGTCCCAGTACTCAACCGTCACGTCCTCGACGGCGTGGCGTTCGTCCCATGCGGCATTGTTGACCAGCACTGTGACATCGCCATGCGCCTCTGCCGCCCTGGCTGCCGAAGCACGCAAGGCCTCGACATCGCGCAAATCGGTCTTGAGATACAGCGGCCGCCGGCCGGACTCTTTCTCGATGCGGTCGGCAAGTATCGTGCTTGGACCGTCGGCGATGTCGATGAAGGCGACATTGGCGCCCTGGCGCACAAACCCCTCGGTCAGTGCCGCGCCAATTCCCGAGCCGCCGCCGGTGATCAGCACCGAAGCGCCTTCCAGGTCGGCAAAATTCGCCGATGGCATCATATCTTTTCTCTCCGAGCGTGACCGGCGCGCATCCTAGCCACGCAAGTTGCGCGGGCAAGGGCGAATGGTCGGATTTTTGGGCTAATGTCAGACAAAACGACAATGCGCCGCACTGGATTGCGGACAGCGGCGGCTTCGGGATCGGCGGCGGCTTCGAGATCGCCGGTCAGATCGCCTTGGCGCGCAGGGCGCCGCGGAAGGAATCGCGGAGATAGCCGAGCGTGGCGTCGGCATCGACCGGCTTGCCGAACAGATAGCCCTGGCCGCCGGCGCAGCCGAACTGGACCAGGCGATCGGCCTGCGCTTCCTGCTCGATGCCTTCGGCGACGACGTCCATGCCGAGCCCCTCACACATGGCAAGAATAGCGCGGATGATGTGCTCGGAGGGGCGATCGTCGAGAATGGACGAGACGAAGGCACGGTCGATCTTGAGCTTGTCGAAATGGAATTCGCGCAAGCGGCCGAGCGAGGACTGGCCGGTGCCGAAATCGTCGAGCGAGACGCGGATACCGACGCGGCGCAGGTCCTCGACGATCTGCGCGGCCGAGGCAGGATCGTTCATCAGGCCGGTCTCGGTGATCTCGATTTCCAGCCGGCGCGGATCGAAGCCGGTTCGCTCGAGGATCGCCAATATATGCAGGCCGGTGTTCTGGTCGACGAGCTGCGAGGGCGACAGGTTGAACGACAGGAACAGATCCTTCGGCCAGCTCCGGGCCGCCTCGGTCGCCTTGCGCAGCACCAGCTGCGACAGCGGGCCGATGATGCCGCGCTCCTCGGCGATGGGAATGAAGATGGTTGGCGTCACGGAGCCCAGGTCGCGATCGGTCCAGCGCGCCAGCGTCTCGAAGCCGATGGTGCGGCGCGTGTTGAGATCGACGATGGGCTGGAAATGCGGTTCCACCTCGCCGGCCGAGACAGCGCGGCGCAGCGCCTGTTCGATACGGGTGACGCGCTTGGCCGCTTCTTCCATCTCGCGGGTGTAGACGACGACGCGGCCACGTCCGGATCGCTTGGCGTGATAGAGCGCCGTCTCCGCCTTGTTGATGAGGATCTCGGTGGTCTCGTCGCCCGAAGAGAACAGCGAGCAGCCGACCGAGGCCGAGAGCCTGGCGGTGCGTTCGCCGACATCGTAGGGCGCCGACAGGATCTCGATCAGCATGCGGGATTTTTCAGCCGCCGCCTCCTCGCTGAACACCATCGGATAGAGAAAGGCGAATTCGTCGGCGCCGATGCGGCAGACCGTGGAGTAGCCGTCCATCGAGGCGCGTAGCCGCATCGCGACCTGGATCAGGATATCGTCACCGGCCTTGTGTCCGAACAGGTCGTTGATCGGCTTGAAGCCGTCGAGGTCGAGAATCCCGACGGTAAAAGGTGCGGGGTCGTCGGCACGGTCACTGATCAGGCGATCGACCTTGTCGAAGAACCGGCGATGGTTGCCAAGCCCGGTCAACGGATCTGTGAATGCCAGATCCGTGCTCTCCCTGTTTGCCTGACCGGTGCCAAACGAAGTTTGCATCGGTGTCCCTGTTTTGTGACGTCGGAATTTATTGCGAGACTGGCAGCAAACCCTTTAGGAAACGTATCGCCAAATGGATTTTTCACGGGTAAAGCGCATCACCTTCGGGAAGGTCGACGTGGGGCGTGTCAAGCCGTTGTTTTCACGCACAACTCCCGTCGTTTCCCGCCACTGGATGACCCGGCGCCTCGCCTGTCTGCACATGGCCGGCAAGATCAATGCCGGCCTGGTTTTGCGACTTGCTTATGCCAATCCTGGAATGTCGCGATTGGCAGACGGACAGTGAGCCTGTACAGGCAAGACAGTCGTCCCATCCGAGTCCGCCGGAGACCGCCATGAAGCTGAAAATCGCAGTCCAGATGGACCACATCTCCACCGTGTCGATCGCTGGCGACACCTCGTTCGCGCTGTCGCTGGAAGCGCAGCGGCGCGGCCACCAGCTGTTCCACTACACGCCCGACCGGCTGTCGCTGCGCGACGGCAAGGTGTTTGCCCGCATCGAGGAAATGCAGGTGCGCGACGAGAAGGGCAGCCACTATTCGCTGGGCGAGAAGGTGCGCACCGACCTGTCGGAGATGGACGTGGTCCTGCTCAGGCAGGATCCGCCCTTCGACATGAACTATATCACCACCACGCATATCCTCGAGCGAATCCATCCGAAGACGTTGGTGGTCAACGACCCGGCCTGGGTGCGCAACAGCCCCGAAAAGATCTTCGTCACCGAGTTTCCCGATCTGATGCCGGACACGCTGATCACCAAGGACCCGCTGGAGGTGGCCGCCTTCCGCAAGGAGTTCGGCGACATCATCATCAAGCCGCTCTACGGCAATGGCGGCGCCGGCATCTTCCATCTGCACGAGGCCGACCGCAACCTTGCCTCGCTGCTCGAAATGTTCGGCCAGATGTTCCGCGAGCCCTATATCGTGCAACGCTACCTGAAGGACGTGCGCAAGGGCGACAAGCGCATCATCCTGATCGACGGCGAACCGGTCGGCGCCATCAACCGGGTGCCGGCCGAACACGATTCCCGCTCCAACATGCATGTCGGCGGTCGCGCCGAAAAGACCGAGTTGACGGAACGCGAGCGCGAGATCTGCGCCCGCATCGGGCCATCGCTGAAAGAGCGCGGCTTTATCCTCGTCGGCATCGATGTCATCGGCGACTACATGACCGAGATCAACGTGACCTCGCCGACCGGCGTGCGCGAAGTGCAGCGCTTCGGCGGCGCCGACATCGCCAGCCTGTTCTGGGACGCGATCGAGGACAAACGGAAGTAACCGTCTTCATTTCGTCTTAACTTGGCATTGCAACCGAGCTCTATCCGACTGCAACCTACGCGCTCATGCGTTCCTGTAATGTTCTTGATTTGGCCGGGGAATTGTGATTGTCTCGCCAAAGGGCTCCAACGCCCTAATGGCGCGGGCTCGGGCAAGCCCACATTCGGGGTGGGAAAATGGTGGCGCGGGTTCGCACGGTCGCTTTCCAGGGCATCGAGGCCGTGCCGGTCGACGTGCAGGTGATGATCGCGCCCGGCAAGGTCAACATGCATATCGTGGGCCTTGGCGACAAGGCGGTGGCCGAAAGTCGCGAGAGGGTGCAGGCGGCGCTTCATGCCTCGGGCCTGTCGATGCCGTCGAAGAAAGTCACGGTCAATCTGGCGCCCGCCGACCTGCCGAAGGAAGGCAGCCATTACGATCTGCCGATCGCGCTTGGCCTGATGGCGGCATTGGGCGCCATTCCGGGCGACATGCTGGCCGGCTATGTCGTGCTTGGCGAATTGTCGCTTGATGGCACGATTGCCGCGGTCGCCGGTGCCTTGCCGGCGGCCATCGCCGCCAATGCAGAGGGCAAGGGCCTCATCTGCCCGTTTGCCTGCGGGCCGGAAGCGGCCTGGGCGGGCAAGGAAATCGACATTCTGGCGCCGCGCAGCCTGATCGCCATCGCCAATCATTTTCGCGGCACGCAGGTGCTGTCGCGGCCGGAAGCCGGCATCCACGCCGCGGCGCGCGACCTGCCCGACCTTGCTGACATCAAGGGCCAGGAGACCGCCAAGCGGGCCCTGGAAGTGGCAGCTGCCGGTGGACATAACCTTCTGATGATCGGCCCGCCCGGGTCGGGAAAATCGATGCTGGCGCAGCGGCTGCCGTCGATCCTGCCGCCGCTGGCGCCGAAGGAATTGCTTGAGGTCTCGATGATCGCCTCGGTGGCGGGCGAACTCGGTGAAGGCAAGTTGACCGACCGGCGGCCATTCCGCGCCCCGCACCATTCGGCTTCGATGGCGGCGATGGTCGGCGGTGGCGTACGTGCACGGCCGGGCGAAGTGTCGCTTGCCCATCATGGTGTGCTGTTTCTCGACGAGTTTCCCGAATTCACGCCGCAGACGCTCGATGCCTTGCGTCAGCCGCTCGAGACCGGCGACTGCATGATCGCGCGCGCCAATCATCGTGTCACCTATCCGGCGCGCATCCAACTGGTCGCGGCGATGAACCCATGCCGCTGCGGCATGGCTGGCGAGCCGGGCTATCGCTGCCTGCGCGGCGAGCGTTGCCGCACCGACTATCAGGCGCGCATCTCGGGCCCGCTGCTCGACCGCATCGATCTCAGGATCGAAGTGCCGGCGGTGTCGGCAAGCGATCTGATCCGGCCCGACCGGGCGGAGAAGAGCGCCGAAGTGGCGCTGCGCGTGGCGCGCGCCCGCACCATCCAGCGCGAGCGCTTCGAACGGCTCGGCGCCACCCGCGCCACCACCAACGCGCATTGTGCGCCCTCGGTCATCGAGGAGATCGCCATGCCTGACGCCGCCGGCCTGTCGCTGCTCAAGGACGCCAGCGAGAAGCTCGCCTTTTCCGCCCGCGCCTATCACCGGGTGCTGAAGGTGGCGCGCACGTTGGCCGATCTCGACGCCAGCGAAACCGTCGGCCGCATCCACCTGGCGGAGGCAATTTCCTACCGCATGAGTTCGGAGCGCATGGCGCAGGCGGCTTGACGGGCAGGTGAGGCACCGCTTTCCCGGAGAAGGTGGCAAATCCCATAGGGACTATCTTGCGCACTGTGAGCGCGCCGGGGCCCAGCCATGAGCACTCGCATCGAAGACATGAGAAACCTCGGACCAGCTACGGCGCGGATGCTGGCGGAAATCGATGTTCTCTGTGAGGAGGATTTGCGGGGTCTAGGCGCGGTTGAGGCTTATCACCGTCTGAAGTTCCGGTTCGGACAGCACATAACGATCAACGCACTCTATGCGATGGAGGCGGCGATCCGCGGTTGTGACTGGCGGGCGCTCGACAGCGGAACCAAGGAGCATCTGCGGCGGCAGGCTCGCTATGTGATCGCGCGGCAAGCCGACCCTGCTGAATGAGCATTCATAAAGGCCACAACATCAACGGTGACGTTGGGTCTGCCGGCGTCGCACGGGCGTCGGACACTTCCGGTGCTCGCCTGATTATCAAATGAACCACGAGGCCGACGTATCCTACCTGAAGTATGACCATTGCAAGAATGGCCCATACGAACGCCACCCAGATCGATCCGGCTTCAATATAGGCCCAGATCGCCACTAAGATCGTGGTGGCGGACATGCCCACCAGGAACTGCGGAAAATACATCGCTTTGCCACCCGCTTGACCAGCCGCTAGTTAAGTTTTCACTAATTTAGCAAATTTGCAAGCCTACACGATCAAGGCGCGCACCTCGTCACGATGGCGACGCGACGTTGGCTTCCGCGATCACGCCATAACCGGTCTCTCACGAATCGGCCATGTCTGCAGTGCGGCGGACCTGATTGTCCGCTTGGCCGGCGTCCGCATCACCCAACGGCCCCCCACCGGACGGGCGTCGGCCATTTTTCTCACCCCTTCACCGGAAGGATGGCCGTTATCGGCGCCCGACTAAGGTCTTGGCTGTTGCATTGGATGTTCCTTAGCTTAGACAATACGAATATGATTGGGGTTTGGGGGTGTCGGCAATGTTCATCGACTACTACGAAATCCTGGAAGTTAGCCCGAACGCCAATTCGGAAACGCTGGAGCGAATATTTCGCTATTTTGCGATGCGCTATCATCCAGACAATCAACAGACCGGCGATGAAACCCGCTTCAGCGAAATCGTAGAAGCGCACAATACGCTCAAGGATCCGGTAAAGCGCGCTCAATACGACATCGCGTACAGGGATAATGCCAGCCTTCGCCGTGAATTGACCGAGGAAGCAAGCAGCACCAAAGGCATTGAGCGGGATGTCGTGATCCAGGCCAAACTCCTCTCGCTGCTTTACGCGAAGCGCCGGCACGACGTCACCAATCCTGGGATCGGAGATGTAGAACTCGAACGCCTGTCAGGCTGCCCGCGAGAACACCTGGAATTTCATCTCTGGTACCTGAAAGCAAAAGGCTGGATAGCAAGAGTGGAAAATGGAACGATCGCGATTACGGTAGAAGGCGTCGATCGCGCCAACTCCGAACACCGTCGCGATCCCGTCGTTCGGCTCCTGGACCACAGAGCCTCCTGAGGCCTTATCGCTGGCTGGAAACCCAGGTCGAATATCCGCCGCCCCATTCACGGCAGCGGCAGGCCGCTTGTGGCTGTTCAGCCCTGCTTCGCCTTCAGCTCCAGCCGGCGCGCGTGCAGCACCGGTTCGGTGTAGCCATTGGGCTGGACACGGCCTTTGAAGACCAAGTCGCAGGCGGCCTGGAAGGCGATGGAGTTGTCGAAGTCCGGCGCCATCGGTCGATAGAGCGGGTCGCCTTCGTTCTGGCGGTCGACGATCGCAGCCATGCGCTTCATCGTCGCCATCACCTGGTCCTGCGTGCACACGCCGTGATGCAGCCAGTTGGCGATGTGCTGCGAAGAAATGCGTAGCGTGGCACGGTCTTCCATCAGGCCGACATCGTTGATGTCAGGCACTTTCGAACAGCCGACGCCCTGGTCGATCCAGCGCACGACGTAGCCGAGAATGCCTTGCGCGTTGTTGTCGAGTTCCTTCTGGATGTCTTCGGACGACCAGTTCGGCCGCACCGCGACCGGCACCGACAGGATATCATCGAGCTTGGCCTTGGGCCGGGTCTTGAGTGCTGCTTGCACGGCATGGACATCGACCTTGTGGTAGTGTGTGGCATGCAGTGTCGCCGCCGTCGGCGACGGCACCCAGGCGGTGTTGGCGCCGGCCTTCGGGTGGGCGATCTTCTCGACCAGCATAGCTGCCATCAAATCAGGCATCGCCCACATGCCCTTGCCGATCTGGGCATGACCCGCCAGGCCGCATTCGAGCCCGGTGTCGACATTCCAGGCCTCATAGGCGGAAATCCAGGCGGCCTGCTTCATGTCGCCCTTGCGGATCATCGGGCCAGCTTCCATCGAGGTGTGGATCTCGTCGCCGGTGCGGTCGAGGAAGCCGGTGTTGATGAACACCACGCGCTCCTTCGCCGCGCGGATCGCTTCCTTGAGGTTGACGGTCGTGCGCCGCTCCTCGTCCATGATGCCCATCTTGATGGTGTTTTTGGCCATGCCGAGCAGGGCTTCGACACGGTCGAATATCTCGACGGCGAAGGCGACTTCCTCCGGCCCGTGCATCTTGGGCTTCACCACATACATCGAGCCGGCGCGGGAATTGGCGCGGCGGCCATTGGGTCCGACGTCATGCAGCGCGATCAGCGCCGTCAGCGCTGCATCCATGATGCCTTCCGGCACCTCGTTGCCGTCGCGGTCCGTTATCGCCCGATTGGTCATCAGGTGGCCGACATTCCTGACCAGCATCAGCGAGCGGCCGGGCACGGTCAGCGTGCCGCCGGTGGGCGCGGTGTAGGAGCGGTCGGGATTGAGCCTGCGGACAAAACTCTTGCCGCCCTTGGTGATCTCTTCCGCCAGATCGCCCTTCATCAGTCCGAGCCAGTTGCGGTAGACGACGACCTTGTCCTGCGCATCCACTGCCGCGACCGAATCCTCGCAATCCTGGATGGTGGTCAACGCCGATTCCAGAATGACATCGGCGATCCCCGCCGGATCGGTGCGGCCGATCTGATTGTTGCGGTCGATCACGATCTCGATGTGCAGGCCGTTTCTGACCAGCAGCACGGCACCGGGATTGGCGGCATCGCCGCGATAGCCGACGAATTGTTTGGGATCGGCAAGCGTCGTCGAGCCGGCACCGGCGCCGAGCTTCAGAGCGCCATTGGCCACCGACAGGCCATTCACGCCTGCCCACTTGCCCGAGGTGAGCGGGGCAGCCTCGTCGAGAAAGCTCTTTGTCCAGGCGACGACCGTGGCGCCGCGCGCCGGGTTGAATTTGCCGCCCTTCTCGGCGCCGCTCGTCTCTGGGATCGCGTCGGTGCCATAGAGCGCGTCGTAGAGCGATCCCCAGCGCGCATTGGCGGCGTTCAGCGCATAACGCGCATTCATCACCGGCACGACCAGCTGCGGGCCGGCAACGACCGCGATTTCCGGGTCGATATTGTCGGTCGACACGCTGAAGGCCGGACCTTCGGGGAGGAGATAGCCGATTTCCCTGAGGAAGGTTTTGTAGGCCTCCAGGTCGACGGGCGCGCCGTTGTCGCGATACCAGCCGTCGAGCTTTTCCTGCATGGCGTCACGGTTTTCGAGCAGCGCCCGGTTCTTCGGCGCCAGATCGTGGACGATGGCTGAAAGCCCGTTCCAGAACGCCTCCGCTTCGATGCCGGTGCCGGGCAGTGCTTCCCTGGCTACGAACTCATGCAGCTCGCGGGCGATCCGCAATCCGGCGATCTCGATGCGATCGGTCATCAGGCTACTCCAGATGAAAGGCTTTGCGGGCCTTTGGCATGCCAGGTTTGCCGGGTCAATTCAGCTTAGGGTGAAGGTGGCGTTTTTGGAGCCTTCGTCATACCAAGCGAAACGATATGTCATGGCACAGGTGGCCATGCCAATCGCATATATCGTCAATTTTCTCATTCCAGTAAATCCGGTCTTATACATTGTCTGTCAAATAAGGCAGGCATTTTTGGAGTATGCCGATGTTGAGATTTAGCTGGGTTACTGTCGTTTCACTCTTTGTTGCATTCGCGAGCGTCGCTCCCGTCGCTGCTGCAGATGTCGAGTTCGTTGGCACATGGCGGCAGGTCTACTCAACGGGAGGCAAATGTGCCGATTGCACGGTGGTTATCCGCAGCGATCCAGACCTTCAGGTCGATGCGAGCAATGGGTGGACCGCCGATCTGAAAGCGAAAATGATCAGTGGGGAACAGGCCTTGATCGGAAGCGGCAGTTGGCCCGGGTCGGCATCGGCGGGCGCCAAGGCCAGAACCTTGTCGGCAGCCTTCAAGATTCGTCAAGATAAGCTGCTTCTGATCATGCAGATCATCGACCCGAACGGCAGTCGAATACGGGTGCACGCAGTGTTCGAGCGACTTACTGTGCCGAAATCTTCCATCTGACGGGTGCCATGCGCATTTGTTCAATGCGCCAACGCGCTCACACCGCAATCCTTGGCCGGCCCGCGGCAACCGCCACCACATGGGCCTCGATGAACATGCGCTGGGCTTCGACTGTGGAAACGCGGAATTCGGTCGTGACATCAATCTCGGCGCTGTCGGTGCCGGCTTCCTTCGCGCGCCCCGCGACGATGGCGCGGACATCGGCTTCGGCCGCCGCGATCGCTGCCGCCTCGTCGAGGAAATCGCGCACGGTTTCACCCGAGGCAAGACGAAACAGCCCTTCCCTGGGCTGGCTGACCCGCGCCTCGGCCGATACCCTGACCTGGCCGACGACGGCGCCGAGCGCGTTGGCGACATCGGTATCCTCAGGCACCACGCAGTCATTGCCGATCAAGGGCGGCAGCCCGGCATAGTGCAGCGGCGCCGAGGCGCCGAGGCCGATGACCGGGCGGTCGAGCGCCACGCTCAGCCGGGCAATGCCGGGATGCGCGTCAACCGCGCGCTGCACCAGCGCGTGCGCCACCGTCGAGGCACCATCGAGCCCGTCCTCGGCAAAGGCGGTTTCGAGGATATATTCGGCCGACCAGCGGGTCAGCGTCACCAGCACCCGCTCCGAGATCACTTCGGGCGAAGCGGCGATGAACTGGCCACGGCCGTCGCGCTTGCGCGCGAACAGTTCGGCACCGAGACGCGCGGCAACCGGATCCCAGTTTGCCTGCTTGCCCAGCACATGGGCGGCATCCGAAGGGGTGAAGCCGGCGATATGCACCAGTCCGCGCGACACCAGCCGGTTGANGGGGAGCCGGTCCGGCACGCCGGTGCGCACCGCGAAGCGGCCGTCCATGCGGCCGGGATTGGGCGCTCGCAGCTGGCGCTCCAGCTCCGATGTGATCGCGCTGCCATGCGCCATGCCGGCCAGCGCCAGTGGTACCAGGCGGCGCGGCCCGAGCAGGATCCTTGGGTTGAGGGCGCCATCTTCCAGCGTCACTTCGGAATCGCCACCGAGGCCGAAGGTGCGCATGGCGACAGCCTCGACCATGGTGCGGAAGCCGCCGACGGTGGCGCCTTCCGGATCGAGCCGCGGCCGGCCGCCATCGAGCACGGCGACGTCGGTGGTGGTGCCGCCGATATCGGACACCATCGCATTGTCGAGCCCGGTCATGTGGCGGGCGCCCACCAGGCTGGCGGCCGGGCCGGACAGGATGGTCTCGATCGGCCGCTGGCGGGCGAACGCCGCCGAAACCAGCGCGCCGTCGCCGCGCACCACCATCAAAGGTGCCGCGATGTTGCGCTGCTCGAGGAAGCCTTCGGTCGCCGCCACCAGCCGGTCGATCATCGAGATCAGCCTGGCATTGAGCAGCGTCGTCAGCGCCCGGCGCGGGCCGCCGAGCTTGGCAGACAGTTCGTGACTCGACGTGACCGGCAGGCCGGTCGTTTCGCGGATCAGCTCGCGGGCGGCGATCTCATGCGCCGGATTGCGGGTGGCGAAATAGGCGCAGACGGCGAAGCCGGAGACCGAGGCGCCGAGTTCCGGCAGAGCCGCCTCCAGTCCGGACAGATCGAGCTTGGCGGCATTGCCATGCACGTCGTGGCCGCCCGGACAAAACACCACCGGGTCGGTGCCGAGCGCGGCTTTCAGTCCGTCGCGGGCGAGGTCTCCCTCGGAAAAGCCGATCATCACCAGCGCGACGCGGCCGCCCTGGCCCTCGACCAGCGCGTTGGTGGCAAGCGTCGTCGACATCGAGACCAGTTTGATGGCGGCGGGATCGGTGCCGGCCTTCTGCAACACCGCATCGACGGCGCCGGAAATGCCGACGGCGAGATCATGCCTGGTGGTCAGCGCCTTGGCCTTGGCCAGCACCTTGCCCTTGTTGGGCTCCTCTTGCTTGCCTTCCGTCTCGGACCATAGCACGGCATCGGTATAGGTTCCGCCGGTGTCGATCCCTAGGAACAGCGGCTTTGGCTTGGTCTTGGCGGTCATCGTTTGGCGGCGGTCCGGCTGGCGAATTTATCTGCCCCTGCCCTTAGCCGATACAGGCCGGGCGATAAAGCCGCGACCGCTGGGCCAACACGCGATGGCCGTGATGAGGATTTGATCTCCCTCCTCCGGAGGAGATCGCCAGCTTTGGCCGCAACGCTAGCAACCATCTCCCGCCGGCGCCGAAAATCTTCGCGCCATGCCGGAAGAAAGTCGAGCGAGATGCCGCTATTTCGCCGCGACAGTGCCCTTCATCGAGCTATGGATCGCACAATGGAATGGGTGTGCCCCTGCAGCTGATATCTTGACCTTGGCGCTCTTGCCGGTGGCGAGATGGCCGGTGTCGAAGGAGCCGTCAAGTGCGGTGGCGGTGTGCGTCATCGGATCGGCATTGGTGAAAGTGATGGTATCGCCGACGGCGACCGAGATCTTCGACGGGTTGAATTTCATGCCCTTGATCTGGACCGCATGATTGGCTGCGTAAGCGGGCATGGCAAAGGCAAGCAGGGCGAGTACGAGCATAGTGCGCATGATGGATTCCTCCTGAGCGCGGACCCTCATCCTACACTAACGCTGCCGAACTGTCTTTCATGCCACGAAGCCGATCTTTTTATGCGTACCGTCGCAAAACGGCTTGTTGGCGGAATGGCCACAGCGGCAGAGGAAGGTTCGTTGCGTACGATCGACGGTGTGACCGGTGCCGGTGACGATCTCGACATTGCCTTCGAGCTTGAGCGGGCCGTTGGTGGTCGGCGTCACCGTCAGCGGGCCGTTCCTCGCCTCCAGCGCCGGCGTGTCCTTCAGCGGCGGCTCGCCGGTGGCGGCAAAACCTGATTTGTTGTGGCTGCCGTCGCAGAACGGCTTGTTTTCGGAAGCGCCGCAGCGGCACAGCGTGGCGCGGTAAAATGTTTCGCCGTCGAGCACGATCTCGGCATGCACCGCCAGCGGACCGTTTTCCCGCAGCCGTACGGTGTTGACCACCGGCGGCTGCTCCTGCGGCCCGCCATCCTTCCTGATGTAAGTGATGGCGCCCGAGGGGCAGCTTTCGGCGATGGCGACGATCTTCTCGACGCTTGCCGCCTCGGGATGAATCCACTGGCCCGGAGCGTTGGGCACGAAGACATGTGGATCGCCAAGCACGCAGTTTCGCGAATGGATGCAGCGCCTGCCGGAAAACCCGACGTCGATCTTGTCGCCTTCGACCATACCGGCCATTGCCGTGCTCCTTCTGCCTGGCGCGCGTCGCGTCAACCAACTCGGCGCTCTGGGTATTCGCGCAGGCTAGGGGTTCGGCAGGATAACCGTCAAGCTGGCAACCCGGTCAGGGGACCAGGTCGATCTCCTCGGTTTCGCCGCCGTTGCAGGTATAGCAGCAATCCTCGCATTTTTCCTTGTTGCCGGGACCGACGCCCCAATAGGTACCCTCATCGCCATCGACCCAGGCCCCGTAGCAGATCGATTCGCCTTCGTTGCAGGATATCGGCAACGACTTGGTCTCGCCGTCGTCGAGATAGAAATCCNGACCAGGTCGATCTCCTCGGTTTCGCCGCCGTTGCAGGTATAGCAGCAATCCTCGCATTTTTCCTTGTTGCCGGGGCCGACACCCCAATAGGTCCCTTCGTCGCCATCGACCCAGGCGCCATAGCAGATCGATTCGCCCGCGTTGCAGGATATCGGCAGTTGCTTGGTCTCGCCGTCATCGAGGTAGAAATCCTTGTCGTTACCCGGCCAGACATAGTCACGGTCCTGGCTGTACAGTTCGACGCGCATGGCATTGGGATGGCCGTTCTTGATGGAAAAGGTGACGTCGTCGGCATGTGCCGCCGGCGCGAACGCCATTACGAGAGAAAGCGCGACCAACGTGCGGCGCGCGTAGGTGTAAAGCATGGTAACCCCCTGAAGTAGCGGCCCATCCGGCCGCGCGGCGACCATCGCATGCTGCGGTGAATCGCTAAAGGGATGATTGCAACAATTCCCGAACTGATTTTGGGGATATCGGCGTGCGTCTCCCCTATGGCACCAGATCGATCGTCTCGGTCGAGTGCTCCACGCAGATGAAGCAGCAGGTGTCGCAGGGCTGGTCATTGTCCGGTCCGACGCCGGCGGAAATGCCGTCGTTGCCATCGACCCAGGCGCCGTAGCAGATGTGTTCGCCCTGATTGCACGAGAGCGGCACGGATTTCTGCGAGCTGGGGTCGATCAGGAACACCTTGTCGTTGCCCGGCCAGACCGTTTCGCGGTCGCGGCTGAACAGCTCGACAGCAACCGCTTCCTTGCGCAGGTTCTTGATGAAAAAGGCCATGTCGGCGGCCCGCACCGGGGCGGTGAAGACCAGGACTGCAAGCACAGCCATGCGAAACAGCGTCACGGTCTCGATCTCCCGAATCATCACGGCAGAATCGCATGCAAGCAGGGAACTAGGAAGCCGCGACGCCGACCATCTCCTGTCCAAGCCTGCGAGGATCTCGTCGGCAGCCTTCGCCTCAATTCCGCCCATTAACAAAGTCGTAAGGAGTTGCTTAACCGTTCGCGGCTATGTCACGGCCGGGGGGCCTGATAAAGTGAGTATGATGAGCAACAGCCCCGACAAGCGCAATGAATGGCGCGCCATTTTTTATGTGCAAGCCCGCGTTGCAATCCTGTTTGTCCCGGTCGTTGCAAGCCTGCTGATCATCGCGGCACTCGCCGGCAACGAACGCAAATCCGTTCCCGATATTGACCGGACCGTCACCGGCTCCGTGCGATAAAACGGCCTGATAGCAGGCGGTGATCGGGAGCTATCAGCGCATTGTCGTTTGGCGCTAAGGTCATCCAATGGCTGCGGCATTGAACCAGTGGGCGCGAACGATCAAGCGCGACGTGCATGCGCTCTACCTTGCCGCGCGTGATCCCCGAACGCCGTGGTATGCCAAGGCACTTGCCGTGTGCGTCGCAGGCTACGCCTTGTCCCCAATCGACCTGATCCCCGATTTCATCCCTGTGCTTGGCTACCTCGACGATGTGATCCTTGTCCCCTTGGGTATCCTTGCGGTTGTCAAGATGATACCACCCGAGGTCATGGCGGAACACCGGGAGGCCGCCGCCCTTGCCGCTGACAGGCCGGTGAGCCGCATCGCGGCGGTTATCATCGCTTGTATCTGGGTCACTTCGGTCGCGCTGGCGGCATGGCTGGGATATCGATACTTCGCTGGCTGATCTTGAAGTCGCGCCCAGCTCGCGGAGCGCAGCTAAAGAATTTTGGTCACCAGATTGTCCAGACGGGAATTCTCGCGGTAGGCGTGTCGCACCACGATGGCACCCAGGACGCCGGTGAGGGCCCCACCGACAACATCGGTCAGGTAGTGCGTCCCGATGTAGATTCTCGACCAGCAGATCAGGAATGCCATGATGAAAAGCGCGATCGTCCGGCGCGGGAGGCCTTGCATCGCAAAGGCCGCAACAATTGCAATGCTGGCTGTCGCGTGATCGGATGGGAATGACCAGTCGGCACTGGGCGCAATCAACAGATGTGTCACGCCGGCGTCGTAGGGCCGTATCCGATGCACGAACAGAAGAATGAACTGATTGATCGCCAGGCCGAGCAAGAACGCCAGACCGGCCGACACGGCGCCGTGACGAACGTGGTAGCGGTCGGCCTTCGCCCACCATTGCAGGACCACGGCCAGCACCATGAGGGGAACGCCGATTTGTGAGACGCCGGTCATTGTCTTATCAAGAAAAGGGCTGATACCGGCCTCGGTGTCTATCCAGTGCGTTAATGCTGCATCCATTTGGCATCGGTTTCCGCAGTTGTTCGGGAGGTGGATTTTTGAAGCCCGTCGATGAACACCGCATCCATCAGATTTTCGAAGTCGGCGTCTGGCTCAAGGGCGCGCATGCCCTGATCGAATGCATCGGCGGGATCCTGCTCTATGTCGTCACCACCAATGCCATTGCCGCCTGGGTCAATGCAGTCACCGCAGAGGAATTGATCGAAGATCCGAACGATTTCATAGCTGGCTATCTGTCGCAGATGGCCAGCCATTTTTCGTTGGCCAGCAAGGAGTTTTACGCCTTCTACCTGCTCAGCCACGGCCTGATAAAGCTGGCCCTGGTTGTCGGGCTCTTGAGGGGCAAGCTCTGGGCGTATCCGGCGTCGCTCGCGGCATTGGGTTTGTTCATGGCCTATCAGATCTACCGCTACTCATACACCCTTTCGTTCGGCCTGCTGGTCCTGACCGTCTTCGATGCGGTCGTCATGATGCTGATATGGCACGAGTGGAAGATCGTGCGACAGCACAGGCCAGCATGACAGTTGAACTACCGGCCTCGTCCCTGTTCCCTGAACGCCGCACGGCCTCAATAAAAGCGCGGGATCGGGCCGTTCTGCGGGGTCACGTCCTCGCCGAGGTCGATAAACACCTCGTCGACATAGCACCATGCCCAGCCTTCCGGCGGATCGTAGCCCTCGATGATCGGATGCCTGGTGGCGTGAAAATGCTTGGTGGCGTGGCGGTTGGGTGAGTCGTCGCAGCAGCCGACATGGCCACAGGTGCGGCAGAGCCGCAGATGCACCCATTCCGAACCGCTCTTCAGGCATTCCTCGCAGCCGAGCGCGCTCGGCGTCACCTTCCTGATGTCGCGCGTATGCCTGCATTCATCCATCATGGTCTCCCGGGCGTTAGAGGTGCGTTGGCGTTGCCGAGCGCGAGATATGCATGCAAGGCCGCGACCACCTGGGCACCTTCGCCGACAGCCGCAGCGACCCGTTTGACCGAGCCTGAGCGGACGTCGCCGATGGCGAATACGCCGCTGCGGCTCGTCTCCATCTGCGCCGATCCCAGGTCCGATCCGGTGCGCACGAAACCCTTGGCGTCCAGCGCCACGTCGCAGTCCGCCAGCCAGTCGGTGTTCGGGTCGGCTCCGATGAACAGGAAGAGATGGCGGATCGGGCGCGTCGTTTCCTCGCCGCTTACGCGATTGCGCCAGCGCACGGCAGCAAGATTGCCCCCGTCGCCTTCCAGGGCTTCGACCTCGGTTCCGGTCAGCACCTCGATGTTCGGCTGCGCCCGGATGCGCTCGACGAGATAGCGCGACATGCTGGCTTCGAGGCTGCCGCCGCGTGCCAGCAACGCCACCTTGCGCGCGTGGCTGGCCAGGTAGACCGCCGCCTGTCCGGCAGAGTTGCCGGCGCCGACAAGTGCTACTTCCTGCCCGGCGCAAAGCCGGCCTTCGATGGGCGACGCCCAATAATGCACGCACGTTCCCTCGAACTGCGCCAGGTTCGGGACATCGAGGCGGCGATAGCGCGCGCCGCTGGCGATCACCACGCTGCGGGTGCGCACAGTCTCGCCGTCGCCGACATCGAGCGTGTAGCGGGCATTGCCGGTGGCGGCACTCAATAGCTTCACCTCGTCCGGAATCACCATTTCGACGCCGAATTTCTGCGCCTGGTTGTAGGCGCGCGCCATCAGCGCCATGCCCGAAATGCCCGTGGGGAAACCGAGATAGTTCTCGATGCGCGAGGAGGCACCGGCCTGTCCACCGAAGGCACGGCAATCGAGCACGATGGTCGATAGCCCTTCTGAAGCCGCATAGACCGCAGCCGCCAGCCCCGCCGGTCCGGCGCCGACGATGGCGACGTCGTATAATTTGTCGGCATCGATCGGCCGCAGCAGGCCGATGCAGCGGGCGAGATCCTTCTCACCGGGATTGAGCAGCAGCCTGCCGTTCGGACACAGCACGATCGGCAGATGGTGAGGGTCGACATCGAAGCGTTCGACTAGTGTTTTGGCGCAAGGATCGCTCTCGGAATCAAGCACGCGGTGCGGCTGGCCGCTGCGAGCAAGGAAACCTTGCAGCCGCAACACGTCGCTGTTGTCCTGGGGTCCGATGATGATCGGCCCGCTGGTGGAACTTTCCAAAAGCCCGACGCGGCGCAGGATCAGTGCCCGCATGATGCGCTCGCCAAGATTGGCCTCCTGCACCATCAGGTCGCGCAGCCGCTGCGAGGGGATGACGAACGCCTCCACAGGATCGGCGGCCTGCGCATTCACCAGCGAGGGACGCGCCGAAAGCTGCGCCAGTTCGCCGACGAAACTGCCCGGTCCATGGGTGACGATCGTCTCGCGCCGGCCGAGCCCGCCACCCTGGATGATGTCCACTTTGCCCGACAGCACGACGATCAAGCCGGGCGCCACATCGCCTGCGGTGATGATGTTCTCGCCGGCGGCATAGAAGCTGGCCTCGCCGAACCGGCGCATGCGATCGATGTCCGCCTCGGCCAGCGTCGGGAAGGCTTGGTCGCGACGGGCGCCGAAGATCGGGTTAGTGGATTGAGACATGGCTTTGAGCGTAGCGAAGGGGTCGCGCGGTTTGAAGTGGTTTGTTCGGCGCCTGGCCGGAAGGGGAGGTTGGCGGCAAAGAAAAAGCCCGGACAAACCGGGCTTTTTCTCTAAGTTTCTGAACCGTCGAATGGTTCGAAACGGGAATTTGGTGCCCAGAAGAGGACTCGAACCTCCACTCCTTGCGGAACACGGACCTGAACCGTGCGCGTCTACCAATTCCGCCATCTGGGCTGGTGCGGGCTGATGTAAGCGGGCGAGCGATGTGTGTCAACGCGCTTTTTTCAAAGCATGATCCCGAAAAGTGGGAACTGGTTTTCTCGGACAAACAGTTTCCGTTTGTCCAGAGATCATGCTCGATCAAGAACGGCCGGCCGCTTGCCGGCTGAAGGACTGTCAGCCCTCCAGCACTTCCTTCGAAGCCACGGTCGAATCGGCGTTGAGCTGGTAGATGACCGGCACGCCGGTGCCAAGCTCCAGCTTGACGATCTCCTCGCCCGACTTGCCGTCCAGCGCCATGATCAGCGCGCGCAGCGAGTTGCCGTGCGCGGCGACCAGCACCGTGCCGCCGCGCAGCACATGCGGCTGCAGATCGTGCAGGTAATAGGGCCAGACCCGGGCGCCGGTGTCCTTCAGGCTTTCGCCGGCGGGCGGCGCCACGTCATAGGAACGGCGCCAGACATGCACCTGCTCCTCGCCCCATTTCTTGCGGGCGTCGTCCTTGTTGAGGCCGGAGAGATCGCCGTAGTCGCGCTCGTTCAGTGCCTGGTCGCGGATGGTTTTCAGATCGCTCTGGCCGACCGCGTCGAGAACGTGCTGGCAGGTCTTCTGTGCCCTGATCAGCGCCGAGGTGAAAGCGATGTCGAATTTCAGCCCGCGCGCCTTGAGTTTCTGGCCGGCGGCCTTGGCCTCGGCGTGGCCCTGCTCGGTCAGATCGACATCGCGCCAGCCGGTGAACAGGTTTTTCAGGTTCCATTCGCTCTGGCCGTGGCGCACGAGCACGAGGGTTCTCGACATGTTTGCTCCCTTCGGGTTGGCAGATTGGCAAGTTGGCGGATTGGCCGCTCAGCCGAGGCCGAGCACGTCCCGCATCGAATACAATCCCGGCTTCTTGCCGCGTGCCCACAGGGCCGCCTTGACGGCGCCGCGGGCGAAGATGGCGCGGTCCTCGGCATGGTGTGCCAAGGTGATGCGCTCGCCGGTGCCGGCCAGCATCACGCTGTGATCGCCGACCACCGAGCCGCCGCGCAGCGTAGCAAAGCCGATCGAGCCCGTCTTGCGCACGCCGGTATGGCCGTCGCGGACGCGCACATTATTGCCGGCCAACGCGATGCCACGCCCGGCGGCAGCGGCTTCGCCGAGCAGCAGTGCGGTGCCCGACGGTGCATCGACCTTGTGCCTGTGGTGCATTTCGAGAATCTCGATGTCGAAATCGTCGGCGTCGAGCGCGCGCGCCGCCTGTTCGACCAGCACCGCCAGAAGATTGACGCCGAGGCTCATATTGCCCGACTTGACGATCGTCGCATGACGCGCCGCCGCGGCGATCCTGGCGTTGTCGTCGGCCGAGCAACCGGTGGTGCCGATGACATGGACGATGCGCGCCTGCGCCGCGTAGCCGGCGAACTCGACTGATGAGGCCGGCGTGGTGAAATCCAGCACGCCATCGGCCCTGGCGAAGACGGGTAGCGGATCATCACCGATCGCCACATCGATGCGGCCGACGCCGGCGAGTTCACCCGCATCCTTGCCCAGATGGGGTGAGCCCGCGCGCTCGATGGCGCCGATGACCCGCGCGCCGGGGATGGTGTGGATGGCACGGATCAGGGTCTGGCCCATGCGGCCGGCCGCGCCGACCACCACCAGGCCCATATCGATCCTGTCGGTTGCGGGCGTCTCGCTCATGTCGTGCTCCCGGCGATGCTCTTCTGCGTCTCGATGTTGCGAATTGGGCCTTGGGCCGAAGTCTGGATCGGTGCGCTGTCGTCGACAAGCCCCAGGCCCTTGACGCCCTGGATGCGGTGGAAACGCGCATAGACGCTGTGCGGATCGGCCATCAGCGAGGCATGGGTGCCCTCTTCGACCAGCCGGCCCTGTTCCATGACGATGATGTGGTCGGCGTTGACCACCGTCGACAGCCGGTGCGCGATGACGATGGTGGTGCGCCCTTCCATGACCTGGGTGAGCGCCTGCTGAACGCGGGCTTCGGCCTCGTTGTCGAGCGCCGATGTCGCCTCGTCGAGCAAAAGGATCGGCGCCTGCCGCACGATGGCCCGCGCAATCGACACGCGCTGGCGCTGGCCGCCCGACAGCGTCACGCCATTCTCTCCAACCGGCGTGTCATAGCCCTGCGGCTGCTGGCGGATGAAGTCGTCGGCCGCGGCCTGCCTTGCGGCCTGTTCGATCTCGGCGTCGGTGGCGCCCAGCCGGCCATAGCGGATGTTGTCGCGAATGGTGCCTTCGAACAGATAAGGCTGCTGCGAGACATAGGCGATGGAGCCGCGCAGCGACTGTTTGGTGACCTTGGAGATGTCCTGGCCGTCGATCTCGATCGTGCCCGCATCGACGTCGTAGAAGCGCTGCAGCAGCGCCACCAATGTCGTTTTGCCGGCGCCTGAAGCGCCGACGATTGCCGTGACCTTGCCGGCGGCGGCGACAAAGCTCAAATCGTGCAGGACCGGCGCCTCCTCGACATAGCGGAAGGAGACGTTGTCGAAGCGAACTTCGCCGGAGGTGAATTTCGCCTCGGCGGCACCTTGCGCGTCACTTTGCTGCGGCTCGATGTCGAGAAGCTCATAGATCATGCGCGCATTGACCAGCGCGCGTTCCATGCCGACCTGCATGCGCGCCAGCCGGCGGGCCGGATCATAGGCGAGCGTCAGCGCCGTGATGAAGGAAAACACCGCACCCGGCGGCTGGCCGAGAACGGTGGCCCGGTAGCCGGAATAGGCGATGACGCTGGCGAAGGCGATGCCGGCCAGCAGTTCGGAAACCGGCGTCAGCCGCTCGGAGACGCGGGCGATCTTGTTCGAGCGCTGTTCCGCGTCCTCGGCGAGCTTGCTGATGCGGCGCGACAGCTCGTCCTCCATGGTGAAGGCCTTGACGATGGCAATGCCTTGCGTGGCCTCCTGCATGGCGCCGATCAGTCGCGAGTTGATCTGCACTGATTCGCGCGTGATGCGGCGCACCCGGCGCATCAGGTAGGTGACTGTCCAGATCAGCGGCGGCCCGATCAGCAGCGAGCTCAGCGAAAGTATAGGATCCTGATAGATCATGACGCCGACCAGGCCGATCAGCGAGACGGCGTCTCGCGCCGTCGAGGTCACCGTCATCGACAAAAGGTCGCGAATGCCGTTGACGTTTTCGTTGACCTGCGCGGCCAGCCGCCCGGACCTTGTGTCGTTGAAGAACGAGACGCCGAGCTTCATCAGATGGTTGAAGATGCGCTGCTGGTAGCGCGCCACCAGATTGTTGCCGATCTTGGCCATCGTCACCGCCTGGCCGTAGCCGGCAAGGCCGCGCAGGATGAAAGCGCCGAGCAGTGCCGCGCAGATCCATGGGATCAGGTCGCCGCGCCGTTCATAGAAGATCTGGTTGACGACCGGGCTCATGATCCAGGCGGCAAGCGCCGTCGTCGCCGACACGGTCAGCAGGCAAAGGATCGTGAAAATATACGCGCCGCGATATTCGCGGCCGTTTTCCTGGAGAATGCGGCGGATGACCGCCACGATCTCGCCAGCACGGGGTTTCGACAAATTGGGAGGCTGAAATGTCAAATCGGAGCGCTTCGTAGGTTTCCGCTTCCCGCGGCCGGGCAATTCGGCACCCCTCTTAACGCCAAGCAGCCGGCTTGCCTATGCCTTGGGGTGACTAACTTCGTCGCGCCAGCGCCTGCCTGCCGTCTGGACGCCGAACAGCGAGGGGTTCCGGGCGTAGGCGGCAAGGCCCAGGAGTGCGGCCAGCGGGTGGGTGATGACATAGACCGGCATGGTCCGCATCAGCGCGCTGTGCGGCGCCTTGTCCTCGAAGGCAGCACGGAAATTGCCGGCTTTCAGTGCCGGCACGATCTTTTGCGCGATGCCGCCGGTGAGGAACACGCCGCCACGGCTCATGAACACCAGAGCGAGATCGCCGGCGGTGCGCCCGAGGCAGGTGACGAAGGTCTCCAGCGCTTCCTCCGCAACCGGATCGGTCTTTGCCAGGGCGGCGGCGGTGACTTCGGCCGGCGTGGTGAACGGCGCCGGTTTGCCGTCCGCCTTGGCCACCGCACGGTAGACGTTGACCAGGCCGCGTCCGCACAGGATCTGCTCGCCCGAAATGCGGCCTTCGAGCTTCTCGATATGCGGGAAAACTTCGAAATCGCGCGGCGTGCGCGGGCCGATGTCCATATGGCCGCCCTCGCCGGGCACCGGTATCCAACGGTGAAGCGCATGGACCAGCCCGGCGACGCCGAGACCGGTTCCCGGACCCAGCACGACGCGACCGGCATTGGGCTCCGGCGTACCGCCGCCGATCTTTTCCATATGCTCCTCGCCGAGCGCGACGACGGCGAGCGCCTGCGCTTCGAAATCGTTGAGCACGACGATGTCGCTCAGCCCGAGGCTGGCGAACATTTTTCTCGGCTTGACGATCCACGGGCAGTTGGTGAGCTCGATCTCGTCGCCGTCGACCGGGCCGGCCACCGCCAGCACCGCGGAGTTGGGGCGCACCGATGAGCGATCGATCACGACCGCCTGGATTGCTTCGTCGATGGTGTTGTAGTTGGCGGTCTGGACGATGGCGGGCTCGCCGGCCTCGGAATTGGCATCGAGCACGATCGAAAAGCGCGCATTGGTGCCGCCAATGTCGCCGATCAGGATCGGAAACCGCAACAAAGTATCGTCGTCGCCTGTGCCTGGCATGCTCTCGTCCGTCTCCGGCGCCCCTGACGGCATCTAGCCGCTCTCCCGTTGACTAGCGCATGAGTTTGAAAAGGGAAACGGTTTTCGAATCCACGGGCGCGCTGCGGCCGGTTCTGCGGCCAAACGGCCACTGTTTCGCAAAACGGGCCATCATAGTTTTGAACTGGCCCCCATCTGGACTCCGAACGGCGATAATCGCATTCTCCCCGTGAGGGGAGAGGCTTGGAAAAATCGCGCTATGACAACCGGTCTGGCCAGTGGCGTAAGCGGGCCGCGCGAGGGCGCCGCTGGTTGCCTTCGCGTAACACCGTATCGTGGGCGCTCATCCTTGCGGCAATCATAATTCTGTCTGCTCTGATTGCGCTAAAAGCTGGTCCTGCGCAGGTTTAATCTGGTTTGACGTCGATAGATGCCGCGACGGTCAGTTTCCAGGCGGCCGTGGCCGCGGCAGCGGGATGCCGATCTCGGGTGTCGCCGCGAAGGCGCTCACCGCGCTCGGCAATCCAGCCGTGCCGCTGGCCGTCGTGGCCGGCAGCGACGGCGCTTCCGGTTCGGNCCGCGCTCGGCAATCCAGCCGTGCCGCTGGCCGTCGTGGCCGGCAGCGACGGCGCTTCCGGTTCGGGCGCGGCCACCGCGACGGGCACGCCGCCGCCATGATAGGTCGCGGCCTCGGCTGAAGCCGGCCCAGGCGCGTCGAGCACGGCACGGCATTCCTGGGGCAGGTTCGCCATCGTCATCAGATCGCGGGCCTTCGGCGCGTCAGGGTTCTTGTTGGGCCGCCACGGCTCCTGCGTGAACCACCAGGCCAGCGGCTTGCCGCAGCCGTCATCGTCCGGCGTTGCTTCCTGCGCCTTGCAGCCGGGCGAGCCCGGCTGGCAGCCGATGCGCATGTGGAAGTGATAGTCGTGGCCCCAGAACGGCCTGATCTTGCGCAGCCATGAACGATCGCCCTTGACGGTGTCGCAGAGTTTTTTCTTGATGCCCGGATTGACCAGGATGCGTTCGACTTGCGCGTAGCTCGCCGCCCGCTTCAAGAGCCTTGTGTGCGCCGGCGTCCACAGCGCGTCCTTTACCAGATGGGTCTTCTCGTCGACCATCAAGGTGGCGCTCATCGATTCGCGCTGAGCCGTCGACATCGGATGGCTGGGCATCGGCGTCAGCCATATGTCTGCGTCGAGCCCGATCTGGTGCGAGGCGTGGCCGGTCATCATCGGGCCGCCGCGCGGCTGCGAAATGTCGCCGATCAGCAAGCCGGGCCAGCCTTCGACTGCTGCGTCGCGCGACAATTTCTCGATGACCGCGATCATCGCCGGATGACCCCAGCGGCGGTTGCGCGAAGGCCGCATCACCTCCCAGGTCGGACCATCCATCGGAATGGCGACACCGCCGGCAAAACAGCCCTTGGAATAGAAGCCAATTGATTGCGCAGCGGCTGCTGCCGGCAGCTTCTTGGCGCCAAATAGGTCCTTTGCCCGCTCCTCAGCCGCGGCTGGTTGTACGGCAAGCCCTGCGATGGCAGCCAGGCCAAACGCAGCGGCCAGGATTGTCCTTCTGCCCGGCGACGATGGTCCCGATGCCTTCATGACCCCACTCCTTCATCGCTTGAACCGCCGAATCGTAGCATGCCCAACTTACGGCTTCGACCGTTAGCGCTTCATCGGACTGCGCGCTTCGCCGTCGCGCCAGTCGCCGCTCGCCCACATATGGTCGAGGGCGGTGCGGTAGTCCGGAAATCGAAAACGATAGCCCGCCGCCTTGATCGCTGCGTTGGCGACACGCTTGTTCTCGCCATAGAAGGACCGCGCCATGGGCGAAAGTTGGGCGGCGTCGAAGGGAATTTCGGGCGGCGGCGTGACACCCATCAGCGAAGCGGCATAGGCGACGACATCCTGCGGCGGTGCCGGCAGATCGTCGGTGACATTGAAGATGCCACCAGTATTGCTGTCGATGAGCCGCCAAAGCGCACCGGCAATATCGTCGCAATGAATGCGATTGAACACCTGGTCCGGCTTGACCAGCCGCCTTGCGGTGCCGTTTTCCAGATTGACCAGCGCATTGCGGCCCGGCCCGTAAATGCCGGACAGGCGCAGGATTGCAACAGGCCGGCCGATGTCCGAGCCCAGTTGCAGCCAATCCTGCTCGGCCCCCACCCGCATCACCGAGCGCTTCGACACCGGCCGGCATTCGGCCGTTTCATCGACCCACGCGCCGTCGTAATTACCGTAGACGCCGACGGTCGAGAGATAGCCGATCCATTCGAGCGCCGGCATTTGAGCGATTGCCTCCCGGGCAGCGTTCAAGACGGGATCGCCGGCCTCTTCCGGGGCGATCGAGATTACCAGATGCGTTGTTTTTTCCAGCGCATCCCCGATTTCGTCAGTCAGCGCACCATCGAACAGCAGCGGTGCGATGCCGGCCTGGCGCTGCGCCTCGAATTTGTCCGGGGAGCGGGTCGTGCCGAATATGTTGGCGGGCCCCTTGTTGGCACGGGCAAAGGCCTTGCCGGAATAGCCGGCGCCGAAGATGAAGACCCGTTTCTCGCTCATGCATGCGTCCTGGTTGGCCGCGCCAGACGCCATTCGTCGCGCACGGCTGTATCGGTCTCGGTTTTCAGGCCGATAGCTGCCCGTTCTGAATATTCGGCATCAGGCACCAGCCGCGCCAGCGCCCATATTGCCGCGCCCCGCACCAGCGGCGAGGCATCGTCCAGCAAGGCACGCACGCTGACGGCAAGCGCGGTGTCGCCGGAATTGCCGGCGGCGATCAATGTGTTGCGGACAAAACGATCGCGGCCGATGCGTTTTATCGGCGAACCGGAGAAGAAAGCGCGGAAGGCCGCCTCGTCCAGTTGCAACAGCCGGCCAAGCGGCGGCTCGCGCAATTCATCGCGCGCGGCGAGCTTGGCCTCCGAAGCAGCCCGGGCGAACTTGTTCCACGGGCAAACGGCCAAACAATCGTCGCAACCATAGATGCGGTTGCCGATCTTTTCACGGAATTCATGCGGGATCGGCCCCTTGTTCTCGATGGTGAGGTACGAAATACAGCGCCGCGCATCGAGCCGGTAGGGCGCCGGAAAAGCATCCGTCGGACAGGCGTCGAGGCAGGCACGGCAGGAGCCGCAATGGTCGATCTCCGCCTTGTCGGGCACCAGTTCGGCGGTGGTGAAGATCGTGCCGAGGAACAGCCAGGAGCCATGCTCGCGGCTGACCAGATTGGTGTGCTTGCCTTGCCAGCCGAGACCCGCGGCTTCCGCCAGCGGTTTTTCCATCACCGGTGCGGTGTCGACGAACACCTTCACGTCGCCGCCGGCACGGGCCACGATCTTGCCAGCGATCTCCTTCAGACGCCCCTTCATCACCTCGTGATAGTCGCGGTTCTGCGCATAGACCGAGATCGCGCCGCGGTCGCGCTTGGCCAGCACGCCGCGCGGATCATGGTCGGGACCGTAATTCATCGCCAGCACGATGATCGAGCGCACCTGCGGCCATAGCACCGTCGGGTCGCCGCGGCGTTGCAGCGTCTCGGCGATCCAGTCCATCGAGCCGTGAAAGCCGTCGGCGACAAATTCGGCCAGCCGCGCCGGCGCAAGCGGGATCGCATCGGGAGAGGTGACGGCGACGGCATCGAAGCCGACGCGACGCGCCTCCGCGTCGATCAGCGTGCGCAGTTTTGCGGCGTCAGAAGTCGAGGTCCGCATAATGCGACACCGGCGACAGGCCGCGCACGCGGTCGGTCAAAAGCGGCCGGAAGGAGGGCCGTGACTTGACCCGCGTGTACCATTCGCGCGCTGCAGGATGCTCGCGCCAATCAATCTCGCCGAGATAGTCGAGCACCGACAGCGTCGCGGCGGCGGCCAGATCGGCATAGGTAACCCTGGAGCCGGCCAGCCAATGGCGGGTGCCGGCCAGCCAGTTGGTGTATTTCATGTGCTGGCGGATGTTGGCGCGCGCCGCACGGATCGCGCCTGAATCGGGCGAGCCGCCGCCCGCAACTTCCGGCATCACCGGCTTCAGCACCCGTTCGCGCACCAGATGGCGGGTGATTTCGCTTTCGGCCTTGCTGAGATACCAGTCGATCAGCCGGCGGATTTCGGCGCGCTGCATCGGATCTTCGGCAAACAGCCGCTTGTCGCGCTTCAAGACACCGCGCGTTTCATCGAGATATTCCGATATGACGGTTGCACCGACGATCGGCACGTCGCCTTCGGCCAGCAGGATCGGCAGTGTGCCGGCCGGGTTCAGCGCCAGGAACTCCTTGCGTCGGGTCCACGGCTTTTCCTCGATCAGGGCCAACTCCTCGCCATACTCGCCGAAAGCGAGGCGGACGAAGCGACAAGTGGCGAACATGGGATGGTGGAAAAGCGTCAGCATGGTTCCGCGATGATAAAGCGCACTGGCGAATCGAAGGGCGCACCGGTAAGTCTTGGCCGCCCGGTTAGCGGGCCGTCAGGGTGTTGCGACCTATAGGGGGACTTGCACGCCATGACAAGCAAGCCGTTTTGTCAGCCGTCACGCCAAATCCCGAGGTAGCCATGGAAAGCCAGCCATTCGTCGAAGCTCTGCTGCTCGGCCTGCTGGAGGGGCTGACCGAGTTCATCCCCGTCTCATCCACCGGCCATATCCTGCTCGCCGGCCATTTCCTCGGCTTCCATTCGACCGGCAAGGCCTTCGAGATCCTGATCCAGCTCGGCGCCATCCTGGCGATTCTGAGCGTCTATTTCCGCCGGCTGTGGCAAATGCTGATCGACCTGCCGCATGACCGGCTGACAAGGCATTTCGCCATCGGTGTCCTCATCGCTTTCCTGCCGGCGGCGATCATCGGCGCGCTGGCGCATGATTTCATCAAGGCGGTGCTGTTCGAATCGCCGCGGATGATCTGCATCATGCTGATCATCGGCGGCTTCGTGCTGCTGGCGGTGGACCGCATGAACCTCAAGCCGTTCTACCGCGACGTCGAGCGGTTCCCGACCCGGCTTTACCTGCAGATCGGCCTTTTCCAGTGCCTGTCGCTCGTTCCCGGCACGTCACGCTCCGGTTCGACGATCGTCGGCGCGCTGCTGCTGGGCGTCGACAAACGGGCGGCGGCCGAATTCTCCTTCTTCCTCGCCATCCCGACCATGGTCGGCGCCTTCGCCTTCGACCTGTTCAAGAACCGCAACGTCCTGAGCAGCGCCGACCTGCCGATCATCGCCGTCGGCTTCGTCGCCGCCTTCGTCACGGCGCTCATCGTCGTGCGCTTCCTGCTCGATTACGTCTCGCGCAACGGCTACTCGCTGTTCGGCTGGTGGCGGCTGGTGGTGGGTGGTGTGGGGTTGGCGGCGTTGATGATCTGGGGGTGAGCTTACCCTCCCCCTTGTGGGGATGGTGAGCAACCTCAATTCCTTCCATAGAACGCATTCTCGACATGCACCGGCCAGCGCCAGGGCAGCACCGCGACCATGTCGAAGCGCATCGACAGTTTGCCGTAATCGGACTGGCGCGACAGCCAGATGTCGGCCGCCCCCTCGATGCGGCGCTCCGATTCGTGGCCGATCGCCTCCATGGCTTCCATCAGCGTGCGCCGCGCCTTGACCTCGACGAACAGCACGAGGTCGCCGCGGCGCGCGATCAGGTCGATCTCGCCGAAGCGGGTGCGGTGGCGGCGCGCCAGAATCCGGTAGCCCTTCAACACCAATGCTGCCGCCGCCAGCCATTCGCCGCGGTGGCCGCGCCGATAGGCTTTTTGGCGGCTGGCACTCGGGCGCTCAACCACCGTCGCTTTCTCCAGAAGCATGCTTGAGTTCGAGAAGCCGCCGATACAACGCCTGTTTCTGGCCGCCGATCATTTTTGCGGCTTCCGCCGCTGCCTTGGAAGCCGGCATTTCGCCGGCGAGCGACAGCAACAGGCGGTCGATGTCGGCCGGTTCGTCGGCCTTGGCCTCGGCCGGACCGACGCAGACGACGATCTCGCCCTTCGGCGTATCGGCCGCCGCATAATGATCGGCCAGCGCCTGCAGCGTGCCGGTGCGCATCTCTTCAAAGGTCTTGGTCAATTCGCGACCGATCGCGGCCTTGCGCTCGCCGCCAAGCGCCTCGACCATGGCGGCAAGGGATTCGGCCAGCCGGCGCGGTGATTCGAAGAAGATCAGCGTCGCCGGCACAGCCTTCAGTGCCCCAAGCCGCGTCAGCCGCTGCCCTGATTTGACCGGCAAAAAACCGGCGAACAGGAAGGCGTCCGACGGCAGGCCGGATGCGGTCAACGCCGCGAGCGGCGCCGACGGGCCGGGAATCGGCACGACGCGAATGCCGTGGTCGCGCGCCTCGCCGACCAGCCGGTAGCCGGGATCGGACACCAGCGGCGTGCCGGCGTCGGAGATCAGCGCCACGCTCTGTCCGGCCTGGAGCGCCGCGATCAGCTTCGGCCCGGCCTCGCCCGCATTGTGTTCGTGATAGGCCGTGGTGCGGCGGCGAATGGCGTAGCGGTCGAGCAGCACGCGCGACACCCGCGTGTCCTCGCAAGCAACGATGTCGGCGGCGGCCAGCGTCTCCAGCGCGCGCAGCGTGATGTCGGCCAGATTGCCGATCGGCGTCGCCACCAGATAGAGCGCCGGCTCGAGCGGCCGGGCCGCGATCTCGGTCTGCCCGACCACATAGCTGCGCTTGCCCGTTTCGGCGGTCACTGATGCCTTCTCCATTCAGCCCTGTTTGGCACGGCCAGCGTCGGCTTGCAAAAGCTGACGTTGCGCCTCCCTCGCCATTCCTTTGCCACAGTAGGGAACGAAACCGGCTACGGCGGATTTACCCCCTGATTCCCGAGGAGGACAGGATGGATAGCCTGAAGATGCAGGACGCTTTCGAGCCCTATCGGGCCGAGCGCAACCGCGTTGCCGTACGCAAGGACAAGCGCCTCCCCGCGAAGACCGACGCCAGCCTGGCCAAGCAGGCCTGCTTGCCCACGAATGTCGGGCTTTCCGACAACAAACCCGACAACATGACGGAGCACTGACCGGACGATGCCCAATCGCTTCGATATCTTCATCACCCGTCTTGAAACAAAAAACGCCCGCAACGACGTGCCGCTACATCCGATAGGCGACCAGCACCGCGGACGCCGCGATAAGGGCGACGCCAAGCCAGTCCGCCCCGGCGAGTCGCCCGCCGAGAAAGGCCGCGGCAAACAACCCCACAAGCACGACGCTTAGAGCATTTCACCGTTTCGCGGTAACGGCGAGCCGCTCTAACTCTTTGTCTTGATGCAATTCCGGACGGAAAACCGCGTCACACTTTTCCTGGAATTGCTCCGCAATCCTCAGCCTCGGAGATTGGGGGCGTGGGCGTCATCCTCGCCGCGCACCCAAAGCCTGCTTGGTTATCGCGCTAGGTCCGCCACCACCGCATCGAGCACGATCATGCCGGCCGGAGTGGCGCGGAGCCGCGCGTTGCCGATCGGTGCCACCAGCCCTTCGCCCTGTAGCATCGAGAGCCGCGCGCTCGACAGGCCGCGCCCGGAGAACGCCTCGTAGCGGGAGAGGTCGATGCCCTCGGCCAGCCGCAGGCCCATCAGCAGGAACTCGTCGGCTTCTTCCGAACGCGTCAGGATCTCGCCACCGGTGACGCCATGGCCCTTGGCCTCGACCAGATTGGCCCAGGTTTCCGGCATCCGCTCGGCGATCGTGACTGTGCGGCGGCAGTTCTCGACGAAGCGGCCATGGGCGCCTGGCCCGACACCGACATATTCGCCGTAGCGCCAGTAGGTCAGATTGTGCCGGCTTTCGGCGCCCGGCCTGGCGTGGTTGGAAATCTCGTAGGCTGGCAGGCCATGCGCCGAGGTGATCTCCTGCGTCAGCGCATAGAGGTCAGCGGCGTGGTCGTTGTCGGGGATGATGAATTTCTTCGCGGCATGCAAGGCATGGAACGGCGTGCCCTCCTCGATGGTCAGCTGGTACAGCGACAGATGATCGGCGGCGTGGCCGATCGCCTGTTCGAGCTCGGCCTGCCACGCCTCCGGTGTCTGGCCGGGTCGGGCATAGATCAGGTCAAAGGACAATCTTGGGAAGATTTCCCGCGCGAGCCCGATAGCATGCAACGCTTCCTCGACATTGTGAAGCCGGCCGAGGAAGCGCAAATCCTTGTCGTTCAGCGCCTGTACCCCGAGCGAGACGCGGTTGACCCCGGCCGCCCGGTAGGCGCGAAAGCGATCGGCCTCGACCGAGGACGGATTGGCCTCCAGCGTCACCTCGATGCCGTCGGGAACGGTCCAGTTCCTAGCCACGGCGTCCAGAACCCTGGCCACCGTTTCCGGCTTCATCAGCGACGGCGTGCCGCCGCCAAGAAAAATGCTGGTTACCTCGCGCGGCCCGGTGCGCTCGCGCATCGTCGCCAGTTCAGCCTCGAAGGCGCTGGCGAAGCGGTCCTGATCGACCGGCTGGTGGCGGACATGGCTGTTGAAATCGCAATAGGGGCACTTGGCCGCGCAGAACGGCCAATGGACATAGACGCCGAAGCCGGGCGTCCGGTCGAGCAGCATGCTCATGACGAACCCAATCGTGCTTGGGCGAACTTCTGGAAAGCGCGGGCGCGGTGCGACAGCGCGGTCCGCTGGCCGGGCTTCCAGCCATGCTTTTCCTCGGCGCTCATCTCGCCGAAGGTTTTTTCGAAGCCATCGGGCAGGAACACCGGATCGTAGCCGAAACCGAGATCGCCGCGCGGCGGCCAGACGAGCGTGCCTTCGGCCTCGCCGCGATAATATTCGGCTTCTCCGTCGGGGAACGCCAGGCAGATGACGGCGACAAAGCGGCCCTTGCGTTGTCCGGCCGAGGCGGCGCTGACTTCCTGCAGCGCCACTTCGGTGCGTTGCATAGCCATGCCGAAATCGCGCGCGCCGTCAGCGGTTTCCGCCCAGTTGGCGGTGTAGACGCCGGGCGCGCCGTCGAGCGCGTCGACGCACAGGCCGGAATCGTCCGACAGCGCCGGCAGGCCGGTCGCCTTGGCCGCGGCCAGCGCCTTGATGTAGGCGTTTTCCTCAAAGGTGGTGCCGGTTTCGTCGGGCTCAGGCAGGCCGTAGTCCTTGGCCGATTTCGCTTCGAAGCCGAACGGCCCCATCAGATCGGCGAATTCGCGCAGCTTGCCTTCATTGTGGCTGGCGACGACGATCTTCTTTCCATCGAGAGAATGCATCAAAGGCCCCAGATTCGTGGCTCGGCGAATTCGATCGAATTGCCCGAGGGGTCGCGTATATAGATCGAACGGCCGCCCTGCGGCCATTCGAATTCGCTTTCGATGGCTATGTTTTTCGCCTCGAGACGCGCTTTCCAGTCGGCGATTTCGTCAGCGGTCGCCGCAAAGCAGAGATGGCCTTCGCCGACAGCGCCATGCGGCGGCACCGGCAGCCTGGCGTCGGGCGCGGGCGGGATTTTGGTTGCCTCGGCATTGAAGACGAGCAACACGCCCGGCCCGCAGCGGAAGAAGAGGTGGCGGCCATCGACTTTGCCGAGGAGGTTTAGGCCGAGGACGCCGGTGTAGAAGGTTTCGGCGGCGGTTAGGTCGGTGACGTAGAGAGCGGATTCCAGGATAGCAGAGGGCGTCACGAGGCGCCCCCCTCTGACCTGCCGGCCATCTCCCCCTCAAGGGGGGAGATTGGCAGCTTCAGCGCCTCCGCACAACTCACGCCGCCGCAAGGTGGCGCAAACCAGCGGGATAGCCGATCTCCCCCCTTGAGGGGGAGATGGCCAGCAGGCCAGAGGGGGGCGCTCAAGCTCGGCATTTGAGAACTAAGCCACCGCCATCTGCTGCAAACTGACCAGGCGCTGAATGCCCTTCTTGGCCAAGCCCATTAATTCCGCGAACTGCCCTTCCGAAAAAGGCTCGCCTTCGGCGGTTCCCTGGATCTCGACGATGCCGCCCTTGCCGGTCATGACGAAATTGGCATCGGTGCCGGCCGACGAGTCCTCGATATAGTCGAGGTCGATAACCGGCTGGCCGTCATGGATGCCGCAGGAGATCGCGGCGACGTGGTCCTTCAGCACCTTGGCGACACTGGCCATCTGGCGGGCTTCCATCCAGCGCAAGCAGTCGTAGAGCGCCACCCAACCGCCGGTGATCGAGGCGGTGCGGGTGCCGCCATCGGCCTGGATGACGTCGCAGTCGACGGTGATCTGTTGCTCGCCCAGCGCTTGCAAATCGACCACGGCGCGCAAGGAACGGCCGATCAGCCGCTGGATCTCCAGGGTGCGGCCGCCCTGCTTGCCGGCGGAAGCCTCGCGGCGCATGCGCTCGCCGGTCGAGCGCGGCAGCATGCCGTATTCCGCCGTCACCCAGCCCTTGCCGGAATTGCGCATCCAGCCCGGCACTTTTTCCTCCAAGCTGGCCGTGCACAGGACATGCGTGTCGCCGAACTTCACCAGGCATGAGCCTTCGGCGTGCTTGGAGACGCCGCGCTCGAAGGAGATGGCGCGCATTTCGTCGAATTGGCGTTTGGAGGGGCGCATTCAGGCTGCTTTCTTGTCATTTTTCGGGAATCTTGGCCGGCTTGTAGCCGCATGGGACGAATGGCGCAAAGGAAAATGGCTTGACGATCCGACACAGACACCGGGGTGATCTGACGCAGACACCGGGTTGCGCGGGCCGTAGCGAAGTCTATATCTTTGGGCCGGAGGTTTTTGGCCGCAATGACCAAGGCAGTCGATCCAAGTTCGCAGGCGCCCGCGCTTCAATCATTGGACATGCGCTCGCGCGACATCTTCCGGCGCATCGTCGATTCCTACCTCAAGGACGGCGAACCCGTGGGATCACGCAGCCTGTCGCGCATCCTGCCGTCTTCGCTGTCACCGGCCACCATCCGCAACGTGATGAGCGATCTCGAGCATCTCGGCCTCATCTACGCGCCGCACATCTCGGCCGGCCGTTTGCCGACGCAGGCCGGCCTGCGTTTCTTCGTCGACGCCTTCATGGAGCTTGGCGATCTGTCCGACGAGGAGCGCCGCGCCATCGAGGCGCAGGTGCGGGCATCCGGCTCGGGGGCGACGCTGGAACACATGCTGACCGAGGCCAGCCAGATGCTGTCGGGCATGTCGCGCGGTGCCGGCCTGGTGCTTGCCGCCAAGAACGAAGTGGCGCTGAAGCACATCGAATTCATCCAGCTCGAGCCGACCAAGGCGCTGGCGGTGCTGGTGTCGCAGAATGGCGACGTCGAAAACCGCGTCGTCGAGCTGCCCGCCGGCATCACCGTCTCGCAACTGCACGAGGCCTCGAACTTCCTCAACGCTCATATCCGCGGCCGCACGCTGGCGGAGGCGCGGGTCGAGATCGCCCGCATCAAGGAAGAGACCAGGGCCGCCCTCGACACGCTGTCGCAGGACCTCGTCGAGAAGGGGCTCGCGGTGTGGGCCGGCGCGGACAGCGGCCTGCCGGCACGGCTCATCGTGAGCGGCCGCGCCAATCTGCTCGAAAACGTCACCGCCCAGGCCGATATCGAACTGTTGCGGCACCTGTTCGAGGACATGGAGACGCAAGATGGACTGATCCAACTGCTCGACCTCGCCGAGGAAGGATCGGGCGTGCGCATCTTCATCGGCTCGGAAAACAAGCTGTTCTCGCTGTCGGGCTCGTCGCTGGTGGTCGCGCCCTATCGCGACAAAGACGCCCGCGTCGTCGGTGCGCTTGGGGTCATCGGCCCGACCCGGCTCAATTATGCCCGCATCGTGCCGATGGTCGACTATACGGCGCAGCTGATTTCCCGCATGCTGCGCTAAGCGTATTGATGTTCAGGTGATGCCGGCCTGACCTGAATCTCAACACCTTAGACTCAAAAAACAAAGAACAAGCAGCTGAGGAGAAAAACAATGGCGCTCGAAGAATTCAAGGCCCGGATCAGCCTGCTGCTCGAGGAGATGGTCAACCAGCCGGAAGACCAGCACGAGATCCAGGAGCAGTTGCGCGAAAAACTGCGGGAAATGCGCGCCATGGGCCTGCCGCTGCCGGCCGATCTCGTCGCGCTGGAAAAGCGTCTCGATGACGATTTCTACGCCGCCGGGACCTGAAGGTAGAAAACCTCCGCTTTCGCTTCAACTGATCGTGTGCCGCGGAACAACAGACGAAACCGCTCGTTTGGCCTCTTTGCAGCCGTTCACTGTGTGACCAGGTTTGGAGGATTGAATGATCCGATTGGCTGGGCTGGCCCTGTCCGCAGCGGTGTTCCTCACCACCGCTGCATTCGCACAGCAAGCGGAGCCCGTATTGAAAGGTGCCGCGGCCTTCGGCGACTGGCGTGCCGACAGGCCCGGTGTGCGCCGCCTGATCAAGCCGAACGATCTGCCAAAACCCGACGTCACCAAATCCGCCTCCAACAGCGCCGGCCTTGCCGAACGGCCGGCAGATGCCAAGCCGAAACTGCCGCCGGGCTTTTCGGCCGAGCTGATCGCGTCGGGCATCGACAATCCGCGCGTCGTCCGCGTCGCGCCGAACGGCGACCTGTTCGTCGCTGACAGCGAAGCCAACCAGATCCGCGTCTACCGCCTGGCCGAGGGCAGCGCGAAGCCGGCGCAGCACGGCATCTTTGCCCGCAATCTCAACCAGCCCTATGGCATTGCTTTCTATCCGCCAGGCAACGACCCGCAATGGGTCTATGTCGCCAACAGCGACGGCATTGTGCGCTTCGCTTATCACAGCGGCGACCTGAAGGCCGCCGGCGACCCGGAGACCATCGTCGACAACATCCCATCAAGTCATCACTGGACCCGCGACATCGCTTTCTCTCCGGACGGCAAGACGCTCTATCTATCGGTCGGCTCGGGTTCGAATGCCGCGCAGCATATGGGCAAAGAACCGAAGGGCGGCCTCGACGCCTGGGCGACGTCGCAGCCGCTCGGCGCTGCCTGGGGTCCCGAAGATGGCCGCGCGGCTGTGCTGGCCTTCGATCCCGACGGCAAGAACGGACGCATCGTCGCCACTGGCCTGCGCAACTGTTCGGGCATGGCCGTGCAGCCGGCGACCGGCGCGCTGTGGTGTGTCGTCAACGAAAGCGATGGGCTCGGCGACAATGTGCCGCCGGAATATGCGACCGCGGTCAAGGACGGAGCCTTCTATGGCTGGCCCTGGTACTATATCGGCAACAACGAGGATCCGCGTCACAACGGCGAGCGCCCCGATCTTGCCGGCAAGGCGACCATTCCCGACGTGCTGATGCAGGCGCATTCGGCGCCGCTCAACATCGCCTTCTACGAAGGGAAGACTTTTCCGGCCGAATACAAGGGCGACGCCTTTGTGGCTCTGCACGGTTCATGGAACCGTGGCAACAGGACCGGCTACAAGGTGGTGAGATTGCTGTTCAGGGATGGCAAGCCGACCGGCGAATACGAGGATTTCATCACCGGCTTCGTCGTCTCCAACGGCGAGGTCTGGGGTCGGCCGGTTGGCGTGGCGGTGGCGAACGACGGCGCGCTGATCGTGACCGAGGACGGCAATGGCACCATCTGGCGCGTCACCCATGACGGCGATCGCTCCTGAGCAATCTTGGCACAAACCCCTCACCCGGATTGCCAACGGCGGCGCCAGGGTCTTCTCCCCGGCGGAGACGGTGACCGCGAAGCGGCTGGATGAGGGCGCCTTCTCCACGTGTTGCAGCGACATCTGGTGCAATGGATTCCGATCCCAGGTGAATTCAATCCTGGTCCATTCTATGCGACAAGGCGTTCTGATTTGAGGTCCCAGCCATGACGCTCACCGGATTCCTCGCCTACAGTGCCGCGCTCGGCATCGCCGCCGCCATTCCTGGTCCCGGCGTCACCGCGCTCGTTGCGCGTGCGCTCGGCTCCGGCTTCCGCTCGTCGTTGGCGATGTCCTTTGGGCTGATGGCTGGCGATCTCACCTATCTGACTGCCGTGGTGCTGGGTCTCGCCTTCGTCGCGCAGACCTTCGGCATGGTTTTCCTGGCCATCAAATGGCTCGGTGTCGCCTACCTGGCCTTCCTCGGCTGGCGCTTCTGGAACAGCGGCATCACGCCCGAGACGGTCGAAGCGAAAAAGGGCAAGGGTGGGCTGCTGTCGAGCTTTGCCGCCGGCCTGACCGTCACGCTCGGCAATCCGAAGACGATGATCTTCTACCTGGCGATCACGCCGACCATCGTCGACCTGAAGACCATCACACTTACCGACTACGGCATTCTCGTCGCGCTGACGGTCGTCGTGCTTCTGGTGGTGCTGGTGCCGTATCTGGCGCTGGCGTCCAAGGCGCGCTGGTTCCTGAAGTCGCCGCGCGCGCTCAAGGCGCTGAACCGCACCGCCGCCGGCTTCATGGTCGGCGCCGCCGCAGCGATTGCCGCCCGGCAATAGAGGGCTTTTCGGCCAAACCATTTCGCAAACAGGCCTTCGCGGGAAATGCTTTTCCGGCAGGGCGACGTTTTCGACACAGGTCCCACTCGGATATTTTCAGCCGACAGTCTATCTTGCACGGCCAAAGGCCCTATCTTGCCGGCTTGAATTCCATTTGCCTGAAATTCTCTACCTGCCTGAAATTCTGGGAGCGAAACCAATGAACAAGCCCGTCACCTCTGCCCGTTTACCCGGTCGCGGCCGCGTCTACGATTCCATCACCGATACGATCGGCGACACGCCCCTGGTGCGGCTCGACAAGTTCGCTCGGGAAAAGGGCATCGTCGCCAACCTGATCGCCAAGCTCGAATTCTTCAATCCGATCGCCTCGGTCAAGGACCGCATCGGCGTGGCGATGATCGAGGCGCTGGAGGCTTCCGGCAAGATTTCTCCCGGCAAGACCACGTTGATCGAACCGACGTCGGGCAATACCGGCATCGCGCTTGCCTTCGCCGCTGCCGCCAAGGGCTACAAGCTCATCCTGACGATGCCGGAAACGATGTCGATCGAGCGCCGGAAGATGCTGGCGCTGCTCGGCGCCGAGCTGGTGCTGACCGAGGGTCCGAAAGGCATGAAAGGCGCCATCGCCAAGGCCGATGAGCTGGCCGCGACGATCCCCAACGCGATCATTCCGCAGCAGTTCGAGAACCCCGCCAACCCGGAAATCCATCGCACGACGACGGCCGAGGAAATCTGGAACGATACGCATGGCGAGGTCGATATCTTCGTCGCCGGCATCGGCACTGGCGGCACCATCACCGGCGTCGGCCAGGTGCTGAAGAAGCGAAAGCCCTCGGTGCATGTCGTCGCCGTGGAGCCGGACTCCTCACCGGTTCTGTCGGGTGGCCAGCCTGGCCCCCACAAGATCCAGGGCATCGGCGCCGGCTTTGCGCCCAAAATCCTCGACACGACGATCTATGACGAGATCGTCAGGGTGTCGAACGAGGATTCGGTCGCAAATGCCCGCCTCGTCGCCCGCCTCGAAGGCGTACCGGTCGGCATCTCGTCGGGCGCCGCCCTGCAGGCGGCCATCGTCGTCGGCTCACGGCCGGAAAACAAGGGCAAGAACCTGGTCGTGGTCATCCCGTCCTTCGCCGAGCGCTATCTGTCGACGATTTTGTTCGAGGGGTTGGGGGCGTAATCCGACGGTTCTTCGTGATTAAGCTGGCCCGTTGAATAAACCGCCCGTGGCGTCAGCCACCAGCTTGAGAAATGCCCTGCTTCCGGTGCAAATCGTCACCGGCCGGTGCAAAGCGGGCCGGGGGAGGATTTCATGTACAAGCTCTACACTCGTCGGGGCAGCGGCGGCTTCGTCGTCGAGGCGGCCCTGGCGCTGGCGAATGTGCCGTTCGAACAGATCGACGTGCCGAAGACGGAGCGGCCCGATCCGGCCTTCCTCGACATCAGCCCGTTGAACCAGGTTCCGGTGCTGACTTTGCCGGACGGAAGCTCGATCACCGAATCGGCGGCGATCTGCATCCTGCTTGCCGAGCGTCATCCCAATGCCGGCCTGGCGCCGGCGGCCGACGCGCCTGCCCGCGCCGATTTCCTGCGCTGGATGACCTTCATGTCGTCGGTGCTCTATCCGGCAGTGCTGCGTTTCTATTACGCATACCGCTATACGACAGATGCCGAAGGCACCAACGCGGTCAAGCAGGCAGCCGTCGCCGAGATGGACCGCGGCTTTGCCGTCCTCGATGCCTCTCTCGAAGGCCGTGACTGGCTGGTTGACGACCGCATGTCGGTCGCGGACATCTACCTCGTCATGCTGGTGGCCTGGCATCCCGACGCCGAGAGGGCGCGCACGACCTGGCCTGATATCGAGCGTCTGTGGTCGAAGCTGCGCGAGCATCCCCTGATGAAGACGCTCAACACATCGCATGGGATGTGGCCGGGCTGAACGGACGGCCGGTTGGCGAGTCTCAATTTTTGAGCGCTGCCCTTTTGCCCTGCAGGAACCGGCGCACCGCCGGGTCGCGCTCGAGGCCGATCGCCCGGTCATAGGCTTGGCACGCCTGCGGTACCTGCCCAAGCCTGGCCAGGAGACCGGCGCGGGCTGCCCAATAAGGCTGATACTCATCAAGCCGCTTGTCGTCGCCCAGCACGTAGAGGGCCGCCAATCCAGTCACTGCACCCTCGGCCTCGGCAATCGCCACCGCGCGGTTGATCGCCACCACCGGTGATCCCGCGACAGAGAGCAGCGCGTCGTAGAGTTCGCGGACCGCCACCCAGTCGGTGCGGCCGGTCAGCCGTCGTGCCGCATGTGCGGACTGAACCGCCGCCTCAAGCTGATAGCGGCCGATGACGCCCATCGTGGCGGCGCGGCGGAGCAGGGATTCCGCTTCGTCGACCAAAGCGCCATCCCACAGCGTATGATCCTGCTCGGCCAGCGGAACATAGTCTCCGGCCGGATCGCGCCGTGCCGCGCGCCGCGCTTCGGCGAACAGCATCAGCGAAAGCAGACCCAGCGCCTCGGGCTCTTCCGGCATCAGCGAAGCCACCAGGCGGCCGAGCCAGATGCCTTCGCCAGCGAGATTGCGGCGCCGCGTTTCGGTGCCCGCTGGATCGGACCAGCCTTCGGCGAAGGCGGCGTAGATCGCTTCCAGCACCGCATCCAGCCTTTCGCCGAGTTCGGTCCGCTCCGGAACGCGGAACGGAATGCCGGTTTCACGGATGCGGGTCTTGGCGCGAACCAGGCGCTGGCCCATGGTTGCCGGCGACACCAGGAAGGCTGAGGCGATCGTTGCCGCGTCGAAACCCAGCACGGTCTGCAGGATCAGCGGCGAGCGAATGCCGGGCTCGATCGCCGGGTGGGCGCAAGCGAACATCAGCCGCAGCCGTTCGTCGGGAAGGTCTTCGTCGGTCATGCCCGCCTCCATCTCCTCGGCAATCAGCTTGAGATGCTCGCGGCCGGCCTCGCTGGTCAGCCGCCGCCGCACCGCATCGACGCGGCGCCGCCTTGCCACCGCCAGCAGCCAGGCTTCCGGCCTTTCAGGCACGCCGGTTCGCGGCCAGCGTTCGAGTGCCGCGGCAAAGGCGTCAGCCAGCGCGTCTTCGGCAGCGGCCACGTCACGCGTGCGCGCCGCCAGCCAGGCTACCAGCTTGCCGTAGCTTTGCCGGGCGGCGGCTTCGGCGGCCACCCGGGCGATCTCCGAGCGACTGTCCATCACATCATCATCTCTCGGACAGGTACTCGGTCATTTCCCAGATCGGCCGCAACTCGACAGTACCGGTGCTGGCCGCCGGGCAGCGCGCCGCCCAGACGATCGCGGCGTCGGCATCCTCGGCCTCGATCATGTAGAAGCCGGCAAGCTGCTCCTTGGTATCGGCATAGGGGCCGTCGAGCACGTTGGTCTTGCCCCCAGCCACCCGCACCGAGGTGGTCGCCTGACTCGGGCGCAGTCGGTCCCCTGCCAGCCAGGCGCCGGACTTCTTCAAGGCTTCGGTATAGGCACCATAGGCGGCACTCATCTGGTAGGTCGCCTCGGCCGGTGCATTCGCCATCGCGGCTTCGTCGGCGTAGATCAAAATCATGTATCGCATGGTCTTCTCCCGTTGTTTCGAAGGCCGCTTCCTTGCGAGCCGGACGTATGTCGCGCGGCAGCGCGCGATTTCGACAGACAGCTCAAAAAACTTTCGGCTCCGCCGGCTTTTTGCGCAAGCCGCCATCTGTTTCCGATCCCTCAACCGTTCGTCTAACGAGCACAATTGCGGGTTGGCATTTGCGGCTCGCTGTCTAAACTCGCCGTGGTCGCACCTGGGAGGCGGTGCGGTCGCCGATATTTCAGGGAGGAGGCCCCGATGTTCCATTTCAGAACGAAATTCGTTGCAGCCGGTGCCGTGGCGCTCTCGCTTGGCCTGGGTGCCGTCTCAGCCAGCGCGCAAGAATTTATCAATGTGCTGACCGGCGGGACGTCCGGCGTGTATTATCCACTCGGCGTCGCATTGTCTGAAATCTACGGCAAGGGCATCGAAGGCGCGCGTACCCAGGTGCAGGCAACCAAGGCTTCGGTCGAAAACCTCAATCTGTTGCAGCAGGGCAGGGGCGAGATCGCCTTTGCGCTCGGCGATTCCGTCAAGCTGGCCGCTGAAGGCAACACCGAAGCCGGCTTCCCGGGCAAGCTCGACAAACTGCGCGGCATCGCCGCTATCTATCCCAACTACATCCAGATCGTCGCCAGCCGCGAGTCCGGCATCAAGACGCTGGCCGATCTCAAGGGCAAGAGCCTGTCGGTCGGTGCGCCGGCGTCCGGCACCGAGCTCAACGCGCGCGCCATCTTCGCTGCCGCCGGGCTGAAATACGAGGATCTCGGCCGGGTCGAATACCTACCCTTCGCCGAATCGGTCGAACTGATCAAGAACCGGCAGCTCGACGCCACGCTGCAATCCGCCGGACTCGGCGTCGCCTCGATCCGCGACCTCGCCACCTCCGTGCCGATCAATGTCGTGGCAGTGCCGGAGCAGGACGTCGCCAAGATCGGCGCGCCCTATCTTTCGGTGATCATTCCCAAGGGAACCTATGAAGGCCAGAGCGAGGATGTCGCGACTGCGGCCGTCGGCAATTTCCTCATCACCCGCGCCGATGTCTCCGACGAAACCGCGTATCGGATGACCAAGCTGCTGTTCGAGCATCTCGACCAGCTGGCCGCGGCGCATGCCGCCGCCAAGGCGATCGACCCGGCCAAGGCGCTCGACGGCATGCCGGTGCCGCTGCATCCGGGGGCTGAGCGGTATTACAAGGAGAAGGGGCTGCTGAAGTAAGCGCTTGGCAATCCGACATGTCTTCGCCAGGCGCCCCCCTCTGCCCTGCCGGGCATCTCCCCCTCAAGGGGGGAGATTGGCCGTCGCGATGTCTTTTGCCAATCGCTGACGTTGCAAAACGAGCGCCGACATCAATGTATCCGATCTCCCCCCTTGAGGGCAGGGCTATCGCATATGAGTAAAGAGCTGGAAGAGGAAGTCTCTGTTCCATCTGGCTCTTCGCATCTTGCTGGCGATGGGTTTGTCGAGAGGATGGGCTTGCAA
>NZ_AYWO01000041.1 GCF_000502955.1 Mesorhizobium sp. LNHC252B00 | reverse complement strand
AGAATGTGCGGTTCAAATATGCTTGCCGCCATTGTGAGCGTACCGGCATCAACACGCCGGTCGTGACCGCGCCGATGCCCGCGCAACCCTTGCCGGGCAGCATCGCCACGGCTTCGACGCTGGCCTTCGCGCTCGTTCACAAATACGTCGACGGCACACCGCTCTACCGCCTGGCGCAGGCCTTCGAGCGCGCGGGCGTTCCTGTCAGCCGTGGCGCTCTGGGCCACTGGGTGATCGGCTCGAGCGAAAAGCATCTCTCCCGCATCTATGACNGTTCCTGTCAGCCGTGGCGCTCTGGGCCACTGGGTGATCGGCTCGAGCGAAAAGCATCTCTCCCGCATCTATGACGCCCTGAAGCTGCGGCTCAGATCGCAGCCCCTCGGCGACTGTAGCAGACGCCGGGATGGACGGTGCGAGCGTGTCGGTGCGTAGCGTGTCATGAGGTGTCTGGCCAGGTCGGGGCCTTGCGCGGGATCGGGCCGAGCGAGGCCATGGCGCCGCCGCAGCCCGGACAGATGTTCAGGGAGCGCCCTGTGAGACAGCGGTAACGCTGGCGATAGTCGGCGGTCGGGTCCGGCGTCAGCGGCGTGGGCGCCGCCAGAAGAAGACGGCACTGGGCGAGCTTGGCGACGCGGTGGCCGTTGGCGAGGAGGCCGTAATGGCGGATGCGATGGAATCCGTCTGGAAGAGCNGCCCGGACAGATGTCCAGGGAGTGCCCTGTGAGACAGCGGTAACGCTGGCGATAGTCGGCGGTCGGGTCCGGCGTCGGCGGCGTGGGCGCCGCCAGAAGAAGACGGCACTGGGCGAGCTTGGCGACGCGGTGGCCGTTGACGAGGAGGCCGTAATGGCGGATGCGATGGAATCCGTCTGGAAGAGCGTGCAGCAGGAAGCGCCGGATGAACTCGTCGGCGCTTAAGGTCATGAGCTTGTGTTTGGACTTGTCGTGGTGGCGATAGTCCTTCCAGCGGAAGCTGACCTTTCCCTGGTCCAGGCTCACGAGGCGGCTGTTGGCGATGGCGACGCGATGGGTGTAGCGGCCCAGATAGGCGAGGACCTGTTCGGGACCGCCGAACGGGGGCTTGGCGTAGACGACCCATTCGATGCGTTTCAGTCCAGTCAGTTGGGCGCAGAAAGTGGCAGGGTCGGCCAGGCTGGCGAGATCGCTGAAGAAGCGAAGCTGGCCGGCGTCGAAGGCGTCCTGCAGGCGCCCCAGGAATAGCCGCCTGAACAGACGCGACAGAACCCGCACGGGCAGGAAAAATCCCGGCCGGCAGGCGATCCATCGCTGGTCCCCGGCCTTCGCCGTGGCAGGATCGAGCGACAGGCCGCCGCCCGGCACGACGCAGTGGACATGCGGATGATGGTGGAGATTTTGACCCCAAGTATGAAGCACGGCGACCATGCCGATCTCGGCGCCCAGATGCCTGGGATCGGCCGCCGCCACCCTCAAGGCTTCGGATGCGGCCTTGAACAGGATCGNCGGGCTAGGCCCTGGCACTTGGGGCAGTGACGGTTGCGGCAGGAGTTATAGGCTTGCCGCACGAGACCGCAGTCGGCGCAGTGTTCGGCGTGACCGCCCAGGGCCGCGGTCCGGCACGCCTCCACCGCGGCCATAACCCGGCGCTCGACACGCCCGAGATGGCCGGCATGGTCGCGGCCGAATCGTCGGCGATGCGCCGCCGCCCGCATGGCTGATGGCGATGCTGGGCGGAACGACAGATGCATGGTGAAAGGGCTTCGTGGTGCAACCTTTGGAGAAACGAGAAATGCGGATTGGAAGGCAAATGCTAATCGCTCTACGGGGGCTGGTTTTCGCGGCGATGGAATTTCGCTTCGGATTATTTAAGGCCACGGCTGGCGCTAACGAGATAATTTGATAAATGCTGGCATTTTGTCGTCCTGCTACGCAAATGTCAGCTTTTCGCTCTAACAATGTCCTTTGGCTGTAATGCCGATCAAGCACCGAAGTTGGCGCGATGGCGGCGGAGAAGACCACGCTCGGCGCTGGCGATGGTCGCCTCGAAATCTTTGGCTTGCCGGCGACAACGTCCCAGCCAGGCGAAAGTTTGCTCGACGACCCGTCGTCGCGGCGGGCACCTCAAAGCCCTTGGCCGTGTCGGAGCGCTTGATGATTTCGATGGTCCATGTGCCGAGATTGGCCAGAGCCTGCGACAGTTTTTCTCGGGCGGGAACGGTCCGGCAATGCCCGCCACTGGCAGCCGGTCAGGCGATGTAGAGATGTAGAGAAGTGCGTCCACGACCGCCCGAAGGTCTGTCGCCAACGCGTGGGTGTTACAAGGGATAGAATGCCGGCGCCCGTTTGAGGGCGCTCTTTTGCTATCGTCGGCAACGTGATGGCAAGTCGGGATCGCGCGTCACGAGCTCGAAAACCACGACTTGTCGCAAACGAAGACAACGGGACGACCGCGGACTGATCCGCGAACCCCTCGAGTTGTGTGCGTCAAGTTGTGCAAAAATGGCGTGGCGGTAGCTGTGACGTCGGTGTCCGCCGCGCAACTCCCGTGTTTAGCGGAGCGGCGGACACATGACGTTGCTCAGGCGGCCAAGGCCCTCAGGCTCTCCTTCTTGTGCTCACGCAGATGATCCATGTTGAGATAGCGGGTCGNAGCATGTTGGTCGATTTCATGTGCTTATGATGGGCAAGCGGCAGCCGATAGAAGCTCAGCGTCTCCTCGATGTTGTCCTCCACCCAAGATGATGCAAAAAATGGATACAGAAAAACAGGTCGGTCGGCAGGGCAGCCTGATTGGTTGTGTGGCCAAGACTGGCGAGATCTACACACCGATCAAATGATGCTGCTGTCGCGTCATCTGTCGCAAGCCGATCCAGGCGCAGCAATAGGGCCCCACCGTCGATCAAGCTGTCGTAGGTGAGAACAGCTTCTCCGGTTAGCGACGGCAGACAAGCAATCGATCCACCGCGCGGCAGCGGAAAGGACTCATTCCGTTCGAGCCGCTTTTGAATTCGGTTGCCCAAACTAGGCACCGTTCCTGTAGAAGCGCTATGAATGTCGTTTCTTCTGGCCACCTGTCGGGCGTCTTTCGATGCCCGATGCGACCAAAACGCGATGACGGAAGTTGCTCCTATTCCAATCAGCCTGGCAATCCGGCCCTGCCCCAGGCCGCTCTCGTAGAGCGATATGATCTTCTTTGTACGTTCTTTGACAACGCTAACAGTGCCAAGAAAACACATTAAGACATTGATTTTCCAGTCATTTTCAGAGTTCGCTGTTATGCTCCACTTGTCCCACCAATTTCCTTCCAGTCAATTTGTTTTTAAAGCGCTTTTCAGTAGCGCCTTATTCGGTGCCTAAATTAGTGCCTAACCTCTTCCGATGATGAATCGCCTGGGTTGCGGCTCGCTGTCTTCGTCTTCCTCGGCGTCCTTGCGGTGATGGGCGGCTTGCCGACAACTATTCTTGCTGGAATTGACAGGGCCAATCTTCAGGCCTCGTCAAGCCAGAAGGCAACTCGGTCCGGGCGTCTCCGCAAGCCATGTTGAGCTGCCACTGGGACAGACCCGCCGAATTGGAAAGATCGAGGCCCTCGATACGGGTCAGAAAGAAAAAAGCGCGGTCAAAGTCTATCGGCGCGGTGAACGTCGCTCCTCGGAAGTCCGCCCGCGCGAGATTGGCAAACGAAAAGCGGCTGCCGCTGATATCGGCTTCATGGAACTGCGCTCGCCCCAATTCCGCCTTTGTGAAATCAACATTGGTCAGATTGGCGTCCTGGAAATTCGAGCGCTGCACTTCCGCGCTCGCAAACACAGCGCCCTGCGCGTCCATACGGCTGAAGTCGGTCCTGTAAGCCTCGATTTTGTCGAACCGGGCGCCTTTGGCGGTCGAGTCGGCCAGGGAAGCACGCACAAGCGTTGCCTTCTCAAAATTTGCCGCACGGAGATTGCTGTTCCTGAGGTCGGTCGAAGTGAAATCAACACCGAACAGGTTCGCCCCGCTCAGGTCCTGTCCTTTTAGGATGAGAAGCTTTTTGTCACAGTCCTGCCAATTGACGCCAGGCGTCGCGGCTGCGTCGCAATTTTGAGCGGCAGTGGCGTTCTGCCAAGCAAATACAGTGCAAACCGCTAGAACCAAGCCGGATGCGCCGTAAACTCTGGTTCGTCTCATTGTTGCTGGACCTCTGCTACTCGCCGACAATCAACCTTACCACATCTGCTGACACTCGAAAGCGACGGCGTTTTTCCCGCTATCGACAGCTTTGGCGACTCCGGGATCGACCTCAGGATGAAGCTGATGACCAAGCCGGGAACTCAGTTCGGCATCAAGCGGCGAGCGTTCATGATGATCAAGAAGGCATTCGACGAGAACGGCATAAAGCTCGCCGTTCCCACCGTGCATGTGGCGGGTGGCGGCGACAACGCGGCCGCCGCGCAGCAACTACTTAAGATGAAGCAGGTTGCGAGCTAGCGACAAACCCGCGCCTGACGGTACCTAGTCGGTCAGCCTCTACAGGCTACATGCAGCTGCTCGCGGCCTGCCAACGTGTAGTTTTCGGACCGGCGGTCATCGAGTGCATCCTCTGTGGCGGCTATCACGGGTTGCGGGCCACCGACTCGCCCCCGTGGCGTGGACGCGCCGTGACGACTATCCCCAGGTAAGTTGCCCGCCGTGCGTGTATCGACTGCACATTCGCCGCGGAGGTGCGTAGTCTGCGCCGTTGAACGGACACCGATAGGCCCGACAAGTACGCTGGATATTCGTGGAGCCGGCTTTCCGAGATCGGAAGAGCACACGNAAGAACCCCTAGGCAAACCGAACGCGGCGGCGGACAATGAAGGTCACGGATATCTCGGCGGACATCCGCGTTGGCGCGGTCAATATCGTCGGCAGAAGAGCGTCCGAAAAGGGCTATCGGCGGCTCCGTCGGGGGAACGAAAAAAGAAGGGAAGCAGAACGTGTGCGATTTTTGCACGCAACATCTCGTAACTATCGGATTTTATTACTATTCCGCCCCATCCAGCATGGGTGCAATAGCCAGGCTATGGTCTTGATTTTTCAGCATTTTTTCTTTAACATCAATTTGGTAGACGCAAGCGCGGCCACGCCACTTTACGCCAGAATACGACCCTTTTCGCCACGTTTCGATCTTTCAGTGCACACGGAGCGCACACGAAAAAATGGCCACCTACACAAAACTCTCGTCCGGCTCCTGGCGTGTGCAAGTCCGTCGCAAAGGTCGCTACGCCAGCGAGACCTTTCTGAGGACGCACGACGCTGGGCAACCGAAACCGAGCGCCAAGTCGATCGCGGTGAGACGCCGACAAAGTCCCGTATAGCGCGCCTGAAAACCTTCGGCGAACTCATCGACCTTCATATCGACGACATGTGCGATGTAGGCAAGTCCCCTCGCCGCTCCAAGGCCGCAGCCCTCGATATGCTCCGAAGACATCTGGGGAAGTGCAACATCGCAGCCCTGGATCGCGAACGGCTCATTCGTTTTGGTCGGGACCGGGCCGACCAAGGCGCCGGACCGATGACTCTCGGTATCGACATCGGCTTTATAAAACTCATTCTGGCTCATGCCGCTGCAGTTCACGGCCTGCCCGTCAAGGTCGAACCAGTCGATCTCGCGCGTATCGCCCTCAAGAGACTTGGCCTCATTGGGAAAGGCCACCAGCGCGACAGACGGCCGACGCAGGATGAACTCGACAGGCTCATCGGTCACTTCGATGCAAACCCTCGTCAAATTGCTCCGCTTAGCCAGATCATACGTTTCGCCGTCGCAACCGCGATGCGCCAGGAGGAGATCTGCAAGGTGCGTTGGTCCGACCTGGAATCTCGCACGCGGATGCTTCTTATCCGTGATCGGAAAGACCCTCGGAACAAGAACGGCAACAATCAGCGCATACCGCTATTCGCGGCAACTGGATACGATGCATGGGCCATTGTCGAGGAGCAGCGGGCAAAGCGTAGCAACGACGATGATCGAATTTTCCCATTCAATCATAGGTCAGTCGGCACCGCCTTCCGTCGGGGATGCACTGACCTGAGCATCCACGACCTACATTTTCATGATTTGCGGCACGAAGGAACGAGTCGGCTTTTCGAGGCCGGATTCACGATCGAACAAGTTGCGCTGGTAACTGGGCACAAGGACTGGAAAATGTTGAAGCGCTACACCCATCTGAAGCCGGAGGCTCTCCACGCGCTGTTGGCAGCGCGCGCCGCATAGATGTGAGTGTCAAAAGGTTCTTCACGATAGAACAAGTCGCTTTGGTCACGGGGCACAAGGATTGGAAGATGTTGCGTCGATATTCGCATATCAAGCGGAAACCCTGCACACGATCCGAGTTGCGAGGGCAGCCTAGTGAAAGGCGAGATCGAATACGGCCTCCGGATCGCTGGGCATTATAAGATCCAGCAATGGTCTTAGGACTGCCAGCGTCACCAACCCGCATCAGCGTGGCGGAGTTGTCGGCGATGAACTTGCGTTGATCTGTGAGGTTGGCTAGCTGTGAGCGGCTATCGTCCTACCCTATTTCGGTCGGGCTCACGGCGAACAGAAACTGGCCGGCCGAGAAGCTCTGCATCGTTAGAAGCGCTGGTTTGCATCTCACTCGCCCGCACAGTCGGCCTTGATCGGATTTTAAGTTAGTCGTGCCCGGGTCGTGCGCGGCGTCGCCAGGAGCAGACTAGTTTCGCTGCCCGTTATGCCGGCTATGAGCCGGATGCGCCGCAGCACCGCATCGAAATCGGTCAGTGATGCGGTCCCGAGCTCGACCACCAGGTCCCAGCGGCCATTGGTGGTGTGGATGGTCGAGACTTCAGGGAAGCCGCCCAGCGCCCGGACCACGCGGTCAGCGGCGTGGCCCTCAATCTCAATCAGCATGATACCTCGGATGCGCTGATCAACGGCGTCGGCGCGCAGCACCACCGTGTAGCCGATGATGTCGCCGGATCGCTCCAGCCGCTCCATCCGTGCCCTGACTGTGGCGCGCGAGACGCCGAGGTCGACGGCGAGGTCAGACACGCTCCGCCGCGCATCATGCCGAAGCAAGGTCACGAGCCGTTCGTCCAGCGCATCCATCGGGATTACCATTTTGGCCAATTTCGCTGCCATACGATAAACAATGCTTTTCGAATTGCCAATTCTGCCTGTTCATATCGCCGCCTCGCCATGATCTCCTCGCGGGTCATTCGAACTTGGTCAGCGGGAAAACAAGACAATGCGTTGCAGAATCGTCGGGGCGCCAGTGCAGGATGGCGCTGGCAGGATGGGATGTGAGATGGGGCCAAGTGCGCTCAGGACGGCCGGACTTGCTGAAGTGCTGTCCGGCCTCGGCCACGCTGTCGAGGATATGGGGGCCGTCCAGGCAATTCCGGCGAGGCGCGTCGTGCATGGCAATTTGGCGCTGAAGGCCTTGCCCGAGATATCAGCCTGGACATCCGCGATTGCTCACGCCGCCTACGCCGCGAGCGAGAATGCCATGCCTATCTTTCTCGGCGGCGACCATTCGATATCCGCCGGGACCGTGTCTGGCATCGCCCGCCGCGCTGCCGAAGCCGGACGCCCGCTGTTCGTGCTGTGGCTCGACGCGCATCCGGACTTCCACACGCTCGACACCACCGCCAGCGGCAATCTGCACGGCGTTCCGCTCGCTTACGCCAGCGGCCAGCCAGGTTTTAGCGGCTATTTTCCGGATCTGCCGGCTGCGGTCGATCCCAAGCGCATCTGCACCATGGGCCTGCGCAGTGTCGACCCGGCCGAGCGCCACGCGCTCAACCAGGCGGGCGTGACCGTGCACGACATGCGCGCCATCGACGAGCATGGCATCGCGCCGCTGCTGCGCGCCTTTCTGGCGCGGGTATCTGCAGAGGACGGGCTGCTGCATGTCAGCCTCGACGTTGACTTCCTCGACCCGTCCATTGCGCCGGCTGTCGGCACCACGGTTCCCGGCGGCGCGACTTTCCGCGAGGCGCATCTGGTGATGGAGATGCTGTCCGACAGCGGCCTCGTCTCCAGCCTCGACCTGGTCGAGTTGAATCCCTTTCTGGACGAGCGTGGCCGAACTGCGACGCTGATGGTCGACCTGACGGCGAGCCTGATGGGCCGCCGCATCATGGACCGCCCCACCCGCAGCCATTCCGGGAGCTTTTGATCATGGCCACGGCAAAGTTGAACATCGTCCCCTTCGTCAGCGTCGACCGGATGATGAAGCTGGTGAACGCCATCGGCGTCGAGCGCTTCCTGACCGAGCTCGCCGGCTACATCGAGCAAGACTTCCGTCGCTGGGAACTTTTCGACAAAACGCCTCGCATCGCATCGCACAGCCATGACGGGGTCATCGAACTGATGCCTACAAGCGATGGGCGGCTCTATGGCTTCAAATATGTCAACGGCCATCCCAAGAACATGCGCCAGGGTTTGCAGACGGTGACTGCCTTCGGCGTGCTCGCCGATGTCGGTAGCGGCTACCCGATGCTGCTCACCGAGATGACCATACTGACGGCGCTGCGTACCGCCGCCACATCCGCTGTCGCGGCCAAGTATCTGGCGCCGGGCGGCGCGCGCACCATGGCCATCATCGGCAATGGGGCCCAATCGGAATTCCAGGCGATCGCCTTCAAGGCGCTGACCGGCATCGACAGGCTCAGGCTCTACGACATCGATCGATCCGCCTCGCGGAAATGCGCGAAGAACCTGGCTGGCATGGGATTTGACATCACCATCTGCGCATCCGGGCAGGAAGCGGTTGAAGGTGCCGGGATCATCACGACCGTCACCGCCGACAAACAGTGCGCCACCATCCTCACCGACAACATGGTCGGCTCCGGCGTCCACATCAACGCCGTCGGCGGCGATTGCCCCGGCAAGACCGAACTGCACAAGGACATCCTGCNAACGACCGGCCTCTACGAGGAACTCGATCTGCTTGCCGATCCCGACGAGCCGCGCGACCTTTTTGGCATGCTGCTGAGGGCAGCCCTGAAGCCGGCCGCATAAAAGGCTCGCTTAAAACTGCAGAGACGGTATGGTTCCCATCAGAGGTCACCACGGGCGACCCACCCTACGTTTCCGGTCGACAGCGTTCAGGAAGACCACGAGATCATCGGCATACTCCATGTCGAGGTCGACGGCTTGGTGGCCTTCGTACACAGCCGGCAGCCCGGTGAACACGTCGAACACCATCCAGGACTCATCCGCTTCCTTCCTCAAGTCGTACCGTAGGGACACCATCAGGGAAGCCTAATGTGGGTCGGGAATATTTGGTAGAAATTTCTGAGCGGGTGATCGGATGATAGGCACGCGCGCCGACCCCCCGTGCCCATCAGGTTCCACGACAAGAGGCACGGCCGGTTCCGTGCGTTGGCAGCTCGCGGCAATCCCTATCTGCGTGGTCGTCCCATGCAAAAAGCCCGTCGCTTCGGGGGAAAGCGACGGGCTTTTGTAGGGCGGTATTGTAACATAGCCGCTCCGTAATGATGACTGGCACCGGTGAACATTCGATTAAAAAGCCCGCCAACCTTTCGGCTGACGGGCATAGCTAGGACTGGCTAGGATCTACCCAGCACCGGCTTGGTATCTTGGCAGAGCAGTTGATTGCAAGATCAGGCTGGCACAATTTTGGATTGGACGGCTGAATCAAACGCCCGGCGACGGAAGCCCGAGAGTAGGCCCGCGCCCAAGCTCGGGGCAAAGGCGGGCCCGGCCAAGGGTCGCGCACCTTAACCAGCAGCGAGGGGTGCTGCCGCCAAGAAACCAGTCGCTAAATATTAGGTTCCGCTAATGTGATCAAAAAGGCCCACACCCGACATAAGCATGGCTGGGCGGGTCTTGGAGTGGCTAGGAATCAACCCAGCATAGGTCAACGAGCGGCGGAGGGCTGGTTGCGCTCATCGTTCACCGGCATTTTACCTTACGCGACGTTTCCCGGGCGTTGACGGCATGGTAAGCCGACCACAAGGACGCGGTGCGGTTCGATCGGGAGATGGGGGCATCACTCGGTCGGGCCAGGCTCAGGCAGGGCTCCGCGTCCGCACCATTTCAAAATTCGGGCATAGGTGAACGAGCGGCGGAGGTGTTGGTTGCGATCACCTATTGCCGCTCTCTGCCCTTAAGCTCATCCAGAGAAACAGAGCGCCCGAAATTTTCGTGGACCGCGTAGCCTTGACGCACCGCCTCCGTTGGCAGTTTCTCCATAACCTTCCGCTTGGCAATCTCCCGGCGAATTGCCAGCGCACGACGGATTATGGCGGGTCCGCCCTCCTGCCCAATTGCGCTTGCACCTTCATTGCTGTGCGGTGCCGCGCCCGAACTGGTTCATGCAGAGTTTCCTGACCCATGCGCCAGCCGCGTTCCATCGTAACTTCTTGTCTTGTGCACCTGGTGCGCTTTGCTGTAGCGAGGCTGCTGACGCAGATCGGGCTACGGCACCTGAAGAGCAGATGAAAGGTCGGCCAAATGCCTGAAGATCTTATCGAGTCCGATGTGGAATTGCTGGAGATGACCGCTGACATCGTTTCCGCCTATGTCAGCAATAACCCGGTTCCAGTTGCGGAACTCGCCCGCGTAATTGCCGATACCTATGAGGCGATCAGCAAGCTGCAGGGCGCGCGCCCACCCAAAGCGGAAGAGAAGCCTACACCCGCTATCCCGATCAAGAAATCGGTGACGCCCGATTTCATCATCTGTCTGGAAGACGGCAAGAAGTTTAAATCGCTCAAGCGGCACTTAGGCACCCACTACGATCTGACGCCAGATGCGTACCGCGCGAAATGGGGCCTGCCCTCCGATTACCCAATGGTTGCGCCGAACTATGCCGCGGTGCGATCCGCGATGGCGAAGGCGATCGGCCTGGGACGGAAGGCCGTAGAGCCTGAACCCGTAACGTTGCCGGCGCCGGCCAAGCGCCGCAAGATCGGCATCAAGACAACCTGACATCCGGGCTATTTTGCACAAAAGCCCGCATTCTGTTCAAGGGCGCGGAGCGATCGCCTTCCGTCAGAAAGAACCCTGCCTCTTGTTCCATGGCAGCCGCTGCCGAGTACATTAGCCCTCAAGGGATGATCCCCCTCTAGCCGACGGCATCTGGGAAAACGCGGCGATGATTGCCTCGAGCGACACATTCAGTGCGTTCGAAAAGGTCCTGCCCTTCTGCCAAATCGCAACGTAGTGATAGAGCGCGGACGGTTCCACCGGTTTTGCTTCGAGATGAAATGCCGCGTATTCACGCGCAATGATCTCATTGGTTATCGAAATGCCCAGGCCAGCCGAAACGTATCCGGCTTCGTGACCGTTGCAATCGAATTCCACCAGTATGTCTGGCTCAACGCCGGCGAAGCGCAAGGCATTAAAGTTCATTTGGTGGGCCGCGAACTGGGGATCGATATCGACGATCGTTTCGCCTGCCAGGTCTTGCGCCTCGATACAGGTCTGTTTTGAAAAGCGGTGGTCGGGATGAAAGATGCATACGTTTCGTGCGGATCCAAGCGGCGCCCACTCAAACAGGCGTGGATCCAGGGGCAATCTCGAGATTCCGAGATCCGCGCGCCCAGCCAGGATGTGTTCGCCGATCTGCTCGTAGCTTCCCGAAATCGACCGGACATTCGAAGCGGTCTTTGAGTGGATAATCGCCACGACCTTGGGCAAGGTCACGAAGCCGAAAACAGAGGGCGCGGCAATCGCAATCCGTTGCTTTTCCTCGTTCTTCATAGCGAAGATCGACGCCTCCAGGCGATCGAGCGACGTCAGGGCAAGTTCTACGTTTCGCAGGAGTTCCCAGGCTTCCTGCAAGGGGACGATGCGGTTGGCTGATCTCTTGAAGAGTGTGATGCCGAGCGTGATCTCGAGTTGCTTCACGTGTTGACTGACAGCCGGCTGGCTTATCCCGAGCGCTGCCGCCGCTCGCCTTGTCGATCCGGCCCGCAAGACTTCCCGGAACACCTTCAGTTGACTCAGCAGGCGCCGGATCTGCTGCGGCTCCTTCGACCAGGAGTTTTCGAGCGCCTCCCAGACCTGCTCCTGACGCGTGTGATCGTCGGTCACGGTAAAGGCCATGAGTTGCTCGAGCTGCATGCCATCCTGCTCGTAAACCTCCTGCAGCTTGGCCGAAACCCTGGCCAGCCTCAGGCGCTGCTGCACGAATGTTGCGGAGACGAAGAAGCGTGCCGCAATCTCCTCATGGCTTGCGCCCTGGTCGTGAAGGGTCTGGAAGGCGCGAAACATGTCGAGCGGATGTAAATCTTCGCGCTGAAAATTCTCGGCCAGCGAATCCTCCTCGATCGGGACCGCGCTGTGAGCGTCGCTGACAACGCAGGGAACTGGCTCGGTCTTGATCATGCGCTTCTGCTTGACCAGCAGTTCCAGCGCGCGATAGCGGCGCCCGCCAGCCGGCACCTCAAACATGCCTTACCCTCGCCATCCAGCACGGCCGGAGAGGCTCTGGAGCAGGCCGCGCCGTGCGATCGACGCGGCGAGGTCCTCTATCGTTTCCCCGCGCTTGATGCGCCGGACATTGGACTGGCTCAGCATCAGCTTGTTGAAGGGGATGTCACGTGAAGCGTTGAGGGTGATCGTCTGCTTGGGCGTAGCCATGGGATTATCTCCGCGACGGGGCGACCGAGACTCTCTCGACCTCCAACCCCGTCAAAAAAGACGGGCGCAGCCCTCTCACTCTGAGGACTGCGCCGCACACCGAAGATCCAGAGGGGGACAGGGCCGCAGACACGACTTTGCGCATCTGCGGCTTTGCGGATTTCAAGGTGAGATCTCACTTGCCGTCCCGGCCATGCTGGGCGGCGTGGTAGAGATGCGTTCGGCTCGCGAAGGTTTCCGACCCGGCGGGCGGCCTCTGCCCAGACCGAAATCGGCAGGTCGGTGCCAAAGAGGATGTCGCGCTCGATGCCCATGCCGAAGGGCAGCCGGATCGAAGTCATCTCAAGGACACGAGAAACTGCCCTGCTCCGGATAGCCGAGATCGGCGAGACCGAACATGGTGTCGCCATCGGCATCCAGCGCGGTTGCGAGTCAGGCTCATTCGCCGAGTGGATTGAAGAACTTCACGACCGGTACGTGTTCGGCGTCGCGCCCGCGGCCGTAGCGAGCAGGCACGCGCAGTTCCTCGGTGAGAACGATCATGCCGCCCTCCTCTCGATCTCGGCCTCATCGACGTCGGCCCGGTCTGCCCTGGCTGCACCGTCAGGTTGCGGCAGGAAGGCGAGCAACCAGTCGGCCGCCTTGCTGGCCTGGGAGGCGGCACGCACGATGGCGCGGTTGTCTTCGCGCAGGACCTCGAGCCAGGAGGCCAGGTAATCGGCGTGGCGCACGGTCGGCACAATACCTAGCGAGGCGCAGCAGAAGGCCGCGTTCATTTCGGCGACCAGTTCCTCGAAAGCATATCGCTTTGTGCCGAAGGCGCCGCCGAGGTCACGGCCGACGCGGGAGGGATGGCCGGTCGCATGCCCAAGCTCGTGCAGGGCGGTGCGGTGCCAGTCGATGGTCTGGAAATACGCCTGCGGAGGTGGCACCTGCACGTAGTCGTGCGCCGGCACATAATAGGCGCTATTGCCGCCGATGCGGAAATCGATCCCTGTCGCCTTGATCAGTGCGTCGACAGCCGGTTCGATCAGTCCGGGCTCTGGTGCGGGCGGAAACACCGCCAGATCGTCGGGCAGATTTTCGCATTGCGCAACGTTGAACACGGTGAAGCGCTTCAGGAACGGTATCGCCTGGGCTGCCTCGCCGGTCTCCCGCGCGCGATTCTTCTCGTCGTCAGGGATGAAGCGGTCAGCATAGACGACGGTGGTTCCGTGTTCGCCCTTGCGGACATGGCCGCCCAGCGATAGCGCCTGGCGGAAAGTCAGCCAGCCCTGGACGGGAAAGCCATGCTCGACGACCGCACCCCACAGGATTAGCACGTTGATCCCCGAATAGGCGCGGCCAGAGGCGGCATTGGCCGGCATGGCGAGGGATGCTTGCGTCGGGCTGCACCCAGGGAAAGTGCCCAGCTTCCAGCTCGGCGATGATCTTGTTCGTAATATCGTCATAGAGGCTTGTCCGGTCGGCGCCGGCGCGAGCGTAATGTCTGGACATCGCGTTTCTCCGCGACGGGCCCCGGAGGCCTCTCCTCCAGCTCTCAACCCGTCACGGCAAACCGGTCCGTACTCTCACTCTAGAGGGCGTGGCCGGGGCCTCGAAGGGGGACGCTCCCGAACTTGGGGCAAAGGCGGTCCGCGCCAAATCAGCAAATGTCGCTGACCATCTAGTATCGTTGTACTACCGGACTGCGTGGCGGATGCGGTCGGTAAGCGTTTGTTCGACGTCGAAATATCCTTCCCAGGCTTCGGGCAACTGAGCCCGCGCGGCGGCGGCGAAAACATCGAAACCGTTGGCGCTTTCGCAGGTGGGCAACTCATCCCAGCTGACGGGCACCGCGCACGACGCCCCCGCGCGTGCCCGAGTCGACCAGGGGCAGATTGCAGTGGAGCCCTGGCCGTTGCGCAGGTAATCGAGAAACATTCGGCCCTTGCGCTTCATCTTGCTCATGTTGGCGACGAAGCGCGACGGATCTGTGCGGGCCAGCAGTTCGGCGAAGTCTTGGCAGAAGCTCTTGACCTCGTCCCAGTCTGCCTTCGGCAGGAGCGGGACGACCACATGAACGCCCTTGCCGCCGGACAGCAACGGCCACGACTGCAGTCCAAGCGCTTCCAGAATGCCTCGAATGTCGAGGGCTGCCTGCTTGACGGCAGCAAAGCCCAAGGCCTCGTCGGGGTCGATGTCGAAGATCATGCGGTGCGGCAGATCCGGCTGCTGGCGACGGCTTCCCCAGATGTGGAATTCGAGCACGTTCATCTGGACACCTGCGATCAACCCAGCCAGGTCATCGACCCACAAGATGCGGCTTTCCTTACCGGACATCTTCTCCAGCTGGCCGTCATGGATAGCCTTGGGCATGCCTGGCAGTCTGTGCTTCTGAAAGAAGGTCTGCTGCAGGTCGCCGTCGGTATCGCGCACCAGCGACAGCGGCCGATCCTGGATGTGCGGCAGCATCTTCTCGGCGACCACGGCGTAGTAGGCGGCGAGCGTTGCCTTGGTCACCTTGGTGCCTGGATACATGACCTTGTCTGGATGCGTCAGCTTGACGCCGACAGCAGCGGCGATCTCCTTGCCGATTCCCGGATCGAGATTGGCGGAGCCAAGAGTTGCCGGCGTCTTCGGCATTTCCATCACCACCTGGTCGGCCCGCTTGTCTTCGCGCATGCCCTCAAAGCTTGGATGCCGCAAGCTGCCGTCCGGTGTCACTTCGGCATAGGTAACCTCTGCAACAAGCTCGGGCTTCACCCATTTGGCACGTCGGGCAATGTCTCTCGGAACGGAGGCGAAAGCCGGTTTCTCGACACGGCGTTTCTCGAGCTTCGCGAGGATGTCCTTGCGCATCGCCTCGGTGAACCCCGTGCCGACGCGGCCGCGATAAATGAGCTGGCCATTGTCGTAAGTGCCGAGGATCAACGATGCCATGCCACGCCCCGTGTCACTTGGGCGATAGCCGCCGACAACGAATTCCTGTCGCTTCGTGCACTTGATCTTGAGCCAACTCCAGGTGCGTTCGCCGACGTAGGGGCTGTCGGCGCGCTTGGCGATGACGCCTTCGTGACCGCCCTGGCACATGGCGTCAAACACCCTTCTGCCTTGGTCGACGATGTGGCTGGAGAATTGCAGGCTGTCGTCAGGGCGGCGCGCGCCCAGCAGGGACTCAAGTCGCGCCTTGCGTTCGAGGAGCGGCTGGTTCGACAGATCTTCGCCATCCAATTCAAGCAGATCGAAGGCGTAGAACTTGAGGAGCATACCCGCGGCAATGCCGGTTTTCAGCATGGAGAAGTTCGTACGGCCCTGGCTGTCGATGGCAACGATCTCACCATCGATCAGAACCGCGCCTTTGGTCAGATTCTGAAGCGGCGGCAAGATGACCTTGAACTGTCGGGTCCAGTCGTGGCCATTGCGGGTATAGACGACGACATTCGAGCCGGAGATGGCGACTTGGGCACGATAGCCGTCGAACTTCATCTCGAAGAGCCAATCCCCGCCCACCGGTATGTGGTCTGTCAGCGTGCATAGCTGGAAGGGACGAAACTTCGGGAGCCGATATGTAGGGACAGATTCTGAGTCTCTGCGCCGTGCGCGGCTTTTACTGAGGGTGCCGTCTACAGCCGACATGCGGAACTCGGATACATAGTCCGATTCAATACCCTGCCTGGGATTCGGTTCCATGCCCAAGCATCCCGCGCCGGTGACCGTCGGCGCTCAAAGGAATAAAGGCATATAAGCCGCAGTCCTGCGCGCGGCCGCAACAGCGGACCATTGTCGCGCGCAGGACGGAGGAAATTCGCCCCCGCCGCGGGCGGTGAACGGGACAGCCGTAGGAGCGTCAGCATAGCGCCGGCCGCAGGACGGGACGCGGGACCGACTGTCCCCGTCCGCGGTGGTCCGCATATTTTAGTCGACGCCGACCGCGGAGATGGCGCGGGATTTCCGGCCCTCGACAGTCCGGCCGCTGACCGAGATCGGATTGTCCCAAACCAGAGCCGAGTTGGCCTGGACGAAATCGATGAGGTCGTGGATCCCTTCACCCCTCAATTGCGTGGCAGCTTGTGAATTTCCAACCTGACAGGCCCGCCTCTGCCACAACTCGTGCAAAAAAGTGCTCGCTCGACCGAACTGAACAGAGCGCCCTTTCCATAGCGCTTGATGAGCCCGGCAGGCTTTACCGTTGCATGGTGCGAACACGATCTGCACCAAGCCCGCAATACATGCCATTCGCGAAGATCGCCGAGCGCCACATCCAGGCCCGCGTGAACGCTGCCATCGACCATGGCCTGCGGTGGGATCTTGACCTCGCCTGGTGTCAGGATTTTCTCCATCACATGTCGGCTGTTGTAGTGGATCAGCAGCATGCCCGGGCGGCGCCGGATGGCGGCCTGCCAGGCTGCCTGGCTCACCGTTGAATCGGGGGAGCGAAATGGTTTCTGCCAAAGCCTGCTCCTCGCGCTCCCAGACCTCGATCCGAAAATTGTCTTCCGCGGTTGTTTCCATAGCGTCGCCGGCCAGCGCGATTGACGCCGGGCCCGTCCCTTTGCTGCTCCAGATCACGCTGAAATAAGGAACATATTCCTCCCTCGTCAAGGGGACGCTTGATTCTTTGTTCTCATTTTGTTCACATCGGCAGGATTAGGTTATAGGAGGCGAACCATGGAAGTTCGCTTGAACATTGACGACGCAACACCCCAAGAGCTCGCACGTGGAATCGCGGCAGCCGAAGCAGTATTTGAACGCGCCGGCATTATGGCTTTGCAAGGCGCGGAAGGACTGTTCGCGTTGGAAGGCTGGGATTTCAAAGGCTTTCCTGAAGACGACAAGCCTACCGAGGACGAAGATCGGACCGCCACAGTCTGGATGGAGGCCGACAAGGCCGCGGTGACCGCATGTTGTGCTGGATGGTCGGAAGTTCCACACCATCAGGTCATGGAACTGATCAACGTTCCTCGGACGAAGCTGCAAGCCGAAGCGGTTCCAGATAGCTGGCCAGAACGGAAGCAGCTCTATCCTGACGTCGTCAAGCGGCTGGAGATCACGAGCGGCCCGGACCGCCAGATCGATTTCGATATTGCTTTCGTTCTCGGTTGGGTTCCCGAGCGGCCGACCCTGGACCGGGTTGAGCCGCCTTCGGAGCTGGAGACCGTATCCCCCTCTTCACCAGCGACCTTGCCCAGGTCGAAGAGATGCTCGCAAAGCGCTCAAGGACTGGACAATCGAGATCGACCGGGACCCCTGTGATGCCCCCCGACCCGGCGGCCAGCGATGACGATGATGAATTGCGCATGGCGGCATGGCGTGATTTCGACGGCACCTTGCATATGGAGAAGCCGCCGGCAAATCCCGCAATCGCGCTGACGCTGGCAATGATGCGCGGCCAATCAATGCATTTCGAATAGTGGTCAAACGCAGTCGGGGCTCACCGACGCCATCGGTGATCGACCGCGACTGGCCGCACCAGATTGCGCTGCCGGATGATCTCTGCACCGACCGGAACTTCACCATGATCGCGAAGTTCTGCCAGGAACGAGGGCTTAAGCACCAGACGCGCTATGTACAGGCGATATGGCCGAACCGCAAATATGAAACCTATCGGCTCCATTGCTTCAGCGATGCCGCATCGGCAGAGGCGTTCCTTGATCACTTCGAGGGGCTGATGTTCGATCCGAGGCGGGATCGGGAGAATGGAAAAGTGCGAGGCGTCTGGCGCCGCACGGGCGAATACACGCCGGTGCTCGATCTCGGTGGCTTGCCGAGCGCGAGGCCGACCTGCTGCCGGTCGGATACTTCCACGTCGTATTCACGCTCCCCGCCGAGGTCGCTGACATCGCATTCCAGAACAAGGCGGCGGTCTACGACGTGCTGTTCAAGGCGGCATCGGAGACGATGCTGACGATCGCCGCCGATCCGAAGCCCCGTCAGCCTACCGCGTCGTGGATGGCATCAAACAACATGCGTGCCGAAAATGGTTGGAGTTGCTGGCCGACGCCTTCGTCAAATTGACCGACCAGGAACAGCTGTCGCGCGAGACGGTGCGTCGGCGTTGGCCGAGAACGATCTCAAGCCCTGGCGCAAGGACATGTGGTGCATTCCCAAGGTCGACGCCGAGTATGTCGCGCGCATGGAGGATGTGCTCGACCTCTACGCCGAGGCGCCGGATCCAGCGGCCGGTCCTGTGCTTCGACGAAAGCCCGACCCAGCTCATCGGCGAAGTGCGGCAGCCGATCCCGGCCGCGCCGGGAAGGCTGGAGCGGCATGACTTCGAATACAAACGCAATGGCACTGCCAACCTGTTCGTCTTCCTCGATGCCCACCGATCCTGGCGCAAGGTGAAAGTCACCGAGCGGCGCGCCGCTCACGACTTTGCCCACTGCATGCGCGACCTTGCCGATATCTATTATCCGCAAGCCGAGTGCATCCGCGTCGTCCTCGACAATCTGTCGACCCACACGCCCGCCGCACTCTACCAGCTGGAATTCCATTACACGCCAAAGCACGCCAGCTGGCTCAACATGGTCGAGATCGAGATCGGCGTCCTGCGCAGTCAGTGCCTCGACCGCCGCATCGAAAGTCGTGACAGCCTCATTGCCGAGGTCGCCGCGTGGGAAAACCAGCGAAATAACAGCGGCGCCCGCATCAATTGGATGTTCTCAACCGAACAGGCCCGCCTCAAAATGGCTAAAGCCTATCCAAAGCCCACCGGCAAAGAGTCATAATCCTGCAGAGCCACTAGAACCGAAACACGATCCCGGCCCGCCTGCGGTAGCACCTGACGCGCCGGCGGCCATGTCGCCAGTAACTACGGCAGACCCTTCTCCAGCCCCGCCGGCGGTGGTGGCGGCGGCGATAGTGGCCGTAATCTGGGTCGTAATAAGGGTCGTCGTAGCGCCGATGGTAGACCGGCTCCACTTCCGCCTGAGTACCTTCGTCATCGAAGGTCGGTGAGTCTGGCGCGTCGAGTTCATCGAGAATGCCGCTTTTGGCCCCTGGAACACCTGCCACTGCGTCGATAGGCCGAACCGCGCTTGCAAAGGCCGCTGCCCCTGCAATGCCAAACATTGCTGTCAAGAAGGATCGCCGATCCATAGAAAGCCTCCAGTGTTACACAACTCTAATGGTACCAACTCTTAAGGCGCGCGGCCGGAAAAGGCAGGCCTTGCACCCGTTACAAATTGAGGATTCGCCAACCGCAGTGCGGCCCGTGAACCCTGTCAGCACAGGAAGGGACGTAGCTGCGCCGATCTGCAAATATGTCAGCCAAGCGCGAATCCTATCACCAGAAAGGTGACGGCGGTCGCGAACAGCGGTGCGAGCAACCAGCGAGCCTGGCTAACACTTCTATCCATCTGTTTTCTCCGAACTTTCCGGAGAAACAATAACGTTGGAAGCAAGCTGTTCCACGCTACATCAGGGTAAGACCATTGCGTTTTGGGCTCAGACTTAAGTCCTACCCCCCGCCCGACCGAAGCCTCAACCCGGAACGTTTGACGTTGCCCCAAGTTCGGTTTGGAGGTCGGCTTGGACGATGTCGTGGTGCGCCGGCCGCAAGAGGAGAAAATCATGAGAATGCATCTTGCGGGCGCCGCTGCGGCGTTGTTGCTCTTCGCTGGTGTCGGCGCGGTCGCTGCTCAGGACGTGATCATTACGCCCGAACAGGATACGGTCATCCATGAGTATGTGAAAAAGCAGCCGTTGGCATCGTTGAAGGTTCCCGGCGTGGAACTCAATATCGGCACAGCGCTGCCCGACACAGTCGAGTTGCATGAAGTGCCCAACGTCAAATACCGCTATGTCGTGATCGACAATCGGACGGTTCTCGTGGATCCAGGCACTCGCAAGATCATCAAGGTTTACGACTGACTAACCTTTCGCTGAACCCCCGCCGCCCATGTGCCTCGACGGCCCGCTCCGGTATTTGCTGTCGCGCCGCTTCGACACCATGCCCTCGAGGCCGGCCTCGAGGGCAGGTGATAGATTGCCTTTGCATCACCCGGCAGAGGTTCGCTGAACTGGATGCTCCCGCCCGGCTCGATCATGCTGACCAAGATCTCGCGCCGCTCCTCCAGCGCCATGTCGCGCAGATCGTGTCCATTGAGGTGCACCAGGTCGAACGCGACGAAAGAGAGGTCATGCTGCTTGCGCAACTCGCCGAAATCGGACAGGCCGGCTTCGTTAAACACGATGATCTCGCCGTCGACGATGGCGCTTTCCGCGCCGAGGCTCTTAGCTTTCGTTTACCGGTCGCGATACTTCGCCGCCCAGTCGTGGCCGTTGCGCGTGTAAATCCTGGTGCCGTCTTTATCGATGATAAGCTGTGACCGGTACCCGTCGAACTTGACCTCGTGAATCCAGCTATCGCCCTCCGGAGGCTTCTCCACCAAGGTCGGCATCAAAAGCGCGACGAACTTCAAACGCATGGACAGGAATCACAAAACCGCGATTTAAGCCACAAGATCGGCAATCGGTTCCGGAACATTTTAGCTTCAATGCATGTTTCATTGGTTATGAAGATCCAGACCGACGAATGCCGGGCAGCGTTGACGCTCATCCGGCGTACAATCGAGGAGCACTGCCCGCCCGGCGTGCTGCCGAGCGAAGAGGTGGTCAACGGGCTCTATGGGCCGGAGCTGATCCATGAGGCGGAAGCGATTGCTGCGGCCATAGTCGCAACTATCGATCAGATGCAATTGCGCGTGATGATGAAATCGCCTTCCCCCAGTATCAAACCGTAAGCCGCCACAGGGAAGCCTGCCGATGCGCGTTTCCGCTGACCGCCGAAGCGTCCCGCGCGTCCTGGCGCCCGCTTATGGCCAGCGTGAACGCAGGTTCCTTCTAGGGAACAGAGCCCAAAGCCGCACGTTCTGTTATTTGATCCAAAGGGGAGTACAAAAATGGTACGCCAAATCGCAACAACTATAGCGCTGCTCATTCAATTTCCAGCTTCCGCATTTGCAGACACTACCCAATATTGGGCCGCAAAGGATGCCGTTTCGAAGCAGTGCGAGGTGGTGACAAAGAAGCCAGACGGAACCCTGGTCATAGAGCTTACGAAGGCCACATATAAGACCGAGGCGGAAGCGAACGATGCCTTGAAGAAGCTTCCAGATTGCAAGAAGTGACTGCCTGTGTCGTTTGCTCGAAGCGCGTCAACAATCGCCCTGCCTTGCCCTCAGTGCCATACACTGATGCGCCATACGGCGGGAAAGACCTTCCTGCTTGTCCAGCCAAGGCCCGAAATGACCGCGCGGCAATGATGCCTTGGCCTCCAGCAGCTGGTGCCCGATCGCCAGCTTGCGATCTTCGGAGCGCCGAGCACCAGTTGATCGACCCTTTGCGGCCTCGCTCGCTCGGATGCGATTGTCGACGTGTGGGGCGCCCCCTGTCGCTGCCGCGCCATCATGTAAATCATGCCCGCGAGCGCATGGCCCTGGTGAATGATCCCGCGGAGCTCGTGGGCAAGCGCCATCATTGGCCCGAGCGGGATCAAATCGAACATCTCGAGCAGCGCCGTGGTGTGTTGCTCGACCAGGTCGGGACAGGCGCGCAGCAGGTCAGAGATCGCCGTCAGGGAGGTTTCGTCTATCAGGGCGTTGTTGCCCCTGCCCTTCAGCAAGGATGCACATGACGAGGCGAGCATGTTCGACGCCGTGGCGATCGATGATCCGCCGGATCGTGGCGACGGCTCGGGTCTCTCCCGGAGGCGGGTAGGCCGATTTGCTGACGATCCTGACGTCAAATTCCTGGCAAAGCGCTTTCACGCGAGGATCGACGACCATGCCGGAGAGGATATCGCGAGGAAGAGGGTCTGTCCGTGCCAGCATGCCGCGCCGCGCTTGGAACACGATATTGCATAAGTGGAGACTTATGCGCAAGGCTAACCGGTGATCAAACCAACTTTGGATTTGGCGCACTCTTTCAGTAGACCTAGATCCTTCACCACACTGAGGGGCAACCCGGCCAATTCGGCGGCAGAAAACGACTGCTTTATCTGGTTCCAGACGCCTTTGTTTTGCAAAGCCGCAAGGAAGTCGCGACCTTCCCAAGATAAGTCTTTCATGAAAACAAGCGCATAGGGCGCGTTGATCCGTCTGGACGGCGGCCCTTCGATGAAGCCCGCGCGGAAAGCATCTCGATATGACGGCCAACCACCACTTCGTCATGGCCTTCCAGTGTCAGCGGTTTTGGTGTCAAGTCGGTTCGATACTGCACTGCGAGCATGATTTCCCGGATCAATTCCATGTCGCGTTTCACGCCAGCCCTCCCCAATGGGTCAAGCGCGACAATAATCTGAAAACCGGATGAAATCATAGCGGCTACCACGGCAGCGCCAGCACGATGCTAGAGGACAGGAGGGAGGCGAGCCTGGCGATCATGCTGAAAGCCCCGGCAGCGAGGAGCTGGCCACGGGCGCCGTCAGCGTGATCTTGCGGTAGTACAAGGCGTTCTTCGACGTGGCAGCGAAGCCGCCGAGGATCGCCCGCTGCATGGTGAGCATCACATTGGCCGTGGTGTCGATGAGCCGGCACCATCAATCGACCTGGCAATGAAACTGTCCGTATAGGTAACGGCGACTTATGCAGTCTAGGTTCGTATTCCAGATCGGTGTTGTCGACGCCTCGGCAGTCGAGTGTGGGGCCACCGTCATACAGCGCCCCCGACAGGCTGCTGGCCGTCCCAGCCACCTTCCGAGGCAGGAACCAAAGCGTACGAGCAATGTTTACCCAGCGAAGGGCATCTTAATTTTTCGGAGAATTGATAATGAGAGCCACCCTGATTATGAGCGCCTTGGCGCTTTGCTTGGCCGCGCCTGCGGTCGCTTCGGCGGATGATTCCATCGTCATCCAAAGCCACCGGCACCACCGTCATCATTATTGGAACAATGACAACGCAGTGATGATCAATCAGTACGGCCAGCGTCTGCATCGGCGTCATCATGGTCAGGTGACCTTCTACGACCAGGGGCGCCGGCATCACCGCTCGGGCGTGATGATCACCGGATCGGTCGATCGTCCCCTCCATCGCCACCGTCACGTAATCATCCAGCAGGACGACAACAGCGATAGCGACTATTGATCGGAGGCCGATGGCCCGGCTTTTTGATCTCAATGAAAGCCGGGCCACGCATCGCGCAGTAGCTACGGAACGAACCGGTTCGCCATGAGTTACCAAATCATGATGGATACCATGGAACCCCAAGGCCACGGCATGGCGGCTGATATTTTGACCTCGGAAGTCGCGAGTGCGAAGCAGCGCATCAACCGGACTGAGATCGCGATTAAACGAACAGAAGAAATGCTGGCCGCGAATATAGCGCTCCGCAGCAGGATGCGGTTTCTGGTCGAGGCCACAGACCGCTTGATGGATCCCCCCAGCAGCAATGAATGACTTCGCGTAGGTTGAAGCTGGCCGGCGTCTCATTCCTCCGGTCCGCCTGGAAATCGCCGCGGTGCCCACCGGCGACGCTGCATGGATTGTGGACCTCGCCCCCCGGTCATCTGCCGCCATGTCAAACTTTAACGCTGGCGGGCTCGCGACTGTGCTATGGATAATCCGCGGGCGGGCGTTTCTCGGGAGGAGACGCCTATGGAAGTTAGAGATCTTGTGGCCAAGATGTCTGCGGCTTTGCTGAAGCGGCGGGCTGCCACGCCAACCATTCCAATCAAGCCAATCGCCAACTCTTTGGCAAGTCGCTCCGTCGCACCCAACTGGCCGATGCGCCAGACGACACCGCACAAGCCGAGACCGCCGGTGCCGCCCTGCAGCAATATGTAGGACGACCCTCCAGGCGGCGGCTTAGCCCGGATATCTCACACAGTTGAAGTGCATCGGGGCTCCGAATCAAGGAAAATGCTTCTGCGACAAAGACTTACCTTGAGCAGAGGTATTCCCCGATGCAAGCAGAGTGTATACTGGAACGGTTTGATTTTGCACCTGTTGAAAGGCGTGCCGTCGTGGCCGGTTTTGACGGTGGAACGATCACCTCCGACGCCGGCGCGCTTCTGCTGGGGCTGACGGACCGGGCGATCGGGCTGGTCGGCCGCTTTGCCCGCTGCTTCGTGGATGCCCGCCGTCCGGCATTGATCGAGCATGAGGTGAAGACGCTTGTCGGCCAGCGCATCTTCGCGCTCGCGCTTGGCTATGAAGATTTTTGCGCGTTGCGCCGCATCGGCCTGGTGGACACACGGCTCGCCAAGGCAAGCTGCGCCACCATCCGTCTCAAGCTGTTCAAGATCGGCGCCCTGGTCAGCGTCTCGGTACGCCGCATCAAGCTGGCCATGAACTCCGCCTGTCCCTTCCAGCGCCCCAATTCTTAGCCGTGACTGACGTTTGGTAAACAAGTCGTTAATACACCTTTGCAGCGAAAGAGTCGCGCGTCAATCCGAGGCCGGGGGCGGTGCGCCTAAGTCGCGAAGCCCATCCAAAGAGGCGGCGCCGGTTTCTAAGGTGAAGGCGTACAGTTGGATCGATCGAAGTCCATGAGGATCCAAGATGAAGCCGCTAAAAAGACAGCCGGACCGCCCGCCTGAACTCGACGTTCCCGTTCCGTCCAAATAGGACGGCTCGGGTCTTGCGGTTGGCAGTTGCGGTGCGTGCCTGAAGTGGCCCACGGCACTCCGGTCGGCTCCGCTCGCAATAGCTGACGGTCGTCGAACCGAACCGGTCGACGATGCATGTTGAGGCATCCAATGGAAGAAAGAAATTTCTCACGGACGAAGAAGTCTCAGGGCGCTATCGCGGGGATTTCCGTCGGAACACTCCGCAATTGGCGCGCGACGATAATCGGGCCTTGAGGAGCTCGAGGCATGGGATCGAAAGAATATCGTGATCTGCCGTGCGCCAGACCGACACGCCGTGCGCGCATCCAATGAGGTGTGATCTGCCCGTTGAAGGCCGTCTAACCGCCCCCAAGTGAAAAGGGAAGCAGTCTGTCTCGCTATCTTAGTCGATTGTCCGGACCGCCGGTAACCGTTAGTTTCCAGCCACTCGTATAACACGATCTGAAAAGGTCTGACTGTGGAACTTCTCTGCCTCGCGCGACCATGCGGGCGAGCGGGTACCAGCGGAGCGCACTACCTCTCATCGCAGAAATCCTTAACCTACCGGTGAGATCCGGTGCCACTATATCTCTGGCAGGACGATGCTATGTCACGAGCCCTGATTGTTGTTGGCCTCATCATAGTGGCCGTAGGCTTACTGTGGCCGTGGTTGTCGCGGATCGGCCTTGGCAGGCTGCCTGGTGACATCGTCATCGAGCGTGAAAACTTCGCGTTTTATGCTCCGATCGCCACCGGGATAGTTATCAGCGTCGTGCTCTCGATTATTCTGTGGCTGATCAACCGGTAGCGGGATACTTGGGTCTACAGCCGCCCTCCACCTGGACCCTTCCTCGCAATGCTCGCATTCTGTCCCCGAGGAGCTGGGGGCGGTGGACAAATCTTGCTACGACAATCGGCCCGACCAGTGGCGAAAGCGCACTGGCGCAAAGTCGCGGCGTGCGCGCCAACTGGCCCGCGTGCCCAGCGGCTCGTGTTCGTGACCGTTGCCGCCACGTTACCCAATACGTCATGCAGCGCGCCGGTATGGCCCTTCCGAGCTGGACCGGCGCGAGGGCTGCGATTGGCGGCGTCGCTGCGGTCACCAACGGCGACACGCCGCAATGCCCATGCGTAGTGTCGCTTGCGCAGATTCCAGCCACGCTGTCCCCAGCGGCGATCGGAACCGTTGCGTTGGTAGGAAGGTTATTTACCTTGCCCCAGCGAAATCTCGGCAAGGCCTCTGTTGGAAGCAATGCGAACTTTACCGGATCCCGCAAGCCGATATGTTTTGACGCGCTTCCTGCTTAAGCTCGCCTTTCGTATGTCTCGCGTCGGCGCATTGGCTGTGGGAATTTGGCCGAACGCTGGTCAACTTGCTGTTTCTCGCCGCCTTATTGGACGTTGGTATTGCGGTAGTTCGGAAGACGCCATTTCACGCACCGACACTCACCTATTGGGATGAAGCGATCGCTACTCTTTTCCCGTCTCTTCTCGTCTTATGGAAGCTGGCATGATCACGAAAGAATTCCCGTCGACTTCACTTTTCTGATCGGGATGGAGAGTTGGCCGGTGACTACTGAAGCAAAGCCGTCTTCCAGCTCAAAATTGCGTCGACCCGTTGTGCATCGGTTACGCCGGGCCACCCTGATAGAGCGGCTGGGGCCAGGGCTCATCACCGGAGCCGCCGACGACGATCCCAGCGGCATCGCCACCTATTCGCAAGCTGGCGCACAGTTCGGCATGAACATGCTTTGGAGCATGGTCTTCACGTATCCGCTGATGTGCGCCATTCAGATGATCAGCGCCCGGATCGGCCGCGTCACCGGACATGGGCTTGCCGCCAATATGGGCCGCGTCTTTCCGGCTTGGATCGTCATGATCCTGGTGACGCTTCTATTCATCGCCAACACGATCAATATCGGGGCCGATCTGGCGGCGATGGGTGCGGCTGCAAAACTGGTGCTTGGCTGGGGCCAGCACACTTTCACCGTTGGATTTGCCGTCGTCTCGCTGGTCGCACAGCTGTTCATTCCGTATCACCGGTATGTCCGCTACCTGAAATGGCTGACGCTAGTGTTGTTCGCCTATGTCGGTGTTATTTTTACCATTCATATTGATTGGGGCGATGTTGCCCTACGTACGTTTGTGCCCCAGCTCAGCTTGACCGGGGATATGATCACCATGGTGGTGGCGATCATCGGCACCACCATCAGCCCTTATCTCTTCTTCTGGCAGGCATCGGAGGAGGTGGAGGATGAAGAGGCGGACGCTGCTAAGCCACTCCTAAGAAAGCCCTCTCAAGCAACCTACGAGCTGGGTCGAATCCAGTGGGACACCTATGCCGGCATGGGTTTCTCCAACCTGATCGCCTTCTTCATCATCCTGACGACCGCCGTCACACTGCACGCCAGTGGCATGACCGACATCCAGACTGCCGCCGATGCCGCCGACGCGTTGCGGCCGGTAGCTGGCGAATTCGCATTCATGCTCTTCAGTCTTGGCATCATCGGCACCGGTCTTCTTGCCATCCCGGTTTTGGCGGGCTCGGCCGCTTACGCCGTCGGCGAATCCCGAGGCTGGAAGACCGGTCTCGAGAACAAGCCGTGGCAAGCAGTGGGTTTCTACACGGTGATCGGGTTGGCGACGGTACTCGGCATCGCTGTCGACTATTCGCCGATCGATCCGATCAAGGCCCTGTTCTGGACCGCTGTCATCAATGGCGTGATTTCCGTGCCCATCATGGCGGCGATGATGATCGTAGCTTCGCGCAGGCACGAGATGGGTCGGTTCGTGGCCACGATTGGCCAGCGTATTCTCGGATGGACCGTCACCGCGATCATGGCCGGCGCAACCGCCGCTATGTTCATTTTCAGATAGGAAGGAGTGGGGATGACCTTATTGTCGCGCGTGGTCCATCGAACGCCTCGGTTTAGGCGAAGCTTCGACAATTTTGCGAAGAAGCCCTCGACCGTGTTGAGCCACTAGCACGAGATCGGTGTGAAGTGGAAGATGAAGCGTCCTCGCCGGCCGGCACTTCGGCGTCGATCGCATTGAGCAGGCGCATCAACATTGAGCCGACGACGTCACGCAGTTGGTCCACAAACCGCGGATCGCTTGAGACGCTTGAACTGGCGCCAGCGGTTGGGCTGCAGCCCGTTCGCCTTCCACATGCAACGCACCGAACTCGGCTTGATGCCGGCCGTGGCCGCCATCATGTCGGCGGTCCAGTGCGTCGGGCAGCCGCTTCGGCGCGCCCTTGGACAGCAGGTGCGCCTCGTCGAGAAGAACTAGCTTGGGCTTCGCGAGATCGCCGGCGTCCGGCAACTTGCGGAAGGGTGCGGTCAGCAGCCAAAGCAGCAAGAGCTTTAGCGCTTCGAGTAGCTTGTCCGCATGCAAGAGCTTGTGGTTCCCTGCCCTGCGCGTCGAGCGCCGTGAAATCGGCGATATCGAACGGCGGCTCGCCGAATAGGCGATCGCCGGCCCTGCATTGCGGTTCGCACGGCATGTCGGTTTGGCGCACGGCAGATCACGATGTTCGTTCGAATGGCAGAGGCGGCTGTCAGGTAGGAGGCGAGCGCTCCGTACGCCGGCCTTAAGAGTTAACTTATGAAATCCATGCCCTATTGGTGCTATCTGAGCGGACGAGTTTGACACGCCGGGAATCTCGACCATTCAGACATCGAGCGCCCTTGGCCTAGATTAGAATGAATGCAGGCCACTCACAAAGAACGGGAACAACTTGCCGCACATTGAGTTGCATTCCTGCCTCGTTCCGAGGCGAGAACGGGAGAAAACACCATGGCAACTACGAATAAGGCCTCGACCAAAGGTTTGACCGAACTTTTCCACGGTACGCTGAAGGACATTTATTTTGCCGAAAAGAAGATTCTTGCGACTTTGCCGAAAATGGCCAAAGCGGTGCAAAGCCCAGATTTGAAGGCGGCGTTCGAAAAGCACCGCGGCGAAACGAAGGAACACGTTGCCCGCCTCGAAGAGGTGTTCGAAGTGATCGGCAAGAAGCCGCAGGGCAAGACCTGCGCGGCCATCGTCGGGATGACCGAGGAGGGCGCAGAAATCATGGAAGAGTACAAGGGCGCAGCTGCCTTGGATGCCGGGCTGCTGGCCGCAGCGCAGGCTGTCGAGCACTACGAAATCTCCCGCTACGGGACTTTGTTAACCTGGGCTTCCGAACTCGGGCTCGATGAAGCGGTATCGCTCCTCAAACTCACGCTGGGAGAAGAGAAGGCGACCGACGAGGCGCTGACCCAACTCGCTGAATCGACGGTCAACATGGCTGCCGAAGCCGCATAACGCGATTGTGAAGCGCCTCAGCCGCAACCATGAACCCCGAGCGCCTCCTTGGGGTGCGCCGTTCGGCCAGCCGCGACACCGCCATTTCAGTGAGGCAAGGTCAGCCGGAACTCGCAGATCAGCCCCGACTTCTCAAAATTGAGTACGACGCGATCTGACTTATTGAAATCAAACACGCGCTCCAGAAGCTGCGTGCCGAAGCCTTTGCGCCCACCAGGACCAACAGGCGGACCTCCAACTTCGCGCCATTCGAGCTCGAGCCGGCGATGCTGGCCCTTGCCGACAAGCTTCCAATGGATCGAAACGCTTCCCGTCGCATTCGACAGCGACCCGTATTTGATCGCGTTGGTCGTCAGCTCATGGAACGCCAAAGCTGCTGAAAGGGCAATGTTGGATGGGAGCCACACCGTCTCGCCGCCGATCTGAAAGCGTTCGACCGGCGCGTGCGGCGTGACCGATGCCAAAACAAGATCATTGAGATCTGCGCCGCTCCAGTTCCGCTGCGTTAGCAAGTCATGTGCCTTTGCCAGCGAGACGAGCCGGCTGGACAGCATCTTTCCTGCCTCCGATAGACTGGTGGCGTTGCGGATTGTCTGGCCCGCGATTGATTGGACGACAGCAAGCGTGTTCTTGACGCGGTGGTTGAGCTCATTGGCCAGCAATTTGCGTTGCTCTTCGCCGCGTTTGCGGTCGGTGATGTCGAGGCTGATTTGCACAGCTCCAACGATCGCGCCATCTGGATTGCGAATAGGCCGCGCGCTGGATAGCAGAAAACGCTCGACGCCAGACGGAAGCGTGTAGGCGAACTCTTCGTGGTCGACCAGTTCTCCACGCATTGCCCGGCTTAGCGGCCGGTCCTCTCGGCTNAAGCGTGTAGGCGAACTCTTCGTGGTCGACCAGTTCTCCACGCATTGCCCGGCTTAGCGGCCGGTCCTCTCGGCTGATGATATGGCCATCCTTGACCGCGATAGTGTCGATCACGTGCTGCGGTCTGCCAAAGGATTTTGCGCCGTCAGTCGGCAAACCCATGAGTTCCGCCGCGAAGCGGTTACGGATCACCTGGAGCGCTTTCGGGTCATAGGTGAACCAGACCCCCGCCGGTACCGTATCCAACACAGTTTCCAGCTCCGTTCGGCGTTCGGTGATGGCCCGCTCCGCCTCAACCAGCGCCTCGGCGATGGCGGCAAACTCCTTAACCGAGGTGTATAGCGGCTCGACCTTGCGCTGCTGCCCGAGCGCCTCAGCGCGTGCGGCTAGATCGGCGGTGGCACCCGTGAATTGTCTGCCGACTGTGTATCCGAGCGCAATCGATACAAGGAGGGACAAGAGGCCTATGCCGCTAATCGCGGCGAGCGAGCGCCAGAGCGGGGCCTGCGCTACCGAAAGCGGCAGGTTGGCGGTATAAAACCAATCCGAGTAAGGGGACCTGTAAAAGCCGGCTAGCAGCTTGGTTCCTTCGAGATTGCGGGATGTAAAGCTGCCGGAGCGGCCAACGACTTTCTCCACATATTCCGGTAGTCCGGGTTTACCGCTCATCTCTTCGTGCAACTTGGAGCGTGCCACAAAATGTCCGTCACGATCTCCAACCCCGACCGTCCAGCCCTCGGGCACGGCTGGCATCATCACATTGCGGATGCGGGTCGTTGGGACAGAGATCGAAAGAATCAGGTCCTCGCCTTTGGGCGCTGGCACTCGGATGGCAATTTGAACGCGGTAGCTACTCGAACCCAGGGCGGCGAAGACATCACTGACGAAAAATCCGGAGGTCCTGATTCTTTCGCGATCGTGATCAGCTATGGGGTCGACCGGCGGCAGATTGCTGCCGTAGCCAATCCCGGTGTTCATCAGCTGAGTGTGACCGAGATCTCTCAGGACGACGACTCGGTCCGTTGCCCGGACCAGATTGAGCGCCTCTCGGTGAAAGGTTTGCAGATCACCGTTGGCAAGGGCGGCCGATTTCGACAAGCCATTGAGGATTGTCTGAAGATTGACGAGTTCACCTTCGACAACGAGCGAAACCCTGCCTGGCCGTTTGCACGGCATCCTGTTCGAAACGGTATCTCTCATGCAGAGCGTATTGCACCAGCAAATAGGCCGCGAACAGCCAGACCGGGACGATCGCGGCTGCGATCGATCCGAGCAGGTGCAATCGAACGGACCGTCGTTGCAAGCCTCTACCTCATGCCCCTCAGGATCCGCCAACCATAATCGGCGAGCTCCGAACGGCAAGCTTTAGTTCAAGCGAATATGGCGCGGCAATTTGGGGCGGAGCGACGCCGACGAATCGCGCCGGCATCCGTGTTTTATCCGGTCTGGGCCATATCGGCTCAGCAGTACGTTTGTCTGATGCATTCCTCAATGAGCGGCCGCCGCGACCCCCTTGTCCTCCGGGTTCCGGCTGTGTGGCACAGCGAATGGAGAAGCTTGTCTCCGATTCCATCAGCTGGATAAGATTTAATTGTCGTAGAGATCGCGGAACCTTGGGCGCCACGGCCCTTCTTGCGGTCGTCGGCAACGGACGTCAGTTTCAGAAGGCCCGCGATCTGGCTGCATGGCTGGGCCTTGTCCCGCGGGAACACTCGACCGAAGGCAAGCAGAAACTCCTCGGCATCAGCAAGCGTGGGAACCGTCACGTCCGCAAGATCTTTGTTCATGGCGCGCGATCCTGCTTCCGACATAGGTGAAAACCGGGAACCTGTTAGCGGAGTTTGCCCGGACGTCTTCGACGTGCTTCGGGACAGCCCAGTGAAAACAAAGATTTTCGGGTTGCTCCAGAAGGTGCTTTCAGCCAGGCGATTGGAGATTGCCCGCCTGATGGTGGCAATGGACCGGGTCAGGCTCACCTACGCAAGGATGCTCATCGCTCTTACACCACAAGCCCTGCTGTCCAAGGATTTCCATCCCACCACGATCGCCAACCTGACTGAAGGCATGCGAGGCGCGATGGCGCTCGAGCTGGGCAGGCTGAGCCCTTGCGGCTCTAAGCGCCGTGGAACAGCGTGGCCAAGTGGGGAGCTTGTCGCAGCCAGCCGCTATTTTGAACGGCTGATGGATAATTCCAAGGTGGTGCGGTATCTGGCGCGCAATTTTCCTGGCCATTTTGAAGAGTTTCACAATCTGTCGGTGCTCTTCCTCAAATAGGTGGGGGAGCGGGCCGGCTCCACAGCCGCTCGGCGCACTACCGGATTTCCTTTTGACGCGCCAACACTACATGGCTTACTAATCTTTCCAGATCACGCGCTTTGATTTCGACCAGCCGCCGGAACCGGATGGTTTCCAATTCCTGCCCGACAGGATGGAACACCCGCGGCGGTCATGGAATCCGGTTCGTCGCATCGCCGCGCCATGCCGATGTACTGCTCGTCACCGGGCCCGTGACCAAGAATATGCGAGAGGCACTGAAGCGAACCTACGACGCAACTCCCAATCCCCAATGGGTGGTCGCCTCGCACTCGGACATTGTGCCAGCAACGGCGGCTGTTTCGCTGGCAGCTATGCCGTGATGCGCGGCGTGTCGGAGGCTCTGCCTGTCGACCTGCACATTCCCGGGTGCCCGCCAGCGCCAATCGAAATTCTGACAGGCCTGCTCGCCTTGCTTGAGGGCGTGAATTCAAAGCGTGGTCCATGAGGCTGAATATCGATGTGGAGGCTTATCCAGGCCGGCCTTGTCGCTGCATGTGTCATGTGTCCAAAGCATACCCTTGCGGAAGCGCCGGGCCGCTTGGTGGCATTGATCGAGGTGAAGGCGACATCCAAGATCGACAGCAGCGACTTTCGGCATATCAATTGGTTTGACGCGGCTCGGACTATTTTTGCTGGGTGGCTACAGCAACCATCCGATTTCTATCCGAAGCTATCCGAGGCTACGATCATCGTATTCAGCCTCTTCCCTTCATCGAAAAACGCGCCTCACTGTGTCCGTACAAGAGCGTGTTCGACAGTTGCGGTGCGTGCCTGAAGTAACGCCACGGCACTCCGGTCGGCTCCGCTCGCAACAACTGACGGTCGTCGAACCGAACCGGTCGACGATGCATGTTGAGGCATCTAATGTAAGAAAGAAAATTTCTCACGGACGAAGAAGTCTCAGGGCGCTATCGCGGGGTGTTTCCGTCGGAACACTCCGCAATTGGCGCGCGATGAAAATCGGGCCGACCTACATCAAGATCGGCGAGGCAGTGCTATATCCCCTTGAGGAGCTCGATGCATGGGATCGAAAGAATATCGTGATCTGCCGTGGCTCGCGCGTATAGAAAGCGCTGCTTGCGGTACCGATGAGGACGGCAACTCATGTGATCGCCCACAGTCCTCCCGCAACGACCGCCGCATAGCGTGCGGCCTTGCCCATTGCGACAAGAGCAACGAATACCCAGAGATCCACGCGTGCCGCGCCTGCCGCAATGGTGAAGGCATCTCCAACAACCGGCATCCAGGCAAACAGCAGCGTCCATTCGCCAAAGCGTCGGAACGTCCCGCTTGCCTACTCATAGCGCTCAGGAGTTATAGGGAACCAGCGCCTGGTCCCACCGGCCACATTCGACGTATATTGAATCGATGACTAAGCGCTACGACATGCAGCGAGCACATAGTGCACATAGTGGTCTCTAGTCGATCACTGACGTCTTCACCGGACAGCCGGCTACTCTTGACGGTGTGCTAGTCGTGAGGCTGAAGCCAACAGAGGCCGATGACTTGAGAGACCGGAAGGCGAAGGGAATCGCCTGAGCCGCCTGGTGACATGCACCAGCTATGCACCAGCCATGCCAACTCGACTGCCATCATTTTTTGGCGTCTGCTAGCGCGGCTCATCGGCAGGGGTTCATTCGAATCTGCGGCGTGTCTTTCGCTCTTCTGCGTCTTGCAACCTGGTTGGCTCATATTCGAACGACACGCGGTTCCGCCCACGTTGTTTCGCTTCAAAAAGGCACCGTCCGGCAATGCGGAGGACGTTCTGAGTATCTGCATTGCGAGAGATTTCTGCACCCCCGATGCTGACGGTCACCTCTACGACGTCCTGTTGCCCCCGGACCCAGGGAATCCCCTCGATATTCCGACGGATGTTCTCCGCAATCGTCATTCCCTGCTCTTTGCGCGCCTCTCGCAGCAAGATCCCGAACTCTTCCCCGCCAAGACGGCCAATTGAGTCACCTGGGCGTGTCGCATAGACGAGGGCCTTTGCAATCTGCACCAAAGTCTCGTCACCCTTGAAGTGTCCATGTTTGTCGTTGATTGAGGAGAAATGATCCGGATCGATCAAGAGAACCGTGTCGCATTCTCCTTCATCGCGCCTCCTGTCCATCCTTGCCATGAATTCACCGCGGCTAAGGAGCCCCGTCATCGGGTCGTGGCTGGTTACGAAGGTGAGCCTCTCGTGCGCCTCTCTGAGGGCTGTGTGTGACTTCTCCAGCTTGTCGCAGGTATCCTGGATCGTTTCCGACTGGGCGAAAATGTAGGCACTGACCGGCATTCCGATCAGGATGGGAATGAAGGTACATTCCACCCAACTCAGCCAGTCGATCGGCATCTGCAACGCAAGCCTGGCCGTGAACGACAGACCGAAGGTCGCCACGACTGCAATTATCGTCACGATTACTGATTTGCCCAGAATACGATTGGTGCTCGGCATCATATCGTTTTTTTAAACACCGGCACTGAATATGACGTTACCAATTCGACTAAGATTATTCGGGCCCAAGCGCTGGTGCAAAAAGCGGCCCTCGACCTTGCCAGAGGGACGTCCATAAGTTGTTTGCGTCAAGTTCTGCAAAAATGGCGTGGCGGTAGCTGTGACGTCGGCGTGTTAGGCCGTTTGGCTGCTGTGGAAGCTTGGCGATTTTCACATATCGCGCGGTTTAGCGCACATGGCCGCGATACCTCCTGCAGTCCACATCCTCAAGGACGCAGGGCTATTCGAATTTGATATCTTGGGGTTATCCGCGCAAGCGTATTTGCACCTACATTAGCCACCACTTGACGAACCCAATGCCCGCACCAGACTTATGGAATGGCTGGAATGGCTCGGGAAATTATCGACGCCGATGATGAAATGACGAGCACCGTCGCCGTTCTGAAGATGCACGATGACTGGGATCGCAATTCGGCTATTGCGTCCATGTCATTTCTGATCAGCCCGGTGCTGGGCGGAGTCAGCCGAAAGTTCCACGGCCTTTCCCTTTCGGCGCCAAAGCAGACGAAGTCCGCAAACAAGGTGGAGCCCACAGGCGAGATGGCCGGGTACGCGATGAGGCCGCAATGTCACGGTAAATGCCGGCGCAGCTAGCAACATCACCATTAGCGCAGAGCCAAGGCCGAGCCAGAGCATAGCCACTTAAAAGTACGATGATTGTAGGAAAGCCGCCACCCTTCGAATGCTTATATCGCTGTCTGCCAGCCAAGGAGAGGAATGATGAAGAATCCCTATTGGGCCGATGAAACCCAAGACTTCATTCTTCGCGACGTTCTTGATTTGGCCGGTTACAGCGATCATGGCGTCGTAATCACAATGATTGATGCGGAAGGAACGCGACTTCGTCTCCACCTGGAGATCAGCACGGGCGAGCTGCTGTGCGAGCGAATCGCAAGCGCGCTTGAGGGCCGTTACGGGTAGTTCAAAGCCCAAGCGCGGTTCAGGGGTTGATCTGTTTCATTCGCACGCCTGATTGGCTGGAACCAGCGGTGTGTGCCAAAGGCGGTTTCAGTCCTGTTCTTAGGGGGTGCAACCGTTCGTCACCGCTATCCACCCATAGTAAGGCGTGCAGGAATCAAGGTCCCTATTGAACCTCCCGATGCGCGAGAATGGCTCTTGCCGCCGGGTGGGGATCCAAGGCAATGAAAAAACGGCCTAAGGCCTGTTGAGATTCTGGAGGGTTCTGTGTAGTCGCGGGCGCGATTGGGCGGGCACGCACGGGTCGCGACTACATTGAAGCCTGATT
>NZ_AYWO01000040.1 GCF_000502955.1 Mesorhizobium sp. LNHC252B00 | reverse complement strand
AGAAGGCCCCTAAAGAATCAACCTTTCCACTCAACGCAAGACTTACTCTTACTCATATGCGATTCCCCTGCCCTTGTGGGGAGGGTCGGCGCGGCGGCTTCGCAAAGCGAAGCTGCCGAGACGGGGCGGGGGTGAAGCGCCCTCTTAGTCCGGGTAGCAGACCATTGGAATGTTCGGCCAGACGGCGCTGTCGCAGTTGGCGGTGTCCTGCCTCTGCTTGAAGGAGGCGCTGACCGGGCCGGTCACCATCGGGTCGACCCCGTCGGGTGCGTCGGCGAAGACCTGCTCGGCTGTCTGCGTGCCGGACTGCGCAACGGGGGGCGTCTCGCGCAGCGTAGCAGCCGACTGCGCGGCGTTGGCGGCCAGCAGGATTGCAAAGGCTGCGGATGCGATGAGCGGCCAAAATCGGTTGAGTTTGTCGGTCATGATGCTCGAACTGCCCGGGCCCGGAAAGGTTCCCGCCTTGGTTAACAGAATCATCTCACACGCAGATGCTTAAGATTTGATGAGTATTTGGTGGCGCGCCTCCTCTTTCGCAACTGCGAAAAACCCTGTATGAGCCGCGCAACCGAAAGAGGCAGCGCCTTTTGGCCTGCTGCCTGCAACGCTTCCGAGACCAGAACATGAAAATCCGTAATATCGCGATCATCGCGCACGTCGACCATGGAAAAACCACCCTCGTCGACCAATTGCTCCGCCAATCCGGCTCCTTCCGGGACAACCAGCGCGTCGCCGAACGCGCCATGGATTCCAACGACCTCGAAAAGGAACGCGGCATCACCATCCTGGCCAAGGCGACCTCGGTCGATTGGAAGGACACCCGCATCAACATCGTCGACACCCCCGGCCACGCCGATTTTGGCGGCGAGGTCGAACGCATCCTGTCGATGGTGGACTCAGCCATCGTGCTGGTGGACGCTGCCGAGGGGCCGATGCCGCAGACCAAGTTCGTCGTCGGCAAGGCGCTCAAGGTCGGCCTGAAACCGATCGTCGTCATCAACAAGATCGACCGCCCAGACGCCCGCCATGTCGAAGTGGTCAACGAGGTGTTCGACCTGTTCGCAGCGCTCGATGCCACCGATGAACAGCTCGACTTCCCGATTCTGTACGGTTCAGGCCGCGACGGCTGGGTTTCCGAAAATCCGGAAGGACCGAAGGACCAGCAGTTGGCGCCGCTGTTCGATCTCGTCATCAAGCATGTGCCGGCGCCGACCGTTCATCCCGGCCCGTTCCGCATGATCGGCACCATCCTGGAAGCAAACCNCTCGTCATCAAGCATGTGCCGGCGCCGACCGTGCATCCCGGCCCGTTCCGCATGATCGGCACCATCCTGGAAGCCAATCCGTTCCTCGGCCGCATCATCACCGGCCGCATTGAATCAGGCACGTTGAAGTCCAACCAGCCGGTCAAGGTGCTGCACCATGACGGCACGCTGGTCGAAACCGGCCGTATTTCCAAGATCCTCGCTTTCCGCGGCCTCGAACGCCAGCCGATCGAAGAGGCCCAGGCCGGCGACATCGTCGCCATTGCCGGCCTTTCGAAGGGTACCGTTGCCGACACGTTCTGCGATCCGGCGGTGAGCGAGCCGCTGCATGCGCAGCCGATCGATCCGCCGACTGTGACCATGTCCTTCCTCGTCAACGACAGTCCGCTGGCCGGCACCGAAGGCGACAAGGTCACCAGCCGCGTTATCCGCGACCGCCTGCTGCGCGAGGCCGAAGGCAATGTCGCGCTGAAGATCGAGGAATCGCCCGACAAGGATTCGTTCTTCGTCTCCGGCCGCGGCGAATTGCAGTTGGCCGTGCTGATCGAGACGATGCGCCGCGAGGGTTTCGAGATTGCCGTGTCGCGTCCGCGCGTCGTCATGCAGAAGGGCGAGAACGGCGAGCTGCAGGAACCCATCGAGGAAGTCGTTATCGACGTCGACGAGGAGCATGCCGGCATCGTCGTGCAGAAGATGTCGGAGCGCAAGGCCGAGATGGTCGAGTTGCGTCCGTCCGGCGGCAATCGCCAGCGCATCGTCTTCCACGCGCCGACGCGCGGCCTGATCGGCTACCAGTCGGAACTGTTGACCGACACGCGCGGCACTGCCGTGATGAACCGGCTGTTCCATGCCTACGAGCCCTACAAGGGCGAACTGCCGGGGCGTACCAACGGCGTTCTGATCTCCAACGAGCAGGGCGAGGCGGTGGCCTACGCCATGTGGAACCTGGAAGACCGCGGCCCGATGGTCATCGACCCAGGCGTCAAGGTCTATCAGGGCATGATCATCGGCATCCACAGCCGCGACAACGATCTCGAAGTGAACGTGCTCAAGGGCAAGAAGCTGACCAACATCCGTGCCGCCGGCAAGGATGAAGCGGTGAAGCTGACCCCGCCGATCCGCATGACGCTGGAACGCGCGCTGGCCTGGATCCAGGACGACGAGCTGGTCGAAGTGACGCCGAAGACGATCCGACTGCGCAAGCTCTATCTCGACCCGAACGAGCGCAAGCGTTTCGAGAAGTCGGCCAAGGCGGTCGGCGCGGCATAAGCTTCTCTATTTCCAAAAGGTTGAGAGGGGCGGAGCAAACCAATGCTCCGCCCCTCTTCCGTTCATTCACCGGCAGCCGACATAATGTCGTCCTTGTCGACCTCACCGGCCAGATCGATGCGGATGGTCATTCCCTGGCGGGCCGGCTTGCGCAAGGCTTTGGCACCGTCCGGATGAACGACTAGCAATCGTCGCTCCTCCAGCGCTTGAAGCCGTGATCGCGAGATGCCGAGTTCGCCGGCGAGCAGCCGATCGAGTCGCAGGGATATCGGTATTTCGAGGCCAAGCTGGAGCTCCAGCGCGGTTGCAGTCTCCCTTGTGCCGCCAAGCCTGTGCTTGTGAACGGCGACATCGGGAAATTCCTCGACACGTCCGATTCGGTTTCGCAGTGCGACGACATCGAAGGCATGGCGGCGGGCCAGTCCCGGATCGTTGCTTTCGAGCGCCTGCAGCAAAGCAGGACCGATCTCGCGGCGGTTGCTGCGCTCGAAAATGCCGAAATTCCAGGAATTGTCGCAGTCGATGCAGCGATAGATCAGCCAGACATCGATGCGCTTGCCGTTGGCGTTGACGCGGAATTTTCCGCTGCTGCAATAGGCTTTCACAGTGCCGCAGCGATTGCAGGTGATGAGCGGTCGAGGTGCAATTTTGGGCGTGATCGCCCAGCCGATGCGCAGAAATCCAGACATGCCGATAAGCCCTTCCCGTCGGGAAGTTCATCAGGCCGGCGATGTCGAGATGCCCATGCGGACACGGCGTGGCGGTAGACTGCGGTTTTTGGAAATCAGGTGTCACGGGCAAGAGCCGCGCGACGCGGTTCAGCAGTGCCAAACCGGTCTCGAACCGCCGCCCTAAGGAACACGTGAACATGAAAACAGACACCGCGAATGCAGCGTCATGCAGTGTGTCGGGGGAGTTGACGAGACCGGCGGTTACGTAGGCAAAGTGAAGCTCAAAATTGTTTCGCGGCGGCCTTTCTAGCCGCGAGATTCCAGGCGGACAAGCGTGATCTTGTCGGCCCTACCGCAGCTGGGCCGCTTGCGCTAATGTTAGATATCGAAGGCTTTCAACCAAAGACCCCGTCCATGCACCTCACATCGCTCCTGATCTTCGCCGCCGCTTTGTTCGTCGCCGCTGGCTCGCCTGGTCCATCGATCGCGGCGCTCGTCGCGCGCGTCATCTCGAAAGGCTTTCGCGACGTGTTCCCGTTCCTGCTTGCGATGTGGATCGGCGAGGGCATCTGGCTGTCGCTGGCCGTATTCGGGCTGGCTGTGGTGGCGCAGACATTCCATTTTGCCTTTGTTGTCGTGAAATGGGTCGGCGTCGCCTATCTCGCCTACCTTGCCTGGAAGATGTGGACTGCACCTGTCGATGGGAAAGAGGGCGATATGCCGCGCGAGGATTCTCCGGCAAAGCTGTTCTTCGCCGGGATGGCGGTGACGCTCGGCAATCCCAAGATCATGATGTTCTACCTGGCGCTGTTGCCGACCATCATCGACCTCGCTTCGGTTAGCGTCGTCGGCTGGGTCGAGCTGACGGCGACCATGGCCGTGGTGCTGGTCGCCATCGATCTGGCCTGGGTGCTCGCCGCGTCACAGGCGCGCAAGCTCCTCAGGAGCAAGCGCGCCATGAAGATCGCCAACCGCATCAGTGCCACGACGATGGCCGGCGCGGCTGCGGCGATCGCGGCGCGGTCGTAACCCGTCACATCATCTCGATGATCGGCGCGATCTCGACGCTGAAGGCCGGGTTCATCAGGATCGGGCAATCCTTGGCCTTGGCTATGGCATCGTCGATGTCTTTCGCTTCGACGATGGTGTAGCCGGCGGTCGGATTGCTGCCGCCATTGTTCTCGACCTTGCCGCCGGGTAGCACCATCTTCGACATGCCGACCGGATTGCCGCCGTCGACCACGGCCGAGCCGAGCTTGCCGTACCAGCCGTTCCAGGCGTCCATTGCTGCTTTCCGTTCGGCCTCCTCGGTCGGCATCTTACCGGAGCCGTGATAGACGTAGAGAAATTTCGCCATGTTCTCCTCCTTGATCAGCGGCATCGAACCGACATGCGGCCATGCCGCCTGCCGATCATCGGACCAAACCGGCAAACAAGCAACGAGAATGCGAAACAGCTAATATAAGACCTGTCGGGCTCCAGCCGCTAGGTCACCGCGCCATGGCGTGATATTCGTCGTTTGGCCGCATATCGATCGCCGCCGCCACCCGGTTCGACATGTTGAAGAAGGCAGTGGTCGAGGCGATGTCCCAGATGTCGCGATCGGTGAAGCCGGCCTTGCGCAGTGCTGCCCGATCGGCCTCGACAATCTTCGCCGGCTCCTCGGTCAACTTGACGGCGAATTCGAGCATTGCGGTCTGCTTGGGCGAAAGATCGGCGGCGCGGAAATTCATCACCATCATCTCGCCGAGCGCCGGGTCGCCGGACAGCTGGCGTACCGCCGCGCCATGCGCGGTCAGGCAATAGTAACAATGATTTATCGAAGAGACGGCGACCGCGATCATCTCCCGCTCCAGCTTCGACAGGCCGGAGTCTGCGAGCATCAGGTCATTGTACATGTCGGTGAAAGCACGCAGCTTCTTGTCGTCGAAGGCGTAGGCGCGCAGCACGTTGGGAACGAGGCCGAGTTTCTCCTCGCATTTGGCGAAATAGGTTTTTGTCGCCTCGCTCAGTTCTCCCAGGCCAAGGTCAAGCGCGGTGATTTTGCCGGTCATGGGTCATTTCTCCTCCGTTGGACGGCGTCTTGTTGCCGAATTCCGATATTTCTTTGCAAGCCGTCAAACCTTTGTCGCCAAACAGCGGTCATCTGCTACCATAGTCGTAAAAGCATTGACGGGAGGGAAGTGCCTCATGGCCAGCGTGAAATCCGCGAGCAAGCCGAAGAAAAAAACCACGGCAGCGACAAAAGCGGAGGAAAGGCCAGCCAGGCTTGCCGACTATCTGCTCGGCCGCGCGCCGGCTGAAGATCTTGCCGCTTATGAAATGGCCGATCTCGAACGCGCCGCCGATCTCGCCGGCCAGGCAATAGCAGTTCACAAAAAAGGCGAGTGCGTCATCGCGGTCGATGCCGATTCCGGCGTTGTCCGCGACGCCCGCCCGGTGACCGTCATCACGGTCGTCAACGACAATATGCCGTTCCTGTTCGATTCCATCCTTGGCGAAGTCACCGAGACATCAGGCGAACCGATGCTGGTCACCCATCCGGTCATCGTGGTTCGTCACGGCAAAAACGGAGTGGACGAAATCCTCGGCGACGGCAATTTCGCTAGGGATGACGGCAGCCACGACCGGCTGAGCGTCATTCATGTCCACATACCGCGGCTGACCGCGGAGCAGGCGAGCGGATTGACCGAGCGGTTGCGCAAGACGCTCGGCCAGGTTCATGCCGCTGTCCACGACTGGAGACCGATGCTGGCCCGCCTCGATCAGGCGATTTCCGAATTCCGCTATTCGGCGGTGCCGCTCGACAAGAAGAGCGTTGCCGAGGCGATCGCTTTCCTAGAGTGGCTGCGCGACGACAATTTCACCTTCCTCGGCATGCGCGAGTTCAAATACACCGGCGGCGAGGAAAGCGGCACGCTGGAGCGCGCCGACAAACCCGGCCTCGGCATCCTCGCCGATCCCGATGTGCTGGTGCTCAGGCGCGGTACCGAAGCCGTGACGACAACGCCTGAGATCCGCGCCTTCCTGCATGGGCCGGAGCCGCTGATCGTCACCAAGGCCAATGCCAAGTCATCCGTGCATCGCCGCATCTATCTCGATTACATTGGCGTCAAGACCTACACAGCCAAAGGCACGCTGGCGGGCGAATTGCGCATCGTCGGCCTGTTCACCTCGACCGCCTACACGCGCTCGGTGATGAAGATCCCCTACCTGCGATCCAAAGCCGAAACCATCATCGCCAAGTCAGGCTTCGACCGCCACGACCACTCCGGCAAGGCGCTGATCAATGTGCTGGAAAGCTATCCGCGTGACGAGTTGTTCCAGGTGCCGGTGCCGATCCTGAGGAAGCACGCCGTCGCCATTCTCGGCCTCGTCGAGCGACCGCGCGTGCGGGCGCTGGTGCGCGCGGACCAGTTCGACCGCTTCGTCTCGATCCTCGTCTTCGTGCCGCGCGACCGCTACGACAGCGTGGTGCGCGAGAAGATCGGCCTCTATCTGAAAACTGTGTTCGAAGGCCGGCTGTCTGCCTATTACCCGGCCTTCCCAGAAGGCGGGCTGGCGCGCGTGCACTTCATCATCGGCCGTTCCGGCGGCAAGACGCCGAAGGTCGAGCAAGCGACGATCGAAGCCGCGATCCGCGACATCGTGCGCACCTGGGAAGATGCGCTTTCAGATGCGGCGGAGGCCAATGGTGCCGACCAGACGTTGAAGAGCATCGCCGCACGGCTGCCGGAAAGCTACCGCGATTCGTTCAGCGCGGCAGTGGCGCTGGCCGATGCCGGGCGGATTGCCAAAATCAGCGCCAGCAATCCGATTGCCATCGACTACTATCGCCATGGCGAGCAGAAGCCGCACCAGGCAGCGCTGAAGATCTATCACCACGGCAGCCCGGTGGCGCTGTCGCGGCGGGTGCCGGTGCTGGAAAACATCGGCTTCCGCGTCATCAGCGAACGCACCTTCGAGGTCGGCGACGGCCAGTCCGGCCAGATCAGCGATGATCACCCCGGCCGGGTCTTCATCCATGACATGGAGCTGGAGAACAGCTACGGCAAACCGATCGATCTGACCGATGGCGGGGCGCTGTTCGTGGACGCGTTCTTGTCCGTCTGGCGCGGCGACGTCGACAATGACGGCTACAATGGCCTTGCCCAGACCGCGGGCCTGTGGTCGGGCGAGATCACCGTTCTGCGCGCCTATGGCCGCTACCTGCAGCAGGTTGGCATTCCGCAAAGCCAGGATTTCATCGCCGCCGCGCTCAATCGCTATCCCGACATCGCGCGCGGCCTGCATGCGCTGTTCATCGCCAGGCTTGGCCCGACAGCCGAGACCGAAGGCGTGGTGGCGGCAAAGCACCTCAAGGCCAAGATCAAGGATGCGCTGGAAGACGTTCCCAACATCGACGACGACACCATTATCCGGCGCTATCTCAATCTGATCGAAGCCTCGCTGCGCACCAATCATTTCGTCGCCGATACGAAAGAGAAAGGCCAGTCGCTGGCGATCAAGCTCGATTCGTATGCGGTGGACGGATTGCCGGCGCCGCGGCCGTGGCGGGAGATCTTCGTCTACGGTTCCGAAGTCGAGGGCCTGCATCTGCGCTTCGGCCCGGTGGCGCGCGGCGGCCTGCGTTGGTCGGACCGCGCCCAGGACTACCGCACCGAGGTGCTCGGCCTGGTCAAGGCGCAGCAGGTCAAGAACGCCGTCATCGTGCCTGTCGGCGCCAAAGGCGGCTTCTACCCGAAGAAGCTGCCGATGACCGCCGGCCGTGACGCGATCTTCGAGGCCGGCACCGCGGCCTACAAGAACTTCGTCTCTAGCCTGCTGTCGATCACCGACAATATCGGCCTTGAGGGTGTCATCCCGCCGGCCGGCGTCGTGCGCCGCGATCCGGACGATCCGTATTTCGTGGTTGCCGCCGACAAGGGCACGGCGACCTTCTCCGATACCGCCAACGCCATCAGCGAGCAGCACGGTTTCTGGCTCGACGACGCCTTCGCCAGCGGCGGCTCGGCCGGCTACGACCACAAGAAGATGGGCATCACCGCCAAGGGCGCATGGGAAGCCGTCAAGCGGCATTTCCGTGAGATCAACCGCGATATCCAGACCTCGCCTTTCACTGTCGTCGGTGTCGGTGACATGTCGGGCGACGTTTTCGGCAACGGCATGCTGTTGTCGCCGAAGACCCGGCTGATTGCTGCCTTCGACCATCGCGACATCTTCATAGATCCAGATCCGGACATGGCCGCGTCGATGTCTGAGCGCGAGCGCATGTTCGCGCTCCCCCGCTCGAGCTGGCAGGACTACGACAAGACCAAACTGTCGGAAGGCGGCATCATCGTCTCGCGCAACCAGAAGTCGATCTCCTTGCCGGCGGCAGCGGCAGCAGCGATCGGCCTCGGCAAGACGACCGCCACGCCGGTCGAGATCATGACCGCCATCCTGAAGGCGCCGGTCGATCTTCTGTGGTTCGGCGGCATCGGCACATATTTGCGGGCTTCGACCGAGACCAATGCCGAGGTCGGCGACCGCGCCAATGATGCTATCCGCATCACCGCGCTGGACGTGCGCGCCAAGGTGATCGGCGAGGGCGCCAATCTCGGCGTCACGCAGCGCGCGCGCATCGAGTTCGGCATGAATGGCGGCCGCTGCAATTCCGACGCCATCGACAATTCCGGCGGCGTCAACTGCTCCGACGTCGAGGTCAACATCAAGATCGCGCTGGCGTCCGCCATGCGCAAGGGATCGTTGACGCGCTCGGCACGCAACAAGCTGCTGGCCGAGATGACCGACGAGGTCGGCTCACTTGTCCTGTCCAACAACTACCAGCAGACGCTGGCGCTTTCGATCGCCCGCAAGCGCGGCCTCGCCGACATCGCGCATCAGAGCCGCTTCATGACGGCGCTGGAGGCGCGCGGCCTTCTCGATCGTGTCGTGGAAACACTGCCGTCGCCGGCAGCCCTTGCCGAGCGCGAGGCGCGCGGTGAGCCGTTGACCCGGGCCGAGCTCGGCGTGCTGCTCGCCTATGCCAAGATCGTGCTGTTTTCCGACATCGTCGCCAGCGACGTGCCGGACGACGCGCATTTCGACCGCGACCTGATGGGCTATTTCCCGGATCGCATGGCGAAGAAATATGTCGCCGAAATCCACGGCCACCGGCTGCGCCGCGAGATCATTACACGGGTCGTCGTCAACGATCTGGTCAATCGCGGCGGCCCTTCCTTCGTCAACCGGCTGCAGGAAGCCACGGGGCGCACCGCCGCCGACGTGGTGCGCACCTTCGCCGTGGTGCGCGACGGCTTTGCCTTGCCGGCGCTCTATCGCGAGATCGACGCGCTCGACAACCAGATCGATGGCCAGGTGCAGCTCGATCTCTATCAGATGGTCAGCCGCCTGATCTATGTGACCAGCGGCTGGTATCTGAAGAACGATGCCGGCACGGCAGCCCTTGGCCAGCGCATCGCCGAACTGCTGGAAGCCCGCAAGTCGCTGGAGCCCAAGCTCGTTTCGCTGCTGCCGGCCTTCTCGCGCGAGCGGATCGAGGAGAAGCGGCACGGGCTGTTCAAGAGCGGCGCGCCGGAACGGCTGGCCGCGCAGCTGGCGTTGAGCGAGGTGGCGGAACTCATCCCCGATATCGCGTTGACGGCGCGCACCGCCGGCGCCGACATCGTCGCGGCGGCCACGGCATTCTTCGCCGTCAGCGATGCCTTCCGCATCCCGCGTGTCGAGGACGCGGCACGCTCGATCACGCCCTCGGACTATTACGACCAGCTGGCGCTTTCGCGCGCCACCGACACGATAGGTGCCGCGCGGCGCGGCATCGCGGTGGCGGCACTCACCGGTCATGCCAAGGCAGCCGATCCGGTAGCGGCCTGGCTGGAAGCCGGCGGCGAGCGGGTGGCGCGCATCCGCGAGCGGCTGCAGGCGCTGACCGAAGGCGGCGACATTACCGTGTCGCGGCTGTCCGTCGCTTCCGGGTTGATGAGCGATTTGACGGGGATGTGAGTTGGTTTGTTTTCATCCGGCCGTCGTGACCTTCTACCCGCATAGCGACGAGGGAAGGGATATGGCCGCAATGCTGGCACCTATCTCGCGACGCCGGCAGAGCCATGAGGGCACGCAATGCGTGATATTTGCATGAATGCTGGAAAAATGCAGACATGGCGCCCGATACGGGCACGGCCGAGGGGATCATCATGGCGGTAGAGGCAGTGCAGCGTGCGTCTGGACGTGGTATCTGGGGATGGATGCTGTTCGACTGGGCCGCGCAGCCGTTCTTCACGGTCATCACCACCTTCATCTTCGGGCCGTACTTCGTCTCACGCATGGCGAGCGATCCGGAAACTGGGCAGGCGGCCTGGGGTTATGGCATCGCCGCGGCGGGCCTGGTCATCGCCGTGCTGTCGCCAATCCTAGGTTCGATCGCCGATCAGACCGGTCCACGCAAGCCGTGGATCGCGTTCTTCGCCGCGGTCAAGGTCACCAGCCTTAGCCTGCTTTGGTTCGCGGCTCCCGGTTCGAACCTTTTCCTGGTCGTGTTCTTGTTCTCGCTGGCGTCGGTCGCGGCCGAGTTTTCGACCGTGTTCAACGATTCTATGATGCCGCGCCTGGTGCCGAAGAGCGAGATCGGCCGGATCTCCAACATGGCCTGGGGGATTGGTTATCTCGGCGGCATGATCGCGCTGATCTTCGTCGTCGCCTGCTTGGCCGGTTCGCCGGAGACGGGCAAGACGATCATCGGCATCGACCCGCTGTTCGGGCTCGATCCGAAGCTCGGCGAAGACGCCCGCGCCACCGGGCCGCTGTCGGCCGGCTGGTACTTCCTGTTCATCCTGCCAATGTTCTTTTTCACGCCCGACGCCCTCAAGGGACTGCCGATCGGCCCGGCGGTGCGAGAGGGGTTGGCTGAGTTGAAAGCAACACTGAGCGAGGTGCGCAAGCGCAGCGGTATCTTCCGCTTCCTTGTCGCCCGCATGATCTATCAGGACGGCGTCAACGCTCTGCTGGCGCTGGGTGGTACGTTTGCGGCTGCAATGTTCCATTGGTCGATCACCGAGATCGGCATTTTCGGCATCATTCTCAATGTCGTCGCCATCTTCGGCTGCCTGGTTGCGGCGCGTCTCGACACGGCGCTTGGCTCAAAAACCATCGTGATGATCTCACTGGTCCTGCTCGGCATCGCCACGATCGGCATCGTCTCGACCGGACCGGGCTACACTTTGTTCGGCCTCTGGATGATGCCCGGGCCAGACAGTGGCGGCTTGTTCGGTACGGCGGCGGAAAAGGCCTACATCTTCTTCGGCCTGTTGATTGGCGTGGCTTTCGGGCCGGTGCAGGCGTCGTCGCGTTCCTACATGGCGCGCAGCGTTACCGCCGCCGAATCCGGCCGCTATTTCGGCATTTATGCGCTGGCCGGGCGAGCGACCAGTTTCCTGGCGCCGTTCATAGTCGCATCCGTCACCCTGGCCAGTGGCTCGGCGCGCCTCGGCATAGCGGTGATCGCGCTGTTCCTTGGGCTCGGCATGGCGATCCTGATCAAGACGCCTTATCCGGCGGACCGGCCGGCGGAGTGAGTTTACCCTCCCCCTTGTGGGCCACAAGGGGGAGGGTAAGGCAGCTAATGCCGGAAATGCCTGACGCCCGTAAACACCATGGCGATGCCGTGTTCGTCGGCGGCGGCAATGACGTCCTTGTCGTTCATCGAGCCGCCAGGCTGGATGACGGCAGTGGCGCCGGCGGCGATTGCGGCCAGCAGTCCGTCGGCGAAGGGGAAGAAGGCGTCGGAAGCGACGACCGAGCCCTTGGTCAGCGGTTCGGCAAGGCCCGCGGCCTCGGCGGCGTCGAGCGCCTTGCGCGCGGCTATGCGTGAGGAATCGACCCGGCTCATCTGGCCAGCGCCGATGCCGACGGTGGCGCCATCCTTGACGTAGACGATGGCGTTGGACTTAACATGCTTGGCGACGCGGAAGGCGAATTTGAGGTCGGCCATTTCGGCCGGCGTCGGCGCGCGCCTGGTCACTACTTTCAGCTCCAGGTCGTCGACGACGGCGTTGTCGCGGGACTGGACGAGCAGCCCGCCGGCGACTGATTTGACCGTCGTGCCTGACGTGCGCGGGTCCGGCAGGCCGCCGGTGACCAGCAGGCGCAGATTTTTCTTTGCCGCGACGATTGCCGCTGCCTCGTCGGTCGCGCCGGGCGCGATGATCACCTCGGTGAAGGTCTTGACGATTTCTGCGGCGGCCGCGGCGTCGAGGATCCGATTCACAGCGACGATGCCGCCGAAGGCCGAGACCGGATCGCAGGCCAGCGCCTTGGCGTAGGCCGCCTTCAGCGAGATGCCTTCGGCGACGCCGCACGGGTTGGCGTGCTTGATGATGGCAACCGCGGCGGAACGGTCGGGATCGAATTCGCCGGCCAGTTCGAAGGCGGCGTCGGTGTCGTTGATGTTGTTGTAGGAGAGCTGCTTGCCCTGCAACTGCTGCGCCGTGGCGACGCCGGGCCGCTTGTCGCCATTGAGGTAGAAGCCGGCGCTCTGATGCGGGTTCTCGCCGTAGCGCATGACCTCTTCCAGCTTGCCGCCGAAGGCGCGCCATGTCGGGTGCTCGATCTCAAGCGCTTCGGCGAACCAGCCGGAGATTGCCGCGTCATAGGTGGCGGTGCGGGCAAAGGCCTTGGCCGCCAGCTTCTTGCGGAAATCCAGCGACAGCGAGCCGATGTTCATTTCCAGCGCGTTCAGCACCGAGGCGTAGTCGCCGGGATCGGTGACAATGGCGACATAGGCGTGGTTCTTGGCCGAGGCGCGGATCATTGCCGGTCCGCCAATGTCGATGTTCTCGACGATCGAGGCGTAATCGGCGCCGGAGCGGCGGACCTCCTCGAACGGATAGAGATTGGACACCACGAGATCGATCGGCTCGATACCGTACTTGCGCATTGCAGCCACATGATCCGGGTCGTCGCGCACGCCAAGCAGCGCGCCATGCACGCTGGGATGCAAGGTCTTGACCCGGCCATCCATGATCTCGGGAAAACCGGTTAGCTCGGAGACGTCGCGCACGGCGAGGCCGGCCTCGGCGATCGCCTTTGCCGTGCCGCCGGTCGAGACCAGTTCGACACCGGCCGCTGCCAGCGCTTTGGCGAAATCGAGAAGGCCTGTCTTATCGAAAACGGAGAGCAGGGCGCGACGCACCGGAACGAGGTCAGGTGCTGGAATGTTCTTGGCGGCGACGGCCATGGGCTGGCGGCCTTTCACGACTTGATTTGAAGCATCCGGGGGCCGTAGCACATGACGCCCGGAAATCAAGCGCCGACGTTTTCGTATGCAATTTGCTGGCCCATATATAAGCTTGTCTTGCTGGTGGAGGAGAAGAATTGATGGCGTTTGTGCGCGTTGGCCAATTCAAGGCGTTGCCGGACACGACCGAGCAATTGCGGGCGATCTATGAAACCGAGGCGATCCCCGCCATCCGCGCCGCAAGCGGCAACATCAGCGCCGTGCTGCTGCAGCAACATCAGGCGAGCGACACATTCATGGCGATCACAGTGTGGAGCACCGTCGAGGATGCCGAGCGCTATGACCGAAGCGGCCAGGCGGCGGCGATGGTCGACAAGATCCGCTTCGCATTCGCCGGTCCGCCCTCGCTCACCACTTACGATGCTTTCGGTGTCCCGCAGCAAGCTTGAGCGGGCCGGCTGCTTTCGCACGGCAGGCTCAGTTGTTTTCCGGGTAACCGGCGATGCTGGTGCGCGTCAGCTGCCAGTGGACTTCGGCAACTTCCGAGGCCTTGAAGGCAAGCACGATCTGGCGGCTGCGGCGCGGGCCGCCAAGACCGGCGAAATAGATCGATTCCTCAACCTCCGGCACCACTTCGGCGCAAGTAAATACCCAGTTGTCGGCCTGATCGGCGGTCATCACCAGGCGATCATGCTCGTCCTGCAACAGGTTGATGTCGGGGTGGACGTGGAAGCGAACGGTGACGAAGTCGCGGCCGTTATTGCGGATCGAGGCATTGCCGGGCCGCTGGAAGCGGTCCCTGCCGACCAGCACATTGCCGTTCGAGGAGAGCTTCAGTTCGCGCTCATGCAGGAAACCGAAACGCGCGACATAACCGTCATGGCGGGCGATGAACCCCTGAACGCCCTTCTGGTCGATGCGCTTGCATTGAACATGCTGCGGGCCGCCGATCAGCGGCGAACCGAGCAGGTCGTTGACGCGCAGCGAATGGCTGAAGCGTGCCGACGAGGTATCGTTGATGGTGGCGGTCGAGTGCGCGGCGGTGGCGCGCGCCAGCGGCCGGAATTCAGCCGCGCCATAGGTGTCGATGCCGGCATTGACGACGTAGTGCTGGCGCCCGGACGACAGTTCGAAGGCGAGGCAGCTGGCGTGTGCGGCGTTGGAGACATCGACCGGCGGCGGCAGGCCGGTGTCGGCGATGACCGTCACGCCGCCGATCGACAGGCGCTCATAGCCGGAATGCGGCGCATGCAGCAGTGGCGCGCCGGCGGTGTCGTCGTGGCGCAGGATGGTGGCGATGCGGTCGTGGATGGTGGCGCCCATGCCGTTGAAGCGGGCGAGGCTGCCGTCCTGATGGCGAAAGAAGCGCAGCGCCGGCAGCATGCGGTCGATGGCGCCGATCAGCGCCTGCGGCGGCGTTTCCGCCTGATTGGCATAGGTTTGCCGCAGCGGCAGAAGGTCGGCGAGGATTTCCAGGACGACCATTGGGTTGCGCGAAATATGGCCGCCGTCGGCCAGGATCTGGCGGTCGAGTTCCGCGGCAAGGTTGCGGGTCGCGCCGCGCAGCGCCGATGCCGGTGCCGGCAGCGACAAAGCCGCGAAAGCGAGCGCGATGCGGGCACGCAGCCTGTCCTTGCCGTCCGGCATCTCGCGCGCCATCGATCTGAGGTAGCGGATCTGGACGGCGAGCGATTTCAGGAAGGCGCGGTAAAAGGGGAACTCGGCCCCCTGCAGCACGACCGAGGAGTGCTGTAGCCAGGCGATGATGCGCTTGGCGGCGGTGCCGGGCTCCCAGGCGACGCCGGAAATATGGCTGCCATGAATGACGATCCAGTCGGAAACCAGGGCGCGGGCATTGGCGGCGGCAAGCTCGGTCCCGGCGGCGCGCATGTGGCGCAGCCAGCGAAACCCGTGCAGCGTTTTCTGCCAGCCATGATTGGGCACGTTGATCTGGAAAGGCGACTTGCCGCCGGTCTCGACCAGATGCCCCGACAGGGGATAGCGCCCGTAGTAGATCTCGAGTGCGATCTGTGGGTCAGCGAGGCGCAGGTCCGGCGGTGCGATCAGCACACGTTCCGGCGTGCGGCCGAAATAGCGCCAGCGGTAGACCGGCCCGGCACGCAGGCGCCGGCGCGTTTTGCGCCAGAACTCCTTCGCGACAAGCGTCCACAGACGCGTCGTGCTGCTGGCAGCAAGTGCCAAAACCCCTCCTGATAGTCCAATACCCCGACGTCGAGTTTACATGATTGCAAGACTCGTGCGAAGGCGAATTCCATGGCACTATGCCGGTTCACTCGGTTTTGACCCCAATCATCGCCAAAAAAGCCGGTAACTCCGGGCAGTTAAATCCTTAGTCGGCTCGGCGGATGCGAGCCGCGAAGAAGCCGTCGAGACCGGAGATCCCGGGCGAACCAAGGTCGAGGTCGGCGGGCGTGGTGCGCAGCGTGCCGTGCGGCGTCAGGAATGGATCGATGCCGGCGATTTCGCCTTGCTGCACCGGATCGTTGGCTATTCCAGCCGTGCCGGCCAGAAAGGCGCGATAGAGGTCCTCGCCTTCGAGCGGGTCGATCGAACAGTTCGAAAAGACTATCCTGCCGCCGGGTTTCACCAGCGTGACGGCGCGGGCGAGCAGCCTGCGTTGCAGGTCCGCGAGTTTTTCCAGATCGGCGGCCGTCTTGGTCCATGGCACGTCGGGATGCCGCCGCACCGTACCGGTCGACGAGCAGGGCGCGTCGAGGAGAACGGCGTCGAACAATTCCTTCGGCTCGTATTTGAGCAGGTCGGCCTGGACGATCTCGGCGGACAGACCGAGACGGTCGAGGTTTTGCGTTAGCCGCACCAGCCGGTTCTTCGAGGTATCGACGGCGGTAACCTTGGCGCCGGCAAGAATGAGCTGTGCGGTCTTGCCGCCGGGGGCCGCGCAGAGATCGGCAACATGAAGCCCGCTGACATCGCCGAACAATCGGGCCGGCAGACTGGCCGCGGCGTCCTGGACCCACCAGGCCCCGTCGGCGAAACCGGGCAGTTCGGTGACGGGCCCGGCAAGCCTTTCCACCCGGACCGTGCCGGTCGGCAGGACGATGCCGCCGAGCTTTTCGGCCCAAAGCTCGGGATCCGCCTTGACCGAAAAGTCGACCGGCGCCTCCACGCGGTGAGCTGCCAGGATCTGTCGGGCCTTGTCATTGCCGTAAGTTGCCTTCAGCCGGTCGGAAAACCATTTGGGCGCTTCGTCGGTAGCGGCAAGAGCGGCAGGAAGTTCCGTTTCCTTGGCACGCGCCAGCGTGCGCAGCACACCGTTGACCAAGCCGGAGAATCGCACCGTGCGCGGATCGGACTTGGCATGAGTCACGGCCAGGTCGACTGCGGCGCTGTCGGGAATGTCGAGGAACAGGATCTGTGCAGCCGCCACATGCAATATGTGCGACAGCGCGGTCGCGTTGGGCGGCAGCGGCTTCTCCAGGCGCCGCGCCAGCAGCCCAGATATGGTCATGCGATAGCGCAGTGCTGTAACCAGAATGGCGCGCACGAGGCCGCGGTCGCGTAGGTCTAGCGCCTTGTATTGCGGATGGCCGTTCTCGTGGTCGGTCAACCCGTCCAGAGGTGTCCTTGCATCGATGACGGCGGCAAGCAGTCGTGCGGCGGCTTTGCGGGCGGCAAGGCCGGCAACGAAGTCGCCGCCGTCTCTGTGTTCCTGGTCACCTGAAACCGTGCGTCGAGGCCCTCGGTCCGCCACGCTCACGACCACCGGCCCTTGGGCCCGGTCGGGTTGCGACCCCATGGGTTGGATTTCGGCTTGGCGGGTTCCGCCGGCTGTTCGGGCTGCGCGGCTTGTCCCCATGGGCCCGATGGCCGCTGTTCGTCTGCTCGCGGCGTCTGGGCCCGGCGCGGAACTTGAGTGCCGCCGCCTTGCATCTGCTGCGCCATCGCCTGGAGCGCAGAGATGCGGTTTTCTGTGTTCGGGTGGGTGGAAAACAGACTGTCCATATGCTCGCCGGAAAGAGGATTGATGATGAAGAGATGCGCGGTCGCCGGATTGCGCTCGGCATCGGGGTTGCGGATGCGTTCGGCGCCGCGGGCGATCTTGTCAAGGGCCGATGCCAGCCAGAGGGGGTGTCCACAGATTTCGGCACCACGCCGGTCGGCCTCGTATTCGCGGGTCCGGCTGACCGCCATCTGCACGATCATCGCGGCAAAGGGTGCCACGATCATCGCCGCCAGCACGCCGACAAAGCCGAACGGGTTGTTGTTGTCGCGATTGCCGCCAAAAAAGAAGGCGAAATTGCCGAGCATCGAGATGGCGCCGGCGAAGGTGGCGACGATCGTCATGGTCAGCGTGTCGCGGTGCTGTACGTGGGCGAGTTCGTGCGCCATGACAGCCGCGACCTCTTCATGCGTCAAAGCCTGCAACAGACCTGTGGACGCAGCGACCGCCGCGTTCTGCGGATTGCGGCCGGTGGCGAAGGCGTTCGGCTGNTCGTCGACCTCGACGGCGCGGTTCATCGACAGCACCATCTTGTCGGCGTTCCAGTAGCTGAACAGATTGGTGCCGGCGGCGATCAGCAGCGCGATCATCATGCCGCCGGTTCCGCCGATCAAAAAGCCGACGCCCATGAACAGTGCCGTCATCGCCGCAAGAAGCATGGCGGTGCGAAGTGTGTTCATCGTCTGCTCCTGTCCAGATGGGAGCGAAAAAGGGTCGATCGTTGTAGGTTCATCACTATATGATGGGAAACGCCTGGTCCTGTTTCAATCCACTGGAAATATCGCATGAACGACGAGCCCAGCAAAACCGATGTCGACCCCGGCGATGACGTCGCGCCAAAGGCACTGACGCCGGAAGCCAGACGTGCGCTCGCGGAAGCCGAAGCAAGACGTATAGAATATCTGGAGAAGGAAGCAGCGGCGCCGAAGGAAATCGGCGGCCGCGGCGGCAAGGAGCCCGGTCGTTATGGCGATTGGGAGGTAAAGGGCCTGACCAGCGACTTCTAAGGGTATGTTGATATTCAGGTGATGCCGGTCTGCAAACGGCGGTTCCCTGCGCTTCCGGTGCTCACGTACTTTAAGTACGCTCCGCTCCGGTTCTCGGAAACCACCGCTTTCGACTCGGCCTGACCTGAATCTCAACACACCCTAAGCGGCGCTGCGCTGCGGCTCGAGCGCGATCCAGCCATCTTCGTCCAAGGTGATGCCGATCATGTCGTAGCCGGCGATTGCGGCATGCTGCGTTTGCAACGGATGCTGGTGCGTGGCATTGATGACCATGACCGCGGCTCCTGCTGCCTCGGCGGCGGCGATGCCAGCCGGAGCATCCTCGAACACAAGGCAGTCGCGCGCGTCGAAGCCGAGCCGCTCCGCGCCAAGCCGGAAGCAATCGGGCGCTGGCTTGCCGCGGGAAACATCTTCCGCCGCGACGATGACGGCCGGGACAGGGACAGCCTTCATGCGCAACAGCGCCAACTCGCGTGGCGCGGAAGTCACGATCGCCCAGCGCTCGGGCGGCAGCGCGTCGAGAAACGCCACGGCGCCGGGGATCTGGAGAATGCCATCCAGATCAGCCGCCTCGGCCTTCAGCAGCAGATCAGCCTCGTGCGCCGGGTCGACGCCTGGGAGTGCCAGGCCGGTGATGGTCTCGATCGCGCGCACGCGATGGATCGTCGGCAGGAAGGCGGCGACGTCCAGACCCTGGCGGCGTGCCCAATCGCTCCACACTCGCTCCGCAGAGGCGATGGAATTGATGAGCGTGCCATCCATATCGAAGAGGAAGGCCGCGAATTTTCTGCCTGCGAACATGGTATTCCTTGAGTCACCGGAGTGCTTGTGGCGGTCGCCGAACCTAACGTCGCAGCATCCTTATGGGAAGGCGCGAGGGTCACCTTTTCGATGGTCCCTCCGCAAAGTTGGAATAGCTAACTCCTCCAGGTCGGCTCAACATTGCGCAACCGGGACCTTGCTACGCCGGACTCCTCCCCTAATTGCCTCCCTGGGCGCATTACTCGCGAGTTTGCCTTTTGGGGGCAGCGGCGGTTGTGCCGTTCTGACTGCATGCCTCGGAACGGTCAGACCGACACACCTATGGAGGTCGTCTTGCGTCAATACCGTGGATACAGCTGGGCATTTCTCGCAGTCGTTTGCTCCATCGCGATAGCTGGCGCAGGCGCTGCAGCCGGCGACCAGAACGGCCGAGGGCAAGGCGCTGGCGGCCATCATGCTGACAATGGTGGAGGCACTGATGGCGGAAGCCATGGCGCTGGCAGCCATCGCAGCGAAGGCCGCAACGGCGGCCCGCAGAAAGGGCTTGGCGGCGACCCCAGCCCCAGCGGCAGTTCACCGCCGGACGACGGCGAGACCGGTACCACTACAACGACCGTAGGAGCGCCAACTACGGCCAGTATCGTCCCGTCCGCAGACCGCGGACAGCCGCTCGGCCTCCCGCCCACCCTGCAGCCTTCCAGCGACAGCAACAATTCATCAACGGTCAGTCCAATCGTAGCGCGGCCGGGCGTCCCGAATAAAGTCGTTCGCGCCTGCCATGATGCAATCGAGTCGGCCGCCGCTCCGTTCGGTGCGACCAGCGTGCGCGTCAGCAGCGCAGGTTTCATACATCGCCTGAGCCCAGATACGATCTCGGCTCCCATTGAGGTCAGCATCGACTATGTACGGCAAAGCAACGTAGAGACGCGGCGGGCGCCGATCAAATGCGAATTGAATGCGACAGGCAGCGTGATCGGACTGACATAGCGCATCGCACAGAACTCCTCGCCGACGGGAGCAGGACGAATTCGAAAGAGATGATTCATCCTGGCCTACGGCGTAGCTATGACCTTCGGGGCCTCAAAGAGGGATCGCGCAGTCGTTTTGGAAATCACTCCAACGTCGCTTGTCTCGGCCTGAGCGAATAGGGAAGTGTGATGGAACGCACGCTGGTCATCCGCGATGGATTGCGAACCTTGCTGCGTGCAGTCTTCTGGCTGACAGCCTTCACTTGGCCGGTCGCGGCTGCTGCGCGGGCAGAACGCGTCCTCAGCGGCGGCTCGATCTGCGCGCTGGGACGCTCAGTCCTGAGCCTGTCATTGTCGGCGCGTGCGGCGGCCAAGTCGCGGGCAAGAGTAGCAGCGGCTTCACGTTGCTTGTCCAGAGCCGTCTTCAAGTCGGCGACCCCTGCCACGAGTGCTCGGGCGGCGTCGCGCTCGCGGCGAACTCTGTCGAGATCCTCATGGATCGAAACTGCTGTAGCGCGTTCTCGTGCCAGAGCCCGCGCCGTCTCGGCTGCAATCTGTTCGGCACGCTCTCTCGCTGTGACTGCACCGGTCCGATCCTGCTCAGCCGCGTCCGCGCGCTCCACGAGCGCGGCATTGGACAGTTTGACTTTGGCGAGATCGGCACGAAGGTCCGCAGACTTCCGGCGCTCCTCATCGAGCATTCCGCTCGCTTGCGCCTGCGAAACCTTGGCCTTGGCACGATCCTTGGCGGTCCCGATCTCGAGCTGTTCAATTTGCGCCCGCGCTCGCGATAAATCGCGCGCCAGCCGCTCCGATCGCTGACGCTCCAGATGAGCAGCGGGCATCTCCACAAAAACATAGTTGGCGGTCTCGCGCAGCAGCGTACGGGCATCTCCCGCAATGCGTCGAAATGCGTCAAGGGTTCGAGCTGCCGCGAGTTCGTTGCGCAATCGCTCCTCGCGTGCGTTGTCGGCGGCTGCCATGGTTGCCCTCAGCGCGTCGATCTGCTTGCTCGACTCGAGGAGCGCTTTCTGCAGAGCGGCGCTCCTGGCGCGCTCGCCTTCCGCCACCCGCCGCTCCTGGTCGGCCAATTCCTTCGCAGCGGCTGCCTGAGCACGAGCTGCCCCGACTTGCGCCCGAGCAGCCTTAAGGTCCGGATTAAGCAATTCGACACTCGTGCGCCCGTCTCCCTGCGCTGGTCCATGCATGCCTAGAGCAGCACTCGCCGGAAGCTCGAAGGATCGCGAAGGTTCCGGATTGGCGTGGCCTTGCGCCGGCGAAATGGCGGGGGCTCTTTCGATCCAGTTTTGTCTCGTCATCGCATAGCCAAGCGGCACGGCCAGACAGATTGCGGCGCCCAAACGGAGTACAAGACCGATCGGCCTGAGAACGCGAGAGGGTGAAGCCGTCGCGATGGCCGGGTCGGGATCCAGGCTGGATCGTCCCGTTTGAGCTGTGGTCTTCAAACCGCGATGCGCCGGATTGACCGGCTGAGCAGCCTTGCGACGCAATTGGTCCCATACTGACCCTGACCCACTGATTCGCTTCCCGCGTTCCGCGAAGGCTAATTGTGTCGGCGCACGGCTCAGAATCCACAACACCGGTTCGCTTAGAGCGGCAAAATTGACCGCCGCCTGCCTATAAACATAATCAGCGATTTCTCTGATGGATGTCGCAAGTCGGCCGGATTGCGGGGTTGTGGAAGCAAAAGCACTGGTCCGGGCCACTGACGAGCGCGCCCAAGCTTCGGAACTTGCGTCGAAATGTTCGACCCGCACCCCGAACTGCTGGTAATTGGCATTCGAAGGCCGAACATTCGGGTGTGCCGTGTCTGAGAGATCTGAAAGCTGAGAAGAAGGTACACGCTCGGTCGCAGGGTCGACCGGGCATTGCCAGTCCCAAGGAGCCTGCCCGGGAGGATAGGATATGCCTTCGCTCAGGTCGGCATCTGGTTTTAGGCGACGTCGCCTTTGCACTCCGATGACGATGCGCCGGAGCACAAGATAGATGCCCACTGACGCAAGTAATGCTATCGCGCCCAGTACGGCAATCTCTGCGTCGTCTGCGTAAATCTCAGCAAGATAATTTGGCATTGGCGTGCCCGTGCGGTCTTGCGTGTATTCTTAAGCTCGTGAAGCTATGTTTTGGCCCTCACCTTGGCGCTGGCCAAGCCTTGGATCGCTCGCGAACTTGTCACTTGCCTCGAGGTCCCTCCAGCATTTCAACGTCCCGAGAAATCTTGCGTACCGTTCCATCATTTCCGGCTGTGGACGGTCCATCCTGAGCTTTAAGCTAGGTCACAGAACTCCACGGTCAACCGTCACCATATTCATAACAGCGGCCCGACCCAGATTCATAACAGCGGCACCCAGCCGCGCCATCACCGGCACTTTGTTCTTCGTGCCGTCGGCGACATTCCTCGAAATATTGCGACGCGGTCACCTCGACCGCTGGCGCGGTCCCGTCGGGCGGACCTCATTCCGACGTTGGTCAGTAGGTCTAAGTCTTGGTCAGTAAGTTCGCCACCGATAGCCTACGAGGGAAATGGCTGGGCGAACCATTCGCAAGCTGGCTGTTTTGTTGAAAAGGCGACGTCCCAATGGGAACCACAGCGCGTTCTGTCGCGTTCCAACAAACTGCTTTCCGCGATAATCGAAGGGGGACTGCGATGCTGATCCGGCTCGGCTACGAAATCGCCATCGAATGTACTGCGCCCACCCCGGTGATTTCGCTGCTCGAGATCCACAAGGACAGGCAGGCCGACATCAAGCGGCAGACGCGGCTGCTGACATCGCCTGCCGTGTCGACCAGGCTCTACCACGATCCGTACGGCAATGGCTGCCGCCGCTTCACCGCGCCCGCTGGCGGCTTTCGCATCCTCTACGACGCGGTCATCGAGGACAGCGGCGAGACGGACGAGGTCAACACAGTGGCCAGGGAAGTGCCGGTGGCGGACCTGCCGGACGAGGTGCTCGGCTATCTCCTGGGCAGCCGCTATTGCGAGACGGATCATCTAAGTGATCTGGCTTGGCAGCTCTTCGGCGAAATCCCGCCTGGTTGGGCGCGCGTGCAAGCCATCGTCGATTATGTCCACAACCGGTTGTCGTTCGGCTACGGCTATGCGCGCTCGACCCGCACCGCGGCCCAGGCGCATGAGGAGCGCGTCGGCGTCTGCCGCGACTACGCTCATCTGGCGATCACGCTGTGCCGCTGCATGAACATTCCGGCGCGCTATGTGAACGGCTATCTCGGCGACATCGGCGTGCCGATCGATCCGGCGCCGATGGATTTCTCGGCATGGCTGGAAGTGTTCCTCGACGGCAAGTGGTACACATTCGATCCCCGCCACAACATGCCGAGGATCGGCCGCGTCGTCATCGCGCGCGGCCGCGACGCCACCGACGTGCCGCTGCTGCATAGCTTCGGCCCGCACCGGCTCAGCCTGTTCAAGGTGTGGACCTACGAACAGGAAGGCAATCTGTTCAACCCGCCCTATCGCGGCATCGACAGGACCGTCAGCGCGCAGATGCTGGCTTAGTAGCCGCGAGGGTCGGACCCGACCATTTCGCGTGCTGCGGCGGTTTCGGAACAGCTGGTCCGCTTCGGCACAGAGGCCCTGTGCCGCAACAGGACGTCGTCTGGCATTGCGCGATCCCTGTAGCTGATCATGGTAAGCGGCTCGTAAACATCGCTGCCGCCCGCGGATTTCTGTTTACCGGTCGTTCACCTTGGCGCAGCTTAACGCCAAACAAAAACAAAGAGTTGGCGGTTGGAGCCTCACCTTATGAGGCGTAGCGGCGCCATCCGGCTGCAATCCTGCGTTGCCCTGTCCACGGCGACGAGGCCGAGGCAAGCGGGGGCTGTAGGATGCGGAATTACGGGGGTCTTGTTCAAGCGGTCGGCGGGTTCGCCAGGGATCGCGGTGGAAATTTCGCAGTCCTGTTCGGCCTTAGCGCCTCGGTCTTGGCGCTGGCTGCGGGCTTTTCGGTCAACATCTCGCAGCTCTACAATGCCAAATCGAGCCTCCAAGGCGTGATCGACGCCGCGGTGACATCGACGGCACGCGACCTGACCACTGGGGTCATCAAGGAAGCCGATGCCAACAATTCGGTGAAGGCTTTTCTCGACGCCAACGATACCGCCGGAATTCTACAAGCTGGCCAGGTCGTCCTTGACCGGCTGATCGTCGACAAGACCGCCAAGACGGTCCAAGTGGATGCCCATGTCGATGTTGCCTTGTTCTTCCCGATTTTCGGCATGAGCGATACGAGACGCGTCGCCGCTTCCACGACGGCGCTCTATTCGGACAAGACCATCGAAGTGGCGATGATGCTCGACATAACAGGATCGATGGCGAAGCGGGGCAACGTCGACAAGATCGGCGATCTGAAAGCAGCTGCGAAAAACGCCGTCCAGACCATGCTCCGGAACCAGGATCCGAAGAACCCCCGCGTTCGCGTCGCGATTGTGCCGTACGCATCTGGCGTGAATGCCGGCAAGCTGGCTGAAAACGTCTATGCCGAGAAGCAAGGGAGTTCCGAGCTACCACCGGTCGCCGGCGGTTCGCTTCTCGTCGCCAAGACGGGCAAAAACTTGCTGCCGTCCTTCAGCGACTACATCTCCATTGTTGGCGCGGCGATGCCGCACCCGGATAATTGCGCCACGGAGCGCAAGGACAAAAATGGCGATGCGGATTTGAGCGCCGACGGCCCGGACACGGTTCGGGCGGACGGGAACGGCAAGAAATATTACGCCCTGGTCAACCGGGATGATCATCTCGGTGGCGGGGGAATGAACAGGTGCCCTGATGCGAAAGTGATCCCGCTGACCGCCGAGTCCAGCGCATTGCTGGATTCGATCGACGACTTCCGGGCCGATGGTTACACGGCGGGCGCGATCGCCATCCAGTGGACCTATTATATGCTGTCGCCGCAATGGCGCACTGCGATCAACAATGCCGGTCTTGGCAAAGGCGCCTCGGATGCCGATCCGAAGAAGATCGCCAAGGTCGCGATCCTGATGACCGATGGCCAGTTCAACACCGCCTTCGCTGGCGTCGGGGGCAGCTACAATAGTCAGGGCAACCTTGCGCGCGGCAACGCCGAAACGTTGTGCGGTAACATGAAAAATGACGGCATCGAGATTTTCACCATCGGCTTCGATCTGAACGACAAGGACATGTCGGCAACCGAGCGGGATCAGGCGAAGGCGGTGCTGAAGGGCTGTTCATCGAAGGACACCTCAACCGCCAAGAGACATTTCTTCGACGTGTCCACCGGAGTGGAATTGGACGCCGCCTTTCAGGAAATCATCCGCAACACCGAAAAGGTCGCGTTGACTCAGTAGTCCGCAAACGGAAAAGGCCGCCTCTTCTTTCGAAGCCGGCGGCCTTCCGTGTTTCCGTCCGTGGCGCGGCCCAAGGCGGTGACCTATCAGATCACCCGCCGCGCATTTCGCGCCTTAACGGGAAGACTGCTTCCCGAAAGTGCAATCCGCTGAGGCCACGTTCTGGAAAACGAAATCACTCGACATCGGATCACCTCCTTTCGATTTGTTGAACACACCGAGATGATGGGGTCTCATTTGGGAAATGGCAAGGCGTCGTGTTGAAAAAGGCGCCAGCGGGTTTTCCGCGGGATTGCGACCGACCGGTCTGACGGGCAAACTCAACCTGACCAAGCTAGAAGCGAGGGAGGATTGTCATGGAGGCAGCCGACAAGGCAGCTCGGATCGTTCGAACGATCATCGAGACGCTGAAGCCAGGCTTCGCGGTCAGATTGTGGACCGGCGAACGGATCGGCCCGGTCACCGGCCCCGTGCTCACCATCAACGACCAGGACATCGTCTGGCAGATGGTCCGCCACCCCACCTTCTCGACGCTGATCGAAATGTGGATATCCAAGACCGTCGACATCGAAGAGGGATCGCTGTTCGATTTCTACGCCTTGCCCTCGCAAGGCAAACTCAGGACGAAGTTGAAGACATTGCCGAAGCTGGCGATCCTGCGGGACCTGCCGGCAGTGCTGTTTTCAAGGAAACAGATGACGGCGCGGACCGATCTTTCAGGACGCAATCCCTTCGTCAGCGGTTCAAGCCAGGAAGCGATCCAGCATCACTATGACATTTCGAACGCTTTCTATCGGCTCTTCCTCGACGAGCGCATGGTCTACAGCTGCGGCTACTTCAAGGATTTCGCCAACAGCATCGATCAAGCGCAGATCGACAAGCTCGACCACATCTGTCGCAAGCTCCGGCTGAAGCCTGGAGAAAGACTGCTCGACATCGGCTGTGGCTGGGGAGCGATGCTCATCCATGCCGCGAAGAACTATGGCGTCATCGGCCATGGTGTCTCGCTGTCGGAGGCGCAGACCAGTCTTGCCCGTGAGCGCATCCGCGCCGAGGGGCTGGAGGACCGCATCACCATCGAGATAAAATCCTATACGGAACTCTCCGGCTCGTTCGACAAGATATCGTCAATCGGCATGTTCGAGCATCTCGGCCTTGCCAACCATGCCGCTTATTTCTCGACCGTTCATCGCCTGCTCAATCCGGGCGGCATCTACCTGCATCACGCCATCACCAGGCGCAGCAAGGGCGACATGAAAAAGACCTTGCGCAAGGGGCCGGAATACAAGGCGCTGATTAAATACATCTTCCCCGGCGGGGAACTCGACACCATCGGCATGACGCTCGGCAATCTCGAAGCGCACGGTTTTCTCATCTACGATGTCGAGAACCTGCGCGAGCACTATGCCCGCACCTGCAGGTTGTGGGCCGAGCGATTGCGTGCACGTTTCGCGGAGGCAATCGCCGAGGTGGGCGAGCCGAAGGCACGCCTGTGGCTGCTCTACCTGACCGGCTGTTCGATCACCTTCGAGCGCGCCTCGGCGCAGATTTTCCAGACCGTCGCCACCAAGCGCGCGCGTGGCCCAAGCGGGCTGCCGCCGACGCGGGCGGATCTGTACCGGTAGCTTACAGGACACGCATCGTGTCGCCGACCTTGATGCCGGCCGGCCGATCGACGTGCAATAAACGCCGAGATTATGCGCGTTGTGGCGAACCAGAATGCCAGTGCAGTCCTGGTTTTTGTCAGGCCTTCTTGTTCTGCCGATTGGCGATCAGATCGTCGACGACGGCTGGGTCGGCCAGCGTCGAGGTGTCGCCGAGTGCCGAAAAATCATCCTCGGCGATCTTGCGCAGGATGCGGCGCATGATCTTGCCCGAGCGCGTCTTGGGCAGGCCGGGCGCGAACTGGATCTTGTCGGGCGAAGCGATGGCACCGATCTCCTTGCGGACATGAGCGATGAGCTCCTTGCGCAATTCCTCGCTCGGCTGCTCGCCGGCCATCAGCGTGACGTAGCAGTAAATGCCCTGGCCCTTGATGTCGTGCGGATAGCCTACGACGGCGGCTTCCGAAACCTTGTCGTGACTGACGAGCGCCGATTCGACTTCTGCCGTGCCCATGCGATGGCCGGAGACGTTGATGACGTCGTCGACGCGGCCGGTGATCCAATAATAGCCGTCGGCGTCGCGGCGGCAGCCGTCGCCGGTGAAGTACTTGCCCTTATAGGTCGAGAAATAGGTCTGGATGAAGCGATCGTGATCGCCATAGACGGTGCGCATCTGGCCGGGCCAGGAATCGGTGATGCACAGATTGCCGTCTGCGGCACCCTCCAGCACCTTGCCTTCGCCGTCGAGCAGTTGCGGCTTGACGCCGAAGAACGGCCGCGTCGCCGAACCTGCCTTGAGATCGGTGGCGCCAGGCAGCGGCGTGATCAGGATGCCGCCGGTCTCGGTCTGCCACCAGGTGTCGACGATCGGCACCTTGCCGTTGCCGACGACGTTGAAATACCACTCCCAGGCTTCCGGGTTGATCGGCTCGCCGACCGAACCCAGCACACGCAGCGATTTGCGCGACGTCTTGGTGACATGCGCATCGCCGGCGCCCATCAGCGCGCGCAGCGCCGTCGGCGCGGTGTAGAAGATGTTGACCTTGTGCTTGTCGATGACGTCCCAGAAGCGCGACTGCGACGGATAGTTCGGCACGCCTTCGAACATCAGCGTGGTGGCGCCGTTGGCGAGCGGGCCGTAGACGATGTAGCTGTGTCCGGTCACCCAGCCGACGTCGGCGGTGCACCAGTAGATATCGCCGTCATGGTAGTCGAAGACATATTGGTGCGTCATCGAGACGTAGACGAGGTAGCCGGCGGTGGTATGCAGCACGCCCTTCGGCTTGCCGGTCGAGCCCGAGGTATAGAGGATGAACAGCGGATCCTCGGCCTTCATCTTCTCCGGCTTGCACTCAGGCCTGACCGTCGCGACCTCGTCATGGTACCAGACGTCGCGTCCGGCCACCCAGCCGGTCTTGCCGCCGGTGCGGCGCACGACCACCACCTTTTCGACTTTCGTTCCGGCCTTCGCGGCGATGTCGATCGCCTTGTCGGCGTTGTCCTTCAACGGGATCGGCTTGCCGCCACGCAGGCCCTCATCGGCGGTGATGACGAAGGTCGACTTGCAATCGTCGATGCGACCGGCCAGCGCGTCCGGCGAAAAGCCGCCGAAGACGATCGAGTGGATCGCGCCTAGCCGAGTGCAGGCCAGCATCGCATAGGCGGCTTCCGGGATCATCGGCATGTAGATGGTGACGCGGTCGCCCTTCTTGACGCCGTGCTTCCTCATCACATTGGCAAGCCGGCAGACATGCTCGTAGAGCTCGTTGTAGGTGATCTTCTTGTCGTCGTAGGGATTGTCGCCTTCCCAGATGATGGCGGTCTGGTTGCCCCGCTTCTTCAGGTGCCGGTCGATGCAGTTGACCGAGACGTTGGTCAGCCCGTCCTCGAACCATTTTATCGAGACCTTGCCATCAAAGGAGGTGTTCTTGACCTTGCTGTAAGGCTTGAACCAGTCGATGCGCTTGCCGTGCTTGCCCCAGAACTTGTCCGGGTTCTTGACGCTGTCGGCATACCATTTCAGGTAGGTGTCATTGTCGATCAGCGCGTTTTTCTTCCACGCCGGCTGGACGCGATGGACATGAACCTCGGACATTCCGGACTTCCCTCCCAAACCGATCCGCCGGCTTGAAACGCCGGCGGGATCGCAGCAAAGCTGCCGCGAATTCGGCGGCATTATTACCAGTTCGTCCGTCATCGCAATATTAGACGTTGGATTCGCGCGGCGGGATGCCGCAGGGGGCCTATCCAAGGCTGTCAGCACTCAGATCAGCTCGCTGCTAACTGCATGTTTTCGCGCGGAAAACCCGTTCTCGATCAGGAAAAATCAATAGACAGTTAAGCAACGGCGCGCACACTCTGACCTTGGGAGGAAAGGAGACTCAACCAGAGACCGCCCAAGAGGACTGCCATGCGCGACCATTCCGAAATGGACCTGATGTTCAAAGGCTATGGCCTGACCACGGCCAAGATTCTCTATCATTTCCCCGATCATCCGCATCTATTGCAGAGCTTCATCTGGCAGGACTACGATCTGGCGCCGACGTTTCCGGTGCTGATCAAGTTCATCGAATTCTGGAAGGCCAAGCTCGACGGGCCGCTGCATTCGATCAGCTACACACACCAGAAGCTGATCGCGCCGAATGAATGGCGCAAGGTGGATGGCGAGTTCGTCTTGCACTGAACGGCGGCAGGGCCGCCGTTCAGGGGTCGCCAACTCACACCGCCGGCGGGTTCAGCCGGGCGAAGCCTTCCTGGCGGCGATAGGGGAAATACGGATAGGGCGCGGTGACTTCGCTCGCCGCGTCAAGCTTTTTCATCTGCTCCGGCGTCAAATTCCAGCCGACAGCGCCAAGGTTCTGGCGCAGCTGTTCCTCGTTGCGGGCGCCGATGATGACCGACGATACGGTCGGGCGCTGCAGCAGCCAGTTGATGGCGATCTGCGGCACGATCTTGCCGGTTTCCCCGGCCACCGCGTCCAGCGCATCCATGACCCGGTAGAGATGCTCGTCCTCGACCGGTGGCCCGAAGCTTGCCGTGTCGTGCAGCCGGCTCTTTTCCGGCAAAGCCTGGCCACGGCGGATCTTGCCGGTCAGGCGGCCCCAGCCGAGCGGGCTCCACACCAGCGCGCCGACGCCCTGGTCGAGGCCAAGCGGCATCAGCTCCCATTCATAGTCGCGGCCGACCAGCGAGTAGTAGACCTGATGCGCGACATAGCGCGGGTAGCCGTGCTTGTCGGCTTCCCCCAGCGACTTCATCACTTGCCAGCCGGAAAAATTGGAGACGCCGACATAGCGCAACTTGCCGGCGCGTACGAGTTCGTCCAGCGTCGACAGAACCTCCTCGACAGGCGTGCCGGCATCGAAGGCATGTAGCTGCAAAAGGTCGATGTAGTCGGTGCCGAGACGTCTCAACGCGGCGTCTACCGACTTGATCAGCCGCGAACGCGACGAGCCATAATCGGCGGGGCCGTCGCCCATCGGCAGCGAAGTCTTGGTCGAGATCAGCACGGCGTCGCGGCGGCCTTTTATGGCTTCGCCAAGCACCTGTTCCGAGGCACCATTCGAGTAGACGTCGGCGGTGTCGAACAAATTGACGCCGGCTTCAAGGCAGATGTCGATCAGCCGCCGCGCTTCCCTGGCGTCGCTGTTGCCCCAGGCGCCGAACAGTGGGCCGGAACCGCCAAAGGTTCCCGCGCCAAACGAGAGTGCGGGCACTCTCAGGCCTGATGCACCGAGACGTCGATAGTCCATTTTCTTGCTCCTGGTGGTGTGGAAGAAGGGTGTCGAAAGCGATCCGGTTCAGATATTCACGACCGGACGGAGGCAGGCGCGCCGAGCGTGACGTGGCGATCGAGACGCAACGCCAGTCCCGCCACGGCGAGTGCCGTGAGCGGCAGGAGGGCGGCGACCCAGGTGAGCGCACCAAGGCCGAGGTCATGGGTAATCACCACGCCACCGAGCCAGGCACCTGCGGCGTTGCCGAGGTTGAAGGCGGCAATGTTGAAGGACGAGGCGAGGCTCTGGCCCGCACCTTGCGCCTTGTCCAGCACCCACATCTGCAGCGGTGCCACGGTGGCGAAGGCGGCAACGCCAAGCAGGCCGACATAGATCACGGCCATCACCTGGCTGTGGATGGCGAAGGTCATGGTGGCGAGCACCACTGCCAGCACCACCAGACTGCCGAGCACGGCCGGCACCAGCCAGCGGTCGGCGACCTTGCCGCCCACGAGATTGCCGGCGATGAGACCGCCGCCGAAGACGAGTAGGATCGGCGATACCGCCGCTTCCTTGAAGCCGCTTATCTCGGTCAGCAGCGGGGCGATGTACGTGAAGACCATGAAGACACCGGCATAGCCGAGCACGGTGGTGGCGAGGCCGAGCAGGACGGGCGTGCGGCGCAGCACAGCCAGATCGGCGCGGAGCTCGCTCTTTTCGGGCGCTATCCGGCTGCGTGGCACCAGAGCCAGGATAACGGCGAAAGCCGCCAGACCGACTAGGGTCACCACCCAGAAAGTCGCGCGCCAGCCAAAGGTCTGGCCGAGCCAGGTGCCGAAGGGCACGCCGAGGATGTTGGCGATGGTCAGGCCGGTGAACATCAGCGCGATCGCCGAGGCCTTCCTGTTGGGTGCGACCAGTCCGGTGGCGACAACAGAGCCGACGCCGAAGAAGGTGCCATGGGCAAAGGCGGTGATGATGCGGGCGCCCATCAAAGTCCAGTAGTCTGGCGCCAGCGCACAGGCTAGATTGCCAAGCGTGAAGATCGCCATCAGCGCCAGAAGCACGGTCTTGCGCGGCCAGTTGCCGGTGGCGATGGTCAGCAACGGCGCGCCGATGACGACGCCAAGCGCATAGCCGGAAATGAGCTGGCCGGCGGCCGAGATCGAGACGCCGAGATCCTTGCTGACATCGAGCAGCAGACCCATGATGACGAATTCGGTGACACCGATGCCGAAGGCACCGGCGGCGAGAGCGTAGAGAGCAAGAGGCATGGCGGTTTCCACTTCGATGGCGAGGAGCGCCGTCCCGCGCCCCGGCCCGAAAGATCGTGTCACCGTGCATTGTGAACCAGACTTGCTCTGGGCATATTTTCTGTGAAATAGATTCACAGATGGCTAGACCCGACATCAATCGCTCCGGCGAGATCGAAGTCTTCGTTCGTGTTGTCGAGGACGGTAGTTTTTCCTCCGCGGCACGCGCATTGCGGATGACGCCGTCGGCGGTCAGCAAGCTGATCGCGCGGCTGGAGGCGCGGCTCGGCGCGCGGCTGGTCAGCCGTTCGACGCGAAAACTGCAACTGACGCCGGAAGGCACCGCGTTCTACGAAAGCGGCCTGCGTATCCTCGCCGACATGGCGGCGGCCGAGCAGGAGGCCGCGGCGGGTGCGGCACCGCGCGGACGGCTGCGCGTCAACACCTACGTTCCCTTCGGAGTGCACCGGCTGATCCCGCTGCTGCCGCGCTTCCTCGAGCGCTATCCCGAGATTTCGGTCGATCTGGTGCTGAGCGACAGCGTCATCGACCTGATGGCGGAACGTGCCGACGTCGCCATTCGTGCCGGGCCGCTCAGCGAATCACGGCTGATGGCGCGAAAGCTTGGGCAAAGCCCGGTGGTGGTCGTCGCGGCGCCCTCATACGTCGAAACGCACGGGACGCTGCTGACACCGACCGATCTCGACAGGCACAACCGCATGGGCTTCGGTTTCGTGCGGCACCTCGACGGTTGGCCTTTTCTCGATGCGGCTGGCAACTCCATCATGGTTCCAATCATCGGCAACACGCTGGTGAGCGATGGCGAGGCAATGCGGCTGATGGCGTTGGCGGGCGCGGGCATCGCCCGGCTGGCCCGCTGGCACGTGGCGGCCGATATCGCTGCCGGCCGGCTGGTGCCGCTGCTCGAGGATTTCAATCCAGGCGATGAGGAGGCCACCCACGCCGTCTATGTCGGCCAAGGCCGGCATCTGCCGGCGCGGGTGCGCGCCTTTCTCGATTTTCTCGGGGAGAGCGTTCGGCTGAGCTGACTGGCACTCGGGAGCCCATGGGCTCCCGAGATGTCGGCATTGGCCGCGTTATGGTTTCGGCGTGAACGGCGCCGGACGCCGGCCGGCAGCCTGACGCTCCAGCATCCAGCCGGGATATTCGGCCGGCAAGGCGCTGACATCATCGAGGCGGACAAGATCGTCGGCGTCGAGCCTCAGCTGCGTCGCCGCAAGATTCTGCTCCAGCTGCTCCATGCGGCTCGCGCCGATGATGACGCTCATCACGAAGGGTTTGGCCAGAACATAGCCCAGCGCGACTGTCGCGACACTCACGTCATGCTTTTTGGCGATCTCGCGCATGACGGCCACAGCCGCCCAGGCGCGGTCCTCGTTGACCGGTGGGAAGTTGAAGGAAGCGCGGCGCCCTTCGCCATTGCCCGGTGCGCCGGGCCCGTATTTACCCGACAGCAGTCCGCCGGCCATCGGCGACCACACCATCAGGCCGAGCTTCTCCTCATTGAGCAGCGGCACGATCTCGCGTTCAAGGTCGCGACCGGCTATCGAGTAATACGACTGGACGGTCTCGAAGCGAGCAAAACCCTTGCGGTCGGCGATGCCGAGCGCCTTGGCGATGCGCCAGGCCTGCCAGTTAGAGACACCGGCATAGCGGACCTTGCCGCTTGCAACGAGATCGTCCAGCGCCCGCAGCGTCTCGTCGATCGGCGCCACGGTGTCGGTGCCGTGCAGCTGATAGAGATCGATATGGTCGAGCTGCAGCCGNTCTCGTCGATCGGCGCCACGGTGTCGGTGCCGTGCAGCTGATAGAGATCGATATGGTCGAGCTGCAGCCGCTCGAGACTGGCGTCGACCGAATCCATGATGTGGCCGCGTGACGAGCCACGCTGGTTTGGGCCTTCGCCCATGGCGCCGTGCACCTTGGTGGCGATGACAACATTCTGTCTGTTGACGCCGAGATCCCTGAGCGACTGGCCGAGCAGCCGTTCGGACGCGCCGAAGGAGTAGACGTCGGCGGTGTCGAAGAAATTGACCCCGGCGGCGAGCGAGCGGGCAACGATCTCGTTGACGCCCTTCTGGTCGAGGCTGGCGATCAGGCCCCATTGGGCATTTTCGCCGGCGGCACCGAAGGTCATGGTGCCGAGGCAGAGTTCGGAGACGAACATCCCCGTATTTCCAAGCTGGTTATAACGCATGGTGGAGGCTCCAGAGAGTTTGTGACGACACAAAACAAATAGGAACGGTACGTTTCGTTTCTAGTGTTGGCCCAAAGAATTTCTCATCTGGCCAATGCCTGGACGTGCCCGACGGTCAGCTGGCCAGTAGCGCCACGATCGCGAAGGCTGTCATGCCGAAGGCGACGGCGGCAAGCGGCAGCAGAATTTCGAGCAGCGCTCTCTTGGAGGCAACGCGGTTGCCCTGGCCGAGATCGAATTCGCCGGCGATCCAATCCTCGAAGCTGCCGATGCTCGCGGGTGTCCACGGGCGGTGCCGATACCAGACATGCCCGGCGACGGCCGGCAACGCCACCGCCATAACAAGGAAGCCGGTCATGACGACGAGAAGATAATCGGCGTAGCTGCTGCCGCCGAAGCCTGCCCAGGCGGACAATGCGTACCACCCGGCAAGCCCAGCAATCAGACCGTAGATGTCTGGATGCAGCCGGTCGGAGACATGCCGGTTGTGAGGCCGGTCACGGGGTTGATTGGGGGAAAGGTGTTCGTTGTTCATGATGCCCTCCTTCGACATTGCAAAGGAACGGCCATGACGGTCGCTCAGGTCTCCGACGGAGGTAGGGAGGGGGCGCGGCATCGCAATGCGATGCTATGACGCGGCTGCCGCATCCAACCTCCGGGCTTTGTGGCAATGTGGGACGGGTCAGATCACCCAGGGATTGAAGACCGTCACGCCGGTATTATCAAAGTCGGCAACATTGCAGGTCACGAGAATGAGGTCATGGACAAGCGCGGTTGCCGCGATGAGCGTGTCGGCGCTGCCCCGTGTACGACCAGCAGTGATGCGCCCCCAAGCCAACGCGACATCTTCCGTAACGGCAAGAATGCGGTCGGCGTTGTCGCGGCGAAGCTCGCGCAGCCACATATCGAGACGCGTGGCCCTTTCAGCATCGACCTTACGCTGCTTGACGATTCCGCGTTCGATTTCACCAATTGTGATGACGCTGAGATTCAGGGAGTCCGGATCGATCGAAGCCAGCCACGCAGTCGGCTTGGGTAGCCGCCTCTGCACGTCCGAAACGATGTTCGTGTCGAGCAGGTACATCAGAGGTCGACATCCCGAATCATCGTATCCGAGCGACGGTTGACCTCCTCGGCGAAATCATCGTCCCAGACCGGGCCCGTCAAAAGATACTCGGCAAGGCTTTTCTTCTTTCCGGCCAAGCGGTCGTAGTCTTCCGCAGAGAGCACCACTGCGGCGCGCTCGCCGCGCAGGGTCACCGTCTGCGGTCCCTCGCTGCGCGCGCGTTGAACCACCTTGGAAAAATTGTTCTTTGCGTCCTGAAGATGCCAGTTCATGCGAATGCTTCCTAGCTAGCTTGGCTAGATATAGCATTGTTGCGGTGAGGCAGCAAGAAATGCCGCGCTCGAACTGCAACTATCAATGGCTATCGAATGCCGAAGATCGCGGAACCGACCCTGACGCTGGTGGCGCCGAAGGCGACTGCAGTCTCGTAGTCGCCGGACATGCCCATCGACAGCTTGGCGACGCCGGCCTCACGGCCAAGCTTCTCCAGCAGGGCAAAGTGCGGACCCGGATTTTCATCAGCTGGCGGGATGCACATCAGGCCCTCGATGGCGAGGCCGTGCACATCGCGGCAGCGGGCGACGAAGGCGACGGCCTGGCGCGGCTCGATGCCGGCCTTCTGCGGCTCGGAGCCGGTGTTGACCTGGACATAAAGCCTTGGCGCATGGCCTTGCCTGGCGATCTCCTTGGCAAGTTCGGCGGCGATCTTCTCGCGATCGACCGTCTCGATGACATCGAACAACGTCACCGCCTCTTTCGCCTTGTTCGACTGCAGCGGGCCGATCAGATGCAGTTCGATATCCGCAAATGCCTCCTTCAGCGCCGGCCATTTGCCTTGCGCTTCCTGCACCCGGTTTTCGCCGAAGACGCGCTGGCCGGCCTCGATGACCGGGCGTATGTCGGCGGCGTCAAAAGTCTTGGAAACCGCGACCAGCGTCACCGCTCCAGCCTGGCGGCCAGCCTCGTGTTCCGCCGCAGCAATCCTGGCCTTGACCGTGAAAAACTGCTGAACGGCGTCGCCCATATGCAAATCCTGCTGTTTTGGCCCGCGTTTTTGTCAGACGCGATACCCATATGGTTGACGGGTTTGCCAAACCATGGTGAACACCCGGACCACATTCCCTGAACTGCCGAGCCGTTGCCCGCAGTTCGCGCATGCTTTTAAGTGAAAATAATCCCATGGCAACCGAACGATACAATCCGCGCGCGTCAGAGCCCAAATGGCAGAAGGCCTGGGACGCCAAGAAGCTGTTCGAAGCGCACAATGACGATCCGCGCCCGAAATACTTCGTGCTGGAGATGTTCCCCTATCCGTCGGGGCGGATCCATATCGGCCACACCCGCAACTACACGATGGGTGACGTCGTGGCACGCTACAAGCGGGCCAAGGGTTTCAACGTGCTGCACCCGATGGGCTGGGACGCGTTCGGCATGCCGGCCGAGAACGCGGCGATGCAGAACAAGGTCCATCCCAAGGAATGGACCTATCAAAACATCGCCACCATGCGCGAGCAGCTCAAGGTTATGGGCCTGTCGCTGGACTGGGCGCGCGAATTCGCCACCTGCGACGTCGACTACTACCATCGCCAGCAGATGCTGTTCCTCGATTTCGTCGAGAAGGGGCTGGTGACGCGCAAGTCCTCCAAGGTCAACTGGGATCCGGAGGACATGACCGTGCTCGCCAACGAGCAGGTCATCGACGGGCGCGGCTGGCGCTCGGGCGCGCTGGTGGAACAGCGCGAACTGACGCAGTGGTTCTTCAAGATCACCGACTTTGCGCAGGATCTGCTGGATTCGCTCGACGGCCTCGAGGAATGGCCGGAAAAAGTGAAGCTGATGCAGCAGAACTGGATCGGCCGCTCGGAAGGCCTCCTGATCCGTTGGCCGCTGGCAGATGCTGTCGGTGGCGAGCATGAGCTGGAAGTCTATACGACACGGCCCGACACCATCTTCGGCGCTTCCTTCATGGCTGTCGCCGCCGATCATCCGCTGGCCAAGAAGGCTGCGGAAGGCAATCCGGCGCTGGCGAGGTTCATCGAGGATATCAGCCATATGGGCACCTCGGTGGCGGCGCTTGAGACGGCTGAGAAGAAGGGCTTTGACACCGGTATCCGCGTCGTCCATCCGTTTGACGACAGCTGGACGCTGCCTGTCTATGTCGCCAATTTCGTGCTGATGGAATACGGCACCGGCGCCATCTTCGGCTGTCCGTCCGGCGACCAGCGCGACCTCGACTTCGCCACCAAATACGGCCTGCCGGTTATCCCGGTGGTGATGCCGGAAGGCGAGAATCCGGCAAGCTTCCAGATCATCGATCAAGCCTTTGTCGACGATGGCGTGATGATCAACTCGCGCTTCCTCGACGGCATGAAGCCGGATCAGGCTTTCGACGAGGTGGCGAAGCTGCTGGAACAGAAGACCATCGGCAACCGGCCGATGGCGGAGCGCAAGGTGAATTTCCGCCTGCGCGACTGGGGCATTTCGCGCCAGCGCTACTGGGGCTGCCCGATCCCGATGATCCATTGCGAGGATTGCGGCGTGGTGCCGGTGCCGAAAGCCGACCTGCCGGTCAAGTTGCCCGACGATGTCGATTTCGACCGGCCGGGCAATCCGCTCGACCGGCATCCGACATGGCGGCATGTGAAATGCCCGCAATGCGGTAGAGATGCGCGGCGCGAAACCGACACGATGGACACCTTCGTCGATTCGTCCTGGTATTTCGCGCGCTTCACAGCACCCTGGGCGCATGAACCGACTGATCCCAAGGCGGCCAATGAATGGCTGCCTGTCGACCAGTATATTGGCGGCATCGAGCACGCGATCCTGCACTTGCTCTATTCCCGCTTCTTCACCCGTGCCATGCGCGAGGCCGGTCATGTCGATCTGGCCGAGCCGTTCAAAGGGCTGTTCACGCAAGGCATGGTGGTGCACGAGACCTATCGCGTCGGCTCGGCATCGAATGGCCGCTGGCTGGCGCCCACNAAGATGTCGAAGTCGAAGAAGAACACGGTCAGTCCGGAAGACATCACCGATGGCTATGGCGCCGACACGGCGCGCTGGTTCATGCTGTCGGATTCGCCGCCAGAGCGCGACGTTGAATGGACCGACGATGGCGCCGCCGGCGCGCATCGCTTCATCCAGCGCATCTGGCGCCTGGTGTCGACGGCGGCCGAAACGTTGGCCGGCATCGAGCCCGCGGCGGCTGGCAGCGACGAGGCCGCTGTGGTTTCCAAGGCCGCGCACAAGATCCTGAAGGCGGTCGGTGAGGATATCGAGAAGCTGGCTTTCAACCGCGCCATCGCCCGCATGTACGAACTGGCCAACGCGCTGACCTCGCCGCTCAACGAGGTGGCCGAAGGCAAGGCTGATGCAGCACTCAAGGGTGCCTGCCGGCAGGCCGTGGAGATTCTCGTGCATCTGATCGCACCGGTCATGCCGCATCTGGCAGAGGAGTGCTGGGAAACGCTCAGCGGCACCGATCTGGTTGCCGAACGGCCGTGGCCGGCGTTCGATCCGGCGCTGGTCGTCGACAACGAAGTCACCTATCCGGTGCAGGTCAACGGCAAGAAGCGGGGAGATTTGACAATTGCCCGCGACGCGGACCAAGGTGCGGTCGAAAAAGCGGTATTGGCTCTCGACTTCGTGCAGAAAGCGCTCGAAGGAAAGGCTCCGCGCAAGGTGATCATCGTGCCGCAGAGGATCGTCAATGTCGTTGCCTGATCGGGAAAAGACAGGGCTGAGCCATGTGCTGCGCCATATCGCGTTCGCCGGCCTGGTCGGCTCGCTCGCGCTTGTCTCGGCCTGCACCGTGCGGCCGCTCTATTCGAGCGCGTCGCTGTCGGGTTCGCAGGCGAGCGCCAATGCCGAACTGGCTTCGATCGCCATCAAGCCGGTCAACTCGCGTTATGCCCAGCAGGTGCGCAACGATCTGATTTTCGGGTTTGGACGAGGTGCCGGCGAGCCGGCCTCACCGGCCTATTCGCTCAATCTCGGCGTGACCGAAGCCGTCGAATCCGCGGCACTTGTGCAGGTTGGGACCAACGAGGACGAACCGACCGCCGGTTCAGTGACGCTGACTGGCAACTATACGCTGTCCGATGTGAAGACCGGTGTGGTGATCGCATCCGGCAAGCGTTCGATCACCTCGTCCTTCGACAGGCCGCGTCAGGAGTTCGCCGCGTACCGGGCGCAGATCGACGCCGAGAATCGCGCCGCGCGCGAACTGGCCGAAGCGCTGCAATTGTCCATCGCCCAGGATCTGGTCAGGCACGCCAAGGCCAGCTAGCACGGCCATCGGCCTAGCGGCCCAAGCATGGTGGGATGATTGTGAGATCACGATCAGGTTCCCGGATAGAGACGTCCTGCATCGCCGCGAAGAGACGCCATCCGCCGCCCCAGCACAGCGGGCAGGTCGCGCCAGCGGCGTGCGCTGTGAGATGACGATTCGGTTGCGTCGTTCGAAGAGGCTGTCACGACGATTTTGCTGTCCAAGGATCGTTGGCGATCCATTCGGGAAGCAACTGTTAACCACTCGCTCCCTATTGCTCGGCAACAGTTCAGAGTGAGTCTTGAGAATGGAAGCCAGGCGTTTTTCCCGGGTCAATTTATTGAAGGCAGCGTCGCCTGATGATCCCGAGGTGAAGCGTGACAAGGGCGGGCAGCGAACGTCTTCAGCCGCGACAGGCGATCTTGATCGTCCGGCCCACAAGGGACTGGATGGCCGGCAGCCCGGCACGCACCAGGCCGGCTATTCCGCGCCGATTGTCGATCTCGGCGGCAACAGGCGGCCTTATATGGAGCCAAGGGGCGCGGAGGCGAGCAACGCGTCTTTGAAAAGCGGCGATATCGAAAGTCCTGCCTGGCAGGAATACTTCTTCCTCGCGCCCAACGTGCGTTTCACCCGCACACCAGACTATGAAGCCAAGAAGCAACGCCCGCAGCACGAGCGTGTTGCCGAGCAAGGCGATACAGACGCGCTCCCCACGCCGCAAACAGTCGCGCAAGCCGTGGTCGATCAGGCATCCTCCGTGCCCTCGCTCCTGGCGTTGCCGGCCTCGGTGAAAACCCCAGCCTCCCAGCCGCTGGCCGGCCGCGGAGCCGCCACGCAAAGACCATCAACGCCGGCCGCGTCTCTCGCTCTTCCGGGACGGGCCAGAGAGAAGGTGAGTGTCGTAGCTCCGGTGACGGCAGCAACGGGACGAGCTTCCGCGCGCGGGGCTGCCGCTCCGGGCGCGCCGATCAAACCGGCCACTGCCGAAAAACTGCGCTGGCCCTATCTTTCGGATCACGCCTTCTTCGAGGCTATGGCGCCCTATCTGGTCGATGTTTCGTCACAGGCCCGGCAGGCCAGCCCAACCTCGCCGGCACCGGTCGTCGCAGCGCCTGTCATCGCCCGTGAGCGGCTCGACAACCGCTCGCCGACCGATGCCACCTCGCTGTTTCGCGTCATCGAATGGCTTCCAGGTCAGGCCTCGAAGCCGCTGCCGGACGTTTTGCCGGCTAACTCGAACCAGGTCGTCGTCCAGCCTGACGTATCTGCGAGCATTCCGCTCCGGGCCGAAGCTGCCGCAATCCTCGCTGCTAAAAGCGATGCCGTTCCTTCGCCGGCCGGCGTGGATGTCACTGTCAGGGCCGCCGGTGCTCGCTCTCCGTGCTTGCCAAGGGCCGGGAATATTGTGCTGTCAACGGCGGGCGACCTTTATGAGCTTCCTTCGGAAGAGCTGTTGCAGCAGCCCCCGGAGGGGCAAGGCTTCTACATGTCGCAGGAGCGGCTCGAGCAGAACGCGGATTTGTTGGAAAGCGTGCTCGAGGATTTCGGGGTGCGTGGCGAGATCATTCATGTTCGCCCCGGCCCGGTCGTCACGCTCTATGAGTTCGAGCCGGCGCCGGGGGTAAAATCCTCCCGTGTCATCGGGCTTGCCGATGATATAGCCCGCTCCATGTCGGCGATTTCGGCGCGCGTCGCCGTCGTGCCTGGTCGCAACGTCATCGGCATCGAGCTTCCGAACGAGACGCGCGAAACCGTCTATTTCCGCGAGCTGATTGAATCGGAGGGCTTCCGCAGGACCAGTTGCAAGCTGGCGCTTTGCCTGGGCAAGACGATCGGCGGTGAGCCGGTCATCGCCGAACTGGCGAAGATGCCTCACCTGCTCGTGGCCGGAACCACCGGCTCCGGCAAGTCGGTTGCCATCAACACCATGATCCTGTCGTTGCTCTACCGGCTGAAGCCGGAGGAATGCCGGCTGATCATGGTCGATCCCAAGATGCTCGAACTCTCCGTTTATGACGGCATTCCGCATCTTCTGACGCCCGTCGTCACGGACCCCAAGAAAGCCGTCACCGCGCTAAAGTGGGCGGTGCGCGAAATGGAGGACCGCTATCGCAAGATGGCTCGGCTCGGTGTGCGCAACATCGATGGCTACAATGAGCGTGCGGCCGCTGCCCGCGACAAGGGCGAGACGGTTGTCATGACCGTGCAGGCCGGTTTCGAAAAGGGCACCGGCGAGCCGCTTTTCGAACAGCAGGAAATCGATCTTGCGCCAATGCCCTACATCGTCGTCATCGTCGACGAGATGGCCGACCTGATGATGGTCGCCGGCAAGGAGATCGAAGGCGCCATCCAGCGTCTGGCGCAGATGGCGCGCGCTGCCGGCATTCACCTGATCATGGCAACGCAGCGCCCTTCCGTCGATGTCATCACAGGCACCATCAAGGCCAATTTCCCAACCCGGATTTCCTTCCAGGTGACGTCCAAGATCGACAGCCGCACCATCCTTGGCGAGCAGGGCGCCGAACAGCTCCTCGGCCAGGGCGACATGTTGCACATGATGGGTGGGGGGCGCATTTCCCGCGTGCATGGTCCCTTCGTTTCAGATGCGGAGGTCGAGCACGTCGTGGCACATCTGAAGGCGCAGGGCCGGCCTGAATATCTGGAAACCGTGACAGCCGACGAGGATGAGGAAGAAGTCGAAGCCGACCAAGGCGCGGTCTTCGACAAGGGATCGGCTGCAGCCGAAGACAGTGATTCCATCTACGACGAGGCGGTCAAGGTGGTGGTGCGCGACAAGAAGTGTTCGACGTCATACATCCAGCGCCGCCTGGGCGTCGGTTACAACCGCGCCGCATCCCTGGTCGAACGCATGGAAAAGGAAGGGTTGGTCGGGGCACCCAACCATGTCGGCAAACGCGAAATCATCATGGGGCGGCGCCCGTCGGCAACCGCGCCTGACGATGACGGCACGGATTGATCGGCCGTCGCTTCAATCCGCGGCGCATAAAAAGGCCGGTTGCCCGGCCTTCTTTTCGTATCGGATATCGGATCGCTCAGCCGATCTTCTGGCCGGTCTTGGCCCAGTCGGCGAGGAAGGCGGCGAGGCCCTTGTCGGTCAACGGATGGTTGACCAGCGCCTTCAGCGTCGCCGGCGGCGCGGTAACAACGTCGGCGCCGATCAGGGCTGCCTGCTTGACATGGTTCACCGTGCGGACCGAAGCGACGAGGATCTCGGTCTGGAAATCGTAATTTTCGTAGATCTGCCGGATCTCCTGGATCAGCTCCATGCCGTCCGCGCCGGTGTCGTCGACACGGCCGACGAAGGGCGAAATGAAGGAAGCGCCGGCCTTGGCCGCCAGCAGTGCCTGGTTGGCCGAGAAGCACAGCGTGACGTTGACCATACGGTTCATCTGGGTGCGGATCGTCTTGCAGGCCTTCAGCCCGTCGAGCGTCAGTGGCACCTTGATGCAGACATTGGGCGCGATCTTGGCCAACGTCTCGGCCTCCGCCATCATGGCCTTGAATTCGGTGGCCACCACTTCCGCCGACACCGGCCCTTCGACGATGTCGCAGATCTGCTTGGTGACCTCGGAGATCTTGCCGCCGGATTTCAGGATCAGCGACGGGTTGGTGGTAACGCCATCGAGCAGTCCCAGATCGTTCAGCTCACGGATATCCTTGATATCGGCGGTGTCGACAAAAAATTTCATGGCAGGTCTCCTGAAGATTTTTATGTGCATGCCATGCACATTCGGGGTCGGCCTTTGATCTAGACCAAAGTCAGGGCAAGGTCACGCCTCATGATCGAAGATTCGCCCTTTGTCGCAGCCGCACCGGTGCTGGTGCCGATGCCCGCCGAACGCCCCTACACCTATGCCGTGCCCACCGGCATGCACGTGGTGCCGGGCTCGATCGTGCGCGTGCCGCTCGGCCCGCGCCAGGTAGCCGGCATCGTCTGGGATGGCATGGTCGAGAAGGTCGATGCGAAGAAGTTGCGCCCGATCGAGCAGGTCTTCGACTGCCCGCCGATCGACCGCGCGATGCGCCGTTTCGTCGATTGGGTGGCGCAGTACACGCTGTCGCCACCGGGCATGGTGGCGCGCATGCTGCTCAGGGCACCGGAAGCATTCGATCCCGAACCATGGATCGAGGGGCTGCAGCGCACGCTTCTGGTGCCCGACCGGATGACGGCCGCCAGGGAGCGGGTGCTGGAGACGGCCGAAGGCGGCCTTGCCTGGACGCGGTCCGGGTTGGCTCATGCCGCAGGCGTGTCGTCGACGGTGATCGACGGCCTGAGGGCGCAAGGCGTCTTCGAGACGGTGATGATCCCGCCGCGCCCGGTGGTGGCCGCGCCCGATTCCATCTACGCCACACCGGAACTGATGCCGGACCAGAGCGACGCGGCGCTGATGCTGCGCGCCAATGTCGCAGCCGGCGTGTTCAATGTCGCACTGCTCGACGGCGTTACCGGATCGGGCAAGACGGAGGTTTATTTCGAGGCGGTGGCGGCCGCGCTCGACCAGGGCAAGCAGGTGTTGATCCTGCTACCGGAAATCGCGCTGACGCATGCCTTTCTCGAGCGCTTCCAGCAGCGCTTCGGTGCCAAGCCGGGCGAATGGCATTCCGACCTGCCGCCGCGGATGCGCGAAAAAGTGTGGCGGCAAGTGGCGGAAGGCGGCGTGCGGGTCGTCGCCGGCGCGCGCTCGGCGCTGTTCCTGCCGTTCAAGGAACTCGGCCTGATCGTCGTCGACGAGGAGCACGACCCTGCCTACAAGCAGGAGGATCGCGTCTTCTACAATGCGCGCGACATGGCGGTGGTGCGCGGCCATATCGGCAGCTTTCCGGTGGTGCTGGCGTCGGCGACGCCATCGGTGGAAAGCCGGGTCAATGCGAGCCAAGGCAAATACAACAGAGCCGTTCTTTCTGCCCGTTTCGCCGAGGCGGCGCTCCCCCATCTCAAGGCAGTCGACATGCGCCGCGCACCGCCGGCGCGCGGCGGCTTCCTGTCGCCGGTGCTGCTCGACCAGATGCGCCAGACGCTGGAGAGGAAGGAGCAGTCGCTGCTCTTCCTAAACCGGCGCGGTTATGCGCCGTTGACGCTATGCCGGGTCTGCGGCCATCGCTTCGGTTGCCCGGTCTGCTCGGCCTGGCTGGTCGAGCACCGCTTTCGCGGCCAGCTGGTCTGCCATCATTGCGGGCACAATGAGCGCCGTCCCGAAGCCTGCCCGGAATGTGGCACGCTTGACCACCTGGTCGCCTGCGGGCCAGGTGTCGAGCGTATCGCCGAAGAGGTCGTCGCGCATTTTCCCGACGCGCGCACCATCGTTTTGTCGTCCGACCTGATGGGCGGCGTGCGGCGGCTGCGATTGGAGTTGGAGGCGATCGCCAATGGCGAGGCCGACATCGTCATCGGCACGCAGCTCGTCGCCAAGGGCCACAATTTCCCCAACATGACGCTGGTCGGCGTCGTCGATGCCGATCTCGGCCTTGCTAATGGTGATCCGCGCGCCGCCGAGCGCACCTTCCAACTGCTCAGCCAGGTGACCGGCCGCGCCGGCCGTACCGGTAAGAAGAGCCTCGGCCTGCTACAGACCTTCCAGCCGGACCATCCGGTGATGAGGGCGATCGTCTCCGGTGACGCCGAGGCCTTTTACGAGCGCGAGATCGCCGAGCGCGAGCGGGCCGCCCTGCCGCCCTTCGGCCGGCTGGCCGGTGTCATCGTCAGCGCGGTGACGCGAGCCGAAGCCGAGGGCCATGCACGCGGCCTGCGCCGCTCTGCGCCCGAAGCCACCGACCTGTTTGTGCTGGGGCCGGCCGAGGCACCGCTGTCCCTGCTTGGCGGCCGTCACCGTTTCCGCCTGCTGATCCAGGGCGAACGGCGCGCCGACATGCAAGGCTTTATCCGCGCCATGCTGGCCAACGGGCCGAAACAGCGCGGCTCGGTCCGGGTGCAGGTGGATATCGACCCGCAAAGCTTTTTGTAAAAATGATTAGTCGAGGCTCGGCGGGTCTTGCAGTATATTCCAGCACCAAACGTCAAGCGCTTCAAAATGCCTGACGTTTGCTGTAACTACGGTGAGCCCGTTAGCTACCGCCGTAGCAGCGATCAGTATGTCCGCCAAGCCCGGATTCTTCCCTTTCGCAGAGACTGCTTCCTCCATTCGGCCCGCTCTTCGCGCTATATCGGCATTGACCGCTAGAATCTGATCTGCAAATCCCTCAATGGTGTCGTTGAGCCAGACGGTGAGGCTGTCCGCGCGGTTTTTGGCCCCAGCGCGATCGAGCTTGCGTATGCCTTTCTCGATTTCGGTGATCGCAATAACCGGTATGAAGAGCGTTTGCTTTTCACCTTGCGCTACAATCCAATTGGCGACGTCTTTCGCAAGCGCCGGCCTGCCGGGAGCGAACGCGGATAAGATGGAAGTGTCGAGAAGATAACCGCTCAAAGGTCGATATCCCGCGACGGTGACTCGTTCCTTTCAAGCTCGATCCCTCCCGGATAGGTCAGGAGAAACTCCCCGAAGTTTCGACGCTTGGCTGGATAAAGCTTTTGTAAGTCCTCGACCGAGACAACGGCCGCTGCCGGCTTGCCGTGCTTTGTGATAATGGTGGGCTCTCCGCTCTCTGCGGCCTCGACGAGCGCCGAGAACCCTGCCTTGGCCTCCCGAACCTGCATCGTTCTCACGGCAAATCTCCTTGTGGTCTCATGTGGTCATAATATAGGAATTATACGGCAAAGGAACAGCCCTTATGAAAACCCTTGGCCTTCTGGGCGGCATGAGCTGGGAATCGACGGCCATCTACTATCGCCTGCTCAACGAGATCGTGCGCGAGCGGCTGGGCGGGCTGCATTCGGCCAAATTGCTGCTGTGGTCGTTCGACTTCGCTGAGATCGCCGAGCGGCAGCACCACGGCGACTGGGAGGGCGCCGGCGTGCTTCTTGTCGAAGCGGCGCGCAAGCTCGAGGCCGGCGGCGCGGATGGCTTGCTTCTGTGCACCAACACCATGCACAAACTGGCCGACCAGGTGCAGGCGTCGGTGTCGATCCCGCTGATCCACATCGCCGACGCCACGGCCGTCGCGGTCAAGCGCGCCGGCATGCAGCGCCCGGCACTGCTGGCGACGCGGTTCACCATGGAGCAGGATTTCTACAAGGGCCGGCTCGCGGACAAATTTGGCTTGAGCTCCGTCGTGCCCGATGCGGCCGGGCGAGACATGATCCATCGCGTCATCTACGACGAACTGTGCCAGGGCATCGTCACGGAAATCTCGAAGGCGGCCTATCTCGCCGAGACCGAACGCCTGCGCCGCGAAGAGGCGGCCGACAGCGTCATCATGGGCTGCACCGAGATTACCATGCTCATCGGCCAGCAGGATTTCGACATTCCGGTCTTCGACACGACGCGCATCCATGCCGAGGCGGCAGTGGAATTCGCGCTCGGTTGATGCGCCTCTCCTAAAGTTCCCGGCGCCATCTGGCGCGGGGTTTTTCCTCCGCTAGAATGCGCGGAATTTCAAGAAAGGCATTTTCGAGGGGACGAGATGGATTATGCGCTTCCGTGGCCGACGAGTCAGGGCGAATGGCTGGCGTGGTCGAGCGCCGTCGTCACCGTGCTGCTCGGGCTTTTGTTTTTTCTGGCACCCAGTCTAGCCTTCCGGATCCTGCGCTTGCAGGCCAAGCCCGAGAAGGCGGCTGCGATCGCCGAGGGGCGTGGCAGGATGTCGGGCTTCTATCTCGGCGTCGGCCTGTGCTGCATCCTCTTGGCGCAGCCGCTGATCTACATGACGCTTGGCTTCTCCTGGCTGTTCACCGCCTTTGGTCGGCTGCTGTCGATGATGTCGGATGGCGCCAACACGCCATTCAATTGGGTTTCCATCGTGGTGGAATTGGCGCTGGCGGCGCTGCCGCTTGCCTTCGCCTTTGGCTTTCTGCCTTGAATCGTTAGGGATTCCGCGATGGAAGGGCGGCGACTTTCGCCGGATGCGACAATAGTGCCTGAAAACCATGCGGAACGACGCATTGCGGTCTTAAAATGCCTGTGCTAGACGGCAATCGACTTTCGGCAGGGGATAGCGGAAGCCGCGCCTCCGTGCTCGAAAAAATGCAGTAAGGTCAAAGATTTAGCCAGAGTTTTTGCTCGCGCCAACAATCTACGGCCTGTCAGACAAGAGAAAAGACGGTCCGTGGCTCAATCGTCATCGCCAATCTCAGGTGTCGCAGAACGCTATGCGGGTTCGCTGTTCGAACTCGCCCTGCAGGCAAATTCCGTCGCCAAGGTCGAAGCCGACCTCAACAGCTTCGAAGCCATGCTGGCAGGCAGCGCCGATCTTACCAGGCTGATCAACAGCCCGGTGTTTTCCAGCGAGGATCAGGCCAAGGCCATCGCGGCGATCGCCGACAAGGCCGGGATTGCCGGCCTCACCGGCAATTTCCTGCGTGTCGTCGCCCGCAACCGCCGGCTGTTCGCCATTCCCGGCATGATCAGGGCGTTCCGCCAGATATCAGCCGAACATCGTGGCGAGACTGCTGCCGAAGTGACTTCAGCACATGAACTGACGGCAGCCCAGCAGACCGAACTCAAGGCCGCGCTGAAGAGCGTTGCCGGCAAGGACGTGGCCATCTCGGTCACCGTCGATCCGTCGCTGCTTGGCGGGCTGGTGGTCAAGATGGGCTCGCGCCAGATCGATACGTCGCTCAAAACCAAACTCAATTCGCTCAAGCTTGCACTGAAAGAGGTCGGCTGATGGACATCCGCGCCGCGGAAATTTCCGCAATTCTGAAAGACCAGATCAAGAATTTCGGCAAGGAGGCCGAGGTCTCCGAAGTTGGACAGGTGCTGTCCGTCGGTGACGGTATCGCCCGTGTCTACGGCCTCGACAATGTCCAGGCCGGCGAGATGGTCGAATTCCCGGGCGGTATCCGCGGCATGGCGCTCAACCTCGAAGCCGACAATGTCGGCGTCGTCATCTTCGGTGCCGACCGCGACATCAAGGAAGGCGACATCGTCAAGCGCACCGGCGCCATCGTCGACGTTCCCGTCGGCCCCGGCCTGCTCGGCCGCGTCGTCGACGCGCTCGGCAATCCGATCGACGGAAAGGGCCCGATCAAGGCAGTCGAGCGCAAGCGCGTCGACGTCAAGGCGCCCGGCATCATCCCGCGCAAATCGGTGAACGAGCCGATGTCGACCGGCCTCAAGGCAATCGATGCTCTGATCCCGGTCGGCCGCGGCCAGCGCGAGCTGGTCATCGGCGACCGCCAGACCGGCAAGACCGCTATCATTCTCGACACCATGCTCAACCAGAAGTCGGTGCACGACAACGGCCCCGAGAAGGAAAAGCTCTACTGCGTCTACGTCGCCGTCGGCCAGAAGCGCTCGACCGTCGCGCAGTTCGTCAAGGTGCTGGAAGAGCGCGGCGCGCTCGAATATTCGATCATCATCGCCGCCACCGCTTCCGATCCGGCGCCGATGCAGTTCCTGGCGCCATTCGCCGGCGCCACCATGGGCGAGTACTTCCGCGACAACGGCATGCATGCGCTGATCAGCTATGACGATCTATCGAAGCAGGCCGTCGCCTATCGCCAGATGTCGCTGCTGCTGCGCCGCCCGCCGGGCCGCGAAGCCTATCCCGGCGACGTCTTTTACCTGCATTCGCGCCTGCTCGAGCGCGCCGCCAAGCTCAACGACGATCTGGGCGGTGGTTCGCTGACCGCACTGCCGATTATCGAAACGCAGGCCAACGACGTGTCGGCCTACATCCCGACCAACGTGATCTCGATCACCGACGGCCAGATCTTCCTCGAAACCAACCTGTTCTTCCAGGGCATCCGTCCTGCCGTGAACGTCGGCCTGTCGGTCAGCCGCGTCGGCTCGGCCGCGCAGATCAAGGCGATGAAGCAGGTTGCCGGCTCGATCAAGGGCGAGCTCGCGCAGTACCGCGAAATGGCGGCCTTCGCGCAGTTCGGCTCGGATCTCGACGCCGCCACGCAGCGTCTGCTCAACCGCGGGTCGCGCCTGACCGAACTCCTCAAGCAGCCGCAGTTTTCGCCGCTGAAGACGGAAGAGCAGGTCGCGGTGATCTTTGCTGGCGTCAACGGCTATCTCGACAAACTGCCGGTCAATCAGGTCGGCAAGTTCGAGCATGGCCTGCTCAGCCACATGCGTGCAGCCGGCAAGGACATTCTCGACGCCATCCGCAAGGAAAAGGCGCTGTCGGACGATCTGCGCGCCAAGCTGAAGGCCGAGATCGACGCTTTCGCCAAGACCTTCGCCTGAGCGAAGCGCCAGTCGGGATGAGACAAGACGGGATCAGGTTTGAAGCATGCCTTCATTAAAAGACCTTCGTAATCGCATCGCCTCGGTCAAGGCGACGCAGAAGATCACCAAGGCGATGCAGATGGTCGCCGCGGCGAAGCTGCGCCGCGCGCAAGAGGCCGCGGAAGCGGCGCGCCCCTATTCGGAGCGCATGGGTTCCGTGCTGGCCAACATCACCCAGGCGATCGGCGGCGGTGGCGACGCCCCGGCGCTGATGACCGGCACTGGCAAGGATGACGTGCATCTGCTCGTCGTCTGCACTGCCGAGCGCGGCCTGTGCGGCGGCTTCAATTCGCAGATCGCCCGTCACGCGCGAGACCATATCCGCAAGCTGCTGGCCGACGGCAGGCACGTCAAGATCATCTGCGTCGGCAAGAAGGGTTTCGACATCCTGCGCCGCGACTATGCGTCGTTGATCATCGACCGCGTCGATCTGCGCGAGGTCAAGACGCTTGGTTTCGTCAACGCCGATGCCATCGCCAAGAAGGTCATCCAGCTCTTCAACGAGGGCAGCTTCGACATCTGCACGTTGTTCTATTCGCAGTTCAAGTCGGTGATCAGCCAGATTCCGACAGCGCAGCAGATCATTCCGGCGGGCGTTGCTTCGGCTCAGGCGGAAGTGACGGATGGCGGAAACGCCGTCTATGAGTACGAACCGGAGCCGGGCGAAATTCTCTCCGACCTCATTCCGCGCAACATCTCGGTGCAGGTTTTCCGGGCGCTGCTCGAAAACGCGGCCGGCGAAATGGGCGCCAAGATGAGCGCCATGGACAATGCGACGCGCAACGCCGGCGAGATGATCAACAAGCTGTCGATCACCTACAACCGACAGCGGCAGGCGCAGATCACCAAGGAACTGATCGAAATCATTTCGGGCGCCGAGGCGCTCTAGGCGCGGTCCGCGGGTCATCGACCCGCGACCGGATCGCGTGAGAAACAAAGGACGAAAAAGGGTAAAGACGATGGCGAAAGCAGCGACCCCCCAGAAGGCAGCTCCGAAGGCAGCAGCCGCGAAGACCGCAGCCCCCGCGAAGGCGGCGGCCAAGGCTCCAGCAGCGAAGGCAGCTCCGGCCAGGACGGCCGCCGTGGCCAGCAAGGCAACCGGCGTTGTAGGCAAGGTTCGCCAGGTCATCGGCGCCGTTGTCGACGTGCAGTTCGGCGATCACCTGCCGGCGATCCTGAACGCGCTCGAAACGACCAATGTCGGCAACCGCCTCGTGCTCGAAGTTGCCCAGCATTTGGGCGAAAACACCGTGCGCTGCATCGCCATGGACTCGACCGAAGGTCTGGTTCGCGGCCAGGACGTGCGTGACACCGGCGCGCCGATCACCGTGCCGGTCGGCCCGGGCATGCTCGGCCGCATCATCAATGTCATCGGCGAGCCGGTCGACGAAGAAGGCCCTGTCGACGCGATCGAAATGCGCTCCATCCACCAGCCGGCTCCGACCTATGTCGAGCAGTCTACGGAAGCACAGATCCTGATCACCGGCATCAAGGTGCTCGACCTGTTGGCTCCCTACGCCAAGGGCGGCAAGATCGGCCTGTTTGGCGGCGCCGGCGTCGGCAAGACCGTGCTGATCCAGGAACTGATCAACAACATCGCCAAGGCGCATGGCGGCTACTCGGTGTTCGCCGGCGTCGGCGAGCGCACCCGCGAAGGCAACGATCTCTATCACGAGTTCATCGAATCCGGCGTCAACAAGAAGGGCGGCGGCGAAGGCTCCAAGGCCGCACTCGTCTACGGCCAGATGAACGAGCCGCCGGGCGCGCGTGCCCGCGTCGGCCTGACCGGCCTGACGGTTGCCGAATATTTCCGTGACCAGGGTCAGGACGTGCTGTTCTTCGTCGACAACATCTTCCGCTTCACGCAGGCGGGTTCGGAAGTGTCGGCTCTGCTCGGCCGTATCCCGTCGGCGGTCGGCTATCAGCCGACGCTCGCCACCGACATGGGCGCGCTGCAGGAACGCATCACCACCACCACCAAGGGCTCGATCACCTCGGTGCAGGCCATCTACGTGCCCGCCGACGACTTGACCGATCCGGCGCCGGCGACCTCGTTCGCCCACCTTGACGCGACGACGACGCTCAACCGCGCCATCGCCGAAAAGGGCATCTACCCGGCCGTCGATCCGCTGGATTCGACCTCACGCATGCTCGACCCGCTGGTCGTCGGAGAAGAGCACTATGGCGTCGCGCGCCAGGTGCAGTCGATCCTCCAGCGCTACAAGTCGCTGCAGGACATCATCGCCATCCTGGGCATGGACGAGCTGTCGGAAGAGGACAAGCAGACCGTGGCCCGCGCCCGCAAGATCGAGCGCTTCCTGTCGCAGCCCTTCTTCGTCGCCGAAGTGTTCACGGGCGCGCCGGGCAAGCTGGTCGACCTCGCCGACACCATCAAGGGCTTCAAGGGCCTCTGCAACGGCGACTACGATCACCTTCCGGAAGCTGCCTTCTACATGGTCGGCGGCATCGAGGAAGCAGTCGAGAAGGCGCAGCGCCTCGCGGCTGAAGCGGCGTAATCAAGCGAATAGCGAATAGGGAGTAGCGAATAGGGAATATGGGCCGGCGAATTCTTCTGACTACTCGCTACTCGCTATTCGCTATTCGCTAAATTGACATGGCTGAAGCTTTCAAGTTCGAACTGGTCTCGCCGGAGCGCCTGCTTGTTTCCGCCGAGGTTGAATCCGTCGTCATTCCGGGCGCCGAAGGCGAGATGACCGTGATGGCGCATCACGCGCCGGTCATGACCACGATCAAGCCGGGTGTCGTCACGGTGAAGACCGCGGCGGGCGGTGAAGAACGCTATGTGGTGTTCGGCGGCTTCGCCGACATCGTTTCGGCCGGTTGCACGCTGCTGGCGGAATCGGCTGTCGCGGTGAAGGATGTCGACCGCGCCGATCTCGCGCGCCGCATCCAGGAAGCCAGGGAAGACGCCGCCGACGCCAAGGACGACCAGGTGCGAAGCAAGGCTGAACAGTTCCTTAGCCAGCTCACCACGCTGGAAGCTGCCATCTTGCCGGCCTAAAGACTGCTTCAGACGATTGATCGAAAAGCGGGGCCTTGCCTCGCTTTTTTGTTAGATGCCCAATGCAGCGAAGGCAGCAGCCGGTCCGCCACGGCGTAACTGTTCGAGATGGGCGGTCGTGAGAAATATCAGGTTTGCGCGCCCGGACTCCTCCTTGGCAAAGCCAGCCAGATCAAAAACCGACACGACGGTTTCCGCAGCCGACAGGCGCTTGTCGCCGATTGCCGTCAACGGCGCGTCAAGCGGATCGGTGAAATGGCTCTCCGGCAAGGTCTTGCTGCGTGCTTCGCAGGCCGCGATCCAGGCGGCGATCGCCAGTGTCAGGTGTTCGGGCACAGCGCCGGCTTCGATGCTCTCCAAGGCGGAAGCGACGATGCGCTGCGGCAGTTTCTGGCTGCCGTCATTGGCGATCTGCGCCGTGCGGTGGGCAAGTGCTTTGTTTGAGAAGCGTTCTGCCAGCTCGGCGGTATAACTTGCAGTGTCGAGCCCGGCATTTTTTGGCAGCGTCGGGATAGCCTCGGCCCAGAGTCTATCGACAAAGGCCCGTATCGCCGGATCGGCGAAGGCGCGATCGACGGTGGCATGGCCGCTGAGCAGGCCAAGGTAGGCGATCGCCGAATGCGATCCGTTAAGCAGGCGTAGCTTCATGTCTTCGAACGGCCTGACGTCGTCGACCATGGTGGCGCCGAATTTTTCCCAGGCCGGCCGGCCCGTCGGAAAATTGTCTTCGATCACCCATTGGGAGAAAGGCTCGGTCATGACGGGCCATGCATCTTCGACGCCAAGCTCGACAGCGATTCGCGCCCGGTCGGCATCTGTGGTCGCCGGTACGATGCGGTCGACCATGCTCGACGGAAAGGCGACCGCATCGGCGATGTGTTTGGCGAGTGTGGCATCGCCCTTCGCGCCGAGCCTGGCATCTCGCATTTCGGCGAATTCAATCAGCAGCCGGTGCAGCGTGGCCCCGTTGGCCGGCAGGTTGTCGCAGCACAGCACGGTGAATGGCGGCGTGCCGGCTGCGCGTCGCTGGGCAAGCGCCTTGGCCAGAAAACCATGCGCCGTCTTCGGCATGCTCGGATTTGCCAGGTCGTTGACGATATCGGGATGAGCGGCGTCCAATCCACCGCCAGCCGCCCGCAGATAGGCCTTTTCGGTGATCGTCAGCGTGACGATGCGCGTGCGCGGATCGGTCAGCGCGGCCAGCACCGCGCTTGGGTCTTCCGGCGCCACCAGCATCGAGGCGATCGAGCCGATGACCTGAAGCTTTTCGGTTCCACTGCTTCTGATTGCCAGCGTATAGAGCCCATCCTGCGGCATGAGCGCGTCGCGCGTGTCGGCGCTGCGCAGCGACACACCGACGATGCCCCAGCCTGTCTCGCCGGCCGCCAGGCAATCATCGACATAAGCCGCCTGATGGGCGCGATGGAAGGCGCCGACACCGAGATGCACGATGCCCGGGACGACGTGGCTGCGATCATACGAAGGTGTCACGACCGAAGCCGGCAATGACGGCACTGTGTTGCCGGAAAGGCGTTTGATCGTCGTGATGCGGCTGGTCTGATCGGATGGCATGAAATGGCCTCGGGGAATGGTCGGCGAGCGGCGTAACATTCGATTTCCCGCCACACAATGGGCCGAAAAGTCATCATACAACAATCTAATTTTTGTATGTTGACATTATTTCTTGTCGACCCTACCGATAGCGGCTCTGGGAGGATGATCGTGGCACTGACCGATGCGGATTTGCTGTTTCCCGCCGAGGCGCATTCGCGCTCGATCGCCCGCGATCTCTATGCCGGGATCAAGGATCTACCCCTGGTCAGCCCGCATGGTCACACCGATCCGCGCTGGTACGCGCTGAACGAGCCGTTCCCGGATCCGGCGCAATTGCTCATCGTGCCGGACCACTACATCTTCCGCATGCTGTTCAGCCAGGGGGTTCGCCTTGAGGATCTCGGCGTGGCGACGCTCGACGGCGCGCCCGTGGAGACCGACGGCCGGACGATCTGGCGGCGCTTTGCCGAGCACTATTATCTGTTTCGGGGTACGCCGACCCGGCTGTGGCTCGATCATGTGCTCGCCGATCTGTTCGGCATCGGCGAACCGCTGACCGCGGCGACCGCCGACAGCCATTACGACATGATCGCAACGCTGCTGCAGTGGGAGAATTTCCGCCCGCGCGCCCTGTTCGAGCGCTTCAACATCGAGGTCATCGCGACGACCGAGGGCGCGCTCGACGATCTCAAATGGCACCAGATGATCCGCGACAGTGGTTGGCAGGGCCGTGTCGTGACGGCTTACCGGCCCGACGCCGTCGTCGATCCCGACTTCGAGGGGTTTTCAACCAATCTCGACCGGCTCGGCGAAATCACCGGCTGCGACACCGGCAACTGGACCGGCTATCTCGATGCGCATCGCCAGCGGCGCGCCTTCTTCAAGAGTTTTGGCGCGACCTCGTCCGATCACGGCCATCCAACGGCGGAGACCGCCAATCTCTCCGAAGCGGCGGCCGAGGAGCTGTTCAATCGGATTCGCCGCGGTTCCGACGACGAGCGCGAGCGGAAACTGTTCCGCGCCCAGATGCTGACCGAGATGGCCAAGATGAGCCTCGACGACGGGCTTGTGCTGCAGATCCATCCCGGTTCCTGGCGCAACCATTCGACGGCCGTTTTCCAAAGATTCGGTCGCGACAAGGGTTTCGATATCCCGACCCGGACCGACTATGTGACGGCGCTGAAACCGTTGCTCGACTGCGTCGGGCTGGAACGCGACCTCACGATCATCCTCTTCACGCTCGACGAGACCAGCTACGCGCGCGAACTGGCGCCGCTTGCCGGCGTCTATCCGGCGCTGAAGCTAGGGCCGGCCTGGTGGTTTCACGACAGCCCGGAAGGCATGCGGCGCTTCCGCGAGATGACCACCGAGACGGCCGGCTTCTACAACACCGTCGGCTTCAACGACGACACCCGCGCCTTCCCATCCATTCCGGCGCGTCACGATGTGGCGCGCCGGGTCGACTGCGCGTTCCTCGCGCGTCTCGTCGCCGAGCACAGGCTGCGCGAGGACGAGGCGCATGAGCTGGCGCGGGAGCTTGCCTACACGCTTGCGAAGAAGGCGTACCGGCTCTGAGCCGGGCGCTACGATCTTAAAAGGGAGGAAGTCATGTTGCATTTTTCGAAATTGACGGCGGCCACATTTGCCTTCGGCTCGCTGCTGGTCGGCATTGCCAATGCCGACACCGTGCTGAGGTCATCGGATACCCATCCCGACGGCTATCCGACCGTCGAGGCGGTCAAATACATGGGCGACCTGATCAAGCAGCGCACCAATGGCCGCTATTCGGTCGAGGTCTACCATTCGGCGCAACTCGGAGAGGAAAAAGACACGATCGAGCAGACCCAGGCCGGCGTCATCGACCTCAACCGCGTCTCGATGGGACCGTTCAACGGCGTCGTGCCGGAAACGGCGGTTCCGTCCCTGCCGTACATGTTCCGGTCGGTCGACCATATGCGTCATGTGATGGATGGGCCGATCGGGGATGAGATCCTGAAGGCTTTCGAGGCGCATGACCTCGTCGGCCTCGCCTTCTACGATTCCGGCGCCCGCTCCTTCTACAACACCAAGAAGGACATCACTTCGATGGCCGACATGAAGGGCATGAAATTCCGTGTCATCCAGTCCGATGTGTTCGTCGACATGGTCAACGCGTTGGGCGCCAATGCCACGCCGATGGCCTATGGCGAGGTCTATTCGGCTCTGCAGACCGGTGTCATCGACGGCGCCGAGAACAACTGGCCGAGTTTCGAATCCGCCAAGCACTACGAGGTTGCCAAGCACTACACCATGGACCAGCACCAGATCGTTCCGGAAGTGCTGGTGATGTCGAAGGCGAGCTGGGACAAGCTCACGCCGGAAGACCAGGCGATCGTCCGGCAAGCGGCAAAAGACAGCGTCGTCAAGATGCGCGAACTGTGGGACGCGCAGGAGAAGAAGTCGCGCGACATTGTCGAGAAGGCCGGCGTCAAGGTCAGCGAGATCGACAAACAGCCGCTGATCGATGCGATGAAGCCGGTCTACGACAAGTATCTGTCGACGCCCGAGTTGAAAGACCTCGCGTCGCGTATCCAGGCAACCAAGTAAATTCGTTCGTGGCTAATGATGGCGCGTTGTCCGCGCCATCATCCGGGGGAGGCGCGCATATGAAACCATTTTGGCTCGCAATAGAGCGGCTGCTGTCAGGATTGGCGAAGCTTGCGCTGTGGGTCAGCGGCATCGGGCTGACCCTGATGACGGTGATCATCTTCTGGCAGGTATTTTCACGCTATATCCTCAACAGTTCGCCAAGCTGGACGGAACCCTTCTCGGTGCTTTTGATGGGTTGGTTCATCTTCCTGGGGGCAGCGGTCGGTGTTCGCGAGCGCACCCATCTGGGGTTCGATGTGTTGCTCTATTTCCTGCCGACCGCCGCCAAGGCGGTGCTGCGCAGCATTTCGGACATCGTCGTGCTCGCCTTCGGCGCCGGCATGATCGTCTACGGTGTCCAGCTTGCCAGGCTGACCTGGAACACGGTGATGCCGTCTCTTGCCTTCCCGGGCGGCGTCGGTTTCCTGCCGGTCATCCTGGGCGGCGCGCTTGTCTGCCTGTTTTCGCTTGAGCGGCTGGCCGGGCGGTTTGCCGGACTGCCGGTCGATGCTGATCAGTACGCCACGGGCGAGGAGGGTCTGTGATGGCACTGACGGTTCTGTTCGGCACCTTCGTCTTCCTGCTGATCATCGGCACACCGATCGCGTTCTGCCTCGGCGTCGCCAGCTTCGCGACGGTGCTGGTGCTGGACCTGCCGCCGCTCGTGGTGTTCCAGCGTCTCAACTCCGGCGTCAGCGTATTTTCGCTGATGGCCATCCCGTTCTTCATCTTCGCCGGCGACCTGATGGTGCGTGGCGGCATTGCCGCCAGGCTGGTGGCGCTGGCCGGTTCCTTGGTCGGTCACCTGCGCGGCGGGCTGGGGCAGGTCAACATCGCTGCCTCGACCATGTTCGGCGGCATTTCCGGCTCGGCCGTGGCCGATGCTTCGGCGGTCGGCGGGTTGATGATCCCGCAGATGAAGGCGCGCGGCTATGGCGTCGACTATGCCGTCAACATCACCTCCGTCGGCGCCATCATTGCGCTGCTGATCCCGCCCTCGCACAACATGATCATCTATTCAATCTCTGCCGGCGGGCGCATCTCGATCGCCGACCTGTTCACCGCGGGCGTCATACCCGGCTTGCTGCTGGCGCTGTCCCTGATGATCACCGCCTATTGGGTCGCCAGCCGTCGCGGCTATCCGACCGAGCCGTTCGCGGGTTTCGGCCGCGCATTGCAACTGCTTGTCGCCGCGATTCCAGGCCTGGTCCTGATCGGCATTATCTTCGGCGGCGTCCGCTCCGGCATCTTCACGGCCACTGAAAGCTCGTGCATCGCCATCGTCTACGCCTTCCTGGTGACGCTTGCCATTTACCGCTCGATGAGCTGGAACGACTTCGTCGCCGCCACAACGGCGGCGGTGCGCACGACGGCAATGGTGCTGATGATCATCGGCTGTGCTGCCGCCTTCGGCTGGCTGCTGGCCTATCTCAGGGTCCCTGCCGCGCTCGTCGCCTTTCTGCAGTCCGTGTCCGACAACAAGCTGGTCATCCTGCTGATGATCAATGTGGTGCTGCTCATCCTCGGCACGTTCATGGACATGTCGCCACTGATCATCATCACCACGCCGATCTTCCTGCCCGTGGTGATGGCCTATGGCGTAGACCCCGTGCATTTCGGCGTCATCCTGATCCTCAATCTCGGCATCGGCCTGTGCACGCCACCAGTGGGGGCGGTGCTGTTCGTCAGCTGCGCCATCGGACGGATCCCGATCTGGACGGCGATGCGCTCGATCTGGCCGTTCTACGGCGCGGCTTTCGTCGTGTTGATGCTTGTCACCTACATACCGGAGATTTCATTGTGGCTGCCGAGCCTGTTCCACTAGAGTTTTGACGCAATTCCGGACGGAAAACCGTTTCACGCTTTTCCGGGATTGCTTAAGGAGACCACCACGTGTCCGCTGCCGCAACCGACCTCAAGGTCGAGAGAAAACCCAAGCTGTCGGAAACCGTCGTCGCGGCGATCCGCAGGCAGTTGCAGGCGGGCGAGATTCAGCCTGGCCACAAATTGCCGACCGAGGGCCAACTGACCGAGACCTTCGGCGTCAGCCGCACCGTCATCCGCGAGGCCCTGGCCAAGCTTGCCGCCGATGGGCTGGTCGAGCCGCGCCAAGGCGCCGGCGTCTTCGTCACCGAGCACATCTCGACGATGTTCGGCGCGCTGGCCGCCGACATGGGCAGCAAGGATTCGATCGCGCTCAACGTGCTCGAAGTGCGGCTTGCGATCGAGATCGAATCGGCCGGGATCGCCGCCATCCGCCGCAACGCCGCGCAGGAGGCGGCGATCCAGGAAGCGTTCTTCGAGTTCGAGCGGCTGCTGCTCGCCAGCGAGCCGACCGGCCCGGCCGACCTCGCCTTCCACCGCGCGATCGCCAGCGCCACCAACAACCCGTTCTATGTCGAGATGCTCGACGTGCTCGGCCGGCGTGCCATTCCGTGCGACGTGACTTCTCCCTGGTCGACCGAGCTTGTGCAGTCCGACAGCTACCAGCGCGGGCTGCAGCGCGAGCATCTGGTGATCCTCAACGCCATTACATCGGGCGATGCCGAGGCTGCGCGTGAGGCGATGCGGAAACACCTCACCGCCAGCCAGCAGCGCTACCGCGAGCGCCTGCATGCGCGTCAGGCTTTCTACACCGACTCGGTCAAAGCCGCCGCTAGCGGCGAATAATCATCTCAAGTCAGGACTATAATGAGCCAGAGCCATACCGACTTCACCTCACGATTTGCCATCGATCCGGTCGCCGCCGCGGCGATGGGAACCGATGAGCTGCGTCACAATTTCCACATTGACGGCCTGTTCCAGCCCGGCCGCATCAGCCTGACCTACACCCATTATGACCGCATGATCGTCGGTGGTGCCGTGCCGACCGGCTTGCCGCTTCAACTGGAGGCGATCAAGCCGACTGGCACCAAGAACTTCCTCGACCGCCGCGAGCTGATCGCCGTCAACATCGGTGGGGCAGGCGTCATCGAGGCCGGCGGCCAGTCCTTTGAATTGCAGGCGCGCGACATGCTCTATCTCGGCATGGGAACAGCCGACGTGTCGTTCGCGTCGGCGGACAAGGGTGTGCCGGCAAAATTCTATCTGCTCAGCGCGCCGGCGCATCACGCCTGGCCCAGCCGGCTGATCCGCATCGGCAATGCCAAGCGCCTCGATCTCGGCAGCAAGGATGCCTGCAACGAACGCTCGATCTTCCAGTTCATCCATGCCGAGGGTGCAAAGACCTGCCAGCTGGTGGTCGGCATGACGCAGCTGGCGCCGGGCTCGGTGTGGAACACCATGCCGTGCCATGTGCATGACCGGCGCATGGAGGCCTATCTCTATTTCGACCTGGCCGAGACGGCGCGCGTCTTCCACTTCATGGGCGAGCCGGACGAAACGCGCCATCTGGTGGTGCGCAACGAGGAAGCGGTGCTGTCGCCGGGCTGGTCGATCCATTCGGGCGCCGGCACCTCCAACTACGCTTTCATCTGGGCGATGGCCGGGGACAATGTCGACTATACCGATGTCGATCCGGTAAGCTTGGACGATCTGCGGTGAGCGACCTCTCCGCCTTCAGCCTTGCCGGAAAGCGCATTCTGGTGACCGGCGCCAACACCGGCATCGGCCAAGGCATCGCGGTGTCGATCGCACGCGCCGGCGGCGTGGTGATCGGCGTCGGCCGCTCGTCGATGGACGATACGGCAAGCAGGGTCGCCGCTTTGGGCGGACAATTCGAGGCGGTCAGCGCCGATCTTGCCGATACGTCGTCAGCAGGTCCGTTGCTCGACCGTATCTGGGAGGAAAGCGGTCCGCTCGACGGGCTGGTCAACAATGCCGGGATCATCCGCCGCGCCGATGCCGTCGATCTCAGCGAGACCGATTGGGACGACGTCATGGACCTCAATTTGAAGACGGCTTTCTTGCTCTGCCAGTCCTTTGCCAGGCGTGTCCTGGCCGGCGGGCGCCAGGGAAAGATCGTCAACATCGCCTCGGTGCTGAGTTTCCAGGGTGGCATCCGGGTCGCGTCCTATACCGCCTCGAAGCATGGCGTGCTCGGCATCACCCGGCTGCTCGCCTGCGAATGGGCGCGAAAGGGCATCAACGTCAACGCCATCGCGCCGGGCTATATCGAGACCAACAACACGCAGGCGCTGCGCGCCGATCCCGACCGCAGCGCCGCCATCCTGGCGCGCATACCGGCCGGCCGCTGGGGCGAAGCGGCAGACATTGGCGATGCCGCCGTGTTCCTACTGGCGCCGGCGTCGAACTACATGCATGGCGCGGTGGTGCCGGTGGATGGCGGCTGGCTGGCGCGTTGAGGAGAGAAGAAGATGACCGCAAAGATTTTCGCGCATGCCGGCGAGGGCGCGTGGACGGCGACGCCGGACGGCAACAGGCGACGCGTTCTCCTGCACACCGATGAATTGATGATGGTCGAATTCGGCTTCGACAAGGGTGGCGTCGGTGCCCTGCATTCGCACCCGCATGTCCAGGCAAGCTACGTCGCCGAGGGTCGCTTCGAGGTGACCATCGACTGCCGGACCGAAATCCTTGCGGCCGGCGGCAGTTTCATCGTGCCCTCCGGTCTGGTGCACGGCGTCAAGGCGCTCGAAGCGGGGCGGCTGGTCGACAGCTTTACGCCGCATCGGTCCGATTTCCTCGCTTAACGGTGGGAGATCGAGCAGGGAAGACCCGCGCCCCTGAAGAGGCGCGGGTTGTTGCCTGGGCGCTTGCGGCGCCGCGGTACTCAAGACATGACCGCAGGATGCGGAAGCTGCCGCATGATGGTGAAGATAGTCTTAATGCGCGGATGGTCGTGATGGCTGGGCGGCTGCATTCGGTCAGGTGATGTGCCGGAGCAGGCTGAAAAGCCGCTCGAACGTCTTGCCGTAGGGCGGGCGCAGCAAGGCCCCGGCGCTCAGGCGGGATTGATGGAAAACCGGCTTCTCCTTGCTGAAGGTGCGGAAGCCCCATTCGCCGTGATAGGCGCCCATGCCGCTGGCGCCGACGCCGCCGAAAGGCTGGTTCTCCTGCACCAGATGCAGCATGCAGTCGTTGATGGTGACGCCGCCGGCGACCGTCTCATGCAGGATGCGTTGACGATTGCCGTTGTCGCGGCCGAACCAGTAAAGCGCCAACGGCCGGTCTGCCCGGTTCACATGGCCGATCGCCTCGTCGATCCCGTTATATTCGACGATCGGCAGCACCGGCCCGAAAATCTCTTCGCGCATCAACCGCAGGTTTGCACCGGCGTTGCGGACCAGGGTTGGCGGCAACTTCCGGCTTGTGGCACCAAGTTCCTCTCCGGCCGGGTTGATCTCGGTGACTTCGGCGCCGGCATCGCGCGCCTCGACGATCATGTCGCGCAGGCGCTTGTGGTGCCGGTCGCTGATAATGGCGGTATAATCGGGGTTGTCGCGCAAGGTCGGGTAGAGCTTCGCGATCGCCATTGCGAGCTTGGCAGCGATCGTTTCTGCCTGTCCCTTCGGCACCAGCAGATAGTCGGGTGCGATGCAGGTCTGCCCGGCATTCAATAGCTTGCCATAGGCGACGCTGGATACCGCCGCGTCGAGATCGCATGACGGATCGAAGATCGCCGGCGACTTGCCGCCGAGTTCGAGCGTAACCGGGGTCAGGTTGGCGGCCGCCGCGATCGCGACCTGGCGTCCGACCGATGTCGAGCCGGTGAACAGCAAATGATCGAAAGGCATCGACACGAAGGCCTTTCCCATCTCCGCATCGCCGGTGATGACGCTGAGCTCATCGGGTGCGAAATGCTCGGCAACGAGTTTGGCCAGCAGCGCCGAAAATGCCGGCGTCAGTTCGGAAGGTTTTATGAGCACGCGGTTACCGGCGGCAAGGGCGGCGGTCACCGGCGCGACAGCGAGCTGGAAGGGATAGTTCCAGGGCGATACGATGCCGACGACACCGAGCGGCTGCGCGATGAGGCGATTTCTGCCCGGCAGGAACGGCATGGTCGTGGCAACGCGACGTTCGCGCATCCAGCCCCGGAGATGGGACAGCGCGTGGCGGATGCCGGCGCGCACCACGAACAGTTCCGCAAGCCGCGTCTCGTGTGCCGAGCGGCCGCCGAAGTCGGCGTCGATCGCCGCACAGATCTCGGCCTCATGCCGCTCGGTCAGCGCCAGTAGGCGCTTCAGGCGGTCCTTGCGGACGCCAATTTCGGGAAAGGGCTGCGTCTCGAAGGCGGCTCGCTGCAACCGGAACCGCTCGCCGAGAACATCCTGTCTGGTCTGCAGCATCGCGCCCTCCCTGGCTTGCTGAGCCGAGCTTACATCGTGGTGCGTGAGGGAACCAGCGGGGTGCGGGTGCCCTTGGGGAAGGCCCGCCCTTGCTCGATGCCGCCGATCGGTTGGCCTGTTATACTGACCTGTTCCTGTTGTGGTCCGATGCCTGCTGCGCTAAGGCAAGGTGCCCATGCGGAGAGTCGTTTTGACCGGTTTCCACATCCTCTCCAATTCACGAAATGTCGGCTCGGTGTCTGCCTGATGCAAGCGCGGGCGACGAGCATCTTGGCCGTGGGCCCCAAGCGGCGGGTTTTGCACTGGGTGGCGCTGATGCAAGATCGGGTCGCCGTATTGTGCAAGCGGAATTGCCGATGAAGGGCGCTCACAGGCTTGAGGTTGCGTTCGGTGCGGCCACGCGGAGGGTCGTGCGGGAGTTTCAGCGGCTGGTGCCGCTGTCCCTGAAACGGCGCATGCAAACACGCACATACGCACGCGCGACGCCGGCCAACAGAATTTTCATCTCGGGCTGTGCGCGCAGCGGGACGACACTGACACAGCGGCTGATGAGGTGTTTCGAGGACACTTTCGTCCATCCGCCCGAAGCGCGATACACAATCCTGGACATGCTGGACCGGCCGGAATCCAACCTTGTCGTCAAGCGCGATGCGCGCAGCTTTGCGCATTTGGCGAAGCTGCCTGCGTCCATTGGCTTGATTTACTGCGTGCGCCACCCATTCGACACGCTGACAAGTTCGCATCCGCAAACACGCAACGAGCGTCGGTTCCACGTCACGCCGCATCGCTGGCTGGCCGAATACGATGCGCTGATAAAGCTGAAGAAGGCACAGCCGCACAGGCAGATACTTTTTGTCCACTACGAAGACATGGTCGGCGCGCCCGATGCCATGCAGGAGAGGATCGCGCAGTCGTTCGGGCTGACGCCGCGGGTTCGCTTCAGCGAGGATCCGGACAATCCGATTCGGGTGACATCATTGAGAAAATGGGAAAGCAATGAAGAATTGCGGACCTATCTCAGGGGCCTGTCGCCGGCATTTCTCGCCCGCGTCGGGCGCTTCTGTGCCGAGTTCGGGTACGACATGGCGGTAAGCGCGCCGACCACGGACGCTCCGTGATGCAGGCGGCTGTCATCGCGACAGAAGAGCAGGATCCCAAGCGGCGCGTCCTGAAGGACGTGTTCGGCTTCGATGATTTTCGCCCCGGCCAGGCCGATGTCATGGATGCGCTGCTGGCCGGGCGGCATGTGATGGCTGTCATGCCGACGGGCGCCGGAAAATCGCTCTGCTACCAGGTGCCGGCGCTGGTTCTGGGCGGGCTCACCATTGTCGTTTCGCCGCTGGTGGCGTTGATGCAGGATCAGGTCGCCGCCTTGCGCCTTGCCGGCGTGGCGGCCGACACGATCAACTCCTCGATCGACCGCGACGCCAATATCGCCGCCTGGCGACGCGTCGCTTCGGGCCAGACGCGCCTGCTCTACCTCGCGCCGGAGCGGCTGATGAGCGAACGGATGCTCGACGCGCTGGCCAGGCTCGATATCAGCCTGATCGCCGTCGACGAGGCGCACTGCATCTCGCAATGGGGCCCGGCGTTCCGGCGCGAGTATGAGGACCTGTCGCGGCTGCGCGGCATTTTCCCCAATGTGCCGATCATCGCGCTGACCGCGACCGCCGACGAGAGCATGCGCACCGACATCGAAGCCCGGCTGTTCGCCGAGCGTGTCGAAACCCTGGTGCTGGGCTTCGACCGGCCGAATATCAAGCTTGCCATCGAGGCCAAGCAGGATAGCAAGCGCCAGTTGCTGCGCTTCGTCGAGCGTCATCCCGGCCGCAGCGGCATCGTCTACTGCCTGTCGCGCAAGAAGACAGAAGAGATGGCAGCCTTCCTCGAAAAGAACGGCGTCACCGCGCTCGCCTATCATGCCGGCATGAGCAAGGAGGCGCGTGATGCGAATCAAAACGCTTTCATGACTTTGTCCGGTGTCGTCATGGTGGCGACCATCGCCTTCGGCATGGGCATCGACAAGCCTGACGTCGCCTATGTCTTCCACACAGATATGCCGGGCAGCCTGGAGGCCTACTACCAGGAGATCGGCCGCGCCGGCCGCGACGGGCGGGATGCGGAAGCGCATATGCTGTTCGGCCTTGGCGACATCCGTATGCGGCGGCTGTTCATCGACGACGAGGATGCCGCCGTCGAGCACAAAAGGCGTTCGCATCGCCGGCTCGACACGCTGATCGGCTATTGCGAGACGGCGCAGTGCCGCCGCCAGGTGCTGCTGGGCTATTTCGGGGAGGAAGCGCAGCCTTGCGGCAATTGCGACACCTGTCTCGACCAGGCGCCGCGCGCCGATGGCGGAGCGGAAGCACGGACCATCCTGGCGGCCATCGCACAGAGCGGCGAACGTTTCGGTGCCGGCCATGTCATCGACATTCTGCTCGGTCATGAAACCGAGAAGGTGCTGGCCAGGAACCACCAGAGGCTCGCCAGCTTCGGCAGCGGGCTGGCGCACAAGAAGGATTTCTGGCTGTCGCTGATCCGGCAGCTCGCCGCGGGCGGTTTCCTGGAGCCGGATCCGAGCGGCCATGGTGGTCTCGCCATCGCCGAAAAGGGCCATGCACTCGGTCGTGGCGAGATGCCGTTCCACTATCGTGTAGAGGTGCGCAGCCGCGCCTTGCGCAAGATGCGAGCGGCCGAGGGTATGAACGCGGAAGGCGTGGATGCATCTCTGCTGGCCACGCTCAAATCCTTGCGCCTGCGCCTGGCCAAAGAGCGCCAGGTGCCTGCCTATGTCGTATTTTCCGATCGCACGCTGATCGACATGGCCGAGCGCCGCCCGCGCGATCTCGACGCTTTCGCCGAAGTGAATGGCGTGGGCGCGGCAAAGCTGAAGGAGTTCGGGCAGGTTTTCTTGAGCGTGATTGCGGGGCATCAATTCGATGGCTCGGACTGAGGATTGCGAGACTGGTCTGCTCGACGACAGGACGGTCGCCACGCAGCAGATGGGGCGCCCGTCATTGCGCCACCCTAGTAGCGGGCGCTCATCATTGGATGCCTCGTGAGATGATCGCGAACACGTTTGCGACGCTTCTCCTGATCTGCTTTGTTGCCGTTGTGCTCTTCCTTTCGGAAAACCACTGTGGCCCGAACAACAGGTCCGGATGGTGATAATCGTGGCGGTTGATAGGATGACCACGACGGCGATCTGAGCAAAGCGACGCCGAAACCAGAGCCGCGTCTTGGTTTCGCAGATCGCAGATCGTTAGACTCGTCGCAACGCGCGGACGCATTGCCGATCACAGCGGCGGGCGCTTCTGGCCGTTAGGTCCGGTTGGCATAGGCGCGTTGCGCCTGTGCGCTCTTGCAGAGCTGATCCAATTTGTCGCGGATCCGATCGTTATCAAGCAATAGCTTGGCGCGTGGGAACNTGTGCGCTCTTGCAGAGCTGATCCAATTTGTCGCGGATCCGATCGTTATCAAGCAATAGCTTGGCGCGTGGGAACCCTCTTTTGCGAAGCTCCCATTCGATGACCTGCCACCCTTCGTAGTCGCCGGATTCCACAAGTTTCCCGGCCTCGCGCCACATACGCGCGTCACGCTCTCGGGACACGGCTTTTCTCCCATGCTCTTGCGCCGAGCATACAGGAGGTCGGACTGATACGCGAAATGCCTATCGCGTTCCGTCAAATTACGGGCTCGCGCCCACTCTTTGACGAGCTCTCGGTAGTGCGCAATTTGAATTTAAGTCAGCATTTTGGTTTCGGCATGCGCGTCCCACTAACGTTTCCATTCCCTACTGATCAAGACTTGAAACCCGCTATCCTAAGCCTTTTGGAGCAATGTTATTTTTTGCAATGCAAGACCAGGGTAGCTTAAAGGAGTGCTGAAATGGCAACCGAAAGCACAGGGCAAAACAAGCAGGTTCCGGAGGCCAAAGCGCGCCGCGACTTTCTGAAGAAGGCTGGCCGTTTCGCGGCCGTGACGCCGCCAGCCATAACACTTCTGCTCGGCACAAGTTTGAACTCTGAGGCGGTGGCCAAATCAAGTGGATCACGTCCCGGTAAAGGATCAGGTGACAAGAATCACGTTCACGTAGGCTCCTCCAATAGCGGCTATAAGTTCGGGCGAGGTCAGTCCGACAACCAGCGCGGCGGATCCGACAATGCCGGTGGCGGTGCCCACGGGGGCTCAAGGTCCGGCGATCCCAACTAAACGCGCCGGGATAGCGAACCACACTGCGATCATGTCTGCTTTCCTTTCCCATCTGGGGCATCATTCCTAGGCGGCTGTGTTACAGTGCCGCCATAGCAAGGCCCGTCGCTCACCCTCAACAGCGGCGGGCTTTTTTGTAGGCACGAGATAGTGTCCTGAAGGTTCTGCAAAAAGTTTTGGAGAGAGAACGGTCGTTGCGCTGAGGCGAAAGCGGCCATGG
>NZ_AYWO01000039.1 GCF_000502955.1 Mesorhizobium sp. LNHC252B00 | reverse complement strand
GATAGGCGTGGATGGTCAGCATGGTCATGCCCATCTTGACGATGTTCTCGACGCCCTTGGCCACCGTGTGGTCGATGTCGAGCAGCTTCATGTCGAGGAAGACCCTGGTTCCGCCGCTGGCCAGTTCCCTGGCGAAGTCGAGCCCGCCGGCGAAGGCGAGCTGGTAGCCGATCTTGTAGAACGAGACGACACCGTCGAGTTCGCGTACCGCCTGCTCGGCTTCCTTCACGGTCGGGACATCGAGACCGACGATCAGCCGGTCCTGCATCGTCGTGGCGATCATGCCTCGATCCGGGTGGACAGCATGCGCGAGGTTTCGATCAGCGTGCGGCATAGATGCTCCATCGATTTATGCAGTCTTTCGTCACGGAAATGGCCATCCTCGTCGAAAGCGTTGGCGCCCTCGGGCACCGAGCATTCCGGCGTCACCACCTCCATCTGGCAACGCACCAGCACGGCGCGCAGATGGTTGATGCAGCGGACGCCGGCAAAGTGTCCTTTGGAGGACGAGCAGAGGCCGGCAACCTTGCCGGCCAGCGGCCTCACCGGCCGGCCACCGTCCCTGCGCACCCTGCTCACCCAGTCGACCGTGTTCTTGAGCAGCGGCGGGATTGAGCCGTTGTATTCCGGCGTGGCGATCAGCAGACCGTCATGGGAAAGGATGAGACCGCCGAGTTTGCCAGCATTTTCGGGAACGCCCTTTTCCTTTTCCAGATCCTCGTCGAGGATCGGCAGGGGATAGTCTGCGAGCGAGATGCGGGTCACCTCGGCGCCTTGCATGGCAAGTTCCTTTTGCGCCACGTCGGCTGTCCTGCCGCTATAGGCGCCGCTGCGCACCGAGCCGGCGAAGACGAGGATTTTCGGGATTACTGCCATTGGCCACCCTTGTTCCCGGACAGGTACAGCCAAGGACGGCTCAAATCAACGCATCGGAGCCACAAAACGGTCGGGGTTAGCAGAAGCCGCCGAACTTCGCCATCCTCGGGTCTGCGCCGCGTCGCTGCGCTCCTTGCTCCGCCCGTGGATGACGAAGTGAGAGATGTTACCGCCAATCGCCAAGGTATGCAGCCAGCGCTCGGAACCGCGAACGATTGTGCGTCGAAGAGCCTAATGCGCTCCGCGCCGGTAGATCCACAGCTGCGTCGGCGGGATGTTGCGGATGACGAAATGGAAATGTTCGACGCTGTAGTCGCCGCGGCCGGGCGGGATCGGCGACATCGGGCCATAGGTCAGCTGCACGATCGGCCGTCCGGCCGGGATGCGGTCGAGCAGGCTCTCGATATAGGCGATGCGCTGGGCGACCGGAAAGTTGAGCAGCGGCACGCCGGAAACGACGGAATCAAAGATCATTCCGCTTTTCTCGCCAAGCGTCGCGTTGAGGTTGAAGGCATCGCCCTCGATGACGTTAACGCCGGGATAGAGCCGCCGCAAATGGCGCACGAAATCGGTGGAATATTCGACCGCGTAGAGATTTTCGGGCGGCACGCCCTGGGCCAGGATAGCCCGGGTGATGACGCCGGTGCCGGGACCGACTTCCAGCACCGGCAGGCCGGATTTCGGATTGACGATCGATGCCATCTTGCGGGCGGTGATCGAACTGGTCGGCACGATTGAGCCGACCGTCTTCGGCTTATCGATCCAGCCTTTGAAGAATTTGAGCTCGTCGTCGAACTTTTCGGCAAGCGCCTTGCGCAGTCCGGGACGTGTCATGCAAGCTCTCCTCAGCGCTCCCCTTCAAGGTACTTAACACTTGAGCGGCGCAAGGCAAGGCGCGGTCAGGCGCATGTCGTGGATAAGATAATTTTCGTCGCGTCTCAAAACAACGCGCGGGTCACGGATTTTCGCGGCCCAAACCGGCTTCCGCCGCTGGGCGATTTGCATCAATGCTCGCCAAAGGATTCGAAGAAATCCTTCATACGGGCGAAAAAGCCGCTCGATTGGGGCGAATTGTCCTGCGAGGAGAGCTGCTCGAACTCCTCCAGCAGCTCGCGCTGGCGGCGGGTCAGGTTCTGCGGCGTCTCGACCGCGGTCTGGATGTAGAGGTCGCCGACATTGGGCTGGCGCAGCACCGGCATGCCCTTGCCCTTGAGGCGGAACTGGCGTCCGTTCTGGGTGCCTTCCGGCACTTTCACCTTGGTCTGCGTGCCATCCAGCGTCGTCACCTCGAAGGAGCCGCCAAGGGCGGCCGTCGTCATCGAGATCGGCACCTTGCAATAAAGATCGGCGCCGTCGCGCTGGAAGAACTCGTGCGGCTTGACCGCCAGGAAGATATAGAGGTCGCCCGACGGCCCGCCGCGCAGGCCTGCCTCGCCTTCATTGGCAAGCCGGATGCGGGTGCCGTCCTCGATGCCGGCCGGGATGTTGACCGACAGCGAACGCTCCTCGGTGACGCGGCCCTGGCCGGCGCATTTCGGGCATGGGTCCTTGATCGTCTGCCCCCGCCCCTGGCATTGCGGGCAGGTGCGCTCGATCGAGAAGAAGCCTTGCGTGGCGCGCACCTTGCCGTGGCCGTTGCACATCGAGCAGGTGACGGGCTGGGTGCCGGGCTTGGCGCCGCTGCCAGAGCATTCCGAGCAGGAGATCGAAGCCGGCACGCGGATCTGGGCGGTCTTGCCGGCGAAAGCCTCTTCCAGCGAGATTTCCATATTGTAGCGCAGGTCGGCGCCGCGCTCGCGCCCGCCCGACGAGCGACGCTGGCGCCCGCCCATCATGTCGCCGAAAATATCCTCGAAAATGTCGGCGAAGCCGCCGGCGCCGAAGCCTTGCGCGCCGCCATTCATGCCGCCCTGCTCGAAGGCCGCATGGCCGAAGCGGTCATAGGCCGCCNTGCTCGCAGGAATGATCGCCGGGGTTGCGGTCGGGATGGAACTGCATGGCGAGCTTGCGGAAAGCGCTCTTGAGCTCCTTCTCGTCGGCGCCTTTCTGGACGCCCAGCGTTTCGTAGAAATCAGCTTTCATTTTTTCCCGCTGTCCGGATGCTCAACGTCTTCAAGCATTGTTGCGTCTCTTGCCGGCACTGACGCTTCGATTTAGGTGCGATGGAACCGCGATGCCAGTGTCGACGCGGGTTTGGCCGCTTTTTTTCGGCGAGACCCGCTGTTTTTGTGCAAAGGGTTGCAAAAAAGCCCGGCTTTGCGCCGGGCTTTTCGCTCTATTTTGCCGTCAAACGGCTCAGGCGGACTTCTTCTTGTCGTCGTCTTCGTCGATTTCCTCGAAATCGGCATCGACCACGTCACTGTCCTTGGCGGCGTCCGCCTTGGCGTCGGCTTCCGCCGCTTCCTTCTGCGAAGCCTCGTACATGGCCTGGCCAAGCTTCATCGAAGCCTCGGCAAGCGCCTGCGACTTGGCCTCGATGTCGACTGCGTCGTCGCCCTCCGTGGCGGTCTTCAGCGCCGCGATGGCGTCGGAGATCGCCGTGCGGTCGGCTTCCGAGACCTTGTCGCCATATTCCTTCAGCGACTTCTCGGACGAATGCAGCAGCGCTTCGGCCTGGTTGCGGGCTTCGACCAGAGCACGCCGCTTCTTGTCGGTCTCGGCATTGGCCTCGGCGTCCTTGACCATCTTCTCGATGTCTGCGTCCGAAAGACCACCCGATGCCTGGATGCGGATCTGGTGCTCCTTGCCGGTGCCCTTGTCCTTGGCCGAGACGTTGACGATACCGTTGGCATCGATGTCGAAGGTGACCTCGATCTGCGGCACGCCGCGCGGCGCCGGCGGGATGCCGACCAGGTCGAACTGGCCGAGCGCCTTGTTGTCGGCGGCCATTTCGCGCTCACCCTGGAAGACGCGGATGGTCACGGCCGATTGACTGTCCTCGGCCGTCGAGAACACCTGGCTCTTCTTGGTCGGGATCGTCGTGTTGCGCTCGATCAGACGGGTGAACACGCCACCCAGCGTCTCGATGCCGAGCGACAGCGGCGTCACGTCAAGCAAAAGCACGTCCTTGACGTCGCCCTGCAGCACGCCTGCCTGGATGGCGGCGCCCAGAGCGACGACCTCATCCGGGTTGACGCCCTTGTGCGGCTCCTTGCCGAAGAACTGCTTCACGATCTCCTGGATCTTGGGCATGCGGGTCATGCCGCCGACCAGAACGACCTCGTCGATCTCGCCGGCCTTCAGACCGGCATCCTTGAGCGCTGCCTTGCACGGGGCAATCGTGCGCTGGACCAGGTCATCGACCAGCTGCTCGAACTTGGCGCGCGTCAGCTTCAGCGTCAGGTGCTTCGGCCCGGTCGCGTCGGCGGTGATGAAGGGCAGGTTGATTTCGGTCTGCGTTGTCGACGACAGCTCGATCTTGGCCTTTTCAGCCGCCTCCTTGAGGCGCTGCAGGGCGAGCTTGTCGTTCTTCAGGTCTATGCCCTGTTCCTTCTTGAACTCAGTCGCCAGGTACTCGACCAGGCGCATGTCGAAATCCTCGCCGCCCAGGAAGGTGTCGCCGTTGGTCGACTTGACCTCGAACACGCCGTCGCCGATTTCGAGCACCGAAATGTCGAACGTGCCGCCGCCAAGGTCATAGACGGCAATGGTCTTGCCTTCCTTCTTGTCGAGGCCATAGGCAAGTGCCGCAGCCGTCGGCTCATTGATGATGCGCAGCACTTCGAGGCCGGCGATCTTGCCAGCGTCCTTGGTTGCCTGGCGCTGGGCGTCGTTGAAATAGGCCGGAACGGTGATGACCGCCTTCTCGACCTTCTCGCCAAGATAGGCTTCCGCCGTTTCCTTCATCTTCTGCAGGATCATGGCCGAAATCTGCGAGGGCGACTGCTTCTTGCCGCCGGCCTCGACCCAGGCATCGCCATTGTCGCCCTTGATGATCTTGTAGGGGACAAGCTTCTTGTCCTTTTCCGTCACCGGATCGTCATAGCGGCGACCGATCAGGCGCTTGACCGCGAAGATGGTGTTTTCAGGATTGGTGACCGCCTGGCGCTTGGCCGGCTGGCCGACGAGACGTTCGTCGTCGCCGCTGATGGCGACGATGGAGGGCGTCGTGCGCGCCCCTTCCGCATTCTCGATTACCTTAGGCTCTTTGCCATCCATGATGGCGATACAGGAATTGGTGGTGCCAAGATCGATACCGATTACTTTTGCCATTTTTCTAGTCTCTCCGCTAAGCAGGCTCTCAGGACCCGTACAGGCATTCCGACGAAAGCCCCTGTTCACAAGAATTCCGTTCCGGCAACCGGCATTCCGGCACCGAACGGCTTGGCGCGTATATAAGAACAGGCTGCAGCGCGCGCAAGCATTCTGCGCAACGCTTCCATGAACCTTTCCACTTCCGCCTGCGACTGATCTCCAGGTGCCGCATGGTGCGGCCCGGAAAGGAAGCCCCGTGACCAATAATCCAGAGGCACCACGGTCTCCGGGAACAACAGGAGCTCGGCGCGACCACCGCCTTCGGGATGGGGTCGATGCGCTGGGTTTTCCGCTGGTTCCGTTGACCCTGCGTAAGAGCAGGCGTATCGTGACAACGAGGAAAGCAGACAATTCGATCAGGGAAAAACGAGCCGGACCGCCGCGCCTTGCCCTGATTTGCGCGGCCCAACCGGACATTTCTCCCGTCGACTACGGGGGGAATGTCATGTCTCGCATCCGCGGCTCGCTCGTGTCGTCTCTCGATGGACATTTGCGCAGTATCGCGCACGCAAGCAGCGGATTGCTGACGCTGGCGCTCAGCGCCGGTCTGTGGCTGGGCACTGCCCAGGCGCAGGAAACCCAGATCATCTACCCCGGTTCCATGGCAGTGACCGGATTTTCCGGCACCATCATTCCCAATCTCGACGAGGGCCTGCCGCCCGGCGTCGATCCGGTCGACGAAACCTTCATCGACGCCACGCGCGCCACCTTGCGCGTGTTCGACGTCTCGCATCTGGGCGGGCCAGCCGCCGGCCAGCTCGTCAACACGCCGCCGCCTTTCGAGGTGACGGCAGGGCAGATCGGCCAGGTGTTCGGCGTCACCTATGACGACGGCGTGCGCGACGGCGTTCCATCAGGCATTCCAAACCTCTATGCCGCCGCCACCTCGCTGCACGGCATCCGCATCGTCACGCCCGATACCGACGATGATGGCAGGCCTGAGCGGCAGCGCCGCGGCGCGGCCGGCGCCACCTTCATGGATGGCCAGTTCGGCACCGAAAACGGCGGCGGACCGGGCACTGTCTGGAAGATCGACGGCATCACCGGCCAGGTCTCCAAGTTTGCCGACATCGACACCAACAGCGGTCCCGGCATCGGCAATCTTACCTTCGATCCCAGCCATCGCCAGTTCTTCGCTTCCGATCTCGATACCGGATTGATCCACCGCATCGATGCCGCCGGCACGCTGATCGACAGCTTTGACCATGGCGTTGCCGGGCGCCCGGCGCATGGGCTGGCTCCGGTCGCCGACGATGGCTCGGTGATGGACATACAGGGCGCGGCCTTTGACAGCGAAGACCCCGACAGCTGGGGCTACACGCAGGACGAGCGCCGCATCTGGGCCGTTTCCTATCATGGCGGCCGGCTCTACTATTCGGTCGGCGAAAAGTCGGAAATCTGGTCGGTGGGCATTGCCCGCGACGGCACTTTTGCCGGCGATCCGCGCTGGGAACTGACGGTCAAGGCCGACAAGGACTACGCCGTCACCGACATCGCCTTCGACAACAGCGGCTTCATGTACCTGGCCCAGCGCGGCCCGGTCGAGAACCGCTACGACTACAGCCAGTTCGCCGATTCCGGCAAGGGTGAGGTCATCCGCTACTTCAGAGAGAACCCGGATGATCCGGAAACGGAATCGGTCTGGGTCGAAACGCCGCAGGAATACGCGGTCGGTTTCCCGCAGGGTTTCAGGCAGTCGGCCGGCGGTCTCGACCTGCAATATGGCTATGACGCCGACGGCAATCTCGACACTTCGGTCTGCACGCAGACGCTGGTCAACACCGGCGACAAATTGCGCGACAATCCGACTCTCGCCGAGCAGCTCGCCGCCGGCGGGCCGTTCGCCGTGCATGGCGTGCAGATCACGCCCAAGGAGCTGGTCAAGCCGGCCAACGTGCCGCCCTTCGGCTCCTGGTTCGTCGACTTCGACAGCTATTTCGATGACCCGGAGGTCGAGGGCCATGTCGGCGACGTCGCCGTTTGGCATCCCTGCGAAGGCCGTGCCGGCTATTATGAGGAAATCCCGGGCGGTTATCTGCCGCCCTTCTATCCGCCGGACTTCCCACCGCCCGGCAATCTGCCTCCATGTCTCGATGTCGACGACGTCCAGTACTACTGCACGCCCTCCGGTCTCGAGGCCGATCTCTATCTCCATGATCATGCCGGCTTCGGCGGCGATTCGATCAAGGCCCAGTCCAGGACGCCAGGGGTCGGGGTAACCACCCGGCAGTCGCATGCGCCCGGCAAGCCCTACACGATCGACATCACCGGCCACTATCCGGGCGACACAGTCGATGTCGGGCTCTGCTTCTACAGGAAGTCCGACAAGGACAAGGGTGGCTACTACCCTTGCTGCAAGATGACTTTGCCGCTCAGAACCCCAGCCGTCAGCTGCGAACGTTAAGGAGGGGAAGATGAAAAATCTCGCACTCTCCCCGTTCGCCCAGAGCAGCCAATTAACCGGCACTCAAACAACCGTCATGGAGACGATCATGAAACCCCTGTCATACGCCAGGCGCGGCGCGCACTGGCTGATGGCGGCCGGTATCGCGGTCGCCATGCTGGCCCCGGTGCAAGGCTTTGCGGAAGACGCCGCCCCGATCACCCCGGAGCTGAAGCTCGATCTCGACAGTTCGCGCGTCATCAATCCGAGGCCCGACCGGGTCGTACCCTTCTTCACCAAGAAAGGCACTCAACGAGGCTGCGACTATGTCGTCTATTCGCTGAGCTTCGGCCTGCGCGGCGATCCGCAGGGCCTTGCCGACCCGAGCCTGGAAGCCAGGCTGAAGAAGGTCCGGGTCGATTTCAAGGACCAGCTTCCGCACGGCCTTGAGATCGTCAACGTCGATGTGTCCGGCGACGGCACGGATTCGTCCGGCGGACCGCTGCCGGGGGCGACGATCAGCACGTCGGCAAATCCGAACGATACGGCTGTTGTTTCCGATTTCCGCATCTCTACTTCCGATCTCGACGGCATCGGGGCTCCCAATGAGCGCATCATCAACTTCAAGATCACGGCCAAGATCAATCATGCGGCATTTCCCGCGCCGACGATCGTCGACAACCAGGGCATGATCAAGTTGACCGCCGGACCAGGCACCGGGACCATCATCCCGTCGCAGGATCCGGGCAAGCCCGACGACGGCGACTTCAAGACCGGCGAAAAGACCTCGATCAAGATCGATGTCAGCAAGTGCAATCCGCCACCACCGCCTCCCGGCAAGGAATGCTTCAAGGTGGAGCGCGGCACGGTCGACTGCGTGCCCGGCGGCGGCGCCTTCATCTACCACATGGCGGTCGGCCCGGAGATGGGCGGCAAATGGGTGCAGGTGTCGACGACAACGCCCGGCATCACCATCATCCCCGACACGCAGCTGGTGCCGGCGGGCGGCGGTGTGCTCAACTGGAAGATCGTCGGCGCATCGCCTGGCGACGCCATCCACCTCGTCGTCACCGGCATCGAAACCTATGCCGGTCCGAAGGAAGGGTGGGGCCTGTGCTGCACGCAGACGATCGACATCGTCATCCCGCGTGACCAGAGATGCCCGCCCAAGGACAAGGAACCGGATCTCAAGGTCGAGAAACGCGCCGACGTGTCGCGTTGCACGATGGGCGGCGGCTGCGACTTCACCATCAGGGTCACCAATGTCGGCACCGGTGCCTACCACGGCAAGATCGTGCTCGACGAGGTGACGCTGCCGGCCGGCTCGACGCTCGATTCAGGCCCCAATCCGCCCTGGGTCTGCGTGCCCGGCGCCACCCCGATAACGTGCACCTATCCGGTGACCACGCTCAATCCGGGAGCCTCGGTCGACCTCAAGCTCGGCTTCAAGCCGGCCGGGGGCTGGCAAGGCGGTGCCTTGCGCAACTGCGCCACCTATAATTATGGGGCCAGCGGCAAGCCGCTTTTCGGCAGCCAGTCGAACGATCGCGGCTGTGCCTCGATCCCGATCTGCCGGCGTGGCGATCGTGACCGCGACTGCCGGCCGCCGGTCGAAAAGAAGGTCGACCTGATCCTGAAGAAGCGCGCTCGCATCCCGGTCTGCACGGCCGACGGCATCTGCTACTTCGTGATCGACATCATCAACAACGGCACATCGACCTATAACGGGCCGCTGACGGTGATCGACAGCTATCCGGCCGGTGCACCGTCCTCCTCGACCTTCGGCCCGAGCCCACCCTGGACATGCGGACCAAATGGCCCCGGCCAGTTCCGCTGCGACAATGCCGGCATCTCGCTGCCTCCGGGCGCCTCGACACCGATCGTCGTCAAGGCGGTCATGCCGGCCGGCTACCGGTCGGACACTGTCGAGAACTGCGCGTTGGTGAAGGCCATCCCCGGTGAGGTCGACCTCACCAACAACAAGGCTTGCGCCAAGGAGCGCTTCCGTCATCCCAATGGCGGCAAGCCGGCCCTGCGCATCACCAAGGTGTGCAACGCCTCGCTCGCCGGTGCCGCGGTCGTCTCTTGCCGCATCACTGTCATCAGCCTTGGCACCGCTGCCCCCACCGGCCCGGTGCGGGTCAACGATGCCGCCACGCTGGTGGCTGGCGGCGCGCCCGTCCAGATCCAGTCCGTCACTCCTGACGGCGCGGAATGGGCGTGCGGACCGGTTCCGGCCAATGCGCTGTCGTGCCAGATCCCCGGTGCCGTGATGACACCTGGAACCAGCCGCCACTTCGACGTGACGGTTTCGGCGAACGGCGCGTTCGAGAACTGCGCGCGCGGCTCGTATGGTCCGGCGCCGGGCGACGACATCGTCTATCCGATCGGCCAGGCCTGCGCCAAGGGCGGCGGCTCTTCGACCATCCGCGTCGAAAAGACCGGCGACCGCGAATGCAAGCTCGGCCAACCCTGCTCGTTCGAGATCACCATCACGAACGACGGCACAAGCCCCTTCTCCGGGCCGGTCCGCATCGGTGATGCGATCGGCGTGGAGGGTCTCGGCAGGCTGGAAGGGGTTGAGATCACTTCGATCGATCCGCCTTTCGGCTGCTCGCCGGAACCGACAAGCTTGCCGCTGTCTTGCATTGCCAACCTGACGCTCGGCGCAGGCGAAAGCCAAATGCACCATGTCACCGTGGTCATTCCCGACGACGGCCGCCTGGCCAATCTGCAGGGCAACGTCAGCGGCCAGAACTGCGTTGGCGTCCTGTCTCCCGACACACGGGTGCAGGGCGGTGGCGACGTGCTTTCCGGCGATCAGCCCAACATCCAGGGCGATCGCGGCAAAGCCTATGCCTGCCATTCCTTCTCCATCAGTCACGAGACGAAGAAGGAATGCTCGGCAGGCTTCGTCCTGAACGGCGCCGGCCGGTGCGTCTGCCCGCCCGGTACGACGTTCCGCAACGGCCAGTGTTCGCCGGGTGGCGGTATCGTGCCGAAGCCGGAGCCGAAGCGCTGCGTGCTGCTCGAAGGCCAGATCCGCACCGAGGACGGACGCTGCGTCTGTCCACGCGGAACCGGGCTTGAGAACGGCAAATGCGTCAGGACCGACAAGCCCGAGCAGTGCATGATCCGTGGCCAGGTCCACAATGCCGATGGCGATTGCGTCTGCCCCAAGGGTACGGAAGTCAGGGACAACGCCTGCCGTCCGATCCGGCCGANGATCCGTGGCCAGGTCCACAATGCCGATGGCGATTGCGTCTGCCCCAAGGGTACGGAAGTCAGGGACAACGCCTGCCGTCCGATCCGGCCCAAGCCCGAGCAGTGCACGATCCGTGGCCAGGTCTACAATGCCGATGGCGATTGCGTCTGCCCCAAGGGTACGGAAGTCAGGGACAACGCCTGCCGTCCGATCCGGCCGAAGCCTGAGCAGTGCACGATCCGTGGCCAGGTCCACGACGCCAACGGCGATTGCGTCTGCCCGAGGGGTACCAAAGTGCAGGGCAATGCCTGCCGGCGCAAGCAGCCTGATCTGCAGCAGTGCGATATACGCGGCCAGGTCCACAACAAGCGCGGCGAGTGTGTCTGTCCGCGTGGAACCGAAGTGATCAACGGTGCGTGCCGCAAGCCTAACCAGGAGGTGGAATGCGCACCGGGCTCGCAGATGATCGATGGCCAGTGCCAGCCGATCATCAGGCGGCACTGCCCGGACGGCACGATCGGGCGGTATCCGAACTGCCGCCCGGTCCGCGGGCAACCGTCGCTGGAGCTCAACCCGGGCCTGCTGCTGCAGCTACTGCCAAGGCGCATGCCACAGGCCGAACAGCAGCAGGATCCGGCTCCAAACAGAATGCTGAAACTCCAGCCGCAATAACCGGCTGCCCGACGCCAGACCAGAACCCGCCGGAGCAATCCGGCGGGTTTTTCGTCAATGCTCGGGGCAAGCGTAAATTGGCTGCAACACGATCGGAGACGTCGCAACGCCACGCCAGCCCGTGCAGCGACCGCGCCTGCGCACTCGACAAGTCACCCGTGGCGCATTAGGCAGTCGATAGAGTGGCCGGACGAAAAGGGCGCTCGGAAAGGCGGCACCTGTGAGCAAAAAGACCCTGATCGCACCTTCGGTGCTGGCGTCGGATTTTTCCAAACTCGGTGATGAGGTCGAAGCGGTGGTGGCGGCCGGCGCCGACTGGATTCATCTCGATGTGATGGACGGGCATTTCGTCCCCAACATCACCTTTGGCCCGCCGGTGATCAAGGCGATCCGCGACCGCACCAAGGCCTTCTTCGACTGCCATCTGATGATTGCCCCGGCTGACCCCTACCTGGCTGCTTTTGCCGAGGCAGGCTGCGACGGCTTGACGGTGCATGCCGAGGCCGGACCACATCTCGACCGCTCGCTGCAGACCATCAGGAACCTTGGCAAGAAGGCTGGTGTGTCGCTCAATCCGGCGACGCCGGAAAGCGCCGTCGAATACGTGCTCGACCGGCTCGACCTGATCCTCGTCATGACCGTCAATCCGGGCTTCGGCGGCCAGGCCTTCATTCCGGCAATCGTCGACAAGGTGAAGCGGATCAAGGCGCTGATCGGCAGCCGCCCGATCCGCATCGAGATCGACGGCGGCGTTTCGGCCGAAACCGCGCCGCTGGTCACCGCCGCCGGCGCCGACGTTCTGGTGGCGGGCGCCGCCATCTTCAAGGGCGGCAGTGTCGAAGCCTACCGTCAGAACATCCAGGCGATCAGGACGGCAGCCGACAACGCAGCCGGCTAATTCGCGACGTATCCGTCTCCGATCAATCCGATATGCCGGCCAAGGGCCCGGTGCCGGGCGCCGGCTTGTGAGCGATGGTGCCGCGGCATCGGATCTGGAAGCGGAGGCGGTCTGATTCGGTGTTCGCCGCCAAACAGAACAGTTGGTCCCACGCACATACAAAAGAACAGGACGAACAGATTCTCCTGCGTGCATAGAAAACATGTCAAGTTTCCGCAGGTTGTAGGGATGCGCGAAATTACAGCATCGAGCTCTGGAAAGCCGTATATTCCTTTGTGCTTAAGTACAATAGCGTGGCCTTCTGCTTGAGCGCACAACAGCAGGTACTGTATGGTACATGTACGAAAGGGGAATGCTTTCGGACTCGAATTGCCCAAAACAAAATTGGGAACAAGGAGTCGCTTTGACATACGGAGCTGCCAATCTGAACGACGACGCTGCAGGACCCAAGAGCACCCTTGCCAGCGCGGTCTACCAGCAATTGCGCGACGACCTTCTCGGGGGTGTTCTTGAAGCCGAGAGCAAGCTGCGGGTCGAGTGGGTGGTCTCCAAATATGGGGCTGGCGCCTCTCCTGTCCGCGAAGCCCTCAATCGCCTTGCTTCGGAAGGGCTTCTCGGCCGCCACGACCAGCGCGGCTTCTTCATCATGCCGATTAGCGCGTCGGAGCTCGAGGAGCTGACGCGCACCCGCTGCTGGCTCGAGGAGCGGGCGCTTCGCGAATCCATCGCCCACAGAACCGCCGAATGGGAAGAACAGCTCGTCCTGGCGCTGCATCGCCTGGGCCGCGCGTCACGTTTTTCGCCGCAGAATCCCGTCTCGCTCGATCCGGATTGGGAGCGGCTGCACCGCATCTTCCATAGGGTGCTGATCTCGGCCTGCCGATCGCAATGGCTGGTGGGGTTCTGCGGTCAACTTTCCGATCATGCCTATCGCTATCGGCAAATGGTTCATGACGGCGAAGGTGTCCAGCGCGACCTTTTCGGCGAGCATCGCCTGATCGCCGAATGCGCGCTGGATGGCAATGCCGACGGCGCCGTCGAGGCACTGATCAACCACTACCAACTGACCGCCGCCATGTGCATGAAACGCTTCGAGCAGGACGAAGCTGCAAAGGCGATCGCCGGCAAGCCCGCACACGCCCGGCTATAGCGGTCGTTTTTCCCGCGGGTCCTTACGCCCATTGTTGCCATCCAGCGGCATTGGCACGGCCGGCGCGAACCCCTGTCCGCGGCCTTGACGGCGGAGCCAAGAACCGCGAACTCTTCGCCGCCAAGGCATGCCGTTCCAAGCGCGTGTGCAAGGCCCGCCGTTCCGCCGCCCCAGGGAAGCCTTCATGAGCAATCATCTGTTCGATGCGTTCCGGTCCCGGATGCCGGCGCCTGGGCGCCTGCTGATGGAAATCGATGACGGCCGCTCGCTCAGCTATGGCTATATGCTGGAGCGCTCGGCCCAGCTCGCGCATGCGCTCTTGCAGTTGGATGTCGAACCGGGCGACCGGGTCGCCGTTCAGGTCGAGAAGAGCCCCGAAGCGGTTCTGCTCTATCTCGCCTGCCTGCGTGCCGGCGCCGTCTTCCTGCCACTCAATACCGCCTACACGTTGACTGAGCTGGAGTATTTCTTCAGCGATGCCGAGCCACGGCTGGTCGTCTGCGATCCGGCGAGGGCATCCGACATCGCAGCCTTGGCGGAAAAAACAGGCGCTGCCACCCTCACGCTCGGCCGCGATGGCCAGGGAACGCTCACCGATCAGGCCTCGCGGCTGCCGATGGATTTTCATGACGTGGCTCGCGGGCCGGACGATCTCGCGGCGATCCTCTACACGTCGGGAACGACCGGCCGCTCGAAAGGCGCCATGCTCAGCCACGAGAACCTCGCCTCAAACGCGCGCGTGCTGGTCGAGCACTGGCGCTTCACCGGAGAAGACGTGCTGATTCACGCGTTGCCAATCTTCCACACGCATGGCCTGTTCGTCGCCACCAATGTCATCCTGATGTCCGGCGCTTCGATGCTGTTCGAGCAGAAGTTCGATCCGGCCCGCATCATCTCGCTGCTGCCGCGCGCCACGGTCCTGATGGGCGTGCCGACCTTCTATGTGCGCCTGCTGCAGCAGGATGGGCTGGACCGCGAGGCGGCGAAAAACATCCGTGTTTTCATCTCCGGGTCGGCGCCGCTGCTGGCGGAGACGCACAGGGCCTGGCGCGAGCGCACCGGCCACGCGATCCTCGAGCGCTACGGCATGACCGAGACCAACATGAACACATCGAACCCTTATCAGGGCGAACGGCGCGCCGGCACGGTCGGTTTCCCCTTGCCCGGCGTTACGCTTCGCATCGCCGATCCCGACAGCGGCGCAGCACTTGCGCAAGGCGAGGTGGGCATGATCGAGGTGAAGGGCCCGAATGTCTTCGGCGGCTATTGGCGCATGCCGGAGAAGACCAAAGCGGAATTCCGCGCCGACGGCTTCTTCATCACTGGCGATCTCGGCCTCATCGATGCCGACGGCTACGTCCATATCGTCGGCCGCGGCAAGGACCTGGTTATTTCCGGCGGCTACAACATTTATCCGAAGGAACTCGAAAGCGAGATCGACGCGCTTGACGGGGTCAGCGAAAGCGCCGTCATCGGCGTTGCCCATCCGGATTTCGGCGAGGGCGTCACCGCTGTCGTCGTGCGGGCGCCGGCATCGCGGATCACCGGAGCTGAAATTCTCGGCGCCATCGGCGAACGCGTGGCGAAATACAAGCTCCCCAAGCGGGTCATCTTCGTCGACGAACTGCCGCGCAACACCATGGGCAAGGTGCAGAAGAATCTTTTGCGCGAGACATATAAGGATCTCTACACAGCCTGAAATTGGAGCTGCGCGGCCGGTAGGTCAGCCTGGGGCGCCAACCCCAAAAACCTTGTCGCCACCAATCCAGACCCCCTTCATGTCGAGATCGTCCGACAGCGAAACGATATCCGCCGCCGTGCCGTTGGCGAAGCGGCCGAGCCGGTGCGACTGGCCGATCGCCTGCGCCGGATAAAGCGAGGCCATGCGCAAGGCTTCCGACAGGTCCAGCCCGACAACCCGGTGGACGTAGCGAACGGCCGAGATCATGTCGAGATCGGCACCCGCCAGCGTTCCGTCGGCAAGCCGCAGGCTGCCATCCCTGCGGTAGATGGTACGGCCGTTGAGTGTGAACGAGGTCATGTCGGTGCCAATCGTCGCCATGGCGTCGCTGACCAGCACGATCCTGCCGGGACCTTGCTTTGCACGCAGCGCGATCTTGATGGTGGCGGGATCGACATGGATGCCGTCGGCGATGAGACCGGCCGACAATGTGCCGATGTCTATGGCCGCGCCCGCCAGCCCGGGCTCGCGGTTGCCGATCTGGCTCATAGCGTTGAACAGATGGGTGACCATCGAGGCGCCGGCCTTGGCAAAGGTGCTGGCCACCGCGTAGCCGGTGTCGGAATGGCCAAGGCTGACGATGATTCCAGCCTTGGCGAGCGCCGAGACGCGCGCCGGTTCGACGGATTCGGGTGCTATGGTGGTGAGCAGCACCGGCAGCTTTTGCCGCGCCGCGATCAGCCTTGCCTGGTCGGCATCCGTCATCGGCCGGATCAGCGCCGGATCATGCGCACCTTTGCGGGCGATCGACAGATGCGGCCCTTCGAGATGCAGGCCGAGAAAACCCCGAACCTTCTGCAGCGCCGTTGCCTCGCCGGCGGCAATCGCGGCGGCAGTGATATCGGGTGTATCGGTGATCAACGTCGGCAGCAGCGCCGTCGTGCCGAACGGCGCATGTGCCTTGCAGATGGTTTCGAGCGACGCGACATCGGGATGGTCGTTGAGCATGACGCCGCCGCCGCCATTGACCTGCACATCGACGAAACCCGGCGCCAGCACGCCACCGCCGGTCGCGACGACGCGGACATCCGCGGCAATGGCGCCCGTGGGCAGGATGGCCTCGACCAACCCGTCGCGCACGAGCAGCGCGTGGCCGTCATGCCAATCGTCGCCGTCGAAAATCCGGGCACCGGTCAGGGCAAAGCGATCGCTCATACTGTCTCCGTCACCTTGCGAAGATTGCGCGGCGTGTCCGGGTCGAGGCCGCGATGGCGGGCAAGGGCCTCGACGAACATGTAGAAGGAAACGATCAGCGTCAGCGGGTCGGTCAGGGGATTGCCGGTGGCGACATGCGGCAGGCGCACGGCACGCTGGGCAAGCGCAGAGGTGACGAATACCGGGGCACCCTTGGCCGCCAGGCCGTCGGCAGCCTCGGCGACGGACGGTTCGGACGCATCGCGCGCGGCCAGCGCCAGCACCGGAAAATCGGGGCCGATCAGCGCCAGCGGGCCATGCATGACTTCGGCGGCGCTATAGGCCTCGGCATGCATGCCGCAGGTCTCCTTGAATTTCAGTGCCGCCTCGTTGGCCATCGCCGCCGATGGTCCGCGGCCGAGGATGAACAGCGATTTCTGCTTCTCGATGGTTTCGGCGAGCACGCTCATCCAGTCGCAGGTGATGGCTTTGCGGAAATGCTCCGGCAAGCGGGCAAGCGCTGCCAGCAGCGCATCGTCGCCGGTGGCATGCGCCATCAAAGCGAGACCGGCCACAGCGGAATTGATGAAGGTCTTGGTGGCCGCCACGCTTCGCTCGGGGCCGGCCAGGATATCGATGGCGTAATCCGAAGCACGCGCCAGCGGCGAATCGGCGGTGTTGGTGATGGCGATGGTCAGCGCGCCGCCGGCCCGCGCGGTTTCGGCCATGGCCACGATGTCGGGGCTCTTGCCCGACTGCGAGATCGCCAGGCAGGCCGAGCCGGCAAGCCTGAGCTTGCGCCCATAGATCGAGGCGACGGATGGTCCGACCGATGCGACGGCGAGGCCCGCGGTCAACTCGACGGCATATTTCATGAAGGTGGCGGCATGGTCGGACGAGCCGCGCGCCACCGTGACGACAAACTGCGGGTCGCGTTCGCGGATGCCGCGCCCGGCCTCGGTCAGTACCGCGCCGGAGCCATCGAGCAGGCGGGCGACGGCTTGCGGGATCTCCTCGATCTCGCGCCGCATATAGGTCGGCTTCGTCGACTTGGTTGGCTTTGTACTCATGATCGGCCCTCTTCACTCGGCCCCGTCAGCCGCAGCTCGGCGACGAAATCATAGGCGTCGCCCCTATAGATAGAGCGGGTGAATTCGATCACCTTGCCGCTCGCCAGATAGGAAATGCGCTCGATGTGCAGGCCGGCGATGCCTGGCGGCACTTCGAGCAGGCGTGCGTCGCTGTCGCCGAGATTGGCGGCGGAGATGCGCTGCACCGCCCGCACCGGCCGGTTGCCGGTCAACTCCAGCGCCGCATAGAGCGAGGAGCCAATATCGGCCGGATCGGGCAGCACGCTGGCCGACAGCGAGGCGCGTTCGATCGCCAGCGGCGTGTCATTGGCAATGCGCAGGCGCGCCACCCGCGCCACCAGTTCGTTCGACGACAGGCCGAGCACCATCATCTCGTCGGGCGAGGGCGCGTAAAGACCGCGGTCGAGCCAGGCCGAACGCACCGCCATGCCGCGCCGCGCCATGTCCTCTGTAAACGAGGTCAGGCGCGACAGCGACTGCTCGACGCGCTCCATGCGCGGCGCGACGAACGTGCCGGAACCATGGCGCTGGACCAGGATGCCGCCCTTGACCAGGTCCTGCACCGCCTTGCGCACGGTGACGCGCGAAATGTCGGCCTTGGTGGCGATGTCGCGCTCGGACGGCAGCGCGTCGCCCGGCCCGATCAGGCCGCGATTGACCGCATCCTCGATGCTCTTGCGAAGCTGCAGGTAGAGCGGCGCGCCGCTCTGCGCCTGATGTTTCAGCATGGCGAATATCTGGTCGGCGGCCTCGCTCATCGGGCCGCCTCCGCTGGCCTGGCGAACAGACGACCTGCCATCTGCACCGCGCCGCCCAGCGCGTCGTCGAGCGGCGGCTTCAGCAGCGCGCGGTAGCGGGCCGACAGGCGCGGCGCGTAGAGCGGAGCCAGCCCGCCAAGCAGGCACAGCGGCGCGTCGTCCGAAAGATCGAGCGCGCCGAGCGAGGCCTCGACATCGGCGACCGCCCTGTCGAGGATCCAGTTGGCGATGCTGTCGCCCTTCGCGGCATGCTCGAACACCTTGGGTGCGAAGCCGCCGAAATCGCCGGGCTTGGCATTGGTGGTGAATTCGACGACGTCCTCCGGATTGTTGCGGAAAACGGCCAGCATGCTCTGCGTCAACGGCGAACCCTCGCGAACGCCATCATAAGCAAGCAGCGTCTGCTCGAGCAGATCGCGGCCGATGCGGGCGCCGCTGCCCTGGTCGCCGACCTGGAAACCCCAGCCGCCGATGGCGCGCGACTTGCCGTTCTTGCGCGCCATATAGGCGGTGCCGGTGCCGAGGATCGCCATGGCGCCGTCACCGGAGCCGACAGCGCCTTCGAGCGCGATCTCGGCGTCGGTCTCGACGCGGCTGATGCTGAACGGCAGGATCGATTCGAGCTGCTGCCGGTAGGTGCCGACATTGGCGCCGGCCAGGCCAAGAATTGCCGGTGTCTGCGGGATCAGGTCCGGGTCCTGCCCGGCGTCGATGAACGCCTGCCGCGCCGCTTCGACGATGTTCGACCGGGCGCCGGTCAGATCGGTGCGGATGTTGGCAGCGCCGCTTTTGGCGCGGCCAATGACGGCACCGTCCGCTGTCGCCAGGGCTGCCCGGCAGCTGGTGCCGCCGCCATCGATTCCGAGCACGAAATTCACACGATTTCTCCTCCCGGCGGATAATACCAATAAAATACCAATAGCCAAGTGTTAATTTCCGAATCAAAAAGATTAAGCCGTATTTTATTGAAAAACCACGGTATTCCGTCTCTTCACCGATTTCCGACCCACGAGTTCGTTAATGCGTGTGGACAAGTGGTATTTTTTTGGTATTGTTCTGGTATTGGAGGAACTGGGATGGCCGAAACGCGCACCGAAGCGCTTCACAAAAATGCCGAGGGGCTGGATATCCAGGCTCCGGACGCCATCCTTTCCTATTTGGCCGATGCGCAGATTGAAGCCGCGAAAGTGGTGCGCCATGCCATTCCTTCCATTGCCAGGGCAGCCGAAATCGTTGCCGGCAGGCTGAACGGCGGCGGCAAGCTTGCCTATGCGGCGGCCGGCAGTTCGGGCCTGATGGCGCTGGCCGACGCGTTGGAGCTGCCAGGCACCTTCGGCATTCACCGCGACCGCATCGCCATCCTGATCGCCGGCGGCGACGAGGCCTTCCGGACGCTGGCCGGCGGACCGGAAGACGACACCGAGGAGGCTGCGGCAGCGGTCGCCAAGGCCGGCATCGGCGAGGGCGACTGCCTGATCGCCATCTCCGCCAGCGGCACCACACCTTATGCAGTGCGGGCCATCGAGGACGCCCGGCTGCGGGGCGCGGCCACAATCGCTATAGCCAACAACCGGGACTCGGCTCTGCTGCGACAAGCCGAAATCGCCATCCTGCTCGAAACCCCGCCGGAGCTGATCGCCGGCTCGACGCGCATGGGCGCCGGCACCGCCCAGAAGATCGCGCTCAACATGCTGTCGACGCTGACAGCGGTTCATCTCGGCCATGTCCATGATGGTTACATGGTCAATTTGATGGCCGACAACATCAAGCTGCGCGACCGCGCGGCACGCATCGTCGCCGCCGTCAGCGGACGCGGCACGGACGAAGCGGCCCGTCTGCTCGAGAAGAGCGGCGGCGCGGTCAAGACCGCCATTCTGCTTGCCGCCGGCGCCGACAGCGCCGACGCGGCGCAGAAGATACTGGAAGAGGCTGGCCAGAAGCTGCGGCCGGCCCTTTCTGCTATAGAGGGGAGCAAGGGGTCAAAAGCCTCTGTTCTCATCAAAACCGAACCTGAAAAAGGTCAACAGGGAGACTGAGCATGACAAGGAAACTACTGACGGCACTGCTTCTGGGCACCAGCATTCTCGGCTCGGCCGGGGTCGCTTATGCCGGCGACGTAACGCTCAACATCGAAAGCTGGCGCGGCGACGACCTTGCCATCTGGAAGGACAAGCTGATCCCGGCTTTCGAAGCCAAGAACCCGGGCATCAAAGTGGTGTTCGCACCGTCGGCGCCGACCGAATATGACGCCGCACTCGGCGCCAAGCTCGCCGCCGGCTCGGCGGGCGACCTGATCACCTGCCGCCCGTTCGACAAGTCGCTTGAACTGTTCAAGAAGGGCAACCTTGCCGATCTCTCGGCGCTGCCGGGCATGGAAAACTTCTCTCCTGTGGCCAAATCCGCCTGGCAGACAGACGACGGCAAGGTGAGCTTCTGCGTGCCGATGGCCTCGGTCATCCACGGCTTCATCTACAACAAGGATGCTTTCGACAAGCTCGGCATCAAGGTGCCGGAGACCCGCGCCGAGTTCTTCGCCGCGCTCGACAAGATCAAGGCCGACGGCACCTACATCCCGATGGCGATGGGCACCAAGGATCTCTGGGAAGCCGCGACCATGGGCTACCAGAACATCGGCCCCAACTACTGGAAGGGCGAGGACGGCCGCGCAGCGCTGATCAAGGGCGATCAGAAGTTGACCGACAAGGACTGGGTCGCGCCGTTTGAGGAATTGGCCAAGTGGAAGCCTTATCTCGGCGATGGGTTTGAAGCGCAGACCTACCCGGACAGCCAGAACCTTTTCACGCTCGGCCGCGCCGCCATCTACCCGGCCGGCTCGTGGGAAATCGGCCTGTTCAACACGCAGGCCCAGTTCAAGATGGGCGCCTTCCCGCCTCCGGTCGAGAAGGCCGGCGACACCTGCTACATCTCTGACCATACCGACATCGGCATGGGCCTGAACGCAGCTTCGAAGAACGCCGATGCGGCCAAGACATTCCTGTCCTGGGTCGCTTCGCCGGACTTCGCCACCATCTACGCCAACGCGCTGCCAGGCTTCTTCAGCCTGAACTCCGCTCCGGTGAAGATGGCAGACCCGCTGGCGCAGGAATTCGTCTCCTGGCGCGGCAAGTGCAAGTCGACGATCCGCTCGACCTATCAAATCCTGTCGCGCGGCACGCCGAATCTCGAAAACGAGACCTGGGTTGAATCGGCCAACGTCATCAACGGCACCGATACGCCGGAAGCCGCGGCCAAGAAGCTGCAGGCCGGTCTCGACAGCTGGTACAAGCCGGCCAAGTAAGAGCTCAGGCTGAGCGCTGCTTATCTCCCCCCTCAAGGGGGAGATGTCGCCGAAGGCGACAGAGGGGGTCGGTGGAGGCAGCCGCGACTTGATCGTTGCTTGAAAGCACGGTCAAATGTCGATGGCGCACTGCCTTGACCGACCCCACCCGCCTCGCTTCGCGAGGCACCCTCCCCTCGAGGGGAGAGAGGCGCCGCGCCTTTGGCGGCATTTGCCAACCTGATCGGCGGGGACCGAACTCATGGCCGCAGACATCAGACCGAAACGACCGTTCCGCTGGCACATCGGCATCTTCCTGGCGCCGGCGGTGCTCGTTTACACGGCGATCATGATCCTGCCGCTCGCCGGCACGCTGCAGCTGTCGCTGTTCCGCAATATCGAGCAGCACCAGGTTTTCGTCGGGCTGCAGAACTTCCGCGCCCTGTTTGGCGATCCCAACTGGTCGGTAGGTTTCTGGAACGCGCTCAGGAACAATACCTGGTTCTTCATCATCCACATGCTCGTGCAGAACCCGATCGGCGTCATGCTGGCCGCCATGCTGTCCAGCCCGAGACTGAGATTCGCGGCCTTCTACCGCACGGCGATCTTCGTGCCGACCATTCTGTCCTTCGTTATCGTCGGCTTCGCCTGGAAGCTGATCCTGTCTCCGCTATGGGGCGTGGCGCCACATCTGATGGACCTTTTCGGCCTGAAAAGCCTGTTCACGCCTTGGCTGGGCAAGGAGCAATATGCGCTGACCGCGCTCAGCCTGATCTCGGTATGGCAGTTCGTCGGCATCCCGATGATGCTGATCTACGCCGCCCTGCTGTCGATCCCCGAAGAGGTGATCGAAGCCGCCGAATGCGACGGCATCACCGGCCTGTCGCAATTCTGGAAGATCAAGCTGCCGCTGATCCTGCCGTCGATCGGCATCATTTCGATCCTCACCTTCGTCGGCAATTTCAACGCCTTCGACCTGATCTACACCGCGCAAGGGGCGCTCGCCGGGCCGAACTATTCGACCGACATTCTCGGCACCTTCCTCTATCGCGCCTTCTTCGGCTTCCAGCTGCAGGTCGGCGACCCCAACATGGGCGCTGCGATCGCCACGATGATGTTCCTGATCATCCTCGGCGGCGTCTGCGTTTACCTCTTCCTCGTGCAGACGCGCCTGCGTCGCTACCAGTTCTGAGGGGCGGATATGTCACGGCTAAACACCCCCCTCTGGCCTGCCGGCCATCTCCCCCGCAAGGGGGGAGATCAGATGTCACTTCGGCCTTCGCCAATCTTCAGCGTTGCAAGAAGTGCGGTAAGGCCAACTCCGCCAATCTCCCCCCTTGCGGGGGAGATGCCCGGCAGGGCAGAGGGGGGTGTGAAGGATCGCGGCGTAACAATCTTCAGTTCACCACCGACAAATGCCTAATTCGCCGAGCCCAGCGCCTTGTCCAGCGCCTCCTTGACATCGGCCGGCCATGTCGCCACTGCCGGCCAGGCGTTCGGCTCGCCATTGTCGCCGCGGCGGGCGAAGTAGAGCTTGTGCTTGGCCGGGTCGACCGCCATGAAACCGTCATTGCCGCCGCAGTTATGCGGCACACAGCCGCTGGCGTAGAAGGCGCCCGACGCTGTCTTTTCCGTGCCGCCGCCGACCAGCAGGCTGGTCGCCATGTCGGGCATGTCCTTGCCCAGCAGCTTTTCAGCTTCCTTGTAGACAGCCTCGTTGTGGAAGGCGTCGATGATGTTCTGGTACTTTTCCGGATCGATGTCCTTCCAGTCCGTGCCGGGTTCCGGCATGTAGCTCAGATTGCCTGAAATCGTCAGCCCGTCGGTCGGCGACCATTGCAAAGCCGGCTTCTGGTCGCCTGGCAACAGATAGGGTACGAAATAGATGGCGTTGTCCGACACCGCCGATGGCGGCGCGCCGCAGTCGTCCTGCTCGACCGTGGTGCTCTGGATGGTGCCGCCTTCCGGCTTCCAGACGATCACTGTCGCCGGCCCGCATTGATTGCCGCCATCGCCGACATCGAACAGCGCCACCTTGACGCCGCCGACCTCGACTATTTTGTCGAAGAAGACATCATAATTGGTGGCCAGCTGCTTGCCGTCATAGGCAAGCACCTTCTCACCGTCCTGTTCCGGTTGGGTGATGGTCAGCTGGCCGCCCTCGAATGGCACAGGCGCTTGGCTGTCGTCGTCGGAAGCGTCGGCGGCATCTGTCCCCTGGTTGGTGGCAGGCCTTTCGGCCGCCGGCGCTGGCGCGGCGGGCGTCTGCGTCTGGGCGTGGCCGACGGCAGTCAGCAAAACAAACGCCAGCCCGCAGGTGCCGGCAAGAAGCGAACGAGTCATGACCGTCCCTCCACTCAGTCGCAACGAACCCGCCTATCCGCCCGGAGCGTACCGCTCAGGCCCACGGACGCTGTTCGGCGTTCTTCTTCTCGAACGAAGCGATGGCGCCGGCCTTCTCCATGGTCAGGCCGATGTCGTCGAGCCCGTTGAGCAGGCAGTGCCGCTTGAAGTCGTCGAGGTCGAAGGTGACCACGCCACCATCTGGCCCGCGGATTTCCTTGGCCTCGAGATCGACCGACACCGTGGCGTTGGAACCGCGTGACGCGTCGTCCATCAGCTTCTCGAGATCCTCGGGGCTGACGGTGATCGGCAGAATGCCGTTCTTGAAGCAGTTGTTGTAGAAAATGTCGGCGAACGAGGTCGAGATGACGCAGCGAATGCCGAAATCGAGCAGCGCCCACGGTGCATGCTCTCTGCTCGAGCCGCAGCCGAAATTGTCGCCGGCGACCAGAATCTGCGCCTTGCGGTAGGCCGGCTTGTTGAGCACGAAATCCGGATTTTCCGAACCGTCGTCCTTGTAGCGCATTTCGGCGAAAAGGCCGGTGCCGAGCCCGGTGCGCTTGATCGTCTTCAGATAATCCTTGGGGATGATCATGTCGGTGTCGACATTGACGATCGGCATCGGAGCCGCGACGCCGGTGAGCTTGGTGAATTTTTCCATGGCTTTTGCCCGTGTTTTCGTTGCGGGGGAATTTGCTGACGCCGGTTTACACAATGCCGGCGGCAAATAAAAGGCAGCTGTTTGTGCGCGGTGGCGCAAGCCATGATGGATGTCACCCGAAAGTAGCTCCGGTTTCCGGCCACAAAGGATCACCTGACTTGCAACAGCCTGAGATGGGAAGGATCGCTGCGGAACAGGTTCCGTTCCGCAGCGCCGCCGCTCAAATCACATTCAATTCCCGAAACGCCCGCCCTTCCGCGACCCGGCCATACCCAAACGCCGAACAGTCCACCGTGCGATACCCCCCATGCACGATCAGTTCGGCCAGCGCCTTGCCGACCGCCGGCGCCTGCTGCAGGCCGTGGCCGGAGAACCCGTTGGCAAAGATAAAATTGCCGACTTGAGGATGTGGGCCGATCACCGCGTTCTGGTCGAGTGTGTTGTAGTCGTAGTGGCCGGCCCAGGCGCGCGTCGGCTTGATCGCCTCGAAGGCCGGAATGCGGGTCGCCAACACCGGCCAGATCACCTCTTCGAACAGCGGCCAATCAACCTCGAAATCCCCAGGGGCGGCCGGGCCATCGCCCTCTTCCGGTTCGGCACCGCCGGTGAGATAGACCGAACCTTCCGGGCGCACATAGATGCCGGACGGGTCGACCAGCAGCGGCATGTCGGTGTATTTCTCGCGCGCCTCGAAAACGAAGACATTGCGTTTGCGCGGCTCTACCGGCAGCGCCAGGCCGGCCATGCCGGCCACCTTGCCGGCGTTCGGCCCAGCGGCGTTGACGACGATGCCGGCCTCCAGCACCTCACCATTGTCGAGCCTGACGCTGGTGACGCGGTTGCCGTCGCGCGCAATATCGGTGACATCAGCGGTGATGAAATCGATCTTCTTCTCGCGCAGCGCCTTGCGGAACAGCATCAGCATCGCATGCGCGTCGAACCAGCCCTCGCCTGTCCGGCCATAGGCACCGGCGGTGATGCCTTCGGCCGATAGCCACGGGAAGCGGCGCACGAGCCTGTCGGCGTCCTCGAGAACGATGTCGGCGCCCTCGGCCATCTGCGCCTCGTGATTGGCCTTCAGGATCGGCAGCCCGTCCTCGCCGGCAAGGATGAGATAGCCACCCTCGCGAAAGCCGATATCGGCATCCGCGCCGAACTCTTCCTTCAGCCGCCGGAACAGGTTCAGCGTGAACTGCGACAGCCGGATGTTTTCCGGGATCGAGAATTGTTGGCGGATCGAGGCCATGGACAGCGTCGTTGCCGCGTGGGCGAACTGCGGATCGCGCTCGATCAAGGCGATCGAGCCGGAAAACCCTTCCTCGCGCAGATAATAGGCGACCGAGGATCCGACGATGGCCCCGCCGATGATGACGATGTCGTAGCGCACTTTTTTCTCCGATCCTTTGCCCGCGTCCTCACGCGACCGGCAAAATGATCTCGAAGCGCGTGCCGCGCTCGGAGTCAACCAGCGCGATCATACCATCATGCGCTTTCAGGAGGGCCAGCACGATGCCGAGGCCCATGCCGGTGCCGCCCGATTCGCGCCTTGTGGTGAAGAACGGCTCGAAGATGCGCGCCCGGTTGGCGGGCGAAATGCCGGCACCGTTGTCGCTGACCAGGATGCGCGCCTTGCCACCGGCGCTCATCGCGGCAATCGAAACCTGCGTCGCGCCGTGCCTAGCCGAATTGTCGATGAGATTGGCAAGCACGATTGCCGCGTTCTCCGCCGATATGCGCAAGACCAGATCGCCGCCGGCCTCGACGTGAACAGCCAGCCTGTTGTCCACCGGGAGCAGCGCCCGTGCCGCGCCGATCGAGGTGCTTTCGCCGCTCGGCGCCAGGTTTTCGGCGCGCGCCAGGTCGAGCAGGCGCCGTACCAGCAGATTGAGCCGCCCGGCATCGGTGACAATATTGTTGGAGAAGCGCCGACGCTCCGTATCGTCCATCGCGCTTCCTGAATCGCGCAGCAATTCGGCCGCGCCCTGGATCGCCGTCAGTGGCGATTTGAGTTCGTGCGAGACATGGGTGGCAAACGTCTGGATGGAATCCGAGCGCGCCTGCAGTTTTTCGGCCATGTCGAGGAAGGCGGCGGAAAGCTCGGCCATCTCGTATGTGCCGTGGTGGTCGAGCGGCCGGATCGCCGCTCGGTCGCCGGCGGCGATGCGCTCGGTGCGATCGATCAGCGCATAGATCGGCCGGCTGACGGTGCGCAGGAAGACCAGGCCGATGAGCAGCGTGCCGCCGAGAATGGCGATCGCCGCCAACGTCACTTTGCCGCGCTCGCCATAGAGATGTTTCATGATGTTGTTGGGCGTCCGCGACACATAGACCACGCCAGCGACTTGGCCATCGACGGCCACCGGCAAGGCGACGAAGACACGCACCTTGGTGCCGCGGCTGACCGAATAGAGCGGTGGCGCCGGCTGGTCGGGGATGCGCAGCCTGAGCGCGCTGGCATAGCGGCCGGCGAGTGCCTCGCGCACCTCCTCGACCGCGCCAAGCGACTGGCCGATCTCGCCGCGCCCGGCGATGACGACGCCTGTGGGATCGAGCAATCGGAAACCGGCCAGCGTGGTTTTCTGTGTGGCGTCGAGGATACCGGACAGGCGCTTTCCGATCGCGGCGAAGGCGGGATCGGCGGTGCCTGGCATGGCCACTGGCCGGGTCGGAAGCACATAATCCGAAGCGAGATCGAGACGCGGTTCGATCGGCCTGTACAGCGGGTCCGGATTGACGCTTCGGCTCGCGCCTGCGTTTGCCTGCGGCATCGGTGCGCCGAGTTTGTGCGGGGCAATGCCGGCATCGCGCACGTCCTGCGCATAGATGGCGGCGATGGCCGCCCCTTGCGCGATCAGCTCCGCCTCGGTCTGGCGGATCAGCTGGTTCTCGTAGAGGCGGAAGAAGAACAGGCCGACCAGTGGCAAGGCCATCACCAGGATCAGGATGGCGACGACGACCGTGGCGAGGCGAGGCCGCCATTTGCGGCCGATCCATTTTCGCGAAGTCGTCAGCCGCATCGGCCGAGCCGGAAGCCGACGCCATGCACGGTCTCGATGGCATCCAGGCAACCCACTTCTGCCAGCTTGGCGCGGATGTTTCGGATATGGCTGTCGACGGTGCGGCCGGCGACATGGATGTTGGCGGCATAGGCACTTGCCATCACCGCGTCGCGGTCGAGCACATGCGTCGGCCGCGCCAAAAACCCCTTCAGGATCGAGAACTCTATCCCCGTCAGGGCAAGCGGCTTGCCGTCGAAGCTGGCGGCATGGCTGGCCGGTGCCAAAGCAAGTTTGCCGTGCACGAACTGCCGGTCGTCCACCGGTTCGGGCGGCGCCGGGCGGGCGCGCCGCAGGATGACGTTGACCCGGGCCACCAGCTCGCGCGGGCTGAACGGTTTCGTCACATAGTCGTCGCCGCCCATTTCGAGGCCCAATATGCGATCGATCTCTTCGTCACGCGCCGACAGGAACAGCACCGGCACATCGGATGTGTGCCGCAGCCGCCGGCAGACCTCCAGCCCATCCATCTCCGGCATGCCAATGTCGAGCACGACGAGGTCGGGTGCCTTCCGCCCGATCGCTTGCAGGGCGGCGGCGCCGTCGGCCACTCCTTGCGTTTTCATGCCGGCCTTCTCCAGCGCAAAGCAGATCACTTCGCGGATATGCGGATCGTCGTCGGCGACGAGGATGTGATGCGGCATCGATCAGCGGCCCGGCAAATGGGATTCGATATGGTCAGGAACCACGAACGGGTCCTTGGTGTCGAGAGTGCGCAGCAGCCGCCAGTCGAGGGAACGCCCCTGGCCGGTCATTTCGAAGGAATGGCGACATTGTAATTGGCAATCAGCGCGGCGAAATTGATGAAACAGCCGGCATAGAGCGCCAGAGATAACGTCGGAAGATTGGCCGACAGCAGCCATTCGTTGGATTTCCCAGCGCGATGCCGGCGGCAAGCAGGAAGGCGAACAGGAAAACCGTGATCCCGGCAGGTTGGCCATAAAAGAGAAATTCCGCAAGTGCTGGCAGCAGCACGGCAACGCCGAAGCGGCTGCAACAGCTCGGCACGGCTGTGAACGACGAGGTCATCACCTGGCTTCCCTGATGGCTTCGGGCCGGATTGACGCCGGGCGCTTGCGGCCAAAGGGAATGAGGATCGCCAAAGAGTTTGCGCACGGCGGATCGGCCAGCCACCAGCCTTCACTGCGCAGCCGATAAGGCAGGGACCAACAGGGTTTTTCTCGCTTTTGCATGCCCCCCGGTCTCGCAGGTCGGCGAGGTAACGGTGCGGCGGATGCGAGGAGGTTTCCCGCAAGCTTGTGCAGTTTTCGTGCAGGGCTGGGGCAACCACTTCGAACTGGAATTTGCCCACCCTCCAGAGGTTGGTGCAGCCCCTCATCTGCCTGCCGGCATCTTCTCCCCGTAAACGACGGCCTCCGGGAACTTCTCAGCTTTCTGAAGTTCGAGCGTCTGCCGCAACAGCATGTCGTCGGCCTTCGCGCGAGACAGCCAAGCGAGGCGATGTCAGGCGGTCACCAGGGACAACAGAATGGCCGATAAGCGGCACACAACCTTGCCATCACATCCTCCTCGTGAAGAACACACCTAGTGCGGTGCCGCGCCGCGCCGCTCGAGCGCGGTCTTGCGGATGATTTCCGCGATCTCCGGGCTGCTGCTGCACAGCATCTGGAAATCCGCCGAGTGCAGCGACAGGAGCGAGACCACCGTTGCGGCGCTGACGGTCGCCGAGCGCGGTTCGCCGCTGATCAGCGCCATCTCGCCGAAGAAGGCGCCAGGGCCAAGCTCCACCGGGTTCGGCGTCGCGACGCTGACGCGCCCCTCCACGACGAAGAACATCTGGTCACCGGTCTCGCCATTGCGGCAGATCACGGCGCCCGCCGGCATGACGCGAGGTCTTAACGCGCGCACGATCTCGACTAGCGCGGCCGGGCCGAGCTTCTGAAACAACGGCACGGCGGCGACCAATTGCCAATTGCGAACGAAATCCTCGCGACGCACTTCTTGATAAAAGCCGGTGGCAAGAATGCCAGCCCAGAGCGCGAAGATGCCGATGCCACTCATCATGACCATGCCGGCCAGGACGCGGCCGGCGAAGCTTTGCGGAATAGCGTCGCCATAGCCGGTGGTGGACAGCGTGACCACCGCCCACCACATTGCCTGGGGGATGCTGCCGAACTTTTCCGGTTGGGCGCCGCGCTCGATGACATAGGCCGCCAGCGCGACACCGAACAGAACGACGCCGAAAAGCGTGGTGACGCCGATCAGGTTGCGCGCTTCGTTGGTCAGGATCCTGCCCAGCAGCGGGAAGAAAGTCGAGTCGCGCAGAGGTTTCAGCAGCCAGACAGCACAGTAGAGGCTCCGGTCGGGCATCCCGACGAGTAGAAAGGCGGCAAGCGGAACCAAAACCGCGAGCACATCAATTGCGATTGCCGGCGTCCTGTCCCGAACGTCTCCCGCGCGGCGCTTGAGCAGCGTCTCGGCCAGTTGCAGGAGATAGACGCCCCAGATGACCGCGAGGACCGCAGCCAGAGCCAGTCTGCTTCGTCCGGACATGTCCGGTGTCGTGAGCGTAGCCACCGCCACAAGCCCAATCGCAGCCAGCAGCGCGTTGAGCGGCGCGTAAATTCTTAAGAAAGGCAGTACCGACATTCTATGCTCACGAGCGGTTACCAGCCTCCAAACTAGGATGTCTTCAAGGCAAGCGCAAAGGTGCCGCCGTCGCGGCGACGTGCATTATCAACGGCAAACTCAGATATCCCGGATTGCTTCGTGACCGGAAGTGAACAGCAAGCCACAACCGACGAGAATGACCCAATCCGGACATTGCAATGGGTCCGACGGAAAAACTGAAATATCGGGCCGTCGTTTTCACTCGAGCCCGATCCACACAAAGCCGTCCTGCTTTCGGCAAGGATATACGATCAACTTTGCGCGGTTCTTCGAAATGTCACCCAAATATTCAAGTCCCGCCCTGGTACCGTCGTGCTCCAACTTGGCCCACTGCCTGATTTCGCCGGTAAGCAGGTCGAAACAACTCTGATGCCAGCGGCAGACCAGGCCAAGATCTGCGGTGATCGTGCTCCCCGTGTGTGGGAGCTGCAGCGCCTCGACCTGAGCGGAACTTCGGCGTTCGTAGAGCGGCAGATGAAGATGCGGGCAAGCATTGTTGAAGGCGCAATAGTTGTCGGATCCGCGAACGACAACTATATCGTAATCTTCAAAATCGAGAATCCGACGTTCGTAGGGCTGAAGCTCGTCTTCGGAAAAAGCACGAACCCACCTCCTGCCGCCGTGGCGGATGGTTTCGCGAAGCCCCTTGGAATTCAGCTCGGCGTCAATTTCGGGCTTCAGCCTGACGATTTCGAACAGGCTTGTGCGCTCGGCGGTACCGCGAAGGCGCACCCTGACGAAGTCGCCGATTTCCACCTTTTCGGCGATCTGGTCGCGAAGGGCCTCGGATATTAGCAAGCGCGTACCGGCATCTTTATTGGCGGACTCGACCCGGCTGGCCAGATTTACAACGTCGCCGATGGCCGTGAGACGTTCGTGTCCAGCAAAACCCAATGTGCCGATGACGGCTTCGCCATAGTTGAGGCCGATACGAATATCGAAATCGATGCCATACATCGAGGCAAAGAACGGCTTCAGACGATCGACTGTGGCGAGGGTCTGAAGTGCGGCGTTCACGGCGCGGAGCGGAGCGTCTGGCTGGTCGTCGATACCGAATATTGCCATGAGCCCATCGCCGATCAGTTTGTCGATGAAACCGCCATTCTGCTCGATGATGTCGCCGACCTGGGCGAAGTAGCGATTGAGCAGATACATCACGTCGTAGGGGGAAAGCCGCTCCGACAGCGCTGTGAAATCTACAATGTCGCTGAAGAAGACCGCAACACGCCTTGCTTCACCGCAACGCGTCGCGGCAGAAGCACCAAGCTGGCTGGTGATCATCATGTCGGTTTCGTCTAGCACGAGGCGTCGGACGCGAAGCTCGCCTTCCGGCCGGAGCTGACAGGCCAGCCGAACTTCATCGGCCAATCTCAACCGGTTCGCCATCTGGGTTTCGTCGGGATTGCGGTCCGGGCAAGCCTCAATGCCGTCGAGGACCCAAACGCGGCATGTCGAGCATTTCGCCCTGCCGCCGCATGCGTGGGCAAATGGCACGCCCGATCTGAGAGCCGCCTCAAGCAAGGTCTCACCTGCGGCCACGTCGAAATCCACTCTGTCGGGTAAAGCGGTTGCTTTGGTCATATCACCGAACACCGGTCCGTCGCGTTAACTGGCTGTCAGTGTAGCACCAATCGGCTCGGGCGGTGGAATCGTGCAAAATTCGGGCACCGACGAAGCCGAAATGGTTTCGTTGCGAGGACCGGACCGTAAGCCGTTGCAGCGGCAGCGACCGCTTGCCGAGCGGACAACGAGGGTTCATCACGGCGGACCGTGTGGCGGGGAACGGCCCGATCCTGGCCGGGCGGTGCCTGAAGCCTTCGGATGAAGGGCAAAGTCGATGAGTTCGCGGATAACTAGGCGATCTGCGGTTTTCTGCTAATACAAATTGAAAATTGCGCCGTCATGTTTCACAACAGGTCGGTACAGCCAGGGGGTTCCGAAGCCTGCGGGTTTGTCACGGTCCTCAAGGCGAGAATTCGAAAAGACGTTCAATAATGACCCAGCACGCAGAAAATGCTCGAATTCTCATGTACAGCCACGACACGTTCGGGCTTGGCCACTTGCAGCGCTGCCGGACGATCGCGCATTCGCTGGTCGAGGATTTCCGGGGACTTCAGGTGCTTATCATTTCGGGTGCGCCTATCGCGGGCGCCTTCGACTACCGCGCCCGTGTCGACTTCGTGAAGATCCCCAGCGTCATCAAATTGCGCAACGGCGAGTACACCTCGCTGGAAAAGGATATCGATCTGCATGAGACGCTAAGGATGCGCCAGTCGATCATCCGCCACACAGCCGAGACCTTCCGGCCGGATATCTTCATCGTCGACAAGGAACCGCTCGGCCTGCGCGGTGAGATTGAGGACACGCTGTCCTACCTCAAGACGCGGGGAACCACGCTGGTGCTTGGCCTGCGCGAGGTGATGGATGCGCCGCATCTGCTCGAAGCCGAGTGGGCACGCAGGGATGTGATGCGCAAGATAGGCCTGTTCTACGACAAGATCTGGGCCTATGGTCCGCCTGATTTCTACGATCCGTTGACCGGCTTGGATGTGCCGCCGGTTGTCAGGGCAAAGATGAGATTCGTCGGTTTCCTGCAACGGAGCCTGCAGCGGAACGAGTTGCCCGGCCACCGGCCCGAGGGCGATTATATCCTCGTTACCACCGGTGGCGGAGGCGACGGCGCCGAACTGATCCACGACGTCATCGATGCCTATCAGCAGGATCCGCAATTGCAACATAGGGCGCTGATCGTCCTTGGACCTTACATGCCGGCGCGCAAGCGCAACAAGCTGATCAAGAAGGGGTCCAAGATCCCCTACATCAAGATCATCGAGTTCGACAACCGCATGGAAGACCTGATTGCCGGCGCCAAGGCGGTTGTGGCGATGGGCGGTTACAACACCTATTGCGAGATACTATCTTTCGACAAGCCGGCGCTGATCGTGCCGCGCGTCGAGCCCCGCGAGGAACAACTGATCCGCGCTCGGCGCGCAGCCGAACTCGGCCTCATCGAGATGTTTTTGCCGGAAGAAGCCAAGGATTCCCAGCGGTTTGCCGATGCACTGGTGGCACTGCCGGACTGGCCCCGCCCATCACAGAGCAATCCGCATCTGACGCTGGAAGGGCTGCCTCATATTTCCGAAATCGTCGCGGAACTGCTCGACCGGCGGCCCGGCCATCGCCTGTCGGTCATTGAAGGAATGAACTGACTTGCGACATCGCAAGATTGTCGTGGTTCTGAAGGGCTATCCGCGCGTCTCGGAAACCTTTATCGCGCAGGAACTGCTCGGTCTGGAGCGCGCGGGGTTCGAGCTGATACTCGTCGCGCTCAGGCGGCCGACCGATGCAAAACGCCACCCCGTGCATGACGAGATCAAAGCGGCCGTCCACTATCTGCCGGAATATCTGCATGAAGAGCCGCTTCGCGTGCTTCGCTCGCTGTTTGCTTGTTTGCTGCGGCCGGGCTTCTGGCGCGCGCTCGGATCGCTGGCTGCCGATATCCCCCGCGACTTTACCCGCAATCGCGCGCGCCGTTTCGGGCAGGCGCTCGTGCTGGCGGCCGAATGGCCGAAAGACGCGGGATGGTTGCATGCGCATTTCGTGCACACGCCGGCATCGGTAACGCGCTATGCCAGCGAGCTTCTTAGCCTGCCCTGGAGCTGCTCGGCCCATGCCAAGGACATCTGGACTTCGGCGGACTGGGATTTGGCCGGCAAGCTTTCCTCGGCGCGCTGGACGGTCACTTGCACGAAGACCGGCTTCGACCGTCTGACGGAACTCGCTAACGGCAACTCGTCCGTGCATCTGAGCTACCATGGGCTCGACCTCGATCGTTTCGGCTGTTTTGGCGAGGCGCGAAAGCATCATGACGGCTCGGCGCTGGACGAACCGGTTATCCTTCTGAGTGTCGGGCGCGCCGTTGAAAAGAAAGGCTACGATACCTTGCTGGAGGCTCTTGCCCTCTTGCCTGGCGATTTGGCGTGGCGTTTCGAGCATATCGGCGACGGCGAGGAACTGGAACGGCTCAAGGTACTGGCGCAAAAGCTGGGACTGAGTGGTCGCGTCTCTTGGAAAGGCGCGCTCGCGCAGGAGGAGGTGCTTGAGCACTACCGCTGCGCCGACATCTTCGCCCTGGCCTGCAGGATCACCGCTAATGGCGACCGGGACGGTCTGCCGAATGTTCTGATGGAGGCGGCTAGCCAGCGGCTTGCCTGCGTGTCGACCAATATTTCCGGCGTGCCGGAGATTTTATCGCCGGATGAAACCGGGCTGCTGGTTCCGACGGAAAATCCAATTGCCCTGGCACAGGCGCTGGAGCGCCTGATCCGCGATCCCGTGCTGCGCACCCGCCTCGGCGACGCAGCAGAGCGGCGCGTGCGCGGCAACTTCGATCATCTGGCAAGCATTGGACAGCTCAAGGAACTGTTCGAGCGCGAGTGGCGGGCCGCCGATTGAACCGGCTGCGCGCCTTCCTTTACGTCCAGCACCTGCTCGGTATCGGTCATCTCGCGCGCTCTAGCCGCGTCGCGGCGGCTCTGGTCGACGACGGGTTTGACGTAACCGTTGTGACCGGCGGAGCGCCGGTCACGGGGTTTCCGGGACTCGGGGTAAAATCTGTAACCTTGCCACCTGTCACCTCCGGTGATGAAGGATTTTCCGGACTTGTCGATTTGCACGGCAAACCCATCGACGATGATTTCAGGAAACGGCGTTCAGAGATGCTGCTGCAGGCATTCCGGGATTGCAGGCCGGATATCGTCGTTATCGAGGCGTTTCCATTTGGACGCCGTCAGATGCGTTTCGAACTCTTGCCGCTGCTCGAGGCCATCGACGCGGCGTCGCCCAGACCGCTGCTGGCGACGTCCGTGCGTGATATCCTTCAGGAGCGCGTCAAGCCCGGCCGAAACGAGGAAACGGTCGATCTCATCAACCGGCATTTCGACCTTGTTATGGTCCATGGCGACCCGGCTTTCGCAACCATCGACAAGACATTTCCACTGGCTGGGGCGATCAGGGCCGAAGTCGCCTATACAGGGCTCGTTGCCGCGCCGCCATCGCCCGTGGGCTCCGAGCGCTTCGACGTTCTGGTGTCGGTTGGCGGCGGGGCTGCCGGAAAGAGCCTTGTCGGCTCCACCGTCGCAGCGGCGCGGAACGCCAACAACGGTTGGAAATGGTGTTTGATCACCGGCCCAAACCTGCCGAAAGACGAGTTTGACGCGATCGCAGGCGATGCCACGCCGGGCCTGTCCATCTTCCGGTTCCGCGAGGATTTCGCCAGCCTGCTGACCGGCGCCCGCCTGTCGGTGTCGCAGGCGGGTTACAACACGGTCTGCGATGTCCTGCGCGCGGGTTGTCGCTCCCTGCTCGTTCCATTTGCAGCCGGCGGTGAAACCGAACAAAACGTTCGCGCCCTGATGCTCGAAGAACTCGGTCTTGCAACGGTGCTGATGGAAAAGGACCTAACGCCTGAAGGTTTGACGCAAGCGATCGAACAGGCCCTTGTGGCACCTACGCCATCCGCGCATCGTCTCGATCTAGAAGGCGCGCGTCACTCGGCGCAAATCCTGCGCGAGCGGTATCGAACATGGTCCCTAGAAATGCGGCCCGGTTTCGGAAAAGCTCATGATCAACCGGACCCTGGAAACTAGTCTAGTTTCCGTCCACAAACGGCAAATAATTGATTTTGTTGAGTGAATCGTAGCTTTGCATGAGCAAGGCCCGGC
>NZ_AYWO01000038.1 GCF_000502955.1 Mesorhizobium sp. LNHC252B00 | reverse complement strand
CCCTGCTGCAGGGCCTTGGCTTCTCGAATGTCGCCATTCGTGTCGGAGACGGGTCTCGCGGCTGGCCCGAGCACGCCCCATTCGACAAGATCCTGGTTAGCGTGGCGGCTGAGCGGACGCCGCCGGCTTTGCTGAACCAGCTCAAGCCAGGGGGACGTCTGGTTCTGCCTTTGGCGTCTGAAGACGCACAGTTTCTGACTGTCATCGACAAGGACGTGGCAGGGCAACTCAAGACTCGGAAACTCATCCCCGTTCGATTCAGCCGGCTCGAAACCGTCTAATGAGGACCGCGCAACTGACGCGACCGCGCTTTCCGACCGTCAACCGGATGCCAGCCTTCCGCATTTCTTCGCCCGTGGTGAACGCCAAGAAACGATCCGTCTCGGCCAGCGGCGACAGGCAGCTGATTGGGCGCCAGGATGTGACATGGCGGATCGATTGCAAACTTTCTGGTTACCGGCCCAGTGGCAAAGAACGCTCGACCATTTTCGGAGGGGTGCTTTGCCATTTGCCGGTGACTGTGATTGCTGCGCGGCGGAAGCCGAACGCGCTAAAGCGAAATGGTCTACTGACACCGAGTAGGCGTTGAGGACAAACTCAGACGAGTTGCGCTAACTCGGTTGGTCCGAGCTTGCAGAATCCCATGTCCGAAATGACGGGCAGGATGCGAATGCTCCACCTCGCGAAGGAAGTTCATCCCGCCATTTGATAGCTTCCATCTCGACGCGGACCGCGTCCTGAACGTCGATGACCTGATGCACTTCGAATTGGAACGCCGGGCAGATCGAACACATTTTGTGCATTAGCAGCGGGTCATCTGCCTCGGCATGCTGCCACCCCATTCGCCAACCCGCACCACGAAGGCATGTACCTTGATTTCGCTGGGTATTTCCCAGTGCTGAAAGATCTTCAGGATGCGCTTTTGGACGTTCTCGTATTCAATCGCCGATCCCTGTGGCCGCTCGTTCCAATTTACGAGGTATTTCATAATCTCCTCCCTCAATCTCGTGTGACATCATCGGCTTTGTTCGGTTTCTTGTCTGTTGGAGCCGTCGGTCCTCGTCTGTTGCCGCTCCACGTGCGCGAAGGAACAATCGGGTCGGGTCAAGTGCCGGTTTTGACGCCGCAAAATCGAACGCCGTAGACATCACCGCTCCCGCAGGGTGTCGCCGCTGATAGGTCTCGATCTGTTGCAGACCGCCCGCGCGGCCGACAAGACCGGGACAAGCCCCGCTTGAGAGGAATGCCACTTCTCTCGCTAGCTTGTATGTGATTGCCTGCCGAAATTCTGCGGCGTTGTTGGCGGTAACCATGAAGGAGCCCGGTCCTCCGATAACGTGCCGCTCGTAATATTCCGGAATAGTTTCGCCAAGTTCAACGTCGTAACCAATTGGCAGGCCGTTGATCACGATCGCTTTCTGAAGCGCTCTCCGGCGGCTATCCTCTATTGGAGGTCCGTCATTGTTCGTTCCGTCACCGGAGATGTCGATGACCCTGCGCGACGCCCTGAGGGGTAGTTTGTCGAAGGCGTCGGCCGATACGTCGATGGCGTATGAGATCGAAGTTTTCGAACCGTGCGGACCGGCGCGTTGCCGTTCGGACTTCTTTCGAATGGCGTGCGCGATGAAAGACGCGTCATGCGCATCGGACAGGATCGCCCAATCCAATCGTGTCTCCGAAGTGCCCGCGCTCGACCATTCGAGGTAGGTGACGGCGACCTTGCCTTGTGGACCCTCCTTGATCACCTCCAGCACGTCGGCCGATTCCAAAGCGGATGCATAGCCCTCGCGCTCCAAAGCTGCCTCGCTCTGGCTGATGGATCCCGACATATCGGCCGCGAGGACGATAGCGACGTCGACTTCATCGGCTGATGGCATGAGAAGCCACTTCTCGTGAGTCTCGCAGGGGCAAGGCTTCTCGACATGAGAAACATCAGGCGCGGGCTGGCCCACGATCAGTGGAACTGTGCTCAACAGTCCCATGCCAAGAACTGCAGACAAGGATTGCATCTCAATTATCCTTGGGCAGACCGTCCGGTCTTCCGAGACCGTTGACTCCCACGAGCGCGTCGATTCGAGGCACTGTTCCTAGAAAGCCTTTGCCAATTGGTCTGTGAGCGGCTTCGCCTTCCCGAGGGCGCAACGCCCTTCAGCTTCTCGCTCAAAGGATAGCCCTTCGTAGGGACTGCTCATGACCCATTTGGGTCATGAGCAGAAAAAAGGCGCGCCGGAGAATTCGGACCTCACAGTGCAGGACGAATCCAAGAGCGGCGCACGGAAAACTCAGGCGCCGGTCTATGCCGCTAGGATTTCGCTCGAGAGGACTGATGCGGGCGCTGGGTTACTGTTGACGCAATTGGCGCCGCCTTCACGGAGACGGCGTTTCCGATGGAATGCCGCGATGGAGGCGGTGACTGAACTTACAGGGAGCGCCGGCACAGGCCACCTGCGGGGCCTACCGCACAGCGTTTCTATGCCGGGAGCCCGGTTGGATCGGTGATCAGCGGAAAGCTTTCCAACTCGATCGGCTCCGCGAGCGCCGCTCTGAACCTCGACGCTGTCGTGCTCCTGATTTGCCCTATGTTTCTTCCGCGGTATCGTTGCTGGCCAGAATCGGCTGGCTGTTTCATCGATATAGCGCGAGAACACCGAGCCAAGGATAAGCGTGCCACCCCAACTATGGGCCGGACGGACTGCGCCCCGAGTTCGGTTGTTCAAGTCGATATCGGCCGGGCTTCATTGTTGACGCTCTTGCTGCCATTTCCCGGTGTCAGGTCGGCCTATCCCGCGCCCCGCCAGCGGCCGCAGGCCACACAGTCGGGACCCAGCCCAGTCAGGCCGAAATGATCGCCCACAGCTGCGTCACCCCCATCGCGAGAACGAGGATGACGGTTACTCCGATGAACAGCGCCGTAGGTATCTGCTTCAGGTGAGCGCCGAAGCGGCTGCCCGAGAAGTCGTCGACCGCATCGTCCAGCATCGCCTTTAAGTCATCCATGGCGGCCTTGGCTGCCAAGACCCCATAAACCGTGATTGCGACCACAATCGTCGCGAGCGCGAACCTGGCGGCTAATCCCGCTGATGGTGCGTACGCCAGTATCGCGAATATAGTCGCGATACTGGCGAAAAAAACGATAGCATAGGTCTGCGTCAGATGGGCAAGCCGCGCCGCCGCCGCCGCCAGGTATTGATCAACGGTGAGTTTCGCCATGTGCTCCTCCGGCAGGTGACTCGGTACCGAGCTGCAAATGTACCCCACGAAATTGGCGAGGGTCTCTGATTGGCCATGAGGCGCCCGCCATCCAAGGCTACCTTCATTTCCCGGGATCGAAGTTCCATATGTCCCGGTAGAGTTTCCAGCCGCCGTCCGGTCCTTTCTTCCAGACCACCACATACTTGCCGGCGGCATCCACCAGCTTCGAATCCTTGCCCGGTGCCTTGAGGGAGAAAGTCCCGGACTCGTATGCAAGATCTCGGCATTNATCCACCAGCTTCGAATCCTTGCCCGGTGCCTTGAGGGAGAAAGTCCCGGACTCGTATGCAAGATCTCGGCATTCCTGGACTTCAAGCGTGGTGAGCGCGAGCTCCGATATGCCCATATCGATCGCGCCCTGCCATAGCTTCTGGATATTCTGGCGGCCGTCGACCCGCGCCATATCTGGCGGGAATGCGGCCGCATCATCCGCGTACTTCGACGCGACCCCGGCTGCATCCTTACTGTTGTATGCCTTCACGAACTCGGCACAATCATTTCATCCTCCCGTGTTCCAGTCTCTAGTTACTCGCTGTTTGTATGTTATCACGTTCATACCGATCTCGATGACCAGCTTGCGGCGAAGGGCAGCTGCGTAATCGCGCGGCCCCGTCAGCGATATGGCGAAAGCTTGGGAGCCGCCGATGACGGACCGGGCGAAGTAGGTTGCCAGTGGTTGCTTGGGATCCTCCTCGTCCGGCGGAATCGCTATCGCGTTGATCGTGTATCCCTTGTCAATGGCGTTCTGCCTGCTCGGCTGAACGGGAAGCCCGTCGTTGTTCTCGCCGTTGGAGGAGATGTCGATCACCTTCCTCATCGCGTTTCCCGGAAACCGATCAAGCAGAAGGCTTCCAACGTCGATGGCCGCCGAAACCGATGTTCCGCCCCGGCCGCGACGGATATAGCCGGTGTCGCCGCTCGTTCTGATCACCGCCGCGGCTGCCTTGGCATCTTCCAATCCGCAGATACGGGTCCAGGGCAGCACGGTGCGAGCGTGGCCGACGCTTGACCATTCAAAATATGCCACGCCGATGCAGCCAAGGTAGTTGTCGGAGATGGCGCCGATGATCTCGGGCGAGGTGAGTGCTGCGGCATGGCCCTCGCGTTGCAGGTCGGCGGTCCTGGGGTCGATCGACGACGAGAAATCCACGGCGAACACGACCGCGACGTCTACATTCAGCATCGCCCCATCGACGTTGGCACTATGTGCCGTCGGACACCAAAACGCCGCGGCTGTGAGGGTTGCCAGTCTCAGCAATGAATTGGCCCGCTGTCCCGGGTCTGAGTGAGACCTGGACCTCGAATCCTGATGATGGCGCCCGACCATGTTACCCAGCTCCAAGACAGACCGTTTTCGACGCGCCCGACCACGGCTGGCAGGATTAGTGAGGGCGTTACCGGGAAGGGTCATGGAATGCCTCCTCGTGACCTGGATTGGCGGTGGCAGGAGTGCCCCAGCCCCCCGGGGCGGCTCCAAAGGCGTCGAGAGCGCTGGGGTCAGTTCGCAAGGGCAGGCGTGCCATCGGCATGCGGTTCGACATCGCGACCGAAAGGATCGAGCCGAGAATGATCGCGGCGCCCAACGCGCCGACGGCAGAAGACCGCTCGCCGAGGAAGATCGCCGCAGCCATGGCGCCGAAGACGCTTTCGGCGCTGACGATCACTGCGGCATGGCTGGCGGAGGTGAAGCGCAGGGCGGCAATCAGTATGCCGAAGGCGAGCGCGGTGGAGAAAACCCCGAGCACCAAGAGTTCGGGGGCAGCTTCGGAAGCCGCTGTGAATGAGAGGTTGCCGTGCACCGCCCCGAGCGGAAGGGCGAAGGCTGCTACGCCGAGGAACTGTGCGGCCGCGGCCGTGAGCGGACGCGCATGGGCCTGCATGTGTCGGCCAAGCTCGACCGTCCAGAGCGCATAGCAGCCGGCCGACAGGATGGCGGTGAGATCGCCGCCGCTGAAACCGGCGATCCCGCCTGACAGAAGCAGGCAGCCGATCACGGTCGATCCGGCGGCGAGTATGAGACCCGCCGTTGGACGTTCGCCGGTGAGCAGCCAGGCGGCCAGCGGCGTGATCACCGTTGCCGTGCTGATCAGGAAGCTTGCATTCGTGACTGTGGCGCCGAGATAGCAGAGCTGCTGGAGCACGATGGAGACGGCAAACAGCGCGACCACCCGGACCAGACTGGAAAAAAGGCCGGCGCCGGCAGGCACTCGCCGTTCGGTCAGGACGAAGGGTAGCACAAGCAGTCCGCCAATCAGGCAGCGCAGGCCAACGGCGCTCAGCGCATCGAGGTGATCGAGCACGGTCTTTTGCGCCACATTCCCGAAGCCCCACAGAGCGGCGGCGAACAGGAGAAGCAAGTTGGCCGTGAGCTTCGACATTCGCCGCCCCCCGGAGCCCAACCTGGGCTAGGTTCAGTAGTCTCGGCAAAGCTTCTGTTGTTGGGCCGGATGTCGTCAGAGCAGCCAACATGACGCTCAGCTTCTCGTCCCGGCCGACTAATAGAGGAGGATACTCCCCCGACAGAATGGCTCATGACCCAAACGGGTCATGAGTGGAAAAAGACCCGGCGCTGAAGTTAACTTCAGTAAGTCGCCCGCCGGAAATGGAGCGGCCTAAACCGAATAAAGGCATGTAAAAGCTGGACAGAAAAATAAAAAAGGCGCAACCTTCAAATACTTAATGGGGGTTGAGGGGACAACCCCTGAGTAGTATTGGCCAAATTATCAACTGAAAGTGGCTACCCGTTCTGGATAGTGGCTACCGATTCTGGATACGAATTGGGGATTTTCGGTGGATTATTTGCCGTAGCGCCATAGGCAACAGTCTGTGGGGGAGGTGTTTTGTGTCTCCAGCGTTCGATTTTGCTGTCATCCAAGACTGTCAGGTCGAAGCAGCGCTTGATCCGACCCGGCGGGATAAAGCGATGGAGCGGGCAGCGAAGGCCACCGCAGGCCTCGGCGCGTTGCCTTTCGGTGTCCACGATCTTTTGCCGATCCTGCCGCGCGCACGCTCGGCGTCTCGCGCAATTGAGACTCATGCCAATGGCTGGCGGATTGAAACCGATGGGCGTTCCCGCGAGTCCCGGTCCCGAAACGCCGATTTGAGCCTATCCGCAAAGATACGGACCCGGGCAATCGGTCACCTCACGATGATCGCAAGGAAATTCGCGAAGGTGTGGCCATGAAACAGGAGCGGGTAAACAAGGCCGTCGACGCCTGCTACGAGGCGATCCTGACTCCCGAGACCTGGCCTGACGCCCTTCACGGACTGGCGCGCTCGCTCGACGCCGCGTGCGTTATGTTCTATCCGCGCAACCCCGACAGCAGCAGCAATGATCCTCGGAGTCCCAATCGGTCGCTGCTCGAAATGCCGGCCTCGCACGACTACCGAGACCTCTTGCAGGAGTATATTAAGAACAACTGGTTCCTCAACCACTACCGGGCCGAACGAGGACTGCCCCTGCTTGACGCGGGCAGAACCGTGGTCATCGAAGACGACCTGTCCACGAAAGAGGACCGAAGGCGCCTTCGGCAATACAACGAACTCTACCTGCCTTTCGGATTTCCCGGCTTCGCGATGATTGGCTGCAATGTCGAGGGCGCGCCATGGGCCGTGCCGATGCTGAAAGGCCAGGGTCAGGGCCAGTTCACGCGGGATGACGCGCGATATCTGGAGACGCTGGTTTCCCATTTTCGGCGGCTGATCGCACTGTCCGAGCGCCTGGTCTCCTCGCGGGGCAAGGTCAGCCTCAACGTCCTCGACATCTCGAGCGCCGCGTTCCTCCTGGACTGGCGCGGCCGGGTGGCGCAGCTCAATTCAAGGGCAAGCCAGCTGCTGCACGCGGGGCTCTCGATCACCAACGGGCACCTCCACGCCATGCATCACGAGAGCGACATCGCCCTCCAGCGCGTCGTCGGAATCGCCACGCGGACGCGTTCGTCTACGGCGTTGAAGGATATTGGACCGGTCGCCCTCGCCAGGCCTGGCAGCCGCCCGCTGCTCGTCGACGTGCTGCCCAGCATCGGGATCATAGCCGATGCGTTCCAGTATGCGAGCGCCATACTCATCGTGTCGGACCTCGACGAAAGACCTCTGCATTCCACGGACCGGCTGCGAAACGCCTTCCGATTAACGGCAGCAGAAGGGCGCGTCGCAAGCCTCTTGAGCGCCGGGCACGATATTGGGACGATCGCGGACACGCTGAAGCTTGCGCGCGAGACGGTTCGCAATCAACTGAAGAGCATATTTTCCAAGACCGAGACCAGCCGACAGGCGGAACTGATGTCTGTGATGTCCAGGATCTATCCCAACCACCCGGGGTGACGGTCCGACCGAACGGAGACCCTAGATCTGCCGATGGCACTCTTTGAGGAAGGAAGTCCGTGGGTACTCCCCGACTTAGGTGCAACGCTAGAATGAGCCGATTGGGGATCGAGGACGGTATCATCGACCGTATCTATGAGGCGGCGATCATTTCGGAGCTGTGGCCGGAAGTACTCGACAATCTAAGCCATGCAATCAGTTCTGCAGGAGGCATTCTGTTTACCGCCAGTGCCGGTGAGATCCGCTGGACCAGTTCTCCCGGCACCGCGGAGTTCATGCGCGCATTTGTTGACGGCGGTTGGGACAAGCGCAATTCGCGGGCGACGCGCTTAGCCCCCATGAAATACCCTGGGTTCGTGCACGACCTCGACATCTTCACCAGAGAAGAGGTCGACCGCGACCCGTTCTACACTGAACTCTGTCGCCCTAAGTGTGAGCTTTCAGAGGGTTGTCCATTCGGACCGGACCGAGGAGACTGGAGTTACCAAGCTGCAGCACTCGCCGGAGGGTCCGAATGAACATCCACAAGAATGCCCGTCTCACGCCGCTGCGTCGAGAGGAGATGGCGCTGTCGGTCATTGAGGGGCGTCTTTCCCAAGCCGATGCGGCGCGCACCTACGGCGTGTCGGCCCAGATCGTGGCGCGCTGGGTCGAGCGCTACAAGGCCGAGGGCAGCAAAGGCATGATCGATCGTTCCTCGCGACCTGCCCGTATGCCACAGGCCACCGCCACGTCGATCGCCGAGCGTATCGTGGCGCTGCGGCGGCAGCGTTGGACCGGCAGTCACATCGCCATGGAGGTCGGCGTCTCGCCCGCCACCGTCAGCCGGGTTCTCAAGCGCGCCGGGCTGTCGCGGCTCAAGGATATCGAGCCGGCCGAACCGGTCCGGCGCTACGAGCGCGAGCACCCCGGCGAGATGATCCACATCGACATCAAGAAGCTCGGCCGCTTCAGCCAGGTCGGCCATCGCATCACCGGCGATCCGCAAAAGGGCAAGTCGCGTGGCGCCGGCTGGGAGTTCGTCCATGCTGCATCGACGACGCTTCGCGCATCGCCTTCTCGCAAATCCTGCCCGACGAGAAAAAAGAAAGCGCCATCGCCTTCCTCAAGGCGGCGGTTGCCTACTACGCCAGCCTCGGCGTCGCGATCGCCCGCGTCATGACCGACAACGGCGCCTGCTACAGGTCGAAGGCCTTCGCCAAGGCCTGCCGCGATCTCGGCCTCAAGCACGTCACGACAAGGCCCTATACGCCCAAGACCAACGGCAAGGCCGAGCGCTTCATCCAGACCGCGCTCCGGGAGTGGGCCTACGCCATTGCCTATCCGACATCCGACCACCGCGCCGCCGAACTGCCGGTCTGGCTGCACAGATATAATTGGCATCGCCCCCACGGCAGCCTAAAGTCAAAACCGCCCATCAGTCGCCTCGCCTTAACCGAGGACAACCTGTTGAGGCTCCACACCTAAGGGAGTAGGCTGGGCGGCGGGGACCATCATCGATGTCCCCAACGGTGACATGATGGTCTACAGTTTCGACCGTGCCGTCGAGGCCGGACCGTATGACCGCTCCGCTATTGATTTCCTGGACAGCTTGAGGCCGCATCTGGCGCGTGCGGGCATTATGGCGGCCAGGCTTCACTTGGAACGTGCGAAATCAGCCGTCGATACACTTGCCGCAGTCGGATTGCCGGCGGCGGTGCTCCGCGCGGACGGGCGCGTGGTCGCTGCAAACGGGTTGCTTGAGGATCTGACCCAGCACGTGATCATTAGCGCATTCGACCGCGTACATCTTGTCAGCAAAAGAGCAAACGCGTTGTTGGCCGATGGCTTAAGTCACATTGACGAACTGCCTTCGATCGGCGTCTTGTCTTTCGCATCGCTCGGGCTTAACGAGGAAAAAGCGGTGATGCACCTGCTCCCCCTCCGTCGCGCCGCCCATGATATTTTCAACGGTGCAGCCTGCATCGCCCTCGTTACACCGGTCGGCAAGCTCAATCCGCCGGCGGAGGCGCTCCTTTGGTGACAAGCAGCCCCTACGACTCGTCCCTCTCATCGCGCAAATTAGACACAACGCGGCGGTTCTGCGACCTGCAGGCGGCGTCGCGGCAGTCGCGGACGAGCCTGTCCTTGCCGTAGCCCTTGGCCCACATGCGGTTGCGGTCTATGCCGCCGGCGGCGAGGTAGTCCATCACCGCATCGGCGCGCTGCTTCGACAGCGCCGTTTCACTTGCGCCTGGATCGTCGGCGAAACCCTGCAGCTTGAGCAGCCAGCGCGGATGCTTTGCTAACCAGGCGATCTGGGTGTCAAGGGTGGCCTTGGCGACAGAATCGAGCGCGGCCGAACCTTGCGTGAAATAGGTGCGGCGGCCGACATTGAGGATAAAATCCTCCTCGCTGCCCGGCTGCACGTTCTGGAAACCGGCAATCTCGGTGTTGGTGACGTCGGGGGTAGGAGGGGCCAGCGTGTTGCTGGTCGAGCAGGATGCGGCCAGCACCAGCAGGCCGGCGGCGAGCAGCCGGCGTGTGGTTTCAATCATGCTGTTCATGATGCGCCAATCATTCGACAGTGGTGGAAGCGGGCGCCTGGTCGGCGATGTGCGGTAGGACCTCCACTGCGGTGCCGATCGGGCACCGCTGGTAGAGGTCGATGATGTCTTCCGGGAACATGCGGATGCAGCCGCTGGAAGCGTCGGTGCCGATGCTCCATGGCTCCAGCGTGCCATGCAGGCGGTAGCCGATGTCGGCGCCGTCGCGGTACAGATAGAGCGCGCGCGGCCCGAGCGGATTGTTGGACGCGCCGCCTGCGACCATGGGCGGCAGGTCCGGCTTGCGCTTACGCATTTCGGGGGGCGGGACCCATTGCGGCCACAGCGCACGGCGGTCGATCGTCGCGCGGCCGTACCATTTGAAGCCGTCCTTGCCGACGCCGACGCCGTAGCGGATGGCGGTCTTGTTTTCCATGATGAGGTAGAGGAAGTGGTGGCGGGTATCGACCACGACGGTGCCGACCGGCTCGCTGCTGAAATACTTGACGATCTGGCGATGCCATCTCTTGTCGATCTTGGCGAAATTGGTCTTGCGATAGACAAAATTGTTGTCGCTGGCGGCACCGGCGAAAAAGGATTTTGCCGTCGCGGCTTGAACAATATTGCCAGTTGCACCGACCGCGACCAGCGCCAGGCCGCCGAGCACGACACCCCTGCGTGATAAAACCATCGGCAATCCCCCATGCCGTAAGCCTGACGGACCATAGTCGAGAATTATTTCGCCTCAAAGTGGAAAATGCTGCAGTTGGGGCCGGAAGCGGACTGTCAGCTTTCAGGATGACTGGGCAAGAAAGCCGACCCTTGCGTGCGTAGTGCGGACCGCTTTGCGCCAGAAGCGACCTTTCCGACCAACTGGGGCTAATGGACGACTTCCTGGCTATAGCAGGGCGGGCCTCTCGTCAGGGCGCTGGGTTAGGTGTACCATTTTAGCTATGTTGGGTCCGGGGGCCGGATGATGATCGTCCCTCCATTGAACCGGAAACTGTTGGCGATCCTGGCGGCCGATATGGTCGGCTACTCAAGCGCGATGGAAGCCGACGAGGCGGGCACCATCGCGCGGCTGAGGGCCATTCGCGCCGAACTGACCGATCCCGTGATTGCCCGGCATCAGGGCCGCATCGTCAAGCTGATAGGCGACGGCGCGCTCGTCGCCTTCGACAGCGTGGTTGACGCGGTAATATGTGCCGCGGAGATCCAGCAGGCAGCTGCGAAGCGTAATGCCGGCCTGCTGGCGGCAGAGCGGATCGTGTTTCGCCTCGGGATCAATCTGGGCGATGTGGCACTGGTGGATGGCGATGTCTATGGCGACGGCGTCAACGTGGCAGCTCGCCTGGAGCAGCTGGCCGAGCCGGGCGGCGTGATGGTGTCGGGCACGGCATACGATCATCTCCAGGGCAAACTCGACTGGCCGCTCGATTTCGCCGGCGAGCAGCAGGTCAAAAACATCAGCCGCCCAGTGCGGATGTACCGGCTGAGACTCGACGGCAAACGGGCGCGCCGCCCGCTTGCCGGAATGATGCCGCGCTGGACCAGGACGGCTGCGGCGGCCATCGTGGTGCTGGCTCTGGCGAGTGGAGGGACCTGGTGGTTCTTTCAGCCTGCACCACTGGGGGCCAAGCCGTCGGTCGCGGTGCTGCCCTTCAACAACTTTGGCGGCGACGAGGCCACCGGGCGCTTGGCCGATGGCCTCACCGAGGACATCATCACCGATCTCGCGCAGTTTCCCGAACTCGACGTCGTGGCACGCAATTCGACGCAAGCGTACAAAGGCAAGTCGGTGGATGTCCGCCAGGTCGCGAGTGCGCTCGACGTCGGCTATGTGCTGGAAGGCTCGATCCAGCGCCAGGGCGGTCGGCTGCGGATCACCGCGCAGTTGATCGATGCAAAAACCGGCAACCATCTGTGGTCGGAGCGATGGGACCGGCCTGCTGAAGACGTATTCGCCGTGCAAACCGAGATCGCCGAGCAGGTCACCAACCGTCTCGGCAACGGCGTGGGGCTAATACAGGGAGCGGGGCGGGCTGCAGCGAAGCGTAAACGGCCGGACAACTTGACTGTCTATGACTACTATCTGCTCGGAACCGAAAGGATTGAAAAGATTACCGCAGCGGATGAGGAGGAGGCCATCAGGCTGCTCAATCTTGCTGTCAAACTGGACCCGGAGTTCGCCCGCGCCTGGGTGGAACTTTATCATGCTCATAACATATTGGCTGGCTTCGGTATCAATCCCGAGAGCGAGATCAAGGCGGCTGCCGATGTAGCCGAACGCGCGGTGCGGCTCGATCCGAGCGACGCCGAGGCGCACGCCGTTTTTGGCATGAGCCTCAAAGACAAGGGCGACAACGCCCGCGCCAAGGTCGAGTTGGACACGGCCCTCCGCCTCGCTCCCGGTTCGGCCGAAATCCTGACATTCTATTCCGGCTTTGCGTCAGGCTTCGACGAACCCGAACGCGGCGCTCAGTTGGTCGACCAAGTTATACGGCTCGACCCGAATTACCCGATGTGGGCAACTGCTTTCTACTCCACTGCCTATTTTATGGCTGGCCGCTATGAGGACGCCTTGAAGATGCTGGAACGCAAGACGCCCGATAACTACGGCAAATGGGAATGGGTGATGCGTAGCAGCTCCCTCGCGGCACTGGGTCGAACCGATGAGGCGAATGCTTCGGTCAGGGAAACTCTCAAGCACTACTCGGATTTGACCGTCGAGGGCATGGTCAATGAATTCAGCTTGAGCAAGACGGAGCGCGGTCGTTTCATCGAGACAATGCCGCTCGCCGGCTTCCCGCTTTGCGCCAAGCCCGGAGCGCTGGCAAAACTCGCCAAACCTGTGCGGCTGCCGGAATGCGAGGCGGGGGAGGCGCAGCCTCTTGGGCAGCCATAGAACCAGCTCGGCGCAAAGGGGAGACGTGAGTCGCTGATCGCGCCGGTATTGGCGGCCCGCTGTCGCCGTGATGACGCATATGGTTGTGACGCCGGGCGAAGCTCCCGCTAGCGAACGAAGAAACTTAGTATGTCCGGAATTGGGCCGACCGCGGACCGGCAGCTTCTAGGCTGCAGACGTTAGCAAGCCGACATTCCGGGCTCCGCGAAATGCTCGGCCTGCGACCTCCCAACTGTAGGTCTAGTCGGCACTCCGGGCCGGCGCGAGACAACCACATCAGCAAAGCGTCCGAGCGTGGCGAGCATGTAGCGAACGCCGAAATCCCCCGTGGCCTAGCCCTTGGTCTTCCCGATGCTGCGTTGGATCGCCAAACGACTGCATGACTTAGAAAAAGTCCATATTACCCTTAGGAGCGCCTTCCGCGGGCGCCATAGGATGCGTCCGATGCCTCGCAAATCAAAATCCGTCGGGAGGAGCAAAGAAGCAGTTTGCGTGATCTTCGGTTGGGTGCAAGCAAATGTGAAAATGGCTGTCTCCGGACGGAATGGTGTCGCCATACGGAATTCGGAAAAAGTGTTGCCTTGTGACGAGGTGATGGTCGCCCGGATTGAGCAGCACTCTGAAACCATCAGGGCCGGTGCTCACACTGGTATTCGGAATTTCTTGGCAATCGCCTCTCTCTTGGTCGCCTCCGCAGCAAGCAGGTGGATAGGTCCATCCCGATTCGGTGTCGTGGGCGCCAGCGCCATTCCAGCAAGACAGCATCGCTAGGGTAGCTGAGAAACACCAAGCGCGATTCATCTGTCGTGTTCCGGCGGACAGCAGGTGGCAAATCCGCCGGCAAGTGTGAGCGAAGTCCTGCCGGATGTAACGAAAGGACTCCGATCAAAGGGCGATATTTTCCCGATCGGCGTCTTCGTCTGGCCCGTTTCGGTAGAAGAGCGTTTGCTACCAACCATATCGTCTCCAAGGAAGACCTGATGNCGGCGTCTTCGTCTGGCCCGTTTCGGTAGAAGAGCGTTTGCTACCAACCATATCGTCTCCAAGGAAGACCTGATGCGCGCGGTTTGGGGAGGAGGCGTCGTCACCGAGGAGAGCCTCGTTCAAATGCGTGACCGACATTCGCCAAGCATCGGGAGACAACGACCACCCGCTGTTAAAGACAGTGCCGAAACGCGGCTATGTCTTAGTGCGTCGGGCGACCTGCGCGCGGTTCGGTCAGCGCTGGCTGGCTCATTCAGGAAGCCCTGCCGTTCGCAAGGCTGTTGCCAGTGCGTCCATCAAGTACGGCCGGAACAGGTTAGTTCGCACGTAGCCGCCGACCGAGAAATTCGGCGCCACCTCGATCAGTCGTGTTGCCGCAGAGTGCGCGGCTTCGACATTGCCAAGGCCGACGTGGCTGGCCGCCAAATAGGCGTACGGGATGCTGAAGCCGGGATTGGCCCGGACCGCCAGAGCGGCGTATCTGGCCGCGTCGGCAAAGGCGCCGGCAAAAAGGTGGGTCAGGGCTAGTGCGCAGTAGGGATGGTAGCTCAGTGGATCGTCGAGCGGGCTCAGCCGCAGCGCCTTGTGCGCATGTTCCACCGACCGCTGGTGTCGCTCACTGTGGGCACTGACCAAAGCGCTGAAGCCAAAGGCTAAGGCCGAATTGTGGTTCAATGCGAGGGCCCGGTCGAGCACCTCAACGGCGGCGTCGTAGTCCCGGGTGAGGTTGGCGCGGACGAACGCGCCGATGCTCATCGCCTGCGGGTCGTCGCTGTTGATGCCTAACGCAATGTCGGCGTGGTTGAGTGCGGCCGCCTTGTCTGCGGGATCCAAACCGTTGCGGAGGTAGCGCTGCTCGTGACACCATGCGGCGTAGCCATGCGCAGCGACATAGTCCGGCTGAAGCTCGATCGCGCGCGCCAGCAGTTGCAGGGCCTTGTCGGTCTCGACGGGCGTGTTCGCATGCGCGTGCGGCAGGGCCCGAAGGTAGAGATCGTACGCGTCCAGACTTTCGGGCCGCTTGCGGCGCGCGCGGTCGATCTCCGCACGACGGACACTCGGTTCGATCGAGCCCACGATCTGCTCGGTCAACTGATCCTGGAGATCGAACACGTCCGTTGCCGCGCCCTCGAACCTGTCGGCCCAGATATGAGTGGCCGATGCGCCGTCGACAAGCTGGGCATTCAACCTCAGTCTCCCCCCGGACTGCCGCAAGCTGCCCTGCAGCAGGTAGCGAACGCGCAGTTCAGCGGCGATTGTGCGTGGATCGGCTTTCTCGCCCCTGAAGTCGAAGGAGGAATTGCGTGCGATGACGAACAGGCCCGGGATCTTCGAGAGGTTGGTGATGATGTCCTCGACCAGGCCATCGGCGAAGTAGTGAGGCTCGTCGCCGCTCATGGTGGCGAACGGCAGCACGGCGATCGAAGGGCCGCCGAGCGCACTCTCGTCGCCACGCTCCAGCGACAGGCGGTAGCCCCGTCGCGAGACGGTGGCCAAGACCGCATGCCGTTGGTCGCCGAGCGCTCGCCGGATCTCGTGGATGCATTGAACGAGACTGTCGTCGGTAACGGCGGCGCTTCCCCAGACGGCTTCAAGCAGCTCGGCCTTGCTGACCAGCCTGTTCGCGTTCTGGACGAGGTGGCGAAGGACCGCATAGGCCTGCGGCCTGAGGGCGATTGCGTCGCCATCAACAAGACGGAGCGTCTCGCCTTCCAGGTCAACGACAACCTTGTCGTTGAGGACAAGGGCGGCAGTTGCTGGCGAACCGACCATGACGATCCCCACGTGTGACGGATTCCGTCGCCTAGCATACACGAGGACTTCGCCGACGGCTCTCCATCCTTTCAGGGCTCTGGCCGGCGCAATTTCGGCAAACGATCGGAACTCGCCCGTTACTCGGACGAGGGTCGTCGCAACGAAGCACGACCGCGCAGGAGGGAATAAACGATGTCTCCCACCCGATCTTGTCCGGTCGCTCCGCGATCGCGCGTGACGCTCCTGGTAGCCGCCATTTGCGGTTCGGTGCTTCCCAAGGTCGACCGCGGCGGGTGAGTGTGATTTTTTATGGAATGAGGGCCCCGTTTTGGAGTGCGCCCCTGAAACCCTTGATAAGACCCCTCTCGCCCCAGTCGCTAGCAAGAATCATTTGGCACGGCAGCTTTGGAGAAGTTTCATTGGTGCCTGGATGACCGATAATGCGGCGCATCGCCGCCAGGCAGCATTTGGGGCCGAAAGCCGAAGGGCCGCTTCCGGGACGTGGGGAGAGAGCCGACCTTCGCGTCCAACAATAGCGCGGGCTGCTTCGCGCCAGCTCTACCCCTTCGCCGACCTGCCTCGAACCCGGACCGACGGCGATCGCGCTTTGGGCGGGGCGGAGCGGCTTCATGCCGACTACGCGCTAGATCAGCCCGATGCCGCCTTGGCGCGCTCTGCATCGCACGATTTCATGTGGATCATGTTGGGGTTGCCTTTGAGCTCCGCCGCGGTCGCGCAGGCCCGGAGTCCGGCCTTCCGTGCGCCTTCTGCAACCAGCTCTGAATTGTGCCCGGGGGCGATTGACCACTTGGTCACAAACTTCTCTGCGGTCCACCCGGGGTCTTGTTTGAGCACCTCCTCAGCTACTTTCTTCGCCTCGTTCGGCTGGTTCAGGTAACCATACAGCATCGCAGTAAATGATATCTCATTGAGCGAAGGGTTTTGGTAAAGCGTTACATACTTAAGCGATTTATCAAACTGTTCGCTAAAAAAGTACGACCAGTAAAGACTAATATTATACCAGTTTGGGTAGTAAGGATTTAGCAAAATAGCTCGTTCCGAGAGGCGAACGGCCCGTGCGGTATCTTCTTGATTAATATTCATGGCAATCAGCGCAAGAGTGTCGGCGTCGTTTGGCGCGAGGGATTCCGCCTTGTCAAACTCGACAAGGGCTTGCGCCCCCTCACCATTCCAGGCGAGGGCCTGGCCGAGTGCGCCATGGGCCTTGTTGCTGTTGGGATCGAGCTCCACGGCTTTTCGGGCAGCCTCCAACTGCTTTGACAGTGCCTGTTCAGGAGAAACAGCAAACCCATAGCCAAACATGTAGCTATAGACGTAGGCTAAACCGACGTAGGCCCGTGCCATCTGCGGATCGAGGTCTATGGCCTTGTGGAACAGCTTCTCTGCTTCGATCAACCCATCCTTGGTGATACCTCCCACCGGGGTGAAGGCCATCTGGTCGGCCATCAAAAGGGTGTCATAAGCCGTCAGACTATTGGGTGGCTTGTGCTGGGCGAGTTTCAATTGCGATTTGCGAATGACACCGACTTGTGACCCCAAGGTATTTGCGATCTTCGCAGTGACGTCGCTCTGCACCGCGAAGATATCCTCGCCGGATCGGTCGTAGCGCTCGGACCAAAGGTCGGCGCCTGTGGCAGCGTCGACAAGCTGCGCCGTGATGCGAACGCGATCGCCGTTCGCCTGCAAGCCACCCGTGAGAACATACCTCACGCCCAGATCGGCGCCGACCTGGCGGACGTCCACGGCCTTGCCCTTGTAAACGTCGGTCGAGTGGCGTGCGATGACGAGAACATGGTCCGATTGGGACAGGTCGGTGATGATGTCTTCCGTAATCCCGTCAGCGATCCGATCCCATTTGGGGTCCTTGCCGAGGTTGTCGAACGGCAGGACGGCAATCGACGCGTAATCGACAGCCACACCCGATGATTTCCACCAGCCCTGGATGCCAAGAACTGCACCGAGGGCTACCGCCACAACTGCAGCCAACCTCGCCAGTATTAGCCATCTGTCGCGCAAGCGCCGAGCCTTGAGCAGGCGGCGCCGAGGCTGCCCATGCAGATTCACCCGGTAGACCGGCACAGGTTCGGCGATGTTCTTCACGCGCTGCTCGCCCATGGCCTCGAAGGCGAAGGCAAGCTTCTTCTCCACTTCCTTGGCCACCTTGCCGGACACGTAGATGCCGCCAGGCTCCGCGATCTGCTCCAGGCGCGCAGCTATGTTGACTCCTTCGCCGAAGCGGTCGTCGCCCTCGACGATCACCTCGCCCAGATTGACGCCGATACGCACCTGGAAGCGCTGATCCTCGGGAACGGCCGCATTGCGCTCTGCGAGGCCTCCTTGAAGCGCCACGGCGCATTCGACGGCGTCCATGACGCTAGAGAACTCTGCCAGCAGACCGTCGCCCATGAGCTTGAAGATATGGCCATGGTGGCGGGCGATCTCGGGTTCGAACAGTCCCTTACGGCCCGCCTTGACACGCTCGAACGTGCCCTGTTCGTCCTGCTCCATCAGTGCGGAGTAGCCAACGACGTCCGCGGCGAGAATTGCAGCAAGCTTACGGTCCATGACCGTCCTCCCATGCTCGGGCGCATCACACTGCACGACTGATCAGTACCACAAGCTTGGGAAAAGCGCATTGGGGACGCCGACTTCACCCACCCATCAGCCGGTGAGCACGCGAGATCGATCAAAATCGCGGCAAGCCGACATCGAGTGGATTTCTCCGCCATGTCGAGCATGCGGTTCGTTAGCCTCACCCTGCGGTGACGAGGATGCCGCGTGGGTGGTCCAGTCCGGCCAGCGCGCTCTGGGGGGCCGAATGCGGACTGGCGGCTTTCAGTGCGCAACAATGGCAATGGCTTTCAAGAAAGCTGGACGATTCCCTCAAGCGCCGCATATACCGAAGTTCGCAGCCAACGATCCATGCCGCGGGCAAGGCCGGGGTCGCCGCTCAGGAAAAGGCCACCCCTTTCTTTCTCACGCTCGATGCTGGAGCGGCCCTCCAGGATGGCCCCCAGCGAAACAACGCTGGTCTCGACGTAAAGATCGACGTCCCGGCGGGGGTCGAGCGAGCATAGCTCGGGCAAGTCCGCGCCTGGCTCGACCACAAACCAGTAATGGGGAGACTTCGGGGGGGGGTCGTCGCGGAAATGGAAGCGGATGACGGCGCGCCGCCGCGGCAGTTCAGCGAGGTCGATCTTTCGCCGCACGGCCCACATGAGGGTCGAAACATCCACGTCGCCGAGAGCGATTTCCGCCTCGATGTTGCATTGCGCCCATTCCGCCAGCGCATTCATCGCCGGCTCGAGCTTGATTGACTTCTCTGTGCGGAAATAGCCGATGGTGCCCGTCGCCCCGTCCTCGACGCGCTCGACCAGGCCCAACGCTTCCATCTCCTTGAGCCGCCTAGACAAGAGGGCGGACGAGACGTTGCCCACCCCCTTGCGAATGTCATTGAAGCGGGTCGAGCCGTTCCAGAGCTCGGTCAGGATTTGGATCGTCCAGCGCGGCTCCAGGAACTCGCAGGCGCGCGAGATCGGGCAGACCAATCCGTAAGGCCGTCGCGTCATGGCTGAGCGCTCCCTGCCGCAGGTTAGGCCTTGCGGAGGTCTAAGGCCAGTTCACAATCGGAAGCGGTACGCTTCCGAAGCTGCCCTGGCGCCTTCCCGCCTTCTGCCGTCATGGTGGTTGTCATTCGAGCATCCCCGATCAACGGAGGTTACCATGACCTGGCGTAAGATGACGCAAACGAGACTAGGCCGGACCGTACTGCGCGTGTCGGGCACTTTCCTGATCGTTCGCTCGGACGCAACAAGGGACGCATGGCGGGTCGCTTGTGGCCGCGCAACGTCAACTACTGAGGGAGGAAAGACATGTCGGCTAAAATCCTGCAAATCAACTACAAGCTCAACGGGCCGAGGGCCGAGTACGAGAGAGAAAACCTGCCCTATGCTCAACCCATCGCGGACATACCTGGCCTGCGCTGGAAGGTCTGGATCATAAACGAGGCCCAAAGCGAAGCTGGCGGGGTCTACCTATTCGACGATGATGCCGCAGTGAAAGCCTTCTTGGACGGGCCAATTATTGCGGAGATGAAAGGGGACCCGACGTTGAGCATCAAGGCGTTTGACGTGATCGCAGAACTCACGACCATTACACGTGGTCCGGTGAAGTAGTATTCTCGGAGGTTGGAAGGGCGCATGTTGCGGAGATGCCGACGTCGGATGCTTCCTGACCGCGCGGTGCAGTTGCCGCGACGAGACAGGCGCGATGCAATTACGCCCCGGGAACACCCAGCCATGGGGAGCATCACCCCGCGCCGCTTGCCTTCGCGCCACCACAGCCGCAGCTGTTCCAGCAGTTGCGGCGAGAGCATGGCGATGCGGTCCCTGCGTCCCTTGCCCTGTTCAACGCGGATCAGCATGCGTGTGGAGTCGATGTCGTCGACCTTGAGGTGCGCGACCTCGGACACGCGCAGACCAGCGCCATAGGCGACACCGAGCGCGGCCTTGTATTTGATGCCTGGCGCCGCTTCGAGCAGCCGCGCCGCTTCCTCAACGCGATGGTCGCCGGGCCCAGGCCGTTCTCATGCTGATGCAACTGGAAGCGCCGGATGTCCTCGATCGTCGCCGTGTCGGGAGCGCAGACAAGGAACGCGGCGAAGCGCCGGACATGACGAATGTAGTCCTGCTGCGTATGCGGTCCCAGACCCCGCATCAGCATGTCCTGCTGCTGCATGCGCTGGCGAAGCGGCGTGGTCGGAGCATCGGTCGACAAGGTAGCCATGGCCAGTTCCTCTCGCTGAAGGGAACTCCATGGTCGGATCGCGGGCTCTACCTGCTCAAGACCAATGCCTGTCGCACCATCTCAGAACGAGGCGCCCCTCCCGCGAAGCGGGTTCGTGCATGAGGCGCAAAGCTGACGTTAGCGGCGAATTTGAACCGAATACCCCGTCATCCCATATTCATGACTTGTGCTTCGAAAGTCGCAAAAAAGGCGGTGTGGAACGCAAGATGCGAGAACACGAAGGCGATTGACTCATTGGGTGATGACGCCGTTGTCCGCAGCATAACGAGCAATTCGATTGAGCCCGGTGCGGTTTCGAGCTAGTGCGAGGCCATCAACTGGTCACGTGCCAAAATGACGCCGCTCCTACATTGGAATGCGAGCTCGCCGTCCGATATTGGGGGGATGAGAAGCCTGTTCAGAATCTAATTTGGGCAGGGTCGCCCGCCGTCCCCAGTCCTCCGGACGAACGCTGATGACCGCAGCAAACAAATTAAACTGACGATCCTCTGACTTACCGATAACCAATCGTTGCGCGGCGGGCATATTCCTCCTCGAAGCGCTCACGCTCGAAGAACCAGATTCGCATTGTCCAACCGGTCGCGCAGCATGCTCCAGCCGAGCAAAATATTGGGCGCATGCCGCAGTATCGCATGGAACGGGATCGGCGCTGGCGCCACAACGGGCAGCGGCAAGTCAGGGGCGTCGGTTCCAGCGGCCCAATCGGCCAGCACCTTGCCCATCGCCGTGGTCATGGCAATGCCGCGGCCGTTGCAGGCGCGCCCGGCGATCAGGCCGGGACCGAGGTCGATCAGATGCGGCAGGAAATCCGGTTCGACCGCTGCTATTCCCGACCAGCTGTAGGCAAGCGGCGGCAAGTCGGGCAGGTCGAGATTCTGGCCAAGCCGCCGCCAGATTGCCTGCGGTACACGCGTATCGGCGCCGGCGCCAAGAATATGCATACCGCCGCTGATCAGCCGGTTTTCGGCGTCGAAGCGGAAGGTGAACAGATTGCGCCTGGTGTCGCCGACACCTTGCCCGCCGGGCAGCAGCCGCGTGCGCATTTCGCGCGGCAGTGGCGCTGTCGCGATCTGGAAGACTTTCAGCGGGAAATAGGTTCGCTGCAATGACGGATTGAGGGACCAGCCATAGGCGTTGGTGGCGATCAACACCTTGGCAGCGCGTACCGATCCCGAAGGCGTTTTCAGCATCCAATCATCGGCTATGCGATCAACCGAGGTGACGCGCGTCCGCTCGAAGATCTTCGCGCCAGCTTTCTCCGCCGCATCGGCGAGCCCGCGCGCGTATTCGACCGGGTTGAGTACGCCGCCAGAACGATCCATCCAGCCGCCGACATAGCCTGGCAGGCCCGTCAGCGCCTCGACCTCCTGCCGATCCAATGTGACTGCCGGCCGGCCACGCTGCGCCCATTGCCCGGCACGTGACTTGACCTTCTCGAAGGCGGCAAGCGAATGCGCCGGCTGGATCCATCCGCTCTGCACCGCGCCGCAGTCGATGCCGTGCTGCCGGATCAAGCGGAACACCAGATCGGCACTGCCGGCGGCGAAATCGATCAGCCTTTCGCCACGTGACGGCCCGAGATGGGCCAGTATGTCGGTCGGGTCCATCTTGGCGAAGTTCGGCACGACGAAGCCTGCATTCCTGCCGGTCGCGCCCCAGGCGATGAATTCGGCTTCGAGAACGGCGACGGAAAGCCCTTTCCCGGCCGCGTGCAGCGCGGTCGATAGACCGGAAAAACCGCCGCCGACAATGGCGAGGTCGACATCGCGCCCACCTTGCAGCGCGGGCCGCTCGCGGCGATAGCGGCTGACCGCATGCCAGAGCGAAGCGCTATGCGTTTCCTGCCGGGGCACGGCATTCATGACCCGGAACTGCTCTTGGCCTGAGCGATCTTCGTCCGCCTGCCGAACCATGGCCGCCGCGGCCTGTCGCCGAACAGGCCGTTCGGCCGGATCAGCAGGATGACGCAGAGCATGACGCCGATGGCGGCGATCTGCAGCGCGGCGGCGCGCGCCTGCTGTTCCGGCGGGAACAGGATGCTGGTCAGCGTGCCTGACCCCGCCCATATCGCCCACACCAGGATGCTGCCGATGACGGCGCCGAGATTGCTGCCCGAGCCGCCGACGATCAGCATCACCCAGATCTGGAAGGTCAGGATCGGCAGGTAATTGTCCGGCGCGATGAAGCCGGTGAAGTGCGCCTGCAGCGCGCCGGCCAGCGCCATGATGGCGCCGCCGGTGGCAAAGGCCTGGACGCGGTAGAAACGCGCGCTCTTGCCCAACGAAATCGCTGCCCGTTCGTCCTCGCGCAGCGCCTTCAGCACGCGCCCCCAAGGGCTGCGCGACAGATGCTCCAGAGCGAGGTAGGCGATCAGTGTCACCACCGAAACGACGGCAAGGTTCGACAGGTTGAACAGCAGCGGCGTCTCGGCCAGGCTGCCGAAGGGGCGCGGGATGAAGCCGATGCCGAACGGTCCGCCGGTCAGCTTCTGCGCGTTGAGCGCGACCAGTTGCACGACGACGGCGACGCCGAAGGTGGTGATCGCCAGATAGTCGGATCTGAGCCGCAGCGTCGCCATGCCGGTAAGGGCCGCGGCGATGCCGCCGACGACCATGGCGCCGAGCCAGCCAACAAGGATCGGCAGGCCGAAGCCGCCCAGCCGCGCGGCATCGTCCGGTGTGGTCAGCATCGCCGATGTATAGGCGCCGATGGCGACGAAGCCGGCGAGGCCGACATTGAACAGGCCGGTCAGCCCCCACTGCAAATTGAGCCCCAGCGTGACCAGCGAGAAGATCAGCGCGGTGGTCAGGAAGAAGGCGCCGTAGCCGAGCAGGTCCATCAGCGTTCCCTCACACCAAACAGGCCGATCGGCCGCACGAACAGCACCGCAATCAAGATGATGAAGGAGACCGCGGCGCGCCATTCGGCGCCGATCAGTTGCACCGCGCCGGCTTCGGCCAGCCCGATGATCAAGCCGCCGAGTACGGCGCCCGGGATGCTGCCGATGCCGCCGAGAATGGCGGCGGCAAACATCGGCAGCAGCATGTCGAAGCCCATGAATGGGCGGATCTGCACCAGAATGCCGATCATCACGCCGGCCACGCAGGCGAGCGCCCCGCCGATGACCCAGGTGACGCGCACCACGCTGGCGACGTCGATGCCGACGATGCGGGCCAATGCCGCATTCTGGCTCAGGGCCTGCATCGAGCGGCCGGTCTGCGTGCGCGTCATCAACAGATGCACGCCGAGCACCAGCACGGCGGTCAGCATCAGCAAGGCGATCTGGTCGGGGGTGATGCGGATGCCGAAGCCGATCGGCATGGCGATCTGAATCGCCCGGCTGAAATAGGTCGGCCGCGAGCTGAAGGTGAATTCAAGCAGGCTTCTCAGCGCCATCGAGGCACCGAAGCTCGCCATCACCACGATGATCGCCTGGCCTTGTGAGCGCAGCCGCGCGAATAGCACCTTGTCGAGCAGCAGCGCCAGCAGGGCGGTGAAGGCCATGCCCACGACCAATGCGACAATCAGCGGCCAGCCGAAGGAGAGGGGAGCAATGGGTGCCACCTTGCCGACCATCGCGCCGATGGCGCTGACGACGGCCAATGTCGCATAGGTGCCCCAGGCCATGAAGTCGCCATGGGCAAAGTTCGAGAAGCGCAGGATCGAATAGGTGAGCGTCACGCCGATGGCACCGAGGCCGATCATCGAACCGGTCAGCAGCCCGTCGACGACAAATTGCAGGTTCATGCCGCACCTCCTTTCTCGACATGCAGCGGGCGCTGGCCGAGATAGAGTTCGGCGATCATCGGATCGTTCCACAGTTCGGAAGCGACACCCTCGTGCCGGTCCTTGCCTTCGACCAGTACATAGGCGCGGTCGCCGATGGCGAGCGCTGCCTTGGCGTTCTGTTCCACCAGGAGGATGGTGACGCTGGATTTGCGGATGCCGGCCAGCATCTCGAACACCATCGAGACGAATTTCGGCGACAGGCCGGCCGACGGCTCGTCGAGCACCAGCACCTTGGGGTGGACGATCAGCGCCCGTGCGACGGCCAGCATCTGCCGTTGCCCGCCCGAAAGGTTGCCGGCGGCGGTTCGCCGCTGGCGGACGAGGTCGGGAAACGCCACATACATCTCCTCGATGCGCGCAGGAATCTCGCGCCGTTCGAGGATGCCGCATGCGACTTTCAGATTGTCCTCGACCGACATGAGAGGAAAAATGTTTTCGGTCTGCGGCACGAAGGCCAGGCCTAGCCGCACCATGGTGTGCGCGGGCGCGGCAGTGATGTCATTGCCGTCCAGAAGCACCGTGCCGCGGCTGATCGGGACGAGGCCGGCGATAGCCTTGATGAAGCTCGACTTGCCGGCGCCGTTGGGGCCGAGCACGACGACGATCTCGCCCCTGCCGACGGTGATCGAGGCGCCACGCACGATCGGCACGCCGGGTTCATAGCCGGCTTCGAGATCACGGACATCGAGGACGGTCTCGCTCATGCCGCGCCTCCGAGATAGGCCTCGATGACGCGCGGGTCGCGTGCGACCTGTTCGGCCGTGCCTTCGCTGAGCAACTGGCCGCTCGCCATGACGAGGACGCGATGGCAGAGCCGCGTCACCATGTCGATGTTGTGCTCGATCAAAAGGAAAGTGATGCCTCGCGCATTGATGTCGCGGATGCGGTCGATGATGACTTCGAGCAGCGTTGCGTTGACGCCGGCCGCCGGTTCGTCGAGCAGGATGATCGCCGGGTCTGCCATCATGACGCGGGCGAGTTCGAGCAGTTTGCGCTGGCCGCCGGAAAGCACGCGCGCCGGCTCATGCGCGAGATGGGTGAGGGTGACCAGTTCCAGCAGTTCGAGCGCCTTTGTCCTGGCGGCCCTTTCCTGCGCCGCCACGCGCCACGGGGTGACGAAGTTGGCGAGCAGCCTTTCGCCGGCCTGGCCCTGTGCCGCCAGCATGATGTTTTCGATCAGTGTCAGATTGGGCAGCGGGCGCGGGATCTGGAAGGTGCGGCCAAGGCCACGACCGATGCGCAGATGTGCGGCTTCGCCCGAGACAGGCGTGCCATTGAGAAGGATCTCGCCGCTGGTCGGCAATATGCTGCCGGCGAGCAGATCGAACATCGTCGTCTTGCCGGCGCCGTTGGGGCCGATCAGGCCGAGGATTTCTCCAGCCCTGACATCGAACGAGACATCGTTCACGGCGACAAGGCCGCCGAACCGCCTGACGACATTCCTTGCCGTCAGAACCGGCGCGCGGGTTTCCCCTTGCCGTTTGGTTGCCTCGCTCATCAAACCCTCTGGCCGAAGACGATCATTGCCGTCTCCTGATTATGATTTGTGATCACACTTGCTTTGATCACGCTATTCGGGTTTAATTTCATCCGCAAGCCGAAAACCGGCCAAGAACGGAATTCCATGCAGAAGGCTGCCATCGAAAAGAACAACGAGGCGATCGCGGCCCAGCTTGCGCCGGTCGGCCGCGAAACCGTGCAGGACCGTGTCTATTCCGAACTGCGCCGTGCCTTGATCGGCGGCCTGTTCGAGCCGAGCCAGGTGCTGACCATCCGTGGCTTGGCTGACGCCTTGGTCACCTCGACTATGCCGGTGCGCGAGGCGCTCGGCCGGCTGATCACGGAAAAGGCGCTGGAGGCGCTGCCCAACCGTTCGGTGCGCGTGCCGCCGATCACACTGGAACGCCTCGATGATCTCCTGCGGGCCCGCATCCTGATCGAGGGCGAGGCGATCGCGCTGGCCGCGCCCCGCATGGGCCCGCGCCAGATCGCCACCATCGAGACCATTCTCGGTGAATGGGACGAGATGCGGGCATTGAAACACAAGAAGGACGTCGATCGCGAAGTGACGCTCAACCAGAGCTTTCATTTCGAGATCTACCGCTCCTGCGGCTCGGCCGTGCTGATCCCGATGATCGAGAGCCTGTGGCTGCAATCCGGCCCCTGCATCCGTGTCGCAATCTACGCCTTCTCGGAGGCCGGCGAGGTCGACACCGCCCAGTATCACCGCCGCATCGTCACGGCGCTGTCCACGCAGGACGCGCAGGCGGCGCGCGAGTCGCTGGTCGCCGACATCAGTCGACCCTTCACCTTCCTGCGCAGCAAGCTGCAAGCTGCCGCCGCGAAAGACCAGACATGACCGCCATCAGAATCACCGAGCCGCGCTCGCAGCTTTCCGTCACGGCGCTGTTGCTGCCCGAGAAGGCACCGGAAAACGCCGCCTTCCTATCGGAATATCTCGGCATGCCACGCGTCGTTCCGGGCATCCATGCGATGTGGACGGGGCCGGAAATCTCCTGTCCGGTTCCCGCAGCCGATCTCGAGGGCCAGGCCTATGCCAGGCCGTTGCCGGCCGAGAACGCGACGCTGAACCCGCAGCCGGGCGATATCGTGCTGTCCTATGTGCCGCCACGCATGTGGGGCGGCAACCCCAACGCGATCTTCGATATCGGCCTGTATTACGGGCAGGGGGCGCGGCTGCTGTTTCCGATCGGCTGGCTGGCCGGCAGCGTGGTGGCGCAGGTGCCGCCTAAGGAGCGCGAACAGTTCGCCGCCGCATGCGGTGTTATCCGCCGCAATGGCGCCTGTGACATCACTTTCAGCCTGGTGGAGGCCTGAAATGGCTGACGACAGTTTCGAGCTGTTCGATCTTCGCGTCGAGGCGGTCATCCCCGAGGGAAAACCGATCTACTGCGGTGCCAAGGCTGGCGACTATTTCGAGCTCAAGGGCGAGATGCTGTCGATGCCGGCAGGGCAAGGTTTCTCGATTTATTCGCTCGCCGCCGTGCTGCCGCTGCTGGCGGCGAAGCAGCGCCCGACGGACAGGAACGACTGGATGACCTCGGACGCCGAGATCGCTTGTCCCGATCCCAATTGCGCCAGCCGATTGCGGATCGTCAGGATGGGCAAGCGGCGGTTCAACCATGCCGAAACCACGGCCGTGCCGCTGCCGAAAGAGAATGACCTGACATGACCACCAAAACCTTCGAACTCGGCCCCGGCTACATGATATCGCGCGTCATTCGTGGCGGCTGGCAGCTGGCCGGCGGCCACGGCGCTGTCGACCGCAGCCAAGCGGTGGCCGATCTGATCGCAACCTTCGACGCCGGCATCTGGACCTATGATTGCGCTGACATCTACACCGGCGTCGAAGAGCTGATCGGTGCCGCGCGCCTGCGGCTGGCCAGCGAGCGCGGTCTCGATGTTGCCGCCAGGATGAAGGTGCACACCAAGCTGGTGCCCGACCTTGAACGACTGGCCAGCATAAGCCGCGACTATATCAGGGGCATCGTCGACCAGTCGCTGCGGCGGCTGAAGACCGAGCGGCTCGACCTCGTGCAGTTCCACTGGTGGGACTATGCGCAACCTCGCTATGTCGATGCGATGGGCTGGCTCGATGAACTCCGGTTGGAAGGCAAGGTGCGCAATCTCGGCACCACCAATTTCGACACGCCGCGGCTGGCCGAAATCCTCGCCGCCGGCATCCCGCTGGTCAGCCAGCAACTGCAATACTCGGTGCTCGACCAGCGGCCGAGCAAGAGCCTGGCGGCAGTCGCTTCGAAGAACGGCGTCAGCTTCCTCTGCTATGGCTCAGTCGCTGGTGGTTTCCTCAGCGACAAATGGCTTGGCGTGGCCGAGCCCGCCACGCCGCTCGAAAACCGTTCCCTGGTCAAATACAAACTCATCATCGATGATTTCGGCGGCTGGGACCTGTTACAGGAGCTGCTTCAGGCGCTGAAGGCCGTTGGCGATCGCCGCGGCGTCGACATCGCCACCATCGCCAGCGCCTGGGTGCTCGAACAGCCGCAAGTCGCCGCTGTCATCGTCGGCGCTCGTAACCAGGCGCATGCGCTCGCCAACGCCAAAATCATGGATATCGCGCTCGATGCCGAGGATCGGGCGCGGATTGCAGCCGTCATCGCGCAAGGCACTGGCCTTGAGGGTGATGTCTACACGCTGGAGCGCGACCGTCACGGCCGTCACGGCTCGATCATGCACTACAACCTCAATGCGGGGAAGAAATGAGCGGCGAGCGCTCCCTGTTTTCACGCGCCAGCGCCGAGGTTATCGACCTGCATCGCTTCTTCGTCGACTGGTTCGTTGCCGCGCGAGCCAACACGGCAGACTTCGGCCGCTTCGAACGCGCCATGGGCGAAGACTTCAGCATGGTGGCGCCGGACGGCCAGGTCCTGGATCGGGACGCGGTCGTCGATCATGTCCGTACAAGCCGCGCCTCTTGCGACGACGGTTTTGCCATTTCGATCGACGACATCCGGCCCGGCTGGCAGGACGCCGATACCATCGTCGTCCTTTACGTCGAGGCCCAGCTGCGCGGCGGCAAGCGCAGCCGCCGCCAGTCGAGCGCCGTCTTCACCACCAGTTCATCGGCGCCCAACGGCGTCGAATGGCGGCATCTGCATGAAACCTGGCTGCAGGTGCCGGAACGCTGAACAGGCTCCAGAGATCAAATACAGTTGAGTAACGAAAGGGGAACAACAATGACAAAGACGATACTCCAACTCACCACAGCACTTGCTCTCGTGACGATGGCGGGTGCGGCACAGGCCGCCGATTGCAAGATCACCGTCGGCCTCGTCATGGAGTTGACAGGCCCGGCCGGCGAATACGGTCAGGCCGGCGCCAAGTCGGTCGAGATGGCCTTCCGCGACATCAATGAAGCCGGCGGCGTGCGCGGCTGCGACCTGGCGACCGACACGCGTGACAGCCAGAGCCAGGGCAACATCGCGGTCGACGCCGCCACCCAGCTGGTTCAGGTCAAGAAGGTGCCGGTCATCATCGGCGGCATCATCTCCTCGGTGTCGATCCCGATCCTGACGTCGGTCACAGCGCCGGCCAAGATCGTCCAGGTCTCGCCGGCGTCGTCCTCGCCGACGCTGACCGCGCTCGGCCGCGACGGCAAGACCAATGGTATCTTTTTCCGCACCATCACCTCGGATGCGCTGCAGGGCGTCGCCGCGGCCAAATATGCCGTCGACAAGGGCTTCAAGAAATTGTCGATCATCCATGTCAACAACGACTTCGGCGTCAACATGGTGGCCGAATTCTCGCGCGCCTACAAAGCGCTCGGCGGCACCATCGTCTCCGACACGCCTTACAATGAGAAGCAGTCGAGCTATGCCTCGGAAGTCACGGCGGCGATGGCCGGCGAGCCGGACGGCCTCTATCTCGTCAGCACGCCGGTCGACGGCGCAACGGTCGCCCGGACCTGGATTTCGCAAGGCGGGGTGCAGAAATTCCTGCTCAATGACGGCATGAACAGCCCGGACTTCATCGAGTCCGTCGGCGCCGATTACCTGAAGGAAGCTTACGGCACATCCTCCGGCACCAGCCCGACCGCCTCGACGGAGTATTTCACCAAGAACTACAAGGAATTTTCCGGCATCGAACCGTCCAACCCGGCGGCCGACCGCTCCTACGATGCCGGCGCCATCGTTGGCCTCGCAATCGCCATTGCCGGTTCGGAGGATCCGGCCAAGATCAAGGACGCGATGTACAAGGCGGTCGATCCGGCAGGCACGCCGATCTTTGCCGGCAAGGAAGGGTTCGCCAAGGCGCTCGGCCTGATCAAGGACGGCAAGCCGATCCGCTATGAGGGTGTCATCGGCCCGGTCACCTTTGACAAATTTGGCGACATCACCGGCCCGTTCCGGCTGTGGAAGATCGTCGACGGCAAGGTGACCACCGATGGCGAAATGACCACCGACGACGTCAACGCCCTGCGGGCGAAACTTCAGTAAGAACTTGTCGCCCGGCATCGATCTCATCGCGATCGATGCCGGGCGACCGGCCCATCCGCATACCCACAGGGGTCACGCGGACGATGTCGTTTGCACGAACAAGCGTTTGACCGGCAGGCGATCCAGAATAGGATTGGCTGATGTCGCCTGAAATCCAACGACTTCTATCCGCTCTCGACAACCGGCTGGGTGCGGGCGGCGTGCTCGCCGGCGCGAATGTGGACCAGCGCTATCGCGACGATCCCGACGGTAAGCTCGGCGCGCTTCCCGAAGCGGTGCTGCGCCCGCGCGACACCGAGGGTGTCGCGACGGCACTCGCCGCATGCAACGATCTCGGCCAGCCGGTTGTCGTGCAGGGCGGACGCACGGGGCTAACGGGCGCGGCGCGTGTCCAGCCAGGCGAAATCGTGCTCTCGCTGGAGCGCATGACCGGGCTCGCAGTGCCGGATCGCCAGGCTGCCAGCATCGTTGCCGAAGCGGGCGCGACGCTGCAGGCGCTGCAGGAGGCAGCCGATAGCGCCGGGCTGATGTTCGGCGTCGATATCGGTGCGCGGGGCTCCGCAACGATCGGCGGCAATGTCGCCACCAATGCCGGCGGCATCCGCGTGCTGCGCTATGGCATGTACCGGGCGCAGGTTCTGGGGCTGGAAGCCGTCCTTGCCGATGGTGGCGTGCTGACTTCGCTGAAAGGTCTGCCCAAGGACAATTCCGGCTACGACCTCAGCCAGCTCTTCATCGGCACGGAAGGAACTCTCGGTGTTGTCACCCGCGCCGCGCTCAGGCTGCATCCGAAGCCCGCGTCCGAGGTGAACGCCTTCTGCGCGCTCTCCTCGCTCGATGCGGCGATCGCGCTGCTTGGGCTGCTGCGGCAAAAGCTCGGCCCACTGCTGTCCGCCTATGAGGTCAATTTCGCGCCGCTCTATGACGTCATGGTCGCCAGCATGGCCATGCGGGCGCCGCTGCCCGCGGGCTCGCCTGTTTATGTGCTGGCCGAGATACAGGGCAGCGAGCCAGAGCGCGACGGCGAGCGCTTCGCCGAAGTGCTGATGCAAGCGGTCGAGGACGGCGTCATCGACGATGTCGTCGTCTCGCAGTCGTCGCGCGAATTCCGAGCCCTTTGGGACGTGCGCGAAGACGCCAATCGCGTCCTGTTTTCGATCAAGGATCTGATCGGCGTCGACATCAGCATCCCGTTGGCGCGGATGGGAAATTTTCTGCAAGAGGCGCACGCTGCCATCCATGCCGTCGACCCCGGCGCCGACATCTATGTCTTCGGCCATCTCGGCGACGGCAATCTGCACTATCAGGTACGCACGGTCGATCCTGCGGCGGCGTATGACATCGTCTATCGCGGCGTCGCGGCGGCCGGCGGTGGCGTTTCGGCCGAACATGGTATCGGCCTCGACAAGAAGAAGTGGCTGCATCTGGTCCGCAGCGATGCCGAGATCGCGACGATGCGGCGGCTGAAGACGGCACTTGACCCCAGAAACATCCTCAACCCGGGACGGGTTTTCGACCGCTTTCTCCCGATGACAATTGCCCTGTAAGTCAAGTCTGTTCCGTCGCGACCTGCCTCGGAATAAGAAAGCGGGCGGCAAGCACGCAGAGCAGCACGGTGAACATCAGGATCAGCGCCACCAGCGCATTGATGTCGGGTGAGAAGCCAAGCCGCATCATCGCCCAAAGCCTCACCGGCAGCGTGCTCTGCGTGCCGGTGACCAGGATGGTGATCATCGTCTCGTCGAACGACAGCGCGAAGGCCAGGATGGCGCCGCCGACCATGGCGCTCGACAGGTTCGGCAGGATGATGCGCCAGAACGTCTGCCAGCCCGTGGCGCCGAGATCGTAGGACGCTTCGACCAGCGTGCGGCTCATCGACTGCAGCCGCATCAGCACCGTGCGATAGACGATCGCCAACACGAAGACCGTATGGCCGATGACAACCGTCAGCAGCGAGCGTTCGAGGCCGATTTCGCGGAAGAAAATCAGCAGCGCCAGACCGCTGATAATCGGCGGCATCAGGAACGGCAGGAAGATGATGAACTGCAGGATCGAACGCCCGGAACGCCGGCCGTGATAGTAGAGCGCCAGCAGCGTACCGCTGACCACCGACAGGATGACAGTGCAGACACCGACGATCAGCGTGGTGCGCAAGGCGGCCAATATGTCGTGATTTTCGGCCAGCGCGACATAGGTCGAGAGGGTTGGCGACGACCAGTCGACATTGCCGTGCGCAATGGTGAAGAATGAAGACACGATTGGCACGAACAGGGGGCTGTAGAGCAATACCGCAACCAGTGTCGTGATCGCAGCCAGAAAGATGGTGGACAGTCGGGGCAGGGAGCTCATATCGCAATCCCCCGGTGGCGCCCGAAGCGTTCGCCGACGAGGATTGCCGCGATCACCACGACTGCCAGCGCCACCGACAGCGCGGCGCCGAACGGCCAGTTATAAGCCGTGCCGAACTGGCTGTAGAGGATGCGGCCGAAGGTGAAGCCGCTGATCCCGCCGACCATCTGCGGCGTCAGGAAATCGCCGATCGCCAGCACGAAGACGAAGCTCGCCGCCGAAGCGACACCGGGCAGGCTGAGCGGCAAAGTGATGCGCAGGAAGGTCTGCAAGCCGCTTGCCCCGAGGTCGTCGGAGGCGCGCAGCAGCACCTGCGGAATTCGTTCCAGCGACAGGAAGATCGGCAGGATGGCGAAGGGAATGAGCAACAACGTCAGCGTCAGCAGGATGGCATTCATGTTGAACACGAAAAGCGTCGACGGTTCCTGCAGGATGCCGAGCGCCACCAGCGCCTTATTGAGAAAACCGTTGAGGCCGAGGATGCTGCGGATCGCATAGATCTTGATGACGTAGCTCATCAGCAGCGGCACCAGCAGCAGCATCAGCAAGGCATAGCGCCAGCGCCCCTTCAGCGTCGTCAGGAAATAGGCAGCTGGATAGGCGAGAAGGATACAGATGACGGCCACCGATACGCACAGCACGATGGTGTTCCAGAACACCGGCAGAAAGATCGGATCGGTGAAGAACCTGATATAGTTGCCGAGGGTCGGTGCATGGACGATCGTACCCTGGTCGACGCTGAAGAAACTGTAGACCAGGAAGATCGCCAGTGGCACGAGGACGAAGATAACCGGCAAGACGAATGCCAGCGCCGTGACAAGCTGCGACAAGCGCCGCTCCTCGGAAGATNGTTCAGACGTGTGCTCTTCCGATCTGTAGACGATCGTGCCCTGGTCGACGCTGAAGAAGCTGTAGCCGAGGAAGATTGCCAGCGGCATCAGGACGAAGACCACGGGCAAGGCAAACGCCAGCACTGTCACCAGCAGTGACCATCGCCTTTCGGCAGGCTGTGTCGAGCCGGCTTCGCTCATGCCAGCACCAGATGGCCTTCAAGCGGCGCAAACGAAAGCGATACAACCTCGCCGGGTTTCAGGGTGCTGCCGTCGACCCGACTCGGCACGCGCAGCCGCAAGTGTTGCGCACCATCGTCGGCGCCGGCCGCGATGGTGACGATCGTGGATGAGCCGGCGAAGGCCATGTCGGAGGTCGTGCCGGAAAAGCGGTTGTCGGTGTCCTTCACGTCCGCAAGATGCAAGGCCTCGGGACGGAAGGCAGCGTAGGCGCTGGCACCATCCGCTGCTCCTTTCAAATAAGGCTGGTTCCTGATCGAACAAACCAGTCGGCCAAGCGCCGTCTCGATCGACCGCAGTTCGCCCTGGACGGCCCCAAGTTTTCCGGCCACCAGATTGTTCTCGCCGAAGAAGCGCGCGACGAACTCGCAATTCGGCTTGTAGTAAAGCTCATGCGGTGTGCCGAGCTGGCGGATATGGCCTGCTTCCATGACGCAGATCCGATCTGCCATGCCGATGGCTTCTTCTTGGTCATGGGTGACGAACAGGAAGGTGGTCTTGATTTCGCGCTGGATGGATTTCAGGAAGACCTGCATCTGCCGGCGCAGTTCGAGGTCAAGTGCGGCCAGTGGCTCGTCGAGCAGGATCAGGCGCGGCTGGCAGATCAGTGCACGGGCGAGCGCGACGCGCTGGCGCTGGCCGCCGGAGAGCTGTGCGGGAAAGCGGTCGGTGAAACGCCCGAGCTGGACCAGGTCAAGCGCCTCCGCGACCCGACGCGCAATCTCCTTGCGTTGGATATGGCGAACCGAAAGCCCGTAGCCGACATTGCCGGAAACGGTCAAATGCGGAAACAGCGCATAGTCCTGAAATACGGTGTTGAACGGTCGCTGGTTGATCGGCATGCGGCTGATGTCTTGGCCGTCCAGACGGATCTCGCCAGATGTCAGCGGCTCCAGCCCGCCGATCAGCCGCAACACCGTGGTCTTGCCGGAGCCCGAAGGCCCGAGCACGGTGAGGAACTCACCGTCGCGGATCGATAGGTCGATGTCGTGCAGCACGGGGACCGTGCCGTAGGATTTCGAGACGGACCGCAGCGTCAGCAGGTCGGCGTTCTGGTTCATGAAATACTCTCGCATACACTTCGGCGGTCCGGAACCTCCGGACCGCCGGGTCCTTCAAAGGCATGGGGCGGACAAGATCAGGGCGTCGCCTTGACCTCGTTCCACATGTCCGACCGCTTGAGCGGATCCTCGACATTGTTGAGCCAGACCAGCTTGTCGTTACCGCCGGCGCTGCTCGACTCGACCACGGTGTTGCCGAAGCCGGTGCGCTCGGAAAGCGCGCCGCTGACCTTCTTGCTCAGCATGAAATCGATCCATTTCTCGGCCGCCGCATTGTCGCGGACGCCCTTGGAAATGACCCAGTTGTCGAGCCAGGCGAGCGCGCCCTCGCTAGGATTGACGTAGGCGACATGGGCGCCGATCTTCTGCAGCGCCTTGACCTGCTGCTGGCCGTAATTGGCCCAGATCAGGGCCACGTCATTGTTCTGGTAGATCTGCTGCGCCTCGTCGGCGGTGGTATAGAAGCTAAGCACGTTGCGCTTGAGCTCAACCAGCTTGGCCTTGACCGCCGCAAACTGCTCCTCATTTAGATTGAACGGATCCTTGTAGCCGAGCGTCAGCGCGGTGAACGAGAAATTGTGCTCGCCATTGTCGTAGGCCAGCACCTTGCCCTTGTAGGCCGGGTCCCACAGAACCGACATCGAGGTCGGTGCCGGCTTGACCTTGTCGGTGTCGTAGATCAGGCCGATGGAGTCGAAGCAGAACGGAATGCCGTAGACCTTGCCGTTCTTGGTGTCGCCGCTGACTTGAGACAGATCACGGAAGCGTGGCAACACTTCCTTCTGGTTCGGCAGCTTCGTCACGTCGATTGGCGACACCAGGTCGGCCTTGATGTAACGCTGCAACTGGGCGGTGTTGACGGCGAAGACGTCAAAATCCTGGCCTTCGCTGCCCTTGATCTTGGCCCAGATCTCATCATCGCTGCCGATGAAGACGACATCGACGCCGATGCCGGTCGCGGCCGTGAAGTCCTTGACCCAATCGGGATCGGCATAGCCGTCCCAGGCCAGAACCCGCAGGTTCGCGGCAAGCGCCGCCGATGTCATCAGGCCGATGCCGAGCCCGATTGTCGCTAGTCTTAGAAACAGTTTTTTCAGTCCCATTTTTCAATCTCCCATTGTCGTTCTGATGGACCGCAGTTTCCGGACTTTCGCCGTCACAGCTGGGTGACCGCGACCAGTCCCTCGTCCGGCACCGACACCATCCGGTTGCGCAGTGGCTTGCCGAATGTCTGTGCCTGGATTTCATATTCGTCGCCGGAAGCCGTCTTGACGCCAGAGGCGTAGCTCATCACCGCCGCGCCGAAGAAATAGGCATGCAAGTCGCCCGCCCTGCGGTGCATCGGGTAGCGGAAATGGAAGTGTTCAAGATTGGCGATCGAGTGCGACATGTGCGCCTCGCCCGACAAAAACTCCTGCTCCCAGATAATTGTGCCGTCGCGCAGGATGCGCGAATGGCCGCGCACTTCGTCGGGCAGGTCGCCGATCAGCAGCTCCGGCCCGATCGAGCAGGAGCGCAGCTTGGAATGGGCGAGATAGAGATAGTTCTCGGCTTCCGTGACATGGTCGGAGTATTCGTTTCCGAGCGCATAGCCGATGCGGTAGGGGCGGCCGTCCGGCCCATTGAGATAGAGGCCGACGATCTCGGCTTCTTCGGCCCCGGCGCGTGCGAAGGCCGGCATCGGCAGCGGCGCACCTGGCGGCACGACACAGGTGCCGACGCCCTTGAAGAACCATTCCGGCTGAATGCCGATCTGCCCGGCGGCGGGCTTGCCGCCGTCCAGGCCCATGCGGAAGATCTTCAGCGAATCCGATTCCTCGGCATCCTCGCCATGGGTCAGCACATGCATCTTGTCGCGTGCGGCCGCACTTCCGGTATGGGTCAGTCCCGTGCCGGTGACCAGGAAGCGCGCCGGCTCCGGATGGTCGACCGGGGCCAGCACGCGGCCATCGCGCGACAGCTCCTCATAGTCGACCGTCGCGGTGCCCGTCCGCCTCTCGACCAGCGCTGCGATGGACGCGCCCTCGGCGATCGCCGCTTCGGCCAGTTCCAGCACGGTGCTGGTCTTGTCGAGCGGATGCAGATGATTGCCGTCGTCGGAGACACGGCCAACCCGTCTGCTGCCATCGGCCATTTTGAACTGAACAAGACGCATGAACTAACCTTCTTTCCCTAGGGCCGTGCGGGTCACACCCAGCCCGCATCGACGATGAACTGCTGGCTCGTGCACATGCGGCTGTCGTCGGCTGCGAGGAACAGGGCCATGCGCGCGATATCGGAGGGTTGCAGCCGATCGGGCAGGCACTGCCTTTCCTCGATCTGGCGTTCGCCGGCCGGGTTCAGCCACAGGCGCATCTGGCGCTCGGTCATCACCCAGCCCGGCACCATGCAGTTGACGCGGATGCGCTCGGGGCCGAGTTCGCGGGCCAGCGCCCGCGTCATGCCATAAACGGCGGCTTTGGCGGTGACATAGGCGGGGCAATCCGGATCGCCGACCATCCAGGTGATGGAGCCGAAATTGATGATCGAGCCGCCGCCCAGCGTGCTCATCTGTGCACGCACAGCCTGCGCGGCGAAGAACTGGTGGCGCAGATTGACCGCCATGCGGTCGTCCCAATAGGCAACCGTCACGTCCTTGCTCTGGTGGCGATCGTCATTGCCGGCATTGTTGCACAGGGCCTGGATGGGGCCGTTGTGCCGCATCGCCTGCACCGTGGCTGCCTGCAACTCTTCGACGTTGCGCAAGTCGCAGGGAATGAACAGCGGCGCACGATGTCCCTCGGCTGCGATCGCGTCGACCAGGCGCCGTGAAGACTCCTCGGCCATGTCGACAAACGCGACACGGCTGCCTTGCGCGCAGAAATGGCGCACCAGGCTTTCGCCGATGCCGCTGCCGCCTCCGGTTATGAAGACACTGCGGCCCTTGAGGCTTGGATAGATCGCGTAGCCGATTTCATCCGTCATCGCGCGCCTCTCTAGTGCGAATGCCGAGGAATGCCAGCATCGCGCCGGCCGACGAGAAAGTCGAAATCGCAGCCCTTGTCTGCTTGTAGGACGCGCTCGACATAGAGGCTCTGGTAGCCCCCTTCCGGCGGCGCCGGCGGCTTCCAGTCACGCCGGCGGATTGCGAGCTCCTCATCCGATACCAAGAGCTCCAGCCGGCGGCCGGCGACATCGAGCTCGATGAGGTCACCGTCGCGCACCAGCGCAAGCGCGCCACCGGCCGCGGCTTCCGGCGCCACATGCAGAACCACGGTGCCGTAGGCGGTGCCGCTCATACGCGCGTCCGAAATGCGCACCATGTCGGAGACGCCTTCTCTGAGCAGCTTGGCCGGCAGCGGCATGTTGCCGACCTCTGCCATCCCGGGATAACCGCGCGGTCCGCAATTCTTCAGCACCATCACCGAGGAGGCGTCGATATCCAGCTCCGGATCGTCGATGCGGGCATGGTAATGCTCGATGTTCTCGAAGACGACGGCCTTGCCACGATGCTGCATCAGTTCGGGCGTTGCCGCGGACGGCTTGATGACCGCGCCGTTGGGAGCCAGGTTGCCACGCAGGATCGAGATGCCGCCCTCCTTGGTCAGCGGCTCGCGCAGCGGCCGAATGACCTCACGGTTGTAGTTGGGCGCGCCGTCGATCAGTTCACCGATGGTCTTGGCGCTGACGGTCATGGCGTCGCGATGAAGAAGCCCCGCTTCATCAAGCGCCGCCATGACCGCAGCTAGCCCCCCGGCATAGTAGAAATCTTCCATCAGGAACCGACCCGACGGCATCAGGTCGACAATGGTTGGCACGCCGCGGCCAAGGCGGTCCCAGTCATCGAGGCCGAGATCGACACCGACCCGGTTGGCGATGGCGATCAGATGCAGCACCGCGTTGGTCGAGCCGCCGATCGCGCAATT
>NZ_AYWO01000037.1 GCF_000502955.1 Mesorhizobium sp. LNHC252B00 | reverse complement strand
CGAACTTCATCGAGAGTGCGTCAGACCCCCTTTTGCGCGAAAATATGGGGTCCCGATTCCGTGATCATTGACACCATAAGTGCCTCGACAAGTCGGGCGTATTCGCCATCTCCAAGTGCCTCGGTATCGAGGCCCAGATCGACGTCGAGAGTTCCGACATGCGGCATTTCTTCGTTTTCTAGGAGGAGCCAAGGCACCGCGCCGCCAATCACGGCGAACTTGCCTTTGAAACTGCCGAGTATCTGACCAATTTCCAGTAGAACCGATTTCACGGCCGCGGTGGTGCGGTCGTCGTAGTCGGCGGCCGATTGCGGATCGGGCGGTACTACTGGAGCCATTGCAATTTCTCCTGCCGCAAATGGTCAGCGGCCTCCTGTCCCCTCTCCCCGGATATCACCAAATCAAGGTAAGTTTGAACAGGACTTGTGCAAACGACGCCGGGCGCCGGCTCGATTGTATCAAGCAGTGGCCCTTCATCCTTCAGGATCGTGATCACAACGTTTTCACCCTTCGCCGCCGACGACAGCTTGAGGGCATGCCGCAGACGGTCGAGACCTCCGCTATCTGCGTAGAAGAACTGGCTGCCTACCCGAGCATATGGCGCAATCCATTGCGCTGCCGAGAACGATGCGAGGATCGCTCGGTCAATTCGATTCGACGCACCAAGCACATCGCGAACGACCTGGTCGAACGCTTTGCCGTGGAAGGTAGTGTAGAAGGTTTGGCGATCACCCGCTGGCGGCTCATAAGAGTTCCGCCAAGCGTCCAGAACCGCTGCCGGCCGAAAAAGCGACATGCCATCGTCGCCGATTTTCGCCCACTCCCGATCCACAAGCGCAGCGCGGACATTGCTGACGTGGCCGAGACTGACACCGGCTGCTTCCGCAAGCTCGGTGACGCGCCAGGGATGGTGTGGATCGCGCAACATCACTCTCAGAACCTGCGCGGACTTCGGTTTGAAGATCGACTTCAACTCGCGGCGTTCGATTGCGGGTCGGGTCGGAACCTTACGCTCAATAAATATGCCGTCGAAAGCGAGCCGGCAATTTCCCTCGAAATCGAGGAAGCCCACATTTTCTTCCTGGCAAAGAGCCTGTGCTTCTGGAGAAAGAAAGGGCGCAATGAACACAGGAATTGCGCCTTTTCCTATGTGGTTTACCGCCCTTCGCACCTGGAGTAGGCCCGAGTGAACGTGGCGCGGCTGTCCGCTCGACTTGACCTCACAGACGAGAATATGTGTGCGCCCGAAGGCGCTGATATACGCAAGAATATCGATTTCGCGATCGAAAGCGTCGGCTTCAACCTCTACATTCTCGATGGAAACGGGCGGAATATCGTTTAAGACGGCCCGCAGAGCGTCCGCAGCTTGATGCTCAATGCTTTTCAATGAGTCGCCCAATTTCAGCATCCGCTGAAAATGGCTGACCTACTGAAATATGTCAATCGCAATTTCACAAAATGTGACGGTTTCAGCGGATGTTGAAATTCGACCAAGAGTGAAAATCTTGAGTTAGCTTCGCCCGTGCCCCAATCAATCCATCTTATGTCAATGGCCGCGACCTGAGTATGGAAAGGCGTCAACTAAAGGCGCCTTCACCAAAATCATCGATAGCGCGCCAGACGCCTGCGAACCTCGGGTGTCAAACGGCCCTTTAATTGCGGGTAGTTGTCAATCCGGATCTCGCACTGCCATCGCCGGGGTCATGGTCCTTTCCGAGGTCGAATGCCTCATGATGATGTTCGGGTCGGGCGCCTCAACGTTTCCAACGAGATGCAGATGAACTGCTGTCAGCCGTTTGACCGAGGTCGCCGCAACCACCGTCCCGGCGGGGACATCACGAGCTCCGGAAACGGGCCCGCGATTGGGATCGAGTGCTGATCTGTTATGCCATCTTTTCGCAGCCCCACTCGAAGCTGGTGCCGTCAACCCAAATGCAATGAAGCAGAACCGCGATCTTCCGTGCGACCGCCACCTTTGCCTTCTTCAAGCCGATCCGCCTCGACAGACGCATCCCCCAGGCTTTCAGTGTGGACCATTTCTTAGTCCGGTGCAGGAGCACGCTGGCCGCCTCGTACAGGTAGGTTCGCAGCAGTCGATCGCCCCAACGTGAGACGCGGCCATTAATATCCGTTTCACCGGACTGCTTTCGTCGCGGAGTCAGGCCGAGATAGGCTCCCACGTTGGCGGCCGAGCGAAAGCGCGAGGGATCGTCGATCGTGTGGCGGAAGGTGAGCGCGGTCACCACGCCGATGCCGGGGACTGTCATTAGCCGGCGTGTGGTTTCGTCTTCACGAGCGAGATGCCGGACCTGCCGATCAAGCTTCTCTTGTTCACAGCAGGCCTGCTCGTGGACAGACAGAAGCGCCTGAACCAAAGGGCGAAGCGGATGGCCGTCGGCAACCAGTTCCCAAACCTTTCGCCGGAACTGTGACCCAATCGATCGACTGAACTGCAGCCCATATTCCTTCAGCATGGACCGTGTCTGGTTTTCGAGATCGCGACGGATCTCGACAAGTCTCGACCGGGCGACGAGCATGGACCGGGTGGCCTGACTCTCTGACCCTCGATCGGCGTCCAATTTTAAGCTCTATCTCTGCCAATAATACGTGGGGTCGAGCCACGTAGCCGGCGCCCGCTATCTTCGAGGATTCCCGCCCCCCGTGCAGGGTTACTTGAGGCCCCGGTCACTCCACAATGGCAGAGCCTCTCGGACCGCCGAGCGCGGCTTACTTGCGCTGCCCCAGGGTCAGGTGCCGCGAACGTCGCTTCTGAAACATGCCGGGTGTAGACCGAAGGTCTAAGCCTTTCATAGAGCAGCCGAGTTGACAGGCGAAATGGCCTGTTACACGCTGGTTAAATCGATTAGGATGTTTCGCAGGGAAAACTCTGCCCAACCCAGGCAACCATGGAAGATCGCCCAAAAGCAACACGCAACGGTAGGGCCGCCGCCAAGGCCAAGCAAGTCGAAGCGGAGCTGATTGCCGTTGTCGTGTCCGTCAATGACGGTGAACCAGCGGTCCTCACCATCGGGCAGGGGGATTGCCTGCCCTCGGGGCCGTTCGCGCTGGAGCATCGATCGCTGCAGTCAGGTCTAAGGGCATGGGTCGAGCAGCAGACTGGTCATCCCCTCGGCTATATCGAGCAGCTCTATACGTTCGCTGATGGCGACCGCGCAGATGACGGGCGTCAGCAGCGCGTTATTTCCATCAGCTATCTCGCTTTGACCCGGAAGGAACATGCCACCGGCGCATCCAGCTGCGCCTGGCGGAGCTGGTACGATTATTTTCCGTGGGAGGACCACCGCCTCGGAACACCGAAACTTATTGCGGATGTTTTGAAGCCGCGTCTGCTTGCCTGGGCGGCCGATGCCGAGCAAAATGCAACGCGCAGTGAGCGGCGGCGGCGGGCTGCTATCGCTTTCGCCTTCGAGGACCGCTCCTGGAATGAAGAGTTGGCGCTCAAGCGCTATGAGTTGCTTTACGAGGCGGGTTTGATGGCAGAGGCCACCCGCGACCGTCGTTCGGTCGCATCCGACTCAACAGCCGGAACTGCAATGATTGCCGACCATCGCCGCATCCTGGCGACCGGCCTTGCGCGCTTGCGCTCGAAGATCAAATACCGGCCAGTTGTCTTCGAGCTGATGCCGCCGGCGTTCACGCTGCTGCAGCTGCAACGGACCGTGGAAGCCCTGGCAGGCCGGCTGATCAACAAGCCCAACTTTCGCCGATTGATCGAGCAGCAAGAGCTGGTCGAGGAGACTGGGAAGATGTCCCTGGATACGGGCGGGCGGCCGGCCAAGCTCTATCAGTTCCGCCGTGCCGTGCTCGACGAAACTGCCGTTGCGGGGACAAAATTGCCTCTGGCCCGGGGTTGACACTCTTATAGTCAACCTAGATATATACCCCTTATAGTCGAATGGATTATAAACGGGAGGCGCCGGTGAGCGGGACGATACCTTCGGCCGCGTCCCTGTATCAGCGCGTCCAGCGCATCATCCCCCCAGTGGAATGGACAGCTTTCAGCGACGACATCGAGGCTATTCTCGAGCTCAAGCGCGAGCGCAACGCTGTCATCCTGGCGCACAACTATCAAACCCCGGAGATTTTCCACTGCGTCGCCGATATCGTCGGCGACAGCCTGGCGCTGGCCCGCAAGGCAATGACCGTCGATGCGGACATCATCGTGCTGGCCGGCGTGCATTTCATGGCTGAGACGGCGAAGCTCCTCAATCCGGACAAGACGGTGCTCATTCCGGATCTTGGCGCCGGCTGCTCGCTGGCGGACTCGATAACGGCGGACGACGTGCGGCTGATGCGGCAACGCTACCCTGGTGTGCCGGTCGTGACTTACGTCAACACGTCCGCTGCCGTGAAGGCCGAGTCGGACATCTGCTGCACCTCCGGCAACGCGTTGGCTGTGGTGGAGTCGCTTGGCGTGCAGCGGGTGATCATGCTGCCCGATGAATACCTGGCCAGGAACATCGCGGCACAGACTTCGGTCGAGATCATCGCTTGGAACGGTCATTGCGAAGTGCATGAGCGCTTCACGCCAGCCGACATTCGCGAGCTGCGCGATGCCTATCCTGGCGTCACGGTGCTTGCCCATCCTGAATGCCCGCCGGAAGTTGTCGCGGTTGCCGATTTCGCCGGCTCGACCGCGGCGATGTCGGATTTCGTCGGACGGCACAAGCCTGCGCGCGTCGTGTTGATGACCGAATGCTCGATGAGCGACAACGTCGCCATGGAGCACCCCGACGTCGAGTTCGTGCGCCCCTGCAATCTCTGTCCGCATATGAAGCGTATCACGCTCGCCAACATTCGCACGGCGCTGCAAGAAACCCGCCACATCGTCACCATCGACCCTCGAGTTGTTGATCGGGCCCGGCGCGCTGTCGAGCGGATGCTTGCCGTATGACGCCAGAGGTCGGCGACATCAGGGGAGCGCCCGTGATCATCGGCGCTGGCGTTGCCGGGCTGATGACCGCGCTTCATCTGGCGCCGCATCCCGTTTACCTTCTGTCCCCGACGCGGCTCGGGACAGAAGCCTCCAGCGCGCTCGCACAAGGCGGGCTGGCGGCAAGCCTCGGCGCTGACGACAGTCCAGACCTCCATCTTGCAGACACGCTTGCTGCAGGTGATGGCCTCTGCAACGAGAGTGTGGTGAGACGCGTTTTGAATGCGGCAGACCGAGCCATCGAGAATTTGATGGACCTGGGCGTCGCCTTCGACTGCTCGTGGGACGGGACACTGCGGCTCGGGCTCGAGGCAGCGCATTCCCGTCGCCGGATCGTCCATGCCGGGGGGTGATTCTACGGGCCGCGAGCTTGTACGCGCGCTCATCATCGCTGTGAGGCGAACGCCTTCGATCACAATTCTGGAAGGCATGGAAGCCCGCCGGCTCATTGTGGAAAATGGTGCCGTCAGCGGCGTGCTGGCGGCAAAAGGTGGACAGGCGATTATATTTCCGACGCGCCGCGTGGTTCTTGCGAGCGGCGGTATCGGCGCCCTGTTCAGAGACACGACCAATCCGGCCGGCTCATTCGGGCACGGCCTGGCGCTCGCCGCATGCGCCGGTGCAGAACTCGCCGATCTGGAATTCATCCAGTTCCACCCGACCGCGCTCGACGTTTCGCAGCGGCCGATGCCGTTGGTGAGCGAAGCGGTTCGCGGCGAAGGCGCAGTGCTGATCACTGAGCGTGGGCACCGCTTTCTGTGCGACACGCCTGGCGGCGAACTCGCATCGCGCGATGTCGTGGCTCGGGCCGTGTGGCAGCAGCTTGCCACCGGACACCGTGTTTACCTTGACGCCCGGCAGTCCCTTGGCCCCAGATTCGCCAAGCGCTTCCCAGCTGTTGCCCGGCATTGCCGGGACGCCGGAATCGATCCGGCAGTCGAGCCCATCCCGGTGCGCCCGGCGGCACATTATCACGTGGGCGGCGTGGCCGTGGATGCCGCGGGCCGCAGCACGGTGCCGGGCTTGTGGGCTTGCGGTGAGGTTGCCTGCACCGGTCTGCACGAGGCGAACCGGCTTGCCAGCAACTCGCTGACCGAGGCCGTGACGACCTCGTTGTGGGTCGCGCAAAGCGTAGCTGCCGCGCCTGCAGGCTGGCAGTGGCCAAGGCTTGTCGCAACGGCACCCCCGCGGCCCGACGCCTCCTCCGTTCGCCACGCGGTCTCTAATGGGCTCGGTGTTATGCGGGACGGGCAAGCACTATCCGACACCGTGGAAACGCTGCTGCCGCTCGCGGTTCGCAACACTGGCGCTTCCGATCCCGCCTTGATCGCGCTGATGATCGCCATTGCAGCGCTTCTGCGCCAGGAAAGCCGCGGCTCGCATTACAGGTCGGACTTCCCCACCCGCAGCGCGCAGGCCCGGTCTTCGCGCTTGACCTTCGCCTCAGCAATGACGGTTGCGGCCGAACTTAGTCTGCGGCCCGCGGAACGGAGTGCCTGATGACGTCACCTCCACCCCTTCCCGGGATCGCGATCGAGCCGATCGTGCGTAGCGCTCTACTTGAGGATTTGGGCAAAGCCGGTGACCTTACCAGCGATGCGATTATACCATTTGACTGCAAGGCCACCTTTGCGTTCAGAGCCAGGCAGTCTGGCGTTGTTGCCGGTCTTGATCTGGTAGCCTACGCTTTCATGCTTGTTGATCCGTCGATCGACATAAATTTTGGACGTCTGGACGGCAGCAGGATCGCGGCGGGTGAGACTATTGCAAGGGTGAGTGGACCGGCGCGTGGAATGCTTGCGGCCGAGCGTACAGCGCTCAATTTTCTCTGCCATCTCAGCGGCATTGCGACGGCAACGGCCGAGATCGTCGAGGCGGTGCGCGGTCAGAAAGCACGGATCGTCTGCACGCGAAAGACAACGCCCGGCCTACGCGCGCTGGAAAAATACGCCGTGCGCGCCGGCGGCGGCGCCAACCATCGCTTCGGGCTGGATGATGCCGTGCTCATCAAGGACAAACACATTGCCATTGCCGGCGACATCCGCACGGCCATTGAGCGGGCGCGCGCCGCGGTCGGCCCTATGGTCAAGGTCGAGGTCGAGGTCGACACGCTCGACCAGCTCGAGATCGCGCTTGGCGCCGGGGTCGACGCCGTCCTGCTGGACAATATGTCCGTCAAGCAACTGACCCGAGCGGTGGCAATGGTCGACGGCCGCGCGACCACCGAGGCCTCGGGTCGCATAACGCCGGCAACGGCGCCAGCCATAGCGGCAACCGGGGTAGACCTCATTTCTATTGGGTGGCTTACGCACAGCGCGCCAATCCTCGACATCGGCATGGACCTGCCTATCGAAGCATGCATCCAGAAGCATCTGAACTGAATAGAGCGCGCTCCATATAGGAGCAATCTGCGGAAGTGGGGACGTACGATGATCGACAAGGGATTGAGATCCGACCGGGCCAAGGCGCTTGCCTTCATCAGCGCAATGCTCAGCGAGCTGAATCAGATCGCGGGGTCTCACAGGCTGCAGTTCCTAGGATACCTTCTGGAGATGGCGTATATCGAGTCGTACGACATGGTCCGCAAAGAGCGCTCCCACCATCAAAGCAAGGCCATAGATCAGGGATAGCCCTGCTGAACTGAGCGCTGCGGCAGCTTCAAATCTGACCTCGGCACTTCTATTTCCGCAAAAAAGACGCGCAGTGCTCCAGCGCGTTCACGGGCGGTTGGACTGCAAAAACCAGTTAGAATATCTGACAGCGCGGCAGGATCACGATTTGCCCTCCAGTGCGCGAGCAACGACATGGATTCGATCTCCTTGTTTCATGGTCGGACTGTTTTTTCGCACAACTGACATCAGTTTCGGTTGAGTGGATTCGAGTGGGTCTAGTGGCCCCTCACTGAGGCCCTATGCGAAACCATAGGCCAGCGGATAATCCAAAAAGTCGTGTGACACGCCAATTGCATCGAGGAGGATCGCGTTGCCCTTGTACAAGCCAATGCTTCGCTACCTGAAATCGCGCGAGCTGTTCGGAGCCATTGACCGGGTGCCGGCTCTTGGCATGCCAGTAAGCGAGCGGACCTTCGAGGTATCAAACCCTTCGACCGGCGAGGTGCTCGCGGAATTGCCCGACATGGGTGTTGAGGAGACGCGCGCGGCGATCGACAAAGCTCATGTGGCGCAACCTGAATGGGCCGCACTGACCGCGCGCGAGCGCAGCGACATCCTCTGGCGCTGGCACCAACTGATCGTCGACCACACCGACGATCTTGCAGCGATCCTCACTGCGGAGATGGGCAAGCCGCTAGCCGAAGCCAAGTCTGAGGTGGCGCATGCGGCCGCGTATCTGCAATGGTACGCCGAAGAGGCTAACCGCATTTACGGCGAGACGATCTCGGCGCCCTCTACAGACCGTCGCATGCTGGTTATCAAACAGCCAATCGGCGTTGTCGGTACGATCACGCCATGGAACTTTCCGGCCTCAATGGTTGCGCGCAAGATTTCGCCGGCTCTCGCCGCCGGCTGCACTATTGTGCTCAAACCTGCTGAACAGACGCCCCTCGTGGCAGGTGCAATGTTTGCTCTGGCCCATCTTGCCGGCTTTCCCGAAGGCGTCGTCAACCTCATCTACGCCTCCGAAGGTGATACGGTCGGCCGCGAACTCTGCTCCAACCCCAAGGTCCGCAAGATCAGTTTCACGGGCTCGACCGAGGTCGGCCGATTGCTCATGCGCCAGTGCTCGGACCAGATCAAGAAAGTCGGTCTAGAATTGGGTGGCAATGCGCCTTTCATTGTCTTTGATGATGCCGATATCGACTCTGCGGTTGACGGAGCGATCCAGGCCAAGTTCCGGAATGCCGGCCAGACCTGCGTTTCCGCCAACCGGCTTTACGTCCAGTCGGGCGTTCATGACGAATTCGTCGCCAAATTCGTGGAGCGTGTCCGTGAGCTTCAGGTCGGCGACGGCTTCGATCCAGGTGTCGCCATCGGTCCGCTGATCGACGGGCATGCACTGGCCAAGATCGAACTTCACATTGCCGATGCCTTGGCCAAAGGTGGCGCGATCCGATGTGGCGGCGGCCGGATCGGCAGCGATGGCAACTTTTTCCAGCCGACGATCCTCAGCAACGTCTCAAGGCAAATGATCGTGGCGCAAGAAGAGACCTTTGGACCCTTGGCGCCGATCATTCGCTTTGAGGATGCCGATCAGGCCGTGCGTGAGGCCAACGACACGATCTACGGCCTCGCCGCCTACTTCTATGCTTCGAACCTGAAGCGTGTCTGGCGTGTGGCCGAGGCGCTGGAATATGGCATGGTGGGGATCAACACAGGACGCATGTCCTCAGAAGCCGCGCCCTTCGGTGGGATAAAACAGTCCGGCATCGGGCGGGAAGGTTCCCGCCATGGCCTCGAAGACTATCTCGAAATGAAGTACCTCTGCATGGGCGGCATCTGAGGCGGCGGGCGGCGACTGCCGCGATGAAGGCCAGCGGACGGCCGGACGCCACGAAATGGACCCGCAGTTTTCGGATTCGCGGAACAATCCACACCCAGTCTGCCTCATAAATGGCCCCGGTTTCCGTCTATTTTTTTGGCGTCGAACGTCGTCAATTGCCTTCGTCACTGTGGCGGAACGCGGCGCGATAGCCGGTTAGCAACAAGCCTTGGGCGTCATTTCTCTCTGGCGGAATCGACCCCTTCCGACAAAAGCCTGACCTTTGCCAGTCTTCTACGGGCCAGCGTTCGCGCCAAAAGTTCAAAGCCGCGTCCGTAACATTCAACAATGAAAGCCAGCGTTATCAGGTCGAGCAGAAAGTCGTCTATCGCATGCGTGAGCGCATCAGACCTTTGTTCGAATCGAAGTAGCAAGGCGCGCGCCTCTTCGATCGCGGCCCGGCAATCGTCTGCGCCTATCAGTGAATCGATCCTGTCGAAGATCTGCAAGCGTCCTCACTCTCCCTAAGCCACACGCAGCGCATCGAACGCCGCTGATGAATGAGTCTTCAACAAAGAACAGGGTCGCGTTTCGCGAAAAGGCATCGCTCCGCAAAGTGCGCGTTGATGAAGCCTGGTGCGTTAAGCGACAAGTGAATCCGACCTTAACAAGACATCTTCGAAGGCGAGTGAGCCGGCCCACGCCCGCGTGCCGCGACCCTCAATGCCGAGGAAAACTGTGCTGCACTCGTCGGAGGCAAACAGTTCCTCTCTATTCTTCCCGCCGCCACGGTTCAGCCCAGATTACATGGGAAACGACAATAACGGAAAGCAAAGGTTCGCAAAATGAGTAGGGTGGCTGGATCAAACGAAGATTTGGCTGCACCAACGACCTTTGGGCCACTTCTGCAGCCGACCTTTCGTTCGATCTGGCTCGCGACGCAGGTTTCAAGCCTCGGCTGGTTGATGCAGACTGTCGCCATCAGCTGGCTGATGGCAACGATCTCGACTTCCGATCTGATGGTTGCGCTGGTGCAGGCTTCATCGAACCTGCCCGCTTTCGTCCTGTCCGTTTTTGCCGGAGCTCTCGCCGACAATTTCAGCCGGCGCCGGGTCATGTTCGCCGGTCGGTGCCTTATGGTGATTGCGTCCGCGATGCTGACCGCGTCCGTGGCGCTGGGCTTTGTCAGTCCGTGGATGATCCTCGGCTTCAGCTTCTTGATCGCAAGCGGCGGTGCTCTCAATGATCCGGCCTGGCAAGCGTCGGTTGGCGATATCGTGGATCGACGCGATGTTCCCGCTGCCGTCACCCTGCTTTCTGTTGGCTTCAACACCGTCCGGACTGTGGGTCCGGCGCTCGGCGGCATTGTGGTTGCCTCGTTTGGCCTTATGGCGGCATTCGCCGTAACCACGCTCACCTATTTCGTACCCTTGGCTACCATTTGGCGCTGCAAGTGGAAGGTTCGTTCTTCCCCTCTTCCCCGCGAGTCGATGAGGACGGCAATTTATGACGGGCTGCGCTTCACGGCGATGTCATCGGAGATCAAGGCAGCGATCGCGCGCGGAACCCTCTTTGGCCTGGCGAGCATTGCCATACTCGCGCTGCTGCCGGTGGTTGTCCGCGACCAGCTGGGAGGAGGCCCGCTTGCCTATGGCGCGCTCATGGCCGGCTTCGGGACCGGAGCCGTCTTCGCTGGCCTCTCCAACAGCCTGTTCAGACGGAGCTTGTCGCAGGAGCGGCTGATGAGGCTCTCCTGCGTCGCCTGCGCGGCGTGCTCACTTTCCCTGGCACTGACAACTTCGATCGGGGTGGCGGCAATTGCACTCGCTTTGGGCGGCGCGGGTTGGGTCACCGCCTGGTCAGGGGTCGGTGTGAGCGTGCAGCTGGCAAGCGCGCGCTGGGTCGTGGGGCGCACCATCTCGATCTACTATGCTTTGATAGATGGTGGCATCGCGCTCGGCAGCTGGGTGTGGGGCACGGTGGCCGAAAACCATTCGCTGGGCCTGGCGCTGGAGGGTTCCGCTGCCTCCCTGATGTTCGTCGCTGCAGCCGGCGTTCTCTTTCCGCTTCGAGAGCGCCGCGACTCCGAGCCCGATCCTCTGGAGGAATTCGATGCCCCAGCTGTCGCTCTCAATCTGAAGCCGAGAAGCGGCCCGATCGTGGTCAAGGTCGAATATCTGATAGCCGAGAGAAATCTCGAGGCCTTCCTCGACCTCATGCGGCAGCGGCGCCATGTACACAGCCGGGTCGGTGCTCGGAACTGGACGCTCCAGCGGAACTTGCAGAAGCCTATGCATTGGACGGAAACGTTCCGCACGCCGACCTGGACGGACTACCTTCGCCTCAATCATCGTCTGACGGAAGTGGACAAGGAACTGGACGAGCGTGTCTTTCAGCTGCACGCAGCCGAGACCCCACCTCAAATGACCCTTTCCATCGAGCGGCCGACAAGCTCGGCCCGCAAGCCCGAGCACTCAGCTTTTCGCCATCCCCGTCATTGAAGCCCGGCCGGCACAGAAAACGCGATTCTTGTCTATCGCGCTCAAACCGGTGCGGGAGACGGACAATCCACCAAAATTCGATGATGGGTGGCAGAGAAGAACCCCAGGCTGAGAGTGCGACCGATCGGTCCCACGGTGAAGCGGAGCCTGGGGCTACAGCGGCACGCGACTATTGCCGCGTGTCACCTTTTGAATTTAAAGTCTTCCTCAGTCCGCCTCGCTGATCCGGGCCAACGCTATCTTGAGGTTGGCATTTTGTCCCGCCAGCTCGCTGAGACGATCACGTTCGGCGGCGACCACATCCGGACTGGCGTTGGCAACGATGCACCCGCGGGGAGCGTGCTGTTGCTGGAAGCAGGAAGGCATGATCGGCCAAAGCCGGAAGAGGTGCTGCCGGCAGTAGCGAATGGGCTGCTGCGTCAGCTTGGTGTCTGGACGCCGTTCGCCGAGGCCGGCTTCGTTGAAAATCGTGCGCTTGTTTCGGTGTGGGCCAATGAAGTTCCCAGCGAGCGGCACGGCATGTTTTCCGCTCACGGTGCCGGCTGGCAGCTCGACCGGACGCGATTCGACCGGCTGATGGTGCAGGCGGCCAAAGCGGCAGGTGTGGACACGCGGTTTGGCTCGGCCGTGGGTTCGGCAGTGCGCGACGATCAAGGCTGGCTGCTCAAGCTGGCCGATGAAGCTATCGTTCCCGCGCCGTGGTTTGGGCGACCGGCCCAGTTGGAGGCTGGCCCGATGTTTCGGCGCCAAGCTCACCATGCACGGACATCTTGCCGCCTACACACGCTTTTTCGACCGCGCACCGGGCGATTGCAGCATGGTCGTCGAGGCGCGTCCCGAAGGCTGGTGGTACAGCGCCGACTTGCGCGTGCCTCACCGATCCGGATCTGGGCAGCGAACTGCGCAAAGCCGGACATTGGTACCGCGCTTTAGCCGCAACGCAGTCCGTCGCGCCGCTCGTGCCGCCCAACGCAATCGAGACCGCCAGCATGATCAAGGCGGCGGGAACCGCAACGATCGATCCCGCCGCCGGTGACCGCTGGGTCGCGGCGGGCGACCGCCTGTTCTGTGCCGATCCACTGTCATCACGCGGGATCGTGCATGCACTCCGCTCAGGGATCCTGGCGGCCTACGCGGCATCGGACATGCTGGACGGGCGTGGCGATTCGCCTGCGCCCGCTATGCAAAATCGCCACACGCGGCTTTGCCGATTAGCTCCCGGCGCTGGCTGCCCACTATGCAGCCGCCGCGCGACGGGACACGCCTTTCTCGCAGCGGCGGCGCAGCCATGTCTTCCACGCGTCTAGCATCGAAGGAGGGAGGTCAGAGGTGGTCTCGGGACGGGGTGCTCGGCATTTATGAAGCGACCGAGCGCCAGCGAGTGGTCGTCGGCGGGCTCGATGGCGGCATCAGGTCAGGGAACTCGGCCTCCATGATCATCTCCGATTTAATTCAAATTTGTCTGTATATATTGACGATTGCACTACCTTCACCTCGTAGACGGCAATGCGGGCGGGTAGAGAGGGTTCTATGATATGACAAGCGATTTTTCCGCCGCCCGAGTGCATTTAGATCGAGCGTATGACTACCTTTGTGGGGATGACCCGATGAGTCAAAGGGGCCGCGAAGCCTTGGACCTGCTAATTGAGGCGGTTGCCGTCGAAGAGTTCAAGCAGCCACGCCAAAGCGCTGAGGTGCTAAGGTTTCCGATCGGGCGCCGCTGCTGAGGTAATCTCCACGGCCGCCATGTAGCCTCGCGGGTGAGGCGCTCACGGCAGGGACTCGCCGCTCCGTGAGGGCCGGGAACGAACGCATTGGCAAACGGAAAGCCCACTTGCCAGACCAGCGCCCGGCCGGCGTGGCAAGTAGGCCGGCGGTTCCAAGCGGAGACATTGATGCCGGACTATGTCGTGCTTTGCATCGCATTAAGCTGCTGCGGGATATACGTAACGCCATCCCTAAACACATCGAATGCGGCAGCGACAGCGCGAATCCCAAAGCGATGCTCCCGCCGTACACGGACAAAGCCGTTTTCGAAGTCCACTATCCCGTCCTTGGCCAGCATGGCCAAGCGCTCAGCCGAATCGCGAAGACGGATCGGATCAGATCCGTGGGCGACACAGATTGCCGGCACGTCAGCCTCGAAATCGCACATTAATCGCTCGATAATTGCGGCTCGCACGCGGTCGTCGTCTGTNGGCACGTCAGCCTCGAAATCGCACATTAATCGCTCGATAATTGCGGCTCGCACGCGGTCGTCGTCTGTGAGGCGATGGCCCTTCGATGTAGCCAGTCGGCCAGCTGCGATGTGCTGGATGTAGGAATCCCGTGTAACTTCGTTTTGAACGTATCCCTGGCCGATGCGACCGATAGCCGACGCGCCGAAACCGATCAGGGTTCTGCAGGTATCGGCCGAGTAGCCCAACGAGTTACGTCGCAGGCGACCTGTTTCCTGTGCCAGTGCGAGCTCGTCGTCCGGCAAGGCGAAATGGTCGAGCCCGATCTGTCGGTAGCCGGCGGCAATCAGCGTCACGGCGACAGCCGCATACTGTTCAGCGCGGGCAGCGCTGTCGGGAAGAAATTCCGCCTCGATGAGGCGCTGATTCTTTACTTGGGATGGGATGTGCGAGTAGCCGAACAAGGCAAGCCGGTCGGGGCGCATGGCGACCGCCGCCCTCACTGTTTCGACGCACGACTCCACTGTTTGACGCGGCAGGCCGTAGATGAGGTCGAAGTTGATGCGGCTTACTCCATGCCGGCGCAGCACTTCCACGGCAGCCGACGTCTGGGCCTCGCTCTGGATTCGGTTGATCGCTTTTTGAACAATGGGATCGAAGCTCTGTACGCCCAGGCTCGCGCGGTTCACGCCGGCCGCTCCCAAGCCTTCCGCCATCTCGGGCGTGAGTGTTCGTGGATCGATCTCGATGGCGACCGTAGCTGTTTTCGAGATGGCGAAGCGGCATCGCAGGAACTCCATCAGAGCGAGGAACTCGGCTGGTCCCATGAGAGACGGCGTTCCGCCGCCGAAATGTATGTCGCTCACGGGCAACGTCTTCGGCACTCGCTCCGAAACCAGACGGATCTCGTCACGCAGCGCCGCCAGATAGTTGAGGATGGGCGCATCACGGCGGGTGATGGTGGTTGGGAAGCCGCAATACCAGCAGGCTGATCGGCAGAACGGAACGTGCAGATAGAGTGACACCGGATCATCAGCCGGCAGGTTCCTGAGCCATTCCTCATAAGCCTCGGCGCCGACCGCCCCAGAGAACTCCGACACAGCCGGATAGATAGTGTACCAAGGCAGCCGGGCCTCGCGAAATTTCGTGGTCTGCAACGGTTACCGTCCCATGCTGATAACATCCAACCTTACCGCTGCGCTCGCCTGCGTCTTTGCGCTATGTCAGTCCGTTCCGCTTTGAGCTCGAAATTTTTAGCAATGGGCGCCGTTCAGTCTTGGCTGGACAGCGATGGTCTGAGCGCACTCGGTCAGCGACTGACGATGGTGTTCCCGCCGAAACCCTCACGCGCACCGTTTTGTTCGACGTCCCTTCCCTTCATCTGCGCGTGGGAGACTCTTCTGAGCGCAGATGCCGCATCCGATGAGACAATACGGTGTTGGGTCCAGACTTTGCACGCCAGCTAGCGCCGCCCATAATGATCTCTGCCGTCTCGATGAGCTCGTTGTGTGAATTGCTGGCAAGAAGCATTAGCTGTGCCGCGCCGCTTTCAGCACGAAAACCTGCTCGACGCGACCGTCAGGTCCGCCGCAATGCCAAGGCTGGCGCCTACCGACTCAGTGGTGCAAGGCTGCGGCGCGTGGTTATCGACCATCAGCTCGCCAAAGTGACGGCGTCGTACCGAGCGGTGGCCGCCGCATGATGCCTCAACGGCGGGGCTCACAGCAAACAATGCCGTCGCCATTAAGCCAAACTGTCGCCAAGCGAACAGACGAACCGTTTGCCCTTCGTGCTTGGGTGGATCCGCAAGGCAAAAAGAACAGAAGCGCGAACCAAGGTCCGCCCGCACATTTGAGCTTCAAGCCGCAGCTGGGTCGTCAGGGTGGCACGTCATTTGCAGTAGTACCCTTTGTGAGGCCCGCCGCTGAGGTGAAAAGGGTGATTGTACAAAAATGTTGTATGACCGTCTGGGAGTGATAACTACTTAATATATGTGACAACAAGTCTCAATCACATTCTAAATTCTCCTGAGCATTAGCACGACAGGTGCAGCAACACTCCTATAATTCAGCTTGATGCGCTATCAATCGTTTGCTTAGCAAAAATCATTTATCGGTCTCGATTCCTTTTACTATTTAGACGGAGATCAACAATGACCATTGGGAGCCTCCTCCTCGGCTCAACTGCGGCACTGGTCGCCGTTTCCGACGCTCGCGCCGTGATCATCGTCCCCGAGCCTGATCCGACAGAGTACCTCAAGATCTGCGACGTCTACGGCTCCAGCTACGTCTATATTTCAGGCACCGAGACCTGCCTGCGCATCGGCGGCTATCTCAGCTACTACGTGGGCTTGGGCGATGTCGGATTGTTTTACCACGCAAGAACCTCAGATGTGAGGACTGGTGAGGATCAGGGTACATGGCAAAACAACACGCGCTTCACACTGAAAGCTTGGACCGGCCAGGAGACCGAACTCGGCACGTTGAAGACCTACACCGAAACCCGCGTGAATTTCGGTAACCGCCACACTTCGGTTTCGGACAGTTCTCGGTCCTATGCCTTCAACGGAGACAGCATCTTGACTTTCGCCTGGATTCAGCTTGGTGGCCTCCGAGTTGGTAAGGACTGGTCGGCCTTCGACATGTTTATTGGCGGCGCGGGTGACGTACTCAACCAGACGCCGGTTCCGTACGGCGCTTTGGATACCAATGTGGTCCAGTACTACTTCGACGCCGCGAACGGCTTTTCCGCCGTGGTTTCGCTCGAAGAAGGCTCAGGCGTGGTGGGCACAATCGACAACTACGCTCCGCACATAGTCGGCGGCTTGAAATACACACATGGCTGGGGAGCGATCACCGGCGTTGCTGGTTATGATAGCAACTACGAATCGGTGGCCGCTAAGGTCCGTGTCGACATCAATGTCACCGACGAACTGTTGCTGTTCGGAATGTTCGGCTACGGTTCCAATGGCAAGCTCAACGACGACTCCATCAACGCGATCGACGCTCATGGTCGCGGCTTCTATAAGATTTGGGGCGGGAACTGGGCTTTCTGGGCTGGCGCCACTTACGAGCTCAACGAGACAACTTCGTTCAACCTTCAGCTCTCGGGTGATCAGCTCAAGAACTATGGTGTCGCTGCGAACGTCGCCTATGCGATTCTTCCAGATTTCACAGTTACGGCTGAACTCGACTATGACCGCTACGGAGGCTCCGCCGTCGGAAAGGTGAAAGCTTCCGAAGTGAACTGGACCAATGCCAACAAGAAGAGCAGTGTCGGCGGTATCCTGCGTTTCGAACGCTCATTCTAATGCGATGAAGCGTTGAGCTCCGAGGTCCAGTTGATGCGCGGACATTTCCCCTACATTCCGTTGATTGTGGATGCACGGCTCGGACGGCCGTCGTACGCGGCGACCGTCATGGAGCTCAGTTTGACGCCGTGCTCCTGAACACGGCGGTCCCGAGGGGCGGCCGATCCGGTCGGCATGGCGCGTGCGTTCGGCAAAGCGGTCGATGCCGGTCGTTGAAGCTTTCAACTCGGGAATGCTCGAACCGCGCTACCCACCGACGATCGGCAGGGCCGTCTTCTCATGAAGTCGTCGACGTGCCGGCTGGATTGACCGGCTGGTGCCGCTCGGCGTGAGTCTGGTGCAGCTCCGGATAAAGGATATGGACGAGAAAGGACTGCAAATCCGCCGCGCGAACGACGCCTGCGCGGTCCATGGTTGCCAAGTGAGCGTCAACGGCTATTGGCGCACGGCAATCGAGGAAAGCTGCGACTCGTCCATCTTGGTCAAAAGGATTTGGCTGCCGCCGATGCTGACGATGAAATACGCCGGATTGAAGCTCGGCCTTTCGATCCACGATCACACCGAACTGCGCCAGTGGCCGAGCCGGAGTATGTGGCGCTCGGCCCAGTCTATCCAACTAGCCTCAAGAAGATGAATGGGCGTCGCAAGGGCTCGAGCGGATCAGCGAGTGGAAGCACCAGGTCGCGCCGATCCCATTGGTCTCCATCGACGGCCTCAACCTGACCGGCTCGAAGGCGTTTTTCGAGGCTGGCGCCGAAAGCGCAGCCGTGGTCACCGACCTTGCGCTGAACGGCGCCCCAGAAGCGCGCACGCGAGAATGGATCGAAAGACAGAACAATAGCGCTGGGGCGAGAACCGCATCTGCTCGTTGTTGTAGGGTCTGATTCCCGCGGTGGGGCTGGAATTGCCCGCGAGATCGAGACGATCGCTTGCCTTGACGTGCGCACCTGCCTTGCTGTCAGCGCGCTGACGGTGCAAACCCAGGAAGACGCCTTGGAAATCCAAGTTACGCAACCCGGTCTGGTGGCGGATCAGATGCGCGCTGCGCTTCAGGCTAACAGAGTGGCCGGCACCAAGGTTGGCATGCTCGCAACAGCTGAGATCATCGTCGCTGCGGTTGCCGCTGTGCTGCGCGAATATCGGGCGCATATCGACAGTCCAGATCCGGTGCTGGCTTCCACGTCAGGCGAGCGCTTCTTGAAGCAAGCGCCATCCCGCATCATGAAGTAGCATCTGATGCCGCTTGCCGTGTCGACACCCAATGTCATTGAACTGGCGCTGCTTGCCGGCTCACAGCTAGCGGCCAATGAGGTCGGCGCGCTTCAAGAAGGACCACAAGCCACCCCGTCTGCTGGACTACTCCTCCACCATTCGAGACACGGATGGTTCCTATCCAGACAATTGATTTTATCAATCTGCGACAATACCGCATAGCGGCGCCGGCGGAATGATCATCCGTAGCAAGACGAGCTGCTTTCGGCGGCCTGCAGGACGCGCACCGCGACCGAGTACAAGCCGGCTCGTCTGCAGCCATGTTCGGATCGGCCGCATCGGTGCGCCGAATGAGATTGCCGGCGGAACGTTCTATTCGTGCAGCTGTGACGGCAGTCATCTCACCGGGGCCATCCTGCCGATGAATGGCCGGCAGTCGGTGCAGCATGGGCTGACACTGTTCACGGAATGAAGCCGCTCGCGCTTCGGACGGTTGAAATGGAGGACATTAGCGTGGAACCGATCAGTCTCGACGAGCTTCTGGCCAGCGTCGGCAAGGAAGTCGGCGTGTCGCCGTGGCGGGTGGTCTCGCAGCGGATGATCGACCAGTTCGCCGAGGCCACCGATGACCACCAGTTCATCCACTGCGATCCGGAGCGCGCCGAGCGCGAGACGCCGTTCGGCGGCACCATCGCACATGGCTTCCTGTCGCTTTCGCTTTTGTCGGCGATGACTTTCGAGACCATGCGGCCGCTCGAAAACTGCAAGATGGGTGTCAACTATGGCTTCGAATCGCTGCGCTTCCTGGCGCCGGTGAAAACCGGATCGCGCATCCGCACCCGTTTCGTACTGGCCGACATCAAGGTCAGGCCGTCGGGCTGGGTGCAGACGGCGCTGAGCGTGACGATTGAGATCGAGGGCTCGAAAAAGCCGGCGCTGACCGCGCGCTGGTTGACGCTGACGCTGATCAAACGCCAGCCGGAGGCGGCCTGAATTGCTCAACGAGCGTCAGCAGAGACGATCTTCACGTGCCGGGGCGATGTAGGCGACCAGTGCGCACCGATCGGCAACGCGACCACGGGGGTCGGCTAGGTAGAGGCGATGTAGGCGACCAGTGCGCACCGATCGGCAACGCGACCACGGGGGTCGGCTAGGTAGAGTGGCAGGAATGCCTGATCGGGGCGGTCTCGCAGGGGCGTCGATNTTCACGAAGTCCATGGAGAATTCCCGACCACGGGGTCGAAAGATCGGCTTGTGATCGGAGTGGGCAGATCCTCCCCGACTGACCCTGCCTCAAATAGGGTGTTATCGATGAACCGGGCCCAACTTGACGTCGCGGGTGTCGCTGATGGCGGCGGTTCGGACCCGCGCCTGGTCGAGTTGGTTCGCCTGCTCGCCCGCCGTCCCGCGCGGGTGGCGTTCGAGGAGCAAACGAAGGAACGCCGCACCCGCGCTCCTGGATGTCACAGGAGAGTGCATTGTGAAGGTTGCGATCTATGCCCGCTATTCATCCGACAATCAGCGCGACGCTTCCATCGCCGACCAGCTCCGCGTCTGCCCTCGTCATGCCGAGAACCAGGGCTGGCNCGACAATCAGCGCGACGCTTCCATCGCCGACCAGCTCCGCGTCTGCCCTCGTCATGCCGAGAACCAGGGCTGGCAGGTTGTCGAGGAATGCACCGATCACCTGATGTCCGGCGTCTCTCCTCCGTCCCGGTAACCCAGGCACTGATCTCCGATGCGACCCGCGGCCGTTTCGTATGTGCTGGCCGAAGCTATGGACCGCCTCGCGCGCGATCAGAAGGATACCGCCGGCCTTTTCAAGCGCATGGCTGAAGTGGTTCTGTCACGGCAGGGACCTCACGAAGCCACCGACGAAATCGGGAGCGACGATCGGCCGGAGGCAAAAGCCATGCACGGTCCGCGATATCAGGGCTTGGCAGCGAGAGCCTCTGATATTCGCGCATCCGCGCGCGACACGTGTCCTGGTCGAGACTATTTCGGGCGATCGCTTCGTAGATCGGCTATCGCGATAAGGAGCGAGTAATAGCTTCAAACCGACAAACTCTTTAAGCGTCAGCTGATACTGGATCTCGGCGGCGAAATCCGCCGCGTCCCTGCTGAAATAGGACGTGGTCAGCGTGATCGCTCGGTGACACGCTCATGCTGAGCCACCCCGTACAGCGCGCGGACGACACCAACGTCGACGGGGTTGTCTGGCGCGTAACGCTTGCACTCGACAATATACAGGAACGACCCGAAGCTGTCCGCCTTAGCCAGATAGAGATCCTTGCCGCCATCCCGGGTTTGCGGCGTGATCGTGTAGCCCTGTCGTTGGAACAACTCGGTCGCCAACTCGTCGAACTCACGCGGCGTCAGTGCATGGACCAGATCCGGCTCCTGACCCACCGCTCTAAGCAATGCCTCGCCCACCAAGCGGACGTCCGAGATAATGGTCTTTTCTTCGTGGCTGCCCCGCGATAGCGGCCGTCCATGAGGTTACGTGCGCGCGCTCGCTCGATCACGTGGCCGACGCGAATTGCTTTCCAACTGCCTGTTCCAGGACCGGTTGCGCAGCTTTCATGTCTTGAAACATCACCGCGAGGGCTGCGCCGAGGGTTTCCATATCCTGCTTTTTTTGCATCAGCTGGACGTGCTTCTTCACCTCATTTATCGAGGTCTGGGGCTTTTTCACGGGAAGTTCTTGCTCCGGCGGGAGGTTGACCGTGAACGCGCCGAGACCGCTATAGAGACGGACCAGGCTTGCCGAAATCTCTTTGCGTTTTGCCGGGTCGACGGCGCCGCTCGTCCCTACCTCTTCGGTGAACGCGCTCAGCAATTCCTCGAACTTCTTGTTCTCTGCGACGAGGCCCTGAAAGTCCTGGACCTTCATCTCTTCGATCCGGTTTACGCGAGCCTCGTAAAGCGACCAATAAACGCCTGCACCGCCAGCGGCGCCGGCTGTAATCGACGCCACTACGGTCCCAAGAATGTGCGCGCGAGCAAATTCTGTGATCGCCTTCAGCACTGTCTGCGCTCCTCAAAGCGGCATACAAACGTTACCGCGCCCCATTATATACATATTCGTCGCCGAATTTTTAATTTTCAGCCGAGGGGACTTCTTTCTTTATCGTTACGTCCGTCTTAAGGCCAACGGTATCTTTGGTAGCCTCGCGCTTCGGGCAGACCTCGTTCTCCCACAGATGAATGTTGGCGTACATCTCCATGGTCTGGCGTATATCCGTTTCGAGCTCCATGTCGCAGATTGAAGTCACGGCATTGGCAGAGTTCAACACTTTCGTGTAAGCCGCCTCTTGCGCCGTCACGCCCGATCCTGACAAGGCCAGCATCGCCGACACGTACCCGGCCATGGCAGCCTTCTTCATAGGGCGCCCGAAGTATCCCGGCGAGTGTATTTCGACATTTACGCCACCAAAATAGGTTTTATCATAGTACTTGTCGATGGCTTCGTGAAATCCAATCGCAAGAAACAATTCAAGTTCGCCCTTCTTCAGAGCAATGTACTGAGATGCGAAGAAATTGGTAAGATCTACAGCCTTATTTAGATCGTTTAGATCGATATCATCTTTTGTGACGCGAATGAGATTGCCGGACGACTCTTTCCACACATAGTCGCCGTACGCGTGGGTATATATCTCTCGCCGGTCGTCTTCCCGCGTGACCTGGATGATGGCTTGTCGATTCTGCATGAGCCGGATCAGCCGCCGGTTAAACTGCTGTTTGGACAGATTCACCGGCAGCCACTTCACCTTGCGGGCAGGGATGGTCTCATCGGGATAGCGGTGGCTTGTGACCGTGAAATCCGGGTCGAAATCATTCATCACCTCGCCGAAAAAGACGGTCGAGCCATACCCCTTTCCCGGGACGATGACCAAATCCCCAGCTTTCGCCTCTGTGTAGAGATCGTGAACTTCGTGCACAAATCTGGGTGCGTCGACCGTGACTGTAGTTACTGCGTAATCGTCCGGATTTCGGCTCGGTTTGTCGTCCGGATTTGATCCGCGCCGCCTCCAGATCCCGATCCGTCTCGCCATCCGAAGCTTGTTACGGAGGCTCGTGTCGTTCAGGTCGGGCGCTGTGGAGAACGAAATGCCAGGAAGGTCGAGAAACACCGATGCCGAAGCTTGAAAGTCGCCGTAGAACCGCTTTCCTTCACCGGGATGCAGCACGAAAATACGATGATTATCCGGCAGAATGCGAATTGCCGGATCCACAATTATTGACATTTCACCCCCGCGAATCGGTCGCCAAGCACATCATCTAGCCTAGAACTTTGGGCTTGTCAGTTCGCTGCCCAAATCTTCCACCGGTTTGAAACATTAGACAAGCTCTAGTGAACTTGCGCCCAAATCTACTATTCTAGTAGTTGCCGGAACCGCGCGAACTCGGGCACCTGCACCAGCCGCTTCGCCTGCTGAAACTGGATGTACCAGCCAAGGCCATATCTGGCGCCGAGCATCTCGGCGACGACCAACACAGCGAAGGACCCATGAACAGGCCGAGAATACGTGCGGCAGCGATGCTGGGATGGCGATCTTGAGGACAAGGAAACGAATATCGGCTCCAAGTGTGCGCGCCACGTCGTAATACGCTCTGTTGACCGAAGCGACGCCGGATGCCGTCAGGATCGCCACCGGAATGCCGGCCGAGAGCGCAACGATGAAGATCGAGGCGTCAAAAGTTGTCGGGAAGAAATAGAAGGCGTCGCGAATCCAGTCCGTTGCCGGCACCGGGCCGATCAACTTCAAGATCGGTATGCCCCAATAGTTGAAGCGCGCCGACCAGCCGAGAGCGACGCCCAGCGCGAAGCCGACAGCAATGCCCGAGAAGAAGCTTAGCGACCAAAGCCGCAGAGTATAGAGTATGCAGACAAGCAGCCTCGGTCCGTCAACGACATAGACATTCAGAAGGCCGTGCGGCGGTGAGAAGAAGGGCTTCGGCAGCCAGCCGAATTTCGCGGTTGTGAATTCCCAGATCAGGAACCAGAGACCGAGCGCCAGGGACCACGGTCCGTAATACACGAGCGTGCGGCCGACCCGCCCGAGCAGGCCGACCGAGAAGGCAAGCACGGCGAAGATCGCCGCGCCAACAGCGGTCAGGATGGCGAAGAGATCAGCGCTGCCCCATGGCACCACATCCGGCAGCGCGACCGTGACGACGGCCGTTGCCGCCCATGCAGCGGCCGCGTACAGGCCAAACTTCCAAACTCCGCCGAAGGTCGCCGACCGAGCTTGGACCCCGCCGGAACCGAGGGCCTGTATTGCATCGCTCATAAGAGGGCCTCAGGCGAGCAGGTTGACCGTGATCCGCTTGGCGAAGGCCTTCGGATCGGTGGTCGGGTCAAGGACCTTGACGAGCCTCTAACCTCCGAAGCCCGCTGGACTGGGCGACCAGTTCCGGCCCGATCGGGTGGTTGTGCGTGACCAGTCCGCCGATGATCGCCTCGAGGTCTTCCAGGCCTCAGGCCCGCCGGGTTCAGCGCTACCAGATACCATTTCGCCACCTCACCGGGATGGCTTGCGACATATTCGTGTATCTCGATATTTGCCTCGGCCAGACGGCGGAGCGCGTCGCGGTTGGCCTCCAGGAAGGGGCCGTTGGCGCCGAGCACGCAGCACGTCGTTCCCTCATAGATGCCAGTCTGGGTATCGGCGATCTTGGTGAAGTTGAACTTCTTCTCGATCGAATAGGCCCAGGGATCAAGATGCGCCGCCAGATCGGCCTCGCCACGATCGACCGTCTCGCCGACGAGATCGAACGGCACCGGCTTCCACGTCACGTCGGTCTCGGGATCGATCCCGTTCTTGGCGAGCGTCACCTGGAAGGCGACCTGCGGCGGCGCGCCGATGCCATAGGTGGCAATCGTCTTGCCCCTCACTTGGCGAGCCGAAGCCGAGCGGCGAATGGCAGGCCGCGACTTCCGTCCAGGCGAGCCGGACCTTGGGCGCATTGCCGACGATCCCATAACCGACCGCGCGGCTGCCGACTATACCAACCGCCGCAGCGGCCGCGCCGGCGATGCCGACCGATTTCAAGACCGTGCGTCGCGAGACGCCCTTGCCTCCAACTTTCGAATTCGTCTTGTCCGTGCTCATAATTGAACCCCTGTCCAGCGCCGCTTTCGATCACCGCTGTCGAGCATTTTACAATCTCTATAATTCTATCACTGCCTGTATTTTCTGTTTCTGCTGTCCGTTACGGGCCTAGCCTAGCTTTGTCAGGCATTAGACAATCCAATTTGGTTGCGAAAGCTACGCGCCCTTACGAACAGAGCGCGAAGTCTCTCCAGTTCCACCGACACCACCAACCGATCGTCTTTATTCTAACGTTGTGGCAAAACCTTCAAACTATTTTACAGAACCTTTACGACCGGAAATCGCTGACAATGGTACGTTCGCCACGACGTCAGAGGTTAGTTGCGACCAAAACTGATGCCCTTTTACGCTCAGATCGCCGCACAGCATGCAGCGTGGGGGTCACAAGAGCCAATGGCAAGAAGAGCGCTTATTCTGTTTGAAGGCCATGCGATGCATGCCGGGCTGTTGTACGTCCAAGCGGCCCATCGTCTTGGCCTTCCTCCAATTGTCGTATCGGCTGAGTCAACGCAGTGCGATTGTCTCGCGACTGAAGGAATTGAGATATAGCCGCTGCTTGTCCTAACCATGCATCAACTGTAATACTCTTTAATGAAAACATTACAAAAGGCTCCATGCGCATACAAGCAGTTGTTCACAACATAATCAAGTACTTAACGACAAACGGTCGCACTCCCACCGCTACGTTCACGGGAAATGTATAGATGATATTCATCGGCCGATGGTTTGGGTTCGGCGCAGAGGGTCAATCAAATGGCAGGATGTATCTTGACGTTAGCCGATTTCGTTTCTGCAACAGCGGGGGGGCCATCGATGGGATAGCGATCGTCTGGCGTCAGGACAGCGGAGTTTGCCCCGCAGACCCCGGTTCGAACCCAAGTCCCTCAACCAGTTCAGAACATCCCTATTTTAAATTGCCGGCTCCTTGGAAGTTCCATAGCGAAAGCGGTTGTCGCTGACCTCGACACTTCGGCGATGCGGAGGGCCTAGACCTAAGAGTAGACGACGAGTGAGACGTTCTCAGCCAGAAAAATTGCGCTTGGGCGAAGGAGACAATATATGCAGCATATACTGGAGCGTTTTGCCGCCAAGGTAAAGCAAGCCGATATTGGTCAGCAGTCTTTCGGAAAATTCTGTATTGAACATACGTTTGATGCTGACATTTATGGCGAGATAGTTCCGCGTCTTCCAGATGACGACGTCTATGACGACGTCTATCGGTCTATCGGCCACCCTGATGCAATGTTTCCAGACGGGGGCGGCCTAACGGAAAAGATTACCAAATGGCAAAAACCGGAGGGTCGCCTGCTCTGGAGTGACATGCGTGACACCCGCCATAACGCGCAGATAACGGCAGAGGATATTCCAAAGGTTCTGGACGAATTTGGAGGTTCCCTAAAGGTACTCTCACTTGACTGTTTCGATACGTTGCTATGGCGCAAGACAGCGACACCTAGAGACGTTTTTGCCGTGCTGGCCGATACTCCAATCGCGCGAAGGCTAGGAGTAACTCCTCACCAACGAATTAGCGCTGCTGCGTGTGCCCGTCGAGCGAAGCGTTTAGAGAACGGATCCACGGAAATCCATATCGGTGACATTTATCGGTCTTTTACGTCGCTCTCCAGTGAGGAACAGGAGCTATTGGCCGAGGCAGAAATCCGGACCGAAATGAGTGTTTGCTTTGCATTCTCACCGTACGTGGAACTAATCAGGCTGGCGCACACCCGTGGTATCAAAATTATCGTCGTGAGCGATACGTATTTGCGCGAAGACGAGTTAAGGCGCCTCTTGGCTCGGCATTTGCCTGCAGACGTTATGCAGTCAATCAGCAAGATTTACTGCTCTGTCGACTATGGAACGTCGAAGAGCGAGGGACTTTTTCAAGTTATAATCAAAGAGTGCGGGGTGCCTGTATCGCAACTACTTCACATCGGAGACAATGATGTGGCCGATGCGCAAGCGCCGCGGAAATTGGGCGTACGAGCGCTTCATTTCCTGCAGTTTGATCCTGAGGTCGTTGGATTCTTGCGCCTACAGCACGCAGCATCCTCGTTGATTGTACTCGAACAGGCAGCGCCGCAGGCAGTTATTCTGCCATGCTATAGTCCATTCCGTCCAGTGTTTTCTGTAGCAAATCTGCGTCAGTACACGCCTGAGACCTTGATAGGATACATGTCGTTTGGCCCGGCGCTATACGCCTATGCCCGTTTTCTTATGGACGAGGTGGAGGCGCTACAACGACAGGGTAAGCGAGTAAAAGTCTTCTTTCTATTGCGTGATGCTTATCTTCTCTCAGCCGCGTGTGAAGCCTATGCGCGCAAGCCCGTCGGCAAGTTGGTGCGAATCCGCAAATTCCATGCTATTGCCGCCTCTTTCAGAACCCGCGCCGATATCGATTATTACATCAGCGGAATCGAGCCCGAATTCGACACTCTTCATGCCATTGCAAAACAGCTTTTGCTTCCGCCTGAACTGACGGAATTGTTGATACGAGTCGCCCATCAATCTGCCGATCCAAAAACGGCGTTCCATCAGTTGCTGCACGACGACGATGTGCTGGAACTGATACTCAAGAACTCGTTTGCTTTGCGCGCCCGTTTGATGCGCTATATGTCGAAGGAATTGGAGTTGGAAGAAGGCGATACCATTATATTGGCAGACACGGGCTATAACGGCAGAACGCAGGAGCATTTGGCTCGCACGTTCAAATGCGAATTTAACATCGAAATACTCGGACGCTATGTGTTTGCGTCAGATGAACCTTACCGCGCGGCGAATAGCGAAGCACTTATTACGTCGCAATGGGCTAATTACACCTTATTTGAGCAATGCTGTACAGTCAAAGAGGGGGCAGTAGTGGACTATGAGTTGGACGGTGAGCCAGTTATTACGGACATCAAGCTTAGTGAGAAGCAGTATGATAAGGTTGCCAATGTTCAAGCTGAGTGCTTGCGGTTCATCGACGATGCGAGGACGTTTTTTACCAAGTCTGGTATGACACACGAGTATTCTATTTTACAGCAGGCCGCCCACGCATGTCTATTCCGTAATGCCTACATGCCTGTTGAAGCGGAGCTGGAATATTTCAAGGACTTTCAGCACGACAAGTTTATGGGGTCAGATCGCAAGAAGACGATCTATAATCTAGAAACTGCTTGGAAGAATGTGAGGCGCCTGCCCTCGCCCTATCGGTTGGGCGCATATGAAACGCGCGGCTTGGGGCTTGACTTCACATTCAGCGGTCTGATGCAAAGAAGATTTCAACTTGAGCTAGGTCCAGAAGATATGAATGTCCGGTTTTCACCTCTGAAAATTGCGATAGGTAGCATACATGAGTCCAAGGTCGTCTTGCTTCGCGCACGCCATCTGCATGACGGGTATTTCTCCATTATGTTGCCATATGTAAGCGGCACCAGTGTGAAAATGCTCTTGGGGGAGCACTACGAATGGTTGCAGATCGCGGATATACAACTATTTAATAATGCAAGAAGCGTGTGTAGGACTGTGTCCAGTTCTCTCGATCTGGAAGAAATCAACCGAGAGGGAGAGATTTACCGGTGCCTGTCACAGGCGAGTGTCGCGACAATACATCCGCTTGATTTGCAACAGCTCAAAACGCCTCATTACTATTACGTGATCTTTCGCCCATTGGTTTTGAGGGCATCTGATCTGCCGCAGAGGTCAGGCGCCTCGCAATAAAGGAGGAAAATTTATGCCGCCTGCGCATCGCTTGCCCTGCAGCACGCGAGCGTTGGAAGGTTCCGGCCTTCTGGCCGTAGGTGGCGCGCAGCTGATGGACGTCCTGCAGGATCGGCCAGAGGTGTGCACCGTAGCCCGGCCATGAGGCCCCTGGCGTGCTCGACGGCGGCGAGGTGGCCGAGGGAGCAAACTCATCGAGCAGGTAGAGAACTGGTTTTGCGGTTTTCCGGATCGCGGACCATGTCGAGCAGCCTTTGCGCGACGATGAGGCGCAGCCAGCGGGAATAGGTCGAGAGACGATCGGGCGGCAGGACGAGGAACACCGTAAGCCTTATGTCCTTTCTGGTTGCCGACTGTGAGGTGGTTCGCCCTACACTGGCAGTGTTGAAACGAGGGTTGCTCGTCGCGCCTATCCTCATGCCGGAGGACGAACGATGGAAGAATATAGCGAAGTTTTCGCAGGATTGGATGTTTCGAAGGATCGGCATGTTGTTGCTCTGGCCGAGAGCGGGCGTACCGGCGAGGTTCGATATGTCGGAGAGATATTATCCTCCGATAATGTGTCAGTACGCCGCCTCGTCCGCAAGCCTCGGACGCCCCGGGGTGTACGATTGAGATTTTGCTATGGAGCTGGACCCACCGGATACGGAAGCGGGAGATCGAAGCGCTTGGCTACGAGTGCGCCGTTATTGCTCCGTATCTGATCCCGCGCAAGCCTGCGATCGGGTTAAGACGAACCGCCGCGATACCGAGAAACTTGCCCTGCTGTTCCGTGCCGATCGTCGCTTTCGAATGCTCATCGCAACCTCCAACTTCAGAGTGTTGCGACGATCGCTTGAATCCGCCTTGAACTCCGCGGTCGGAATGATGCACGAGGCGCCCCACGAGGGGCTGAATCCAGCCAGTGACGGCAATAACTCGCGCGGCAACGCCAGCGAGCCAGCACATTCTGTCGATGTTGAATTCGCCTTGCGACAGGCCGGTCGTCATCTTTTCGATGACTTTGAAGATCCCGCTTCGCCAAGAGCGCTGCTCCGACGATGATCTTCCTCGAAGTGCCACGAGGCTTCTTGAAAAAAATCGAGATCGAGCTGCTGTTGCCCGACTTTCTGCTCCAATTCCCTGATCCGGCGCCTGGCCTTGGTCAGTGCCTTTCCTGAGGTGCCAGCACGTCGACTGAGCTCTGCAGCTGCAACTCCCCGTCGACTCCTCCCGCCGCATTCGCACCAGCCGACCCGACGACGGGAAAAGGACCATGAAACGCTTCAAGTCGGCAAGCCAGCTTCAGCGGTTCGTTTCCATCCATGATCCGATTGCCAACCTTTTCCACTTTCCCTGCAATACACTGTCATCGGCTCAACATCGAGACCTGCGTGACGCCGCCCTGCGAATCTGGAACAAAATCGCGTGTGTCGCCGCAGCGTGACAGCCGTCCCGGCCAGCTATCGCTGCATCAATCCGCTGATTACTTTACGGCGCCCACGTGCCATGATGCGAAACGCAAGCTGTTCCTCATTCTGCAACAACACCAGCGCCCATCTGAATCCGAAATTCGTAGACCGGCCGTCCGTCTTATAGCCCCATTATGCGTCGGCTTGATGCTGCAAATGCGCATAGTGACGCCATATCGTCAATTCGATTGATTCAAAGATTGAAGCTTCGACCAATACCTCATGATCACCTTCAGCGAGCAGAAGCTACGTGATTGGCGCTCTAACACTTTTCAAACCCGACCATTTTCATGGCCCAGCGGCTGACGCCGCCTTTGTCGTTGCGATGGATGAACATCTTTCGGATCGACGTCTCGAGGTTTCTGCGCTCGATCGGGGACAGGAAGTCAATGTCGAGCTGGCGCGTGTGCTTGAACCTCTCGACTACCGCAGCGGTCGGGTTACAGGACGGCAATCTTGCGGCAGTTGGGTCCGTGACATGCAGATCCTCGATGATGTAAAAGCCGCCTGGCTCGACGATAGGAAAAAGCTTTGCTAGAGCAAGCTGCTGATGGTAAGCGGCGTGCGAGGCATCGTCGATGATGATCCTAACGGGCGGTAGTGAGCCCGCAAGGCGTTCCAGGGCTGCCGGATCGCCCATGTCCAGCCGCTCGAAACGAAAGCGGTCTATCTTGAAGGCACTGAAATCTGAAATGTCGCAGCCGATGATGTTAGCTTTGGGAAAGAACTCCAACCACATCTTGATCGACGGTATGTCTTCGACCTTGCGAGTGAGCAGTTCTTCGGGATCGTCACAGCCGCGCTGCAGTCCAATCTCGACGATCGTGAAAGGTTCGCGCCGAAATTCCTCGAACAGAAACGAGTAAAAGCTGGTGTAGCCATGGGCGTGGTAAACCTCATCGCCCTTGTCAGTTCCGAGCGCATTGGCCAGTTTCGTCAAATTTGGAACGCTCATTGTAAAATCACCTTTTTTGCACCAGCGCCACACGGAACGAATATTATCGGCTAGCACTGTCGTTACGAAGATTCGACAGCGAGCCATAGCGCTGACCATTGACCAGGCGATGCGTTCAAGACGCGTGCCAAACGCCCAATGCTGATTTGTCTTGGCTATCCCGTCTGGCACGCGTCGCGTGCCGGACAGAATGTCGTNGCGTGCCAAACGCCCAATGCTGATTTGTCTTGGCTATCCCGTCTGGCACGCGTCGCGTGCCGGACAGAATGTCGTAACTCCGACATCGGATCGCAGGCGTTCCATCTGGATGTCGTACTTCTGTGAGCGCTACCGAGGTGACCACGGATTTGGGATTTGACTTTCAGAAGTTGGGGCGGGTCGTTTCGTTTCCAGATTGGCCCTGGCGTAGTGATTGGTGGTATCGAGGCTCACATGACCAAGCCAGCTGCGGATGACCGTAATGTCGACGCCCGCCTAGACAAGGTGGACGGCGGTGGCGTGCCGCCTATGTCGATCAAGACATAGTCGGCACGCCACCGCCGTCCATCTGCTGGAGGCCGGTGCCGACGTGCGCACCATTCAACTGCTGCTCGGTCACAGGAGCCTTGCGACCACCGCCCATTACCTGCGGATCGCCACCAACAAAGTCTGCGCCACATCGAGTCCCTTCGAGCTCTTGCCGCGTCCGGCGTCCACCGTGCCGCCGCCCGCCACGCCGCAATACTTCTGAGCGGCGGCAATGGCCCGCTCGGGGCCGGAAGTGGCGGATATCTTCCGCTGCTACGGCGAAGCCTATCGCGCACAGCATGATGCGTCGCTGTCGACGGCCCAGCGCCGCGTCATGACGGCGATCGAACTGTGCCGGACCGCCGCGCTCGGCGGGCATGTCGAGCAGTGCGATTACTGCGGCCACCGGCGCATTGCCTTCAACAGCTGCCGCGACAGGCATTGCCCCCGCTGCCAATCGCTGGCCCGCGCACAATGGCTGGAGGATCGTCGCGCCGAACTTCTCGACACACAGTACTTCACGTCGTCTTCACGCTGCCCGGCGACATTGCCGCCATCGCCTATCAGAACAAGGCGCTCGTCTACGGCCTGCTCTTCCGTGCCGCCGCCGAGACCCTGCGCACCATTGCTGCCGACCCCAAGCACCTGGGCGCCGAGATCGGCTTCTTCGTCGTGCTGCACACCTGGGGCCAGAACCTGCTCTATCATCCGCACCTGCATTGCGTCGTCGCCGGCGGCGGCCTGTCTGCCGACGGCAATCGATGGATCGCCTGCAAGCCCGGCTTCTTCTTGCCCGTCCGGGTGCTCTCGCGCCTGTTCCGACGATTGTTCCTGGAACATCTGAAGAAAGCCTTCGACGGCGGCCAGTTGCAGTTTTTCTCTGGCCTGCAGCACCTGAGCGAGCGCGATGCCTTCCGGCGTTATTTGGCGCCGCTACGAAAGGCCGAGTGGGTCGTCTTTGCCAAGCCGCCATTCGCCGGACCCGAACAGGTCCTCGACTACGTCGGGCGCTATACGCACCGCGTCGCCATTTCCAACAATCGGCTCGTCGCCATCGAGGATGGGAAAGTCGCCTTTCGCTGGAAGGACTATCGGCACGGCAGTCGGCAGAAGGTCATGACCGTCGCGGCCGATGAGTTCACTCGTGCTTCCTGCTACACGTCCTGCCCGAGGGCTTTCATCGCATCCGCTATTACGGCTTCCTCGGCAATCGCTATCGCGCGCAAAAGCTCGCCTGCTTGCCGTGACCTGCTGGGCATGCCGGTTCCCGAGCCGTCGCACAGCCGATCCGCAAAGGACTATCGCGACCGCTACGAGGACCTTACCGGGCATTCCCTCATCCGCGCCTCGGCTGTCTTCAAAACGATAGGCAACCATTGGCGGACTGGTTCCGCCATAGGGTCGATCATCCCGTGCGTAGGCCTATAGCCAGGCTTTCGTGGTTTTCCCGGAACCGGGGGCAAGGGTGGGCAAGGTCGTCTCGTCGGCGAAGACCCTTTCGCCCTCCTTGACGCACTCAAGGATGTAATCGGCGAGCATCTGCAACTCGAAGCCCAGGTGCCCCAGCCACTGCGCCATCAGCGATCGGCTGAGCTCGACACCGTCACGCAGATAAATCGCCTCCTGCCGGTAAAGCGGGAGGCCGTCGGCGTATTTCGACACGGCGATGTAGGCGAGCAGCCGCTCCGTCGGCAGGCCGCTTTCAACGATGTGCGCCGGCGCCAGAGCCTGGACCACGCCGTCACGGCCCCGGAAAGCGTATTTGGGACGGCGCGTGACGATGACCCGGAACTTCGGCGGCTCGACGTCCAGTCGCTCGGAGCGGTCCTCGCCGATCAGAACCTTTTCCAGCCCCTCGCAGTCGCCCGGGATTTCCGGCTCGACGACCTCCTCGATGCGTTCGAGGTGGGCAGCAAAGCCCTTGCGCGGACGCGGGGCGCGCTTCGGCTTGTTGCCGACCGCGCGGTCGAGTTCGCTCCGGATTTCCGAAAGGCCGGTCTCGACCTCTTCGAAGGCAAAGGAGGCCTGCTCGTCGTCGATGGCCAGGCGTAGCCGCTCGGAACGCGTGCCATGTTGCGTGCGCTGTAAAACTTTCAGGATCGACGTGAGATTGGCGATCCGCTCGTTGGCGCTTTTCTCGACAGCTTTCAGCCGGGCGACCTCCGCCTCAGATGCTGCGATCCGAACTCCGGCGACTGCGATCCGGGCCTCGCTTGCAGCCTGCTCGCGAGCCATGGAAAGGATCATCGCCTTCAGCGCATCAACGTCGTCGGGAAGGGCAAGACCCGGTAGAACCATGGCAAGCAACAGAGCACAAAACAGCCGCTTTCCCAACCGTTCCAGCCGCATGATTCATCTTGCCGCAGGCCGGTTTCAGCCCGTCGATAACGGCCGCCTGACCCTGGCCGGACGGATCTTTTTCCAGTCCAGTCCGGCCAGAAGCGCCATCAACTGGGCGTGGTCGAGACGCATGCGCGCGGCCGATATCGCAGACCAGCAGAAGCTGTGATCTTCCAGAGTCTTCGAATAAAGACAAACCCCGCTGCCGTCCCACCACACGATGCGAACCCGGTCCGCACGCTTCGAACGGAATACGTGAAGCGCCCCCGAGAACGGGTCCAGGCCGCCATCCCTGACCAGCGCCATCAAAGATGCCGCGCCCTTGCGGAAGTCGACCGGCTGGCACGACACGTAAACACCACACCGGAAGCGATCATGCCTTGCGAACCGCGCGGATGATCCTCGCCAGGCGATCGGGATCAACATCGCCGCCGGCGCGTACCACTGCACGCCAATGACGATTTCCACCGTGTCGCTGCCCACCGCTTCAAAGCGCGTGAACTTCGCCGGATTGCTCGCTGCCTCCGTCAGTGGCGCAACCATGCCCGACGAAGCGCCTTGCGGCGCCAAGCATAGAGCTGCGAGGGGTCCAGTCCCTCGGAACGCGCAACCGCCGACACACTACCCCCTGGCGAGAAGGCTTCGGCGACAACCCGTGCCTTCTCTTCGTCCGACCGATGGCGCGGCTTGCGTCGGGACGGCACAGGCTCCGCCGTCAAAATCTCGAATGTTCGATGATGGCTCATACTGTCGCTCACAGGATTCTCCGCATGATTCATGCTGAAAATGAGCGATCAACCGCCTGCACGCTACGTGGGGATGCCTACGCGCTTACAAAGCAGCGCCAGGACCGCATCATCAATCTTGTCGGTGTCGATCTCCACATCGCTACAGCTTAGCGCAGACCGCACCCGCTGCGGCCCAGACCGGCTTCCGATTACCCACATCGTCGGCCGGCCTATTGCCCCGTATGTATCTGCCGTGATTCTGTCCGTGACGCCGAATCACGGATGCGACACAAGACCAGCAGCAGCGAAGCCGCTTGGCAGGAGGAAGAGCTTTCTGCGGCGGCCCTTCCCGACAAGCGTCTGGCCCGGCGGCTGCGACGGTTGCTGGATCAGATATCAGCTGCGCCGGGCAAACCAATCCCGGCGGCCTGCGGCGACTGGGCGGCGGCGAAGGCGGCCTACCGCTTCTTTGACAATCCGCGTGTGACCGAACATAGCGTTCTCGCCGGCCATTTGGCCGCGACCGCGGCGCGCGTTGCGGCGAGCGAAGGTCCGATCCTTCTCCTGCAGGACACGACCGAATCCATCTACAGCCGCGCGCAGCCGGGCAAAATCGGCTTCACCAGGACCATCAACGCCGGGCGTTACAAGGCCGGGCAGCCCAATGTGCTGACCTTGTGCGGGGTGCTGATGCATTCGAGCCTAGCCGTCACCCTCACCGCACACCCCTCGGTCTGACGGCGGCGAAGTTCTGGACACGAACGAAGTTCAAGGGAACGCTCGCGCTCAGCGGCACGTCAATCCCACACGCGTGCCGATCGAGACAAAGGAGAGCTACCGCTGGCTGGAGAACCTGCGCCAGTCCATCGCGCTCGTTGGCGCGCCCGAGCGGTCAACCCGTCGCTTGCCAAAAGCACGATCCGCGCTCTCCAAACCACTTTCTGGGGCGTGTTCCGGTCCCCGACCAGCCGCTCCAAGCGTTCACGATCAGCACCGCTGATCAAGGTCCGTTCGATCTTTCTCATCGGCCCAGACTCGCAGGTCTGAGCCGATTTGTGAATCCTACGTCAGCATCGGAACACTAGCCTGCCTCCCGAATGGGAGCCGGGTAGTTTCAGGAACTCCGCTCGGCAGGAGTGTATCTGCCGATTTGTCGTGTGTATGACAACATCAACCCACCTACCAGAACCAAGCCGTTCGCGTAACCTATTGAAATAACGAGGAAAGGAAGTTCAGATCTCATTTTTGGCAATCGGCACGACTTTTGAAAGACTGGAGAGGTCGCGGCAGAAAGTGTTGCCTAACTACCCAACGTGGAAGTGGCAAACATTTTGCCATGCGTAACAGTGCGATGCAACATTGAAATTGTCTCGCTGACCTGCAGGTAGCCCGATCGCACCGCCATCGGCGTCAACTGCAGGGGTCAGCGGCCGAAGAGGCCATAAATGGTATTTGACATCCGAGCGCAACAGGTTGCCGGCGAGCACTATGATCTTGTCGTGATCGGCTCCGGCTTCGGTTCAACCTTCTTCTTGCACGAGTTCTCCAGGAGAAGAAAAGCGCGCGTTCTCGTCCTCGAATGGGGGCGCCACAATACGCATGATTGGCAACTTGAGCACGGCTCAAACAGCAACGTCCAGGACGACAGTACCTATTCCAGCAACTCCAGCAAGCCGTGGGACTACACCATCGGCCTGGGGGGCGGAACAAACTGCTGGTATGCGCAGACGCCGCGCTTTCATCCGAAAGATTTCAGGCTGAAAAGCCTCTACGGCATCGGTCTCGATTGGCCGCTCAGCTATGACGAGCTCGAGCCGTTCTACTGCGACGCCGAGGAGATCATGTCGATCTCTGGCGATCCCGACATGGCCCGCATGCTGCCGCGCTCGCGGCCCTTTCCGCAGCCGCCGCATCGCATGTCAACGCCAGACCGGATGATGAAGGCCGCGCAGCCGGACCAGCACTTCGTCATGCCGACCGCCCGGGCGCGCGTGGCGACTGCTCAGCGCACGTCGTGCTGCGCCAACTTCAGATGCTGGCTTTGCCCGGTCGATGCCAAGTTCACCCTCAACAACGGCCTTATCCACGTCTTCGAGCATCCCGATGTGTCGGTCTGCCTCGACGCCGAGGTGCGCCGGCTCGACCACGCCGGCGGTTCGGTCCGTTCGACTACCTTCATGCGCGACGGCAAGGAATATTCGGTCAGCGCCGACCTCTTCATACTCGGCGCCAATGCCATCCAGAGCCCGGCGATCATGCTGCGCTCCGGACTTGGCGGCGAGTTCGTCGGGCTCGGCCTGCACGAAGCCTATGGCCGGAACTTCGAGGTCTATCTGGACGGCGTCGAAAATTTCGACGGTAGCACCATCACCACCGGCCTGAATTTCGGCCTCTATGGCGGTCCGCATCGCGCCGAGCACGCAGCGGCGCTCGTCTATTTCGAGAACCGCTGGCAACACGGCATGCGGGCCGAGAAGGGGCGGCTCCGGCAAGCGCTGCCGCTGTTCATCGTCACCGAAAACCTGCTCGATCCGGAAAACCGCGTCATCCTCGACAAGGATGAGAACGCCTTCGTCAGCTTCAGGGGCGCGTCCGATTACGCCGTCAACGGCATGGCCAAGGCGCTCGAAAGGCTGCCGGAGCTGCTCAAGCCGCTGCCGGTCGAAAATATCTTCGATCGCGGCATCCGGCCGACCGAGTCGCATGTGCAGGGCACATTGCGGATGGGCACCGGTCCGGACGACTCCGTGGTCGACCGCGAAATGATACACCATCAACTGAGAAACCTCGTCGTCGTCGGCACCAGCACCTATCCGAGCTGTTCCTGTGCCAATCCTAGCCTGACCGCCGCCGCTCTCTCTCTCAGGGCGGCGAGCCGCATCGCGTGAGGAGGGATCCGGCATGATCACGGTTTCGAGACGCGTCGTGCTTGGGCTTTTGGGAGGTGGTGTGGCCTCTATCGGTCTCACTTACGCTTCGGTGCGCTCCTTCGCCCACGAGGACCTGGTCCGCATGGTACTTGAGCGCCATCTTGAGCCCCTGAACATCGCTGAGGACGAACTCCGGTTGTTTACCCAGGAGTTCCGTGCTCAGCGTCCGACGACCTTTCCGACCGAAAACTTAGCGGCCGTTTCCGCGCTTCTGGAGAAGCTTAGGCTTGCATCCGCTGCCCGTCCCATCCTATCCGGCGACCGTGGGCAGCAGCTGGAGCATTTTGAGCGCTGGCTGCTCGCGGACTTCCACCTTTTGACCGACTATGCCTGGCGTCAATCACCAGGCGATCCCATCCGTTTCACGGGCCCGCCGCAACCATGCGCGAACCCGTTTGCGATTATCGAAACAGCCAATTGCGCATTGCCTCAAGGAAAATGTTACCGCGCGGGTTCGTTGCCTCACCTAAAATGTTACTCGTGAAGGCGCATGTCGCCATGATGCCTTCACCATCAGGGAGGCATCATGAAGACGAAGATGACACATGCCATGCGCATGGAACTGGCCAATGCGGTCAGGGGTCGCTATGCGGCCGCGACGACCAAGGGATCTTGGAGGAGTTCATCGCCGCGACGGGGTATCACGAAAAGTCCGCAATCCGCGTCCTGAACAGCCACCCGGAGCCGAGGCACCGGCAGACCCGTCAACGCCCATCGCTCTATGAGGAGGCTGCTCGGGGCGCCTTGATTGTGCTGTGGGAAGCTTCCGATCGAGTTTGCGGCAAGCGGCTTGTCGTTGAGCCGACGATACGTCTTCGGCCCAACGACAACACCGCGTGCGCGAGCTGCTTGGCGCCACAGATTGACCCGTCGGACGAGTGTTTTGTACTGCTTGCGGGTAAATCGACCTGGAAACTGGACACACAGCTCCTCGAAGAGCTGCGTGGCGTTGATGTTGGGGAATTCCTCCAATCGGCGGCAAACGATCGGCCACACTATGCGGAGCGCCTGGACACGGGCTTGGCCAGTCTCGGCGTAGACCGGCTTCGGCTTCTCCTGCATCTTCGCGGCTGTCGCGGCAGGGGTGGGTGGGATCACCGGCTTGAGCGCGGCGGTGGGAGCCGCAATAAGGGTTTGTGCCGAGACCTTTTGTAGACTGCGCAGCTAACGCGGTTTGGCCTCGACGGAGAAGGTCGGACGGATCTCGCCCGCATGCCAGGCGCTCGATAGGCTTGATACGAACGCGGCCAGGTTGGGCGGCTCCGATGTCGCCGGTGGTGGTGTTTCGCCGTCAGCCGCCGCCAGATAAGCCTGCACAGCTCGCATTTCCTCCAGAAGTTTCAAGCGGATCGAGGTCGGCGGCAATCTCGCGCAGCTTGCTCTTGGCGGCCATCGGGATACCCTCCGCCTGCCGGAGACGCTCGCAGGGCGTCTGCGGTGGATGATAGCGTTGGCCACCTTCGCGCCGTCGCGCTGCTTGGCAGCCAGTTTGAACGAGGGCTGGAAGAAGTTCACAAACAGCCTGGATGCCCCGTAGAGGCGCGTGATCGCTCTGGCCGCCGCCAAGCCCTCAAAGCGCCGATAACCCAGGAGCTTCCGCACAACGGCGCCATTTTTCTGCTCTATCCACGCTTGGTCGTTCTTACGGTAGGGCCGCGAGCGCGTGAGTTCGATGCCGTGACCAAGGCAATATTCGATCAGCCTGTTGTTGACGAACTCGCTGCCATTGTCCACATCCAGCGCTCTCAGGGCAAAGGGCAAGCCCATGCGGATGCGCTCGAGTGTCTCGACCACGAGGGTGCCTTCTCGGACCACGATGGGCGCGGCCTCCGTCCATCCGCTCGCGATATCGGTCAGAACCAGGCTGTGAACGTAGCTACCTCGGTTGACTCCACCGCAATGAGCGACCAGGTCCATTTCCATGCTGCCGGGAAGCGGCTCGTTCCAGTCAGCAAAGGTGCGCATTTTGATGCGCCGCCGGGGCTCTGGCACAACCCTTGGCTTCTTTTTCGTACGCATGGTGCGCCTCGGCATTTGGAGCAAGCGGTCGATTGTCGCGGCGCTCATCGACAGGATCTTGTGGCGGATTTCCTCTTCGAGCTTCAGATGTCCATTGCGTTCCAGCGCCGGCAATAGAATGGGCAGCAGTGCCTTAAACCGCGTGGTCGACGTCCCGATATCTTGGCGGGTCGGTTTGCGGGTGAAGCTTCTGTTTTAGAGGATTGCGGCTGTTGAAGCGCAATCTTGAGAACAGGAGCAATAAAATGGCCGAGTTGAGCCCGCTTCGCCGGCGCATGATCGAGGATATGACGATCCGCAATCTGTCGCCGGCCACGCGACGATCCTACGTGCACGCGGTAGCGAAGTTCCCCGCTACTGTGGCCGATCCCCGGACCGGCTTGATCTGGAGGACGTTCGCGCCTTCCAGGTGCATCTGGTCTCTACCGGAATCTCGTGGCCAGCGCTGAACCAGACGGCGTGCGCGCTGCGGTTCTTTTACGGCGTGACGTTTGGTCATGCCGAGATCCCTGAACGGATCGCCTATGCCCGCGCGCCACGCACGCTGCCGGTGGTTCTCAGCGCTGACGAGGTTGTCCGCTTTCTCGAGGCGGTGCCGAGCCTGAAGACGCGCACCGCCCTGACGACGGTCCTATGCCGCGGGCCTTCGCGCTTCGGAGACTGTCGGACTGAAGGTCGGCGACATCGACAGCGGACGCGGCGTGATCCGGGTCGAGCACGGCAAGGGCAGCAAGGACCGCACGGTGATGCTGTCGGCGCAACTTCTGAGCATCCTGCGGGTCTATTGGCGGCTGGCGAAGCCGCAGGGCTGGCTGTTTCCGGGCCGGGATGCAAATCGCCCCATTGACGTGCAGGTGCTGTACTCGGCCTGCCGCTCGGCGCGTGCGGCCGCCGGCATAGATAAGCGTGTGACGGTCCACACGCTCAGGCACAGCTTCGCAACTCATTTGCTGGAGAACGGCACCGACATTCGCATTATTCAGGTGCTGCTCAAAACAACGACAAACTGCCCGTCAACAGCCTGAAGAAGGGCGAATTTACTATCCATTTCATCCGCGCTGCGGTGAGACGGTGCTCATTCTGAGGCGCTATGCCTACCGTGGAACCGGGTTGGTGGTCATTCCGCAGCCTGACGGCTCCCTTGCCTGCATACCGGCGCGCGGCGGCGACACACTTCAAGCTATCGGCTGAGCCGCGGTTTTCCCTTGGGGCCTTGCAATCTCTGCGCGCCGAGATCGATGCGCTTTTAGGATTTCTCCAGTCCGACGAAANATGCGCGAGGCGGCGACACACTTCAAGGCATCGGCTGAGCCGCGGTTTTCCCTTGGGGCCTTGCAATCTCTGCGCGCCGAGATCGATGCGCTTTTAGGATTTCTCCAGTCCGACTCAACGACGGAGAAAGATCCGAATGAAGCGCCAATTCGAAAGCCCCCAACCAAGCCTGTTCGAAGTGGGCGAGCCAAGCGTTGTGCTGACACCCGCCCAGGAGACCGAGTTGGCGATGCTGGTGGAGACCCTGCTGCGCGAGATCGCGATGGCACTAGCAAACGCGGAGATCGCAAATGACCAAGATCACGGCTGAGCATCTTGCGCGCAGCGCGTACGTCTATATCCGTCAGTCGACGGCCGATCAGCTTAAGCACAATCAGGAGAGCCAGCGCCGGCAATACGGGCTCGCCGATCGCGCTCGGCAGTTCGGCTGGGCCACGATCGAAGTCATCGACGATGATCTCGGCCGCTCCNGGGCTCGCCGATCGCGCTCGGCAGTTCGGCTGGGCCACGATCGAAGTCATCGACGATGATCTCGGCCGCTCCGGCGGCGGCATCAATGGACCAGGTTTCGAGCGGCTCCTGGGGGCGATCTGCGGTGCGGCAGGTCCATGTCTGGCTCAGAGACGAAGGCATCGCATTGCCCGTTAAGTCGCATGATTTAGAGGGGCGCCTCATCGCCTGGAAGCTGCCGCTCTACAGTACTGTGCACAACGTTCTGACCAACCCCGTCTATGCGGGCGCCTATGCTTTCGGGCGCACGACAAGCAAGGTCATCATTGAGGAGGGCCGCAAGCGCGTGCGGCGCGGGCTGCGGCGTCCTCAGATGGAATGGGACGTCCTGCTCAAGGACCAGCACGAAGGCTACATTACGTGGAGCGAGTTCGAGAGGAACCAACAGGTGATTGCCAATAACGCGACCGGCAAAGGCAGCGCCACCGCCAGAGGAGCGGTACGGCGCGGGGGATTGCTTCTCGCGGGGCTTCTGCGTTGTGGTCATTGCGGCCGCAAGATGTATGTCGCCTATGGCGGCAGGGCGGGGCGCTATCACTGCGAGGGTGGGCTAGTCAATCATGGCACCAAGCGGTGCATTTCGTTTGGCGGCTTGCACGTCGATCAGGCTATCGGCGCCGCAGTTCTTGGCGCCTTGAAGCCGCTCGGTATCGACGCCGCAACCAAGGCCCTAGAGGCTCAAGCGAGCGAGACGTCAGCGGCACAAAGGCAGCTCGAGCTGGCACTGCAGCGGGCGCGTTACGAGGCTGCCCATGCGCGTCAGCAACGATGCTGTCGACCCTGCCAATCGTCTGGTCGCTGGCGAGCTGGAGCGCCGCTGGAACAAGGCGCTTGAAGCCGTGCACCAGATCGATGGCGAGATTGCCGCACTCGAGGCGAGAAGACCATCTCCGCTGGGAGAGAAAGAACGAGACCAGCTGATGCGGCTCGGCGCCGATCTGGATCTCGCCTGGTCACACCCGGCAGCAACATCTGCGACGCGCAAGAGATCGTTCGCGCAGCCTTGAGCGAGATCGTCGTCCGCATCGAAGGTGGTGTCATCAAGATGGTCCTGCATTGGCAGGGAGGGGACCACACGGCATTGAAGCTCAAGATGAACGCCGCCGGCAAGCACCGCTGGACAGTCCCCGAGGATACTTTGACGCTGGTCCGCGAGCTGGCGCGCCTGATGCCCGACCGCCAGATCGCGCGGCTCCTCAATCGCGCCGGTAAGCCGACAGGGCGAGGCAATGGCTGGACCCAGGCGCGGGTCTGTTCGTTCCGCAGCCATCACGACATTGCCGTCCACCGCGCGCGCGAATGGGCTGAGCGGGGCGAGATTACGCTTGAAGCGGCCGCGCAAATCATGGATGTGAGCATGATGACGGCGCTGCGCATGGCCCGCCTCGGCATCATCAAAGGGCGGCAAGTGTGCTATGGCGCGCCTTGGGCATTCAAGGCGGCGGATATCGCCGCCTATCGTATGCAGAATGCCCCGCAGCCTCCGCTAACAGCCGATCCCGCCCAACAGCGCTTTGATTTTCAATGACATAGAAAGTGAGCAGTATGACCTCGTGGCTGCTCGGGCATGCCAAGCTCAACAACACCGCCCTTTACGCGAAGGTGGCGACCCGGACGGTGCGTGCCGTGACGAGCCCGCTCGGCAAGCTCGGGCTGTTCAAGCCGGGAGAGGTCTCGCCCGACATCTGAGCCGTGCGCGCCTCGATCGAGGTCGCCGACATCTTCCGTGCTGCCGGACCCGCTTACCGGGCCGCCCATGCAGGTCACCTGAGCCTCGCCCAGCTCAAGGTCATGTCGGCGATCGAGTATTGCCGCACCGCAGCCCTTGGCGGTCACGTCGAGGCTTGCGAGGACTGCGGGCAATGGCGGATCACCTACAACTCCTGCCGCAACCGGCATTGTCCCAAGATCCTATGGGCTGGTGGATAGCGACCTGCCGTCAGGCAGAATGGCGTTGCTTAAACCCACTCATTCTGGAGACGACAATGCAACAGGTTGCAAATCGGCCGGAATAGGCCGCTCCGGCACGAACCGGCGAGCGCTTCCGGATTATCGTCATCCAAGAGGCTGGACTAGACGGCTTCTGGATCCATCGGGTGCTTCAGGGCGAAGCGATCGAGAGCCACGTGGTCGACGCCGCCTCGATCCTGGTGTCTCGGCGACGCCGGCGGGCGAAGACCGAAGATCGACGGCGAGACCCTGGTACGGACCTTGCTGGCCTACAAGCGCGGCGAGCCGAGGGTCTGTTCCATGGTCAAGCCGCCGAGCCCCGAGGAAGAGGATCGCCGCCGAATCTGCCGGGAGCGCAAGACGCTGATCGCCGAGCGGGTGGAGCACGTCAACCGGATCAAGGGGCTGCTGTTCGCCCAGGGTGTCGGTGACTATGAGCCGCTGCGTCGCGACCGGCGCGCCAGGCTCGAGGATCTGCAAACGGGTGATGGTCGCGCCTTACCTTTCCACCTGAAGGCACAGGTTGTGCGTGAGCTCGACCGGCTTGAGCTGATCCTGGAGCAGTTGCAAAAGGTCGAGGCGGCGCGCGACGGTCGCGCAGTGAGATCATCCCCGAGCAACACAGGATCGGCAGAGGCTAAATCTCGGGAACAATCAGTGAGGCAATCGAGAACATCCGAGTGAGGCAACGGCATTGTTCTCGCGACATAACGATGGGGCGCAACGCCCCGAAACGAACCCGCCGGACCTCAACCTGCCCCCCCGCCTTCCATCACGACGGATCGACTGCCGGCGCCTGATGAGGCGTGTTAAAAACACGCAGCAAGGCCGCCGAAAGCTCATCGCCGTCCATTAAATGGGCTAGGTTCAACGCTTGTCAACTGATCGGTGGCCTTCCAGCAGGCCAGCCTAATTCGCTGGCCTTCGGCGTAGCTCTCGGCAACGGCTTCAGCGTTAAATAGATGCCGAGCTACTTTGCCATTCTCGACGACATAGAAACTCCATTGGCCGTCGACATTTCTCAATCGCACGTCATTCGGTTCTCCGGCAACCATCTCCATCATCCATTTTCAGCAATCAAGAATGACGAATGACAGTGAAAGTCCCAAGCCGCTGGCTCTAGGATGAAGGGCGCCTTGGTCAAGGGCGCCCTTCGCATCGGCGGCAGGCTTCGATCCTGGAGGTGCGGACCTAGGCACTTCGAAAGGAGCCGCCGAAGAGCACTTTTGCGCATACCGCCGAGCCAACCCCGGCTCGACGGACGGTCTAGCGCCCGCAATCGTATGCTGCGGGCGCCATGCTCCAACGATGCGAACCGTCAGAACGAGCGCTGGAAGCGCAGGATGCCGCCGATGTTGTTTTCCTTGTCGGCCTTGGTCCAGTTGGTGACGGTGTCTTCGCCAACGTGCAGGTAGTCGACTTCGGCGGTGATCTTGAGGCCCTTGACGATTTCATAGGCAATGTTGGCGGCGACGCCGAAATTCTCGCCTTCGTCATAGGAGAGCTGAGCGTTGAACGAGGTCTTCTCGTTGATGGTGTAGGTACCGCCGCCCCAGATTGCCCAGTTTCCGCTCCATTGCTTGTAGAAGCCGCGACCGTGCGCGTCGATGACATTGCCCGCGTCGTCGTTGAGGTTGTCGTCGGAGCCGTAGCCGCCCATGATGAACAGGGACAGGTTGTCCATCGGCTTGACATCCAAGCGAACCTTGCCTGCCACTTCTTCGTAGTTGCTGTCGTAACCCACGACGCCGGTGATGGCGCCCCAGCCCTGCGTGTACTTCACGCCGCCGACGACATGCGGAACATAGCTGTCGATGGTGCCGACCACGCCGGAGCCTTCTTCGAGCGAGACCACGGCCGAGAAACCATTGCCGGCGTCGAAATAGTACTGGACGACGTTGGTGTCGAAGTCGCCATAGGGAACCAGCGTATCGTTGATGACGTTGCCGGCGTAGCCGATGAACGTATCAAAGGCCGATTCGTCCTTGCCGACGCGCAGTCCACCGAGTTGGATCCAGGCGAAGTTCAGTGTAACGCCCTTGTTGTAGGCATAATTCTGCGGGCTATCCGGGCCAGAATAGTTGTTCCGGTTGCCGAAGTTGATGCGAGTTTCCGTGTAAGTCTTCAGCGTGCCGAGCTCGGTTTCCTGGGCCGTCCAAGTCTTTAGGTTGAAGCGGGCGTTCTTGCGCCAGGTAGGCTGGTCGCTGCCGTCCTGCACGTCGTGGGTCCTTGCACCATCGTATGAGCCGACGTCACCACCAGCGATGTCGTAGCGGACATAGCCGCCGATGCGCAGGCAGGTTTCGGTGCCAGGGATGTAGAAGTAACCGGCGCCATAGACGTCGCAGATCTTGACGTATTCGGCAGGTTCGGGCTCGGCGACGACCACCGCGTCAGCGGCGCGCGCGCCGGTGACCGCGGCCAAAGCCGCAGCGGAGCCGAGAAGAAGGCTCTTGATTTTCATTTTTATCTCCAGTCAAAAGATTAAAAAAAGGGCCAGGGCATCTTCTTTGCTGAAAGACGCATCCCTCCCCATTCCCCAGGATCGAAAAAGATGCGCGTCGCGCTGCTTCTTCGCAGTTTGACGCTATCCGCGATATTGAATAATGCAATATATGCTGCGTGCGACGCAGAGATATATACGCCAACAGTTGCAATTAAGTCACGAAAATCAAATATATACTGTGCAATTTGCGCAAACTATACAAACAGCACAAGCTGGACATTTCGTACGATACTGCAAAATACATTGCGCAGCGCGTAGTGGCGCGCGCGACCCTCAATGGGCTTTCGCAGGCTCACAAAGGGGACGAACCGATTGCCGCGGTGCACGGATTTGCAGTGGTTTCGTCAATTGGACTTCATGTCGAGGAAAAGTCTCGTGCGGCCAAGATGACTTCTGCAGCCAGATCTTGCCGGAGCATCTCTATCGGAATTCGGCCATCAAGCCGAGGTGAAGGGGAGGTCAGCCAAAGCCATGCCGGTCTGGGATTGGGGATCAAGGAGAGCACTTGTCGTATCCCCGGTGCAGGCCTGCCGTCGATGAACTGAGCCAAGGGGAACACATGCTTGCGCGCGCCTTTCCGCAACGCAACTACATCATTGTGCCGTTGCCACCAATGCAATGTCGATCGCGGTATGCCGAAGTGTTCTTCCAGATATGTGGGCCCTGCAACCTGACCCGCCCAATCTTCAATGCGCAGGCAATCGCTTTGCTGATCCCGCACTTTTACTGCGCACCCATGCGTGACCTCGGTTCGTCCCGTGAGCGAATTCGCCTCACGGGCGAGCCTCCGAACAAATTCGGAGGCCAGGGCGGTCAAATCGTCATGAATCCCTTGCGGGCGCCTTGCATAAAGTGAATCGGCGGCAGTGATATTGCCAGTCCCCATATGCGATGAGATTGAAGTCCTTTCCTTTATAACCTCCTCGTGCTGAGCCAGAACGCGCTGGACCTCTTTTGCAACCAAGCTTGAAAGCTCGTCCTGGCGAGGTTCATTTCCAAAATCAAATGATTTTGTCATGTGTGGCTCCCCTGCCGCGTAATAGGCTGCGCGATCGAACCGACGGAAGACGAAGCGCAATCTGACCAATATCGCCAATGAGGAATGTGAGCGAGTTGCAATTGCTGCCGAAACCAGCCGAGCGAGGACGTAGGCAGAGCGTTGACCTGCGCGAAGTTCTCAAGGCGATCCGCTACGTAACGCGCGCGGGCGGCGGCTGGCGATTGCTTCCGAGGGACTTTCCGCCCTGGCCGGCGGTCTACTGGTTGTTCCGGCGCTTTGTACGGCTGATGCTGCGTTGCACTATCCACAACATCGCCCTGATGGATGACCGCGAGCGGGCGTGGCGCGAAGCCAACTCGAGCCCCGGTATTCTCGGCAGCCAGACCGTCAAGGCAGATGCGCCGGGCGCCTAGCGAGGCTATGATGCGACCAACAAGGCAACCGGACGCAAGCGCCACATCGCGGTCGACACTGACGGGCGGCTGCTGATGGTCAATCACAGGCCGGCCGAAATCTCTGACAGCGCCGGCGCGCACCTCGACGCTACCCGCAATCGCTGCCCATGCATCAAGCATCTTTCCGCCGACCGCGCCTACGATCGGGCAATTGCTGGACACGGCCGTTTTCCTCGATTCGTCATCGAAGTGGATCATGACTACGGAGACGTCGATGCGTCGTTTGTAGTCGCGCACGAGGCGGCGCCAACGTATGAGCCAGCCGAACGTTCTTTCGACCATGCAACACCTGAGCAGCGCCTTGAAGCCGGCCTCGGTATCGATACGGCGCAAACCTCGCCGTGGGCAGTCTTTTGATGCGCAGAATCAGCCACTGAACCAATTCCCCAACGGGCTCTTAATTAACGGTCGGCGAATCTAGTCACCCAGCATCAGTTCGCGCCCTCTCGCGCTCGGCCGCGGCTCGTCCGTCAGTTGCGGGATGGCCGCCTCGGAGAGCCCAGCGGCGATGGCGTCGGCCATGACGGTGGCGACGGCGCGGCCCATCACGCCAGGCTCGGTCGCCGCTGCCAGATAGCCAATGTCCTTGGCCGCGTTGGCGACCGAGAACTGGAACTTCATCTCGCGCTCGTTGACCCAGGGCATGATCATCTGGAACGCGCCGCTATTGGCCCCACCGACACTGACAACCTTGAAGAGCGCCTGGGTATCAACGCCGAGCTTGCGAGCCGCCGCCACCGCCTCGATGACCACGGCCGAGCACCCGATGGTCATGAAATTGTTGATCAACTTGAGCTTGTGTGCCGACGCGATGGGACCAATCGGGAAGATGTTTTCGGCGAAGTATGCAATGAAGGGTTTTGCCGCCTTGATGTCAGCCTCAGCTCCTCCGACTAACACGTTCAACCTGCCGGCGTCGGCGTCGCGCGAAGTGCGCGTCAGCGGCGCGTCGATGAAGCGAATGCCCTTCGCCGCCAGAATAGCGGCGATCTTCAGGGTCGAACCCGGCTCCGATGTCGTGCAGTCGATCAGCAGCGAACCCGTCCCTAAGCTCTCGGCCAGACCGCCTGCGCCTAGCACGATCTCCTCGACCTGCCGTGACGACGGCAGGCATAGAAAGACCACGTCACATTGCCTTCCTAGTTCAGCCGCTGAGCCCGCTTCGCTTGCTCCGAGGCCAATCAACTCTTCGACCGGCGCGCGCCGTTTGTGCCCGAGCACGATGAGATGACCGCCCTTGCTGACGATGTTGCGCGCCATGCCGCGCCCCATTGGCCCGAGGCCGACGAATCCGATGACGCTGTCGTGAGTTTGGACGTCCACCATTGTACATCTCCTCAAGTGCGAATTCCGATGCTGGGCTTTCCCACCGGAGGTCAACTGACTCGTTTGCCCGTCGCGGCGTCGAAGACATACTCCAACTCCGCCATCGCCTGACCGATTACCTGATCCAGGGCGTTTCGGACAGTTTCCAGTCTGAGAAGGTGATTGTGACGGGATCGGCTGCTGGCGCGCCGTCGGCGATGCTTATCGCGGCGACAAGTACCGCGACAAATTTAAGGCCCTTCGACATTCTGCACCCTCCCTTGAGTTCGCCGCCGTTCGCGGCGATCCATGCGCGATGCAGGACCGCTACGGAATCCGCTCGCTCATATTACTATTATAGTATGGGTATTGAGTCAAATGCGTTGCGCTATTGCCCGATGATCGGGTGCGTGCATTTGCCGAATCCTAATACTATAAGGACCGGTTACGTGAAGAACGAGGCGCAGGAGCACAATGTGTCGATGGTTGAGAAACGGGCGAGCAGAGACGTTTTCGGGGGATCGCGAACGATGGAAGCCAACCGACGCCTCAATGGCTCTGTAGCTCACAAGCTGGCGATCTTGATTATCACTGGTCGACTCCAGCCAGGTGAGACGCTGCCAAACGAGGATGAGCTCAGCGCCTCGCTATCGGTTTCGCGAACTGCCTATCGCGAGGGTATTAGGACGCTCGTTGCAAAGGGGCTCGTCGAAACAAGGCCCAAGACGGGCACAAAAGTCTGTCCACGCTCGAAATGGAGCCTCCTTGATCCCGATGTTCTCGCCTGGCATCTCGAATCCGAGCCAAGCTACGATCTCATCGTTTCTCTATTCGAAATTCGCGAGGTGATGGAGCCGGCGGCCGCCGCATTTGCAGCGCTGCGGCGCGATGATCTCGACATTGGGACCATGGCAAGTGCGCTCTCGAGCCTCGAGCATGTCCGAATAGGCTCGGCCGAAGGACTCGAATCGGATCTTGCCTTCCATCGTGCGTTGCTGAGGGCGACCCGGAATGAGCCTTTGTTCGCGCTCTCGAGCGTCATCGAATCAACCATGCGCTGGTCGGTCCGGCTGACCTTGACCGCTTTTCCCGACGCCCACGAGGATTCGCTTCCCGATCACAAAGGGGTGCTCCAGGCGATTATCGCGCAAGACGCCGCCCTGGCCCATGCGCGAATGAAACTGCTGGTCGAGAAGGCGTTGGCGAACACGTTGCACTCGCTGGAAGCCCTGAAAAAATAGCCTTTCATACTTTTCTCTTTACTCATACTATAATACAAATTAATGCCATGAAAGGTGCGTCGGACGGCGCGTGTCGACTGGCTCTGTCGCAAACCTTTCGGTAGGCGGACTATGGCATAGAACGCCCTCAGCTTTGGAGGAGTATGTGATGTTCAAGGGCCGCCATTTCGACCAGTCGGTGATCCAGCTGTGCGTACGGTGGCACCTGATGTACAAGCTCAGCCTTCGCGAAGAGATGGCCGAGCGCGGCTTGAACGTCGATCACTCCACCGTGTATCGCCGGGTCATGCACTTCTCGCCGCAGCTGCCGGAGTGCTTCAACCGGCGCAAGCGGACCGTCACCGGCAAGTGGCACGCGGACGAGACCTACATCAAGGTCCACGGCAAGTGGATGTATCTCTACCGCGCCATCGACACGGTCGAGTTCTTCTTCAGCGAAAACCGTGACCTGCCGGCAGCCAAACGCTTCCTCCGCAAGGCCCTTGAGCGCCATGGCCGGCCGGATCGCATCCTCATCGACGGCAGCCAGACAAATCACGAGGCGATCCTTCCCTCCGATGCTGAAAGCCGTTTGCAGGATCGATCGCGGCGATCGCTGAAGCCGATCCGCACCCGCCAAAGCCAGTACCTCAACAATCGCATTGAGCAGGATCATCGACGGATCAGGTGTCGCATTAGCTCCATGCTCGGCTTCAAGGCGAAGGCGACCAAAATTATCTGTCTGGCATCGAGATGATCACATGATGCGCAAACGACAGGCGCAGTATGCCTACAATCCCAGCCCTCAATCGCCGAGCAGTTCACCATCCTCACGGCTTAGAACGCCGACGCGATTCCTGCCATCCTTTGTCCCGTTTCGATCTTTGCGACAGAATCCTTCTTCTTGGCTTGTTCATATCTCCTGCTCGGAAAAGTAAAATTATGCGAGCATACCATGTGCACAGCCCTGGCGGGCGTGACTGGCAATACGGTGCGCGAGTGCTTCAAAGCGGCATGCTTGTCCAATGCGTTCAAGCATCAAAAGCCGCTTTCGGTGAATGTTGAAAACTATGAGTAATAGTCTTTGGCTAGGGCCGGTAGCAACTTTCGCTGCTTCCGCGATCTCGCTTGTGACAAACGCGCGCAATGCGCCGGCACAAGAGGAAAATGGGGCAATGGTCGAAATATGGAAGGGCAGAGTATGAGACTTATTCAATACATCACAGCGTCCGGCGTCCGTGCGGTTGGTTTGATTGTGGAGAAAAATTCTCCGGTGCGAATCGTCGGTGCGTCCTCGGTTCGCGAAATGGCGCTCCGGGCCGTGGAGGAAGGGCAGACACTTCAGCAAAGTCTGAGCGGTTATGCCCTCGGCGAAGCCGTCGACTATGCCGCCGTTATCGCCGAGCGACGGTTGTTGCTGCCGCTGGACCACGAGGATGCCGCACGTTGCGTCATCGCGATTACCGGCCTAACGCATCTGGGCTCCGCGCAGTCGCGGGCTGCGATGCATGCCGAGATGGACAAGGGTGACCTCACCGATTCGATGAAGATGTTCAAACTGGGCGTCGAGGGCGGGAAACCGGCGCAGGAGGAAATCGGCGTCCAGCCGGAATGGGCCTACAAGGGCGACGGCAATTGGGCCGTGCATCCCGAGCATCCGATCGAGCTTCCCGGTTATGCCGACGACGGCGGCGAGGAGGGTGAGATCGTCGGTCTCTATGTGATCGGCTCCCGCGGTCAAGTGATCCGCGTCGGATATGCCTTGGGTAACGAATTTTCCGATCACGTGATGGAGCGCAAGAACTATCTTTGTCTCGCTCACTCGAAACTACGGCAATGCTCCTACGGCCCCGAACTGCTCGTCGGCGATCTTCCGGAGAATGTACAAGGCGATATTCGCGTTCGCCGTAACGAAGAGGTCATCTGGAACGCGCCGCTGCTCTCGGGCGAGGCGAACATGAGCCACTCGATCGGCAATCTCGAACAGCACCATTTCAAATATGCCGGGTTCAGGCGTCCCGGTGACGTTCACGTTTATTTTTTCGGAGCCAGTGTCCTGAGCTTCTCGGCAGGCCTTACCCCAATACCCGGCGACGTTTTCGAGGTGGAGTGCCCGCTGTTCGGTGCGCCCTTGCGCAATCCGCTGGCGGCGGGCGAACCGGACAGGCCTATCGAGGTCTTGCAACTGTGAGCACTCCCGTCAACATCGCCGGCTTGCGACAGCATGCACAACGCCGGCTGCCACGCATGTTCTTCGATTATATCGACGGCGGAGCATTCTCAGAGGCGACGTTGCGCTGCAACGAGGTCGATTTCGATGCATTGGCCCTGCGCCCACAGATCCTTCGCGATGTTTCCCGACGCGACCTTTCCGTGTCGGTGCTTGGACAAAAACAATCGCTTCCACTGATCCTCGGACCGGTGGGGTTTGCCGGCATGTTCTGGAAGGAAGGCGAAGTTGCCGCAAATCGCGCGGCGGCCGCGGCAGGCATACCATTCTGCTTGTCCACCATGTCGATCTGCCCGGTGAAGAGGGTCTCGGCAAGCGCCGAACGACCTGTTTGGTTCCAAAGCTACATCCTCCGCGACCGAGGGCTGTCAAAAGCATTGCTTGATCGGGCGGCGGCCTGCGGGGTGACGGTGGTGGTGGTCACTGTCGATACCGCCGTTTCCGGCCTCCGAGAAAAAGACGTAGCGAACGGTTTCCGATTGGCCTCCAGGCTCGGACCACGGGCAATGCTCGATCTGGCGCGCCATCCATCCTGGTGCTGGCAGATAGCCGGAAGGGGCATGCCCTTGCTCGGCAACTTCCCGGCCGAGACCGGCGCGACGCTCATGTCGCAGTCGCAACGAATCACCGCGAACATCGATCCTGCGCTCACGTGGGCCGATCTGGCTGAACTGCGAACGAACTGGCCGGGCAAGCTGATTGTCAAGGGCATAATGACGGCTGATGACGCGGAGCGCGCCTTGGATGTCGGCGCCGACGCCATCGTTGTCAGCAATCATGGGGGACGACAACTCGACGGCGCACCGTCGACCATTTCCGTTCTGCGCCGGATCGTCGAACGAGTCGCGGGTCGGGCCGAGGTATTGCTCGATGGCGGCATCCGCCGCGGCAGCCAGGTGGTCAAGGCGCTGGCTCTCGGCGCTGATGCAGTTCTTCTGGGCCGCGCTTATGCTTTCGGATTGGCTGCGGAAGGCGAGGCCGGTGTCTCGCGCGCCATTGAGATGATTGCGACAGAAATCGACATAACGCTTGCACTGATGGGATTCAACAGCGTGGCCGAACTGCGCGCCGCAGGATTGGACGCATTCGAGAAAACGGAGGGGAGGCCATGAGCAAGGCCAAGATAGTGATTTCGCGTAAACTGCCGCAGGCGGCCCTGGCGCACGCGCGGGAATTGTTCGATGTTGCCGAAGGACCGGCGGACCGTGACATGACCTGGGAGGAAACCCTCGCGGCGCTGGAACGCGAGCAGCCGGCCGGTTTGGTTTTTGCAAACAATATCGTGCTCGACGGGGCTGCAGTCGCTTCCCTGCCGGCATGTCTAGCGGTCGCGGCGACTGTCAGCGTGGGTTTCGACCATGTGGACGTAGCCGCAGCCAAGGCACGAAATCTAATGGTCACGAACACACCCGGTGTCCTGACCGACTGCACCGCAGATTTCGCGATGCTCCTGATGCTGGGGGCGGCACGCCGCGCAAAGGAATATCTGGCGATCGCCGGCGAGGGTTGGCCGCGGGTGCTTGGAGCCAACGAGATGCTGGGTATTCGCCTGTCCGGCAAGACGCTTGGCATTCTGGGCATGGGCCGCATCGGCCAGGCGGTTGCGCGTCGAGCGCACGGCTTCGGCATGTTCGTCCTCTATTCAGATGTCAAACGTCTCGATCCCGCGACCGAGGCAGGGTGCCGCTACTTCCCCGATCCCGAGGCCATGCTACCGGAGTGCCATTTTTTGTCGCTTCATGCGCCAGCGATGGATGAAACCCATCGCTGGCTGAATGCGAAAAGGCTGTCGTTGTTGCCCCGCGGCGCCGTGGTCATGAACTCGGCGCGCGGTGTACTGGTCGATGAAGACGCGCTGCTGGAGGCATTGAAATCGGGTCACATTGCCGCCGCCGGATTGGACGTCTTTGCCCATGAGCCTGGCGGCAACCGGGAATTGATATCCACGCCCCAAGTCTTTGCCACTCCCCATATGGCGAGCGCCACGCTGGAAACCCGCACTGACATGGGCCTCCGCGCGCTGGACAACGTAGCTGCTTACCTCGGGCGGGGACAAGCGCTTGATCCCCTGTGGAGACTGCAATGAACGCGATCGAGATCATTCGACCGGCGGCCCAACAAACTTAACGAAAGATTGAGACGATGACCTTTGAGAAGAAGACTTGGCCGCGAAGCTTGCGGTCGCAGGAATGGTTCGGTGGAACCGGCAAGAATGCGATTATGCATCGCTCCTGGATGAAGAACCAGGGACTTCCCGCAGATACCTTCGATGGCCGGCCAGTCATCGGCATCTGCAATACCTGGTCGGAACTGACGCCCTGCAACGCGCATCTTCGCGAACTTGCCGAACGGGTAAAGCGTGGCGTGTTGGAAGCGGGCGGATTTCCTGTGGAGTTTCCGGTTTTCTCGTGCGGGGAATCCAACCTCCGTCCCACGGCGATGATGTTCCGCAATCTCGCCGCCATGGATGTCGAGGAGGCCCTGCGCGCCAATCCTGTCGATGGCGTCGTGCTTCTGACCGGCTGCGACAAGACCACACCCAGCCTTCTGATGGGCGCGGCCAGCGTCGACCTTCCCGCCATCGTCGTTTCCGGGGGGCCGATGCTGAACGGGAAATGGCGCGGCAAGGATGTAGGCTCGGGCACCGCCATCTGGCAGTTCTCCGAAATGGTCAAGGCGGGCGAGATGACGCTTGCCGAATTCATGGATGCCGAACAGGGCATGGCCCGGTCGGCGGGGCATTGCATGACCATGGGTACCGCCAGCACCATGGCGACGATGGCCGAAGCCTTGGGTATGACCCTGCCGGGCAATGCCGCCATCCCTGCCGTAGACGCGCACCGTCGGGTGCTGGCGCACCTGTCGGGACGGCGGATCGTGGACATGGTCAAGGATGACCTAAGACCGTCTCACGTTCTGACCAATGCCGCGTTCGAAAACGCTATCCGGGTGAACGGCGCGGTCGGCGGATCGACCAATGCCGTCATTCATCTTTTGGCGATCGCCGCACGGGTGGGCGTGCCGTTGTCTCTCGACGACTGGGACCGGATGGGCCGCGACGTGCCAACCATTGTGAACCTTCAGCCATCCGGCAAGCACCTGATGGAGGAATTTTACTATGCCGGGGGCCTGCCCGTCGTGATGCGCACTCTTGGCGATCTGGGGCTGTTGAACAGGCAAGCTTTGGCCGTAAACGGCAAGCCGATCTGGGAGGGCGTAAAGGATGCCGAGAACTTCAATAGCGACGTGATCCTTCCGCCCGAAGAGGCATTGACCCCGCAAGGCGGGATAGCCGTTCTACGGGGGAACCTCGCTCCGGACGGCGCGGTCCTGAAACCATCGGCCGCAAGTCCGCAGCTGATGCAGCATCGCGGGCGCGCGGTCGTATTCGAGAGCATCGAGGACTACCATGAGCGCATCGGCCGGGACGACCTCGACATCGACGCGTCCTGCATCATGGTGCTGAAATATTGCGGGCCGAAGGGTTATCCCGGCATGGCAGAGGTGGGAAACATGGGCCTGCCGCCGAAGCTCTTGAAGCAGGGCATCAAGGATATGATCCGAATATCCGATGCACGTATGTCGGGCACGGCCTATGGAACAGTCATCCTTCATGTCGCGCCCGAAGCCGCGGCCGGCGGACCTTTGGCACTGGTTGAAAACGGCGACATGATCGCCGTCGACATTCCTGCGCGCCGGCTCCATCTGGACGTATCTGACGAGGTCCTGGCTGCACGGCGCGCCACATGGACTTCACCCGTCAGGCAATATTCCTCAGGGTATGCCGCGCTCTACACCCAACATGTCCAGCAAGCGAATCTTGGGGCAGACCTGGATTTGTTGGTGGGGCCGCGCGGATCGCATGTCGAGCGGGATTCACACTAGGCCCAACAAATGGGCTCTGTCGCAAACCTTTCGGAAAGCGGACTATGGCATGGAACGCCCCTCAGCTTTGGAGGAGTACGTGATGTTCAAGGGCCGCCATTTCGACCAGTCGGTGATCCTGCAGTGCGNCTTCGCGATCTGGAAGAGATGATGGCCGAGCGCGGCTTGAACGTCGATCACTCCACCGTGCACGACCTGTAAAAAATCCTGTCTGGACCTAAAATATGCTATGATGTTGGTATGACCTGCCACGGGTAATTTCCTCCAGCTGAGATTAGAGTCCGGCCTCGAGTGATCCGATACCATTCTTTGGACCGCCGGAAGGTGGAGTTTTCCGGCTGTTTCACGATGGCGGGCTGACGGCGCCATCGGGATTGATCAACGAGATCGGAACCTTGTGCCCGATTGCGCCATGTGGGCGCACCTCGTTGTAGTATCTGCGCCAATCCTCCAACCTTTCGGCCGCGTCGGCAAGCGTCAGGAACCAGTGGGCGTTCAAACATTCCGCCCTGAAGCGGCCGTTGAAGGCTTCGATGTAAGCGTTGTCCGTTGGCTTTCCCGGTCGCGAGAAGTCGAGCGTGACGCCCCTGGTGTAGGCCCACAGGTCGAGCTCGCGGGAGACGCACTCCGAGCCTTGATCGACCCGGATCGTCTTTGGATAGCCGATCTTGGGGCAGACCTGTTCCAGCATCCTGACCACATCCTCGGCGCGGTAACTGAAGCGTGGGTCGAGCACCGGCACGTAGCGTGAGAACGTATCTACGACCGTGAGGACCCGGATCTTCTTGCCCGTCGCGAGCTGGTCGTGAACGAAGTCCATCGCCCAGACGTCGTTGGGTTCGACGGCTGGCTGGCGATCGTCTCGCAGCTTCGCCTTCACCCGGCGCTTCGGCGTCTTGTTCCTCAGTTGAAGCTTCTTTCAAAAAATGGTAGGGCCCGCCGCCAAGCGCGAAGCCGTCGCGCATCTGCAGGCCACGATGGGCTTGTCGGAGCGGCGGGCCTCTTCCTTTGTGGGCGCTGATCGCAAGATGATCCGGTATCGTTCTTGTCGCCCACCTGAGACGGAACTGCGCGGCCGGCTACGCGACCTTGCCAACGAGCGCCGGCGCTTCGGCTATCGGCGGCTGTTCATTCTGCTCGGGCGCGAGGGCGAGGCATCGGGTATCAACCGCATCTACCGGCTGTACCGCGAAGAAGGACTGACCGTGCGCAAGCGACGCTCCAGGCGCCGAGCGGTAGGGACGCGGGCTCCGATCCTGGTCCAGGCGAAGCCGAGTGCACGCTGGTCGCTGGATTTCGTCCATGACCAGTTCGCCTGCGGCCGGCGGTTCCGCGTGCTCAACATCGTCGACGACGTGACGCGCGAATGCCTGGCGGCGATCCCGGACACGTCGATCTCCGGCCGCCAGGTGGCGCGTGAACTGACGGAACTGATCGCCCACCGCGGCAAGCCCGGCATGATCGTCTCCGACCACGGCACCGAGTTCACCTCGAACGCGATCCTCGCCTGGTCGAAGGATCATCGGGTGGAATGGCACTACATCGCGCCGGGCAGGCCGATGCCAGAACGGCTATGTCGAGTCATTCAATGGACGGATGCGCGATGAGCTCCTGAACGAGAGCCTGTTCTTCGGCCTGGATCACGCCCGCAGTGCCATCGCTGAATGGATGGAGGACTTAAATCCTGTTTCATAACACCCATCTGTTTATGTCGTTGAAGTGAATAGGTTTTGCTGATCTGGATGCGATCCCGTGGGGTATTTTGGGTTTTGCCGCGCGCGATGAACGATGCGCTGAGCCGCCGGTTCGTCAAGCGTTGATCGGCTGAAGATCCATGGACCATCCGGCAGAGGATGAACGCCTACGACCTCGCCCGCCTCGGCGGCGAGCCTGAGGGTCTTCGGTGCAACGCCGAGAAGGCGCGCCGCCTTGTTCAGGTTAAGCCATGGCTCTTTGCCGTCCGCCGCCGGCCGGAAGACAGGGATCTTATGATGCGACCTGTGCGCGGTGACCCGTTCGCGTGTCCATCGATTGCCGTGGCCGGTCACCAGCCCATTGCGGTTGAGGATGCCGGCAATCAGATCATCATTGGCGATGAGCACCAGTTGGCGGACGGCCGAGATGATATCGCCGGACGTACTGTTGCGCTGTCCACGGCGCCGCTTCGGCAGGCGCAGTTCAGTATGGACGCCGCCAACCCAATGGATCAGGAGAACGATCTCTGACGCTTCGTCATCGATATCGGCGATCACCTTCCGGATGACGGTACGAACGATGCGTTTCTTGAGCCTTGCATCCGTCGTCGGCGCTGCCCACACAGCCTTGAGATCGGCGGCGAGCGCGGTGACGTGTATTGGCGACAGAAGTGATGGCTCCGATGTCGAGGCATCATGCGCGGCAATCCTGCTCTCGATCTCGCCGACACGCGTAAGCGCCCGGTTCCATCGCAACTCCAGTTCCGCCGCGACCAGCCGGTTCTGCGGATCGATGGCGTCGTATTGCCGGAATGCCCAATCAGCGCTGTAGCGTGCCGCCTCGAGATCGCGCACCAGCGCATCACGAAACTGATCGCGACGGCTGGCCGCTTGTGCTTCGGCCTCGACGGCTGCGGTAATCGCTCCCGGCTCGACAACCCGCAGAAGAGCTTCCTCGATAGTATAGCGCGCTCGTGGCCGCGATAGCCCTTGTCGACATAGATGCGGTCCGGGTCGACGCCGCCGATCTCCACCGCCTGATTGACGGTCGCGGCGAGCGTATGGCCGTCATACGGATTACCCTCGAAGGATTTGGCGGCCAGCACGAGGCCTTCCCGGTTCGTCGTTGCGATCCCGACCTTGCAGCCAAACTCGTAGGGCGTACGGGCTTTGCCTTTCGAGATGCAGACCACCTCGGGCGCATGCAGTGAATAGAGCTTGTTCTTGTCTTTCGGCTTCTGGACTAGCAGCCGCTCGACCAGCCCGAGCAATCGAGCAAACCTGACCTCGAGTTCGGCATTGCCGGCGATCTTGCGGCTGATGTCGCGGAACACGCGTCCGAGATAGGTGCGCAGGCGCTTCAGTTCGCGTCGCATCCGGCGGAACTGCCGGGCGTGGGCATAGCGGCCGGCGCGAACCGCCGCGGCCTTGGCGAGTCGGGTGTGGCTCTGCCTGAGCACGACGCCATGCCCCTTCGCCTGGCGAACCAGTATCTGGATGGCCTTCAGGTAAAGCCGGCTGTCGGTCGGATGGGCATCGCCTTCGGCTGCACCGTGGTGTCGATGGTGATCCGCTCCAGCGAGTTCGGCTTGGCCGTCCCGGTGTCGAGTGCAACCTCGACGCTCGCCTTCAGCATTTCCTCAAGCCCCTCCGGCCCGATCCGCTTGCGCCAGCGCGTCATCGTGCTGGCGTCGATCGGCGCCTCGTGCTGGAAGAACTCGAAGCCGCAGAAATACTGCCAGTAGGCATTCTCCACCCAGCGATCCACCACCTCCTCGTCCGACAGGTCATGGACGTGCTTGAGGTAATGCAGCCCGACCATCAACCGCGTCGGCTTGGCCGGCCTGCCGACCGGACGGTAGAAGCGGCCGAACGTCTCATCGAACCGTGCCCATGGCATCAGACCTGAAAGCCGGACCAGCGGGTGCCTCATGTTGATGATCGCGTCCAGACGTTCGCGGAAGAGGTCATTCCTGTTGCGTGACGGACGGGATGGCAGCATCGCGAAAACACCGGAAAGGGACAGGATCGGATTCGATTTCCGGCATTTTCCAATACTTCAAACCCCTTGGGAATCCCTGCAACACAAGGCTTCAAGCTATTTTTCAGGCCGAACGCCTTACGGCGGCTGCGCGAGCGAATGGCTGTTGCTATAGCGCGACAATCTGGGAGAGACCTCTCATCCTGATCGCCGCGCCGCACCGCTCGGAGACGTTCAAGTTGTCGAGCGATCCGCTGTTCGTCGACAAGGTGCGCGACATCGTCGGGCTCTACCTGTCGCCACCCAATAGGGCGCTCGTGCTCAGCGTCGACGAGAAGAGCCAGATTTAGGCGCTCGACCGTGAGCAGCCCGTGCTGCCGATGATGCGGGGCATGCCCGAGCGTCGGACACATAGCTATGTCCGGCACGGCACCACCTCGCTGTTTGCAGCGCTCGACGTCGCCTCCGGCTTCGTTATTGGCAAGTGCTACAAACGGCACCGGGCCACCGAGTTACTGGACTTCCTGAAGCAGGTCGATGCCAGTATTCCGCCGGACCTCGACGTCCACATCGTCATGGATAACTACGCGACTTATAAAACCGCGTTGGTTAGGTCATGGCTGGCGCGACGGCCGCACTACCATGTCTACTTCACGCCGACATCGGCATCCTGGATCAACCAGGTAGAACGCTGGTTTGCCGAACTCACCCGCAAGCAGTTGCGTCGCGGCGTCCACACCTCGACCAGCCAACTCGAAGCCGACATCCGCTCCTTCATTGAGCGGCACAATGAGAACCCAAAGCCCTATCGCTGGGTCAAATCCGCCGACGACATCCTCTCATCAGTCAAGCGCTTCTGCCAAAAGGCCGAGCAGACCTTATGCAGCGAATTTTAGATTCATATGACTAGACTAAGACTAGGAGCCAACCAACTTTGCAAACATTCCTATCCCCCTCGGAAACCGTCCAGAGTTCCGTTGGAGATAGGGAGCGTAGAATCCTGCCGAGAGCATCGGATGATCCGGAGGCAACGTGAAGAAGCCTCCGGCTGATTTTCGGCAATTTGCCGCTGAACAAAGACAGACTGGTACCGCGATACTCTCGCTCTCTGAGGTAGCATAATCCCAGGTCAGTTCGACGTCACGAGAGATTTCCTGAATAGCGATAAAATCATAGGCTCCGAATCGGTTAGGCACGATCGCTAGATTGGGATTACAAGAATGGTTCGAACGGATAGCTGGCTCCTCAAACAGAGCATGAACATTCCAATCCATTTGAATCGTGTATATCGTCCTAACTTCCTCCAAGCGGTCGATTAACCCAATCATAACAACCTCGCCGGGCATGAATTGACGAGAAGCGAAGACGCCATGCCCTTTATTGCTGTCTGTATCAACGATTTTTGTGTTACGCGCATTTATCATTCTTGCGCACTCAGCATAATCGCCCAATATAGAATATGAGTTCTTTTTTTTATTTGGCATAATGCAATCCTTGTTGGTTAGTCGCAGATTTAGAGCATTTATTGGTTTCGAACGCCTGTCGTGTGAATGGCGGCTGGCGGTACCGGTTCGGCAACGAAGGACATTCAAGATTCGTGCCTGTTAGGCTGACACGAGCTGAAGCAAGAGGTTTCATTGCTGTTCAGCTATTCTTCCCGAGGCAGGACATGAAAAGGCTGTGCAACCGGTGGGGCGGACTCGACAGACCCGACAGAAAATGTCGGTAAGCGCTCAATTTTCTGCACCAAGGCATTGGTGAGCAGGATCGCAGAGATCAATGCAAGAGATCTGACGAACCTGGCAGTGGAAAGCTTGCGGCCATCACGGGACTGGCGAACGGCAAGCGTCAGTTTGACCCGGTCGCGAGGCCCGTGCGGCGCGGCAATCCCGACCGGAGTTTCAATCCGCCGGCGGCGCGTTCCTTTTCGGGGGCGTTCGTCTGGGTATGCCGGTGGTTTTTCCTGTTGGGGAGGAATCACTTTGTGCCCGGCCGCCACGTAACCGATCACCAGATGAGGCTTTTCATGAAGTTCCGGCAGACCAATACGACGGCCGTCGCGGCGGCGAAGGCGTCGATCAGCACGGCCACGGCCTATCGCATCGAGAACGATTTGAGGCTGCCCTCGCAAAAGAAGGTTCCGCGGCAACGGCGCCGGCCCGATCCGCTCGCGGAGATTTTCGACGCCGAGATCGTGCCGCTGCTGCGGGCGGCTCCCGGCATCCGGTCGATCGCCATCTTCGATGAGATGATCCGGCGTCATCCCGAGCTTGGAGCTGGCATTCGCCGCACGATCGAGCGCCGGGTCCGAGCCTGGCGCGCCGTCCATGGCGAGGAACAGGAGGTCATCTTCCGGCAGGTTCACGTACCCGGGCGCATGGGATTGTCGGATTTCACCGACATGGCAGCCGCCGGCGTCACGATCGCGGACCAGCCGCTCGATCACCGGCTCTACCATTTCCGGCTCGCCAATTCCGGCTTCGAGCATGCGCATGTCGTGCTCGGCGGCGAGAGTTTCGTCGCTCTGGCGGAAGGCCTGCAGAACGCGCTGTGGTCGCTCGGCGGGGCTCCCCGCGAGCATCGCAGCGACAGCCTGTCAGCGGTGTTCCGCAACCTGGACAAGGACCCCCGGGAGGACCTGACGCGCCGCTACGACGAACTGTGCGGCCACTACGGCATGACCCGTCCCGCAACAATCGGGGCATCGCGCATGAGAAGGGCTTAGGCTCATACTGCACCTCGTCAGCTATGTGATGACGGGATCGACCTGATAAACAAGTTTGTGAGCAAACTTCGCCGGCAGGTCCTGCGGCGGGATCTCGTAGAGGAAGTCGCCCCGATCGTTGACCGGGTGGGCACGCAGCAGGCCCCGCCGACGCCAGAGATGCACGGTGGAGATCACGACACCGTAGCGGGTCGCGACGTCCTCAGGGGTCAGCAGGCCCTGCGCGAGCAGGCGCGTACGCCGATCGGTAAGCTGATAGATATGGCGAAGCCGCCCGATACGTGCAGCGGTCCACGGGATCGTCACCACCGTGCGCACCCCGCGCTCGTTGAGGAGGTCGGCGATCTCTTTGTCGGTATAGGTGTCGATGAGTCGATCGATTTCCTGCACCACGGCGGCATCTGTCGTACGCAACACGACGCACGACTTCGGCAGCGGCAGATCGAGCGAACGCGTCGCGCCGCCGACGAAACGGATATCGACATGCACCGTGTCCCCCTTGGTGAGGGTCACGTCATCGATCAACAGGCGCAGCATGCGCTTCTTGTCCTTCATCTTCGTGCGCGGATCCCGCCAGAGGCGTGGGAAGTCGCTGGCAAGGGCCATCAATTCCGCCCGCTCCGTATCGTTAACGACACTGACGTCAGCCGCGGCGGATTTGTCGTATGCTTCCTGCGCGGCGGCAACCGCCCGTAACTTGGCGTTCCAATCCGCTTCCAGCACGTCAGCGACCAGGCGGTTGTCGGGATCGACCTTGAGGAAGCGACGTTGGGCGAGTTCGGCTTCGTACTTGGCCCGCTCCACATGCTGTCGGCGGAGCCGGTCGGCTTCCTCCTGGCGGGTTGCGAGTTCCTGCTGCACGCCCAGCGCCACTTCGATCGAGAGCGGCGTCATCGCCTCGATGAGGATTTCTCCGATCGCCGCATCGAGCGCGCCTCCATGTATCGTTTGGCACAGACCAATCTCGCCTCGGTGCATTGGGCGACGGCCGCACCAGTAGCTCGGTATCTCGCCCTTGCGATGAGAGTGATAGCGCACCGACATCCGTTCCCCGCAGGCACCGCAGATCACGAGCCCCTGCAGCAGGGCCGGCCCCTCCCGGGCGGGACCATGGTGCCGCTCCGAACTCCACGCAAGCGCGTTGCCGTTCACCCGCTCCAGGTTCGACAGGTAGTCTTCCCAGCTAATGTAGCCCGGATGTGTATCGCGCAATAGGATCCAATCCTCGCTCGGGACCTGCCGGGAAGAGTATTTGCCATTCGGCAAACGCCGGTTCTTGGTGCGGCCGAAGACGAAGGCGCCGGCATAGCGGGGGTTGTGGATGATCTGTCGCGCGCGACAATGCAGGAGTTCCGTCCAGACCAGCTCACCCTTGTGGGCGCCGCTTCTCAGGCGGCGCGGGAAGACCAGATCCTTCGCGTGGAACTCCTTGACCACCGCCAAATAGGAACCGGTGCGTCTGAAGGTATCGAAGAACAGTCGCACCGCCGCCTGCACTTGGGCGTCCGGATCCAGGATGACGCAATCGCGGACGTCATGGACGAAGCCGACCGGGACTGGAGTGCACCCCCAGACTGAGACAAGGAAAATCGCGGACACCTCCCGTGTTAAGCTATGCAGCCTTTTCCATCTGTCGCCCGCGTGAATGCTTCTGTTCGTATTCCTCCGGACTGAGGTAGTCGAGCGCCGAATGAATGCAGGCGCAGCGTGTTGTAAACGGTCTCTATGAAAGCACCGATGTGCTTGCGGGCATCATCTGCATCCTCATAGGCGAGACCTTGCACCTCTTCCTGTTTCAGGGTTTTCATGAAGCTCTCCGCCTTCGCATTGTCGTAAGGATTGCCGACACGGCTCATGCTTGCCTGGATGCCGCGGCGATGCAGAAGTTCGGAGTAGGCCCCGCACGCGTATTGGGCGGATTCAACCGGTCGTCGCAACACTTGCGATCATATCCTGTTTCAGTAGCGGTCGAGTGCCTCCGCTGGCGTTCGCCATCCGAGCGTCTTTCGTGGCCTGGCATTCAGGGCCCAGGTGGTTCCAGGCGAGCCCATTCGGGCACGCGAACTGACGAACCGGCTCTGGACAGAGTTCGGCCTCGATGTCCATCCCAGAAAAATCGAGCGTGCGCTCGGCGTAAAGCCGGGCTAGGCCTACGTATTAACCGCCATCGTGTTCTTTGCTGTCAGCCGTGTCAGCCAGTCTGGGTCCATTTCGGGGACAGAAGACAAGAGCAAGCCCGTGTACGGATGATGCGGCGGCCGGAACATCTCGTCCTTGGGGCCTTTCTCAACGACCTTGCCTTCCTTCATGACCACTACCTCATCGGCGATCGCACGAACGGTCGCGAGGTCGTGGGTGATGAACATGTAGGTGAGGTCGCGTTCGCGCTGCAGTCGCACCAGGAGCTTTAGCACGCTCTCGGCGACAAGCTGGTCGAGCGAACTCGTCACCTCGTCGCAAATCACGAGCTGCGGGTCGGCGGCGAGTGCGCGAGCAATGCCGACGCGCTGCTTCTGGCCGCCCGACAGTTCCGACGGCAGACGATCGATGTAGATGTCCGGATCGAGCTCCATGTCCTGCAAAAGCTGGCGCGTGCGCGCCTCCAACGCCTTGCCTTTTAGCCCGAGATAGAAACTAATCGGCCGTCCAACGATCTCACGCACCCGCTGGCGCGGATTGAGCGCGGTGTCGGCCATCTGGTAGATCATCTGCACCTGCCTGAGATCGGCCTTTGTACGCTCGCGGTAGCTGGGCGGCAGCGTCTTTCCGGCGAGCTCGACGCAGCCGGCCTTCGCCGGGAGCAGCCCCATGAGAACTTTGGCGAGCGTGGATTTCCCCGACCCGGATTCGCCGACCACTGCGACCGTTCGCCCCTTTGGCAGCACGAACGATACATCAGACAGCACTTTTACCGCTCCATAGGCGGCATCCACGGATTCAATTCTGACCAGCGGCGGCGGCGGTTCCGCGTCGGGCCGCGACGGCGCTCGGAAGCTGCGCACCGCCCAAAGTGACTTGGTGTAGTCGTGCCGAGGGCTTGACAGCATAGTGCGCGTCGGCGCCTCCTCGACGGTTTCACCGTTGCGCAACACCATGATTTTGTCGGCCATCTGTGCCACCACGGCAAGGTCGTGGCTAACATAGATGGCCGCCGTGCCGAGCGATTGCACCGCGTCGCGGATCGCCGACAGCACTTCAATCTGGGTCGTGACGTCGAGCGCGGTCGTCGGCTCGTCGAAGATGATCAGGTCGGGTCGGCAGGCCATGGCCATGGCCGTCATCGCTCGCTGCAACTGTCCGCCTGAGACCTGGTGCGGATAGCGGAAGCCGATCTCGTCGGGATTTGGCAACTGAAGCTTCCGGTAGAGCTCGATCGCGTTGGCTTCCGCCTCCGCGCGGGTCATCAGGCCGCGCAGAACAGGAAATTCGCCATGCTGGTCGATCAGGCGGAACGCCGGGTTGAAGCTCGCGGCCGCCGATTGGGCCACATAGGCGATCCGCGATGAGCGCATCCCCAGTCGCACCTTGCGCGGCGCGCCGATCAGCTCGATGCCGTCGAACAGCACACTGCCGCCGGCAAAGCGGCAGCCGTCGCGCACAAAGCCCATGGCGGCGAGCCCGATGGTGGATTTGCCCGCGCCCGACTCGCCGATCAGGCCGAACACCTCGCCGCGCTTGACCGTCAGGTCGACGCCCTTGACGATGGGCGTCCAGGCATCCTGCGCCTTGCCTTCGATGCGCAGGCCGCGGATCGTCAGAAGAGGAGCGTTGGATGAATCCGATATCAAATCGCTCAGTCCTTTATCCCGCTGACCTTGTGGAGAATCCAGTCGACCACGAAATTGACGGCGACCGTGATCAGCGCGATCGCCGCGGCGGGCAGCAGCGGCGTGATGTCGCCGAAGGTGATCAGCGTCGCGTTTTCCCGCACCATCGAACCCCAGTCGGCCAGCGGCGGCTGGATGCCGAGGCCGAGGAAAGAGAGCGAGGCGATGGTCAGGAACACGAAGCAGAAGCGCATGCCGAACTCCGCCACCAGCGGCGCCGCCGCGTTCGGCAGGATCTCGCGGCGCATGATCCACAGCAGCCCCTCGCCACGCACCCGCGCCGCCTCGACGAAATCCATCGCCACGATGCCGAGCGCCACCGCTCGCGCCAGCCGGAACACGCGCGTGGAATCGAGGATGGCGATGACCGCGATCAGCGTGCCGACGCCGGTGCCGAAGATCGTCAGCAGGAGCAGTATGAAGATCAGTCCCGGCACGGCCATGATAATGTCGACGAACCGCGACAGAGCCTGGTCGACCATGCCGCCTAGCGTGGCCGCCAGCAGGCCCGCGACTGTGCCGATCGCGAAAGCCAGCGCCGTCGCGAAGAAGGCGATGGCGAGCGTGTTGCGCGCACCGAAGATGAGCCGGCTCAACATGTCCCGGCCGAGATTGTCAGTGCCCAGCCAATGCTCGGCTGACCATTGCAGGTACTGACCGCCGACGACCGCGCGCTCGCTGTAGGGCGCAAGCATTGGGGCAAATATGGCTACCAGGACATAGATCGTGATAATTGCGACGCCGAACACCGCTGTCGGCGGCATGCCCTTCAAGGTGCGTGTCAGCGTCGTCATCCCGGCCTCACTTCGCATGCATCAGGCGAGGATTGGAAACGATTGATACGATGTCGGCGAAGAGATTGAGCAGGATGTAGGTGATCGAGACGATGAGGCAGATGGCCTGCACCACCGGCAAGTCACGCTTCGACACCGAATCCACCAGCAGCCGGCCGACGCCGGGATAGACGAACACGACCTCAACGATAACCACGCCGGTGATGAGATAGGCGAGGTTCAGAACGACGACGTTGACGATCGGCGCCAGAGCATTGCGCAGCGCGTGCACCATGACGACTCGCCCCGGTGACGCGCCCTTGAGGCGGGCCATTTCGATGTAGGGCAGACTGAACAGGTTGATGAGGGCGGCGCGCGTCATGCGCATGATATGCGCCGTGATTGCCAGCGTCAGCGCCAGGGCGGGCAGGAAGGAGCGGTAGACACGTTCGGCCAAGTCAGTACTCGGCGTGATGTTCGAGATCGACGGAAACAGGCCGAGCTTCACCGACAGGAACAGGGTGAGGATATAGGCGACGAAGAACTCGGGAAACGAGATCGCAGTCAGCGTGAAGATGCCGGCCGCCCTGTCGAAGAACGAATTGCGCAGGAGTGCGGCCATGATACCGAGCATCAGCGCCAGCGGAACGGCGATGATGCCCGCGAAGGCGGCGAGGAACAGCGTATTGCCGAGCCGCCCGGTGATCAGTTGCAAGACCGGCCGCCCGTTGGCGATGGACGTGCCGAAATCGCCATGAGTTATGCCCTGCAGCCAGTGCGCGTAGCGGGTCATGGGTGGCTGGTCGAGGCCGAGATGGTGGCGAAGCGCCGTCACCGTCTCCGGCGTTGCGGACTGACCGAGGATTTCCTGCGCCGCGTCGCCCGGCAGCAATTCCACCGACCAGAAGATCAGGACCGAGACGATCAGAAGCGTGACGAAGCCGAGCGCCAGCCGCTGCAGGACGAGCCGAGTGATTTGCGTCATAGTCCTTTTGGCCTCATGAACGTGGCCTTGGCGCGCACCACCGCCACGCCGTCGCGCAGGCATTCCAGGTCGAGTTCCACCGTCCGGCCCTCCTCACGGTCGCCGAAGCCGCGAATCCTGCCGATATATGTCAGCACATCTCCCGGCCAGACGGTATCCAGAAAGCGGGCGCGGATGGCTCTCACATTCTCCGGTCCCAGCCAATGGGCGGCATAGGCGCCGAGCACGCCGGCATGGTGCATGCCGACGGAGATAAATTCTGGCAGCCCCTGTGCCCGCGCCGCCAACGTATCATGGTGACCTGGCGAGTCTTCGCCGGACGCGCATTGATAGCGGACCATCTCGGTCAGCGTCAGGCCCGGAACGGCAACTTCGCCAGGGCAGTCGCCGATTCCAAGCGTCGTTTTCGCGGCGTGAATTTGGTCGAGTTCGATCCGGGCCTCGCCGCGCCGGAGCCAGGGGCGCTCGCGCACCGTTCCAGCGGCGGCGAGCCCCGGAGGCCGGTCCGTTCGAATGGAAGTTGGCATCCAGCGCGCCACCAGGCGCCCGTCTGTCGCATCGCGGAAGTCGGTCTTCATCACGAAGAATTCGAGCCTGCCGGATCGGCCCTCCTTGAAGAAATGATCGACGACCTCAGTCGAGGCGATCAAGCTGTCGCCGGCCCGCGGGGGCGGGCCGAAGAACTCGAAGGACTGCTCGCCATCGGTCGTGCCGCGCGCGTCGATCGCGGCGAGCGCCGATCCGGCCGGCGGCCGCTCGAGGATATAGCCCCAATGATAGCCGGCCATGACCAGGAAGGTCGGCGGCACGACCGCGTCACGCGCCTCCATCCAGGCCGGATGCGACGAATAGAGGCTGCGCGCGAACTGCCTTATGGCGCCGCGCTCGATCGGCAGCTCGAAATCCGGGCCGCGCACGCCGATGATAGAATCGTTGCTCATGCCGTCGCCCTCGTCTCAATCAGCGCGTCGACGGCGACCGCATCGCCCTCCCGCGTCACGATCACCGGATTGATGTCCAGCGAAACGAGCGTGTGCCGGTTGGTCACCGCATAGACGGCGACCGCCTCGGCGATGTCGGCCAGCCGTTTTCTAGCTTGCTCAGACAGGCCAGCGGCCGTCCGCAGACCGGCTATCGCCGCTTCGATCATCGCCCGCGTCGCCGGCAAAAGCAGGACCGCCGAATCCTTCAGATGCTCGACATTGACGCCGCCGGCGCCGATCACCAGCGCATGGCCGTAGATGCGGCTTGCCTTGACGCCGACGATGATCTCGGCCGCCACCCCCGAAACCATTTTCTCGATAAGGAAGCCGTCCGGCTCGATGCCGGCCGCGCAGAGCGCCTGTTCCATCCGGTCCAGCGCGCCAGCCAACGCCGCGTCGTCCGCAAGGCCGACAGCAACGGCGCCTATCCTGTTCTTGTGCAGCAGAAGCGGCGAAACCGCCTTCAGCACCACGGGGAAACCGATCGCGGCGGCGGCGGCTGCCACCTCGTCTCGTACGACCATGCGCCGGGCGGGGAAAGGCAGGCCGGCGGCTTCGAGCGCCGCCTTGGAGCGCCATTCGTCGATGATTTGCGACTCACAGTCGGCGGTGACCGCCTCGGGAAGGCCGATATCGCCATCTGCAGCCGTCGCGAGGCGCTGGCTGTGACGGACCACCGCGGCGATGGCCGCGATTCCGTCTTCCAGCCCGTGCAGTGCGGCGATGCCGTTCTCCCGGCAGACGCGATGGGCGTTTTCGGAAATGGAGTCGGGCATGGTGGTGACCAGCGCCGAGGCAACGCCCGTGTCCCTCGCCGCCCGCACCCATGCCTTGAGGCTCGGCGAGCCGAGCGGTCCGTCTCCGCCGTCGGAGTTCATCACGCCGATGTCGTAGCCGTCCGCCAGCATGGTGCGGAAGCACTCGTAGAGCGCCGGCTCGTTCTCCAGCGAAAGCCCGACCATGCCGGTGTAGGCTGCATTGTGGTCGAGCGGATTCGAGACATGCGCGAACTCCGGCAGTTGCTTGCGCAGCGAGGCTGCGGTCGCCGCCGATGGCGCGGGCAGCGCCAGCCCCGCGTCCGCCGCCGCGTCGGCGAACAGCGCGCGGGAGGCGCCGCTTGCCGTCAGCACCGTCATACGGTTGCCCGTCAAGCGGCCGCGCCAGACGTTCATCGCCTTCAACGTCTCGAGAAGCTGCGGCAGCGTGTGGACGCGGGTGAAGCCGAGCCGGTCGCACAAGGCGTCGAACAGATGGTCGTCTCCGGCCATCGAGCCGGTGTGGGTGAGCGCCATCTCCGCCCCAAGCGCGCTGCGCCCGCTCTTCAGCACAACCACCGGCACTCCACGCGCCCTGGTAACTTTGGCGGCTTCTGACAGCTCTGCCACGTTGCCTGGCCCTTCAAGGAAGATGCCGATGGTGGTGATGCGCGGATCCTCGCCAAGCACCGCCAGCCAGTCGGCGACATCCAGCAGCGCCTGGTTGCCGGTGGACGCCACGACGGCGGCGCGCACCTGGCGCCGGTCGCGCACGAAGGCATAGGCGATGCCGCCGGACTGCGAGATGATGGCCGCGCCGCTCTCCACTGCGTAAGGCTCGTGGTCGTTCATGGGCCACAGCGCCAACCGGTCGAGCCGGTTGAGCAGGCCGTTGGAGTTGGGGCCGACGATCGCCAGATCGCCCGCGACGGCGACAAGCTTGCCCTGCAGCGACTTGCCGTTTTCGCCCATCTCTCCGAAGCCGGCGGCGAAGCACACCGCGCCGCCGGCTTCGCGCCGCGCCAGCGCCGCCACGGCCTCGATGGTCAGGTGCCGATTGACGTTCAGGAAGGCAGCGTCGGGCGCGTCGGGCAGGTCGTCGATGGTCGGAACGCAATCGATCCCGGCGATCTCGGCATGCGACGGATTGACGATGTCGATCCTGCCCTCGAAGCCGGCGTGCCGTAGCATCTCGACCGATGGCGCAAGCGTGCGCCCGCCAATTAGAGCAACGGACCGCGGCTTCAGCAGACGGCGAAGGTTAAGCCGTCGTTTCTCGTTCATGCAATATGCTCCTCGTCGCCAAAGCTAAGCCCCCCCGCGCTCGGGCGGCGGCCAAATGGCGAGGTTCTCTAGTCGGAAATCAGGCGCAACGGCCAGCCGCAACCGAGCTGACCGTTGCTCTGGCGATCAGGCAAACCACCAGCGCTCGCCGCATTTTGCGCCGTCCAGCGCAGAAACCGAACTCAGACGCGGACCGTGCGAGAGTTGCGCCCGGCGAACCCAGACATAATTGGCGTACATCGGGATGATGACGCCGCCATCGTCCGACACCAGGCGCTGCATCTCACCATACATCTGCTTGCGCTTGGCGTCGTCCAGTTCGCTGCGTGCTTCCAGCATCAGCTTGTTGAACTTGGGGTTCTTCCAGTGCGTGTCGTTCCACGGCGCGTCGGCGGCATAGACTTGGCTGAACATCCAGTCCTCGGTGGGGCGCCCCTGCCAAAAGCACATGACGAAGGGCTTCTTGGTCCAGACATTCGACCAGTAGCCGTCGTTCGGCTCGCGGACGACATTGACGTTGATGCCGGCCTTCGAGGCCTGCTCGCTGAATAGGACGGCGGTGTTCAGCGCGCCTGTGAATGCCGCGTCGGCGGCATGCAGGTCGACCTTCAGGCCGTCGGCGTTGGCCTTCTTCAGATGGAATCTGGCCTTTTCGGGATCGTAGGGGCGCGCGGCCAAGTCCGCGTCGTAGTAGCGGTTCGCGGGCGCGATCGGCTGGTCGTTGGCGACCCTTCCGTGTCCGTAGAGGATCTTCTTGACCATTTCCTCGCGGTCGATCGCATATTTGAGCGCCAACCGCACGTCGACATTGTCGAACGGCGCGGTGTCGGTGAACATCGGCATGGTGTAGTGCTGGGTGCCGACTACTTCCTCCACCACCACGTCCGAGCGCGCCTTCAGCCGCTCGACGGTCGCGATGTCGGCGTCGCTGATAACGTCGACTTCGCCGGTGAGCACCGCATTCATGCGTGCCGCCACGTCGTCGATGCCGATGATCTCGACTTCATCGAACCAGGCGGCATTGTTCTTCCAGTAGTCGCCCCGGCGAGTCAGAAGCGCCCGGTAGCCGACCTCGTATTCGGTCAGCGTGTAGCCGCCGGTGCCGATATGGGCATTCCAGTTGACCTTCCCGTTGTCTGCGCAGCCGATCACCAGATGGTAGTACGTGAGCAGATAGGCGAAGTCGGCGTTGCCACCGCTGAGTTCGATGACGACCGTGTTCGGCCCGTCGCTCTTGATGTCGGCGATGCCCGCGACGATCGGCTTGGCCGAGGACTTCGAGTTCGGCCCGCGATGGTGGTTGATCGAGGCCACCACGTCGTCGGCCGTCAGGGTCTTGCCGTTGGAGAAGGTCACGCCGGAGCGCAGCTTGAAAGTCCAGGTCTTGGCATCCGGCGCGGCCTCGAAGCTCTCGGCCAATTCCGGCTTGAGCACGCCATCGGAGCCAATCTCGACCAGATTGTTGTAGATGCAGCAGAAGCCGCCCAGTCCCATGATCGCGCTCACGCCCCAGGTGGCAGGGTCCCAGCTTTCCGAGGCATTGGTGCCGCTGGCGCCGATCCTCAGCCGCCCTCCGCGCTTAGGATCAGCGTGAGCTTGACCTCCACCAAGCGGCAACAGCGCAGCACCGGCGCCCAGCGCCGCCGCCATCCGCCCGAACTGGCGCCGTGAGATAGCGGCTTGGAAATTTTGAGCCATGGTCTTGTCCTCCCTTGGAACTAGAAAAGCACATCTCAGCTATCTTGACTAATATGATCTTGGACGTACGATATTATCATTTGATATAGGTTGGCGATGCTCGGATTCCGTGAAATTGAGGCCTTCCGGGCCGTGATGATGAGCGGTTCAATCTCGGCCGCCGCCCGGATGCTCAACACCTCTCAACCCAACGTCACGCGACTGATCGCCGTGTTGCAACGCCGCGTTTCCTACCCGCTTTTCATCCGTCATGGCCGCGGCGTCACGCCGACGCCGGAGGCCGGAATGCTGTTCGCCGAGGTCGACCGCTCGTTCAATGGCCTAAAGGAGATCGAACGCGCCGCGCAGGAGATCGGTGAATACAAAGGCACCCAGATCACACTCGGCACCGTGCCGGCTGCCGTTTCGCAGGTCATACCGAAAGCGGTCAGCGCGTGGCAGAAAGCGTTTGGCGACATTTCGATCACTGTGGAATTGCGCGGCACGCAGCGCATCTTTCATTGGGTCCGCACTCGCCGTTTCGACCTCGGCCTGGTGAGCCCGCTCAGTGACATGCAAGACATCAATGTCGTGGCGCGGTGGCGATTGCCCTATGTCGCGCTGGGGGCGCCCCGCCACACAGGCCTCGGCGAAACCGGCAAGGTGTTCGACATCGCCAACAGCGGCGACACACCGCTGATCGTGCCCGGCATGGGATACATGCTTGCCTTATGCGAGGACACGCTGCTCGCCCGTATGATCCAGGAGAAAAGCAGCGTCGACGGCCACATTTCTCTCACTGCGGCCCATCTGGCGATTGCGGGATTGGGCATCGCGCTGGTCGATCCCTTTACCGCCCACTATTTCGAGGGCGCCTTTGATGCCGAGGTCAGGCCGTTGAAGAATGCTCCGCTCTTCGATCTGGTGCTGATCGCGCCCCCCGAGCAAGCGCGCTCGCGTGCTTCGGTGCGTCTTGGTGAGATGCTTGTTTCCGCGATTGAGGACGTCATCAGCTCCTGCCCTTGGAATTCGGCAGGCAACCGGCAAACCGCATAAAGCAACTGGCCTGCCGGGGGCCGAAGAACAAACATGACGTAATCGCGGGAGCGGTGGCCACCTCAGACGTGGCGGCGATGTTCGAACCTCTAGCCGGCTGGCTATCCCGATAGGATGAAGAACGGGCTCCGATTCGGGCCCAGGCATCGAACGGAGGACAGCCATGGAGCGGTATATCGGTCTCGACGGTGCGCCATGGCGGCGCCGGAGGTGAACATGGAATAGCCACCTCTCAAGCTTGCTGATTTTCGACCGGCGGCTGCAATGCCGCCCCGCCTGCAGGAGCGCGGGCGGAAGGGGCCGAGAAGCTCGACCGGGCGTCGCCGGTTGGGTGTCAGAAGCAGATCGGCCTGAACTGTACCGGGTGCAGACCATCGACCGCAGGCCGGGCTACCACAGTGTCTATGGCGAGATAACGAAGCGAGCGCCGGAAGCCTCGGATTCAACCGTTGACGCCTCCAAATCGTGCTGTTGGCATGGGAGGTAAGAAGCGATCAGTCGCGGTCGGCTGGTCTATCTCCCCTGCGGGGCGCGTCAAAAGCGCCCAAGACGGACGGGGGAGCGCTCATGGCGCTGTCTTCCGCATCGCCTGGGGTAAAGCTCACCGCCTACGGGCATCAAGGTCGGAAATCGGAACACGGGAACTTGGACTGTCTGCCCAGTATGGCACTGGGCTAGCCGAGACGGCCGGAGATAGACGGCACCAAGGGCGGAGCTTCCGTAGTAGTCGGAGCGCGGGAAAGCCGTGCACAGGGCGGAGCTTCTCACGACGACTTACAGGGGAGCATGAGGAACTGTGGGGCAGTCACGCTGCGGCAAAACGGGCACTTTCTGTGGCGCGGTTCCGGCCCGTTCAGAGAACCTCCGCCACCAACCGCCCCACAGTTCCTCATGCTCTCCCAGTGGCGACAGGCCATGGTCTGCTCGTATCGAGATACTCGAATTGGTCGTAACCGGCAGGATCGCTTGCCTGGCCTCGGCAAGCACAAGCTCCGCCGGCGCCCCCGCCGACAGCGCTCGGCCGAGGTGGGGAGGATTTTGGGGAGCTTGGGCGCCGCTAACCTCTGTTCGGCCGAGAGCCTGACATTGCGCGACGACATTGCTAGGCCGTCGGCTTGACGCACCGTCGGATTGCGACGATCTCGATTGGATGTCGAGATCGCGGACGAGCCGGCGAACGACGTGCAGTTGCTAGAAATCCTTCTCGCCGAAGAAGGCGAGATCGGCACGCGTCTGCAGAAAGAGCTTGACGACGGTTGCCACGCGTCGAAATGGCCGGGACAGAACGCGCCGCACAGGCCATCGCTCACCCCACCCGCCGACACCATGGTGGCGAACCCTTCCGGATAGACGTCCGCTGCATTTGGCGCGTAGAGCAGATGAGCGCCGAGCGGCGCGAGCTTGGCGGTATTGTCATGCTCAGTGCGCGGGTAGGCCGCGAGATCGGCCGCGCGGCCTTGGCGAGCGTGGCACGCATCAAGCTCAGATGGCCTTCATGCAAGGCACCCATAGTCGGCACGACAGCGACCTTCAGGCCATTCTGACGCCATCCGGCCACAGCTATGCGCAACTCGGCGACGGTTCGTGCGATCGGGATGCTCATGCGCCTTCTCCACGATTGACCGTCCTTGGCGCATCGCCGAACAGATGTGAATCGGCCCTTTAATTGCGGGTGATTGTCAATCCGAGTTTCGCTCTGTCATCGCCGGGGTCATGGTCCTTTCCGAGGTCGAATGCCTCATGATGATGTTCGGGTTGGGCGCCTCAACGTGTGCAACGAAGTTCGAAGTCGACGTCAGCCGATTCAACGAGGTCACCACAACCACCGTCCCGGCGGGGACATCACGGGTTTCGGAAGCGGACCCGCGATTGGGATCGAGCGCGGATCTGTCACGCCATCTTTTCGCCGCCCCACTCAAAGCTGGTGCCAGTCAACCCAGAGGCAGTGGAGCAGAACCGCGATCTTGCGAGCAACCGCCACTTTCGCCTTTTTCATGCCGATCCGCTTCGACAGGCGAACGCCCCACGCCTTCAGCGTCGACCATTTCTTTGTCCGGTGCATGAGGACGCTGGCCGCTTCGTATAAATAGGTCCGCAACAGCCGATCTCCCCAGCGTGAGACACGGCTGTTGACATCTGTTTCCCCAGATTGTTTTCGCCGCGGTGTCAGACCAAGGTAGGCGCCGACGTCACTGGCCGAGGAAAAGCGCGAAGGATCATCGATCGTGTGGCGGTAGGTCAACGCCGTCACGACGCCGACGCCAGGAACCGTCATAAGCCGGCGCGTGGTGTCATCCTCACGAGCAAGGCGTCGTACCTGCCGCTCCAGCTTTTCCTGTTCCCTGCAGGCCTGTTCATGGACGGTCAGAAGCGGCTCGATCACGGATCGAAGCTGATGCCCGTCGACAACCAACGCCTCGACCTTTCGCCGAAACTGCGCACCGATTGAGCGACTGAACTGCAGCCCGTACTCTTTCAGCATTGACCGAACTTGGTTCTCGAGATCGCGGCGGATGGCGATAAGTCGCGATCGCGCCACCAGGAGGGATCGGGTTGCCTGGCTCTCCGTGCTTTTGACCTTGACCTCCCGATACCAGCCGACGCGAACCAGCTCGGCCAGGCCGCGGGCATCGTTCTCATCACTTTTGTTCATTCGAACTGAAAGTGCCGCCTTCGCATGTCGAGCATCAATGCAGATAACCGGCATTCCGACCCGTTTAAGCTCATGCCAGAGCCAGCTGGACATGGCGCCCGTCTCGAATCCGATGCGCTCGGCGTGAGGTGCGCGTTTGCGGAGTAACTCGGTCAGTGCTCCCGGATCGGACTTCACTTTTCCTTGGAAGACAGATCTTCCAGCATCATCGACGACGCAAACACTGGTCTCTCGCTGCGACACATCTAATCCGACATATTGCTTCACTGCGGCCTCCTCGATCTCAATGGTCGGCGGCTTTTGCCGTCAGCCGAATCTTCGTTCAAAGGAGCGACGGCAGCAATTACGTCATCGTGTGCAAAATTGACCCCATAAGCCGGGGAATCGGCGTCCAATTTTGGGTCTGACGCACTCTCGATGATATTTTGTTTCAGGCAGCACCGATCAAACGTGCTTGGAGAAGATCAAGCTTTCCGCGGCCGTACATCTGCCGTTTTACAAGCTTGAGCTTGGTGATCTGTCCTTCCGTCTGCCCGTTGGACCATGGCTCGGTGATCGCGGCGCGGACGGCAGCACGGTCGCGAATGATGCCATTGGCGAAAGACGCAATGAGGCTTTTGCTGGCGTCGGCGATCCACGGCTCGAGCTCATCGGCGACTTTCTTGCGGATCATGGAATGGAAACCAGCGATCAGATTGCGTGCTTCCACCAGCATGGGCACACCCGCCTCGATGACGGCGATCATCACCGTGTCGGTTTTGTTCAGATGATCGCGCGCCGTCGTCATTAACCGTGCGATCGTTCTGGCTGATGGCACCTTGTGGAGTTGCTGATCGGATGCCTGTTCGGCGCGTCGTCGTCGCCTTGCCCATTCGCTGACGACACCCAGACGTCCCCGAAAGCCCTTTGTCTTCAGCCGTCGCCAAAGCTCGCTTGCATTGTGGCAACCAGATTTCCATTGCCCGTCCAGGAAGGGCAGCCAGGCTTCGAGTGAACTCTGGCGGGCGCGGAAAATATCGGTCCGCTGGCCACGGACCACCTGACGGACCAGCTTACGGCTGTGGCCGGTGCGACGCACGATCTCCTTGATGGGGATGTCTTCGCTGGCAAGTTTCATGATTGCCGCATTTGTCTCCTCGCGCCGCAGATAGCCTTCGTATTGCCGCTTCTCCGCGTAGGTGAGCAGATCGGGATTGACCGTCGTAGCGCCGATCGCAGTTCGGATTGTCCGCATCGACTTGCGGACGGCGTCGAGGAAAGCCGCACTCGCATTCTCCATGAGATGCCAGCGGTCGGCGACCTGAACCGCTTCGGGCAACGCCTTCGCGGTCGCTTCACCGTAACCGCCGCCGCGGTCGCGCGAGACGGTTTCGATCTGAGGATGGTCGGCGAGCCAGGCCTCGACGGTGGCAACCTCACGATCAGGCAACAGCGTCACGATCCGCCGCCGCTCCAGATCACAGACGACCGTGCCGTAACGATGGCCGCGACGGAAGGCCCAATCATCAATGCCGACAACTTTGAGAGGATCTGTTTGCAAACAGGCCCGTCGCCGCACCACCCGCAGCAGCGTGTCATTACTGACCGGGACCATCAGCCGCTTCGCAAAACTGGCCGCCGGCCGGCCGCCGAGCGCCAGCCCAAGATGATGAACGATACACTCCAATCGCGAGGTCCGGCGGGATCGCTCGGCGGCAACGCAGTCGTCAAAGCGTTCAGCGAAGATTCGTCGACGACACAATGGCGCATCGCAGATAAAGCGGCGGGCAACGAGGTGAAGCTCTACCTTCATCCCGGTACAGGGAAGATCCGAAACTCGTCGAAGATAGCGGCTATGGATCCGGTGCGACACTCTGCGGCAAAGAGGGCAAGGTCGCGCTGGCGCCCCTGAGCGGGCGGTAACGGCAATCACTCCTTCGCTCTCGGCGATGGCCTCGACGGCTAATCCCTCCGGGATCAACGACGACAAACGCAAATTTCTCACCATGGTGCTGATTCCCCTCAGAAAACAGCACAACGCCAGCAGCGAAAATCATCAAATGTGAGTCAGAGCCAGTTTTGGAAACGATGACGTAATTGCTGCCGTCGCGCCTTTGAACGAAGACTTGGCTGACGGCAAAAGCCGCCGACCATTGAGATCAAGGAGGCCGCAGTGAAGCAATATGTCGGACTGGATGTGTCGCAGAGGGAGACAAGCGTCTGCGTGGTCGACGATAGTGGAAAGACGGTGTTCCAGGGAAAGGCAAAGTCCGATCCAGGAGCCTTGACGGAGCTGCTGCATAAACGTGCGCCTCACGCTGAGCGCATCGGATTTGAGACTGGTGCCATGTCCAGCTGGCTCTGGCACGAGCTGAAAAGGGTCGGACTGCCGGTCGTCTGCCTTGATGCTCGGCATGCAAAGGCAGCGCTTTCAGTCCGAATGAACAAGAGCGATGAGAACGACGCCCGCGGCCTGGCCGAACTGGTTCGCGTCGGCTGGTATCGGGAAGTGAAGGTCAAGAGCGCAGAGAGTCAGGCCACCCGGTCCATGCTCGCAGCACGGTCAAGGCTTGTCGAGATCCGTCGCGATCTCGAAAACCAGACACGGTCCATGCTGAAGGAATATGGGCTGCAGTTCAGTCGATCGATTGGTTCANCGTCGCGATCTCGAAAACCAGACACGGTCCATGCTGAAGGAATATGGGCTGCAGTTCAGTCGATCGATTGGTTCACAGTTCCGGCGAAAGGTTTGGGAACTGGTTGCTGAGGGCCATCCGCTTCGCCCTTTGGTTCAGGCGCTTCTGTCTGTCCATGAGCAGGTCTGCTGTGAACAGGAGAAACTTGATCGGCAGGTCCGGCATCTCGCTCGTGAAGACGAAACCACACGCCGGCTGATGACAGTCCCCGGCATCGGCGTGGTGACTGCGCTCACTTTCCGCCACACGATCGACGATCCCTCGCGCTTTCGCTCGGCCGCCAATGTGGGTGCCTATCTCGGCCTAACGCCGCGACGAAAGCAGTCCGGTGAAACGGATATCAATGGCCGCGTCTCACGCTGGGGCGATCGGCTGTTGCGAACCTACCTGTACGAGGCGGCCAGCGTGCTCCTGCACCGGACGAAGAAATGGTCCACCCTGAAAGCCTGGGGGATGCGTCTGTCAAGACGGATCGGTTTGAAGAAGGCAAAGGTGGCGGTCGCACGGAAGATTGCCGTTCTCCTTCATTGCATTTGGGTTGACGGCACCAGCTTTGAGTGGGGTAACGAAAAGATGGCTTAGTCGACTCCACCCCAAACGAGTTCTCGGGCCGCTATCAACGCGGAACTCGTGATGTCCCCGCCGGGACGGTGGTTGCGGCGACCTCGGTCAAACGGCTGACAGCAGTTTACCTGCATCTCGTTGGAAACGTTGAGGCGCCCGACCCGAACATCATCATGAGGCATTCGACCTCGGAAAGGACCATNAAGGACCATGACCCCGGCGATGGCAGTGCGAGATCCGGATTGACAACTACCCGCAATTAAAGGGCCGTTTGACAAACAGATGCTCGGCCGCTGGAAAGCGGTCAGTTCACTTAAACTGCAGGAGGGACCACGATGTTGGCACAGTCTTCCCTCCCCGCTTCGATCGAGCCGCCGCCATGATCATTTCCTCAACCGGCCCTCCCCGACATGGCCTGTCGTCGAGGCGCCAGATTGCACGACATCCAGATGGAACGCCTGCGATCCGATGTCGGAGTTACGACGTTCTGTCCGGCACGCGACGCGTGCCAGACGGGATAGCCAAGACAAATCAGCATTGGGCGTTTGGCACGCGTCTTGAACGCATCGCCTGGTCAATGGTCAGCGCTATGGCTCGCTCCGTCGAATCTTCGTAACGACAGTGCTAGCCGATAATATTCGTTCCGTGTGGCGCTGGTGCAAAAAAGGTGAT
>NZ_AYWO01000036.1 GCF_000502955.1 Mesorhizobium sp. LNHC252B00 | reverse complement strand
TGTTCGACGGACCTCTCGACTTGAGTTGGCGTCATTGTGCCACGACCTCGGACTTCATCGCCGATCTTTTCGCGTTGCGCTTCCGGTCGTCCCGCAATGACTACATGGAAGTGCGGCACAGCATTGGATATCTGGTCAACGAACTCATCGAAAATGCCGTCAAGTTTCGCGCACCGGGTGAGATCTTGATCGAGGCGTCGATGGATTCGGAATGCTTCAAGCTCAAGGTGTCGAATGACGTCGATGGTGAAGATGCGTCCGAGTTCCAAAGTCTCCTGGCGGACATCACGGTTGGCGACCCCATGGACCTGCTGATACAGCGAATTGAGGCCAATGCCGCGAACCCCGACGTAGGAGGCTCCGGAGTTGGATTGCTGACGTTGATGAGCGACTACGGCGCGCGCCTGGCTTGGATATTCAGCGCCGCCGACGAAAGCGATCGGATTTGCGTGGAGACATATGCCTCCATTCCGATCTCGCAAATTCACAACTAAATGAAACGAAGCTAGCTATGGAAATCAAGACAGACGACTACCGCGTATGGAATGAAGGAAGCGAAATTTTCTTCGACGGTGCAATGCGGCTTGCCAGTTCCGACGCCGGTGCGCCTGTCACGGCGTTNGACCTCCACTTTCTCAACTCTTCCGGCATCAACCTGCTGGCGAAATTTACCATCGAGGTGCGCAAGCATCCCGGTGTTCGACTGGTCGTGCGTGGAACGCCCGACATACCCTGGCAATCGAAATCATTGCCGAATCTGAAGAAGTTGCATCCTGCTGTGGTGCTTTTGATGGACTAATCAGCTCGCTCGAAATTAGCCAAAACACTGCCTGGTTCCAGACCGCCGCAACGAGCGAGATATGTACGCCAGGACAAGTATGTGGATGCGAAGCTAACGACAATTCGGCNCTGCGCGATCAAAGGTGGCGTCATTGAGTAAGCATGCCAAGGTGAACGGCGGCCGGCTGGAGTTCATTCCGCCGCAGATCCCGACTCGGGTCGAGGAGCCGCCCGAAGATGAGGGATGGCTTCACGAGGTCAATCTTGACGGCTACCGAACGCAGGTCATCATCGATAAAGGCGGCGTGCGTCTTTACAGCAAGAACGGCGGCGACTGGACCACGAAATACTGGCCTATCGCGCTGGCTGTCGAGCTGCCATGCCGGGCTGCCATTATCGACGGCGAGATCATTGTGCCAGGCGAGCAGGGCCCTCCCGATCGCCCTTCGCTCGAAGCCGCGATCTGGAACGAACCGGGCCGGCTGGTGTTCGTCGCGCTCGACATCCTCCATCTCGACGGTCGCAATCTAGACTCCTTGCCGTTGCTGCAGCGCAAGCAGGCGCTGTGGCAACTGGTTGAGCACGGCCCCGGCAAGATCCAGTACAGCGAGCATTTCGAGGGCAGTGCGCTAGCGATTTTCCGCGCCCTCGAAAAGGTGGGGCTTGAAAGCATTATCTCGAAGCGCGCCGACAGCTGCTACAGGAGCGGACTGTCGAATACATGGCTGAAGGCCAGATATTTCGAGGGACCCGATTTCTGAGCTTCGACGACCGCTTCTGGCGTAACGACGACCTCAGGATGGCGCCAGCAATTACGCGGTCAAGTCGGCCGGAATGACCGACATCAGACGCATTGCCGCCGTTCGGTCGTGAACTCGCCCATGGCCGCATCGGGTCAAACGCGACCGTTCCCATATGTCGCCTTTTGTTCGCTTAAGCCAGGTCCGCAAGCAGAATAGGCGTCAGGCCTTACCGGCACGCCACCATCTTCACCCGATCAGCTTTCCCCGCCTCGCTTTGACGGCGGCATCAGCCCGCGCCTCCACAGCCTTCTCCACCTGCCGCTTCAGCTCGTCCTTGATATCCACCGTCTCGTTCATCAGGGCATCGATCTTCAGGAAATCGAGCACGCGGTATTTCGACACCGCCGGGCGGACCAGGATGTCGGGGCGGCATTGCTTCAGCTTGTTGGCGATGATCGACTGCATCATCAGCTGCGTGGCGCCGAATATCAGGTCGACGGTGGTTGGGTGCTTGCGGTCGAGCTCTACCGGCGCGCCGACGACGTCGACGCCGATGATGATGTCGGCATCGTTCTCGATCAGGTCGAAGGGCACGGGGTTGTAGATGCCACCGTCGATCAGCAGCCTGCCGTCGCGCATGACCGGGCGGAACACGGCGGGTATGGCCGCTGACGCCGCCAGTGCCGAGTGCAGGTCGCCATCGTCGAAGACGGCCAGCTTGTGGCCGAAATAGTCCGTCGCCGTCACCTTCAGCGGAATTTTGAGCTCGGCAAAAGTTTCGGGAATGGCTTCGGGCAGGAAGGCCTTCAGGATGCGTTCGACGTTGAACTGGCTGACGCGGACCTGCATGGCTTCGGCGATCGTGCCCGGCCTCGCCCGCCACATGCGGCTCGCCACCTGGGCGCGGCGGCCGAGGATCGCGCGGGCATAGTCGTGGATGTCCTTGCCGGTCATTCCAGCGGCCATGCCGGCGCCCATGATGGCGCCGATCGACGAGCCGGCAATCGCCACGGGCCTGATGCCCAGTTCGTCCAGCGCCTCGATGACATGGATATGCGCCAGCCCGCGCGCACCGCCGCCGCCGAAGGCGATGCCGAAGGTCGGGCTCATCCCTTGCCGGCCCCTGCCAGTTTCGGGCCGATGACCATGATGGTCGGCTCTGCGGTCAGCAGCTTTTTCGCCGCCGCCTTGACCTGGTCGAGCGTCACCGCGTTGATGTAGCTCGCGCGGCGCTGCATGTAGTCGATGCCGAGACCGTCGAGCTGCAGCTCGACCAGCGTCGAGGCAATGGCACTCGACGAATCCAGGTTGTTGATGGCGTAGGCGCCGATCATGTATTTCTTGGTCGCCGCCAACTCCGCTTCGGTCGGGCCTTCATCAGCGAGTTGCTCGACCACATCGCGGACGACACCCAGCGTCTCGGCCGCCCGGTCCGAGCGGGTCCCGGTGCTGACGATCAGCGCATTGGCGTGGTCCTGGTTGATCAGCGAGGAGTTGACGCTATAGGCCAGCCCCCGCTTTTCGCGCACCTCCTGGAACAGGCGCGAGGTGAAGGTGCCGCCGCCGAGGATCTCGTTCATCAGCACGGCGGGAAAGAAATCCGCCGCCTTGCGCTTCACTCCGGGATAGGCGAGTTGCAGGGAGGTCTGGGGCAGGTCGTAGTCGACCTCGACATGCTGCGCCAGCTTGGGGTCGATATCGGCCACGGGAGCGAGCGCCTGGTTTTGCGGCAGGCCGCCAAACACCATGTCGAGTTTCTTCTTCAGCGTCTCGGGGTCGATGGCGCCAACCACGGCGACATGCAGGCCGCCGCGCGCGAACACCGCCCTGTGCAGGGCTTTCAGGTCGTCCGGCTTGATGGTGGCGATGCTCTCCCTGGTGCCCTCGTCCGAGCGGGAATAGGGATGGTCGCCGTAGAGTGCCCGCGCCCATTTGCTCTGCGCTACCGTATCGGGGTCGTTCTCGCCGGCGATGATGCCGGACAGTATCTGAGCCCGGATGCGGTCGATCGGCAACTGGTCGAAGCGCGGCTCGTTGACCGCCAGCCGCAGGAGGTCGAACGCCTCGTCGCGCTGCTCGGCCAGCATGCGCATCGAGCCGTAGGTGCCGTCGCGGCTCTCTTCGAAACTCATCTCGGCACCGGCATCGTCGAGCTTGATCTGGAAGTCTTCCGAGTCCAGCGGCCCGGCGCCTTCGTCGAACAGGCCGGTCATCAGGTTGGCCAACCCTTCCTTGCCCGGCGGATCCTGCGTCGAGCCACCGCCGAAGACGAAACGGATGGCGACGACCGGCACGGAATAGTCCTCCACCAGCCAAGCGGTGATGCCCTTTGGCGAGGTGACGGACTGGATGTCCATCGCGCGCGCCGTGAGTGCCGGCAGGATCAGGAAGACGATGGAGAGGAAGAGGGTTACGAGGGCGGCGAGCGCTCTTCCTTCTCCTCTTGTGGGAGAAGGTAAGGGCGCGCCGGCGTGCATCGCGTTCGTGTTCGTCATCAAATCAATTCCCCGCCTGTTGCTGCGGCAAGAGATAACCGGTCGTCGACCGGGCAAGCACCAGATAGCGCGCGGCGACGGCCTTGACGTCTTGGGCGGTGACCTTGCCGATGCGATCCGGCCATTGCTGGACGTCCTGCACATTGCCGCCGGTGGCCAGCGTCGAGCCGTAGATGTTGGCCATGGAATCCTGCTTGTCGCGGGCAAAGACCATCGACCTGATATAGCGGTCCTTGGCCTTTGCCAGTTCCGAGGGCGTCACGCCATCCCTGACGATGCGAGCCACTTCGGCATCGACCGCCGCCTCGATATCGACGAGCTTGGCATCGCCGCGCGGCGAGCCGTAGATGGTGAAATTGGTGTCGTCGAGCATGGTGCCCTGGAAATAGGCGCCGGCGTTGGAGGCGATGCCTTGCTGCACGACGAGTGCCTGGTAGAGCCGGCTGCGGTTGCCGCCGCCGAGGATTTCCGCCAGCAGATCGAGCGCTTCCGCCTCGCCCGGCTTGCCCGAATGATAGGACGGCACCACCCATTGGGTGGAAAAGCTCGGCACGCTGACGCGGGCATCGGCGAGCGTTACCGTGCGCCTGGTGTTCTGCTCCGGTTCCACCGGGCGGATGCGCGGCGGCAAATCGGGGCCGCGCGCGACCTTGCCATAGGTCTTTTCGGCAAGCGCCCGCACCGTGTCAGGTTCGACATCGCCGGCCACGATCAGCACGGCGTTGTTGGGCCGGTAGTATTTGTCATAGAAGGCGGTGGCGTCGGTGCGGTTCAGCTGCTGCATTTCCTGCATCCAGCCGATGACCGGAATGCGATAGGGCTGGTTCTGCCACAGCGTGGCGTCGACCTCCTCGTCCAGCACCGCCTCGGGATTGTTGTCGATGCGCGAGCGGCGCTCCTCGAGGATGACGTCGCGCTCGGTCTTGATGACATCGTCGGTAAGGATGAGGTTGCGCATGCGGTCGGCCTCGAAGCTCATCATCAGCTCGAGCGCCGACGGCACAACCGTCTCATGGAAGGCCGTGTAGTCGTAAGAGGTGAAGGCGTTGTTGGAGCCGCCGATGTCTGAGACGGCGCGGTCGAACTCGCCGGCCGCATGATGGGTCGTCGCCTTGAACATCAGGTGCTCGAAGAAATGGGCAATGCCGGACTTGCCCGGCGGCTCGTCGGCGCTGCCGATCTTGTACCAGACCATATGGGTGACGATCGGCGCGCGGTGGTCGGGAATGACGACGACCTCCAAGCCGTTGTCGAGCAGGAAATCCGTGACCTTGAACGTGGCTGGAATCGTATCGGGCAAGACGAGGCTCTCGGCCAGCGCCGGACCGGTCATGACGAAAGCCAGCGAGGTCGCCAGCAGAGTCCCGCGCAGCCATTCAGCTCTAGATGTCATCAATGCTCCGATTTCCTTGGCAGACGATAGGCAGGGTATGGACCACAAGCAAAGTGAATTGTTGGCCATCTTGCCGTCAAAGGCGGCGGCAAAGAGGCCGGGCGTCAAAAGCTATCAGCCCGCCTCGATGAAGCGGATCACGGTCTCGCCATAACTGCGCTCATCCAGCACGGAAAAGCCGGGGCCTGGCTCGAAGGGCGCCACTGCGGCCTCCTCGACCACGCACAGCGCGCCGGGACGGAGCCAGCCGCCGGCCTTGGCCGACTGCAGGGCACGCTCGCCAAGACCCTTGCCGTAGGGCGGGTCGGCGAAGACGAGGCCGAAGGGCGCAAGCGTGCCGGCCTCGCCGAGGCCGGTGGCATCACGGCGGAAGATCTTGGTACGGCCGGTCAGGCCGAAGGCCTCGACATTGTCGCGGATCAGGCCGCGGCCTTCGGCCGATTCCTCGATGAAGACGCCGTAAGACGCACCTCGCGACAGTGCTTCCAGCCCGAGCGCACCGGTGCCGGCGAACAGGTCGAGCACGCGCGCTCCGTCCAGTTTCTCCGCGAAGCGATGCGCCAGCACATTGAAGACGGCCTCGCGGGTGCGATCGGTCGTCGGACGGATGGCGCTTGAGCGAGGCGTCGCCAAGGGACGCCCGCGAAACTCACCGCCGACGATTCTCATCTCGCTTTGGGCCTCATTTCGTTCTGGGACCCTTCGGGCCGCCGCGCGGCCGCTCGTCGCCGCCCGGCTCGCCTCTCGGCTTGCCGAATGGTTTTGCGCCGGCCGGGTTGCCGTAGGACGGCTTGAACGACGCCTTGCGCGCCTTGGCGTCAGCGGCCTTGGCGGCGTCGGCTTCAGCCCTGCCCTTGCCGATCGGCCGCGCGCCCGGCGCCATCCAGACATTGGCCTTGCGCTGGCCGGGCGGCTCGATCGGCCGCTGCTCGCGCTCGGATTTCTTGCCACCGGGCTTGCCGCCAAAAGCACCACGCGGTTTGTCGCCAAAGCCGCCGCGCGGCTTGTCGCCAAAATTGCCGCGGGGCTTGTCGCCAAAGCTGCGCTCGGGCCGCGGGCCGCGTTCGCCGAAACTCTTTTCCGGTCCGGAGCTTCTGTCGGGACTGGTCGACAGTTTGCCCAATGCCTCGTCGCGGCTGCCTTCGCGGCGTTTGCGGTTCTTGATCAAACCGCCCTCGCCGATCGGACGGCGCTCGCCGTCACGGGTGAATTTTGGCCGTTCCGGCTCCGGCTCGCGGATTTCGGTGCGACGCACCGGCTTGTTGGAAAACGGCTTGGTAACCTCGGCGTCGAAATTGGCGCCGGATTCCTCGACCAGGCGCTCGCCAAGCTGGTCGCGCAGCACCCTGCCCTTGATCTCCAGCACATGGCCCTCGGCGAGGTCATCGAGCTGGAACGGACCGTAGGAGATGCGGATCAGCCGCGTCACATCAAGGCCGAGCGAGCCGAGGATGTTCCTGACCTCGCGGTTCTTGCCCTCGCGCAGGCCGATCGTCAGCCAGGCATTGGTACCCTGCTCACGGTCGAGCGTCGCTTCGATGGCGCCGTAAAAGACGCCGTCGACGGCAATGCCTTCGCGCAGGCCGGCAAGCGCGCTCTCCTCGACCTTGCCGTGGACGCGCACGCGGTAGCGGCGCAGCCAGCCGGTGGCCGGCAGTTCGAGCACGCGCGAAAGGCCGCCATCATTGGTAAGCAGCAGCAGCCCTTCGGTGTTGATGTCGAGCCGGCCGATGGTCATCAGCCGCGGCAGTTCGGCCGGCAGCACGTCGAAGACGGTCTTGCGACCCTCGGGATCGCGGTTGGTGGTGACCACGCCTGCCGGCTTGTGGAACAGGAACAGGCGGGTGCGCTCGATCGGCGGGATTTCCATGCCGTCGAGATGGATGATGTCATCAGGCATCACATTGAAGGCCGGCGACGTCAGGGCGCGGCCATTGACCTTGACGCGACCGGCGGCGATCAGCTCCTCGGCATCACGGCGCGAGGCCAGGCCGGCGCGCGCCAGCCGTTTGGCGATGCGTTCGCCTGCCTCTTCCGTCGCTTCCGCGGAATGCGGGCGCGGCCTGAAGCCGGCGCCGGATGCAGTTTGCGGCCGATTGCTGAAGTCGCGCTTGGGACGATCGCTGAAATCGCGCTTGGGGCGATCAGCGAAATCGCGCTTCGGTCGATCGGCGGCGTCGCGCGGCGCACGGTCGCCAAAATCGCGCTTGGGACGGTCGAAGCGCTTTTCGCCGCCTGCCCCTGCAGCCGGGCGGTCGCCACGAGGCGCATAGGGTTTGCGTGGCCCTTCGCGCTTCTCATAGGGCTTGCCTTCGGGGCGCGGGCCTTTGTGGAATGGTCTCTCACCGCGCGGAGCGTCACCCTCACCGGCTTCGCGCGGCTTGTAGTCGCGCTTCGGCCGTTCGCCTTCAGCCGCCATCGGCCGGCCGCCGCGCGGTGCGTAGGGCTTGCGTGGTCCTTCGCGCTTTTCATACGGCTTGCGCTCGCCTTCAGTCGCCATCGGACGGTCGCCACGCGGTGCGTAGGGCTTGCGTGGTCCCTCACGCTTCTCAAAAGGCTTGCCTTCGGGACGCGGTCCTTTGCTGAATGGCCTGTCGCCGCCCTTGAAGTCGCGCTTCGGCCGCTCGCCCTCGGCAGCCGTCGGCCGATCGCCGCGGGGAGCGTAAGGTTTCTTGGCACCAAAGGACGGCTTGCCGCCCTTGCCGGCGGCGCCATCACGGCCGCGGGGTCCCGCCGCTTTCGAGCCGCTCCTGGCCGGACCCTTTTTGGGTCGGAATTTCTTGTCGTTGTCGTCCATGTGGCCTTTGTCCGTTTGCGCTGCTACAGCGTGGCGCATCCTCTCGGGCGCGCAACGAACGCTGTAGCACTTTGATTTGGCGCATGATCATTTCCGAAAATCGAGTCCGATTTTCGGGTTGATGCGCTCAATAACAGGATCATCAGAGTTTGTCAGGGAAAAGTGGAGACCGGTTTTCCGGCAAGACAAACGAAAACCAAAAGCCTGGGGTGGCGAGGAGATAATCGGATTGGACACCGAGTGAAGCGACCGGATTTCATGGCGATGGCGCTGAAAGAGGCGGAAGCGGCAGCCTTGCGCGGCGAAGTGCCGGTCGGCGCCGTCATCGCCAACGGCGGCACGGTCATTGCCAGTGCCGGCAACCGCACCCGCGAGCTTGCCGACCCCACGGCGCATGCCGAGATGCTGGTCATCCGCGAAGCCTGCCGCAAGCTGTCAGCCGAGCGGCTGACCGGCCATGATCTCTATGTAACGCTGGAGCCGTGCGCCATGTGCGCCGGCGCTATTTCCTTTGCCCGGCTGCGCCGGCTTTATTTCGGCGCCGCCGATGACAAAGGCGGCGCGGTGGTCAATGGCGTGCGCTTCTTCGCCTCGCCAACCTGCCACCACACGCCCGACATCTATCCAGGCATCGGCGAGACCGAAGCGGCCCTATTGCTCAAAGGATTTTTCGAGGAACGGCGCGGCTGAACCGGGCGCAAGGCCCGTCAGCGGCAGGCAACGCAGACCGTCCGTTTTTAGAGCGACGGCAGCCAGTCGAACCAGCCACTGCCCTTCTTGCCCTCCGCCTCTTTCTTCAGGCGGCGTTCCTTCTTGTACTCGTCCTCGCCAAGCTCGTTCTGCGGCGCCGTGCCGGCTGCGACACGATACTGCACCGGCGGTTCGCTCAGATATTTGCGGGTGTTCGGGTCGCCCTGCTTGCTGTCGGCAAGCCGGCGCTGGATCTCGGCGGCGCGACCCTTGTCTGAATCGGCTGGGCTCCACGCCGGCGGGTGGCTCGAGCCTGAATCCGCCATTGCCTTCTTCACCGAGGCCGGGTCGGTCTGCACATCGTCGACGATCTCCGACTGGTAAGCCGGGTCGTTCTGGTGGGCGGTGGCGTCGGCGCGCAAGCGGGCGCGGCGCTGCTCGGGCGATTCGGGCCATTCGGCGCTCGCCGTCTCGATGTTGTCCTGCGGCGCCGGCAGCGCTTCCTTCTGGCCTGGCACCGGTTTCACCAGCGTCGGACGCGGCTTGTAATCGATCTGTTCCTTGTGCTTCGGCGCGATCGAAAAGGCGCCGGTCAGATCGCCAGCCAGCTGTTCGCCGGCGGTCTTGTCGGTGCCATAGGTCGGAGAGCCCATGCAGCCGGACAAAGCCAGGCCCGATGCGACAAGCGGCGCCAGCAGCGCCAGGCGCGCTTTATATCTCTCGGTCATGCCAAAAAGTCCCACTCTAGACAGCCTCTCGATTGCCACCGGCGTTATGACCGGTCCCCATCGTCCAAGCACTTGCGACTGAAATCCGGCGACAATTTGTCTTCCGGAGTTTCGCGTGTTTACCTCAACCAGTCGTTAAGGGCAACGCGCGGGCGGTTTTCGCCCGCCCGGCGTGGCATTTGTGCACACATCAACCTGGCTGGCCGGCCTGTTAAAGCCGGCCAAGCGCCTTCAATTCGTGCAGCACCGCCGCATCGCGCGCCGAAACGTCGGGGAATTCCGGATCCTGACCGACATCCGCGGTGTAGCGCCAGGAGCGTGCGCATTTCACCAGGCCGCGATCCTCGGCCTTTTCGACCACCACGGCGACACCCCTGACGTCGTCAAGCGTGAAGGCTCCCGCAGGCGCTTGGCCATGAGCGATTACCAGATCGCTGGTGATCGCCATCTCGGCCATGTCGACATCCGATATCGCCGCTTCGAGTGCCGCATCGTTGATGGTGACGACCGGCACCGCCTCCAGCGACGACCCAATCACCTTCTGGGCGCGCGCGATCTCCAGCGCGCCGGTGACGACGCGTCGCACCTGCCGCACCTTGCGCCACTTTTCGGCCAGCGCCTCGTTCTTCCAGTCCGCCGGGATTTGCGGGAACTGGTCGAGATGCAGCGAGACGGCGTCAGGATGACGGTCAAGCCAGGCCTCTTCCATGGTGAAGGGCAGCATCGGAGCCAGCCATTTCGCCAGACAGTCGAAGAGATGGCGCACCACTTGCACCGAAGCCTTACGCTTCACGCTCGACGGCGCGTCGCAGTAGAGCGCGTCCTTGCGGATGTCGAAGTAGAAGGCCGACAGTTCGACCACCATGAAATCGAGCAGTGCGCGGGTGATGCGCTTGAATTCGAAGGCGTCATAGCCCGCGCGCACGATCTCATCCAGCTCGGAGAGCCGGTGCAGCATCAGCCGCTCCAGCTCCGGCATTTTCTCCAGCGGCACCTCCGCGCCATCGTCATGGGCAAGCGTGCCCAGCATCCAGCGGATGGTGTTGCGCAGCTTGCGGTAGGCGTCGATGTTGGTCTGCAGCACATTCTTGCCGAGGCGCTGATCCTCCCAATAGTCCGTCGTCACCACCCACAAGCGCAGGATGTCGGCGCCCGACTGCTTGATGACGTCCTGCGGCACCACGGTGTTGCCAAGCGACTTGGACATCTTGCGGCCGTCCTCGTCCATGGTGAAGCCATGGGTGACGACGGTGTCGTAAGGCGCCCTGCCCCTGGTGCCGCAGCTTTCCAGCAGCGAGGAGTGGAACCAGCCGCGATGCTGGTCGGAGCCTTCGAGATAGACGTCGGCCGGCCATTTCAGATCCGGACGATCCTCCAGCGTGAACGCGTGGGTCGAGCCCGAATCGAACCAGACGTCCAGGATGTCCATCACCTGCATCCACCTGGAAGCATCGTGATTGCCGAGGAAGCGTTCCCTGGCGCCGGCGGCGAACCAGGCGTCGGCACCCTCCTTCTCGAATGCGTCCATGATGCGCTGGTTGACCGCCTCGTCCTTCAGCACATTGCCGTCGGCATCTGCGAAGACGGCGATCGGCACGCCCCAGGCGCGCTGGCGCGACAGCACCCAGTCGGGGCGCTCCTCGATCATTGCGCGGATGCGGTTCTGGCCGGCGGCGGGCACGAAACGGGTGTCGTCGATCGCTTTCAGCGCGCGGCTGCGCAGCGTCGAGCCGTCGCCGAGATCCTTGTCCATATAGACGAACCATTGCGGCGTGTTGCGGAAGATGATCGGCTTCTTCGACCGCCAGGAATGCGGGTAGGAGTGTTTCATTCGGCCGCGCGCGAACAGCGCATTGCGCTTGATCAGCTCGTCGATGACGGCCTGGTTGGCATTGCCCTTCTTGCCGTTGTCGTCGATGACGCGCGCCGGTCCACCCTCGCGGTCCGGTCCGAAACCCGGCGCGTCCTTGGTGAAGAAGCCGCCGTCGTCGACGGTGAACGGGATGGCGCTGTCGATGCCGCGTGCGCGCAGATCCACCGCCGCATCCATCCAGGCGTCAAAGTCCTCGCGGCCGTGACCGGGAGCTGTGTGGACGAAGCCGGTGCCGGCGTCGTCGGTGACATGGTCGCCGACGAGCATCGGCACGGCAAATTCGTAGCCGCCGCCAAGCCCCTTGAACGGATGCGAAAGCGTAAGGCTTCCAAGCTCTTGCGCCGAAACGCTGCGAAATCGATCCAGGGTGACCTTGGCCTTGGCCGAGGAGTCTTCGGCCAATGCATCGGCAAAAATCAGCTTTTCACCCGGCTGCGGGCCGAACGCGTTCTCGGCCGCCGTTACCTCGTAGAGGCCGTAGCTGATGCGCGGCGAATAGTTGACTGCCCGGTTGCCCGGGATCGTCCACGGCGTCGTCGTCCAGATGACGACATGGGCCTGCAGCAGATCGAGCGCTCCTTCCGTCAGTTTGGTCTCGCCCCCTTCGATTGGGCGGACGAGGCTGGCGACCGGAAACTTCACCCAGATCGTGTCGGACTCATAGTCTTGATACTCGACCTCGGCTTCGGCAAGCGCCGTGCGCTCGACCACGCTCCACATCACGGGCTTCGAGCCGCGATAGAGCTGGCCCGACATGGCGAATTTCAACAGCTCGCCGGCGATGCGCGCCTCGGCGTGGAATGCCATCGTCGTATAGGGATTCTTGAAGTCGCCGATGACGCCGAGCCGCTGGAACTCACCGCCCTGCACCGAAATCCAATGCGCGGCGAATTCACGGCATTCCTTGCGGAATTCGTTGACCGGCACCTCGTCCTTGTTCTTGCCCTTGGCGCGATACTGCTCCTCGATCTTCCATTCGATCGGCAGACCGTGGCAATCCCAGCCGGGCACATAGTTCGAGTCATAGCCGCGCATCTGGAACGAGCGGGTGATGACGTCCTTGAGGATCTTGTTCAGCGCGTGGCCGATATGGATGTTGCCGTTGGCGTAGGGCGGGCCGTCATGCAGCACGTATTTCGTGCGGCCGGCAGCACTTTCGCGCAGCTTGCGGTAGAGGTCCATATCCTGCCAGCGCTTGACCAGCAGCGGCTCCTTCTCCGGCAAGCCGGCGCGCATCGGGAAATCCGTTTGCGGCAGATAAAGCGTCTTGGAATAATCGATCGTTTCTTTGGTGTCGGTCATCGCTGTATCGGTCATTGGTCTGCCATGTGCATTTGCCCGGCAGCAAAGGAGCTCGGGCGTTGAACTATACTTTTTGCGCATGTCGTTTTCCCAAAACCGGGGCCACTTTTGGGCGACATGCCTTATGATCTGGAAAAAGCGCGAGAGGCCGCGCGCAACATTCCCGGCGGCTCCGGCGACCGTTCAGGCCGCCCGGAACACCGGGCTCATAATTCGTATCGTCAGCCTGCAAAGGCGCGAAAAGCTCGTCATGCCCCGGCTTTTAGCGGAGATGAGCGCAGGAATAAAGCGTCTCGTTCGATTCACTTACATCGTGAAATCGAAGCGATAGGTGGTCGACACGCCGATCATGAACTGATTGCGGTCGCCGCGTTCCTTGACCAGGCTGGAATCGGCGGCCGGTCCCATCAGGCGCGAATATTCGCCAAACAGGCTGGCGGTCATCGGCTCGGTCACCTTCCAGGTTATGGCGCCGCCGAGGCCGGTCGATTTCAGGCCGCCACCGGGGTGATATTCGCTAAGGCCCGAGGCCACGGCTTCCTGCGCATTGACGCCATAATAGGCGTCGAAATAGTTGGCCGAGGCGAAGGAAACGCGCGGACCGCCCGAAATCCTGAGGGTTGGCGTCACATCGTAGAAGGCGTCGGCAGCGATGTCGGCGACAAAGCCGTTGTGAGCGCGAATGCCGTGGCGAAGTTCGGCGCGGGCACGCAGCCAATCGGTCGGATAGAATTCGAAGAAGCCGCCAGCCTCGCCGCCCCAGCGCACCGGATCGAGGCCCTTCAGTTCATCGGCGTTGTCATCGTCACGGGAAAACAGGAACTTGCCGGTCAGGCCGGCACGGACACTGCCATCGTCGACCAGCGCCAGCGAGATGTTGTCGTTGCGCGAGGTGAAGCGTGCCGCCGGTCCGGCCTTGCCCAACGAGATGATCGGAGAAGCGCTGAGCAGGTACTTCTTGCCGCCCTCGAAGTTCGGCGCCACCATGCCCGTGGCGCCAACTGTCAGATACCAGTCACCGGACAACCAGTTGCCCTCGCCCGCATTGGCAGTGCCCGCCCAACCGAGCAGCGCTGCGGCCAACACCAGAGAGATTTTTCCGACCGGACTCATGGCCACTCCACTAACACGACGCACACCGTTACCGATGACAGCTTTGACGGCCGTTTGGTAAAATTTGATTTAAACCCGAGACATCGGCTGGGTTTGCGACGATCCCTCACTGCCGGCCATCGACTGGACGCTGACCGGCGCCGGGACTAACGTCCGGCAGCATCCCGCAGCCCTTGGTGGAGACCGCGACAATGACCCTGAATGGCGACGCCTTGAAAATCGCGATCGAACAGACCCGGACAAAATGGGGGTGGTTTGTCGCGCTCGGCGTGCTGCTGCTCATCTTCGGCGGCATTGCATTCGGCAATCTGTTCATCGCCACTGTGGCTTCGGTCTATGTCGTGGGATGGCTGATGCTGGTGGCGGGCGTCATCGAGATCGTGCATGCGTTCGGGGTCAAGACGTGGGGCCGCTTCTTCTATTGGCTGCTCAGCGGATTGCTCTATGCCGTCGCAGGCTTCTTCGCTTTCAACAATCCGCTGCTTGCCTCGGCGGTGCTCACGTTCCTGCTGGCGATCGCGCTGGTCGCGTCAGGCGTGCTCAGGGCATGGGTCGGCTACAGCCACCGGCCGCAACGCGGCTGGGGCTGGGTCGTTGCGGCCGGTGTCGTCAGCGCACTTGCCGGCCTGATCATCGCCATGGGCTGGCCGGTCAACAGCCTGTGGGTGCTCGGGCTCTTCCTGGCGATCGACCTGATCTTCCAAGGCTGGACCTTTATTGCCGTCGGTTTGGCGCTGAAAAGGTAGTGTCCCGTTTGCGCATGATCTGGTCCGAAAACTGGCTCCCACTTTTCGGGATCATGCTTCAAAAGGCTATGGCTGCGTCAAGGTCGGAGAGCGGTTTGACGCCGGCAAGCAGCGTGCGCGCCTCGGCTTCATCGCGCTTCATCTGCGCGACCAGCGCGTCGAGCCCTTCGAACTTCACCTCGGGGCGCAGGAACCCGAAGAAGGAAACTCGGCAGATCTCGCCATAGAGATCCCCGGAGAAATCAAAGACGAAGGTTTCCAGCAGCGGCGCACCATTGTCGTCAACCGTCGGGCGACGGCCGAAGCTGGCGACACCATCGTGAAGCGTGCCATCAGCGCGGCGAAAGCTGACGGCATAGATGCCCTCCTTGAGGGCGGCTTCGGCTGACAGCCTCATATTCGCGGTCGGAAAGCCAAGTGTGCGGCCGAGTTGCTGGCCGCCGACCACCTCGCTTTCGACGGTGAAGCGATAGCCGAGCAGTCCGGCAGCCTCGGCCACCTCGCCCTCGCTCAGCAACCCGCGGATGCGGCTGGACGAGATCACCTCGGCGCCCTCGTCACGGAAGGCGTCGACGAGCGTTACGCCGAAGCCGTGACGCTCGCCGGCTGCCATCAGGTAGGCCGGACCGCCTTGACGATCCTTGCCGAAATGGAAATCGAACCCGGTCACGGAGTGGGTTATGCCAAGGTTCTTTTCCAGCACATCGGTCACGAATGCTTCTGCCGACAGCGAGGCGAAGTCGCGTGTGAACGGCTGTTCGACGAGCGCGGCAAAACCCAGCAGGGACAGGAGCCGCGCTTTCATCGGCGGCGGCGTCAGCACGAACAACGGTATATCAGGCCTGAAAATCTTGCGCGGGTGCGGTTCAAATGTCAGCACCAGGGCCGGCACCCCGCGCCGCCCGGCTTCAGTCAATGCCCGCTCGAGCACCGCCTGATGACCGCGATGGACGCCATCGAAATTGCCGATCGCCACCACGCCGCCGCGCAGGTCGGCGGGCAGCGGTTCGGTTGCGAGAATGTGCTGGAAAGCTGCCATAGTCACCTACCGCAGTCTGGGAATGACGGCCACCGGACGATATCCATGCTTTTCCAGGAAGGCCGCCAGCCTTGCCGGATCCGGTTGCAGTGCATCGCCATAGTCACGGGCATGGATACCGCCGGAGACATAGAGAACGTCGAAGCCATTGTCGGCGGCGCCCTTCACATCCGTCATCATGCCGTCGCCGATGGCCAGCACCTGGCCGCGCTCGACCGGCCGGCCGAGAAGCTCCACAACCTCCTTCATGGCGACGTTGTAGATCGGCGCGTAGGGTTTTCCGGCGATCAATGTGCGGCCGCCGAGTTGGGCATAATCGCGTGCCAGCGCGCCGGCACACCAGATGAGGCGTTCGCCACGCTCGACCACGATGTCAGGATTTGCACAGATGAAGGGCAGGTTCCTGGCGCGCAGCCGCCGCAGAAGCTCGGCGTAATCCTCGGGCTTCTCAACCTCGTCATCGAATAGACCGGTGCAGACGACGCCGGACGCCTCGAATTCCTCGACAAGTTCGACGTCGAGACCTTCATAGAGGGTGAAGTCACGGTCGGCGCCGATATGGAAAATCTTGCGCGGGCCCTCGGCGATCAAATCTCGGGTCACGTCGCCTGACGTGACCACCCGGTCGTAGGCTGATAGTGGAACGCCGATCGCGTTCATCTGCGCCACGACATCGGCACTTCTGCGCGGCGAATTGGTGATCAGGACGACGGGGATTTCTACGTCTCGAGCCCTCGCAAGCGCCGAGGCCGCCACCGGGAAATGGCTCTCGCCATTGTGGACCACGCCCCAGACATCGCACAGGATTGCCGAATAGGTCTTCGACACGTCTTCGAGCGAGCCGATGATTTCAGGCGAATCCGCCATGCCATTTCCTTCAGTCATGATCACCACGAGCACCACGGCCGACGGTTCGCCGCAGCCGGTTCGGATTAGCCGAACCGCCCCGGCCTGTCACCCGCTTTCAGCGTGGCCGCGGGAGCGGTAGCGGATGCCTCGCACAAAGGAGCGCGGCGCCAATGTTTTCGCCGCTTCAGAGAGCTGTCACGGCGGCGCATTATTGCGCCGTCGGAGCCGGCATGGTTAACGAACCATCAAAAAGCTGGCCGGCCTTTGAGACATCCAGCAACATGAAATTTAGCATTTTGTCAGCATTGTCATGCCGAAAACTGGCTTCTGGGCAGGGATGCTGAAGGCGATGATCCTCAGATTCGCGCGCGACAGGCGCGGCAACTTTGCCTTGGCGACCGCCATAGCGATGCTGCCGATAATGATCAGCGTGGCCGGCATCATGGATCTGGTGGGCACGAGCGACGACGCCGCGGTATTGCAGAACTCACTGGACGCGGCTGGGCTCGCAGTCGGCACGAAGTACTCGCCCGGCATGACGGCAAGTAATGTCCGGGCGCTCGGGCTGACATTTTTCTCGGCCAACATGAGCGCCGCCGACCAGCAAGAATATTCGGGCAGCGTCTCCAACTTTTCGGCGGCAGCCAGCGGGGACGCGAGCGCCTACTACATTTCGGTTTCCTCCAGCATCAGCCGAGCAAGCTTTATCCGCGGCGCGCCGTCCTGGCCGGCTCACCGCTCCGCCTCGGTCAAACTGGAACCCGGCGCGCAAGCCTGCGTGCTGGCGCTCGATCCGCAGGCATCGGCCGCCGTGAGCCTGCAGGGCTCGACCAATGTCTCGATGACCAACTGCGTGATCGCGGCAAACTCCGATGCGTCCGATGCTGTGAACAGAGGCGGTTCCGCGCTGGTTTCAGCGGGCTGCGTCTCGACCGTCGGCGGCACTTCCGGCCTTTCGTTACCCAACGCCAATCTCACCTGTGGAACGCCGCTCGAACATCAATATGCGTCGTTTGATCCTTTGGCCGACGTCGTCCCTCCTCCCTTCACATTGTGTCTGCCGGTCCCGAACGGGAACGGCAAGACCTACAGGCTGTCGCCCGGCACCTATTGCGACAAAACATTGTCGGGAAACATCACACTTGATCCGGGCGTCTACATCCTGCGCGGCACCGCCATCAAGCCCGGAGGCAACGGTAGCCTGACCGGCCAGGGCGTGACTATATTCCTCATGGAGGGCGCACAGATCTACATAAACGCCAATGAGCAGGTGAACCTTTCCCCGCCGACCAGCGGCCCTTACGCCGGCATCACCATTTTCGAGGATCGCGGGAACACGTCCGCCCTGACGCTGAATGGCGGCGCAAATTCCGTGATCAGCGGTTTCATCTATGCGCCTGACGCTCCCATTTCCTACGCCGGCAACTCGGATATGAGCGGCCAAGGCGACTGCCTGAGGCTTGTTGGCAAGACCGTGCAGATGACGGGAAACTCATCCGTCAGAACGGATTGCACGGCCGCTCTTGGAAATCGCGAGATGTATGCCAGCCGCCGCATTACTCTCGCGAAATGAGAGGCGCCTCCGAACGTTTGAGCGACATCGTCGGCTGATCCAGAGGCATCGGCAACCAACTGGCGCAACGGCTGGCGCAGCCATGCTCTTGCGCGCGCCTGCCGGGACAGGCACATGTTGACCGCTCGCGGGATCACGTACCCACGGCAGGGGAACGAACCAATGCCCGAAACCGCCAATCATCTCGCCTTCGCGCTGGTCTGCCTCGGCATGGTGCTGACGCCAGGCCCCAATATGATCTATCTGATCTCGCGTTCCCTGTCGCAGGGGCCGAAGGCCGGGCTGATCTCGCTCGGTGGCGTGGCGCTCGGCTTTCTCTTCTATGTGCTGGCGGCGGCCTTCGGCATCACCGCGCTGTTGCTCGCCGTGCCCTATGCCTATGACGCGCTGCGTTTTGCCGGTGTGCTCTATCTCCTTTGGCTTGCCTGGCAGGCGGTGAAGCCGGGCGGGCGTTCGCCATTCCAGGTGCGCGAACTGCCAAGGGATAGGCCGCGCAAGCTGTTCGCGATGGGCCTGATGACCAACCTGCTCAACCCGAAGGTGGCCGTGCTGTATCTGTCGCTGCTGCCGCAGTTCATCAGCCCGGGCAAAGGCCATGTCCTGTCGCAGCTTCTGGTGCTGGGCGCCACGCAGATCACGATCAGCCTCACCGTCAATGCCATCATCGCGGTGACGGCCGGTTCGATCGCCACCTTCCTCTCCGGACGGCCCTTGTGGCTGGTCATCCAGCGCTGGATGATGGGCACCGTGCTGGCGGCACTGGCGCTGAAGATGGCGACCGACGCGCAGCGCTGAGAGCGCTTCGTTACATCGGCCTCTTAGGCTGCTGCGCGCGCTCCGGCTCGACCACCTTGCGGTAGAGATGCCAGGTGGCATGGCCGAGCACCGGCATGACCACCGCGAGCCCGGCAAACAGCGGGATCGAGCCGATCACCAGAAGCACGGCGACCATCAGCCCCCATAGCGCCATCTGCAGCGGATTGGTCATGACCGCCCGCGCTGAGGTCTCGATGGCCGAAACGGCGCCGACATCGCGGTCGAGCAGCAGCGGGAAGGCAATCACGGTGGTGGCCAGCACGACCGCGGCGAAGACAAAACCCGCAGCGTTGCCGGCAAGGATCAGCGTCCAGCCCTTGCTGGTCGTCAGCACCTCGCGGACGAAGTCTCCGATCGAGGACGGGGGCCGATCGCCAAACAGGCCAGTGTAGATCGACTGGGCGGTGTACAGCCACAATAGGAACAGCGCGACCAGCATTACCCCGATCACCACGATCGACGGAATCGCCGGCGAGCGGCGCACGTCAAGGGCATGCCACCAGGAGGTGTCCATGCCGAGCTCGCGCCGGCGGCTGATCTCGTAAAGGCCGATCGCGGCAAACGGTCCAACCAGCGCGAAACCCGACATCAGGGGGTAGATGAGCTGGATGGCATTGGCGCCAGACGACGTCCACCGCGTCAGGATCAGGCCGACGATGGGATAGATCAGGCACAGGAACACGTAATGCGACGGCTTTGCCCAGAAATCCTCGGCGCCGAGGCGCAGTGCATCCCAAAGGTCCGACGTGGTAATGCGCCGCACTGCTGGCTGCACGTGCATTCCACGTGCGTCCGCCATGACATGAAAGCCGGCCATAACCTTCCTCCCGTATATCGGGGCGGTCACCGCCAGGATGGCCGCCCGGAGCTGCCACTTTTCGTTCAAACGCTATTCTAGTCGATTTAGAGCCGCTTGTCGCCAAGTCCATGGATCGGGTTGGGTTGATTCCGGTTCTCTCCCGGATCGGTACCGCCTTTGCAACCGCGCGGCGCATGGCATATCGGCGCTGCGCGGTTGAAAATACCTGAAGCGCGTCAGGCAGCGAAGCGATCGATCACCTCGGCCAGCGGCACATGGCCAAGGCAGGCGCCCGAACCAGCAGGGCTTTCGCCATCCTCGACAGCTAGGGCATATCGCACCACCGGTTCGGCCTCGATGCGTCGGCGCAACGCGGCCAGCCTGGGATAGGCAGCGCCGTCGATCGCCTGGTGGAACTCCGCCCATCGGGCCACGCCAATCAGCGTGGTATCCGCCAGCGTCAGCCGATCGCCGACCAGAAAGTCCGTATCGGTGATCATCGCTTCAAGGCGGCCGTGGCGTTCGGTGACGGCCTTGCGGCCGAAGTCGCGCAAAGTCGCCTTCAGAGCCGGTTCATCCGCGGCCATTTCCAATGCTACCCAGAGCGGGCTGAAAGCGGCGGTGAACCCGGTGTTCACGAAGGCCATCAGCTGATGCATGCGGTCGGCTTGCGGCGTGCGCGGGTCGAAGCTGATGCGACGTTGCGTGTCGCGGGCTTCGAGCCACGCGGCGATGGCCATGGTCTCGGTCAGCACCGCGCCTTCGTCGGTGATCAAAACCGGTGTTTCCTGACGGCCGTTGATGCTGGCATAGGCATCGTTCTTCATCTCGGTGAGCATATCGACACGACACAGGCGATAGGGTTGCCCGACGCGTTCAAAGGCAGCGACGAGCCCCATCGAGCTTCCCGCCGGGAAGCCATAAAGGAGGATAGGTTCCATTTGTTTTCTTCCATGATTCAAGGGATCACGCCGCGCAGCGAAACTTGACCCTAAACGCTGGTCGCCCCATGTAAATTACGCACAATTCTGTAACCAGGGACTACCCATGAAAGATGTCGTCTCACGCTGCCCGATCGAAGAGACCATGCGCGTGCTCAGCGGCCGCTGGCCCACCTTGCTGCTCTATTATCTGAAGGACGGGACCAAGCGGTTCAGTGACCTGAGGCGCGACAACCCAACCGTCTCGCATCGCATCCTGGCGCTGGAACTGCGCAAGCTGGAGGACGCCGGTATCGTGCGGCGGACGGTGTATCCGGGCTATCCGTTGCGCGTCGATTACGATCTCACGGCGCCCGGCCGCAAGCTTGTGCCGCTGATCGATGCACTCGGCGCCTGGTGGGTGCATACGGAGAACGATCGGGTCGGCGGTTCCACGGAATCAAATCTCGATACCGCCGCCTAGGATCACCGATTCTACCGCGGTTTTCGCCGCCCTGCCCGGCAAAAGCCATGATCGCCACTATCTCAGGTGGGCATGACCGTTGCGAAAATCGAAGACCATCCGACCCCGAACCTGAACAGGCGCATGCTGCTTAAGGGCGCTGGCCTCGCAGCCCTGGCCGGGCTCGCCGCCTGCAGCACCGTTTCGCTGCCGGCCGGCGGAGGCGCCGGGGTTTCCTCATCCGCCACCGGCACGCTGGCCGGCATCCGCGCTTCGGCCGGACTCGCGGCGCTGGTCCCCGACCGGCAGCTCGAACAGGCCGCACTGCAGCAGGCCGGCTACATGGCGCAACGCCGTCGCATGAGCCACACCACCGGATGGGGCAAGGATTTTGCCTCGCGCGTCAAAGACAATGGCATTGCGGGTGCGGCCGCGGAGAACATCGCCGAGGGCCGTTTCGACCTGCAGAAGCTGTTCGATATCTGGGTGCATTCAGCCGGCCATCGCCGCAACATGCTAGACCCGCGCTTCACCCGTTTCGGCCTTGCCTATGCGCGCGATGGCAGCGACAGCAACCTCCGTTACTGGAGCCTCGTGCTCGGGAAATAGCAGCAGGCGTATCGCCGTCGGCCGCCGGCTTCTTCGTCAAGCTGCGCGGCGGACCAATGGCTGAGCCGTCAATCCTTGGGGTTGAGCAAGGTCTCGATGTCCCGTGCGGAGACCGGTTTGCTGAAGTGATATCCCTGCATTTCATCGCAATTGTTTTTGAGCAGGAAAGCCACTTGATCGTCGGTTTCGACGCCTTCGGCGATAACCCTCATGTTCAATTTTTGACCCAACGAAATCACGGCGCTCGCAACAGCCTGATCGTTTTCGTCATCGGCGACGTCGTTGATGAAAGATTTGTCGATCTTTAGCCGCGCAACTGGAAACGTCTTGAGTGCGCTGAGGCTGGAATAGCCCGTCCCGAAATCGTCGATCGAGATCTGAACGCCAAGATGTTGCAGTTCGTTCATCGTCGCGACGGCCAACTCTGTGTCCTGCATGATGAGGCTTTCGGTCAACTCCAGCTCCAGGTAGCTTGCCTCAAGGCCGCTCTCCTGGAGTGCATTGACGACACGTCCGATCAGGTTCTTTTCCCTGAATTGCCGAGCCGACACATTCACGCAAACCGTCATCGGCGGTAGACCCGCATCCTGCCAGGCTTTGTTCTGTCGACAGGCTTCGTGCAGGACCCAATCGCCGATCGGCACGATCAGACCTGTCTCCTCGGCCGCAGGAATGAAGCTGGTCGGCGCTACCAGGCCCAGTGTTGGGTGGTTCCAGCGTATCAACGCTTCCACCGCAAAGACACGCCCCGAGCGAAGATCAACTTGCGGCTGGTAGACCAGCGCGAATTCCGAGGCGGCCAAGGCGTTTCGCAATTCCTCTTGAAGCACGAATTTTTCATGAGCCCTTGAGTTGAATTCGGGAGCGTAGAACTGGAAATTGTCGCGGCCGAACTCTTTCGCGCGATACATGGCTGCATCGGCATTGGCCAGGAGTGTTTCCGGGCTCGCTCCATCCTTGGGATAGTTCGCGATGCCGATACTGGCGGTCGTTCGTAGCTGATGCTCTCCGAGATGAACCGGCTCCGCGATCGCGGCCCGGATCTTCTGCAAGCTCTGGGAGATGAGATCGACATCCGTGGGCTGGTCGAACAGGACGATCACAAATTCATCGCCGCCAAGTCGCACAACGGTGTCGGTCGCCCTTACGCATTCGACCATACGGCTGGCGACGGTCTTCAAGAGCTCGTCTCCGGCATTGTGGCCGAGCGTATCGTTGACGAGCTTGAAATTGTCGAGATCGATGAACACCAGCGTCACCCAGCGATCGTATCGCTGCGCGTACAAGATGGCTTGAGAAAGCCGGTCCTCCAGCAAGGCGCGATTAGGAAGCCCGGTAAGCACGTCATGATTTGCCATGAAGTGGATTTGGTCTTCAGCCAGTTTGCGCTCGATCGCTATACCGGCGATGCGGGTCGTGAAATCAATCAGCCGGGTCTCGGCCTCGACCGGTTCACGCACCGTCATCGAATACATTGCAAAGACACCCAAAACCGCGCCCTGATGCGACAGGATCGGGGTCGACCAGCAAGAACGATATCCGTATACCGCCACCAGTTCGCGGTAATCCTCCCACAGCGGATCTTGTATGACGTCGGCGACAATGACTGGCTCCCGCCGATAGACGGCGGTCCCACAGGATCCGACCTTGGGACCGATGGCGATGCCATCGATGGCGTTCGTATAGCCTTTCACCAAGCTCGGCGCCGCACCGTGCCGCAAATGGCTGCCATGCTTGTCGAGGAGCAAGACGGAACCGAATATGCCTGTCAGCTGGGATTCCACGAGACGCATGAGGCGGTCGAGCACGTCCTCGAGCGGAGCACTCATCGCGATCATTTCCAGGATTTGCGCTTGCCCGTCACGCAGGACGTCGGCTTGCTTGCGGGCAGTGATGTCGTGGGCGATGCCAATTAGACCGAATATCTCATTTTTAACATTGCGTAGCGGAACCTTCGTCGACGAGAACCACTTGCCGGCGCCGGACGCATCGACAACAAACTCCTCCTCGTCGATCATCGGCTGTCCGCCGGTGAGGACGTTCTGTTCGATCAGGCGAAATTTCTGCGCAAGTTCGGGAGCATGGAGATCAAAGTCGGTCAAGCCGATCATGTCGCTTGTCTTGTCCCGGCCACTGTCGGACGCAAGGGCCCTGTTGACCACGACGAAACGGCTTTCGGTGTCCTTGACCCACAGATAGCCGGGCACCCAGTCGATCAGCGTTTGCAGCGAGATGCGTTCATCGACAAACTGGCGATTGGCCGCGAGTTCCGTAATATCCTCATGCGTGGAAACCCAGCCGCCGTCGGGCATAGGTTGGTGGCAGACCTGAATTGTCCGGCCATCGGCCAGGTTGGCGGTCCAGATTCTCGACGTAACACTCGAATTGACCGACCGGGCCAATGCTAGATAGGCGTCGGCAGCCATGGCGGATGTTCCGGCCGCGACGCGTCGCTCGACGATTTCACCCAGTGTCAGGCCCGGCTGCAATTGCTCCACCGCAATGCGGTAGATTTCCGCATAGCGACGGTTGGACAAGATCAGACGTTCATCGGCGTCGAAAAAGCAAATGCCTTGCGATATATTGTCGATCACCGTCTTGAACCGGAGCGCCTGGCCCTCGAGTTCGACGATCGTCGCTCGAAGCTCGTGCTCTAGGGTTTCGTAGGAAGCCGTGGCCAATTTTGCCAGTACGGCCAGACCGCTCGACTCGGGCACCTCGATGGCTAGCCTGGATGATTTCGTGACCAAACAGAGTTCCTCCGATTTGGCGTCTGGCAAAAATGTCACTCGCCTGGACGGAAAGTCCGCCTATAGTATTAGGGACATACTAATGACAGATGAACCGGATCGAAATCGGCGCCGCGTGGCCTGAATACCTGAAGCCAAGGGCTGTCCTCGAACCCTCCATCTAGCTCCCGGACCCGGTATTCTTCAACATCAGGACGAACTTGGTCGACACCGCCCGGAGCGATCGCCACTGCGCCATCCGCTACTGGAATAGTTGAGAATGCAAGCTGCATATTCATAAATCTCCAGACTGGTTGCCATGGAGACTTACAACCTCAAGCGCAACGGCATCTAACGCATGTCGCTCAAAAAGTAGCCCCGGCTTGAGACAACGACATGCATAGCAACCAGACACCTAAAACGCGTCACATGAATCCGTTTCGACGCGATGCGCTTCAGTCCATATGCGCGGCTGGTGCGCCACCGGCCGGCGCCTGCTTTGGCTTGCGCAGCAGGAACACAAACGGGATGGCAAGCAGCGTCATCACCATGAGTATTTTGAAGTCGTTGACGTAAGAGATCATCATCGCCTGAAGATTGACCACACGATCGACCTGCGAAAGCGCCATTGGATCGCCGCTTGCGGCTGCCGGAGAGGCGGCCCAGAGATTTGGGTTGAACGGGTTGATGAAGGCCGAAAGCTCGGTGTGATTGACCTGCGTGTTGCGCACCATCAGAACCGTCACCACCGACACGCCGATGGACGAGCCGAGATTGCGCACCAGGCTGAACAAGGCTGTGGCATCTGTGCGGAACCGCACGTCAAGCGTGGCGAAGGCGACGGTCGACAGCGGCACGAACACCATTCCCATGCCCAGGCCCTGGATGACGCCGGAGCTGAGGATCAGCCAGTTGTCCATCTGCGGCGTGAAGCTGGACATGGTGTAGAGTGACTGCGCGGTCAGCAGAAAGCCGATGACGACAAGAATCCTGGCGTCGATCCTGCTCATCAGCCGCCCGACGACAAGCATCGAAATCATCGTGCCGACACCGCGCGGCCCCAAGACGACACCGATGGTGACGGTCGGATAGCCGAAGATGGTCGACAGCATCGGCGGCAGCAGCGACATCGAGGCCAGGATCAGCACGCCCATGACGAAGATGAATGCCAGCCCGGTCACGAAATTGCGGTCGAGGAAGATCTTCGGATCGATGAAAGGACGTTCCGCCGTCAGCGTGTGGATGATGAACACCCAGAATCCGGTGATCGAAAGAGCAAGCTCGATCCAGATCTCGACCGAAGAAAACCAGTCGACCTCGCCGCCGCGGTCGAGCAGCAGCTGCAGCGCACCGACACCGAGCGATAACATGGCGAAGCCGAAGAAATCGAAGCTGCGCACCCGCCGGGCAACCGCCGGCAGATAGGCGGCCATGCCGAGGAAGGCGATGATGCCGACCGGCAAATTGATGAAGAACACCCAGCGCCAGTTGAAATTCTCGGTCAGCCAGCCGCCGAGCGTCGGGCCCAGGATTGGCCCCAGCATGATGCCGGCTCCCCAGATGGCCATTGCCTGGCCGTGGCGTTCCCTGGGGTTGATGTCGAGCAGGAAGGTTTGCGACAGTGGCACGATGGCGGCGCCGAACACGCCCTGCATCAGCCGGAAGAACACTATGCTCTCCAGGCTCCAGGCGATACCGCACAGCATCGAGAACACGGTGAAGCCGACAACCGCCCCCAGGAACAGTTCCTTGCGGCCGAAGCGGTCGGCCAGCCAGCCGGTCACCGGCGTCATGATGGCGGCGGCGACGATGTAGGAGGTCAGCACCCAGTTGATGTTGTCGGGTGAGGCGCCGAGATCGCCGGTCATGGTCGGCAACGCGACGTTGGCGATCGTCGTGTCGAGCGCCTGCATGATCGTCGCCAGCATGAGCGCGACCGTGATCAGGCCGCGATGCGGCACTTCTTTGAAGGGTTCGGGCGTGCTCATGACGTGGAACTTCCAGCAGATAACAAAAACGTGTACAACGGGTTTCCGGGCGGCAACGCCTTCCGTTGAGAGACCTTCATCGCGGTGGGACGCGATTATCGATGTGGGGGTTACATCGACCGAAAGTCTCTGATGAGCGGATGCCTGCCGCCCGGAAACATGAGGACCGACGGGTCCGTGCCGAAGATTTCAGATTCCGATCAAGCCGCGCGGCGGCTTCGCCCAGACGCTGATCCTTCCCACTCCTCCATCAGACCGATCCTGCTACTCGCTTCCACCCGCAGGTCCCCGCGGGATTCCGCTGACTTTACTGCGCGGCCTCGCCTGCCGTGGCGTGGCCGAAGATCGACGGCAGGCCACGTGCCACGCCGGTGTCGACGGTGACGGTGGCGCTCATGCCGGTGCGCAACGCCATCTTGGCGTCTGCATCGATCAGTTCGAGGCGCACCGGAATGCGTTGCGTGACCTTGACCCAGTTGCCGGTGGCATTCTGGGCCGGCAGCAGCGAGAATTCGGCTCCCGTGCCGGCGCCAATCGCCTTGACCGTCGCCTCGAAGGTGCGCCCCGGGTAGGTGTCGACCACGATATCGGCCTTCTGCCCGGGCTTCATGTGGGTGAGCTGCGTTTCCTTGAAATTGGCGGCGATCCAGGTGTCGCCGGTCTCGACCAGCGAGAACAGCGGCGTGCCGGAACCGACATACTGACCGACCTTGAATGAGGAAGCCTGGCTGATGACGCCGTCGGCCGGCGCCTTGACCGTGGTCTGCGCCAGGTCATAGGCCGCCTTGTCACGCGCGGCGAGCGCGGCCATCACGGTCGGATGCTTGTCGGTCTCGATGTCGGGATTGCCGCCAAGGGCTGCCTTGGCGCTGATGATGCCTTGCTCGGCAACGGCGAGCTGCTCCCTGGCCTTGTCGAGATCGTTCTTGGCTTCGTCCAGCGACGACTTGGCGTTGATGCCCTTCTGGGCAAGGTCGGCGGCGCGGTCGAACTGCGACTGGGCGAAGGCGACTTGGCTGGTGTCGGACTTTTGCTGAGCCATCGACTGACCATAAGCCGCGCGCAGCTGCTCGACATTGAGACGCGCTCCCGCAACCGCCGCGTCGGCCTGGGCCAGGGCGATCCGGTAGGGCTCGGGGTCAATGGCAAACAGCACGTCACCCTGCTTGACCAGCTGGTTGTCGGCGATGTCGACCTGAACGATACGCCCGGCCGTGTCGGAAGCGATCGATACCTTGGCCTGCTGCAGATTGGCGTTCTCCGTCTCCTGGTAGCGGCCGCCGGTGACCCAGACGTAACCGCCGCCGACAGCCAGTGCCGCAGGCAGCGCGACCATCAGCAAGAGACGGCCCAGCCGACGCTTTTTCTTCACTGGCGCCAGGGCCGGCTGCACCGGGGGAGCAACCGTCACCGGGGCCGCGGCCGGCTTCTCCGGCGCTTCCATTTCCAGCTCGGTCACTTTCTCGTCTATCTTGGCTACCGCGTTCATGCTGCTGTGCCTTCTGTAGTCTTCACTTTTTCAATGGATGGCGTCTCGTCGTCGGTCAGGTTCCGGACCATCGCCTCAAGCCCCTCTATGAGGACACGACGGGCTTCCGGCTTCACGCCGACGAGCGATTCCTCGTAGACTTCCCCGGCAATGCTCTTGATCACGGCGTAGGCATCGCTCGCCTTGGGCGTCAGGAAGATCATGCGGACACGGCGATCGGCAGCGTCGGGACGACGCTCGATCCAGCCGCCCTCCTCCATGCGATCGACCAGGCGAGAAACACTGATCGGCTCGATTTCGAGAAGTTCGGCCAGCCGCGCCTGCGCGACGCCGTCTTCCTTGGCAACGCGGACCAGAAGCCGCCATTGCGCCGAAGAAAGCCCCAAGCCACTGGCCCTCGCCTCGAAGCGCTTGCGCATCAGGCGCTGCACGTCGTGGATCAAGAAGCCCAATCTGTCGATGCCATCGGAAACCATGAGCGGGATATATAATAAGCGTGCTTACTATTCAAGATGCCGCGTTGCACAAGAAGCTGGCAAATGTGCATGACAGCCACGCGATGCAGTCATGGTTAGCGATTGGTGAGCGCCTGGTCGCCATGCCAGTCGGCATAGCCGCTCCGCCATGTCATGCTGGTCGTGTCCGACATATTGATGTACAGCCGTTGGTCAGGATCGGGGGATCACGAAAATGCCGACGCTTTACGCTCTCAAGCCGGCTTTCCAGGGAAGGCTGCGGCCGCTGGTCAACCGACTGGCGGCGATCGGGGTCACCGCAAACAGCATAACCATCCTGGCGGCCGTGATGTCGATCGCGGCCGGTATGGCCATCGCGATCTTGCATGAATGGCGCTGGCTGCTGTTGCTTGTTCCCGCAGTGATGTTCGTGCGGATGGCGCTGAATGCCGTGGATGGCATGCTGGCGCGGGAACACGGACAGGCCTCGACCCTCGGCATGTATCTGAACGAGTTTTGCGACGTCGTTTCGGACCTCGCGTTGACACTCCCTTTTGCCGTCTTTCCGGAATTTGGCGCATGGGGCGTCATCGCCTTCGCGATATCGGCCGTGCTGACCGAGTTCGCCGGTGTGCTCGGCATCGCCGCCAAGGTCGGGCGAAACTATGCCGGGCCGTTCGGCAAGAGCGACAGGGCATTGGCGCTGGGCGTGGTCGCGGTGCTGTGCGCGGCCGGGCTCTGGCCGGCATCCATCGCGCCATTTGTGTTTCCGGCGATGGCAACGCTTTCGCTGCTGACCGCCATAAACCGGATACGCGCCGGCCTTATTGGCAGCGCCAGCTGAGCATCGGGGCTCGCCATGCCGCCAAAGGGAAAGACCATGATGCACGAACCGATCGCCGCGGCCACGGAAAGCTTTGAGCGGCAAGCGCAGGAGCGGGTCTTCCGCAGCCATGACGGGACGGAGATCTTCTACCGGTTCTGGCCGGCGGCTTCCGCCGATGCCAAGGGAGCGGTGGTGCTCTTCCATCGCGGTCATGAGCATGGCGGCCGCATGGCCCATCTGGTCGACGAATTGCAGATGCCGGACCATGCTTTCTATGCCTGGGATGCCCGCGGCAATGGCCGCTCGTCCGGCGAGCGCGGCTATGCCCCATCCTTCTCGGCCCTGGTGCGCGACATCGACTGCTTCATGCGCGAGATTGCCGCCAGGGATGGCTTCGCCACGCAGGATATCGCGCTGATCGCGCAGTCCTTCGGCGCCGTGCTCGCGGCAGCCTGGGTGCACGACTATGCGCCGAAGCTGCGCGCCATGGTGCTGGCCTCACCGGCCTTTTCGGTAAAACTCTACGTGCCCTTCGCTAGGGAAGGCATCGCGTTGTGGCAGAAGATCAAGGGTCGCTTCTTCGTCAATTCCTATGTCAAGGCGAAATTCCTGACCCATGATCCCGTGCGCATCGCCTCCTTCGAGAGCGATCCGCTGATCACCCGGCCGATCGCCTCCAACATCCTGGTCGAGCTCTACCAGCACGCCGCCCGGATTGTCGCTGACGCCCGCGCCATCACCGTGCCGACGCAGCTGCTGCTCTCGGGCAGCGACTGGGTGGTGCGCCACGGCCCGCAGCACCAGTTCTTCGTCAATCTCGGCAGCCGTACCAAGGAACGCCATGTGTTGCCGGGTTTCTTCCACGATACGCTGGGCGAGCGCGACCGCGCGCAGGCCCTCGACCTGATCCGGCCGTTCCTGGCCAGGCAGTTCGCAGCACCGGATGCGCCGGCCGACCTGAAGCAGGCGGATATTGCCGGCTACACCCGCGACGAGGCCGACAGGCTTGCCTCGCCGCTCGATCTGTTGTCGCCCAAAGGCCTCTATTGGGCATTCAGCCGTGCCTCCATCCGCATGGGCGCCTGGGTCTCCCAGGGCATGAAGACCGGCATCGACACCGGCTTCGATTCCGGCTCGACGCTGGATTACGTCTACGAGAACGACGCGCGGGGTCTCACACCCCTTGGCCGCGTCGTCGACCGGGTCTTCCTGGAGGCCATCGGCTGGCGCGGCATCCGGCAGCGCAAATTGCATCTCGAAGAGCTGATCGGCGCTTGCCTGGCGACGCACAAGGCGACCGGGCGTCCAGCGCACATCCTCGACATCGCCGCCGGCCACGGCCGCTATGTTCTCGATGCCATCATGAAGAGCCCCGACCAGCCGACGAGCGTGCGCCTGCAGGACTATTCCGACCTCAACGTCCAGCTTGGCCGCAAGCTGATCGCCGAACGGCAATTGCCGGCTGATGTCTCGTTCCAGCGCGCCGACGCCTTTGATGCCGACATGCTCGCCAAAGCCGATCCGGCGCCCGACCTCGCCATCGTCTCCGGCCTCTACGAGCTGTTCTCCGACAATGCGATGATCGGCCGCTCGCTCGGTGGATTGGCCCGCGCCATGCAGCCGGGCAGCCTGTTGCTCTATACCAACCAGCCCTGGCACCCGCAGCTCGAGATGATCGCCCGCAGCCTGACCTCGCATCGCGGCGGCGAGGCCTGGGTTATGCGCCGGCGCACGCAAGGCGAGATGGACCAGCTTGTCGAAGCCGCCGGTTTCGACAAGCTCGACCAGCGCATCGACCAGTGGGGCATCTTCACCGTCTCGGTCGCACGGCGACGCTGAACAGGATGGTGTCATTGCTTGCATCCACAGCGCGCACCGAACCTTATGTACGGGTGGTCGTCAGGGCAGTCGTTTGGCTGGGCTTCCTGGCGCCGTTCTTCTACCTCAGCTACGGCTTCGCCAACTGGCTGGCGTCGCGGCGCGACGATGTCGGCAGCATCGTGTTCTCGTGGGAACACAGCATCCCGTTCCTCGCCTGGACCATCGTGCCCTACTGGTCGATCAACGTGTTCTACGGCCTGTCGCTGCTGCTCAACGACAACAGGCAAGGGGTCGACCGCCTGGCCGGACGTTATCTCATGGCGCAGATCGTCGCCGTTGCCTGCTTCATCCTGTTCCCGCTGACCGCGACGTTCGTGCGGCCCGCAACGACCGGGCTGCCGGGCTTCCTGTTTGCTGTGCTCGGCGGCTTCGACAAACCGTTCAACCAAGCGCCGTCGCTGCACATCGCCCTGCTGGTCATCATCTGGGATCATTGGCGCCACCGGCTCAGCGGCTTTCTCCTGCCGCTCTGGCATGGCTGGTGCTTTCTGATCGGTGCCTCGGTGCTGACGACCTGGCAGCATCATTTCATCGACATCCCGACCGGAGCACTGCTCGGTTTTTTTGCGCTGTGGCTGTTTCCGTGCAGCGGCGTATTGCCGTTTTCAGGCTTCCGGCTGACCAGCGATGCGAAGGCGCGGCGGCTGGCGCTGTACTATGCGCTGGGCGGCACCCTTGCGGTGGCCAGTGCCGCGCTCGGCGCCTTCTTTTGGGCCGTCGCGCTTCTCCTGCTTTGGCCGGCGCTGGCGCTGTCCATCGTCGCCTGTGCTTATGCCGGGTCCGGCTCAAAGGTGTTCCAGAAATCCGCCGATGGCGGCATCACGCTTGCAAGCCGTATCCTGCTCTTGCCCTACCGTCTCGGCGCCTGGGCAAACATCTGGGCCTGGACGCGCAATCTTCCTCCCCAGGTGGCGGTTGCCAACGGTGTCTTTCTCGGGCGCTTTCCCACCGCAAGCGAGGCCAACGGCTTCGGCACGGTCATCGACCTCGCCGCCGAACTTGAGAAGCCGGCGGGAGCCGATTGCCGCTGGATCAGCTTTCCGATGATCGACCTGTTGCCGCCCGAAATGGCGATACAGCAACAGGCAACCAGCGCGCTGGAGAGCGCGCGCCGCGACGGCACCGTGCTGGTGTGCTGTGCGCTCGGCTTCCAGCGGAGCGCCGGCGTCGTCGCCGAATGGCTGGTGGCGACCGGCAGAGCCGAAACACCGACGCTTGCCCGCGAGAAGCTGATCGCCGTCGGCCGGCCAGTTCATCTTGCCGAGACCACGGAGCGGACTGCGCCATGACCGGCAGTGCCTACCAGGACCGCGTCGACCGCTTCGCCCGCATGCTGATGCAGCAGGCCGCATGGCCGGCCGCACTCGTTGTGGCCGCAAATATCCTTGCGCCCCTTGCCGCTTCGGCGCGCGGCGCCTTCGAGACCTTGCCTGCAGCCCTCGCGCTGTCCACCACCGCCGCAACCGCTGTCGCCGTGCTGGCGCTGTCGGCACTGCTGGCGTTCGATGCGCTGCTGTTCCGGCTGATGGGCAGCCACAATGACGAAGCTTCCGGTGGCGCCGCGGTGGACGACATGCTGGCGCGCATGCGCCTGAAACCCGCCGCGTCCACGACACGGACGCTCGAAGACCGCATGGCCGGCACAGGCCGCTTGCTGTTCAAGCAGCGCACGGCCCTGGCGTTATTTGCCGTAGCGCTTCTGGCGGCGGGATTCTGGGCGCCACGATGAACAGGCTTTCGCTGAAAACCTTCACCTTGCTGCAGACGGTAACCTCCGTCGGCCTCTCGGCGCTGGCCTGGATGGTGACCGGCGTGCGTCCGATCTGGAGCGGCAGCCTGCCATCCGACCGGCAGCGCATCTATTTCGCCAACCACACCAGCCATGGCGACTTCATCCTGCTGTCGGCGTGCCTCAGTGAAAGGGAGCGCGCGATCACGCATGCGGTTGCCGCCGGCGAATATTGGGGAAAGTCGCGGCTGCGCCGCTTCATCGCGCAGGACATGCTGTCGTCCGTGCTCATCAACCGGCAATGGACGAAGCCTGAGGAAAATCCGATCGAGATCATGCTGTCGGTTCTCGACCAGGGCCACTCGCTGATCCTGTTTCCCGAGGGCACCCGCAACATGACCGAGGAGCCGCTGCTGGCGTTCCGCTCCGGGCTCTACAATCTGTCGATGGCGCGGCCGCAGGTCGAGCTGATCCCGTGCTGGATCGAGAACATGTCACGTGTGCTGCCCAAGGGACAGTTCCTGCCGGTGCCGCTGCTGTGCCGCGTCGTCTTCGGCGCACCGGTGGCGGTTGGCGCGGGCGAAGAACGCCGTGCCTTTCTCGAGCGTGCCCACGCCACGCTCCTGGCGCTCAACCCGCGTCCCGAGCGAGACGATTGATGCGCTACGATATCTCCATCCTGATTATCGGCCTGCTGGCCGTTTTGACCACCGCCAGCACCGTCGCCGCCATACTCTCGGCGCGGGCGCCGAAGCCGCTGAGTTCGACGCTGGTCAACCTCACCCAGCGCATCAACTCCTGGTGGGTGATGGTGGCGATGATGACGGTCGCCTTCTTCTTCGGCCGCTACGGCATGACCATCCTGTTCGCGCTGATTTCGTTCGCCGCGCTGCGCGAATTCGTGACGCTGACGCATACGCGCCGCAGCGACCATTGGGTGCTGCTTGGCATGTTCGGCATCATCATACCGTTTCAATACTGGCTGGTGTGGACCGCCTGGTACGGGCTCTTCGTCATCTTCATTCCGGTCTATTGCTTCCTGTTGATGCCGGCGATCACGGCGCTGCATGGCGACACCGAACGCTTCCTCGAGCGGATCGCCGCGCAGCAATGGGCGGTGATGATCGCGGTCTATTGCGTCAGCCATGTCCCTGCCCTGCTGACACTCGACGTGCCGGGCTTCGAAGGTCGCACCCTGTTGCTGATCGCCTTCCTGATCATCGTCGTGCAAGGCAGCGACGTGCTGCAGTACATCTTCGGCAAGCTCTTTGGAAAACACCGCTTTTCGCCGAACGTCTCGCCATCGAAAACCTGGGAAGGCCTGATCGGCGGACTGGTGTCGGCGAGCCTGCTCGGCGCGCTGCTGTCGTTCGTGACGCCGTTTTCGCCGTTGCAGGCGGCGGCCGTGGCCTTCGTCGCCTGCTCGATGGGATTTCTGGGCGGTCTGGTCGCCTCGGCCATCAAGCGCGACCAGGGCGTCAAGGACTGGGGCCATCTGATCGAGGGCCATGGCGGCATGATGGACCGCACCGACAGCCTGGTCTTCGCCGCCCCGGTCTTCTTTCACATCGTGCGCTATTTCTGGACGGTCTGAGTGAGCCGTCTGTAGCCGCCTCTCCAGAGTGAGCCTAAGCGTCTTCCGGCCGGTAGCTTACGACCGGCCGGAAAAACGCCTTGATGCACTTTGCGGACATGGTCTTCTCAAAATCTGTTTCGCCGTTTGCACCAGCCTCATCTTCGGAGGCCATCTGTTTCAGCCATTGCTCGTTCATTTCCGAAGCGCGATCAGAACACTCATCCATACCGCTGGATAGCGGTCCCACCACCTCACTGACCTTCGGGCCGACATAGGTGACAAGCCACAGCTTGTTGTCTGATTTAGCTTCAGGTTGAGGCAGATGCCAAACTTCGGGGAGTCCCCAAAACCAGCCAATTCCTACGAAGATCGACACCGGCACCATCGGGTACAGCACCCGAAAAGCAAGTGACAGCGGATGATATTTTGGCCGCATAGGATAAAACCTCCACTCATCTATTTCTACTTGTACCTTCTCTGCGATATGCGACTCTTGTTAAGATTCCACAAAACGACTTTGGTATTTTGACTCAATTTCTGGAATACTTTTCTAATTTATACTTATCTACATTAGGAGATGCTTAGGTGTCTGTCTCGAAGCTGCGAACCAGCGCCGCCATCCCGATGCAGTGGCAGCGCTTCGGCCCCTATATCGGCAACATTCCGGGCGAGACAGGCGACGTCGCCTATGGCGTCTGCGTCAACGGCGACGATTCCGGCAATTTCGACTACATCGCCGGCGTCGAGGTGTCGGACTTTTCCAACCTGCCGAAGGAATTCAGCCGGGTGCGGGTGCCGGCACAGAAATATGCGGTGTTCGCCCATCGCGAGCACATCTCGACCATCCGCCGTACGGTCAACACGATCTGGAACAAATGGCTGCCGGCGTCCGGCCATGAGATATCGGATGCGACGGAATTCGAACGCTACGGCCCCGAATTCGATCCGCTCAGCGGCGATGGCGGGCTGGAGATCTGGATGCCGGTGAAAGCGTAAGCGATCACGCCAGCGGCAGTGCCGGCCAGCGATCGATTATCCTGCCGCCGGAGAACACCGCGATCGACCCGAACTGCTGCAGCACGGCCTCGCTCTGCGTCGGNCTCGGCCATCCACTTGCCGCCATAGAGATAGCAGCCCTTGCGCGGAAACCGGCCGAGTGCCTGTAGCAGGCGGGTGACGGCCAGCGGGCCGGGCAGCATCGGCTCGACGACTTTCAGGATCGGCGTCGCGATGAAGGCACCCGGTTGGAAGCCCTCAAGGCCGGGCGTGGCGAAATCGCTGGGCAGCACGAAGGCCGAGCCCATCGACACTTCATTGGCGACGCTGCCATGATGGAGCAGTGCGGTCTTGCTGCCGCCGATATTCAAGATGCGGCGCTGGTCGGCGCCGAGACAAGCGACGAACGCCGTGGCCTGCGCCGACGCCTTTGCCAACGCTTTCACCGGCCCGCCGAACAGGCCGGGAATGTGCGGCGCGTGCGCCTCGTAGGCCATGACGCCTTCGCAACGCAGGCGTTTGTGGGATGGCAGTGCGCTCAGTGCCTGCGACAACGCCTCCGGGCTGGCAAAGCCGCCGCGATGCAATCCGACGTCGATCTCGAAGGCGATGCGCAGCTCGATCTCGAGTTCGTCGGCGAGTGCGCCATATTCCGCCAGTCGGTCCTGCGTATCGATCAGCCAGCAGACACGCGTCCAGTCGGCCTCGCCGTTCATCAGCGCCGCCCTTGCCGCGCCGACCGGCATCGGCTTACCGTACAGCAGATCGGCATCGGGAAACGCCTTCAGCACGGCCTCGCTGATCGGCGGATGGAAGGTCATGACGTGATTGGTGCCAAGCGCCTTGCCGATATGGGCGAGCAGGGGCAGGCAGGCGAGCGACTTGTCGACCAACCGCACGGCAAGGCCGGGATCAAGCCGCTCTTTCACCAGCGCGATGTTGCGGTCCAGCCGGTCGATATCCAGCACCAGACAGGGCTGCAAGATGCCGGCTTCCTTCAGTGCGTCCGACAGGGCGGAAAAATAGGCGCTCATCGTTCGCTGCCAGAAGGACTGGGCTCGATGCCGAACAGGCCGGCCATGTAGGGCGAGACCAAGCGGTTTTGCGGATCGATATCGCGGCGCACCGCCATGGCGTCGTCCCAGCGCGGATAGAGCTTTTTCAGCTCCGCCGCCTTCAGGCTGTGCATCTTGCCCCAATGCGGCCTGCCGCTGTATTTGCGGAAGATCGGCTCGGCCGCCCGCATGAACGGCAGCGGATCGTTTGCCGCGTCATGGTGGATGGCGATCGAGCAGGTCGGCCTCCTGTAGAATGGCGACAGCCAGAATTCGTCGGGGGCAACGGTGCGCACCTCCATCGGAAAATAAACCTCCGGAAAATGCTTCTCCGTCAGCTCGATGATTCCGGCCAACGCCTTCGGGCCCGCCTCGAAAGGCAAATGATATTCCATCTCGTTGAACTTGGTCTGGCGGTCGCTGGCATAGACGTTCAGCCAGTCCTGCACGTAGTCCTCGGCCGGGAATTTGGCGACCGCCGAGCGGATCAGGCGGCCGCGCAGCGACGGCAGCCAGGCGAGCGCGGTGCGCAGCCGACGCAGCGTCCTCAACCCAGCCTCATCCGCTTCGGGCGGTCGCGGGGTCGGAGCTGCGTCGCTGAGATCGCTGGCGATGAACTGCGCATAGCCGGAAAACGGAATGTAATAGAATTCGGCCGAGCGATGCGCGGCCATCATCGTCTCGAACTCGCGCAGCATATCGGCGATCGGCAGCACCCATTTGCGGCGGCGCAGCCGGTAGGTCGGGATGTTGTTGAGCGTCACTTCGGTCATCACGCCGAAGGCGCCGAGCGCGACGCCGATGGCGTGGATCATCTCCTGGTCCCCTGCCCGCCTGAAGTCACGCAACTTGCCAAGGCCGTCGACGATCTGCACCGTCTCCAGCTGCGTGTGATAGGCGCCGAGCGTCGGTCCCGAGCCGTGCGTGGCTGTGCCCAGCGCACCACCAATCGCCTGGCGGTCGATGTCGCCCATATTGGGCAGGCCCTGGCCAATGCCTTGCAGGATGTGCATCAGCGGGCCGAGCCGGGTCCCTGTCCGCACCCGCGCCTGATGTTTTTCGGCGTCGTGCGAGACCAGCCCTTCCAGTCTCTCCAGGGACAGGATGGTACCTTCGGATTTCACCAACGGCGTGAAGGAATGACCGGCGCCGACGACGCGCACCGGGCCGGGCGCGGTGCGCACGAGATCACCAAGTTCGCCGGCATCGGCGGGACTGGCGATAAGCTTCGGCTCGGCGCGCACGAAACCGGACCAGTTGCTCCAATTGCTCGACATGGCGCTCCCGCTCAGGCAACGGCGCGGCGACGCCGCGTCACCAGGATGAACAGACCGAGCAGAAGCACGCTCGCAACGGCGCTGGCGGCGGCGAATTCCGGCACCGGCCGGAAATCCTTGCCGTCGATCAGCAGCGACGCGGCGATCGGCCCGATCGCCAGGCCGAACAGCTGGGCTGCCGGCACCAAGAGCACGGCGGTGCGCGTCTCGTCGGCGGTGATCGCCAGCCGGATCTGGTAGGGCACGATGAACAAGAGGATGAAGCCCATGACCAGAGCGGCTATCCAGAATGTCGTGAGGCCGGGCCCGCTGGCGAGGATCAGCGAGCTGACAAGTGCGACGGCGCCGATCGTGGCGATGGCCAAGCGATAATCGATGCGCGCCTCGAAGATGGTTGCCGTCATCGCACCCAGGACCTGCACTGCCAGGCTCGCCGAGACGATCAGGCCGACGGTGCGGCCATCGATGCCGTATTGTGCGCCAAGCGGCTCCAGAAAGGCCCAGACCGCACCGAAGAACATGAAGTAGCAGAACACCGACAGCAGCGCGGTGAGCGAAGGTACCGTCAGCACACCGGCCAGATTCTCGTCCTTGGGCAGATCGGCATAGTCGCCGGGGACGGTGAAGGCGACCGCCAGCGACGCGATGCAGACGACGGCAAGCACGATGAAGCCGCCCGCCGATCCGGCTGCTGGAATGACATAGAGCGCCAGCAACAGGGCAGTCGCGCATTGCGCCAGCGTCTGCATGGTGACGAAATAGCCGCCGATGCGCTCGGCGCGCCGCGAGCGGGCGATCAACTCGGTGGCGACCGCCACCAGACCGCCCTCGGCAAGCCCGGCCAGCGCGCGGGCAGCGATCAGCGTGTTGGCGGTTGCGGCATAGGCCGTCCACACATTGGCCAGCGCCAGCAGCAGCAAAAGGACGGCACTTTTCCAGCGCATGTTATGCGCCGAAAGCAGCATCGCCAGGACAGCCGAACCGATGGCGATGGCGACCATCTCGGCGGTCGCAACCAGCGCCAGTTCATCGCCGCTGACATGCCCCTCGGTGTAGAGCGCGCCGAGCAGCACGGGCTGCAGCCCGAGGATGAGCAAGCCGACCGAGCCAACCCACAGTGCCGACGCAAGCTGTGCGCTGGTCGGATTGCCGACCAGCCAGTCGTCATCGCCTGCGTGGCCGGTATTTGTCGAAGCCAAAGGCGCCTCCCAAGTGCTTGCCGTGCGGTAAAAAAACTGACAACCTGTCAGCATTCTGGAAACTGATATTTGATCATATTTTTTGTCAACCGGAATCTGAAAAGCCCGCGCTAGAGATCGGTGCATGACGGAAGTGACGAAAACAGCCACCGAGCCCAGGCGCAGACCCAAGCAGGAACGCAGCCGCGAGCGCATCGACGCGATCCTGTCGACGACCATGCGGCTGATCGGCGAGAAGGGCATCGACGCCGTTACCATGAAGGAAGTCAGCCTGCTGGCGGGTGGGCCGATCGCCACCGTCTACCATTACTTCCCCAACAAATCGGCGATCCTGGCGATGCTCTATGAGCGGTTTTCAGAGGCCAGCCGTGCACGGCTGACCGCGATCATCGCCGATGTCCGCGAGGCGAAGGACGTGATCGTGGCCGCCGACCGGCTGCTTGACGACTATCTCAGCCGCGTCGCCGGCGATCCGGCCATCCAGGATCTGCAGAACGCCATCCAGGCCGACAAGGCGCTCAAGAATCTCGACATCGCCGAAACCCGGCATCAGGCCAGGATGTTCTGCGACCATGTCGCCGCCTTGATCGAGCCGGGCAAGCGCGAGCAGTTCGAACGCATCGTTCTCCTGATCTTCCAGCTAGCCGGTGGCGTGGTGCGCCTGGCACTTGCCGAGGGCGACGCGGAACGCCGGCGGACAATCGCGGATTATCGTTCGATCATCCACACCCAGCTGCGGCTGTTTCTGTAAGCTTCAATCCGTAGAAAATTTCACGCTCCAGGTCAGCGCTACGCGCCTTGACTCTGGCAGGCCGCCAGCCTATTTCAGCGCCACGTTAGCACTCGCCATTGGTGAGTGCTAACTCATATGTCCGGCGCCGCCGGACGGAGGAACTGTTTCTCACCGTTCTCATCGAGGAAGAAAAAATGGCAAAGTCGAAGTTCCGCCCGCTTCATGACCGCGTGGTCGTTCGTCGGGTCGAATCCGAATCCAAGACCGCTGGCGGGATCATCATCCCCGACACGGCAAAGGAAAAGCCGCAGGAAGGCGAGATCATCGCCGTCGGCTCCGGCGCTCGTGACGAAGCTGGCAAGCTGGTTCCGCTGGATGTCAAGACCGGCGACCGCATCCTGTTCGGCAAGTGGTCGGGCACGGAAGTCAAGCTCAATGGCGAAGACCTTCTGATCATGAAGGAATCCGACATCATGGGCATCATCGGCTGATATCAGGCCTTTTCATCAACTGAATTCCCGGGCTCAATCTAAAGCCCCTGCCAGGAGCTAAAAATGGCTGCCAAAGACGTAAAATTTTCCCGTGATGCCCGCGAGCGCATGCTTCGCGGCGTCAACATCCTCGCCGACGCGGTGAAGGTCACGCTCGGCCCCAAGGGCCGCAACGTCGTCATCGACAAGTCGTTCGGCGCACCGCGCATCACCAAGGACGGGGTCACCGTCGCCAAGGAAATCGAACTTTCCGACAAGTTCGAAAACATGGGCGCGCAGATGATCCGCGAAGTTGCTTCGAAGACCAACGACATCGCCGGTGACGGCACCACGACGGCGACCGTTCTGGCGCAGTCGATCGTCCAGGAAGGCAACAAGGCCGTTGCCGCCGGCATGAACCCGATGGACCTGAAGCGCGGCATCGATCTGGCCGTGACCGAAGTCGTCGCGGCGCTCGGCAAGGCTGCCAAGAAGATCAAGACCTCCGAGGAAGTCGCCCAGGTCGGCACGATCGCCGGCAATGGCGACGAGTCGGTCGGCAAGATGATCGCCGAAGCGATGCAGAAGGTCGGCAACGAAGGCGTCATCACGGTTGAGGAAGCCAAGACCGCCGAGACCGAACTCGAAGTCGTCGAAGGCATGCAGTTCGACCGCGGCTATCTCTCNCAGGCCATGCTGCCGGTTCTCGAAGCCGTCGTGCAGACCTCCAAGCCGCTTCTTATCATCTCGGAAGACGTCGAAGGCGAGGCTCTGGCCACGCTGGTCGTCAACAAGCTGCGTGGCGGCCTGAAGATCGCCGCCGTCAAGGCGCCGGGCTTCGGTGATCGCCGCAAGGCCATGCTGGAAGACATCGCCATCCTCACCGGTGGTCAGGTCATCTCGGAAGACCTCGGCATCAAGCTCGAGAACGTCGGCCTCAACATGCTCGGCCGCGCCAAGAAGGTGTCGATCTCCAAGNGCCCAGATCAAGCAGCAGATCGAAGAGACCACGTCGGACTACGACAAGGAGAAGCTGCAGGAACGTCTGGCCAAGCTCGCCGGCGGCGTTGCGGTGATCCGCGTCGGCGGCGCGACGGAAGTCGAAGTCAAGGAAAAGAAGGACCGCGTCGATGACGCCCTCAACGCGACCCGCGCGGCCGTGGAAGAAGGCATCGTTGCTGGTGGTGGCGTAGCCCTGCTGCGCGCTTCGGCCGACATCAAGGTCACCGGCGTCAATGCCGACCAGGCCGCCGGCATCAACATCGTTCGTCGTGCGCTGCAGGCTCCGGCCCGCCAGATCGCGGCCAACGCCGGTGCGGAAGCATCGATCGTNGCCGGCAAGATCCTTGAGAACAAGGGCTTGACCTTCGGCTACAACGCCCAGACCGGCGAATATGGCGACATGATCGCCATGGGTATCGTCGATCCGGTCAAGGTCGTTCGTACCGCTCTCCAGGACGCGGCCTCGGTCGCCGGCCTGCTGGTCACCACCGAAGCCATGATCGCGGAGGCTCCGAAGAAGGAGTCGGCTGGCGGCGGCATGCCTGGCGGCATGGGCGGCGGCGGCATGGGCGGCATGGGCGGCATGGGCGGCATGGATTTCTAATCCAGCCCCTATCAACCTACAGCGGAAAGGGCGGCAGCAATGCCGCCCTTTCCTTGTGGCCGAACATGATCGACAACTTGGAGTGCGTCCCGAGGATCTCGTTCGAGCCTCACCGCATGGTCGAGAATTAGGATCTTGTCCGATCGAGCCATTCGCGGGCTCAACCTGGTCAAACCGGCGCCCCCTACGAACTGCCCGATCCTTGAGGATTCCGCTGCGCGACAATCACGATGATTCATTCAGTTGGTAGCTATAGGCGGTGAATCATGAGGGGCATTGAGGAGCGTGGCAAGGCGCCCATCTCGGCATTTAACCCCACGAGCGTGATATCAGGGACAATTCTCTCATCGGACCGGCGGCTGGCGTTGAAGGACCCGGTGAATCATCCTGTTCTATAGTGGAGCAGACGCGCTCTGAGCCTCAAGATCAAGCGTTTCCTCCTCTGAGTATCCTTGATCTGCCGCTGGACATTCTCGTTGATATTGCTGAGCGGCTCAGCCCGATGGATCTGCTGAGGATGTCGCACACAAATCAAGAGCTGCGTGTCGCCGCCATGATAGTCGCAACGCCTCAAGAAAGGCGGATCCAGGTTCAGGCCATCTGTGGCAGCCCTTGCAACCGGGCTCCAGCAGCGTCTCGTCGTCGTGGCCGAGGGGCCTCGTGACCCCGACGACTGCGCTTCGCCTTGTGGGGCCTCGGAGCGGGCGTGGCAGCGCTTGCACCTGAGCTCCAGCGGTGTCTCATCCTCCTCGCCCAAGGGCTTGAGCCCAGGTCTCAGACCATTGCCCTGGAGGGCNCCAGCAGCGTCTCGTCGTCGTGGCCGAGGGGCCTCGTGACCCCGACGACTGCGCTTCGGCCTTGTGGGGCCTCGGAGCGGGCGTGGCAGCGCTTGCACCTGAGCTCCAGCGGTGTCTCATCCTCCTCGCCCAAGGGCTTGAGCCCAGGTCTCAGACCATTGCCCTGGAGGATGCATGGAAAGAAATAGAAATCAACAGATGGCAGTGGGACCATTGAACTTCCAAATCTTTTCCAATGTTTCTCGATGCTTTTGTCCCACCTGTTAATGCCACAGGGGGCTGTTCGCCCGTATGTCTTAGCAAGAACAATGCTCCCGCATAACTGACAATGGGCGGTCGACATCGAACTCGCACAAGATCGAGTTGCGCCTTCCAACGCAAGGGACACTCCTTGGTCACATTGGGAAGGTTCTTGCTGAAGTTAACCGCCAAAGGGCCGTTGCATATGCCAACACCATGGAAAGAATCTTGGCTGCGGATTGGTCCGACAAATGTCTTACTCAGAAATAGCTCGTCGGCTGAACGAAGTCGGCGTCACGAGCCAACAGGGAAGCAATTCCATGCCCAAACGGTTAAAAACGTTGTCACACCACTTACCGAGCCGCCGGGGAACATTGGCTGACGCAAAGCTTTACGAACCGGCGTCACCGAAGTTATTGTTGCTCATCGGGTTTAGCCGGTTCTATCGAGAAAGAAAAACCCGTACCCTTGAGAGCTTCTAGCGATCCGGTGTTCAATACCCCATCCTGGTCTGTCCATCCAATTCGACGGGTTCGGTTCAATTTGTGCTCGACCCCGCCATCGGCATAACGTCGGCGCTTCTCCGGCGCGTCGTAGAGAGTAATGAACACTTCGCCCCTCCTCGGGCTCCCGCAGCGCTATCTTATGACTTGATCAGTCTATGGTCGAAGAATGCAGCATGGATAGGCAGCTTTTTGAAACGGGGTGCAAAATCCCGCACGCGCAGCCGGGCTTCAGCGGATGTGCGCGGCAATCCAGACGGCTGGCCAGACCACTAAGAACAGCACCGCCGCGACCAATGCGGCCGGTCGGAGCCGGATAAGATCATCGACCAGAGCGCGGGTGTTGGCGGCCACGTCGCGGCTGGCGTTAACATTGGCAATGATGGTCTGAAGGAAAAGAACACCCCCGACCAACCAGAGCACCACAACCGGAAAAATCAAATCCAACGGAAAAGTCCCTTCGCTTTCTGATCATGGCCGGAGTGTATTGGAGTTCTACCGAAAGACAATCTGAAGTCGTTACTAGCCTAATAGGTTTATCATCAACACACAAAGTCTTTGTAAACAGGGATCGGTCGAGATTGCACCCCCTTGCAAACTATTAACACCTCATACATTTTCAAAATACTGGAGCAAGTCCGCCGATCGTGCTATGAAGGGGCGCGCGTGGTTCACGCTGCGCAGCGTGGGCTGTTAACAGGGGCGGTGCCGACATTTTGCCTTGATCGGATGGCGGTGCCGCCCCTCTCAGATCAAGGAATAGACCAAATGTCGACCGTAGTCCCTTATCGCCCGCAATCCATGGCCGGACACGCGGCAGCCAAACAATCCGAGTTCGACCTAGCGACTTGTTAGGGCCATGGCTTAACGACCCCACAAGCCACAAAATTCAGAACCTAATTAGTCGCCGCGTTAGGCGGTGGAAGAAGTATCTGTCTCCCGTCGATTACATTGTAATTGACGAGATCATTGACCAGACCGCTGGCGCGGGCCGCACGAACGGCAACGGCACGGGCCGACTGGAATGGGGCTTCTCCTACACCTCGCTTGAGCACGGCGACCGGCTGGCAGGCGGCACAGGCTTTAGCAAGGCCACCCTAAGGCGCTCCCTCGACAGCCTTAAAAAGATGGACCTCATACGCGTCGACAACGGCCCCGATGGCAATCGCCTCAAGATCACGCCTAACCTCAATTGGAGACCGGCGAGCGGCGCGATCTTGGCCTCTGAGAAGCGAAAGGAAGCAGCCGCGAAGAAGCAAAGGGGTGTCGTGGACTTCACCCCCGGTGAGGAAAACCACACCACCCCTGCTCTTGGAAGAGCATCCCTCCTGCTCACGGATGAGCATCCCCCCTTGCCCACCGAAGAGCACGTCCCATGCTCAAGGATGAGCACCATAAGAGACGGAAGCTCAGAGCCGGAAGATAAAGAGCCGGAAGCAGGCTTGTCGTCGCCTGCCGGCAACGACGCCTCGGCCTCCCCTTCGACTTCTCTCCGGCAACGTGTTCTCCAAGTCGCCAAGGGCGCTTCCGGGGAAAAAGACGCCTCCGGCGAAAGAAAGACCCCCCCGGTTCCGGCCACCCCCCTTTCCGAGATCAGGGTGCGCCAGCGTCCCTCTCCCATCGTCAGTGCTGCCTCCCCCAGAAATCATGCGGGCTCCAATCCGTCCGGGCGCGTCCCGGCCGGATCGGCGTGTCGCGGAACCTGAAGACGTGCGCCCGCGATGCAACTCACGCATGTTAAGGTCGCTTCTCATTGAGCCATTCCACAGCTTTGTCACGCGTATCGAAACCCGCTTCTGCCGATGGCTTATAGCGCTTGGTTCCGTCCTTCATGATGATAACCGTACCGTTGTCGTAGAACTCGTGCGTTCTACCGTCCCCATCGGTTATCGTCTGCCTCTGGATATATCGATCACCACGCTCTGCAACTTCCATGCTGTTGCCCCAAAAGATCAATTGAGCGGCAATCTAACCAGACACCGAATGCGACCGCCAGCGGTACCGGGGGTATCTCCTAACTTTCCGTCCCTCCTTCGGGACCGGCGTGGGGAGCTTCGCGCACCATTTGACGCACACCTTTGCGACCGAGATACCTTGCAACCGGTTGCAAAAAATTGCGACCCGGAATTAACCGTGGGGCATGAGGCCAGTCTCACCCGCCACTCGCTTTGCCAGCCTCGCCAGCGTGGACCGGGAACATCCCGTTGCGGAGATGATGGTGCTCCAGCTTTGCCCGCCAGTGAGCATACTTTGGATCGCCTTGTTGCGTGTCTCGTCCTCGGGGCGACCCCGGTATTTGCCCTCGCTCTTGGCCTTGTCGATACCCTGCGCCTGCCTGCGCCGGCGGTCCTCGTAATCTTTGCGAGCAATGGCTGCCAGCATGTCGAGGAGCATCGAGTTGATGGCCTCGAACATCCTTCCGGAGAAGTCGTCGGCATGTTTGACCATCATCATGTGTGAGGTAGGCAAGTCGAGGGCGACAACTCGAACCTTGCGGTCGTAAATCTCACGCTTGAGCCGGCCCCAATCCTCTGCATTCAGCCGGCTCAAGCGGTCGACTTGTTCGATCAGAAGAATATCGCCCGGCTGACAGTCCGACAGTAACCGAAACAACTCAGGACGCGCCAGCGACGCGCCGCTCTCGTTCTCGATGTAGCTAGCCGCGATGGGTAGATCACGCTCCTTCGCAAACGCAAATAAATCGCCCTTGGCACGGGTTGCGTCTTGCTCTTTGGTTGAGGCTCGGAGATAGGCGCGTACGAACATCATGCGACCCCGGTTCGATATGATTGGTCTCACATTGACCGGTACGATTAGAGTGGTCAAACGTTATTATCGAACCGGCCTACAAAGCGGTCCGCTAAAGGCATACTCATATGGATTTCGGGATATTGCTTGGACAGCCACCGGTGCGAAGACAGGATGACGCAAAAGGACGGCTCCCGCGCAAGGCTTCTTTTCAAACAGACACATCGTGAAGAGCGCCAGCACGCGATTTACCACAACTATATAAGGCACCCACTGCCTGTACACGTAGCATTCTACTCTGGATATGGCTAAATCGTACGCATCCAGTATGTCGAGTCACGACAAGAGCTACATGAAGGGGAAGCATAGGTGAATATGGAAATCGTCTTCAAACTCATCCAGCGTCAGGGAACGTTGGAGCAGGTGGGAACGTTCTTGAGGAGCAAGAAATTGCCCTCGTCTGCTGGTAGCTGGGCAGACATGATCGGCCTCCGGCTGCGCCCCTCCCTCTCCGACGGCTCGCTGAGTGAGGACGACGTTATCAGTTTACTTCGTCAGACGGAGGAGCACGGCAGCCAGCACATCTTTTTTTTCGATTTGGTCAAGGGAAGAGACATTTCGAGGCTGTTCGACGCCCGGTTACCGGGCCTGCTGAAAGCTGCGGGACTGCCGGCCCTTGGCACAACGTCGATTGTAGATATGCCAAATACCCCCACCGTGGTAGAGGTGCGGCACGACCCGCGCGGTGACAACGCATTGATCTTCAAGATCGTGGAGAAGCGAGCACATCTAGAGAAGATATCGGATAGCGCTCAAAACGGGCGGGTCATCGTAACCTATGACGAAATCCCCTATCGCGCAGTGAACGTGATGCGCATTTCTGACAAGGGAACCGCTGAAATCAGGGTGCAATCACACACTGATCCTATTAGCTATGCCGGCCTATGTGAAGCTGTGTTTACGCTGTTACGACCCGTCGTCGACCGCCTCGATTGGAGAGATCACAAGCTCGACAAATTCAAGAGCAATCTTTTTGATTCTTCCATGCGATCGAAGTTGATGAGTATATTCGGACTTCGCCAATCGCAGCATTCCAACTTGGAGGGCAACAGGCTGACCGCCGCCGCTGGCATGCCGGGGGCCAGTATGTACGATGACGATGAAGTCGTGGCTAGCGTTGATCGTTTCCTAAAGAAGCAAGACCATGCTCATTGTGAGCGAGCTACTGTGACAATACGCAAGAGCGACTCTTTGAGGCGGAGTATTGGCTTGATAGTGAGCGGAGAAGCCAACGAGCTTGCCATAGCTAGCAAGGTTTCTCGCGATGAGTACAACTACATTGTTTCGCAGGTTTTAGAGTACAATAAGTGATGCCCGCAGCGGGATGGCAGAAAAATTTAAAGAGGCTGGTCGCGGAGATGCGCCGGCAGCCGCGCCCCGTTGAGTATCCATTCAAGAGATTGCAAGAGCTTGTCGACGCCCCAACGACGTCGGCGTTGAATGAAGAGCTGACCAGACTTGTGGGACGGGGAGAAATCGACGTATTTTATCGGATACGGTCAAGCGAAACTGGCGCCGGGATAGCTGAGTATCGACGTATCACGGACGTACCGGCGAGGGTTTTCGATGACACTGCGGATACGATGCAGAATGTCGTTCTCTCTCGCGACGTAGAACTCATTTATCGCTCCCCTCAATGAAATCAGCTAAAGCAGAACCTAGCTGGCGCGCTCTTAGTGACGTCATATTGAAAGAAATCGTGAGCGTCTCGCAGGACGAACGACTTGCGTATTTGCAAGAGAAGTTGTTGACACTGCCCGAAGGCTCACGCGAGATGGTAGCTCACTTTGTTTCGGTAGCACTTCTGATACAGAGTTCAGACAACCAAAGGATGACTTCCGTGAGCCGGCATACCCATATCTCGTATGTGACCGCGATGGCGCTGATAGCTACAATCGTGCTCGCTGTAGCCGGCTTGTATCTGGTTACTTTACATGGAGACGACGCACCCTCAAAGATCAGCATTTTCGGTGCCACAGTAGAGACTAGTAGCGTCGGAGTGGCTTGCTTGGCACTGGCGGCGTTTACGTTCCTATTTGTGGCGAGAAAGGCCCTTAGTCGCCTTTGATACCACGTTCGGTCGAACCCATTAGAGTGGCGGTCTGCTAAGTTGCTTGGATGCAGACCCTCGCCATAGTCGCCTTCGGTGTTCCAAGTCGTCCACCACCGAGAGCCCGCACGTCAGCCTCGCCCGGCAGACATAGTACTTGCACCGGAATGAGGGGCCAATCGGTGACGCCGACTAGCCGCCCAAAAAGGCCAATAACTTTCCACCGCTGGATCCTGCATTTTAGCGCGAACTTGTTGACTCCATTTTCGCGCTAAATTAGAGAATAAATTATGCTGCAATTTATCTGATAGGAGACCACAATGCTAAAGAAAAACGAGCGATCCAGCCATGACCCTGATGAAGCCTCCGGTTCATCAAAACGCGAGAAATTCGTCGAGCTTGCAGAAAATCGCACCCGCAATGCGATCAAGGCAATTCGCACGATCGCTAAATTGGGAAACAAGAACGCCTATGACTACAGCGAAACGGACGTGAAGAAGATCGCAAACGCACTGAATAAGGAGGTTGATGCGCTTCGCGCCCGGATGACGGCATCTGGAGGCAAGGAGGTTGTAGATTTCGAGCTTTAAGCAATCCAGCTAACGAGTCGGCGACGGAGAATTGAACGTGCAGAATAGAAATTTGCTACTGGATATCCTCGCCGCCGAGAGCGAGGCTGACGTAATCAAGGTCCTTTCGATAGGCGGGGTGCTAGACGACGGCAATCGCTGGAAACCGCTCGGAGCTTTTCCAAATAATCAGTCGATAGTGCACGCCCAACAGAGTAGTCCGGCTGCCGCATTGGTCGAGAAATTTACAAACAGCTTGGACGCTATTTTGCTCAAATATTGTAAGGCAAAAAAGATCGATCCCCGCTCCGCCGTGGCGCCTCAGTCCATGAAAATAGCTGTCGCCGACTACTTCGGGGATCTATCTCAAAAGAGCCGGGAAGAGATCCGATCAATCGCCGAAGACAACCTAGTTCTCTATGCGACGGGCGGGAAATCGCGGCCCAGTCTCTCAATCTACGATGCCGGCGAAGGTCAACTCGCGAAGGACTTTCCCGAGACTTTTTGTTCATTAATCTTTAGCAATCAGGAGGGCTCTTACAAGGGCGCGGTTCCCTTCGTACAGGGCCGGTTCAACATGGGCGGCACCGGGGTGCTGCCCTTCTGCGGCGACGGCCGAAAGATGCAACTGATCGTTTCTCGTCCACCGCCGGAAATTGCCGGGCCTGACGCGGAGTGGGCATTCACGGTCTTTTGTTTCTTCCCATCGAAATCAAGCCCTGAGTGGCGTTATCTTGTCGGCCCTGATGGGAACGTGATGACCGCAGGAGTCGCGGATTTGGGTTTGGTGCCGAAAAAAGGCGCAAAGGCCGGTGAAATCTGCGCGCCCAGGGAGCGCATGGTCTCTAGCGGGACCCTTATCAAAATGTTCGATTATAAGGCCCCCCGCTCCAACATCTGCGGCGAGCTCTACAAGAAGCTCGACGAGTATTTGCTACGCCCGATGCTCCCTCTCCGGCTCATCGAATGCCGAAAGGATTACAAAGCGAACGTGATGGCGGTTACGATGTGGAACCGCTTCGGGCAGTGGGTCTCGAAACTTGAGCCAGGCTTCGAAGACGGTGCCAGCATACAGATCAAGCTATCGACGGGCGAGGTAATCCCCGCTGAGGTCCGGGTCTTCAAGCCAACGCCTGCCGACAACGACGACCATCCGCAGACCGGCCTTCGCGCGCTCATTAATGGCCAGACGCACGCGAAGCGAGATACACAGTTCTTTCGGTCAAACAAAGTTTCCAAAGAGCACATCGCGGGCAGCATGCTTGTGACCTTGGACTGCACGAACCTCTCACAAAGCTCACGCAACAATCTATTCATGAGCAACCGGGAGTCATTTCGAGAAGACCTGCTCTTGAATGACCTTTTCAAAGCGCTTCAAAGCGAATTGAGAAACCACGAAGGGCTCATCGATCTGAACAACAAGCGCTACGAGGAGAAAATTGCCAACGCAGTTACCGATGAAGTTGGCATCAGCGCCCTCGAAGACCTTCTGGCAGAGGATCCGGAGCTAGCCAGTTTGTTCGGCAGCGCTCATCCGGGCAAGATCGCGGCCAAGGCAGCAAACGGCCCGCCTGGCTCAACGGTGAAGGAGAAACCACTCCCGTTTGTGGGGACCGAGTTTCCGAGCTATTTTAAGCGCGCTGATGGCACAATGACCGTCAAGGTGGATCTGCCTCGCACGGACGCTACCCGCGTTGCCTTTCATACCGATGTGAAGAACAACTACTTTTCACGGCCGAACGATGCTGGTGAATGCGTATTCGCCGGGCTCGTGCAGCCTTCATTCCATCTGTTCAACGGCAAACTGACGCTGACTTTCAGGCCTGACAAATCGATTGCGGAAGGGACGACCTTCACTACCACGGCGACAATCGCCGACCCCGCAGGTCACGGACCATTCAAGTTGACGATCGAGGCAACGGTCGTGGCTTCAAGGGAGAAGACCGAGAAGCAGCCGCCTAAGGACCAAAAGGTCGACATGGCCCCGAGCCGGCCCGACATAATCGAGGTGGAGGGCGCCCCCGATGATCTGCCCATTCGTGTCGAGAGACATCCGAAGACGACGCGTTTGACGATCACAATTAACACTGGTTCGCGCGTGCTGGCCGAAGCGAAACTGCTCCGGCCGCCAGAAGAGGAGCCCGCTGTCAGATTTGTCTTCAAATTCGGCCTGGCCCTCGTCGCAATGGGCATGATCGAAGCAGCCAAAAAGACGCCTGAGTGGGCGACAGAAGAAGTTAGCTGTCGGTCTGCGATCGACAAGTCCGCATCGGCAGCTGGTCGCGTTATCGTGCCATTGTGCCTGACGCTGCCAAAGAAACTGCCGAAGGTTGCATAAGCGACCGCCAAGCCCGGGATGCAACCAACCCAGCATCGCTCAAACGGTGCAGAAGGACGACTTCTTTGCTGGCAGGCGTGTCGCCTTGTTGGTCGGAGTACCATTTTCTATTGGGGACGTTCCGCCAGAGACGCCCATCGAACTCTTTCGCCAGTGACGGCAGGAAGACCTCGGAAAGACCTGCGGCCTCCATCGCTTGCAGATAGCGCTGCAACTGCCATTCTGGCTCATGGAATGCTAACATCTGCACGAATACCGTATCACCGTCGCACAGCGCTGCTACAGACGACATCGTGGCCTGAACTTTCGCGAAATAGCCAGACTTCTCAGGCTTCGCCCGATCGCCCATCGTATAGTAACTTGCGCCTGCGCCATCGAGTTTATTGGCGATCCAGAAGGGCGCTGCCGTTTCGCGGCCGCCGCCGACCTGCCATCGATGGTAGAGAACATGGACGCCGGGGTACGGCGGTGACGTAACAACCACACGCGGCGCGCGAACCGATGCGAGCCGCGCGTCATCTTCGATACCGGCCGCGCTTCGAAACAAGACCTGTACTTTCGGCCTGTACTCGTGCCTGGTGACGGCTTCACGGAAGCGCCGAGCTCCAATCACCATCTCACGCGCGTTCTTACCGAACATCTCTCGCATGGCGGGAACTGAAATCACGGTCCTGCGCCCGTCCAAGGCCATCTGCGCTGTGCGAAGCACGACGCAGCGACCAAAGCCTTCTAGGTGCGGTGGAAGGCGCATGGCGCTAGCTAGCGCCTGCTCTACGGCTTTCCTCGCTCGCCAACGCTGCGGGTGGTCAAGGTGCTTGTAATAGCCTCTCTCAAAATAGTCGGCAAAGTGGATTGAGGGACGGCGGATGTCTATAGCGTCAGGCAATGCTTTTGCCCAACGATCTAGCAGCAGAATATCCTCGTCGGAAAAGACCGTTGTCTTCACTGTGGCGACAAATTCAGCCAACGAACTTATGTCGACGCCCACCGCATCCCGGCCCAAAGCTAGAGCTTCGACCAGACTGGTCCCGCCGCCGACATGCGGATCCATGATGAGATCGCCAGGCTCGGAAAAAACTTCGATAGCCGCTCTGGCAAAGGATTGTGAGAACCTCGCGGGATAGCGATAGAAAGTATGAGTCAACCCGCGAACTGGCTCGATATCCCGAGCTCCCGCAATCAACCGGTCCTCATCGTCTGTTGGTATCTGGAGGAACTTGGTCACGGATCAACCATCTGACACGAGGAGCGAGCGCGACTGGCACGAAGTGCTCTGCAATTGCCGATAAGCGTAAAGCGATATGGTTAACGGATGATGGATTTCAGACGCTGCCTGTCTCATGCGCTTGTAGGGTGCACCCCCTTCGAGACTCAGATGCAATCGTACTGCCTTCGTGGAACGCGCGGATCGCAAAACGCCGGTTTCCACCGATTGTTGAGGAATTGCTAGGAATAAATGCTTGCCTTCGCACACTTAGCTTGGATGGAGCCTCTGTCAACCGTTGACCCGCTCTTGGGTGAGAGCGATTTGCACCGGCTAGCGCGCGATCTGCGGAATACGTCTGAAATTGAGGCGCCATGTTTGGCGCGTAGCGTGGCGGCCAAATGAATTGGCTGCATGGCGAGGGTGCAAAACCACTCCTCGCCGGTCACAGCGTACCTTTCTACGATCCGGTTCCAAGGGGGTGCCGGAACCGGCGATGCAAGGCCATGTGAATTGACCGGCTGATCGGATATGGCGACCATGGGGCGTAATAGTCCTCGCAGTGCATCTGGAGGGCTTCGTAGAGCCCAAGATCGAACATCGCTCGGGGTTTGGTAACCAGCCATCCTTGATGAAGCGGTGTATGAGTTGCCAGCCGCGAACTCGCTCGTCATGAGTGCAGCCGTTGTAGACAGGCATGCGGGCCCACTTCCAATCCGGTAGGTCGGTTGGTTCAATGAGGCTCACAGAGTTTGCACCCAGTTGCAAAATTTCAAGCTACTTCTGGCTGATCCGCCTTCGCTATGTGTAGGTGGCCGAGATCAAGGTCGGGATACGTCACCTTGTCCATCCATTGGCTGAGAACCGCAGGCCGCGCGCCCTGCCCGTAGCGCTCTTCGATGCCGCCGCTTCGTGCCCAGCCACCGAGTGCGCGCGTTACGTCAACTGGGGCTACCCGCGTTGCGTAGTCCGTCGCGGAAATTGTGCCGGAGGGAGTGAAAGGAAACGCCCGCCCGCACCCCTACCTTCTGTTTCAGCATATAGCTGAACCGCTTCTGAAACATATCGACGCAATGCTGTTGATCGTCTCCCGGCAGATCGATGAACAGCCTTCCGCCAGTACGCTTTCGATCTTCAAAGAACTTCATGAACCCGAGCCGCTTTAGCTCAGCATGAATAGGAACGACACGAGCCGCACCACGGGTTTTCAGGCTTCGGTCATCCGTCCGGCGCAGGACGATAGCTTCAATGCCATCAACCGTTTGGAAGTCGTCAGTGTGAAGCCACAAGACTTCGCCAAGCCGCATTCCAGAAAACAGTCCGACCAGCGGTGCCCAGAACCTCCCACCACGTCGATTGCCGGCCCAGCCGGGCAACTCCGCCAGTAAGCCTTTCAGTTCATTGTTGTTGAAGGTCAGCCGGGACGATCCCTCTTTCGGCTGTCCGGACATCAACCGGGAGGCCGGATTATGTTCGATGATGCCTTTCTGAACGGCGTAGTTGAAAAACGCCGACGGATGATGAGCGTAGACCTGCACCGTACCTTGCGAGAGGAGCGTGGCACCACTCGATTTCGCCAGTTCGGCCAGTTCTCTAAGCCCCTTCCCCCGAAATTCAGTCAACTTGTTATAGTTCCGGGGCAGCGAGGCTAAGAGTTCATGGCAGGCTGCACAATCCGCGCGGGCAATCTCGCCAATCGGCTTGTCTTCGCCAACGACCTCACGAAGGACAGCAAACGGCAGAATGTATTTCTTGCCCGCGCTTTCGGTAAGGTGACCTCGCGTCGGGTCCTTCTCAAATCGGGTGATGACTTGGCCGAGTGACAGCCCGGATGGCAGGGACAATTTCGGTGGGGGATTGTGCGCAAATGTGTTGGAGAATAGCGGTAAGCGCGAATTTCCCAGCACCTTTTGCTGTTGAGTGCTCTGATGCATGCAGGTGTCCACCGAAATAGGTGGACACCAAGTGATGGAAGAAGATGAGCAGAAACTGCGGGTGAGGCTTGTCGGTCGGGACGGGCGACGCCGATACGACCCCGCATCGAAGGACCGTCTTATCTTGGCCTGCCTTGAGCCTGGCGTGTCGGTATCGAGGCTCGCGCTCGAACATGGGGTCAATGCGAACCTTCTTCGGAAGTGGATAAAGAGGCGCGCGGAGACCCTCCCGCCGCCCTCACCATCGGCGTTCATCCCGGTTCAGATTGAAAGCACTTCCGATCGGGCCTTGCTGCGACAGAGCAGCATGGCTGCGGTGGATTTGCCGGGGACTTGCGATGGGGTGCGTANTCCGATCGGGCCTTGCTGCGACAGAGCAGCATGGCTGCGGTGGATTTGCCGGGGACTTGCGATGGGGTGCGTAGGTCGGCATCGAAAAGCACAGCGCCTTTTTCCTCTCCAGCCAAGGTGAGCGCGTCGCTGCCGAACGGCGTGACGTTGACGCTGGAATGCGGTGATGTGGATGCGTTGACGGCGACCATCGGAGCACTGGGTCATGTTCAGACTGGGCGCTGACCTGAAAGTCTACCTGCACCGCGAGCC
>NZ_AYWO01000035.1 GCF_000502955.1 Mesorhizobium sp. LNHC252B00 | reverse complement strand
AAGGCCCCTAAAGAATCAACCTTTCCACTCAACGCAAGACTTACTCTTACTCATATGCGATTCCCCTGCCCTTGAGGGGGAGATGGCCGGCAGGCCAGAGGGGGGCGCCTCGCAATGCAATTCGCTCGCTTTGGAGTGCGTCGGATGAGCGAATCAACGCCTGGAACGACAACCGACGGCAAATCCGCCACCTTCCATCTCCCCGGCGCCGAAGAGCAGGTCGAAGGCCTGCCGCCGGGCTTCGGCGAAGGGCTCGCCGGCAAGGCCGCCTTTCTCATCGCCGTCTCCTTTTCCGTGTTCCAGATCTACGTCGCCGCTTATGGCAGCATTCCGAGCCAGGTGGTGCGAGCCATGCATGTCGGCTTCCTGCTGCTGCTCGGCTTCGGCCTGATCGCCAATCTGCGCGCCAAAAGTATGCCGGCAAAAGCCGTGTTCTGGACGCTCGGCGTGCTCGGCTTCGGCACCGGACTCTACAATTGGGTGTTCTATACAGACCTCATCCGCCGCTCCGGCTTCCTGACCACGCCGGACCTGATCGTCGGCGCGGTGCTGGTGGTGCTGGTCTTCGAGGCCGCCAGGCGGCTGATGGGGCTGCCGCTGGCGGTCATCGCCTTCATCTTCCTCGCCTACTGCTTCGTCGGCAACCATCTGCCGCCGCCGCTCGTCCATCGCGGCTATGATTTCGCCCAACTCGTCGACACCTTCGCCTATGGCACCGAAGGCATATACGGCACGCCGATCTATGTTTCAGCCGCCTACATCTTCATCTTCGTCGTCTTCGCCGCCTTTCTCGAACGCGCCGGCATGATTGCGCTGTTCAACGATTTCGCGCTCGGTCTTGTCGGCACCTGGCGCGGCGGCCCGGCGCAGGTCTGCGTGCTGTCCTCGGCGCTGATGGGTACCATTTCCGGCTCGGGCGTCGCCAATGTGGTGGCCAGCGGCCAGTTCACCATCCCGCTGATGAAGCGCTTCGGATTCCGCGCGGCTTTCGCCGGCGCCGTCGAGGCAACCTCCTCGATGGGCGGCCAGATCATGCCGCCGGTGATGGGCGCGGTCGCCTTCATCATGGCCGAGACGCTGAACGTGCCCTATGCCGAAGTGGTCAAGGCAGCGATCATCCCGGCGCTGCTCTATTTCGGCGCCTGCTTCTGGCAGGTGCATCTGGAAGCCGGCAAGGCCAGCCTGCATGGCATGGCCAAGGCGGACCTGCCCAACCCGTGGGACGCGGTGAAACAACACTGGCCGCTGGTGCTGCCGCTTGCGGCCCTCATCTATCTTTTGTTCGCCGGCTATACGCCGATCTTCGCCGGCACGATGGGCCTAGCGCTGACCATCGTGCTTATCCTCGGTACGCCGCTGGCGGCAGCGATCGGGCCGCTCGCCTTCCGTGTCGTCTTCTGGCTGGCGCTCGGGCTCGCCGCCGCCTTGTTCATGAAGTTCGGCGTCAACCTCCTCGGCCTCGTCATCGCCGCGCTGGTCGTCGCCTGCTTCACCTCCAGGGGCGGCCGCGAGACGCTGCGGATCTGCGTCGACTCGCTCGCCGAAGGTGCCAAGAACGCGCTGCCGGTCGGCATTGCCTGTGCCATCGTTGGCATCGTCGTCGGCACGCTGACGCTGACCGGCATCGCTTCGACCTTCATCGGCTGGATCATCTCAATCGGCGAGAACAATCTGTTCCTGTCGCTGGTGCTGACCATGGTCACCTGCCTGGTGCTCGGCATGGGCATTCCGACCATTCCCAACTACATCATCACCTCGTCGCTGGCCGGGCCGGCGCTGCTGTCGCTCGGCGTGCCGCTGCTGGTCAGCCACATGTTCGTCTTCTATTTCGGCATCATGGCCGACCTGACGCCGCCGGTGGCGCTGGCCGCGTTTGCCGCCGCCCCCATGGCCAAGGAGAGCGGCCTCAAGATCGGCATCCAGGCGACCAAACTCGCCATTGCCGGCTTCGTCGTGCCGTTCATGGCGGTCTATACGCCGGCGCTGATGCTGCAGGACGCCGGGCCGATCGCCGCCCAGTTCGGCTATCCCGTCGAGGTCGCCTACATCGTCGCCAAGGCGTGCATGGGCATCGCGCTGTGGGGCGCTGCCGCGGTCGGCTTCCTTGCCAGGCGCATGGCGTGGTGGGAGCGACTTGTCGCCTTCGCCGCCGGCGTGCTTCTGGTCGCGGCGGTGCCGCTCACCGACGAAGCCGGCTGGGCGCTGTCGCTTGCCTGGATCGGCTGGCATTGCTGGCGGGCGCGGCAAGCATCGATCTCAGCATGAGCCTGTGCATCCTGGCGGCCGGCAAGACGGTGACTCTCTCCGTTGCCGCCTTCACGCTGTCCTGGACGCATTCGGTGGAACGAACGCTCTGGGAGGAAGACTGGACGGTGGTACCTACCGGCCTGCAGGTGATCGAGGCGCGGATCAGGGGCTCGGGCGCCGGTATGGAGCCGCCGGAAGGCGCAGTGCTGCGCGACGGCTGGTGGGTCTATGCGCCTGATGTCGTCCCGCAGCGGCGCGTCGTGCTTGCCGCCTCCGGCGCGACCGGCGACGGCTGGACACTGTGCACGGCTCAGGGCTGCCGAGAATTTGGCAAGGCGACCGGTGGCGCGATCGTGCTGGAACCATGCGGATCGGACGGCACGAGTCAGCCCGATAGCGCACGATCAGGCCGGTGAGCGGATGGGAAATCTCGACATGGAAGTGGAAGCGGCCGTTTTCGACGGCCTCGTGAAATCTCCTGCCGACTTGACCCCCTAGCCAATCATTCGTCCCCGCAGCTCGGGTGCGGGTATCTCGCAACTGTCCTTCCTGCCGAACAGGGTGTAGCGATTCCTGGCGATGCAATCGTAGAGCCAGTTTCGCAGCGGGCGCGGCAGCAACAGCAAAGCCTTTATCGCCCGCCACGGCCAGCCGAGTTCCGACATGACGGCAACGAAGCTGTCGAGCCGCGTGAAGGCGATGCCGTCGATCAGGACCAGATTGGTTTCGTAGGAGTCCGTGCGCAGCCCGTGCTTCCTGAACAGCGCTTCGCCAAACGGCGACTGCGCGGTGGCGAAGCGGAAACGGCTTTGGCGGTCGAGCCTGACCTCCATGCGCACGAAGCCGGAGCACAGCACGCAGACGCCATCGAAGACGATCAGCGGATGGCGTGCATCGAAGGATGTTTCGGAGGGACTGCTTGACTGGGGAAGGTCGGTCACGCGAGCCTCGACTGCTTGTGCCCTATGACACTAAGCCAGCCGGAGGCGGCATCAAAGCCGTGGCGATGTCGCACGCCGCCTGTCGGCGAGAGCGGGACGCTCGGCGCGATAGGTGGTGGCGCGGGTTGAGGCAGCGGGCCTGCAGATCCGGCTGTCGTGGCGGCTCTCGAAAGTCATGATCAGTGCGCGCCCAGCGAGTTGCCGCGACGGGCGCAGGCCGGGCCGGGGCCGCGCATGTAATAGCGCTCGGGCCGATAGGTCGGCGCGACGAATTCGCGGATGACGGCGGCATAGCCGATGAGGTGCGCGAGGAAGTTCATTTACCTGGTCCCTGTCCCGATTTTCGGATGTCCCTTCCGAATTGCGGTCATCATAGCGTCGAGGCGTGAATAGTCGGTGAACGTGATGTTAAGATCTGGTCGAAAAGGCCTTGCTTCGTGGCTGGAATGCGGCTGATTCGGGGTCTTTCCGTGCAGTTGGTCGGCATTCCGGCCAATGTGACTTTTGCATCACATATGTTTCGTTCGAATGCCGCCTGCGCGCGATTCTGTTTCAGCTTTTGCCGCGCCTGGGAAATTTCCGTGCTGGCGCGACCATCCCGGAAGGCGGCCTTCGCGCCGTCGACGTCGCGCATGGCGGAACTGGAGCGGCCTCTGCCCGTTCATCTTCATTCGGGTTCTGGAAGGGAAGATATCATGGCGCCGCGCCTGGCCGGGAAAGGCCATCCGAGGCTGTCGCTGGGCCCACGGCGAAGGCCGCCCCCAAGCCTTCGTTCGACTTGATGAAGAAGAGCCTGTCGAAGGCCGGCGCGCCAAGCGTAAGTCAGTCGCCAAGCGTAAGTCAGTCTTAGGATATCAAGAGATGGCCAGCCTCGAACAGTATCATTCCAAGCGCGATTTCAAGAAGACGGCTGAACCGGCCGGCAAGGTTTCTCGCGACAAGAAGACCAAGGCTGGCGGTATCTTCGTCATCCACAAGCACGCCGCGACAAGGTTGCATTACGACCTTCGCCTCGAACATGCCGGCGTGCTGTGGAGCTGGGCGGTGACGCGCGGCCCGAGCCTCGACCCGCATGAGAAGCGGCTGGCCGTGCATGTCGAGGATCATCCGATCGACTATGCACCGTTCGAAGGCACAATCCCCAAGGGCGAATATGGCGGCGGTTCGGTGATCGTCTGGGACGAGGGTACCTGGACCCCCGAGATCGACCCGGCCAAGGCGATGAAGAAGGGCCATATCAGCTTCGAACTAAAGGGGCATAAGCTGCACGGCCTTTGGCACCTGGTGCGGCTGAAGCCACGTGCGGGAGAAAAACACGACAACTGGCTGCTGATCAAATCGGACGATGCCGCGGCCCGCCCAGGAGATCGGAAGAGCACACGTCTGAACTNCACGACAACTGGCTGCTGATCAAATCGGACGATGCCGCGGCCCGCCCAGGTGAGGACATTCTCAAGGAGGCACCGGAATCGGTGAAGTCGGGCCTGACGATCGAAGAAGTCGGCGAAGGCAAGACCGCCAAAGGCAAGGAGCCAAAGATCTGGCATTCAACCAAGCCGGTCGTCGGCAAGGCGAAGGCCGGGGGCAAGAAACTCGACTTCATCGAGCCGCAGCTGGCCACGCTGGAACGGGATGCGCCGCCGGGCAAGGACTGGCTGCACGAAGTCAAGTTCGATGGTTATCGCATGCAGGCGCAGATCGCCGGCACCGATGCGCGGCTGCTGACCCGCACCGGTCTCGACTGGACCGCAAAGTTCGGCGACGAGATCATCGCTGAACTCGCCGGACTGAAGTGCAGCGACGCCATCATCGACGGCGAGATCGTCGTGCTGGCCGACAGCGGCGTTTCGTCCTTTGCGCTGCTGCAAGCCGATCTCTCAGCCAGGCGGACGGATCGCTTCCTCTACTATGTCTTCGACATGATGCGCCTTGACGGCAAAGACCTGCGCGCCGAACCATTGGTCGAACGCAAGCAGGCCTTGCGGGACCTGCTCGGTAAGCAGCCGGAGAATGCAGCAGTCCGTTTCAGCGACCATTTCGCCGAACCCGGCAACATCATGCTGGAGCATGTCTGCCGCATGGGGCTCGAAGGCGTCGTCTCCAAGCGCGCCGATGCGCCCTATCGCAGTGGACGCGGCCCCACCTGGGTGAAGTCGAAATGCACGGCGCGGCAGGAATTCGTCATCGGAGGGTATTTGCCGTCGGACAAGACCGGACGCGGACTGCGCTCGATCCTCGTCGGCTTCCACGAGGGCGGCAAACTGCATTATGCCGGACGCGTCGGCACCGGCTTCTCCGGCAAGGGCGCCAATGAGCTAAAGGCAAAGCTGGACCGGCTGAAGGCGACTGCCTCACCCTTCTCCGCCGCCGTGCCCAAGGGCAAGGGACTGGTCTGGGTCAAGCCGGAACTCGTCGGCGAAGTGGAGTTTCGCAGCTGGACGTCCGACCGTATAATACGCCATGCCTCGTTCCAGGGACTGCGCGAGGACAAGCCGGCGGAGGAAGTCGTGCAAGAAAAGCCGAAGGCGTCGACAGGCGAGGCAGCGACAGGCAAGGGCGCGGCCAGGGCCAGGTCTGCGGCCGGCAGCGCGGCCAAACCCTCCGGGTCGATGACGACCGCGATCAAACTCTCGCATCCCGACAAGCTGCTGTGGCCCGACGAAAAAATATCCAAGCAAGCGCTGCTCGACCACTACGCGCAGGTTTGGCCGCGCATGCAACAATTCGTCGTCAACCGGCCGCTCAGCCTGGTGCGCGCACCGGACGGCGTCGGCGGGCAACGCTTCTTCCAGAAGCATGCCTCGGCCGGCATGAGCGACAAGATCGCCCGCATGAAGGACCCGACCGACGGCGAGGAGATCCTGTTCATCCGGGATTTCGACGGCGTCGCGGCGCTCGTGCAATACGGCGTGGTCGAGATCCACATCTGGGGCTGCACCATCGACAAGCTTGAACAGCCGGACCAGATCATCTTCGATCTCGATCCCGATGAAGGCGTCGACGTGAAGGCGGTGCGTGAGGCGGCGCTCGATATCAGGGGCAAGCTCGACGAGCTGTCGCTGCCGAATTTCGTCAAGACCTCCGGCGGCAAGGGCTTTCATGTGCTGGTCCCGCTGAAACCCTCGGCCNCCTCGGCCGATTGGGAGGCGGTTAAGCCCTTCGCCCATGATTTTGCCCGTGCGCTCGAACAGGCTGCCCCCGACCGTTACACGGCGACGCTGTCGAAAAAGGCGCGCACGGGAAAGATCTTCGTCGACTATCTGCGGAATGGCAGGGGATCGACGACAGTCGCGCCCTATTCGTCGCGCGCCAAGAAGAACGCCACCGTGTCGATGCCGGTGACCTGGGCCGAGATCGAGGCCGGACTGGCGCCGAATGCCTTCCCGATCGGAGACAAGACGACGCTGAAGCAGCTGACGCAGGCCGATCCGTGGGCGGATTTTTTCGAGCGGGGGAAGGTGTTGAAACGGGAGTGATCCAGCGCACGTAGCGCTCTGTCATGGCCCCCCTCTGGCCTGCCGGCCATCTCCCCCTCAAGGGGGGAGATTATGCGCTCCGGCGCTTTCGCCAACTATCAACGCTGTAAGGCGAGCGAGACGATGAAACTGCCAATCTCCCCCCTTGAGGGGGAGATGCCCGGCAGGGCAGAGGGGGGCGCTGTCCCACCGACTCTCACCTCAAAAACACCCTCTCGAAAGCCTGCTTGCCCGGCGGCGAGAAAATGACCGCGCGGCTGTTCTTCTCGCGGCGTGCCCATTTCTCCAAAAGTATCTTGTCGAGAATGGCGGCACCGAGCGTGCCGGCGAGGTGCGAGCGCCGCACGCTCCAGTCGAGGCAGGCGCGGCACACCGGCCTGCGCGGCTTGGTGTAGACATCGATGCCGATGGCGGCGAAATGCGAGGCGGTCGCCGGCCCAAGCCTGATCTCCTTGTCGTCGCGCAGAAGAATTTTTTTGGCGACAAGACGGTCGAGCATCGCCACCGCCCGCTCGCCGGCGAGGTGATCGTAGCAGACGCGTGCCACGCGCATGGCGCCGTCGCGGGGACCCGGCCGCACACGCTTCGGCCCAACCGCCTCCGCGACACCGGTGATTGCTTCGATCATGCCCGCGACCTGCGGTCCGGCGAGGCCGTAATAGCGATGCCTGCCCTGGCTCGCCACCGTGAGCAGCCCGCCTTCCATCAGTTTGCCCAGATGCGAGCTGGCGGTCGGCAGCGAGACGCCGGCCTCGAGCGCCAGTTCGCTTGCCGTCAAAGCCGTGCCGCCCATCAGTGCGTTGAGCATGTTCGCCCGCGCCGGGTCGCCGACCAGGCTGGCGACGCGGGCGATGTCGGGTCCTTCACGCATAGTTCGTTCCTCATCGAAGCATTCTTGTCAGATAACCACTATCCTCCGACCAGATCAAGGCGACGACGATGCCCGCGCGAACCGCTCTTCCCCTCTGCACTCTCCCCCGCCGTCAATCGTTCCTGGTTGCGCCCGCGGCTGCTGACCCGCTGATCGCCATCTGCAGCGTCTCGACCTTGCCGAGATCGACGATCATTTGCCTCACGACCTTGGCCTGACACCACAGGACGCGCCGCGAATGCGCGAAATCCTTCTGGCTGGCATGACCGCCTACCACTGCCTAGCAGATCAAGCGGGACGACGTTTCGACGCCGCTCGAACTATCGACGCAGAAACCCAAGGAGACCACGATGACCATCACCTGCTTCATCCGCTACGAGATCGACCCGTTCGGCAAGCCGGCCTTCGAGGAGTACGCGCGCAACTGGGGCCAGGCCATTCCGCGCTGCGGCGCCGATTTGATCGGCTACTTCGCGCCGTATGAGGGCTCGGCGACGACCGCCTACGCCGCCTACAACATCGACAGCCTGGCAGCCTACGAAGCCTATCGCGCCCGACTTGCCGCCGATCCCGCCGGCAAGGCAAACTACGAGTTCGCCAAGCGCGAAAGATTCATTGTGAAGGAGGATCGCATGTTCCTGAAACTGGCGTCAGGCCCGCACGCGAAACTGGTGCTGCCGTGATTGCCGTCATCTTCGAGGTCGAGCCGGCGGCGGGCAGGCGCGATGCGTATCTGAGCATCGCCGCCGACTTGCGGCCGCTGCTCGACGGCATCGACGGCTTTCTTTCCATCGAGCGCTTCCAGAGTCTGGTCGACCCGAACCGTATCCTGTCGCTGTCCTTTTGGCGCGACGAGGAGGCGGTGAAGGCCTGGCGCAACACCGACGAACACCGGCAGGCGCAGAAGGCCGGCCGCGGCGGCATCTTTGCCGGCTACCGTCTGCGTATCGCTCATGTGGTGCGCGACTATGGGCTGACGGATCGGGACGAGGCGCCGGCAGACAGTCGGGCGGTGAATGGGTGAGGGTTCTATCTTCGCCCCTGAGGGAGAAGGGAGAACCGCGCTCAAGCATTCCCGATCAGCACGCCCGCCGCAAATACCAGGGCGCCGCCCAGCACCACCTGAAAGGCGGCACGCAGGAAAGGGGTCTGCATGTAGCGGTTCTGGACGAAGGCAATCGCCCACAGTTCGAAGAACACCACGACCGCCGCGACACCTGTCGCCGTCCAGAAATGCGGGATGAGATAGGGCAATGCGTGGCCAAGGCCACCCGCCGATGTCATGACGCCGGTGGTGATGCCGCGTTTTATCGGCGAACCACGGCCTGATAGCTTGCCATCGTCGGAAGCCACTTCGGTAAAGCCCATCGAGATGCCGGCGCCGATCGAAGCAGCAAGCCCGACCAGAAAGGTCTGCCAGGTGTCATGCGTGGCGAAAGCGGCGGCGAAGATCGGCGCCAGCGTCGACACCGACCCGTCCATCAGCCCCGCAAGCCCCGGCTGCACATAGGTGAGGATGAACTGGCGCTGCTCGGCGGCGGCCTCTTCGTCCTTCACTTCGCCCGGCACGTGCTTTTGCTCCAGACGCTGCGCCAGCGTTTCGTGCCCCTGCTCGGCAATCGCCAGATCGCCGAGCAGCTTTCGGGTCGAGGCGTCGGTGGTCCGCTTGGCCGCCTCGACATAGAACAGATAGGCCTGCCGCTCCATCGCTTCGGCCTGGCTGCGCACATGCTCGATGCCAAGGGGTCTCACCAGCCAGTCAGGCTTGCGCTCGTAATAGCCTTTCACATGCTCGCGCCGGATCAGCGGAATGCGCTCGCCGAACCGCTCGCGGAAAAGCTCGATCAGCGCGTCGCGATGGCCATCCTCTTCCTCGGCCATCTCCTCGAACACTTTGGCCGATTGCGGGAAGGTTTCAGCCAGACCGTCGGCGTAGGCGCGGTAGATGCGTCCGTCATCCTCCTCGGACGAAATGGCCAGCGCCAGGATTTCCTGTTCGGTGAGCGATTCGAAGGGACGGCGGCCGAAGCCGAAGACGCGGGAAAGCATGAGGAATTCACCCTAGTTTAGAACAATTCTAAACTAGGGTTTGACGCGCCGTCGGTCAATTGCAGGCGGTCAAGAATTGTTGAAATCCGCGCGCGGGGCAAGGCCTTCATTATCACTGAATGTTCACCTATATAGTCGGGCCAAGCCAAGAATGAGGAAACCGCAGATGACGGCAAAACAGCGTCCGCACCCCTATGATCCCAAGCCCGTTCTCGATCTCATCGCCAGCATCGAAGCCGATCTGCAGCGCCTGAGAGGCCTGGTCGAGCAGCAGGTCGAGAAATTCGATCCCGCCAACCCGCACAACAAGGCGCCGGACGGCAAACTGACCGAGGAAGGCGTCGAGTGCTGCTACCGCATGTTCGACGAAGGCAAGTCGCGTTATTCAGTCGCCCAGCAGATGAAGATTTCATTCGCCGCTGCCACGCACCGGTTCAACAACTGGCGCAAGCTGGGCGGGAGCAAGCGACAGCGGACGCTGTTGGGGTGAGAGCCCGCTTCGCCGCAGGCGAATTGAAAGGTCCGGTGGACCTTTCAAAGGGCTCGAACCGGGGAGCTGCCGTAGGCAGCGGGCCCCCGGCTGAGCGCTCGACCGCCAGATGTCGGCGGGACAGCGCCGTGACGTTGGCGGTCGCCCCGCCAAACTTTGTAACGGTCACATTTTTTCATTGGTGCGCCACATCTGTTTGCGCGCATCATGCGAGGACATCGTCTCTTCCACTGGACCTCGCATGACCACCATGACCCCTCCCGGCATCGCCGACATCCATGCCGCCGCCGCGCTTCTCTCCGGTCTGATCGTCGAAACTCCCTTGATCGAATCGCAGGAGCTGAACAAGCGCTTCGGCGCGCGCATCCTGTTCAAGCCGGAGACGCTGCAGCGCACCGGCTCGTTCAAGTTCCGCGGCGCCTACAACAAGCTGTCGTCGCTCAGCGAAGAGGAACGCAGCCGGGGTGTCGTCGCCTTCTCGTCGGGTAACCATGCGCAGGGCGTCGCGGCGGCGGCGGCGATGTTCGGCGTCAAGGCGGTCATCGCCATGCCGGCCGACGCGCCGGCGATGAAGATCGCCAATGTACGCAAGATGGGGGCGGAGGTGGTACCATTCGACCGCTTTCGCGACGACCGCATGACCGTGATCCGCCCTTATCTCGAAGAGGGCATGGCGCTGGTGCCGCCCTTCGACGACCCGGCCATCATTGCCGGCCAGGGCACGATCGGCCTTGAATTGATGCGCCAGGCAAAAGCGCTTGGCGTCAGCCTCGACGCGGTTGTCGTACCCTGCGGCGGTGGCGGCCTGTCGAGCGGCATTTCCGTTGCCGTCAAGGACGCCTCGCCCGGCACCGCGGTGTGGGCGGTGGAGCCCGAGCATTTCGATGACACCCGCCGCTCGCTGGCCGCCGGCACCAGGGTTTCGAACGAGCCCGGCCACGCCTCGATCTGCGACGCCATCCTGACCGCCGAGCCCGGCCTGATCACCTTCGAGATCAACCGCAGGAATCTCGCCGGCGGCATCGCTGTCTCCGACAAGGCGACGGCACAGGCGATGCGCGACGCCATGGCCTATCTCAAGCTGGTGGTCGAGCCCGGCGGCTGCGTAGCGCTGGCGGCACTGTCATCAGGCGAGATCGACCTGTCGGGCAAATGCGTTGCCGTGGTGCTGTCGGGCGGCAATGTCGATTTCGGAACGTATGCCGGGATCATGGCGGCATAGCTGGCTGCCGAAGGATTGCACCGGCGCAGAATGGTGGCTGCAGCGATCCTTCACACCCCCCTCTGCCCTGCCGGGCATCTCCCCCGCAAGGGGGGAGATCGCAGCTTCGAGGTGCCGCTCATCTCTGCAATGCCGGAGGTTGGCGAAAGCGGTTGGAGTGCGTAATCTCCCTCCTTGCGGGGGAGATGGCCGGCAGGCCAGAGGGGGGTGCTGTCCCGCCGGCTTCCAAAACCTTCTGCACCGCAAAGGCGCCCTGACGCTCAGGGCGGCGTCTAATCCAGCGTTCGCCTGAACCGCACCAGTGCTACGCCGGCAAACAATGCCACGAACATCACCAGCCAGCCGATCTCCGTTGCGACCGCCGGCAGTTCGGCTTCCTTCAGCATCACCGCGCGGATGATGCGCAGGAAATGCGTCAGCGGCAGTATCTCGCCGAATACCTGCGCCCAGCCCGGCATGCCGCGATAGGGAAACATGAAGCCGGACAGCATGATCGACGGCAGGAAGAAGAAGAAGGTGAGCTGCAGCGCCTGCATCTGCGTGCGGGCGATGGTCGAGATCGTATAGCCGAGCAGCACCAGCGCCAGCACGAAGATCAGCACGGCGCTGAGCAGCAGCGATATCGATCCGGTGAACGGAATGGCGAACAGAAGCTTCGCCGCCGCCAGCACAACCACCACCTGAACGGCGCCGACCGCCAGATAGGGCAGTACCTTGCCCAGCATGATCTCGAGCGGGCTCGACGGCATCGCCAGAAGGTTCTCCATGGTGCCACGCTCGGTCTCGCGCGTCAGCGCGATCGAGGTCATCATCACCATCGTCATCTGCAGGATAACGCCAAGCAGGCCGGGCACGATGTTGTATTGCGAGATGCCTTCGGGATTGTAGCGCCGGTGCACCACCACTTGGAGCTGGCCAAGCGCCGCCTCGGCGGCCGCCTCCTGCATGCCGCGCGCCCGAAGCAGCGCCTGGCTGGCGACGGTGCCGAGCGTCGAGATGGCGCCACTGGCTACGGCCGGATCGGTGGCATCGGCCTCTATCAGGATCTGCGGGCTGTCGCCGCGCTCGACCCGCCGGGCGAAGTCGGCGGGTATGGTGACGACGAAGGCGACATCGCCGCGCGACATCAGGAATTCCGCATCGGCAGCACTTTGCGAGACGTGGTCGAAACGGTAGTAGCCGGTGGTCTGCAGCGCCGAGACCATGGCCCGCGTGTAGGGGTCGCTGCTCGTCGCCACGAGTGCTGCCGGCAGGCTTTTCGGATCATTGTTGATGGCGTAGCCGAACAGCACCAGTTGCATCAGCGGCACGCCGAGCATCATGGCAAAGGTGATGCGGTCGCGCCGCATCTGGATGAATTCCTTGATCAGCAGGGCGCCAAGCCGGGCCACGGAAAAGACGTTGTTCATGCCATGTTGTCCTTCGAGCCGGACATGAACTGGATGAAGACATCCTCGAGGCTGGTTTCGCCGGGCGAAACTTTCACGTCCTTGTGCTCTCTTTCGACATCGGCAAGTGCCGCCTCAAGCTTCTTCTTGTCGGAGCCGACGACATGCAGTGTCGCGCCGAACGGCGCCACCTGGTCGACACCCGGGCGGCCTTGTAGCGCTTCGGCCACCTGGTCGAGCCGCGGACCCTGCAGGACGAATGTGGTCAGTCCGGCATTCCTGACCACGTCGGCGACGGTGCCGGTGGCCAGCATCTTGCCGTAGGAGATGTAGCTGATGCGGTGGCAGCGCTCGGCCTCGTCCATATAGTGAGTGGAGACCAGCACGGTCAGCCCGCCGGCGGCGAGCCGGTGGATCTCGTCCCAGAACTCGCGCCGGGCTTTCGGATCGACGCCAGCCGTCGGCTCGTCGAGCAGCAGCAATTTCGGCTGGTGCATGATGCAGGCGGCGAGCGCCAGACGCTGCTTCCAGCCGCCGGACAACGTGCCTGCCAGTTGGTTGCGGCGCGTCGCCAGGCCGAGGTCTTCAAGCGTCCTGGCGACATGTTCCTCGACTGGCTTCAGCCTGTAGAGCCGCGCCACGAATTCGAGATTCTCGCCGATCGTCAGGTCCTCGTAGAACGAGAATTTCTGCGTCATGTAGCCGACTTCGCGCTTGATGCGCAGGCTGTCGGTGCGGATGTTGAAGCCCAGCACCGTGCCTTCGCCTTCGTCAGGCGTCAGCAGGCCGCACATGATGCGGATAGTGGTGGTCTTGCCCGAACCGTTGGGTCCGAGAAAGCCCACGATCTCGCCTTCGGCGACCGTCATCGTGACATGGTCGACGACGGCCTTGCCGCCAAAACGTTTGACCAGCCCACGGACGTCGATTGCGTTCATTTTGCGCCATCCGCCAGGTCGACATCGACGATCTGGCCCGGCTGCAGCGGGCCGGCATCGCCCTCCGGCCGCGCCTCGACGAGGTAGACCAGCTTCTGCCGGTTCTCCAAGGAGTAGATCACCGGCGGGGTGAATTCCGGATCGGGCGAGACATAGCTGACGCGTGCCTTTACATCCGGGCCGCAGCCGTCGCAACGGACGCTGAGCAAGGTACCGACCTTGATCGAGGCGAAGGCGCTCTCCGGGATATAGACGCTGAGCTTCACCGCGCCGTCGGGCAGGATGGAAATGACTGGAGCGGTCGGACCGGCCGTGTCGCCCGGATTGCGGATGACATCGTTGACACGGCCTGGCGAAGGGGCTGCCAGCACCCGCTTCGACAGCCGCCACTCAGCCTGCTCCAAGGTCGCCTGAGCCTGCTTGACCTGATTGTCGGCGGCCTTGATCGTCTCCGGCCGCGCCGGCAGGCCGCCGACAGCGAGATTGGCACTGGCCTGGCCGACCTGTGCATTGGCCGTCTCCAGCGTCGCCGACGCGGTGTCGAAATCGGCCTGCGTGCCGGCGCCGCGCTTGAACAGATCAGCGGCGCGGTCGTATTTGCGCTTGGCATCAGCGGCCTGGGCGCTGGCCATGTCGAGCTGAGCCTTGAGCACCGCGATCTCTTCCGGCCGCTTGCCGATCTGCAGGTCGGCCAGTTGCGCCTGCGCCTGGGCAAGCCCGGCCTTGGCCTGCGCCACCGCGATCTTCATATCGGCACTTTCCAGCGTCACCACGGTCGTGCCGGGCACCACTCGGTCGCCGCGTTTCACAGTGACCGTCTCGACCTGCGCCACCTCGATCGGCGCCAGCAGCACATAGTCGCCCTCGACATAGCCGACGGCCAGCGGAGGAGCCGGGGCACAGGCACCGAAAAGCTGCGCGGCGAGCGGCAGCGCACACAGGAAGCTCATGGTCTTTGCCCCTTCATCCTTGCCTCTTCCGGGCAGCCAGTATGGCTTTGAGATTGCCCGATGTGACCGCCACCACCTTGGCGGCCTCGGCGGCGCCGATGTCGTTCCAGCCCATGCGGCGCATCACCGCCTCGCGGCCGATGCGGAAATAGATGACCTGTCCGATCAGCGTGAACACGATGAGCCTTGTGGCCTCGCTTTCGGCCGGCTCGCCGGTCGCCTGTTCCCAGAGCTGGCACATCCGGCGATGCGTCGGCTCGAAGACGCCATCATAGATGCGGTCAAGGGCTGCCGTCGGATGCGAAAGCTCGCGCAGAACGAACTGCACGATCTCGCCGGCCTGCGGACTGGCCACGACAAAGCCGACCATCCGTTCCAGCGCCGCGAATAGTTGGGCCTGCGCCGCCCCCGCTCCGCCCGGCATGGGAGCCTGCGCATTGCCGAGTGCCTGGCCGGCGACCGTCTGGATGGTCTCGACAATGAAGTCGGCGGCAGCAGTACGAAGGCCCTCCTTGCTGCCGAAATGGTAGGCGATCGAACCGATATTGGCTTGCGCCTCGGCCGCGATCTCGCGCGTCGAAGTGCCGTCAAAACCCCGCCGCCCGAACAGTTTAAGCGCCGCCTTGACGAGGGCCGCTCGTGTCGTCTCGGCAGGAGATGCTTCGCGGCGCAGGATTTTGGCATCGGGTTGCTTGATCATGGCGACGCACTTTAATCAATCGATTGATTAAAGTCAAACTGCGAACGCCAGTTGTGGACGTCATTGTCTTGCCATGGGCGGCGGCAACCGATTTAGTGCGCGGCCATGAGCAAGGAAGTCGAACGAAAATTCCTGGTCTCCAGCACCGCATGGCTAGAACTGGCCGAGGCGGATATCCGCATCCTGCAGTTCTATCTCGCTGCCGGCCCCGGGCGTACGGTGCGCGTGCGCATCAGCGATGGCACTTCCGCCAAGCTGACGCTCAAATTCGGCAGCGAGGCGCGCGAGCGCGACGAGTTCGAATATTCGATCCCGCTGTCGGAGGCGATGGAGATGCTGGATTTCGCCATCGGACGTGTCATCGAGAAGACACGTCACCATGTTAGGCATCGCGGCCATCTCTACGAAGTCGATGTCTTTGGCGGTCCGCTTGCGGGACTTGTGATCGCCGAACTCGAGACACCGGAGGACGTGCCGGACGAAATGCTGCCTGACTGGCTCGGCCGTGAAGTCACCGGTGAGCAGAAATTCTACAACGCGTCGCTCGCCCTCGGGGAGATACCGGAGATCGCCGCATGAGCTTTCGCATCGATCCGCGCTTGCCGCTGACCGGCGAGGTCAGGCGTATCCTTGCCGAGGAAATCGGCAGGGCGCTGCATCACCTTGACGCCGCGCGGAGTCGGCCGGAACAGGCACTGCACAAATGTCGCAAGCGCCTGAAGAGCGCGCGTGCCTTGTTGCGTCTCATCCGTTCCGGTGACGAAACATTCTGCGGGACCGAAAACCAATGCTATCGCAACGTCGCCGGCCTGCTTGCCGGTCCACGCGAGGCGACGGCGCTGATCGAGACCATCGACCGGCTGGCGGCAAGCTTTCCCAAGGAGAGCGCCGACGATGGGCTGGGTGCGGTGCGCGACAGGCTGATCGCGCGTCAGCATGAATTGCACGAAGGCAGCGGGCTCGAAGCGGCGATTGGAGCGGCGACCGCCGCTTGCGAGGACGGCCTCAAGCGGATCGAAAGCCTTGCCTTGCCCGATCAGCCGGAACAGGCCGCGGACGTGCTTGCCGAAGGCGCCCGCATCACGTTGCGCCGTGCCAGGAAGGCGCTGGACAAGGCCGGATCGCGCGGCGAAGCCAATGACTTCCACGATCTGCGCAAGGCGGCCAAGACCCACGGCATGCATCTGTCGCTGCTCGGCAGGCTGTGGCCGGCCCCGATCAAGGCCCGGCGCAAGGCGGTCTACGAACTGGGCGAGCGGCTGGGCGACCTGCATGACGTGCTGGTGATGCGCGCCCTGCTCGAAGCCGATGAGCGTCCGCTCGGACCGCCCGAAGACACGAAGCTTCTGGGCAAGCTTTTGAAGCGGTCGGAGAAGCAGCTGAAGAAGAGCTGTCTGGCCGAGGCGGCCGGCCTGTTCGGCGACAGCCCCAAACGTTCGACGCGCAAACTGGCGCGCAAGGCGCGCGACGATCTGGCTCCGCCGCCGGAAGATGCGACCGCCAGTTGACCGACATGCGGCTGGCGCCCGGCTGTCTGCCTATGCTAATCGCCATAGGACATGACCGAGCCCGTCGACACGCTTCTGGATCGACTTGGCCGCTGGCTTGCCGGCCGGCTGCAGGAAGAATCTTCCGGCTACGAACCCTATACGCCGTCCGATGCCGACACGCTGCGCCGCACGCTTGAGCCCGGCGACATCCTGCTGATCGAGGGCAACCAGAAGATCTCGGCGGCGATCAAGTACCTGACCCAGTCGACCTGGTCGCATGCGGCCCTCTATGTCGGCGACGCGCTGGCTGAACCGGAAGACGGAACGGAGCGGCGGCGGCTGATCGAGGTCACGCTCGGCGAAGGCTGCGTCGCCGTGCCGTTGTCGCGCTACCGCACCTACAACACCCGCATCTGCCGGGCGAGCGGACTGGCGCCGGAGGATCGCGACAGGGTCGTCGCCTTCATGGTCAGCAAGCTCGGCCTGAAATACGACCTCAAGAACATTTTCGACATGCTGCGGTTCTTCCTGCCTACGCCGCCGGTGCCGGTGCGCTGGCGCCGCCGCATGCTGGCCTTCGGCTCCGGCGACCCGACGCGGGCGATCTGCTCGACGCTGATCGCCGAGGCCTATGGCCAGATCCGCTATCCGATCCTGCCCGAGATCACCCGTGCGCCCGGCCGCGCTTCGGCGCAGTCGAATTATTCGCGCAAGGAAATCCTGCACATCCGCCACCACTCGCTCTACACACCGCGCGATTTCGACCTGTCGCCCTATTTCCGCATCGTCAAGCCGACGCTGGAATATGGTTTCGACTACCGGCAGATGGTCTGGGACGACAAGGCAAGCACAGACGCCGCAGCCGCAAAGGCTGGCGAAATCGCCTCAGACACGTGATGGCCCCTATGGCGCGGCCTACCGCTATCCAGCCGAGGTGCAGGCGTTTCACATGGCGGCCTATATCACGCCGAAACCACAATAGCACCCTGGTTTTCGGCTCCGTGTTCGACCCAGACATGGACCGGTTCGTCCCGGCCGCGGATGCTCACCGGTCCATGATCGCGCGCATTCAACTGTGTCGTGGGCGATTCCGCCTTCGCGGCCTCAATCAGTCGTGACCCAAAGCAAATATTCGCCTGAAGCTCACGGCAGAGCGACTGCAAACGGCTGGCGACGTTGACGGTGTCGCCCACCACCGCGAAGGACAGATTGCGCTCGCTGCCGACCGCGCCGATGACCACTGCGCCATATTGTGCACCGATCCGAACGTCCAGCGGCGGGTATCCCCTGGACACCCGCTGTACATTCCAGTCTTCGAGAGCGGCGACCATCGCTTCAGCACACTGGATGGCCCGAGTCGCGTCGTCATGGCTGGCTTGCGGAACCCCGAATGTCGCCATGATGCAATCGCCGATATAGTTATCGACGGTGCCATGGTGGTCGAAAACGACCTGTTCCATGCGACGGTGGAACTGACGCAGAAGTTCGAACACTGCTTCGGCCGGATGATCCTCGGAATAGTGTGTGAAGCCGACGATGTCGGCGAACAGCACCGCGATATCCTGCCGGCGGACCGGGCCGAAGGGCTCGTCATCGGTGGCGAGCTGGTCGACGACGTTGGGCGAAAAATGCCGGGCGAGATTGGCGCGGGCGCGCTCTGCCTTGACATAGTCTTCCGACAGATGTCGGGAACGATAGACGACCAGCGCCATGATCGCGCCGATAATCAGCACAACCAACACGTTGGTCGCCTGCGCAAATGTATCGACGAAATTGGGGTTGAGATAGAGGTTCAGTCGCTCCGTCATCGGCAGCGAATAGAGGTTCGTCGCCGGAATGACGGTTCCCGGATGAGAAATCACCCATCCCACCCCGATCGCCCATGTCAAGGCCGCGAGCGCGCCGAGATAGAGCGCCAATCGTGTCGAAAGGGTCAGCGCGCCAAGGCATACGAAAATCAGCAGGAATTTGAAGCTGCCCTCGCGCAGTTGCATCGCGGCCGGCGCGACCTCCAGGGAAAACGGGTTAGGCGTTACCAGCAGAACGGTCAACAGAATGATGTCCAGCGTACCGACGAGGTAACCGATCCACCATCGCGCCGTGCGACGGCGCGCAAAGAGAAACTGGATCAGGCCGACGAGCTGGAACAGCACGAGGCCCGCCAGCACGAAGAGCAGCGAAGCATCCCAGCGGCTGATCAATGAAAAGAAGCAGGAGATCACAGCGAGCGATGCCGTACGGGCCCAGAACTGCAATGCAGCACCCTGGCGTTCTGCGCGCGCCCGCAAATTTTTCAGGCGCGAATAGCGGCGAAGTTCAAGTGTTGGCGCGGTGGGCATAGGATCACTTCGATTTCCCGGGGAGGTGTCCCGCATTCGGCAAACCCGCCCTCTACAGTCTGGCAAATCAGTGCGCGAACTCTATCATGAATGTGATTTCATTTTTGAACAGCGGCTGCAAAGAGCAAAAATGTCCGGACAAAAGATCATCCAGAAGCAGGACAGGCGGAGGCTTCCCTATCCAGGTCACCAAAAAGCGCAGCGCCCGGCGTCATTCTCTTCATGGATGCGTTCGGCCCACGGCCGGCGCTGGGCGGCATGGCGGAACGCCTGGCTGCAGAGGGCTATACCGCGTTGGTGCCGGATCTGTTCTATCCCAACGCGCCCTATCCTGCCCGGGATGATTGGCCGTGTCAGGCCGGTAACGGGCGGCGTCCCTTTGCGGGAGCGGCGGGCCGATCGAACGCGCCGGCGTCGCGCGGATGCGGTCCGATTGGCATGATCGCGGGAAATGGCGTTGCACCAAAGGCAAACGTCCATTTGTAGCCGACCAGCCCGTCCTCCGGCGTCGTATGCTGATCGTGATGGGCCAGCAATCTGGCGCGATCGGCCAGATCCTCGGCCTCGCGCCGCACCATCTCCGCCGTCTCCGGACGCATTCGCCTGCTAAAGCTGACGAAGCTCGCTTCGTTATCGATATGGGTGATGGCCCAGCCGATGAAGTTCTTGTTGGTCATTTCGAACAGCGGCCGCAGCGGCCCTTCGAAATTCCACTGGATCGGCGTCTCGACCAGCAATCTCGCCGAAAGACCCCGGCCGAGCGCGATCAGGCCGAGTTCCTCCAGGTCGCGCAGGTAGAGAAACATCGAGGCTTCGCTCAGACCTTGCGAGCGCATGATGCCCTCGGGCGTGAACTTTTCGGACAGCATGACGAAGATGAACAGCAGTGCCGGCCGGCCGGCGAGCCTACGCTCGATCTCCGGCGCGATGTGGTTGACGGGCCCTGGCCCCCTGTTCATCGAGCCGAGCACGTTCTCGAGCTCGACGCCTGCAGCAGCGCAGATCTCCATCAGCCGGTCGAGCTTGCAGTTGCGCTCGTGGAAGATGCGCTTCACCGTCGGCTCGGAAACACCCATGCGTTCGGCGAGTTCGCGATAGGTGACACCCTTCGCCTTCAGTGTCCGCTTCAACGCGTCGAAGATCAGGCCGTTCATGGAATGCACCTCTTGCCTGCAGTTTCGTATCGACTTTCGATACTAGCGGTAATCTACCTTTCCGGAAAGTATCGAAAATCATAGGCTTCCGTTGTCATCACAGGAGACAGCCATGAACAGCCTCATCCCCACAGCGTTTCTCGCAATCGTCGGTATCGCGGCGGCGCCCGCCGCCGAGGCCGGCGAACTCTGGCGCGCCACCGGTCTCGAACAGCCGGAATCGGCCCTGTTCGATGCCGCCAACAACCGCATCATCGTCTCCAACATCGTTGGCAATCCGGGTGAGGCCGACGGCAACGGTTATCTCAGCGTGCTGTCCTTGGACGGCAAGACCGTCACCCAAGACTGGACCGACGGCATGGACGCACCCAAGGGCATGACAATATCGGGCGGCAAGCTCTATGTCGCCGACATCACCAAGGTCCGCGTCATCGATCTCGCGAGCGGCAAACTCGTCGCCAGCGTCGCGGTGCCGAACGCCGTCTTCCTGAACGACATGACATCGGACCGATCAGGCATAGTCTATGTCACCGACATGCTGGCCGACACAATCTACCGCATCGACGGCGACCGGCCGGAACTGTTCGTCAAGGACGCGGCGCTGGCTTCGCCCAACGGCGTCTTCGCCGACGGTAGCAGGCTGATCGTCGCCTCCTGGGGCAAGGGCATCAAGCCCGATTTCAGCACGGCGGAGCCGGGCGGACTGCTGTCGGTCGACATCGCCAGCAAGGTGATCTCGCCCTTGCCGGGCGCTCAAGAATTCGCCGACCTCGATGGCGTCGTCGCTATTCGTGACACCATCTACGCCACCGCCTACATGACCGGCACGCTCTACCGCTATCGTCCCGGCGGCACACCGGAAGCGGTGGCGCATTTCAAGCCCGGCAGCGCCGACATCGGCACCGACGGCGAGTCGATCCTCTATGTGCCGTTGATGAACGAGGGCGAGGTGGCGGCGCTAAAGCTCGACTGAGAGCCAGATCGGCGCCTCAGGCCGATCTCCGAGACCTTCGCCAACAGCCGTGAGATGGACCGTCATGTCGCCTTTTGGTTCGTTCAACGCCCCATCCTAGCCGCAACGACGTTGCTGGTCGCCATCCGAAAGGGGGTCCGGAGTTGGTCGTTCGGGGCACCAAGTCGCTGGCTCCGCCCAGAGCGAACAGACGCCGCGCAACGTGGTCGGCCGCGCCAAGGCCCCGCCGCACCGCCAGGCATCCAGTCATCCCGGCGAACATCGGCAAAAGCCCACGTCACGGAACCGATCCGCCATGGGCGAATTTCCGGTAGAAGCGGCCTCCCATCACGCTTGCCTCAAAGGCCAGCTCGATGATCCCTTTGCGGCTTGAGCTGAACACCATGACGACGCTCAGGAAGATGACATAGGACGCGACGAGAGAGATCAACAGCGTCACGAATGTGCCTGGCAGCGATGCCTTCAAGCTGTATTCCAGGACGCCGGTTATGATCGCTGAGACGCAGTACGGCCACAGGGTCTCCAGCAGCTGCCTGAAATCGAGTGGGCCGCGCCTTGTCGCCCCCCACCACAGGATCGGGCCCTGGATGGTGCCCACGCCTATGTAGAAGGCGGCGACCCCGGTTATTCCCCACGGCAATCCGCACACGAAAGAGGCGACAAACAGGGTGGAGCTCAGGGCGCCCCAGTTTCGCATTTCCCTGGTCCGGTCCTGGCTGATGAAAAGCCAGCCGGTGCTGCTGCTGATCGGTGCGAAGATGGCGCCAAAGGCAAGAATGGAAAATACCTGCGAAACCTCCGACCACCGCGGCCCCAGCAACGTGACGATAAGCAGCTGGCTGTTGACGATGGCGAATATCACCGCCGGGTAGGTGGCGAGAATTATCAGCTCCAGCATCCGAAAATAGAAACGGCGGTATGTTTCCGGCTCGTTCAAGGTTCTCGCAAGCGAAGGTAGCGCGACTTTCGCTATTGGCGTGGTGATCTGGCTGAGCGGCAGCAAGAGCAGCTTGTATGCCCGGTCATAGATGCCGAGAGGCATCTCGCCGAGGAAGCGGCCGATCAATATGTTGTCAAAATTCCTGGCGAAAAAGTTCAGGAAATTGAAGGACGTTATGTTGGCGCCAAAATTCAACAGATGGAAGTTCTGCGTTTGCAGAGCAGGCCTGCTCGGAACCCATCCGGCAAAGCACCAGGCCAGCAAAAGTGTGGTCAGCGATACCGCTATCTGGCTGTAGACGAGGGCCCAGTAGCCGGAGCCGTTCCAGGCAAAGAGCAGCCCTGTCACGGACCCGACCAGAAAGCTGAACAACTCGACCAGGGCTATTTTCGAGAAGAGAAGCTGCCGATTGAGCAAGGCCATATGCTGGGCGCAGAGACCGCCAATCACAAAGGTCGCGCTAAGGCCCGTCACGATGGGCACGACCCGGGGCTCTCTGAAAAAAGCACCTGCTGCCGGGGCAAGCGCTATCACCGCCAGGCAGATTGCCGCGCTCAGCCCGACATTGACCCAGAAGACGAAGCTGAGCTGCTCCTGGTTGATTTCATCCCTTTGGACCGTGGCCTGGGTCAGGCCGAAATCCGAAAACAGCGCCGCGAATGCGAACAATGGCGCCGCCATCGCCACGATGCCGAAATCCTCGGGCAGAAGAAGCCGGGCAATGAGGATCTGGTAGCAGAATTGCATCAGAAACTTCAGCGCCTGCGACCCGAAGTTGATGGCCGCCCCGTTCACCGAGGCGACCTTGAGTTCGGCCCGTGACATCCGGCTTTCAGAAAATGCAAATCGCTTGACCTGGGCCATTTCAACCAGCTTGAACAGTCGTGATTTTGTTTTTGGCCTTCCGCAGGATCGACGCGGCGATCCGCCAATCCATCATCCCGGCGGTCGCAAGCGGCAACAACCTCCTCTCGGCGATCAGTGCCTGGGTCTTGTACTCGGCCGACAGGCGCTTCATGGCGCGAATGCGCTCCTTGAGGAGGGAAACAAGTCTCGAATTGCCTGACAGCCGTCGATCGAGCAAAAGCGATTGCGACTGATCCACCTGGCCGTCGTAGTTCACCTTCGTCCTGCTCCAGCCGGCGCCTCGATGGGTGTACAAGTAGCCGCGAAAGTTGCTGGCCACGTACTTTGCGCCTTCGAGCAGCGCATCCGTCACAAAAAGAAAGTCCTCGCCATGACGAGAATTGGAGGGATAGCGCAGCGATCGATCCGCCAGGAATTTTCGCCTGAAGACCGGTTTGAGCAAACCCCAGTCAGTGTCGACGCCGAAGGGCCTCGCATGCGCCAGGAACGTCTCGATGTCGATCAGCGTCATATCTTTGGTGAACGCGATGGTCGCGGGACTGGAGGCGTCGCTTGCCGGATCGTAGTATGAGAACTTGTCGGTGACCATATCGGCGTCTTGTGCTGCGGCAATCTCGACAAGCCGCTCCACCCGCCCCGGCGCGTATGCATCATCGGCATCCAGGATTGCGATCCAGTCGCCGCTGGCAGCCTCCAGGCCGGCATTGCGGGCGGCTGAAGGCCCGCCATTCCTGGGCAGGTGAATGACTTTGACGCGGTTGTCCTGCCGCGACATTGCGCCGGCAACCTCCAGGGTTGCGTCGGTCGAGCAATCATCGACGACTATGATCTCGATAACTGCATCCCCCTGCGCCCTTGCGGAATTGACGGCGCGTTCGAGAAACGGAACCGCGTTGTAGGCGGCGATCAAGACCGAAACAGTAGGGCGTGCAAAGGGCGGTTTCTGGGCAGGGAAACGAAAATTAGCGTTCATCGGAAACCTCCGGGGAAACGAACCCGGTGGATCCCGCCAATTCCCGGGTTCTTGAGAAAGCCGCACCTCCCTATCAGCCGTCGCTGAGATCAGGATTAGGCCGCGATGAAGCGAAACTGAAATTGAAGCCGAAGCCTCACGCTGAGCCGATCAGCAGGGTTGTAACTTCAGGCTTGCCGCAACGTGACCGCGACGTGAAGGCCACCGCCGGGCGAAGGCGTGCTGAGGGCGATGTTCGCGGAAAGGCGCTCGACGATGCCCGAGACGATGGCGAGGCCCAGTCCGCTTCCTTCCACTTCGGGCACATTCACGCGATAAAACCGGCGGAATACCGCCTCGCGATGCTGAGGGGCGATGCCTGGGCCGCTGTCGGTGATTGAAAGCGTCCAGGCGCCGGGTTCAGGCGAGATCGAGACCTTGATTTTCCCGCCAGCCGGTGTGTACTTGATCGCATTGTCGATCAGATTGCCTATCAACAGGCGAAGCATGGGTTCGTCCGTTTTGACCTCGGCCGCCTCGTCTCCGTCGAGCGAGACATCATGTCGCTTGAGCGTGATGATCGTGCCGAACTCGGCGATCACCGACGCGGTGACATCATAGAGCCGGACCACTCTCAGCTCGACCGGCTGATGGCTGATGCGCGCCGCCTCCAGCATCTGCTTGACGAGACGGGTGGCCTTGTCGTTGCTGGCCGTCAGGTCGGCGAGGATCGTCTCCCGCTCCGTTTCGCTGTCGGCATGCGCCAGCATCTGCAGCAAAAGCTTTATCCCGGCATGAGGCGTTCGCAGCTGGTGCGCCGCCTGGTCGGCGAAGCGCCTTTCCGCCGTCAGCGACCGGTCGAGCTTGCTGAGCAACTGGTTCACCGACATGCCCAACGGATGCAGGTCGCGCGGCAACGCATCGATCGCGATGACGGAGAGGTCGTCGGGCGAACGGCTGCGGATCTGGCGGACCAGGCCGTGAATGGGTCCCAGGCCGTTGCTGATGCCATACCAAACCAGCAGCCCGATGACCGGCACCAACACCAGCAGCGGAAAGAACAGATTGAGCATGATGTTCGACACCAGCGTGTCGCGAAGGGCTCGCTTTTCGCCGACTTCCACGACGATGCCGGTGTTCGGGATCGGCAGCGAATAGACGAGCCATCGCTCGTTGGCATAATTCAGCTCGGTGAAGCCGGCCCTTTGGACTGGAACACTCTCGGGGAAGGCGCCGTTGGTAAAGATACGGATCCTGCCGTCCTTCCACAGGCGAAATACGTGCGCGTCGGCATAGTCGTCCGCCTGATCGTTCATGGCGAGCTGGTTGCCCATCGCAAAGTCCATATCCTTGACCTGCCTGGGCGGGTGGTTGCCCGGCTCCTCGATCTGATGTTCCAGCAGCGTCCAGAGAACGTTGGCGTCATTGATCAGCTTGGCGTCGTAGATGTTGTCGATCTCGCGCCTGGCTGAGCGGAAGGCGAGGACCCCGATGACTGCGATGGCGACGAGGATCGTCGGCGTTATCCGCAGAAAGAGCTTCCAGGTAAGGGTCAGGCGCCTCATGACTCGATCATGTAGCCGACGCCCCGGATGGAGCGGATGAAGTCGGCGCCGAGCTTTCTGCGCAGATTGTAGATGATGACCTCGGTCGTGTTGCTTTCCACCGCGCTGTCGGCGCTGTAGAGCGCGTATTCGATGTCGCTCTTGGTGACGTATTTGCCCGCCCGCTCCATCAGGAGCTTGAGCAGCCGGAATTCCTTGGCGGTCATCGCGATCTGGCCCTCGGCGCCGCGCACTACCATTGCCGCCGGATCCATTTCGATAGGGCCGCTTTTCAGGATGATCTCGGTGCGGCCCTCCCGCCGGCGCATGAGGGCGCGCAACCGTGCCAGCAATTCGTCGAGATCGAACGGCTTCACCAGATAGTCGTCGGCTCCGTTGTCAAGCCCTTCGACCTTCTGCAGGGACGTATCACGGGCGGTAAGCAGAAGAATCGGCACGGCATTGCGATTCTTCCGCGCCGAGCGCAGGACCTCAATCCCGTTCACCCCAGGCAGGTTGACGTCGAGCACGACCACATCGAAGACGAGGTCCTCGAGCCCCGCGATCGCAGCCTCGCCATCCTTCATCCAGTCCACCCCATAGGCATGCTTTTCGAGAGCCTTCTTCAGCGAAGAGCCGAGGATCAAATCGTCCTCAACCAGAAGCAGCCGCATGCGATGCCTTTCCGTTGCGGTGAATCGCCTGAATTCCCGAACCGATTTTGACCCAAGGACGCCATCGCGGCATTTTGCGGGCAAAATCAGGTTGCGGGCGGGGCGTCTCGTCACGGTTGCGAGAGCAAGCGAGAGGAGGTCCGGCGATGCGGCCGCGACCGTCAGGTTCGGCCCGCGAAACCCCATGGCTAGAGAAAACGAGGTAAGTACCTGACCATGAGAATGATCACGCACCCAACCTCGACAGCGTCATGCATCACCCGAAGGCCCCAATAATCCGCCATCATCACGGCCTTTGAACGGTCGCCCGACCGCGGCAAGAGGCAGGCCCGTGACATGCGTGTCAGCGGGGCGCTCGAAAAAGTGGCCGACCTTCAACCCGCGCGGTTCTACTGATCCGAGAACCTGACGCTCACGCCGTGCTGCCGAAAATAGGCCTGCATCAACTTGCGGCCCGAGCGGTTGTTCTGCGCCAGCTTGGTCGGAACGAACACCGCCTGTTTTGTTCCCTCTCGTGCCAGCGCTGCCTTAAGGCTCGCGATATGTACGTCGAGGTCGGCATTATCCGCCCGGAGCGAGGCATAGATGCATTCGATCGCTTCGGCCACGGTCAGTTCGCTCACAGGGGTCGTCCTTTGGTTGGTTAGGCGGGCGGCGGCTTACCACAGATTCGCGGCGCCGCCGATACCGATGAGACCGTCAGTGCACAGCGCCCGGGTTTTGCAAGCGACGACGGTGTCGCTCGAAGTGCAAAGATAGATACCAACCATTGGCGACCGTTGCAGCCTCGCTGGCGCGCTGCTGGTCATCGAGTTCTTAGCGTCCAATCACCAGCAGCCATTTTTCAGGATACTTCCCGAGGATTGCGCGTTAGGGTGTTCCAAACGGGCAGGGGGATAACGCGGTTGGCTATTTTCAAGACCTTCACGACATCGGCATGCTTGCTGTCGGTGGTTTTCCTGCTAACGGGTTGCGGGCATGGGCTGATCAACCGGCTGATCTAGTCTCCCGGCTCTAGTCTCCAGTCTCCTCGTCGCCGTTCGGGCGCTGCCCGCGCCACCGCTGCCATGTACGGGCAGCGAGCCAGCACAGCATCGCCCAGGCGAAGCCGGCGCACCAGCCGGCCAGCACATCCGACGGCCAGTGCACACCGAGGTAGACGCGGCTGATGCCGACCAGCAGCGTCGTCAGCACCGCCAGCGACAACACATAGATCTTCGTCGTTCGCCCAGGCAGAAAGCGCGCTGCCAGCGCGCCGAGCGTCAGATACGTCACCGCCGACAGCATGGCGTGGCCGCTCGGAAAAGACAGCGTTGTTTCGTTGGCGAGATGCGAGACGAGTTCAGGGCGGGGCCGGTCGATGCCAGCCTTCAGCAGGCTGGACAGCACCTGACCACCGGCCACCGCCACAAAGACGAAAAGGGCGGTCGCTGGCCTGCGGATAAGCAAGAGATAAAAAATTGCCGCTGCTACGATCAGCACCACCACGCTGCCGCTGCCCAGGCTGGTGATGTCGCGCATCGCCCCCTCCAGCCAGGGCGGACCGATCGGACTGTCGGGCTGGCCTGCCTTGCGGAACGCGAGCAGGATTTCGGTGTCGAAAGCGTGCGGCGTGGCGGCCCGCGCCACCTCGATCAATTCCTCGAGCCCCCACAGGCCGGCGGCGATGACCAGACCGGCCAGAAGCACCGGGAATTCGACACGGTTGAGCAGAGCGTTCGCGGCGTTCTTCATCGGCAATTCGCCCGTTACAATCGGCCTTGTAGATAGGGTCCGAGCGTGATCAGTGCCACGGCTGCGATTGCCAGAATGATGCCGGTGGCCTGCAACGCGTTGACGCGCTCGCCGAAGAAGACCAGTGCGACGGCATTCACTGAAACCAGCTGGATGACTGCCGACAGGCTGAATGACACCGACATGCCGAATTCGCGGATCAGCCGCAGCATGATCAGATTGCCCAAGGAATAGAGCGCCAGCGTCAGCAGGATCTTGCCAAGGCTCGGCGCAAGGCCCCACTGTTTGGCGGCGGTGGCCGCCAGCAGGAAGATGACCGTCGAAAAGCCGAGCTGAAGCAATCCCGAAAGACTCAATGTTTCATCCCCCTCTCGAAGCAGCTCCCGCCGCGTGAGTTCGCGGACGTTGTTTCCGAAGCGTGCCGGGACGTCAAGCGACCTCGACCGAACGTAGGCCTTGGCAACAGCAAGGCGGAAGCCCAATGTATTGAAATCGCCCAGCCTATCATTGAAGGGCGGTCAGGGGCTCATGATTCGTATTGTTCAAAACTTGGCGCGGCGCTGGAGCGAGCTTTCCCTTGCCCTGCAATTCGTCGTTGCCGGTGGCTTTGGCCTGCTGGCCGTCATGCTGGTGGTGGGAGCCTGGGTGACGGGTCAGATCCGGGATGGCGTCATCCGCAATTCGGCCGCCACGACGGCGCTGTATGTCGACAGCGTGATTGCGCCCCTGCTCCCGGACCTGCGCAAGCAACAGAAGCTCAGCGACTCCGTCAAGCAGGCGCTAGACGAGACGCTTGGCCAGGGCGCGCTCGGCAAGCGCCTCGTATCTTTCAAGCTCTGGAGCCGTGACGGCACGGTTCTCTACGCCAAGGAGACGGCGCTGATCGGCCGCCGCTTCGATCCGAGCGACAATCTGCGTTCCGCCTTCAAAGGCAGTGTCGTCGCCGAATTCAATACGTTCGATGATAGTGAAGGTGAGGAGAAGGCTTCCGGCCTGCCATTGCTGGAGATCTACAATCCCGTGCGCGAGCCGTGGTCCGGCGAGGTGGTGGCAGTCACCGAATTCTATGAGATCGCCGACGACTTCAAAGCCACGCTGGCTTCCGCTTTGTGGTCAAGCTGGCTGATCGTCGCCGGCGCGACGCTGGCGGCCTTCCTGCTCCTGTCGGGCATCGTCCTGCGCGGCAGCCGCACCATCGACGATCAGCGCGGGGCGCTGCGCCGCCAGGTGTCGGAGCTGCAGGGCCTGGTGACGCAGAACAGCGCCTTGCGAGTGCGCGTGCAGCGGGCGTCCCGTCGCGCCACCGCGCTCAACGAAAGGTATTTGCGCCGAATCGGCGCCGATCTGCATGACGGTCCGGCACAACTCGTGGCCCTGGCGGCGCTGCGCATGGATAGTCCGGTGTTTTCCGGCGATGGCCATTCGGGCGAAAGCCGCTCCACCGAGGTCGCAATGATCCGCAAGACACTGGAGGATGCGTTGCGCGAGATACGCGGTATCTGCACCGGCCTCGTCCTGCCGCAGATCGAGACGGCTGCCGCAAACGACATTCTGCGGCTGGCGGTCAACGAACACCAGCTGAGGACGGGAACGTCCGTGACCCTCACGCTGGCCGGACAGTTGCCAGAGCCCGGCGCGTCGGAGAAGATCAGTATCTATCGGTTCGTGCAGGAAGGGCTGAACAACGCCTATCGCCACGCGCGAGGCAAGGATCAGGCGGTGAGTGCCGGAATGAAGGGTGGCAGGCTTTACGTTGAAGTATCGGATGCCGGGCCAGGCTTCGATCCGGCACGGGACGAGGGCCTCGGGCTCGCCGGCCTCAGAGAGCGGGTCGAAAGCATTGGCGGCCAGTTTGAAACCTTGACCGGGCCGCAAGGCACGCGTCTGGTAATCCGTCTATCGGTCGAGGAGCAAGCATGACTGGTGTCATTCGCATCGCCATTGTCGACGATCATCCCCTCTTCCGCGAAGGTGTGACGCGCAGCCTATCGGAGATCGGAGGCTTCGATATGGTTGGCGAGGGTGCCACGGCGCAGGATGCCGAACGCATCGTCTCGACCGTTCGGCCGGACATATTGCTGCTCGATATTTCGATGCCGGGCGGCGGCCTGGCCGCGGTTGCGGGGATCCTCGCCGGCCATCCCGCCCAGAAGATAGTCATGCTGACCGTTTCGGAGGCCAATGCCGATGTGACCATGGCCCTGAATGCAGGGGTGTGCGGCTATGTGCTCAAAGGCATCGGATCGCGCGCGCTTGCCGATATCCTGCGCAGCGTGGCGGCCGGCGAAAGCTATCTTTCGCCGACGCTCTCGGCTCGCCTGCTTTCGGATCTCCAGTCCCAGCATCCGACCAACGGCAATGCGGACCGGCTGCGGCAACTCACGGAACGGCAGACGGAAATTCTGCGGCTGGTGGCGGAGGGGCTAAGCAACAAGGAAGTCGCGTTGCGGCTGGAGCTGCAGGAGAAGACCGTCAAGCATCACATGACCGGGGTGCTGTCGAAACTCAATGTGCGCAACCGCACCGAAGCGGCTTTGATGATGCGTGAGCTGCGCGACCGCAACCAGTCTTAAACCCCCAAACGAGGTCACCTCCGCCGGGGGCGACGGAGGTGACGTGTGAGGCCGGCCGTTGCCTGTTGGTCGGCTTCACAAGGCCTTGAGACGGCCGACGTCGGCTGGTGTGGCCCGGCGGTCGATGATCGTGCGACCGAGCGCATCCTCCATCCTGAAACGACCGTTCTCGAGCTTTTCCGTTATGCCGTCGGGATGCCGGATCGTGATCTTGTTGCCTGTCACGTCGACCTCGTCGCCGGTCGTTGCATTGACATGGCTCGCGCTGTTGCCGTTCTTACCCTTGTTGGCACCCGACTTGCCGGCATTGCCACTGTTGCCATTCCCGCTGCTGCTGCTGCTGTTGCCGCCACTGCTACCGCTATTGCCGCCGCCGCCATTTCCGCCACCGCCGTTTCCACCGCCGCCGCCGTTGCCGCCACCCTTGCCGGCCTGTGCGCTGGCGCCGTAAATCGCGGGTACGGAGCCGTGGAAGGCAATTTGATAGGGAGCGATGGTCAACGCCAGCGCAGCCGCGGATCTAAGCGCAAGCCGGCAACAAGGCGTTGTGAGCGATCTGTGCATCCTGATCTCCGTCGATTGAGCCCGGCGCGCCCACCCTCAACGTTGCAGTTGCAACCAACATCGCCGAAAGACGCGGTGCCCGGAAGCGACCGCCGACCGTTGCCGTTGTCACCCAGGACCTTTGCAAGCGCAAGATTGGACTAAAGTCCTAATCGCATGCTATATTAGCTTTGTATGAACGGCGCCGCGATCGCCATCGTCGAGCGGGATACTGGGTTTCCATGATGCCTGACGACGGCAAACGCCGAACATCAAGTCACCTCCGCCGGGGGCGGCGGAGGTGACTGCGAAGCAGGCCGTTGCCTGGGTGGCCTGCCTCACAAAGCCTGAAGACGACTGTAATCGCGCGCCGTCGCTGCACGTTCGACGATCGTTCGGCCGAGCGCATCCTTCATCTCGAAACGGCCGTTCGCGATCTCTTCGGTGGTGCCATCGGGATGCTGTACCTCGATCTTGTTGCGATCCACGTCAACCTTGTCGCCAGTGGCCGCGTTGACATGATGGCCGGCTCCGCCATCGTTTTGGCTTTTTCCGGATCCGGAATTGTCGGTGGCGCTATGATCGTTGCTGGCGCCGTCGTCGCCGCCACCAGACCCGGAATTGCCGCTGTTTCCGCTGCCGCCGCTTCCGCCGCTTCCACCAGCGCCACCATCATGTCCGCTATCCTTGGCGTGTGCGGCTGCGGCAATGAGGCCGGGCGCGGAGCCGTTGAAGGCGAGTTGATAGGGGGCGACAGCCAGCGCCAATGCCGATGTTGCTCTCAGAGCCAGCCAACGAAAGCGGGCGGGGGTCGATCCGCGCATCACGGATCCTCCTATACATCAGGCCGATGCCGGCTTTGGCAAGCGGCCGACTATTGCCGGCATAGTGGCCTTGGCATAGGGGGCCCACGACCAATGCCGCGCCGACAGGGACCTTTGCTCGGCCTGAGCAGGACTTTGGTCCCTCGCGTCGCTCGGTTGCGAAAAGGGTCGGCTGGCGGGTCGTGAAATCCGGTGAAAGCGACTGGAGATGTCACGAAAATGTGATCGACCGGCTATAAGGGGTTAAACAGGCAACACGCTCCAGCCATCGCCCAAAGCCAGAGGCAAGTCCCAAATGACCGAAAAACGCTCCCCCGACGCCCGATTCCGCACCAGCCTGCTCGAGGAAAACGACGGCCCCGCAACCAACCCTACGGACAACCGCACCATGGGCGAGATCATCGCCGCGCGGTTCTCGCGCCGTGGCTTCCTCAAAGGTTCACTGGCCGTCTCGGCCATCGCCGCAACCGTTAGTCCGCTGGCGCTGGTCAGTGCGGACGAGGCCCGGGCCGCAGAAGGCTCCGCCTTCGCGTTCGACGAGTTGGAGGCCGGCATCGACGACAAGCACCATGTTGCACCCGGCTACGACGCCGATGTGCTGTTACGCTGGGGCGATCCGCTGTTTGCCGATTCACCGGAGTTCGACCCGACGAAACAGTCGGCGCAGGCGCAGGCGAAACAATTCGGCTACAACAACGACTATGTCGGCTATCTCCCGATCGACGGTTCGGCCGAACACGGCCTGCTGGTCGTCAACCACGAATACACCAACCCGCATCTGATGTTCCCGGGCATCGTCAGGATCGTCGACAAGGACGGCAAGAAGTCGGCCGAGGTCGCACCGCTCTCTAAGGAGCAGGTCGATGTCGAGATGGCAGCCCACGGCGGCACCATCGTCGAGATCCGCAAGGTCTCGGGCAAATGGCAGGTGGTGCGCGACGGCAAGCTCAACCGCCGCATCACCTCCAACACCGAAATGGCGCTGTCCGGTCCGGTCGCCGGCCACGACCGCGTCAAGACCAATGCCGACCCGTCCGGCACCAAGGTGTTCGGCACGTTCAACAACTGCGCCGGCGGTGTCACCCCCTGGGGCACCTATGTGATGGCCGAGGAGAACATCCACGGCTATTTCTCCGGCGACCTGCCGGAGGGCCACAAGGAGGCCGCCAACTACAAACGCCTGGGCATTCCCGAAGGCGCCTATGAGTGGGCCGCACATTACGACCGTTTCGACCTTGCCAAGGAGCCCAACGAGGCCAATCGCTTCGGCTGGATCGTCGAGGTCGATGTCAACGACCCGACCTCGACGCCGAGGAAGCGCACCGCCATGGGCCGCTTCAAGCACGAGGGCGCCGAATCGATCGTCGCCAAAGATGGCCGCGTCGTCTTCTATCTCGGCGACGACGAGCGCTTCGACTATGTCTACAAATTCGTCACCAAGGGTACGTTCGATCCGAACGACCATGCCGCCAACAAGGATCTGCTCGACGACGGCACGCTGCATGTCGCCAAGTTCGCCGAGGACGGTTCGGTCGAATGGCTGCCGATCGTCTTCGGCCAGGCGCCGCTGACGACCGAAAACGGCTTTGCCAGCCAGGCCGACGTGCTGATCGAGACACGGCGCGCCGCCGACCTGCTCGGCGCCACCAAGATGGACCGCCCCGAAGACATCCAGCCCAATGGTGTCAACGGAAAGGTCTATGTCATGCTGACCAACAATTCGAAGCGCAAGGCCGACCAGGTCGATGCCGCCAACCCGCGCGCCGAAAACACCTTCGGCCACATCATCGAGATATCGGAGGATGGCGGCGATTTCACTGCCACCAAGGGCAAGTGGGAAGTGCTTTTGAAATGCGGCGATCCCTCGGTGGCCGATGTCGGCGCCACCTTCTCGACGGCAACGACGGCCAATGGCTGGTTCGGCATGCCCGACAATTGCGCGGTCGATTCGGCTGGGCGCCTATGGGTGGCCACCGACGGCCAGGGCCCGAAAGCCACCGGCCGCACCGACGGCCTGTGGGCGGTCGACACCGAAGGCTTGGCGCGGGCGACCTCGAAACTGTTCTTCCGCGTGCCGATCGGCGCCGAAATGTGCGGCCCGCTGTTCGCGCCCGACGACCAGACTGCCTTTGTCGCCGTCCAGCATCCGGGCGACGGCGGCGAGGACTGGGAGCCGTTCGGCCGCCCGTCCTATTACGAGGACCTGTCGACGCGCTGGCCCGACTTCAAGCCCGACATGCCAGTGCGGCCGGCGGTGGTCGCGATCACCAGACAGGGCGGCGGCAAGATCGCGGTCTGATATTAAAGCGCGTCGCGTCGAAATGGATCCATGCGACGCGCTTTAGGTCTTTGTTTCCATGCACAATGCCGGAATGGTCGAGGAGGACTTGATGATTGAGGTCGTCGAGTCCCGGCGGCTCGAACCGAAATCAGCGTGAGGCACCGGATGAGGCGCCAGCGGCACCTGCAATCCGTTTGGCGATCGCCTTGGCCAGGATGCCGGCATTGGCGAAACAGCCGCGAATGCTTGGCCGCATGCCGGTGAACCACAGGCCGGGGAATTTCGGATCGGATTGGCCGCCATTGAAGAGCGGAACGCCCTTGCCGTCGAGCACGCCGAGCTTGCCGACCATGGGCTCCAGCCCGGTGCGATAGCCCGTCGCGGCAATGACGATGTCGGGATAGACCAGGCTGCCATTGGCCAATATCACGCCGTCGCGGGTGAATTCCCGTATGGCCGGCACCACGGTGATCTTGCCCGATTTGATGGCGCTGACGGCGCCGTCGTCGGCGGCGATCGCTGTGTAGTCCGAGGTCAACCGGCTGGCGCCGCCCGAGGGCGCTGGCGGAAGGCCGAATTTGGTCAGGTCGCCGAAGACCAGGCGCTGCGTTGCTGCCATCACCGCATCGGCGATCCGCAACGGCAAGCGCGCCATGAGCGGCGAAAGCCTATGCACGGCGATCTTGCTGATCCGCTTGGGCAGCAAAGCGGGGCCGTTGCGGGCCGACAGCCAGATGGCTGCCGTGGCTATGCCGGCCAGATGATTGAGCGCGTCGAAACCCGAATTGCCGGCGCCTACGACCAGCACTTTTTGGCTCGCATAGCCCTGCGCGTCGCCGAAATCCGCCGAATGGATGATGCGGCCGGCGAAATCCTTCATGCCTTTCCATTCGGGAATGAATGGCAACCTGTCGCGGCCAGTGGCAATGACGACATTGCGCGCAAGGCGCAGTCCGGCGCTGGTCCGCAACGCCCAATGATCGCCCTTGAAGGTGATCTCTTCGACAGCGACGCCAAACTGCACCGGCAGCTGGTTCTCCCCACTGAAATCATTCATATGGCGGATGACGGCCGTCCTTTGCGGAAAAGCAGGCGTGCCGGGGGGATAGGCAAGGCCGGGCAGCGAAGAGAGATCGCGGTGGGTGTTGAGATGCAACTGCTGGTGCCGCCGGTGCCAGGGCTCGGCCAGCCGGCTTTCCTTTTCCAGGATCGCCGTCGGCACGCCAGCATTCATCAGGGCATGCGCCGCGACCAATCCGGCAACACCGGCGCCGACGACGATTGCCGGCTCGACCGTTATCGGCAGGTCCGCAACCGACCGGATTGTCGTATCAGTCATTCACCCTCGAATCCCCATTCGACCCGTCCTTCCGCATGGCTCGCAGAACACTGTAACCGTTTGACCCCGCGCAGTATCCATACAACAAACTGCTGCCGATTTTCGAGCCATATACGATTTTCGAGCCATCCATTGGGCCGCGGTTGCGCTCTATATGGCATATGCGCGATATCAGCGGTAATCAGGTCGCGGCAATGTGATTGATTCGAGGCCTTGGGGGGCTGGCTGGTCTTTGTCATCCTCACGCGCATGCCCGGAGTCAGGGTTCGGTTTTCGAGGTCATGCGCAGAATCAAAGTGTTACAGCACCTTTGCGCGTCTTGAACGCACGGCGCTGTGGCGGCACGCGGAATCTCGGCCATGCCCTCCTTGCGGATCTATTTCGACAAAATCCTCGAGGGCGCCGCACCCAAGGTGGCGCGGCAGGAGCTGACGCATGTCGAGCGCCTGGCGCTGGTTCGCCGCCATGGCGACTTCTCGCTCGCCTATTCAAGCGCCGTTCAAAACAAGCTTTCCTATTTCGGCGACTCCGACGGCTACATCGCCTTCGGCACCAAGATGAAGCATCATTTCGCACTGGGCGATCCGGTGGCGGCTCCAACGCTGCGGCCCGACTACATCAGACGCTTCGTCGAGACCGGCGGCAGCCCGTGGTTCGTGCAGATCGGCGAGGAGACCGCGCGCGTGCTGGCCGGGCTCGGCTACAAGGTCAATCGGCTCGGCATCGATACCCGCCTCACCCTGCCTGATCATGATTTTTCCGGAAGGCGCAACGAGACCGTGCGCTACTCCGAGCGCTGGCTGTTAAAGAAGGGCTTCTCGTTCGAAGAGGACAAGCGCACGATCCACCTCGACGAGATCGCCCGGCTTTCCGACAACTGGCGCGGCGACCGCATCGTCAAGCGTAGGGAAATGGGCTTTCTCAACCGCCCGTTCGCCGACCATCTGGGCACCGATATGCGCCGTTTCGTCCTGCATGGTCCCAATGGCGAGCTGGTCGCCTTGCTCGACTTCGACCCGTTGTATCGCGACGGCAAGGTCATCGGCTACACCACCGCCTTCAAGCGCAAGCATATCGATGCCTCGCCGCATGCCGAGATCGGCCTGACCAAATTCGCCGTCGACCGCTTTCGCGACGAGGGCATTTCGGTGGTGACGCTCGGCCTGTCGCNGCTTTCGCGAAGAGGGCATATCGGTGGTCACGCTTGGCTTGTCGCCGCTCGTCGACATCGGGCCGAGCGGATTTGCCGAGAGCGACTTCTGGCGCAACACTTTTCAGCGCGCCTACGACTCTGCCTGGGTCAACCGCCGCAGGTTCAACCTGCAAGGCCAGGCGGCATTCAAGCGCCGTTTCCATGGTGTCGAGGAGCCGGTCTACATCGCCTTCCGCAAGGGGACGCATGTCGAGATGCTGGGGTTGCTGCGGCTGGTCAAGGCGATCTAGACCTGCCTGCGGCTCAGTATACTTTCGCCGCTCAGTTTCTCAGCCGGTAACCCGTCCTGAATATCCAGGCGACGATCGTTATGCAGATGGCCAGGAAGACGACCGTCATGCCGAGGCTGATGCCGACCGAGACGTCGGACTTGCCGTAGAAGCTCCAGCGGAAGCCGCTGATCAAATAGACGACCGGGTTGAACAGCGTCACCGTGCGCCATATGCCGGGCAGCATGTTGATCGAATAGAAGCTGCCGCCGAGGAAGGTCAGCGGCGTGATGATCAGCAGCGGTACCAGCTGCAACTGCTCGAAACTCTTGGCCCAGATGCCGATGATGAAGCCGAACAGGCTGAAGGTCACCGCCGTCAGCACCAGGAAGGCGACCATCCAGAACGGGTGCAGGATGGTGAGCGGCACGAACAGCGACGCCGTCGCCAGGATGATAAGGCCGAGGATGATCGACTTGGTCGCGGCACCGCCGACATAGGCGATGACGATCTCCAGATAGGAGACCGGCGCCGACAGCAATTCGTAGATCGAGCCGACGAATTTCGGGAAGTAGATGGCAAAGGAGGCGTTGGAGATCGACTGCGTCAACAGCGACAGCATAATCAGGCCCGGCACGATGAAGGCGCCGTAGCTGATGCCGTCGATCTCGGTGATGCGCGAGCCGATGGCCGAGCCGAAGACGACGAAATACAGCGATGTCGAGATGACCGGCGAGACGATGCTTTGCAGCACGGTGCGGAAGGCACGCGCCATTTCCACACGGTAGATCGCCCATACTGCACGTAGATTCATGGCCGTGGGCAGGTTCATGGCTCTCTTCTCACCAGGTTGACGAAGATCTCCTCGAGCGAACTGTTTTGCGTGTCGATGTCACGGAACTGGATGCCGCCCGCCTCGAGGTCGCGGATGAGCGAGGCGACGCCCGGCCGCTCGGCCTGGTTGTCGTAGGTGTAGGTCAGCTGCCCGCCATCGCCCGACAGCTCCAGCGCGTAGTGCGAGAACGCTTCCGGAATTGCGGGCAGCGGATTGCGCAGTTCAAGCACCAGCCGCTTGCGGCCGAGCTTGCGCATCAGTTCGGCCTTGTTCTCGACGAGGATGATCTCGCCGCGGTTGATGACGCCGACGCGGTCGGCCATCGCCTCGGCTTCCTCGATGTAATGCGTGGTTAGGATGATGGTGACGCCGTCCTCGCGCAGCCGGCGCACCATCGCCCACATGTCCTGGCGCAACTCGACATCGACCCCGGCGGTCGGCTCGTCGAGGAACAGGATCCGCGGCTCATGCGACAGCGCCTTGGCGATCATCAGCCGGCGCTTCATGCCGCCCGACAGGGTGATCGCCTTAGCGTCCTTCTTGTCCCACAGCGACAGGTCGCGCAGCACCTTCTCTACGAAGGCCGCGTTGGCCGGCCTGCCGAACAGGCCACGGCTGTAGTTGACCGTCGCCCAGACGCTCTCGAAGGCGTCGATGGTCAGCTCCTGCGGCACCAACCCTATCAGGCTGCGCGCGGCGCGATAATCCCTGTTGATGTCATGACCGTCGACTGTGACGGTGCCCGACGAGCGGTTGACGATGCCGCAAACGATCGAGATCAGGGTCGTCTTGCCGGCGCCGTTGGGCCCAAGCAGCGCAAATATCTCGCCACGCTGGATGTCGAGATTGACCTCCTTGAGCGCGGTGAAACCAGTAGCGTAGGTCTTGGAGACCCCGGAAATAGACAGGATGGAAGACATGGCTGAAAACGGCTGCTTGAAAGAGGTTCCCTGATATAGGCCGAATGTCGTCCCATGCAACTGCAAGTCAATGCCGTTGCTGACAGTTCTCGACAACGATTGCGGGCGTCGGGGCCGGGGACGCCGAGGCCATATCGGGGGCCCTGCGGCGTTCCGCCCTGCGTGACGCGACGCCGCTTTGACCGGGCACGGCTCGCGCCCTATTCTTCCAGGCATTCGTAGCAGCCGGAGCCCACCATGGACCCGCTCGTCCTGTCGCGCATGCAATTCGGCGCGAATATCTCGTTCCACATCCTGTTTCCGACGATCACCATTGCGCTTGGCTGGGTGCTGCTGTTCTTCAAGCTGCGCTACAACGCGACGAATGATTCCGCTTGGATGCGCGCCTATTTCACGTGGGTGAAGGTGTTCGCGCTGTCGTTCGCCATGGGCGTCGTGTCGGGCGTCACCATGAGCTTCCAGTTCGGCACCAACTGGCCGGGCTATATGAAAACGGTCGGCAACATCGCCGGACCGCTGCTGGCGTACGAAATCCTCACCGCTTTCTTCCTCGAAGCGGCCTTCCTCGGCATCATGCTGTTCGGCTTCCGCCGCGTCTCCAACCGCATCCACACGCTGGCGACGGTGCTGGTGGCGGGCGGCACCACCGTCTCGGCCTTCTGGATCATCGCGCTCAATTCCTGGATGCAGACACCGGCCGGCTTCGAGATCCGCGATGGCGTGGCGCATGCCGTCGACTGGTGGGCGATCCTCTTCAACCCATCGATGCCCTACCGGCTGACCCATATGCTGCTCGCCTCCGGGCTGACGGTATCATTCCTGATATCGGGCCTGTCGGCACTGCGCTATCTCAACGGCGACCGCTCGGAATCGATGTGGAAAGCGCTGCGCACCGGTGTCTTCACCGCGGCAATCCTGATCCCGATCCAGATCTTCGCCGGCGACCAGCATGGGTTGAACACGCTGGAGCACCAGCCGCAGAAGATCGCCGCCATGGAAGCCAACTGGAACACCGGCCCCAACGTGCCGCTGGTCCTTTTTGCGCTCCCCGACGAGGCGGCCCGCGAAAACAAATTCGAGATCGCCATTCCCGACGGCGCCAGCCTGGTGCTGCGGCACTCGACCAGCGGTGTGGTGCCGGGCCTCAACGACTATCCCGGAAACCATCCGCCGGTGTTTCCGGTGTTCTGGGGCTTTCGCATCATGGTCGGAACCGGCATCCTGATGCTCCTCGTCTCGTGGTCGGCCGCCTTTTTCCTCAAGCGTCGGCACAGCCTGCCGAAGCCGCTCGCTTTGCTGATGGTGCCGATGGCACTGTCGGGCTGGCTGGCGACGCTGGCCGGCTGGTACACCACCGAGATCGGCCGCCAGCCCTGGCTGGTGACCGGCGTGCTGAAAACCGCCGATGCGGTCGGCCCGGTGGCCGGCAGCCATGTCGCCCTGACGCTCGCCATCTACCTTGTCCTCTATGTGCTGTTGCTGATCGCTTTTCTCGGCGTGCTGGTGCACCTGGCGCTGAAGGCGGCGAAGGATGGCGATAATTCGCCGCTGCCGGGCGTGCTCAATGCGCCGATGTCGCAGCCGGCCGCGGGGGAGTGAGGAATGGTCCGCGCAGTGGACGAAAAGCCAACGATTTGGCTTTTCGAATGACGAACGCCCGCAGCCATAGCGAAGGACAGAAGCCGTAATGAGAAGGACGAGAGATCAATGACCTTCGACTGGCCAACCGCGCTCCCCCTCATCTTCGCTGGCCTGATGGGCCTCGCCATCCTGATCTACGTCATCCTCGACGGTTTCGACCTCGGCATCGGCATCCTGTTCGCCGCCGCCGAAGACACTGAGCAGGACACCATGATCGCCGCGATCGGCCCGTTCTGGGATGCCAACGAAACCTGGCTGGTGCTGGCCGTCGGCCTGCTGCTGGTCGCGTTCCCGCAGGCGCATGGCGTCATCCTGACCGCGCTCTACATTCCTGTGTTCGTGCTTCTGGTCGGGCTGATCCTGCGCGGCGTCGCCTTCGATTTCCGCGCCAAGGTGCCGACCGAGCACAAGCACCGCTGGAACCGTATTTTCTTCCTGGGTTCCATTATCGCTTCGCTGGCGCAGGGCTATATGCTGGGCGTCTACGTGCTCGGCCTCGATGTCGGCTTCGGCGGCATGGCGTTTGGCGTGCTGGTGGCTTTCTGCCTGGCCGCGGCCTACGCGGCGATGGGCGCGGCCTGGGTGATCTACAAGACCGAGGGCGAGTTGCAGAAGAAGGCGGTGCGCTGGCTGCGCACGACGCTGGTGCTGACCGCGCTCGGCATGGTCGCCATCTCGCTGGCAACGCCCCTCGCCAGCCCGCGNCGCCATTCGCTGACGCCGTTCCTGACGCTGGCCGCGATCTTCGCGCTCGGCTTTGCCGGGCTGGCCTGGTCGTTCTATCCTTTCGTGGTGCCCGATCGCCTGACCATCTGGCAAGCGGCCTCGGCACCGGAAAGTCTGGCCATCATCCTGGCCGGCACCGTGGTCGTGCTGCCGATCATCATCTTCTATTCCTTCTATGCCTACCGCGTGTTCGGCGGCAAGGCGACGGATTTGACGTATGATTGAGATGACGGGGGCGCGAGGCGCCCCCCCCTCTGGCCTGCCGGCCATCTCCCCCTCAAGGGCCCTCAAGGGGGGAGATTACGCGTTTAGTCGCCTTCGCCGATCTCTGACGTCGCAAGAATGTGCAGAGCGCCGGAGCCGCCAATCTCCCCCCTTGAGGGCAGGGGAATCGCACATGAGTACAAAGGGACTCTTGTGTGGTGTGCGGAAATCGAT
>NZ_AYWO01000034.1 GCF_000502955.1 Mesorhizobium sp. LNHC252B00 | reverse complement strand
CTATCTCAACATGGATCATCTGCGTGAGCACAAGAAGGAGAGCCTGAGGGCCTTGGCCGCCTGAGCACCGTCATGCGTCCGCCGCTCCGCTAAACACGGGAGCTGCGCGGCGGACACGCCGACGTCACAGCTACCGCCACGCCATTTCTGCAGAACTTGACGCACACAACTGCGAAGCTTCCGATCTCCCCCCCTGCGGGGGAGATGTCCGGCAGGACAGAGGGGGGTGTGAAGGATTGCTAGCGCCTGAGATTTTCAAACCTGAAAACTGCCGCTACCCAAACTTCCCCGTCCTCGGGAACCCTTTCGGCACCATCCGTCCAGCTGACGCACGCGCGCCGATCCATTCGGCCAGTTCCTCGCGCGACCTTGTGAAGGTGCGGTCGGCTGAATCCTGCCAGGAGAGGCCGTTTTCCAGCGTGAACGGCTTGAGGTCGAGAAGGCCGCCGTCCTTGTATTTCTGCAGCCGCACGCCCTTGCCGCGGCCCATCTCCGGAATTTCGGAGAGCGCGAATACCAGCATCTTGCGATTCTCGCCGACGATGGCGAGGTGATCACCTGTAACCGGGATGCAGCGCTTGGCCTCGTCCGGCGCCTTGACGTTCATCACCTGCTTGCCCTTGCGGGTGTTGGCGACGACTTCCTCCTCAGGCACGATGAAGCCGTTGGCGTCATGCGAGGCCAACAGCAGCTTGCGCTTCGGATCGTGAACGAAGGCAGTGACGATGTCCTGGTCATTGTCCATGTCGACGATGATGCGGATCGGCTCGCCATGGCCGCGCCCGCCGGGCAGCCGGTCGGCACCGATGGTGTAGAACTTGCCGCCGGTGGTGAAGACCAGCACCTTGTCGGTGGTCTGGGCATGGAAGGCGAGCTTAAGGCTGTCGCCCTCCTTGAAAGTCAGCGTCGAGAGATCGGCCAGATGCCCCTTCATCGCCCGCAGCCAGCCCTTTTCCGAGACGACCACGGTGACCGGCTCGCGCTCGATCATGGCGTGCGCAATGTCGGTCAGATCATGCTCGGGCGCATCGGCGAACTGGGTGCGGCGCTTGCCGAGCTCGGTCTCCGGGCCGAACTTGTCGCGGATGTTGGTGACTTCCCACTTGATCGTCGCCCACTGCTTCTCGTTTGATGCAAGCAGTGCCTCGATCTGCTTCTTCTCGGCGCTCAACCCGTCGAATTCCTTGCGGATCTCGAATTCTTCCAGCTTGCGCAGAGCGCGCAGCCGCATGTTGAGGATGGCTTCAGCCTGGGTGTCGGTGAGCGACCAGCGGGCCATCATCACCTGCTTTGGCTCATCCTCCTCGCGGATGATGCGGATCACCTCGTCGATGTTGAGGTAGGCGATCAGGTAGCCGGCGAGTATCTCCAGCCGTCTTTCGATCTCGCCGAGGCGGTGTTTCGAGCGGCGGACCAAAACGTCGCGGCGATGCTCGAGCCATTCCTGCAGCACGCCCTTCAGCGACAGAACGTTGGGCACCTTGCCGCGCGACAGGACGTTCATGTTGAGCGGGAAGCGGCTTTCGAGCTCGGTGAGCTTGAACAGCGATTCCATCAGGATGCCGGGGTCGACTGAGCGGCTCTTCGGCACCAGCACGACGCGGATGTCTTCCGCGCTTTCGTCCCTGATATCCTCGAGCAGCGGCAGCTTGCGCGCCATCAGCAGCTCGGCGATCTTTTCGATCAGCCGCGCCTTCTGCACGCCATAGGGAATTTCGGTGACGACGATGCTCCAGGTGCCCCTGCCCTGGTCCTCCTGGATCCATTTCGAGCGGACGCGAAAGCCGCCCCGGCCGGTTTCATAGGCTTCGAGGATCGAGGCGCGGCTGTCGACGATGATGCCGCCGGTCGGGAAATCCGGGCCCTGCACGAAATCCATCAGCTTCGCCACCGGCGCGTCCCGATGCTCGATCAGGTGAAGCGCCGCGTCGCAAAGCTCGGCCGCATTGTGGGGCGGGATCGATGTCGCCATGCCGACGGCGATGCCGGACGAGCCGTTGGCCAGCAGGTTCGGGAAAGCGCCCGGCAAAACCACCGGCTCTTCGTCTTCTTCATTGTAGGTCGGTCGAAAGTCGACGGCGTCCTCGGTGATGCCGGACAGCAGTTCGGTCGCGACATCGGTCATGCGCGCTTCGGTGTAACGCATGGCGGCGGCGTTATCGCCATCGATGTTGCCGAAATTGCCCTGCCCGTCGACCAGGGGGTAACGCATCGAAAAATCCTGCGCCAACCGCACCAGCGCGTCATAGATCGACTGGTCGCCATGCGGGTGGAACTTGCCCATCACCTCGCCGACGATGCGGGCGCATTTGGCAAAGCCCTGATCGGGGTTGAGGCGCAGCAGGCGCATCGCGTGCATGATACGGCGATGGACCGGCTTCAGTCCGTCGCGCACGTCGGGCAGCGCCCGGTGCATGATGGTCGACAGCGCATAGGCAAGATAGCGCTCTTCCAGCGCCTTCTTCAGATCGACCGGCTCGATATGATCGCCACCGCCATTTTCAGGCGGCAAAAGCCTTTTTCCCATGGGCTGGGACTAGCCGAGCGGGTGATTCGCGGCAAGAGGCAGACGGCTATGCCGGCCCTTCTGCAACACGAAACCGTACGCCAAGGGATATCGACCAACATCAGCCTGTTACATGCGGGTTCTAAGGCCAAGCGCGATGATATCGCCCACCGGCTCTTCATGATAAATTAGCCGGTTCGCACGTAGACGGTGGCATCGGGTTTGCCTTTCGCCGTGATTTTCGACCATTGTGCCGGGACACGCCTTTTTCCCGTCCAGTTCGTCACGGAATGGTGATGGCGCAAAGAATTGAAAAAACAATTTCAGGACACTCTCAGGGACCTTGCGATGACAATCAAACGCTCAACTCTCAAGAAATTCGCATTTTCTACCTTTTTGCTCACACTGCCGCTGAACGCCGCCCTCGCCCAGGATGCGGCGGTTGCCGACCGGCTGAAGGCGGCACTTTCCGCCCAGGGCGTCGACATCACCTGGACCGGCGTGACCGGTGACAACACCAGCATGGTGCTGCAGGGCGTTGCCATCAAACCGGCTGCGGAAAAGGAAGCCCTCGCCATCGGCGACGTCAAACTCGAAGGCGTCACCGAGGCCAATGGCGGCTATGACATCGCCACCGTGTCGACCGCTGCCTTCCAGCACAGCAAGGACGGCGTCACCCTCGATCTCAGCCCGTTCGTCATCCACGACATGTCCGTTCCGGCCGACGGCGCGACCAGCCCCTTGGGCTCGCTGATGATGTACAAGTCTGCCGAACTCTCGAACATGACCGTCAAGGTCGCCGACAAGACCGCCTTTTCGATGGACGGGCTTGCCATCGAGATCACGCCGCCGGCGGACGGCAAGGCGATGGAATTCAGCGCCACCACGGAAAAGTTCAACGCCGACCTGACGCTGGTCGACGATCCCAAGTCCAAGGAAGTGATCAACGCACTCGGCTACCAGAACATCGCGGGCAATCTCGAGATGGCCGGCACCTGGCAGCCCACGGACGGCAAGATGGAACTGTCGAAATACGACATCTCCGTCGAGAATGCCGGCACGTTCGGAATGACCTTCGATCTCGGCGGCTACACGATGGACTTCATCAAGTCGCTGCAGGAAATGCAGAAGAAGATGGCGGCACAGCCGGAAGGCGCCGACAATTCGGCACAAGGCATGGCCATGCTCGGCCTGTTGCAGCAGCTTTCGTTCAACGGCGCCTCGATCCGCTTCGACGACGATTCGCTGACCAACAAGGTGCTGGACTATGTCGGCAAGCAGCAAGGCATGTCCGGCAAGGACATCGCCAACCAGGCCAAGGCGATCGTGCCATTCGGCATGGCGCAGCTCAACAACCCGGAACTGACGGCGCAGGTCACGGCCGCGGTCGGCAAATATCTCGACGATCCGAAGAGCCTCGAGATCTCGGCCGAACCGCCGGCATCGGTGCCGTTCGCGCTGATCATGGCGGGCGCCATGTCCAATCCGCTCGACCTGCCGAAGACGCTCGGCGTCACCGTCAAGGCCAACGAGGACTGATCGAAGCGACCTCAAGATGCGAAAAGCCCGGCAGCGATGCCGGGCTTTTTATTGGGATTAGCGAATCGAAAGAATCGGTTCGGTCGGTTTTTTAAAGTATCGCCCGAAGCGCGATCAGGCGTCCTTCTTGGGCGCAGCAACGCGCAGCGACAGTTCGCGAAGCTGCTGCGGGCTCGCTTCCGAGGGCGCGCTCATCAACAAATCATAGGCCTGCTGGTTCATCGGGAACATGGTGACCTCACGCAGGTTCTTCGCCCCGACAAGCAGCATGACGACGCGGTCGATACCGGCAGCCATGCCGCCATGCGGCGGCGCGCCGTACTGGAAGGCGCGGTAGAGGCCGCCAAAGCGCTCCTCGACCGTGGCGCGATCCAGCCCGACCGTCTCGAACGCCTTGACCATGGTTTCTGGCAGATGGTTGCGGATACCTCCGCTAGCGATCTCGAAACCATTGCAGACCATGTCGTACTGGAACGCCTTGATGCCGAGCAGATCCTCGCCATTCAGCGCATCGATGCCACCTTGCGGCATCGAGAACGGGTTGTGGGCGAAGTCGATCTTCTTCTCTTCCTCGTTCCATTCGAAGAACGGGAAATCAACGATCCAGCACAGTTCGAAACGCTCGCGGTCGACAAGGTTCAACTCCTCGCCGGCGCGCGTGCGCGCGGCACCCGCGAAGGAAACGAACTTCTTCGGATCGCCGGCGACGAAAAACGCGGCGTCGCCATCGGCAAGACCGAGCTGCTGCCGGATCGCCTCGGTGCGCTCCTCGCCGATGTTCTTGGCGAGCGGGCCGGCGCCTTCGAGCTTGTCGCCCTCCTTGCGCCAGAAGATATAGCCCAACCCCGGCTGGCCCTCGCCCTGCGCCCAGGAATTCATGCGGTCGCAGAAGGCACGGCTGCCGCCGGTCTTGGCCGGAATGCCCCACACCTCGGCCTTCGGATCGTTGGCCAGGATGTTGGCAAACACCTTGAAGCCGGAATCGCGAAAATGGTCGGAGACGGCTTGCATCTCGATCGGGTTGCGCAGATCCGGCTTGTCGGTGCCGTATTTGCGCATGGCGACATCGTAAGGGATGCGCTGGAAGTTCTGCGTCACCGGCTTGCCATTGGCGAAGGTCTCGAAGACCTCGCGCATGACCGGCTCCATGGTCGACAGCACGTCGTCCTGCTCGACGAAGCTCATTTCGAGGTCGAGCTGGTAGAATTCGCCGGGCAGACGGTCGGCGCGCGGATCCTCGTCGCGGAAGCAGGGCGCGATCTGGAAGTAGCGGTCGAAGCCCGACACCATGATCAGCTGCTTGTATTGCTGCGGCGCCTGCGGCAGCGCGTAGAAGGTGCCGGGATGGATGCGCGACGGCACCAGGAAATCGCGCGCGCCTTCCGGCGACGAGGCGGTGAGGATCGGAGTCGAGAATTCGGTGAAACCAACCTCGCCCATGCGCCTGCGCATTTCGGCGATGATTTTCGTCCGCGCAATGATGTTCTTGTGCAGCGTCTCGCGGCGCAGGTCGAGGAAACGGTATTTCAGCCGGATATCCTCGGGATAATCAGGCTCGCCGAACACCGGCAACGGCAATTCCTTGGCCGCCGACAGCACTTCGATCTCGCGGGCGAAAATCTCGATCTCGCCGGTCGGCAGGTTAGCATTGGTTGTCTCGGGCAAGCGTGCCTTGACCTCGCCGTCAACGCGGATGACCCACTCGCCACGCACGGTCTCGGCAACCTTGAAGGCCGGCGAATCGGGATCGGCGACGATCTGGGTCAGGCCATAATTGTCGCGCAGGTCGATGAACAGCAGGCCGCCATGATCGCGCACGCGATGCACCCAGCCCGACAGGCGAACGGTCGAGCCGACGTCGCTCTTCCTCAACTGGGCACAGGTATGGCTGCGGTAACGGTGCATTGTCATTGGTACAGTCCGGGGTGCTGGGTTGCGGCCGACGGGCCGGCTCGAAAATTTGCGCGAAAAGCGCATGAGAGGCCGCCTTTGTCAAGGCAAGCGGCTTTGGTTGCCTGTTGGTTCGACCTTGAGGGATCCAAGTCTCTGCCGGTCTTCATGCATTGCCGTCAGAAGCATTTCTTGCAACGATGCAGCCATCACGATTTGGGAGATGCTTTGTGCCGAAACGCTCTTCGCAAAAAGGGCATCGGGCCACATAATGGCCGCGAGTTGGAACTGATGCTGCGGGGCGACAAGCCGATGGCGTTGTTCGCGGCAGAACCAGGCGTGGACGCCGAAGATATTGGTGAAGCGCATTTCAAGCAGTTTGTCGACGAAGGCCGAATTCTGAAGTTCTCCCAGGTTGATCCCAAAACGTCCGTGGAAGAACGCAGCTACTGCCTGCCGACAGAGGAGTGGCGCTGCAAGCTCAGCCTGCTGATCGCTCGCATGTGCCGCAGCGGAGAAGCCTTTGACGTCTTCACATCGAATGATCTGGCGAGACTGGAGGGTGCTCTCCTTGGCTATTCAAAGGAGAGTGTTGAAGCGTTCGTTGCACATGCAGCGTCGCTGAAGCTGCAGAATTCCAGCACGGATTGAACGGCCTACCCATTCCCGACCCAGGCCGAATTCGAACTATGCCACCAGGATTGCCGCTGGCAATAACTAAGGCGATAGTTCAAGAAGGGTCACCGACACGTGATCACCCCTTCATGTCCTCCATCCGTCCGCTGATCCCGCTCCTGCTCGCCGCCGGCATTCTGCTTGGCGGCAATGGGCTGCAGAGCACGCTCATCGCGCTGCGCGGCGCGCAGGAAGGTTTTTCCGCCTCCGTCATCGGCCTGATGGGCACGTTCTATTTCGCCGGTTTCCTGCTCGGCTGCCTGGCCATCACCCGCATCATGAAGGCCGTCGGCCATATCAGGGCATTTGCGGCACTGGCGGCAATCGCCTCGGTCGGCACCCTTTTGCTGGTGCTGGTTCTCAATCCGGTAATGTGGTGCGCGGTACGCTTTGCCGGCGGTTTCTGTTTCGCCGGGCTGTTCACGATCGTCGAAAGCTGGCTGAATTCCGGCGTCAGCAATCGCGACCGCGCGCGTGTGCTGGCGATCTACCGGATGGTCGATATCGGCTCGGTGACCGGCGCCCAGTTCCTGATCCCGATCTTCGGCGCCGGCGGTTTCGCCATCTTCGCCATCATGTCGATGATGATCACGTTCTCGGTTGTGCCGGTCTCGCTCGGCGACCGCTCCAACCCGACGCCGCCCGAGGACGTCAAGCTTGACCTGGCGCGTGTCTGGCGGATTTCGCCGTTGGGCTGCTTCGGCTGCATCGCCGTTGGCGTCACCAACAGCGCCTTTCGCACGTTGTCGCCGGTCTATGCCGAGCAGATCGGCATGTCGGTCGCCGACGTCGTCACCTTCGTCAGCGTCGGCATTTTCGGCGGCGCCATCATCCAGTATCCGCTGGGTTACCTCTCCGACCGCTGGGACCGGCGCCGGGTGCTTTTGATGACGACCTGCTGCGCGATGCTTTCAGCATTGGCGCTGGCGTTCATCGCCGGCAGCAATCCGGCGCTCAACTTCGTCCTCGTCTTCATCTTCGGCTGTTTCGCCATGCCACTCTATTCGCTGTCAGCCGCGCACTCCAACAACCGCGCCGATACCGGCGAATTCGTGCTGATCAACGCGGCGCTGATGCTGTTCTATTCCTTCGGCGCCATTGGTGGGCCGTTCGCCGCCTCAGCCGTGATGCAATATTTCGGACCGAGCGCGCTGTTTGTGTTCAGCGCCGTGGTCTATGCGATCTTCATTGCTGTTATTCTCTATCGGATGCAGGCCCGTTCCGGCGTGCCGGCAGGCAGGCGCCGCCGTTTCACCGCGCTGTTGCGCACCTCGACGGTATTCGCACGGCTGGCCAGAAGAAACAGCGATTCCGACGGGCCGGCTGGCTCGTGAAGATGGCGCCAAAGCTTGACGAAAGCCCCGCCGGCTGAAATCTAGGAAAACCTTACTCCTGCCAAAAGCGATTTGATGCACGTCATCACCACCCAGAAAGAACTCGAGACCGCTCTCGCCGCTTTCGAAAAGTCGGCGTTCGTCACCGTCGACACCGAATTCATCCGGGAAACGACCTTCTGGCCGATCCTGTGCCTGATCCAGATGGCCGCACCCGGCGTGACGGCGCTGATCGATCCGCTGTCGCCCGATATCGATCTGAAGCCGTTCTTCAAGCTGATGGCCAACGAGGCGGTAATCAAAGTCTTCCACGCCGCGCGGCAGGACATCGAAATCATCGTCCATCTCGGCGACTTGGTTCCGCACCCGGTGTTCGACACGCAAGTCGCGGCGATGGTCTGCGGCTTTGGCGACAGCGTTTCCTACGACCAGCTGGTGCAGCGGATCACCGGTGCGCGGCTCGACAAGTCGTCGCGCTTCACCGACTGGCGTCACAGGCCGCTTTCCGACAAGCAGCTCGACTATGCGCTGGCCGACGTAACCCATCTGATCGAGGTCTATCAGCACCTCAGCGCCGAGCTGGAGCGGGAGAACCGTGCCCATTGGCTCAACGAGGAAATGGATGTCCTGACCTCGCGCGAGACCTATGATCCGCATCCCGAGGACGCTTGGAAGCGGTTGAAGATGCGGCTGCGCAAACCGCAGGAACTGGCGATCGTGCAGGCCGTGGCCGCGTGGCGCGAGCGCGAGGCCCGCGAACGCGACGTGCCGCGCGGCCGCGTGCTCAAGGACGATGCGATCTACGAGGTGGCGCAGCAGGCGCCGCGCGACGCGACAGGCCTTGGCAAGCTGCGCACCACGCCGAAGGGTTGGGAACGCTCCTCGACGGCCACGGCGCTGCTGGGCGCGGTCAATACTGCCCTTGCCTTGCCCAAGGAGCAGATGCCGAAACTGCCGAAGAGTTTTCAGCCGCCGGAGGGTTCGAACGCTGCCGCGGAACTGTTGAAGGTGCTGCTGCGGATCGTCGCCGAAAGGGAAGGCGTCGCCTCGAAAGTGCTGGCCTCAAGCGACGACATCGATCGCATCGCAGCCGAAGGCGAGGATGCCGACGTACCGGCCCTGCAGGGCTGGCGGCGCGCAGTGTTCGGCGAGGCAGCGCTCAAGCTGGTGCGCGGCGAGATCGGCATCAAGTTCGACAAGCGCAAGATTGCACTGTTTGATCTTTAGCTTCAGTTTCGTCCTCCTCCTCCGATTTGGGAAAGGCAGTTGTCCCGGCTCAAACCACTCCGAGCAGATGCAGCGCAAGCCAGATCCATCCCAGCAAAAGGACCACCGCGCCGAACGAGAAAGAGCGGCTGCGCAGCAGCAGATGGTTGCTGGTCAGGTGAATCCAGGCATGGAAATACCGCGACGCGACAAAAATCCACATCAGCGCCAGAGTCAGATAGTTTACGCCGTTGGTCAGGTGCAGCATCAGGCACAGCACATAAAACAGCACCGGCAGCTCGAACTGATTGATGAGATTGGCGGAAACGGTAGAGCTGGAACTCGGCTCGGTCGAGCGCGCCTTGTACTGGTCGGGCTTGGCCTCGCCTGACCTGACCGCGCCGTATCTGCGACGACCCAGGACGACATAGACGATGTAGATCAGCAGCACATGCGCCAGAACAGGCCAGAAGATCGTGGTCTGGTTCATGAAGTGCCCCCTGCCCCGTCTGGCATCAAGGTTGGTGTTTCTGGCCTGTCAGCCAGAAGGCGGCAATGACAACCACCGGAATGGCGAAAAGCGCGAATTTGGTGACGATAAGCGCAGAGGCGAAAGACAGCGAGTCCGGGTTGGCCGACAGGAAATCCGACAGCAGCCGCGCCACCGCGATGTTCTGGGCGTAGTCGGCAAGCGTGTAGGGCAGCACCAGGATCAGCGCGAAGATCGATTGCAGCTGCCCCGGCAGCACGCGGAAGTTCTTCAATCGCCGGCCCGTGGCCAGGATCAGGCTGATCAGCGTCACCGACAGCAGCGCCGGGAACAGGAGATCGAAGGTCAGATAGTGCCAGACGAGAATGATCTCGCCGCCGCGCCGGCCGAGCGCCGTCAGCCAGGCCATGCCTTCGTCGGGCGTGAAGCCCAAAACGCGCATGTCGAGTGACGACAAGCCGCCGCTCAACCGCCGGAAGTAGAAGAATTCCATCGCCGTCATGGCTATGAAAACCGCCGCCGACAGAAAACATAGCGCGGCCGCGTGACGCGACAGCCGCAGGATCGATGCGGTCAGGTTTCGTCCAATCCCGTACTGGTCAGGCTCCGCCCGGATAGTTCGGGCTTTCGCGGGTGATCGTGACGTCATGGGCGTGGCTTTCACGAAGTCCGGCGTTGGATATACGCACAAAAGTGGCGCGTTCGCGGAAATCGGCAAGATCGCGACCACCAACATAACCCATAGCGGCTTTCAAGCCGCCTGCAAGCTGGTGCAGCACGCCAGACACAGGTCCTTTGTAGGGAACCTGCCCTTCGATGCCTTCCGGGACCAGTTTCAGCGTGTCGCGCACCTCAGCCTGGAAGTAGCGATCGGCGGAACCGCGGGCCATGGCGCCGACCGAGCCCATGCCGCGATATGCCTTGAAGGAGCGGCCCTGGTGCAGATAGACCTCACCGGGGCTTTCGTCGGTTCCGGCCAGCAGCGAACCGATCATGGCGGCACTTGCACCAGCGGCGAGCGCCTTGGCGAGATCGCCGGAGTACTTGATGCCGCCATCGGCGATCACCGAGACACCTGATTTGTGCGCCGTTTCGACCGCCGACATGATCGCCGAAAGCTGCGGCACGCCGACGCCCGCAACGATGCGCGTGGTGCAGATGGAGCCCGGACCGATGCCGACCTTGACGGCGTCCGCGCCGGCATCGATCAGCGCCTGCGTGCCTTCGGCGGTGGCGACGTTGCCGGCCAGGATGCGGACCGAGTTGGAAAGCTTCTTGGCACGCGTCACCGCGTCCAGCACGCGCTGCGAGTGGCCATGCGCGGTGTCGATCACCAGAAGATCGACACCAGCATCGATGAGGCGTTCGGCGCGCTCGAAACCGTCATCGCCGACGCTGGTGGCGGCGGCGGCGCGCAAGCGGCCCTGCACGTCCTTGGTGGCATGCGGGTTGAGCTGCGACTTCTCGATGTCCTTGACCGTGATCAGCCCGACGCAATTGCCCTGCCTGTCGACGACGACCAGCTTTTCGATCCTGTGCTGATGGAGAAGCCGCTTGGCCTCGTCCTGGTCGACGTTCTCCTTGACGGTGATCAGGTTGTCGCGGGTCATCAGTTCATGGACCTTCTGCGCCGGATCGGACGCAAAGCGAACGTCGCGATTGGTCAGGATGCCGACCAGTCGCCCGACCTTGTGGCCGCCGCTGCCGCCATTTTCGACCACTGGAATGCCCGAGATCGAATAGCTGCGCATCAGGCCCAGCGCGTCAGCGAGCGTCGCGTCGGGGCCGATGGTGACGGGATTGACCACCATGCCGGATTCGAACTTCTTGACCTGCCGCACCTGCTCTGCCTGTTCAGCCGGCGAGAAATTGCGATGGATGACGCCAATGCCGCCGGCCTGGGCCATGGCGATGGCAAGCCTCGCCTCGGTGACGGTGTCCATCGCCGCCGATAGGATCGGCACGTTGAGGTCAATGTCGCCGGCGATGCGGGTGCGGACATCGGTCTCGCCAGGCATGACCTCGGAGTGACCGGGCTGCAACAGCACGTCGTCAAAGGTCAGCGCCAGTGCGCCGGTGGACGTTTCGATGATTTTTGCCATGGCCAGTCCTCGGAATACAAAAAAGCGCTTGACCGGAATGGACAGCGCCGACTCGTCTTCTTCCCTTTCAGGATTGGCGCTGGCTCGTAACACGTCCCGGCGCCGATGAAAAGCCGATGATTTCACGCCCCAGGCTCCGAAGTCAGGTTAACAAAAGACCTGACGACAGCCAGTTCAGTGTCGGCAGCTTTTGTGCCGGCAGCTTTTCAGGATAGGAATTTTTTCTTGATTTCGTGACCTCAGCTATGGTATGTATTTATTTATAGTGCTGATTAGCGCCAGTAGCCCGCCGCGCAGGCGGGTTTTTCGTTTGATGCTCCGTCAGCCGACGCGCCGGGCAAGGCTGCGAAGGAACCCGTCAACCCGAGTTCGTTGCCGTGTTTCACGCTCCCGGAAAGCTGACGTTTCGTCCAGAGAATGCCACCTGTGGTTGCCGGTCGCATAAAAGTGACAGCAATTAATGCGACATCCCGGCGAAGGCATGATAACCGCCGCCTGAAGCCGACATGCTAGCGGCGACGCAACATTCACGTCTGGACGCGTTCCTTGAACCGCACCATTCCGCTCATACTGGCGGTCGCTCTTTTCATGGAAAACATGGATTCGACCGTCATCGCGACATCGCTGCCGGCGATCGCAATCGACATCCACACCAGCCCGATTGCGCTCAAGCTGGCGCTGACCGCCTATCTGGTGTCGCTGGCGATCTTCATTCCGATCAGTGGCTGGATGGCCGACCGTTTCGGCGCCAAGAACGTCTTTCGTGCCGCGATCGCGGTCTTCATCGTCGGCTCGATCGCCTGCGCCCTTTCCCGTTCGCTGCCGGCCTTCGTCGTGTCGCGCTTCCTTCAAGGCATTGGCGGCGCCATGATGACGCCAGTCGGGCGGCTGGTGCTGGTGCGCGCGACCCCGAAAAGCGAACTCGTCGCGGCAATGTCCTGGCTGACCGTTCCGGCACTGGTCGGGCCGCTGGTCGGGCCGCCCGTCGGCGGCTTCATCACCACCTACTTCACCTGGCACTGGATCTTCCTGATCAATGTGCCGATCGGCGTGGTCGGCATCTGGCTGGCGACGCGCTTCCTGCCGGAGACCGAACCCNGACCGAACCCGCGCGGACACCACCGCTTGATTTCATCGGCTTCGTGCTGAGCGGGCTGGCGGCATCCGGCGTGGTGTTCGGCCTGTCGGTGGTCAGCCTGCCCTATCTGCCGCCAATCGTCGGTGTCGTCACCGTGACGGTTGGCCTGCTGTCGGGCGCGCTCTATCTGCTGCATGCGCGCCGTGCCAAAAACCCGCTGCTGGCGCTCGAACTGTTCCGCAACCGGGCGTTCCGCTCCTCGGTGCTTGGCGGCGGACTGTTCCGCATAGGCATTGGCGCCGTGCCGTTCCTGCTGCCGCTGATGTTCCAGATCGGCTTTGGACTGACGCCGTTCCAGTCCGGCATGATCACCTTCGTCTCGGCGATCGGCGCCATCGGCATGAAATTCGTCACCGCACTGATCTTCCGCGTCGCCGGCTTCCGCCGTGTGCTGGTAATCGGTTCGCTGGTCGCCGCGGCCTCGATCGCCATCAACGGCCTGTTCACACCAGACACACCCTATCTGCTGGTGCTGGCCATGCTGCTGGTCGGCGGCTTCATCCGCTCGATGTTCTTTACCGGCGTCAATGCGCTCGCCTATGCCGAGGTTTCGCCTGAAGACACCAGCAAGGCGACGCCGATTGCCGCGGTCTTCCAGCAGCTGTCGATCGCGCTTGGCGTGGCGGTGGCCGGCGGCATCCTGGAAGTGTCCACGAGCCTGAATGGCAGGTCACTGACGCTGGCGGATTTCCACATCGCGTTTTTCGTCGTTGCGGCGATTTCCGCCGCCGCATCGCTATCATTCATGCGGCTGGCGCCCGATGCCGGCAACGCCGTCTCCGGACATGGCCGGTTGACGGCGCCCAAGACGCTGGAAACGGTAAGCCCGCCCGGCAACTGAACGAGTTACACTTCGGGCTCGCCCTCTGGAGGTTCCGATTCACCTGACGGCGGCTCTCGCCCCTTGAAGTCCTTGGCCAAGAGATAGAGTTCGACCGATTCGTCGCGTGACGCTGGCGGCTTGACGTGATGGACGGAGCGAAAATTCCGCTTGAGCATCGAGAGCAGCTCGTTTTCGGCGCCACCCTGGAAAGTCTTGGCGAGGAAATGCCCACCCGGCTTCAGGACCGACAGAGCGAAATCAGCCGCCACCTCGCACAGATGCATGGTGCGGATATGGTCGGTTCGCTTGTGGCCTGTGGTGGGTGCCGCCATATCGGACAGCACGATATCGGGGTCGCCTCCGAGCGCCTCGGCCAGCTTTTGCGGAGCCAGCGGATCGAGGAAATCCATCAACAGCACCGGTGCGCCGGGCACGGCGTCCATTTCCAGATAGTCGATGCCGACGACATGCGGCTTGTCGGCCGTCGATTTCGTCCGCGCTGCCGCGACCTGGCACCAGCCGCCGGGGGCGGCACCGAGATCGATCACCTTCATGCCGGGCTTCAACAGATGATGCTTGTCGTCGATCTCGATCAGCTTGTAGGCCGCGCGCGAGCGATAGCCGTCAGCCTTGGAGCGCTGGACATAGGGATCGTTGATGTGGCGCTGCAGCCAGCGGCGCGACGATTCCTTCAGCCCACTCTTCTTCTTGATCCGCGTCTTCAGCACGCGAATGCTGGCAGATCCTGGTTTTTCCGGCTTCTTGGTCATTACCTGATTTCTTGTTCGTCACTTTTCGGGATCATGCCCTGCCGCGCCCATCGTAGCGCCAGACGCCATCATCGGCCATCAGCTCGCTCAATATGCCTTCGCGCAGGCCACGGTCGGCGACGCGCAATCGTTCCGACGGCCATACCGCGCGGATCGCTTCCAGGATAGCACAGCCGGCCAGCACCAGATCGGCGCGATCCGCACCGATGCAAGGGTTGGCGCAGCGCTGCTGGAAATCCCAGCCGACCAGTCGTTCGACCATGCGGTCGACGCTGTCGCGATCCATCCACAACCCGTCGACGCGGCGGCGGTCGTAGCGCTCGAGGTCGAGGTGAACGCCGGCCAGCGTCGTCACCGTTCCGGACGTGCCGAGCAGATGGAAATTCGGGCTGGCCTTGAGATGGCTCAGCCGATCGCGCCCATCGAAGCTGGCCAGCCGACCGGCGACGTCGTCGACCATGGCGGCGAAAACCTCGCGCGTCACCGTGCGGCCGCCGAAACGCTCGGCCAGCGATACGACGCCGACCGGCAGCGACGTCCACGAGACGATATGGTTGGCGAGCCTTGGCGAGCGGCGGCCGGCGAGATCGATCAGCGCGATTTCGGAGGAGCCGCCGCCAATATCGAACAGCACGACGCCTTGCGTATCGCGCTCGACCAGCGAGCCGCAGCCGGAAACCGCGAGCCGCGCCTCGGTCTGGCGATCGATGATCTCGAGCTTCAGGCCGGCTTCGCGCTCGACGCGGTCGAGGAACTCGAGGCCGTTATCGGCAGTGCGACAGGCTTCGGTGGCGATCAGCCGGGCTTTCCGGATCTTGCGGTTGCGCAACTTGTCGCCGCAGATCTTTAGTGCCTCGACCGCGCGGTCCATCGCCGGCTGGCCGAGCCGACCGTTGGCGGTGAGCCCCTCGCCCAGCCGGACGATGCGCGAAAAGGCATCGATGACGCGGAACTGGCCATGCCGCGTCGGCACGGCGACCAGCAGCCGGCAATTGTTGGTGCCGAGGTCAAGCGCCGCAAAGACGGGAAGTTCATGCACTGGCGGCCGGCCGGCGCCCTGTTCCAAGCGCGCCGGCGCAGCCGCGGGCGAGGCCGCCAATTCCGCCGGTCTGTGCGCCTCCGCCACCGGGGCACCGGTCTTGCCTGGCGCCGGAGATCGATTCTGCGTGAGACGCGCGTCATCGCGCGCAAAAACCTTGCGCCCGCGCCTTCGCTTGCGTCGCTTCTTGGGCTTGCCCTTCTGGGTCGCGTCGCCCGCCTGCCCATCTGCTGAGCGGGACTCCGTCGGACGGCGCTGCTGCCAGCTGGCGGTCCCGGGAATTGGCCCTGGGGAAGCGCTGGACGCGCCCACCTCCGGCGCGCTGGCGCCGGTGTCGCGGTCTTCCACTGTCGTTCCTTCCGGCACCGCGCGAACCGGTGACGGACGCTGCAGGCGCTTCAGTGTTTTAAGTTGCCGCCAGACTAACAGCGCCGCGCCCGATCACCAAGAGCCGCGTGCTGAATTTTGCCGGCTGGGCCCGCAAACCGCCGTTCCGGCCACGCCGCGCAATTTTTCTGCAGGCCTGGAGTGGTACGCTCAATGCCTGTCGGTGCCCTCTTGAGCCGCTTGCAAGACGGACAAATCGGCCGGGTTGTCGGCGCGCAAAAACGTTCGCGGTTGAATAGCCGGCTTCAATGAGGCATTTCTGAAATGGGCGGAAGGATCCGGCGCGGCCGACCTCCTCGCACCACCAGCAGAAGAGCAAGCGGACCCGCAACGCATGGCAATCCGGCAATGAATTGGCAGGCAATGAACTGGAGACGCTATTTCTGGCCGGTGGTCGGCATCGCGGCGGTGATCTTCTCGCTGCTGCTGCTCTGGCACGAACTGCGTGGCATTTCGCTCGACGATGTCTGGGACGGCATATCGGCCATTTCGGCACCCGGCTGGATACTCGCCGCACTGTGTTCGGTCATCGCCTATGCCTCGCTCGCCGGCTACGACCACATCGCGCTGCTGCATATCGGCAAGAAAGTCTCGTGGCTGTTCGTCACGCTCTGCTCCTTCACCACCTATGCGCTGTCGCACAACATCGGCGGCTCGGTATTTTCCGGCGCCGTCATCCGCTACCGCGCCTACGGCACCAGAGGCCTGAGCGGCCAGGATGTCGGCGTGCTGGTGGCGATCTGCTGGATCACCTTCGTGCTGTCGACGATTCTCGCCTCCGGCCTCGTATTGGTCTTCGAGCCTGAGATCCTCGACCGGTTTTCCGGCATTGCCCATCACGGCCTGTCGAAGGCAGCCGGCATCGCCATGCTGATCGTGGTCGCCGCCTACATCTTCGGCAGCTGGCTGCACCTGCGCCCGCTGAAGATCGCTGGCTTTCAGCTGCACTATCCGGCGCTGCCGATCGTCGCCAGGCAATTGCTGATCGGCCCGATCGAACTGCTGGCGGCCGCCGCGATCATCTTCTTTGCCCTGCCCGCGGCCCACAATCCCGGCTATTTCGTCGTGCTGGGCGTCTTCCTCGTCTCCTTCTCGATCGCGCAGATCTCGCACGCTCCGGGCGGCCTCGGCGTGTTCGAAGTGGTGTTCCTCGCCGGCCTGTCCGACATGGACCCGGTCGGCGTGCTGGCGGCGCTGCTGGTGTTCCGGCTGTTCTACCTGATCATCCCGCTGTTCCTCGGCCTGGGCATCGTGCTGCTCTTCGAGCGCTCGCAGTTCAGCCGGACTGAGAGCTGAGGCGTGGGGATTGAATTCGCGACATCTGAAGTGGGGCGTCTCAAACCGGCCGACAAAACGTAGCGAATGAGCCACTCAGCAGGCTTGACTATTTTCCGCGGGCGGCTACAAGGCAGCGCTCACAGCGGCTTGGCCGCTCGGCCCGCACGGTTCATGACCGTGCCTGCTGGGGAATAGGTTAACGGTAGACCCACGGACTCTGACTCCGTTAGTCCTGGTTCGAATCCAGGTTCCCCAGCCAAACAAAATCAAGCACTTAGCTACAAAAATCACCAAAAACCATGTCGCTAGCGCCCGAAATCGGTAGCAACATAAGCCATTGATTTGTAAGGCGTGGTAACGGGCGGAGGCTGCGAATAGCAACATGGAAAAATCATCGAGTGCTTCCGAACAATACGTTCCGGAAATCGGACATGTGGTGCGGATGGCTCCGAAGCTGAATGAATGGGCTTCAATGGCAGCCCATTCATATGGACTCTACTCTGGAATCAATGCTGCCATCAGCCGTGCTCACGACAAGAGCGCTCCAATCGTCACCCATGCGGACCATCTGCGCACTGAAACGGCGTTACTGTGTATCGTTCGACTATTTGCGACGATCGATCGCGACAGTCAGATTTCGCTCCAATCCGTGAACAGGTTCCTTAAACTGCCTAACTCGCCACACGAGCTGGCGACAGCCTACGCCGCCAGCAATGATCGAGCACAAATCGAAGCAGCCATGAAGGCTTGCAAGGCAGGCATCGATCGCTTCAACAAGTATTATTCTACCATTGATTGGAACGCCATCGGGCGCATGCAGAGTTTTCGCAATTCCGCAATAGCACACATTACCTGGGGAGAAGTAAGGAAGTTTGTGACACATGGCGAACTAGAGACGCTAGTCGAGATTGTGGGGCGTCTGGCTGGTGAGACGACGTTGATGACCAGCGGGCTAAACAACTGGCCGCATGAGCATCAAGAAATAGCGCACGATGACGCAAAGCATAAATGGGACGCTATTTTTGCCGCAGATCATCGTGACGTTATCGACTATTGAATGCAGCTAGCCATCCCTATCGACCCCATCTTATCAGTCCTCAAAAAGCCCGCCGAAGCGGGCCTTGGTGGTGGACGCGGCGGCCATTGCTAACGCTCATCAGGCGGCGCGCTAAGGAGCGGGGAACCAAAGTCAAACCTGGGACGAGTGGTTTTCAGCGGGTTTCGACCCAAGCGGTCACTTCCCGGTCGAAGCGCCACGTTAGCATCATTCCGGGCTGCTCCGGGTAGCCCTCGATCTGAACTTCGACTGCAATGTTTTCTGCTGCGATCTTTTCGCCACCCAGCTTCGCGTCCGCCAACTCGCGAAGGAACGTCAGATCGGGAACCGGCTTGTCGTCGGCCAATACGGAATATTTCATAAACGCGTCCTCCGTGTAAACGTAGTGAGCATATCGGTGCCAACCGCGTTCTTCGCAAGCCGAATTGAGACTGAAGCGGTCGAGCATCGCCCTTAGTCCTCCCGCCAAACAGGCACGCGTTGAAATTTTGAGCGCGACTAGGCGCCGAATGCGCAGGCCGACGGCTTCACTCCCGGAGCGAAAAAGATTGTTGGCCGCTGATGCGTGCTACTGGCTAAGCTTCGTCAAAGATTCCTGCACGAGGCGTGCGTAATGCCCACCGATAGCCAGTTCATTCTCGAAAGCATCAGCCAAGGCTGCGTGATGCTTGCCGATGACGAGTTCGTCATCGACAGGCTGGTGAAGTATTTCGGCAACGGGAGGATCCGATGGCACGTCGAATTCCGTGGGCATCGCATCGAGCTGACCACAGGCCAGCTTAAGAAGCAGCCTACCTTCCGCCGGAAGATGCTCGAAGAGGCTGGTGTGCTGCCGCCCCAGCGTGCCGGGACCAACTACAGGCGATGGGCACTCGATCTGAGGAAGAATGCCATCGAGCTTCCTTGGCGGGATAGGCCGGTCGATGTCGGTTTCGCCATCGACAGGCTCACCAGCCATGGGGATGAGCGCTGGACGGTCGAATACCAAGGCAAGGCAATCAAATTCACGACGACCAAACTCCGCAGGCAGGTCAGTTTCCGCAAACGCATGCTGGCCAAGGCCAAGGTGCTGCCGCCCCAGTTGGACCCGGTTGCCTATCGGAAGTGGATAGACTGGCTCATTCAAAACGCCACCGACCCGCAGGCCGGCGATGCCTTGATGACGGAGAAAAGTTGGCTTGACGACCTGCCAGAGCTAGCCGGCTGGCAAAACGGGAACGGCCCGACATCCTAGTTGCCCGCGCGATTCCCGCGCCGGCGTTGCCGCTTATCCCAGCCACTTCTCGTAGTCGGACACCAGCAGGTGCACGGGGGCGACATCCTCTTCGATGTCTGCGAAGCGGCCGATCGGATCGCGAAAAACGTTGTCGGTGAGATCGTCGTTGACGGTCGACACTTCGCCGATCAGCACATCCTTGCCCTCGGCCCAGAAAGCGTGCCAGACGCCGGGCAGCAGTGTGACGCTCTGACCTGGGTCGAGCTTCAACAGCCCGCCCGCCGGCAGCCTGTGGATGGTTCCGTCTACAGGCACCGACACTTCGGCCTTGGAATCGATGCCGCCATCGCGATCGTGCATGAACAGTTCCAGCACCAGCTTGCCGCCACCACGGTTGATGATGTCCTCGGCCTTGATATTGTGGCGGTGCATCGGCGACAGTTGGTCCTTGCGCGAGATCATGATCTTCTCGGCATAGAGCATGCCCATGCCCTTCTTCATGTCCTCATAGCGGCCGTTGCGGACGGTGAACAGGAACAGGCCGAGATCCTTGAACTTGCCCTGCCCGTAATCGGTGATGTCCCAGCCAAGCCGAGAGCTGAAAACGGCCGAGGAATCCAGCTGACGCGCCTTCGCCTCCTCGGGTGACCAATAGGCGAAGGGCGGCATGATGTAGCCGAACGAGCGGATGAACGCGTCGGCTTCGCGGATGATGTCGTTGATGGCGGAGCGTTTCATGATCATGACCCTTCGTGTCGATTTTGCTAAAGCGCCTCGCGTTCGACGGGGCTCACGCGACGCGCCTTGGTTTGTTGGCACGCATGTCGTGATCCCAAAACCGCTACACACTTTTGGGCGACATGCTTTGGTAAATCGCATAGCCCAACGCCGATCCGGTGTCGATCCTGCCAGGCCCTTCGCCTCGAGCACATGGACCATAGACCGGGTCCGCTGGCAGCGTGACATCGTGTCCGTTCAGGGTCATAACCGCTGCGGATTTCCACAGAGTGACAGCTGATGCCGACCATCCACGACCTCGACACGCCGTCGATCCTGATCGACGCCGCACGCGCCGAAGCCAACATTGCCCGCGCCCAGGCCCATGCCGACAAGAACGGGCTCAAGCTGCGGCCGCACATCAAGACGCACAAGCTGCCCTACTGGGCGAAGAGGCAGGTAGCGGCGGGTGCGGTCGGCATCACCTGCCAGAAGATCGGCGAGGCGGAGGTGATGGCCGATNATGGCCGATGCCGGTCTCGCCGACATTTTTCTTCCCTACAACATCCTTGGGCGCGCCAAGCTGGAACGGCTTCTGGCGCTGCACAGGCGTGTCATCCTCTCGGTGACCGCGGACAGCCTGGAGACGATTGAGGGGCTGGCCGCCACCTTCACCGATGCCGGCCATCGCCTGTCGGTGCTGGTCGAATGCGATACCGGCATGGGCCGCTGCGGCGTGCAGACGGCCAACGAAGCGGTTGCGCTAGCAAGACAGATCGACAGAGCCGGCGGCCTCGCCTTCGGCGGGCTGATGACCTATCCGGCCGCCGGTCGCGCGGCGGAGGCCGAGGCCTGGCTCGCTGGCGCCAAGCAGACGCTTGCCGCATCGGGTCTCGCCTGCGAACGCATCTCGAGCGGCGGCACGCCGGACATCTGGCGCTCCAGCAAGGCATCGGTCGTCACCGAATATCGCCCTGGCACGTACATCTATCTCGACCGCTACCAAGTCGCGAAAGGCGTCGGCAGTCTCGACGATTGCGCGCTGACGGTGCTGTCGACTGTGGTCAGCCATCCCACTGCAACGCGCGCCATCCTCGATGCCGGCAGCAAGGCGTTGTCCAGCGATACGTTGGGGCTCGCCGATTTCGGCGAGCTGCTCGGCATTTCGGGAGCGCGGGTCACCGGCTTGAGCGAAGAGCACGGCACCGTCACGCTTTCAGGCGACAGCAAGCTGCGCATCGGCGATCGGGTGCGTGTCGTCCCCGATCATTGCTGCGTGGTCACCAACCTGTTTGACGAGGTCAATCTGATCGACGGCGACACGGTGCTGGAAACACTGCCGGTGGCAGCGCGCGGCCGCACCGGCTGACGCGAATATCCAAAGGCGTGTCCAGGGCATAGTGCATGGTCGACCCCTGTCTAAGGTCCTGCTTGCCCCTGGTGTTCCCTTACGTCAATCTGCCTTCAGCAAGCTGGCCATTGGATGGTTTGCGGCTTGTTCGGGAGGAAAACGAAAATGGCTTACGCAATCGCGCATTATTTTCCTGGCGGCACGAAGGAGCAATACGAGGCGTCAATCGCTGCGGTGCATCCAGCAGGCGGGAAAAGCCTGCCAAAAGGCCAGATCTTCCATGCTGCCGGCCCGTCGGCCGGTGGCTGGTCAATTGTTGCGGTTCACGAGTCCAAGAAGAGTTGGGAGCAATTCCGGGATGACATTCTGATGCCTCAGATGAAAACGGGCATCAAGGGTGGGTTCACCTCGCCGCCTCAGGAGACCACGTTCGAGGCTCACAATCTGCAGAAATGACAAGCTGTTCAGAGACGACGAACGCTTGATCTGTCGATGCACCGCTGCGATGGCGCCTTAGATCCGCTCGGCCTGCCTGGCGGCGACGCGACGCATTGCAATGACCCTGCGGCGGCGGATTTCCGTGCGCATCGCCATCAGATGCAGCGCGAAGAACAGCACGGTGAAGCCTAGAGCCATCACCAGCAAAGGCCACAGCAGGCTCGGATCGATGGTTGGCCCGCCGAGCCGGAACACTGACGCCGGCTGGTGCAGCGTGTTCCACCAGTCGACCGAGAATTTGATGATCGGGATGTTGATGAACCCGACCAGAGTGATGATGGCGGCGGCCCAGGCGGCGCGGCTTGCGTCGTCGAGCGCGCGGCTCAGCGCTATGATGCCGAGATACATCAGGAACAGCACGAAGACCGAGGTCAACCGCGCATCCCAGACCCACCATGTGCCCCACATCGGCTTGCCCCAGATCGAGCCGGTGATCAGCGCCAGCGCGGTGAAGACAGCGCCTATGGGTGCGGCCGATTTCAGCGCGACATCGGCCAGCGGATGCCGCCAGACGAGGGTGCCCAGCGCCGAGACCGCCATCAGCGTGTAGCACATCATGGCGAGCCAGGCGAAAGGCACGTGGATGTACATGATGCGAACGGTGATGCCTTGCTGGAAATCCTCGGGCGCGGCGAAGCTCATGTAGAGCCCGAGGGCCAGGATGAGTGCGGCGATGGACGCCAGCCACGGTACGATCCGGTCGACCAGCCCGACGAAGCGCGTCGGGTTGGCAAGATCCATCCAGCCGGTCAGGCGTGAAGTCGTGTCGCTCATGCGGTCTACATAGACCGCCGGCGCGTTCGGGGCAATCGAGCGGTGGTGTCGCAGGCTTCTTACCCTCCCCCTTGTGGGGAGGGTCGCTGCGAAGCAGNGCGGCGATGGCGCCCGTACCCCCCACCCGGACCTACGGTCCGACCTCCCCACAAGGGGGAGGTAGAAGAAAGAAGATCAGGCCGCGGCTTCCTGCTGTTGCTGCACGGAGCGGCTGAGGCGGCGAACCTCCTCGTCGTTGAGCAGGCCGCCGGCGCGCAGCAGGCTGGCAAAGCGGCCATTGCGCAGCGACAGCTCGGTGAAGCCGCCCATCTCGATCACCCTGCCCTTATCCATGAACACGACCAGATCGGCGTCGCGAACGGTGGTCAGGCGGTGGGCGATGATGAAGGTGGTGCGGTCGCGCCGCAACTCGTCGATCGCTTCCTTGACGCGATCCTCGGTCTCGACGTCGAGCGCGCTGGTCGCCTCGTCGAGCACCAGGATCGGTGCGTCCTTCAGCACGGCGCGGGCAATGGCGATGCGCTGGCGTTCGCCGCCCGATAGCTGGCCGCCACGTTCGCCGACCAGCGTGTCGTAGCCATTGCTCTTCGACAGGATGAAGTCCTGCGCGGCAGCCGCATTGGCGGCGGCATGGATCTCGTCATTGCTCGCATCGGCACGGCCGACGCGGATGTTGTCCTCGATCGAGCGGTTGAGCAGGCCCGCATCCTGGAACACGGTGGCGATCGAATGGCGCAGCGACTTGCGGGTCACGGTGCGGGTGTCGATGCCGTCGATCAGGATACGGCCTTGCGATGGCGAGAAGACGCGCTGCAGCAAGTTGATGAGCGTCGTCTTGCCGGCGCCCGTCGGGCCGACAATGGCGACGGTCTGGCCAGCCTGGACCTCGAAGGACACGTCGTCGATGCCATGGCCAGAATTGGCGAATTCGAAACCGACATTCTCGAAGCGGACATGACCGGTGACGTTGGCGAGATCGCGCAAGCCGTCCGGCTCGGCGGCGTCGGCCGCGGAGTCCTCGAGATGGTAGAAGTCCTCGAGCTTGGCACGGGCCTCCGAAATCTGGTTCGCGAACGCCGACATCTGGTCGAGCCTGGCGATCAGCAGCGTGGCAAAGCCGGTGAAGGCGATGACGTCGCCGATGCGCAGCTGACCGTGGGTGACCAGATAGGCGCCGATCAACAGTACGACCATCATCGAGATCGTCGAGGACAGGCGATGCAGCGCATTGGCCATCGCCCACCAGTCGAGCACCGGGTTCTGGGCGTCGAGCAGGTTCTTGACATAGAGGCGCAGCGTATCGGCCTCGTGGCCGAGACGATTGTAGCTCTGCAACACGGCAACATTGCTGACCGAGTCGGTCACGTGCGCGAACACCTTATGGTAGTGGCGCTCCACGGCGGCCTGACCCGCCTTGGTGCGCTTCATCACCAGCCGGCCGATACCGACATAGAGCGCACCGAGCGCCAGCAGCACCATAGACATGCGCAGGTCCATGCTGACCGCGGTCGGGATCAGCAGGAACAGCGCAACCACCGTCGACAGGTGCTGACGCATGAATTCGAGCCACAGGCTGAACAGCGTCTCGACCGCGCGCAGCAGGGTGTGCAGGGCGTTGGAGGTGCCGCGCTGGTGGTGCCAGGCAAGCGGCATGGTGATCACGCGCTCGAACGAGTCGCAAAGCACCTCGCTACGGCGCTTGTGGGCAAAGCGGTCCGCGCCGCGCGCCACCAGCACGAATGCCACGATGTTGAAAGCGCCGAGGCCAGCCCACAGGGCAAGTGTCGTAAACACCGAGCCGCGTTCGGAAATCGCATCGATCACCCGTCCGAACATGATCGGCTCAAGAATGGCGATGATGGCGAGAGCCACATTGGCCGAACAGATCAACGCGACGCGCTTCCTGTCCTGGGCGAGATATCCGAGCGCTCGCCAGTAGATTTGCAGAAGGGTCACCCCAGTTACTCCGCCATGCTGTTTATTGTGCACTGCATCATTTGACTCGTATCGGTTGATACGTCGCAAAACAATGGCCGTGTACCTCTTCAGTTCCCTCAGAGCGAACAAAAGATGGCGACGTTCCGAAATCTGCCGTGATCACCTAACGGTTTGAGAAGACAGGTAAAATGTCAGGCATACGGCGAAATCATGGCAGTTGGCACACGCTGCCACAATTTTAATCAGCGGCAATGTCGGGCGCATGACCAAGGCCGAAATCTCCTTCTGCGCAGTATAGGCCAAAGCCAAGTGCGCTTGCGCCCCGCCTAGCGACGGGGACTACGTCTCGTCGATCGAGGCGACCGTTACGGCGCACCCCAAGCCTTTGATTTCATGTGCTTCTCAGAGGCATCGCCTTCAGCCGGGCCGACGGCAACGCCGGACGGCATGGCGCCGCGCATCTCGTCATGGCCCAAAAACCGAGCCCCCGGGGCTAGGTCCGGGAGCACGCTTTTGGGGCAACATGCATCAGGCCGGGATCCTGACGATGACGTCGGTAACTTCGCCAGCCCTCAGTTCGAGCGCCGAAGCCTTGGTCTTTGCCCCGTTCACCTCCAGCGTCACGGCCTTGGCCTTATTGTCGCGGATGACGCGAACCTTGAGTTCCGCCCCCAGCATCTTGAGGGTTGCCGAATAGCCGTCCCAGTGAGTGGGTAGTTTCGGCTTGAACTGGACACGCTTGCCGCGCCGTTCGATGCCGAGGATGCCTTCTACCGCCGCCCTGTAGAGCCAGCCGGCGGAGCCGGTGTACCAGGTCCAGCCGCCACGGCCGCCCTTGTTGTTGCCGGCATTGCCGTCCCCGGCATAGATATCGGCCGCCACGACATAAGGTTCGACGCGATAGTGCTCGGCCGAGGCCTCGTCGATCGCATGGTTGACGGGGTTCAGCATCGAGAAACAGCGATAGGCCTCGTCGGTCCGCCCCATCTCGGCAAGCGCGATGACGAACCATGTGGCGGCGTGGGTGTACTGGCCGCCATTCTCGCGCACACCGGGCGGATAGCTCTTGATATACCCTGGGTCTTTATCCGTCTTCGAGAAGGGCGGCGTGAACAGCTTGACGATCTTGAGCTTGTCGTCGACGAGCAGCTTGGTCGCCTGCTCCATCGCCGTCGTCGACCGCGCCGGATCGCCCTCTCCCGAAAGCACGCTCCAGGACTGGGCGATCGAGTCGATCTTGCATTCCTGCGATGTTCGCGACCCCAGCGGGCTGCCATCGTCGAAGCTGCCGCGCCGATACCACTCGCCGTCCCATGCCGTGCTTTCAAGCGCCCGCTTCAGCACGTCGGCATGTTTCGCCCAGGCCTGTGCACGCTTGGCATCGCCCTCGACCTTGGCAACGGGAGCGAAGTCACCCAGAGTTTTCAACAGGAACCAGCCGAGCCATACGCTCTCGCCCTTGCCGTGCCCGCCGACGCGGTTCATGCCGTCGTTCCAGTCGCCGCCGAGGATCAGCGGCAGGCCCGCAGGGCTGCTGCGCTTGATGGCGAGATCGAGCGCGCGCGCGCAATGGTCGTAGAGCGACGCCGTCTTCTTCGAGATTTCCGGAGTGAAGAAGGCATCGTGCTCATCATCGCCCAGCGCCTGCCCGTCGATGAAGGGCAATTGCTCCTTCAGTATGGTGACATCACCGGTGACCAACAGGTAGCGCGCCGTGGCGTGAGCCAGCCAGACCACGTCGTCGGAGATCAGGGTGCGCACGCCGGCACCGGTGCGCGGCAGCCACCAGTGCTGCACGTCGCCTTCGGGGAATTGCCGCCGCGCCGCGTTGAGTATCTGGTCGCGCGCCAGTTGCGGATCATGCGCCAGCAACGCAAGCGTATCCTGCAACTGGTCGCGGAAGCCGAACGCACCACTGGCCTGATAGAAGGCGGAGCGGGCACGGATGCGACAGGTCAGGCTTTGATAGGGCAGCCAGTGATTGACCATGGCGTCGAGCGCCTTGTCCGGCGTCTCGACCTGGATGGTGTCGAGGAAACCACGCCACTCGCGCTCATTGTCGGCCAGACGCTGGTCGAAATCCTTGGCTCGGTGCTTCCGCACCAAGGCACTCGCCTCCTCGGCGGATTCGGCGTCACCGAGCAGCCAGAGCAGCGTCACGTCGCCGCCGGCCGGAATCTCAATATCGCGGGCGATCGCCGCGCACGGATCGTCGCCGGCCTCGACACGGTCCGACAGTCCAGCACCGCTTAGCACCGCCTGCGGAAGCTCGCTGGAGCCATGCCGGCCGAGGAACTCCGAGCGGTCGGATGTCACCGAATGGACGCCGCCATCAGCGGCGAGGAAGGCCACCCGCTCGCCGAAATCGAGACCATAGGGATTTTGCGCCAGCAACGCGCCGCTGGCAGCGTCCCGCGCCGGAACGATGGTTGCCGCCGTGCGCGACCGATGCCCGCCGAGCACCCATTCGGCATAGGCATACACGCGCAGCCGTGCCGGCACCGAACCGGCATTCTGGATACGCAGCCGCGAAATTTTCACCGGATCGACCGGATCGACGACATGGGTAAGATCCATCGACAACGGCCCGCGCCTCGAACGGAAGGTCGAGAAACCCTGGCCATGCCAGGCCTCGTACGTCATCGAGGGATCGCGCACCATGGCGGCGAGCGGCGAGAACGCCTTGCCGCTGGCCTGATCGTAGATGTAGAGGCCCTCGCCCGGCCGGTTCGAAACCGGATCATTCGACCATGGCGTCAACTGGTAGTCGCGGCTGTTTCGGCTCCAGGTGAATGCAGCACCCTCGGCCGAGGTATGGAAGCCGAACGAGGCGTTGGAGACGACGTTGATCCACGGCTGCGGCGTCGTTCGCCGGCCGGCCAGGCGCACGACATAGTGCCGCCCGTCGCCATCGAAACCGCCAAACCCGTTCCACTGGCTGAGCCCACTTCCATCGGCGCTGACATTGGCCACCGCCTGCGAGGCGAATGCATGCGTCGTGGGCGTCGGCGACGGCAGGTCACGCGGAACCGGAAATGCTGTCGGCAGCAGGGCGTCACGCGCCTGCAAGGCGGCTGCTTCAGCCCGCTCAATCTGGTCGAAGATGGTGCCGTTGCGCGTGTGCAGGACGACGCGGGCCACGGCGAGCAGCGTCTTGTAGGTCGTGTCGTCCATAAGATCGCGGCGCACCGCGAAAATGTGCTGGCGAGGTCCGAGCTCCTTGCCGCGCAAACGGCTGTTTTCGCATAGCGTCTCGACCGCCCGTTGCAGGTCCTGGACATAGGAGGACGCCTGCTCGTTGACGACGACGAAGTCGATCATCATGCCACGGCTGCGCATATATTCCTGGAAACGCAACGCCTGGGCGACGATTTCCAGATCGGCCACGTCACCGATCCTGACCAGGAAGATCGGGAAATCGCCGGAAATGCTGGTCGGCCACAGGCTCGACTGCTTGCCCAGCCCCGTGGAAATGGACTCGGCGGGGAGACGCAGGAACGGATCCGGATAGATCAGGTAGCGCGCCAGCTTCTGCACATTGGCGGCATCGGTCAGGCTGAGGCCCATATGACGCGTCTGGACCTGGCTGCGCGTCCAGGCGAGCATGGCCTGGCGGGCAAAACTCTCGGGATGATCGAGCCGGGCGATAGCCTCGTCCAGTTCGGCACGGCCGGCGCCGACCACGGTCCAGAAAGTCAACGATATCTTCTTGTTGGCCGGCACCCGCACTTGCCGGCGCAGCGAGGCGACGGGATCGAGCGTGAAGCCTGAATGGCCGCCGAGCCTGGCGCCCGGATCGAACGCGGCTGCGTCGACAATGGTACGGCCACGGCCGATGAAGGCGCGCCTGTCGGTCTCGGCCTCGGCATCGCGCGCCGACCCTGACGGATCGGTGACGAAATGCACCATGGCGATATCGGGCTCGCTGGTCTCGCGCTTGCGCCGTGTGGCGAAGATCGCCGCGTTATTCGCAGAGATTTCGGTTTCCACGAACATCTTCGAGAAGGCCGGATGCGCGTTGTCGGACGCTTCCAGACCGAGCACCAGTTCGGCAAAAGAGGTCACTTCAATGTGACGGTCGGATGGGCCATCATTGTAGAGCGTAACCCGACGCCCCTCGCCGTTGCCTTCCGAAACGACGATGCATTCGACCTCGGAGCGCAACGTCCCCACCGATTTGACGAAGCTCGCCTTGTCGTCGGAGAACAAGGTCTGCGCCGTTTCCTCGACCGCACGCTTCGGCTCCGACGTCGCCGACCACCAGTCGCCGGTATCGGCGTCTCGCAGGAAGATGTAGGAGCCAAGCCGGTCCTCGGTCGGGTCCGGCTGCCAGCGGGTGACGGCGAGATCGCCCCAGCGGCTGTAGCCCGAGCCGGTCGCCGTGACCATCACCGAATAACGACCGTTCGACATGACGCTGGTCGAGCGCAGCGATTGCAGCGGGTTGAGCACGATGCGGGTGTCAGGGCTCTCGATCTCGGTCTCGTCCTTGGAGCGTTCGTCGGCCTCGGTCCTGACGGTCGCGGTCGGAATGTCGCGGGGCGCCCTCTCCTGCAGCAGCAATTCGGCCGATTCGATGACCGGATCGCTGTGGAAGCGGTCGCGCATGCGACCTTCGAAGATGGCGTCGGCGACCGCCACGATCGACATGCCCGAATGGTGCGCCATGTAGTTTTGCACGACGACATGGTCGGTGCCTTCGGGCACGCGCTGCGGCGTGAAGTCGACGGCATCATAGTAGCCGTGGCGGCCTAGTGCGCCGACTTCCCTGAGCCGGGCGAGATTGTGCACCGCCTCACGCGGGTTGAACTGTGCCGCCAATATGGTGGCGTAAGGTGCGATTACCGTGTTCTGGCCAAGGCCGCGCTTCAGCCCAAGGCCGGGCACGCCGAAATTGGTGTACTGGTAGGTCAGTTCACGGTCGCGGGCATTGTAGGCCGCTTCCGAAATGCCCCACGGTACGTTCTTCTGGCGGCCATACTGGATCTGGCGCTTGATGATCAGCTTGCTGGTCTGGTTGAGGATCGAGCCGTGCGGCTCCTTCATGACCAGTGGCGGCATCAGATATTCGAACATCGAGCCGGACCACGACATCAGTGCGCCCTGGAACCCGATCTCGACGATCGGTCGGCCAAGCCGGAACCAGTGCTCGGTCGGCAGGTCGCCCTTGGCGATGGCGAACAGGCTGGTCAGCCGCGCCTCGGAAGCCAGAAGATCGTAGCAGCTTTCGTCGAGCTGGTGTTCCTCGACCCGGTAGCCGATCGACAGCAATTTGCGCTCCGGCCGCATCAGGAAGGAGAAATCCATCTCGAAGGCGAAGCGGCGCGTGCGCTCGCGCAGGGTGATCAGCTTGGCACGCAATGCCTCGACGGCATTGTCGTCGCTGTGCGCGTCATGGACGTGCGCTTCGCAGGTGGCCTCCAGCCTTGCCGCCCAGTCGACGATGACGTCGCTCTGGGGGGACGCCGCCTCGGTGTGGATAGCTGTGGCAAGCTTGCGGATCTCGCCGGCAAGCACAGCCAGGTTGATGGTGCGGATCGACGCCATCTCCGGCTGCGCCTTGATGGTGTCGACCGCGCGCCGCATGCCGTCGAGACGGTCGGCGAGGCGCTGGCGCAGGGGGCGCAGCTGGCGACGGTCATCGGGCAACTCATCAAGGCTTTCGCTGAGAACGGTGACCGTGTCGAGAATGCCTTCGAAATCACCCTGGAGATGGACGGAGGGTGCCTCCGCCCATTCGGCGCAGGCTGCCGCCACAGCCACCAGATGGCCGGCAAGATTGCCGCTGTCGACGGCCGAGATGTAGAGCGGGTAGAGCGGCTTCAGTGTCGTCGTGTCGTACCAGTTGAAGAGGTGGCCGCGGTCGCGCGGCATACCCTCGATCGTCGACATGGTAGCGTCGATGCGGGTGATGGCATCGGACAGGCTGATCCAGCCGAAATCGCGGGCCGATACGACGGACAGCAGATAGACGCCGATATTGGTCGGCGAGGTTCGTGGTGCGACGACCGGCGCCGGGCTTTCCTGGAAATTGTCGGGCGGCAGATGGTGGTGCTCTGACGTCACGAAGCTTTCGAAATAGTGCCATGTGCGCCGTGCCACCGTGCGCAACGCATGGATGTCAGCTTGCGATATGCGCAAGCGATCCTCGGTTTCGGCCGAACGGCTGATCCAACTGGCGATGGCGGGCGAGCCAATCCAGAACAGCGCGAAGAAGAAGGCGACGAAGGCACCGGTGGAATCGGCCAGCACCGGAATGGCAAGGCCGACGAAGCCGATGATCACGGCGCCATACATCATACCGTAATAGGAACCGACACTATTGTCGCCGCTCTTATGCGCCTGCGAGGCAGTGCGCCATTCCAAAAGATTCTGGCGGCTGACGAACAGCCGGTACAGCGTGCGGACGATGGCGTCGCCCATCATCCAGGCGTTGTGCGCCATCAGCACGATCTTCAGCGCCACCATGGCGGTGCCGAAGGCAACGTCGCGTGCCAGCGCCGAGAAATGGCCGCGCGGCGTCTGGTCGCCGCTCTTGGGCAGGATGGCGTTGACGATGTTGAATGTCGGCGCCATGAACAGGCTGAGGATCAGCAAAGCCTGCCATTGCGCCGCCTGCGTGAAGGGCAGCAGCGTCCAGCCGCCGATCGCCGCCATCACCCAGAAGATCGGTGTCAACGAGCGGCGCAGATTGTCGATCATCTTCCAGCGCGACAGGGCCGGCACGCCGGAGCGCGGATCGAGCATGAAGCCGAGGAGTTGCCAGTCGCCGCGTGCCCAGCGATGGTGGCGCGAGGCATCGACCGAGTAGCGCGTCGGATAGTCTTCGACCAGTTCGACGTCGGTGACCAGCGCCGCGCGCGCCAGCGCGCCCTCCAGCAGATCGTGGCTGAGGATGGTGTTTTCCTCGATACGGCCCTGCAGCGCCGCCTCGAAGGCGTCGACATGATAGAGGCCCTTTCCAGTGAAAGATCCGTCGCCGAAGACGTCCTGATAGAGATCGGACACGGCAAAGACATAGGGGTCGAGGCCGCGATTGGCCGAAAAGACCCGCTGGAAAAACGATGCATCGTCGCCGCTGGTCAGCGACGCGGTGATGCGCGGCTGCAGGATCGCATAGCCAGCCGTGACGACGCGCTTGCTGGCATCGAAATGCGGGCGGTTGAGCGGGTGGCAAAGCTTGCCGACCATGGTCGCGACCGCGTCTCGAGTGGTGCGCGTGTCGGCATCGAGAGTCATCACATGGACGACGTTCTCCGGTAACGGCACATCGAGCGGCAGGAAGGTGGTGTCGCTGTCGCCGCGCAGCAGAAGGTCGAGTTCGTGCAGCTTGCCGCGCTTGCGCTCCCAGCCCATCCAGGACCCTTGAGCCGCATTGAAGAGCCGGCGCCGGTGCAAGATATAGAAACGGGGCGCGCCTTCGGAGGGATAGCGGTCGTTGAGACGGGCGATCTCGGCGCGGGCGAATTCGAGGATTTCAGTATCCGCCGCATCGATCTCGGTCTTGCTGTCGGGCCAGTCCGACAGCAGCGCGAAATGGATTTCATCGGCCGTGTTGGCGAGATGATGCACCTCGATGTTGCGGACATTCTCCTCGACGTCGTCGCGTGAACCGATCAGCGACGGCACCACCACCAGCGTGCGCGCCTCGGGCGGCACGCCGTGCCTGTAATCGTAGCCGACGAGGCGCGTCGGTTTGAGGAACAGCGAAACGACAGTGTTGAAGAAGGCGAGCGCGCCCTCGCTGGCCGGCACTGCAAACAGCACCAGCATCAGGGCGATCGACGGCACCGACAGGCCGAGATTGGCGAGTGCATTGCCGGAGAGGACCAGAAGCAGGGCCGTCAGCGCAAACACCGGCACGACGATGCCAAGCCATCCGGTCTTGCGGAAGGCTCGTTTGAACGTCTGGCTGACGGTAGGCCGATAGCCGATCGCTTTCTCCAGCTCCAGCCGGCGTGGGCCGACGAGAAAGAAACCCACATCGGTGTGGGCGGATGGCGTTGATACGGCATCGCCGACATCATCGCGCAACATGGTCTCGCCGGCGGCGTGGCCGGCCAGTTCGATGGCTTTGTCGGCGACACGATATTCGGAGAGGTCCGAGCGGCGCGCCAGTTCCTCGATCGCAGTCCGGTACTGGTCACGCGAGAAGAAGTCGAGCGCGGCGAAATCGGTGCGCTCGCGCAGCACGGTATCGATGCGGCTGACGCCTTCGAACCAAACGGTCCAGTCGACGTCGTTGATGAGGCGCAGGCCGCGGATGATGTTACCCGTCGTCACATTGCCGCTGGACAGCGTCTGATGTTCGGAAATGATGATTTCCTCGGCGTCGGAGCCGGCCTTTTCGAGTTCGCCTTCTAGCCATTCCAGGGCCTTGCCGGCGTTCTGCGATCCATCGCGCAGACGGTAGAGCAGCTGGGTGGCAAAGGTGGTGTCCTGCGCATGGGCGCTGAAGTTGGACAGGATTGCCTGCCGGTCGGAACTGTCGTCGATCGCCAGAACCTTGTCCGCCACATCGTTGGCGATCTGGCGCATCTGACGGGTGCGGTTGACCCTGACCGCCAACCGGCGGAGATTCTCGATTAGGACGAAGCGCAACAGGGAAGGCAGCGCCCAGAGTTCGCCGATCTTCAGCGGCTCGACCGATTGAAAACCCTGGACGATAGACTTGAACATCGTCGCCGAGACGGAGCTGTCCGAATGCGCCATATAGGTCCAGGCCAGCGCCAGCGCGCGCGGCACGCTGCCGTTGTCAGGCAGTTTCAGGGTCGGCAGCTGGCGATAGAAGCGGCGCGGCAGATCGCGCTTGACCTGGAAAATGGTCTCTTCGACCAGATAATTGTTGTCGAGCAGCCATTGAGCCGACGGCGTGATCGTCTCGCCCCTCGCCTGCGCCGCATTGGTCGACCGGTAGACTTCCAAAATCTTCTTGGCACTGTCTCGGATCCGGGCCTGAAAATCGAACGGCGTCAGGCCGAACAAATCCGTGAGGTCGCCGTTTGCCAGCCTTTCACCGAGCAGCCGAAGACGCTCTTCAGGCAGGTAATTGGAGCGGATCGGCTCTTCGGTGATGGCCGGGAAGCTCGCGCTTGTCTTCTCGATTTGGGCAGGGGTCGTCTGAATATTCATTGAAAATTCCGTAAGCGGGGCAGTCAGCGGCGTCACCGCCACGGCAATGGCCCTAAAACCGATTCAATTGCAATTGGTTGCATAAGCCCCATTTGCCGAAAGTTTGTTTCCGCACCGCGACAGGGCGTCATCTCTCAGCGAAAAACAACGACGAGCGCCCCTCTTCCCGTCGGGATCGATCGACGGAAAGGATTCGGGCTTTTTCGTGATGCCCGCCTTCAGCTTACGCTATAATTCGCCGGCATCGCGATCATGTTTGGAAACAGGCGTTAACCATTGCCGGAAATGCCGCCGATCCGGATCACGAACAGCGTTGCGGCATGGGCTGGCTGGACAAGCAGGCTGGCGTTGTCCGGACCGGCTACCAACGTGTCCAGTGCTCCGAGACGAACCGGTTCGGCGCCGGGCACAGTGACTTCGCCGTTCAAGCACAAGATGAGGGTTGTACCGGCTTCAGTCCGGATTTCCGCAGGTGTCGAAATCGACAGGCGTTCGACCGAATGCCTCATCCGGCTTCGGCGGGTCATGACATTGAGATCGGTGATCGGCCCGCCGATCAGCGTGGCCGAGCTCTGCACGTCGGCCGGGAAGGAAAACAGAGCGGTCGCCCTGTTTATGGATGTCGGCGGGTAGCCGGCAATCTCGAGGATGATGCCCTCGCCTTCGAGCACGGCAAGGGTGCGATCGATGCCGGCAAACTGCGAGAACGGGCCGCTCGATTCGACGCGCGCCATCGAGACGCGCCAGTCGAAGTCGTCGAGGCCGGCCCCAGTGGGGGAGACGGCGATTTCGGTCGTCACGCCACCGCCGTTCTTCCACGGCATCGACCGGTATTCGGCTGCCCGCAGAATGCGCATCGGTTCAGGCAATCAGCCGAGAATGCCGGGCAGGTTGAGCTGATGCTCCCTGGCGCATTCGATGGCGATGTCGTAGCCGGCATCGGCGTGGCGCATCACGCCGGTCGCCGGGTCGTTCCACAATACCCGTTCCAGTCGTTTGGCCGCTTCGCGCGTGCCGTCGGCGACGATGACCATGCCGGCGTGCTGCGAGAAGCCCATGCCGACGCCGCCGCCATGGTGCAGCGACACCCAGGTGGCGCCCGACGCCGTGTTGAGCAATGCGTTGAGCAGCGGCCAGTCGGACACGGCATCCGAGCCGTCCTTCATGGACTCCGTTTCGCGGTTCGGCGAGGCGACCGAGCCGGAATCGAGGTGATCGCGGCCGATGACGACCGGCGCCTTCAGCTCGCCTTTGGCCACCATCTCGTTGAAAGCAAGGCCGAGCCGATGCCGGTCGCCGAGACCAACCCAGCAGATACGAGCCGGCAAACCCTGAAAGGCGATGCGCTCACGCGCCATATCGAGCCAGTTGTGCAGATGGGTGTTGCCGGGCGTCAGTTCGCGCACCTTGGCGTCGGTCTTGTAGATATCCTCCGGATCGCCCGACAGGGCCGCCCAGCGGAACGGACCGATACCGCGGCAGAACAGCGGACGGATATAGGCCGGCACGAAACCGGGGAAGGCGAAAGCGTTCTCGAAGCCTTCTTCCTTGGCCACCTGGCGAATGTTGTTGCCATAGTCGAGCGTCGGTACACCGGCGTTCCAGAACGCCACCATCGCCTCGACATGTTCGCGCATCGAAGCGCGGGCCGCCTTCTCGACCGCCTTGGGATCGCTGACGCGCTTCTCGCGCCATTCGGCCATCGTCCAGCCCTTCGGCAGATAGCCATTGATGGGGTCGTGAGCCGAAGTCTGGTCGGTGACCATATCGGGGCGAATGCCACGCCTGAACATTTCCGGGACGATATCGGCCGTATTGCCAAGTAGGCCTACCGACTTCGCCTCGCCGGCCTTGGTCCAGCGCTCGATCATCTCCATCGCTTCATCGAGTGTCTCGGCCTTCTCGTCGACGTAGCGGGTGCGCAGGCGGAAATCGATCGAGTCCGGATTGCATTCGATCGCCAGGCAGCAGGCGCCGGCCATGACAGCGGCGAGCGGCTGGGCGCCGCCCATGCCGCCGAGCCCGCCAGTCAAGATCCATTTTCCCTTCAGATTGCCGCCATAGTGCTGGCGACCGGCCTCGACGAAGGTCTCGTAAGTGCCCTGCACGATGCCTTGCGTGCCGATGTAGATCCACGAGCCGGCCGTCATCTGGCCGTACATCATGAGGCCCTTCTTATCGAGCTCGTTGAACTTCTCCCAGGTCGCCCAATGCGGCACGAGGTTGGAGTTGGCGATCAGCACGCGCGGCGCATCGGGATGGGTGCGGAACACACCGACTGGCTTGCCCGACTGGACCAGCAAAGTCTCGTCATCGGCCAGCGTCCTCAACGACGCGACGATGCGGTCAAAATCGTTCCAGGTGCGCGCCGCCCTGCCGATGCCGCCATAGACGACCAGTTCGTTGGGATTTTCGGCGACGTCCGGATCGAGATTGTTCATCAGCATGCGCAGCGGTGCTTCCGTCAGCCAGGAGCGGGCACTGATTTCCGTGCCTCGCGGGCTGCGGACTTCGCGGATGTTGTGGCGAGGATTGTTCATGGCGTCACTCCAAAAGGATCGAATTTCAGACGCGCGCCCAGGATGTCGCGGCCTCGAGGATTTTCCGCAGCGTGGCGCGGATCGGTGCTGCGAACTCGGCATCGTAAGGCACCGGCCAGTTGTCCGGCATACCCTTGCCATCGGGCTCGCGCATATAGCCGCGGTTGGAGAGCTCCATCTGCAGCGCATGCACGCCCTGTTGTGGCTGGCCGAAATGGCGTGTGATCCAGCCGCCCTTGAAGCGGCCATTGACGACGGAGGCTTCGCCGGTTTCGGCCATGATCTGGCCGATCACCGCCTGCAGGGCCGGATCGGCGCTCTTGCCGTCATTGGTGCCGAGATTGAACACCGGCAGCATGCCGTCGAACAGGCGCGGCAGCACCGAGCGGATCGAGTGGCAGTCATAGACGACGATCTTTTCGTGCAGGCCACGCAGCCGGTCGATCTCGGCCTGCAGCGCGGCATGGTAAGGCGCGAAGAATTTTTCACGGCGCTCGTCGATCTCCGACGGCCCCGGTTCTTCGCCCTCCCGATACAGCGGATCGCCATCGAAGGTCTCGGTCGGGCACAGGCCAGTCGTCGCCTGACCGGGATAGAGCGAGGCGCCGGACGGATCACGGTTAACGTCGATGACGGTGCGCGAGATCGCCGTATGCACGACGGTCGCCCCAAGGTCAGTGGCGAAATCGTAAAGCTTGTCGATCCACCAGTCACAATCGCGACGGCCAACCCAGGGCGACACCAGCCGGTTCTCGAGGCCGGCGAGGTCGATGCCGGTGTGCGGGATCGAGACCAGCAACGGAGCCGTGCCGCGCGTTATCGTGAGCCAGGGCGCGCTTGCCATCATGCCGCTCCAGAAATCGACGGCAGCGCCACCGTGCCGGCTGCCCTGATGGTCGCGCCGCTGCGCACCATGGCGATGGCCTTTTCCATGTCGGGGTGGAAATGCCGGTCATTGTCGAGATGCGGCACCTCGGCCCGGACCAGCTTGCGCACGGCTTCAAGTGCCGCGCTCGACGCCAGCGGAGCATGGAAGTCGCAGCCTTGTGCCGCTGCCAGCAATTCGATGCCGATGACCGCGGTGGCGTTCTCGACCATGCCGATCAGCCGGCGCGCGCCATGCGCGGCCATCGAAACGTGGTCTTCCTGGTTGGCCGAAGTGGGTATCGAATCGACACTGGCCGGATAGGCTTTCTGCTTGTTCTCGGAAACCAGGGCTGCCGCCGTCACCTGCGGGATCATGAAGCCGGAGTTCAAGCCGGGCTTAGGCGTGAGGAAGGCCGGCATTCCCGACAATGCCGGGTCGACCAGCATGGCGATGCGGCGTTCCGACAGTGAACCGATCTCGCAGACCGCGAGCGCGATCATGTCGGCGGCGAAGGCCACCGGCTCGGCGTGGAAATTGCCGCCCGAAAGCGCGTCCTCGGCGAAGATCAGCGGATTGTCGGTGACGCCATTGGCTTCGGTGCCCAGCGTGTCGGCAGCCTGGCGCAGGACGGTGAGTGCCGCGCCCATGACCTGCGGCTGGCAGCGCAAGCAATACGGATCCTGCACGCGCTCGTCGCCAACCCGGTGCGATTCACGGATGGCGCTGCCGGCCATCAAATTGCGCAGCGCGTCCGCCGTCTCGATCTGGCCGCGATGCTGTCTCAGCGCATGGATGCGTGGGTCGAAGGGCGCGTCCGAGCCTTTTGCCGCGTCGGTCGATAGCGCACCAGCGACCAGTGCAGACTGATAGAGCACTTCGGCCTCGAACAGGGCGGCCAGCGCATAGGCGGTCGAAAACTGCGTGCCGTTGAGCAGCGCCAGGCCTTCCTTGGCGCCCAAGGTCACGGGCTCCAGCCCGTGCGAGACGAAGGCCACCTTGGCCGGGAAACGGCCGTGCGGAGTGAAGCATTCGCCGACGCCGATCATCACCGCCGTCATGTGCGACAGCGGGGCAAGGTCGCCGGAAGCGCCGACAGACCCTTGCGCCGGCACCACCGGGATGACGTCGTTCGCCAGCATGCCTTCGAGCAATTCGATGGTCTGCGGCCGCACGCCGGACGCACCTTGCGCCAGGCTGGCGAGCTTCAGCGCCATCATCAGCCGGCAAACGGCTGATGGCATCGGCTCGCCAACGCCGGCGGCATGCGACAGCACGATGTTGCGCTGCAAGGTCTCGAGATCCTCCGCGGGGATGCGGACGCTGGCCAGCTTGCCGAAGCCGGTGTTGATGCCATAGACCGGCTCGCCCTTGGCAACGATCCTGGCGACGGCCCCGGCGCTCGCCTTGATTTTCGGCCGGCAGGCATGGTCCAGCTTGGGCACGGCGCCGCGGTAGATGGCGCGCCAGTCGGCCAGCGTCGCGTTGCCGGGCTTCAGGGTTAGTTCGGTCATTGTCCTCTCCAGATGCGGGCATGCAGCGGATTGAAGCCCATGCGGTAGACGAGTTCGGCGGGGCGCTCGATGTTCCAGATCGCCAGATCGGCGGATTTTCCGGCTTCGAGCGTGCCGGTTTCACCTAGCTCACCAAGCGCCCGGGCGGCCTCGCGGGTGACGCCGGCAAGGCATTCGTCGACCGTCAGGCCAAACAAGGTCGCCGCCATATTCATGGTCAGAAGCAGCGAGGTCAGCGGCGAGGTGCCGGGATTGTTGTCGGTGGCGACAGCCATCTTGACGCCGTTCTGGCGAAACAGGCCGATCGGCGGCTTCTTGGTTTCGCGAATGAAGTAGTAGGCGCCGGGCAGGATCGTCGCCACGGTTCCCGCCCTGGCCATCGCCTCTGCACCCGCCTCATCGGTGTATTCGAGATGATCGGCCGACAATGCGCCATAGCGGGCGGCGAGTTCGGCGCCATGCAGGTTGGACAACTGGTCTGCATGGAGCTTGACCGGCAGGCCGGCGGCCTTGGCCGCACCGAAGATGCGCGCCATCTGGTCCGGTGAAAAGGCAATGCCCTCGCAAAAGCCGTCGACGGCATCGGCCAGCCCCTCGGCGGCAATCGCAGGGAGAATTTCTTTGGCGACCAGATCGACAAAGCTGTCCTTGTCGCCCTCGGCTTCCGGCGGCAGGGCATGGGCGCCGAGGAAAGTTGTGCGGATCGTCACCGGACGCTGATTGCCCAACTGGCGGGCCGCACGCAGCGATTTTTTCTCATTTTCCAGATCAAGCCCATAGCCCGATTTGATCTCAACCGTGGTCACACCCTCGGCGATCAGCGCATCGAGGCGGGGTAGCGATTGCGCGACCAACTCGCGCTCGCTGGCGGCGCGCAGCGACTTGACCGAGGAGACGATGCCGCCGCCGGCCCTGGCGACCTCTTCATAAGTGGCACCGGCCAGCCGCATCTCGAACTCGTTGGCGCGGTTGCCGGCATGAACCAGATGGGTGTGGCAGTCGATCAGGCCGGGCGTGATCCAGCGGCCCTCGCAATCGATCGTCTCGGCACCCTTGGCAAATGCCGCAGGGATCTCCGATTCGGGACCGGCATAGACTATGCGGCCGTCACGTGCAGCGATCGCGCCCCGTTCGACGATGCCCAGTCCGGCCTCGTTTTCGACCAACGTCGCCAAGCGTGCATTGCGCCAGATGCGAACCGCCCCTGCCCGGCTTTTGCTCTCTGCAACCATCATCTTTTCCGTTTCAATCGATGGCGATTATGTATATACATATTGAAACGCACCGCAAGTGCCATCATCGCACGAGAGACAGAGAACCGGAGAGAAAAGTGACTGATATCTTCGCGGAACAGGCACTCCTTCCTAATGGCTGGCACGACAATGTCCGGCTCAGCTTCGCCAAGGGACGCATCACGGCCGTCGAGCCTGGAGCCACAGCGCAGGCCGGCGACGAACGTCACGCCATCCTGCTGCCCGGCATGCCCAACCTGCACAGCCACGCCTTCCAACGCGGCATGGCCGGCCTTGCCGAGCTTCGCGGCCCCTCCGCCGACAGTTTCTGGAGCTGGCGCGAGGTGATGTACCGCTTCGCCCTGTCGATGACGCCCGATCAGGTCGAGGCTGTTGCAGCACAACTCTATGTCGAGATGTTGGAGGCCGGTTTTTCGCGCGTCGGCGAATTTCACTATCTGCATCACGACCGTGACGGAAAACCCTACACCAACCTCGCCGAAATGGCAGAGCGCATCGCGGCCGCGGCCGGTGAAACCGGTATCGGCCTAACGCTGCTGCCGGTGTTTTATGCGCACTCGTCTTTCGGCGGCACTGCTCCGAACCAAGGCCAGCGGCGATTCGTCAACGATGTGAATCGGTTCTCCCGGCTTGTTGAGAAAAGCCGGGAATCCGTTCGCACTTTGAACCAAGCCGTTGTCGGCGTTGCCCCTCACAGTTTGCGCGCGGCGACACCACAGGAATTAGCCGAGGTGGCTGCCATGGCGCCGGACGGGCCGATTCACATCCATGTCGCCGAGCAGGTGAAGGAGGTCGAGGATTGCCTTGCTTGGTCGAGCGCGCGGCCGGTCGAATTTCTGCTTGGCCATGCCGAGGTCGACCAACGCTGGTGCCTGATCCACGCCACGCATATGACCGATGCGGAAACGATCGGCATGGCCAAGAGCGGCGCGATTGCCGGTCTTTGCCCGATCACCGAGGCCAATCTCGGCGACGGCACTTTTGCCGCGCCGCTGTTCATAGAGCATGGCGGCCGCTTCGGGGTCGGCTCCGATTCCAACGTGCTGATCGGGCTGCCCGACGAATTGCGCCAGCTCGAATATTCGCAGCGCCTCGCCCACCGCGCCCGCAACGTGCTCGCGGTCGCCGGCGGCTCGACCGGCCGCGCGCTGTTCGACGCCGCGCATGACGGCGGCAGCGTCGCGCTTGGTGCCGGCGCCTCAGCGATCGCCGCCGGCGCATCCGCCGATCTCGTCTCGCTCGACGCCGGCAGTCCTTCGCTGGCCGGCAAGACCGGCGACGCTATCCTCGACGCCTGGATCTTCGCCAATGGCAGCAAGGTCGACTGCGTTTGGGTGCATGGCCAAAAACAGGTCAGCGGCGGCAGGCATGCCAGACGCGAGGCCATCGCTGACCGGTTTCGCGGCGTGATGACGGCGCTTTCGGCATGAGCATGACCGGGACAATAGGGACGGAAGGCGGCTCGCTGCACCAGCGCATCCTGTCCGACATCAGCGAACGCATCATGTCCGGCGCCTGGGCGCCTGGTCACCGCATTCCGTTCGAACACGAACTGAGCACGCAATACAATTGCTCGCGCATGACGGTGAACAAGGCGCTGTCGCAGCTTGCCAAGGCCGGACTGATCGAGCGCCGGCGTCGTTCGGGCAGTTTCGTCCGCCGGCCGCAGTCGCAGGCGGCGGTGCTGGAAATCCACGACATCCGGATCGAGGTCGAAGCGCTCGGCCTAGCCTATCGCTACGAGCGCGCGGCGCGACAAAAGAGGCTCAGCAGCGCCGAGGATCGCGCACTGCTGGAGCTGGGCGTGGCCGGGCCGGTGCTGGCGTTGGAGTGTCGGCATTTCGCCGGCGAGCGGCCATTCGCGCATGAACAGCGGGTGATCAACCTTGCCGCCGTGCCTGAAGCAGCCGACGAGGAATTTCTCGCCATCGCGCCAGGGCCATGGCTGATCGGCCGTGTGCCGTGGAGCGAAGCCGAGCACCGGATTCGCGCTGTCGCCGCCGACAGGCATATCGCGGCCGCGCTCGATATCGCAGCCGGCGCGCCGTGCCTGGTGGTCGAACGGCGGACATGGAGCGCCGAACATCCGGTCACTCATGTGCGCTTCACCTATGCGGCGGAGAGCCACACGCTGGTGGCAAGGTTCACGCCGTCGAAGGGGTAGTCTTTCTTCACCCTCCCCCTTGTGGCAGGGCTATCGCATATGAGTAAAGAGGCTAAGCAGGTTTTGATCGGCCCATCGTGCCTTGAGTCGTTTGTGG
>NZ_AYWO01000033.1 GCF_000502955.1 Mesorhizobium sp. LNHC252B00 | reverse complement strand
TTCAACGGCTTCACTGGACGAGGTTAAGTGCTTGCAAAAGCTGCAAAATAGGCGCGTTTATGGACGGAAACTAGTCTAGTTCCCGTCTGCCGGTAGCTTTTTGCGATAGGAATTTTTTCTTGACTCTGTGCCCTCAGCTATGGTAGATATTCGTCCATGGTGCTGATTTGCGCCAGTGACCCGCCGCTCAGGCGGGTTTTTCGTTTTATGCTCCGTCAGCCTACGCGCCGGCGAAGGCTCCGAAGGAACCCGTTAACCCGAGTTCGTAGCCCTGGAACCTAAGGCAGGACAACGGAGCTTCGGAAACCGATTCTCTGTCTCAATTCACTGTATGTGGACGACGACGTAGCGTCCGCTATAGGCCTGATAATACGTACTGCCGCAGTGCCATATTACGGTGCCATTGACCGAGGTTTTCACGCATGCCGCCGGGAGCCTTGACACATAGATGGTCGAACGACGGATCACTCGGCGTGTGGTACGCCTTGCGACCCCCGCGGCGCTGCCAGGCGTGAGCGGATGACCAACTCTCGCCTGCGCGTCGCCAACGAAGGAGGCGAAAGGTGCAACCGTGTCGACCAAGCCTGCAAACATCATAGCGACGACGATCCCGGCAGCACCGGTCAATCTCAAGCTAATTCTTGTCATTGTTCAACTTCCCTGTCCCTGAGCGGATTACGAGTCAGAAGCATCTCTCCTTTAGAAGATACTAATTTTCGCGTGCAACTACTATCCGAATTGCGCAAATCCGATTGAGCTGATCCATGATGACACGGCTCAACTCGCGCCGGTCACGACCTGCCGGCACGAAAGAATGTTTCTTTGGGGGACTCGCCGAAGAGCAAGCGATAGCTCGCTGCAAAACGGCCGAAATGGGTGATCCCAAGGTCCATCGCCACCTTTGTGACAGTTAGGCCATTCGCACGCGCAGTCGCCAGTTGCCGCCTGGCTTCATTGAGACGGAGCGCCCTGATGAATTCGAGCGGACTCACGGCGAAGGTGGTACGAAAAGCATACTCCAATTGTCGACGGCTGACCCCGACTTCCCTGCACAACCGAATGATCGGCATGTCTTCCCGAATGTGGGCGTGAACGAAGTCCTCGGCGGCCGATGCTTGGCGAAGATGCCGACGGGCAGAACGGTCGATACCGGGGTCGCGATCGTCCGCGACCGCACGAGCTTCGGCAAGTGACCCCAAATATTCTACGAATGCGACGGGAGGGTCCTCCATTTGAACCCCAGCGCTTGCGGCCGTCGCGAAGCGGTCTGCCAATAACTCGATCTGACCCCGAATGGTTCGTGCATAGTTGGGAGTCAGCCGAACGGCGCTGGGGTGGTCTGCCGCTTGCTCGACGATCACTCCCGTGGCACCCGCCTGGATTTCCGCCCATTTCGCCGCCGGAACAACGGCGCCCGCATAGCTGAGACCGGGCTGGACGCTTGCCGTCACTGTCGTGCCGGCGGGGATTGTCACGATCATGTGGTCTTCGAGCGGAATGCCACAGATTGTCGAATCGCAGGCGCGCTCGACAGCCAAAATCACCACGGAGCCGCGATCCAGCTCGCCACTGGCCCGCAAGGCGCAGTTGAATTCGGCCAAATCGATTGCCCACTTGCCGTGGGACTGGATTTGCCGGATGCGCGAAGGCAGGCCCCCGGCCGAGAGCCTATCGACCTTCACCAGCATTCCTGAGGCTGCATTGGCAAGCTGGTCTGGGCCAAGCTGCACATCCCTGTGTGAAGGCGATGATGGCCAGGATGTCAAAATGTACGTCCTTTGCGCAAAGTGGATAGCAGGACCATTCTATTAGGTATAGCGTATGTTCAAATTGCGCGAAATCAATTGCGCGGGAATACTGCCGAGACACGGCTGGTGGGGGAATATGGACAGAGAATTTCGGCAGGGTGCGCTTAGAATATTGAGCACCAGTGCCGGGACTATGACCCGCTGCGGACCCAAAGCCTTCCTAGGCGCGGTCACGGTGCTGGCCAGCTTGGCGATAGTTCCGAGCGTCCACGCAGCGGAAGGCGGCGCGAGCTTCTATCTGCTCGGCTCGCGCGGCCCCATGGCGGGCTTCACCCCGCCGCCAGGCGTCTTCTTCCAGAACGATTTCTACATCTATTCCGGAAACGCAAAGGCCAATCTGGATCTCGGCGGAAGGCTGGTGGCCGACGTCGATGCGAAAGCCCTTATAAACCTCTCGACCGCACTTTGGGTTACTCCCTGGCAGGTCATGGGCGGCAATTTGGCGTTCACGGCGACCGTGCCGATCGGCGGCCCCGATATCACGGGCAGAATTGTTCCGAGCCCGTTGTCGGCATCCGACAGCATCACGACATTTGGCGATCCGGTGCTTGGAACTTTCGTCGGCTGGCACAACGGAGACTTTCACTGGCAGACCGGAGTGAGCGTGAACGTGCCGGTGGGGGATTACCATGAGGGAGACATCGCCAATCTCTCGTTCAACCACTGGGCCGCCGACATCTACGCATCGGGCACGTGGCTGAACTCCGCTACAGGCCTTGAACTCTCGGCGGCAACCGGCATCACCTTCAACGGCGAGGATACGGCGACCCACTACAAGAACGGCACGGATTTCCACTTCGAGGGAACGATCGACCAGCACTTCAGCAAAGCCTTCGACGTTGGCTTGGTTGGCTACTATTACAACCAGCTGACCGATGATAGCGGGTCCGGAGTCCCCCCGGTGCTTGGCGGGTTTAGAGGCGAAGTGGCGGCGATCGGAGCCACCGCGGGCTATAACTTTCAGGTTGGCAAGCTGCCAGTCTCGACCCGGATCAAATATTACCACGAGTTCGATGCCAAGAATCGTCTGGAAGGCGACTCGGTCTTCCTGACGATTGCCATGCCGCTTTGGGTGGCTGGGCACTGACCGGAAGAGGGCGCGCACGTTCGGTCGGTCCAAGCCAAGCCAGCGCCGACAGATCAAGGGAGGGCTAAAAAGTGAATAACGATCAGGACTTGCCGGAAACCGGTATCAGCTCCAAAATCACGCGGCGCGATGCATTGATGGCCGGCACGGCGGCTGTCGTTTCGCGGTTTGCCGCTCCGGTCGGCCTTTCGGGCGCCCTCGCCGGCCTTGCTGGGGTTCAGCCTGCGGCGGCCGAGCCGGCAGCCCCCAACATCGTCTACATCATTTCCGATGATCAGGGCTGGAAGGACGTGGGTTTCCACGGCTCGGACATCAAGACGCCCAACATCGACAAGCTCGCGGCCGAAGGCGCGCGGCTGGAACAATTCTATGCCCAGCCGATGTGCACACCCACCCGCGCTGCGCTGATGACGGGACGCTATCCGTTACGCTACGGGCTGCAGATGGGCGTTATCCCGTCGGGTGGCAGCTACGGTCTTGCCACCGATGAGTATCTCCTACCCCAGATGCTCAAGGACGCAGGATACAAGACCGCGATGGTCGGCAAGTGGCATCTTGGTCACGCAAAGACCGAATACTGGCCGCGCCAGCGCGGATTCGATTCGTTCTACGGCGCCCTGGTCGGCGAAATCGATCATTTCAAGCACGCTTCGCATGGCGTGATGGACTGGTACCGCAACAACAAGCCGCTGCAGGAGCCTGGCTTCGATAATACCTTGTTCGGCAAGGAAGCCGCCAAGGTTATCGAGAAGCATGACGGCAAGGCGCCGCTATTCTTGTATCTGGCATTCACCGCGCCGCATGCGCCGTTCCAAGCACCCGAAGAGTACATCAAAAAATATGCTCATGTCGCCGACGAGCAACGCCGGCTCTATTCCGCCATGGTCTCCGTCATGGACGACGAGATCGGCCGGGTTGTTGCCGCGCTTGAGAAGAAGAAGATGCGCGACAATACCATCGTCATCTTTCAGAGCGACAATGGCGGCGTGCGGGATGCGATGTTTGCGGGTGAATCGAAGGTCGGCAACAGCCTTCCGGCCGACAATGGGCCGTACCGCAGTGGCAAAGGCACACTTTATGAGGGCGGCACCCGCGTCTGCGGCCTGGTGAACTGGCCGGGCAAGGTAAAGGCGGGTGATGTGAACGGCATGATACATGTCTCGGACATCTATCCGACTCTCGCCGGGGTTGCCGGAGCGAAAATGACCAAGAACAAGCCGCTCGATGGCATGGATGTCTGGGAAACGATCAGCGAAGCGAAGCCTTCGCCCCGCAGCGACCTGGTCTACAATGTCGACCCGACCGGCGGCGCAATCCGTGAAGGCGATATGAAGCTTGTATGGTCGGCCGGCGTGTTGGAGCGAATCGAACTGTTCGATCTTGCCGCTGACAAGTCCGAGAAGACGAATCTGGCCGATAAGAATCCCGATAAGGTCAAGGAATTGAAAGGGAAAATCGTGGATCTCGCCAAACAAATGGCGCCGCCACTGCTGATGATGGAAGCGATCAAGCTAACCTTCGGCGCGCCGCCGATCGCCGCCGATTCGTCGTCGTTGTTCAATGAGCTCGGAGACTAGCTGCGCCAGATCGAAGTCCGGAGTTCCAATGGAACAAAGTCATGAATGAGGCGGGCGCGGCTGTGCTATTTACAGGGGATTTGGATCGAGTCCGTTCCGTTCCTGGGCACAGCCCGCCATTCCAAAATATGGTGCGGGTCCCCGGTGGGGAATTCCTGATGGGTTCGGACCACCACTATCCGGAAGAAGCCCCGGCTCACCGCGTCGTGGTGAATGGTTTCTGGATGGATGTGACGGCTGTCACAAATAGGGATTTTACGAAGTTCGTCGCCGAGACGGGGTATGCCACGCTGGCCGAGCGTCCTGCTAATGCAGCCGACTATCCCAGCGCGCCGGCGGAGATGCTTGCCCCCGCATCGGCGATATTCGTCCGGCCGCCACCTGGCACCGATCGAAGCAACCATTACCAGTGGTGGGCCTATGTGAAGGGCGCCAATTGGCGCCATCCACGCGGACCCGCGAGTTCGATCAAGGGTCTCGACGATCACCCCGTAGTCCACATCGCCTTTGAGGATGCTCAAGCCTATGCGAACTGGGCCGGAAAGGTGCTGCCGACGGAGGCCGAATGGGAGTCTGCCGCTCGCGGCGGACTGGATGGCGCCGAGTTCGTATGGGGCGACGAACTCACCCCAGGTGGTCAACATATGGCCAACACGTATCAGGGCGAGTTCCCGTTTCGCAACAATTGCGAGGACGGCTACGAATGGACTGCTCCCGTCGGCTCATTTGCGGCAAACGGCTATGGGCTCTACGACATGGCCGGCAATGTCTGGCAGTGGACGACTGACTGGTACCAGGAGCACAGCCGCATCGAGAGTCCCTGTTGCACGATGACCAATCCGCGCGGTGGCTTGCGCGAGGCGAGCTACGATCCGGCTACGCCCGACATGAGGATTCCGCGCAAGGTTACCAAGGGTGGGTCTTTCCTATGCGCGCCTAGCTACTGTCGGCGTTACCGCCCGGCCGCGCGCATGGCACAGCCTGTAGACACGTCCACTTGCCACCTCGGCTTCCGCTGCATCACGCGTTCGGCGTGAAGAAGCTTGCCCGATGATTGACAAGCACCATCGCGCCGAGAGTGAGCCGACGGGACGCAAAAGGGGAATGATGGCGCCGTCTCAGTCAATTAAGCGGAGGGGTAAGGGAAGTATTTCAGCTCTGTTTCTGCTTACGCTGACGGCGTGCGGCGGAGGGCCGGAAGGCGTTCTCACGCCGATTTCCGCGAACCTGGTGTCGCCGGCGGCATCGGATGTGACAATGCTGGTTGCGACCAGCCGCAAACCTTCCGGCGACCCGGCGACGCTGTTTACAGGCGAGCGCAGCCCGGCACTTTCCTTGACCGACCTGACCATTTCAATTCCACCGAACCGTGCATCCGGCACGGTCGAGTGGCCGAAAAAGCTGCCGCCGAATCCCCAAAAGGAATTCGCCGTTGTTGCCGCCAAGGGCCTTTCTATCCCCGAAGCTCGAGATTGGCTGCATTCTCACAATTCGAACGGCCATGTTCTCGTATTCGTACATGGTTTCAACAACCGCTATGAGGATTCGGTTTTTCGCTTCGCGCAATTCATTCACGACTCGGGAGCAAAGGTCGCGCCTGTCCTTTTTACGTGGCCATCGCGCGCGAGCGTCCTCGGCTACAATTACGACAAGGAAAGCACCAATTTCTCTCGCACCGCATTCGAGCGAACGCTAAAGGCTTTGGCCGATGACCGCAGTGTCACGGATGTTACCGTCATGGCCCACTCAATGGGAACATGGCTTGCCATGGAATCGCTGAGGCAAATGGCCCTGCAGGACGGGCAGGTTTCTCCTAAGATCAAAAATGTAATTCTTGCATCTCCCGACCTCGATGTGGATGTCTTCGGGCGGGAGTGGACCGAACTGGGTCCGAAGAAGCCGAAGTTTACAATCATCGTTTCGCGGGACGACCGGGCACTTGCTGTTTCGCGTCTGATTTCAGGCAATGTCGACCGGGTGGGACAGGTTGATCCATCGGCTGAGCCGTACAAATCAAAGCTGCAGGCAGCCGGAATAACAGTTATCGACCTGACCAACGTGAAGACGAACGACCGCCTGAACCATAGCAAATTCGCTGAAAGTCCGGAAATCGTGAAGCTGCTGGGGACACAATTGGCTTCCGGACAAACGCTGACAGACTCGAGAGTGGGCCTTGGCGACGGGTTGGGCATAGTGATTGCCGGCACCATCGACACGGTCGGCAACGTCGCGGCAACGACGGTCGGTGCTCCCATTACGGCCGTGGAGGGGAAAGCGGACAAACCCGCGCCCGACGAACTGGAGACGATACTGAAGGGCGATGCGACCACCGAGTGATCCGTACTGGAGAACCGACGCACGTTCGCCGCGCCGAGCAAGCTCGATTCCAAAACCTAGCAGGTTGAGTTCGATGCAGGCGGCAAGAAGAGAAGCTGCCTCGTGGAAACCGAAGGCAATGTCAAATCGGTTGAGCCTGCCTGATTGCCATCGGACCCCGCGCGGGGCAAGGGCCGGACAGAAAAGCTTGAATTGTTCGACGGTCGGGCGCTGGATGGCGAGACAGCAGCCGACGACCGACCGCCGGAACTGGCTTCCGAGGCGCTGAAGGGGGGAGAAATTGTGGACACGACGGCGGAGACGGACGTTGTTTCTTTGATTTGGGGCTTCGAACAGCTCGCCGAGCGTTTCGTCTCCGGACTGTTCGCGCGGTTTGCCGCTTTGAGCGGCGTCCCCGTCGAGCTCGAAAACCTGAGGGCCTCGCTCGCGGCCGGGGGTACATCTCTCCTCGTGCTCCTTTTCGAGATTGCCTTGATTGTTGCGCTTGTCGCGGCCGTGTTCATCCTGCTCGCCCGGCGGTTCAAGAAGGCGAGCGCCGCCAAAAGTGGCGCATGGCGCAGATTCTTCGCGGGCGCGACGGCTACCGTGGCGGCATTGGTGATCGGTTTCATTGCTGCGCGGCTGCTGGCCGGTTCTGGCGTGCCTTTGCAAACCCTTCGTCTTTGGACGGTGGTGACCGTGCTCGGCTCCATCATCCTCGCCGCCGTCAGGTCGCTCTTGATGGCATCGCGGCGAACCGAGTTCGCAAAGCGCTCCGTCCATCTGTCGGCGCTCGTGCGCGACCTCTCGCTTGGCATTGGTTTGGCAATCATCGTCGTTGCGCTGCTCGCGACGTTGCGGCTCTGGAGCGTCGGGCCGGCCCTGGAGGATCTGCTGCGAACAGGCTTGGGAATTCCGATCTACCTTCTGTTTGCATGGGCGGTATGGCGGCACAGACGCACAATGGCAGCCGCCGTCGCCGGTCCGCGCCCCAGAAGCCGCTGGCGCACCCGTCTCGCCAAAATGTGGCCGGCAATCGTGATCGCGTTCCTGATAATCACCTTTCTCAGCGCACAGGCCGCGCTGACGCTGGGAGCATCGCTTCGTGGGCCGGCCGTTCTGCTGACCGCGTTGATGTTTCTCGCCGCGCCGCACCTCGACGCAATGATCGGGAACTGGGCGCAGCGCGGGTTGGAGTCTCCTGATATCTCGATCTTGGCAGCGGCAGGGCGACAGACCGCCCGCTTCACCGTCGTGGCTATCTCGATTGCCATGCTGGGAACGCTTTGGGCGACACCGCTGGCTGCCGGGTTCGGCATAGATCTGCGAGAGGTCGCCAAGGGCGCAGCCGGTGTGGCGCTGATCATGTTGATGGCGGCGTTTCTGTGGAACGTGGTCGGCACCGGGACGGCTCGCGCCTTGCGCGCGGAATTGCCCGCCGTAGGTGGTGACGAGGAGGTACTGGGTGTGCCGCATTCACGGCTGGGCACGCTGGTGCCGCTGCTCAGCGCGGTCGGCAAATCGAGCATTCTCGCCTTGGCGCTGCTCTCGATCCTGGTGTCGATCGGGATCAATGTCTGGCCGCTGATCGCCGGCTTGAGCGTGTTCGGGCTGGCCATCGGCTTCGGCTCGCAGACGCTGGTGAAAGACCTGGTCTCTGGGCTGTTTTTCCTGATCGACGATGCATTCCGCTTCGGCGAATATATCGAAACGTCAGGCGCCAAGGGGACGGTAGAGAAAATCTCGGTCCGATCGGTTTCCCTGCGCCATCAGCGCGGTGCCTTGGCGACAATTCCCTATGGCGCGATTGGCAAGATCCAGAATTTCAGCCGCGACTGGATGATCGAGAAACTGACCTTTCGCGTTGCATTCGACACCGACGTCGAAAAAGTCCGAAAGATTTTCAAGAAGATCGGCCAGGATATTTCGGCCAACCCGGAACTTGCTGGAGATCTGCTCGAGCCGTTCAAGAGTCAGGGAATTGGCGAGGTTGAGGACGGTACGCTGGTCATCCGGGCCAAATTCAAGGCGAAAGCCGGCAAGAACTTCATGATCCGCCGCGCCGTTTTGCTCGCCGTGCACCAGGCATTTCAGGATAACGGCATTAAGGCCGTCTCAAAGCCACTGACATCTAATCCCGGAGCATAGAGGTAAGACTGGGGCGCTCGATATGCGGCGTGCTGACATGCATCGGATCGGATTGCCTTCAATCCGCGTCTTGCATTAAACAGATCCAATCAGCATGAAGCGCGTATAATTTTTTGTCGGCAATTCGCCGGAGAACCGCACCTCCCGTAGCGCCGCCATTGCTTCGAAGGCTGCCAGCGAAGCCACGCAGTTGATGTGTGTCGGCTCGCTGAAATAGTCGTTCGATTGCAGCAGTACATTCGTGCCCCGCGGAAGCAGAGCAAGCCAGGCGCGCAGATCGGCTATGTGTTCGCAGCTCGTATTGACCGTCAGGTCCGGCCGCCCGGCCGCATAGTCGAGCGCGTACATATCTGCCGTCAGCGCCCGGAACCGGTCGCCGGCGTCCCGGTTGAGAGTCCCGGCGACCGGCGCGACTTCGGGATCGATGTCGATGCTGTCGATCGCCACGATGTCGAAGCGAGCGTCGTTGAAAAGCATTGCGGGCAATACGCCGTACCATCCACCCAGAACCCATATGCGCCCGAACTGGCCGCCGCAGCTTTCGAACAGCCTATCGAGCGCCCACATCTTGCAGGCGACCTGCTTGTGGTTGAAGGCGTTGGCGATATCGGCCTTCGGATGCTTGCTGATGACGCGCGCCAGTCCGGCAACGAGAGGGTCGTTGACATAGGCGGCAATTCCCCGCGTCAGGTCCAGGGCTTGTTCGTGCCAGTCCATGCCGGCATTGCGCGGTTGCGTGACATCCATCATATTCGTCTTGTATGTTGGGATTTCGGGCGACACAACGCAATCTTGCCTCCCGCAAGGCTGTTCGTTCCGCGGACGTGATCATGCTGCAAGCCGCTTCGCCATTGCCCGATGCCGGAGAGAGCCGGCTGCGTCTGTCCGGACCATCGGGGTTAATCCGCCAGTACCAGCCGCGCAGCTGCAGCCTCGTGCTCGCCTATTCGCCAAAACCCTACGGAAGCCGCGAACCGTCTGAGCGCAGGACAATCTCCCTGCACTGCAGCCCTGAGATTGTCGTTGGCAACGAAGAAATTGCCGATATCCCATTCGCCAGCAGGTGCGTCTCCATCCCGCATCCTTCCAAATGAAGGATCCACAGTCTCATATGGAACCCAGCCTAGCCCGCTATATCTGGACGCACACCAAGAAGCAGCAGCTCTGGATATTGATGATCGTCCTGCTTTCGATGATCCCGTATTTCATGTCCTTCGACCTGCCGAAGCTGATCGTCAACGGCCCGATCCAAGGCAAGGGTTTCGAGCAACCGGGCGCGACCCAGCCATTCATGAGGCTACACTATAACGTGCCGTTCATTGGAGAGGTCCAGTTCTTCTCCGGTTTTCAGCTCGACCGCAAGGAGACGCTGTTTGCCCTGAGCCTTGTGTTCCTCTTGCTGGTCGTCATCAACGGCCTGTTCAAACTGTACATCAACACCTACAAGGGCCGCCTCGGCGAACGTATGCTGCGGCGTATCCGCTTCGATCTGGTCGATCGTGTGCTGCGGTTTCCGCCGGTCTACTTCAAGCGGGTGAAATCCGCCGAAGTGGCGACCATGGTGAAGGACGAGGTGGAGCCGCTGGGCGGCTTCATCGGCGATGCCTTCCTGCAGCCGGTACTGCTCGGCGGCCAGGCGCTGACGTCCATGCTGTTCATCATGATCCAGAACGTCTGGCTCGGAATGATAGCGGTCGTGATCGTGGTGATCCAGATCGTGCTCATCCCGCGAATGCGGCGGCGGCTGATCGTGCTCGGGCGCCAACGGCAGTTGACGGCGCGCGCGCTTTCGGGCCGGGTTGGCGAAATCGTCGACGGCATCGGCGCGGTTCACGTCCACGACACATCAAACTACGAGCGCGCCGACATAGCTGCCCGGCTCGGGCTCATCTTCAAGATCCGCTTCGATCTTTACCAATGGAAATTCATGGTGAAGTTCCTCAACAATTTTCTCGCGCAGCTCACGCCCTTTCTGTTCTACATGATCGGCGGGTATCTGGTCATCCAGGGGCGACTGGACGTCGGCCAGCTCGTGGCCGTGATCGGCGCCTACAAGGACCTGCCCGGACCGATGAAGGAACTGATCGACTGGGATCAGGATCGGCAGGATGTCCAGGTCAAATATCAACAGGTGGTTGAACAGTTCACCGTCGAGAGTCTCATCGCGCCGAAAATCGGGGCATTGACGATCGACGATCCCGAACCGATGACCAACCCCCTGTCGGCGATCGGTCTGTCCATAGCAGACGATGGCGGTGCGATGCTCCTCAACCGTGTCTCCCTCCAGGTCAAGCCGGGTGAGACGGTGGCGCTGGTCAGTACCGCAACAGGTGGAGCGGAGGCGCTTGCAGAAGCTTTCGCGCGGCTGAACTGGCCGGACAGCGGAAGAGTCGCTTCGGGCGCAGACGACCTGCTTGAACTCCCCGAAGCAGTGACCGGCCGGCGCATGTCCTATGCCTCGTCGGATGTTTTCCTGTTCCAGGCAAGCCTTCGCGATAACCTGCTCTACGGGTTGAAGCATGCGCCGCTGACATCGGCGTCTTATGACGGTGTCGCGGCGGACCAGCATCGCTGGAACATCCACGAGGCGCGCCGGTCGGGCAATCCGGATTTTGATATCCACAGCGACTGGATCAACTATGCTTCCGCTGGCGCTACCGGCCCGCACGACCTCTTTGAAGCCGTGCGCCGGGTGCTCGACGCGGTTGTTCTGTCGCGCGATATTCTGGATCTTGGTTTGCGCTCTTCGGCCGACCTCGCGCGTCACACTGAGCTTGCCAGGCGGATCGTCGAACTGCGTGCGGCGCTGCGAACCCGGCTGGACCAGGAAGGGCTGAGCGGACTGGTGGTTCCTTTCGAACCGGGCGCCTACAACAAGGAAGCAACGATCGGCCAAAACCTGCTCTTCGGCGCTGCCGCCGGCCCCGAACTGGCCGACAGGGCTCTTGCCGCCAATCCCTATTTTGCTTCTGTGCTGAGACAAGCCGGCCTCGACCGAACGCTCTACGAAATGGGCATGGAAATCGCCCAACAGGCGATTGAGCTATTTGCCGACCTGCCACCCGATCACCAGTTCTTCCAGCAGCTCGCCTTCATGAGCGCCGACGAGATACCCGCGTACGAAACCTTGCTGCAACGGCTCAAGAATCGTCCCTACGAGGCGGTTTCGGAGAACGACCGTGCCATGATCGTCACCTTGAGTTTTGCCTACATCGAGCCTCGGCACCGCTTCGGCCTGCTGAGCGATGAGCTGATGAGCAAGATCGTCGCTGCCCGCAACCGGTTCTATGAAAACCTGCCGCCCGAACTGCAAACTGCGGTCGAACGGTATGACCCTGCCAGATACATTGCCGCGGCCACCGTCATGGATAATGTCCTGTTCGGGCGTGTGGGCAACAATCATCCCGACGCGCCGGACCGCATACGCTCCATCCTCTATGACATTCTTGACGAGCTGGGGCTTTATGCCGAACTTCTGGATGTTGGCCTGGACTTCAACGTCGGCTCCGGCGGCAGGCGGCTGACCGGTGGACAGCGACAGAAGCTCGATGTTGCCCGAGCCTTGCTCAAGCGTCCCGATTTTCTCATTCTCAACCGGCCACTATCGGCGCTCGACCAACGCATGCAGGATAGGGTGCTGCGAAACGTGCTCGAGGAAGCCAGACGCGACGGCCATTCGCCGGCAATTGTGTGGGTCGTTACGAATCCGTCAATGGCGATGATGTTCGATCGCGTTATCGTCTTCGACTCGGGTCAATTGGTGGAAGACGGAACACACGAGACACTTTTGGCAGAGAACGGTATCTTCAAGGAACTGGTGTCGTAGAGCGATGTCCCGAAGACGGAATTAATTCCATCTGGGCGCCCGTTGCTCTAGTCTGGCAAGCGCGAATTTTGAGGTTTGCGACAATGCTGCTCAAGGATGAAGTTGGAATGCTGCAACGCGTTCCCTTGTTTTCTGGCATCGAGTTGACAAAGCTCAAATTGCTTGCGTTCACATCCGATCGCGTGAGCTACAGCGCCGGCCAGGTCCTTTTCCGGCAGGGCGACGAGGGAGATGCCGCCTATGTCATCCTTTCGGGCAGGGCAGATATTCTGGTCGATTCCGACAGCGGACCGATAAAAGTTGCCGAAATGGTGCCAAATTCGATTGTTGGCGAGATCGCCATACTGTGCAACAGCTCCCGCACTGCCACCGTCAGAGCGGCAAGTCAGCTGGAAGCCTTAAGAATCAGCAAGGAACATTTCCTGAGGCTTATGAAGGAGTCGCCGGAAATGACCATTGAGATATTGCGGGTTCTTGCCGATCGCCTGAGCCACACCACTGCGGATCTGATCGACGCACGAAGCGCCAAATAGCGAATGACGTGCGGTCGATCCTCCCCGTCGTGATAGCACTGGCCTCTTGAGGTCACTGGAGGAAACCAGTCTCGCCTCTTGTTTGGACGCAAATTCGGACGGAAAACTGGTTCACACTGTTCCTGGAATTGCTCTAGCAGCAGTTGTTTGGCTACGATGAGCGACGGGAACCGCGAAGGGACTACCATGGACGACGACGTTTTCCTGGTCAGGTTTTGGGGTGTGCGCGGCAGCATTCCGGTATCGGGGCCAGAATTCTCTCGCTATGGCGGCAACACAAGCTGCATTGAGTTGCGATGTGGTAAGCATACGCTTCTGTTCGACGCGGGCTCTGGCCTGCGGCCTGCCGGCGGGGCGCTTCGGAAGTCGGGAGTGGCCGATTTCGACCTGCTTTTCACCCATTGCCACTACGATCACATCATCGGGCTGCCCTTCTTCGCGCCGATCTACGACCGGGGCGTCAAGGTTACGATTTGGTCCGGGCATCTTGCAGGACGCATGACGACCCGGCAGATGGTCGATGAGTTCATGCGGCCGCCGTGGTTTCCGGTGAAACTGGATGTCTGCAAGGCAAGCCTCGACTGCCGCGATTTCATGCCCGGAGACGTGCTTCGGCCGCGCGAAGGGGTGGTGGTCCGAACCGGCAGTCTTGTTCACCCAGGCGGCTGTATCGGCTATCGGGTCGAATGGGGCGGCCGCGTCGTGGCAGTGATCACAGACACTGAGCACGAGCCGGACAAACTCGATCGCACGGTGCTCGGCCTCATCGAAGATGCCGACCTCGTCATCTACGACTGCACCTACACCGAGGAGGAAATGGAACGACGCCGCGGTAACGGGCACTCGACATGGCAACAGGGCGTCAAACTCTGTGAGGCGGCCGGTGCGCGAGGGCTTGCGCTGTTTCACCACGATGCGACACGCACCGACGAGGAACTGGATGAGATCGAGAAACTGGCCAAAGACAGGTTTGCCGGCGCTTTTGCCGCGCGGGATGGCCAGACGCTCGAATTTCCAGTCTCATTGCACAAAAAGCGCTGAGCTATTTTCCTTTGCCGGCGCTGCGCCCGATCAATGTCCTGATTGGAAGCCATGCGCAGGGGTCAGTCTGTGCAGTGACTGTGAACAGCCGTTCGAGGAAAAGCCAGGCCGATTCATCATGTACGAGATGGTGGGTGAGCAGGCCGACCGGTTCGTCGTCGAATGCATGCTGCAAGTGCGCGATGATAGCCTGGACCAATAAGCCATGATCGCGGCAGCCGCGCGTGCCATGCCAATCCATGATGTCGACATTGCTGTTGATGACCGCCAGTGAGGCCGGTTTCGGCGGCCCATAGACCGACAATGCCGCAAATCCTATCGATCCTAGGTCGGATACCAGGCCGGCGTCGATCCTGTTCCAGGGGGGCACCAGCATCGGAATGGTGCGCGCGCCGTGCAGGCCGGTTACGTGCGACAGCCCGCCAGCCAGTTCATCGAGCACCGCCTCGCGTGGCCGATGGGCGCCGAGTTCCTGCTTTTTCTGACCCTCGGGCGCATGATTTCGATGCAGCCAGCCATGGATGGCGACCGTGGTTTGCGGCGCCTCGTCAAGCCGGGCGACAAGCTTCTCGTCGGTGAGGGCCGGAATGACGGCCAGAGTGACCGGAACCGCGAACTCGCCGGTGAGGTCGAGCAGCCGATCAAGCGAAGGTGTCGGATCCACGGCATCATCGTCGCGCAGCCAGAACTCTGCCTTACGACCCGCCCGCTGCCGGCCCGCCAGTTCTTCCACCAAGGGCTGCCAGATCCGATCGGATGTCATGAAACGGAGACCTTCGGAAGAAGTTCGGCCAGACGCGCCGCTGCAACGCCGAGGGAACGTTCTTCGAGGATGAAACGTCTGGCTTCTGCGGCCATGATGGTTCTTTCGTCGTTACGGGCCAGAAGCCTTTCAATGGCAGAAGCGAACGCCGCCACATCGCTCGGCGGGGTGAGAAACCCGGTCTGGCCATCTCGCACGACTTCCGGCACGCCGGCGATGTCCTGAGCCACCACCGGAAGCCCGGCGGCCTGTGCTTCAAGATAGGCAACGCCATAGGCCTCGCCGAAACCCGGCCAGACGTAAATTCCTCCACCATAGAGGACATCCGGCACGGCGGCTGGCTCAATCGCGCCAAGCCATTCGATACGGTCGGCGGGCAAGCCGGCGAATTGCGCCTTGACCTCGTCACGGGCGGGCCCGTCGCCGACGACCGACATGGTCCAGGGCAGGTGGCCGATCACGCCGAGCGCTTGCGCCAGCATGCGATAGCTTTCGACTTTGTCGCCCGGGCGCATCATGGCAACGGTGACGAGGCGCGTCGGACAACCTCGTCCCGGCATTTCCCGGAATACCGATGTGTCGATGAAGGGCGACAGCATATCAAGAGCGACGTCGGGTATCGCATCTGCCAGTCCCTGACGATCCCTTTGCGTGAAGCAGATGTTCAGCGCCGCCTGCTCGACGGCTCGCACCACCAACGCTTGCGTATCGGCCCACAAACCGGCATTGCGCCGCCTCGAATAGGAAGCTTCCGCTGTCACATATGGGATAGCAAAGGTCGACGCCAGCTCGGGCCCGATCAGGTCGGGCGCTTTATAATAGGGATGATAGCAGAACCATAGATCGGGCTTGCCGTCACGATCCCAAAGCCTGGTCAGCCGCGCGGCTTCCCCTCGGGCCTCTATCTTGAGCGCATCGAAACTTTTCGGCTCCGGTTCGCGTAGATAGAAGCGCAATTCGGATGCCAGTTCGACGCTGTGGCCTCCATGCTCCAGCGCCTTGACCAGCATCCGTGCCATCTGGCGGTCGCCGGAGGCGACGGGATGATTGGGCGACTTCAGCGGCGCGTAGAAGGCAATTCGCATCGCGCGACCCTATCATCGGAAAGCATGCGCAAGTCAATTTCGAAGCATGATCGACTTCACCTTCAAGCAGTGGAATGTGCTATCTGATGCTCATGGAAACAGCTGCCGCGTCCGACCCGTTTGTCGCTTCTCTGCCGGTCTTCGCAAAGTTCGAAAGCGTTGCCGATATCGACAACTATCGGCCTCTCCCCGATGGCTGGGCGCTGGCCACCGCCGACATTGTCGGCTCGACCAAGGCGATCGAGGCTGGACGCTACAAAACAGTCAATATGGCCGGCGCCAGCGTCATTTCGGCGCTGCTCAATGCGCTGGGTCGGCAAGATCTGCCCTTTGTCTTCGGCGGCGACGGCGCGCTCGTCGCGTTTCCCGGCTCGGCGCTGGAGATCACCCGCAACGCGCTGGCGGCTGTCCAAAGATGGGTGGCGGACGAACTGGACCTGACCTTGCGAGCCGCAATCGTGCCGATAAAGGATATTCGAGCCCAAGGCCTCGACGTTCGGGTGGCAAGGTTCCAAGCCTCCGATGCGGTCTTCTATGCCATGTTCGCCGGCGGTGGCGGCAGTTGGGCGGAAGCCGAGATGAAAGCGGGGCGCTACCGTGTCGATCCTGCGCCAGCCGGCGCGCGACCGGATCTGACCGGCCTCTCCTGCCGCTGGAACCCGATCGAGACCCGGCATGGCGAAATCGTCTCGATCATAGCCATACCGGGGGCGTCGCGCGACTTGCGCGGTTTTCAGTATCTGGCATCCGACATCATCGCCCTTGCCCGCAGGCAGGAACGCGATGGCCACCCGGTGCCGGTGAACGGACCGGACTACAGTTTGCTGCCCGCCGGCCTGGATATCGAGGCGCGAGCCACGGCGCCGGCGGGACGGCGGTGGTTGTCGAAGGTGTGGATAGTGTTCCTGATGACGCTTACGGCCGTCACCGATAGATATGGCTGGACGATCGGCAGTTTCGATCCGAAAATCTACAAACGCGACGTGGCCAGCAATTCGGATTTCCGGAAATTCGATGACGGCTTGAAGATGACCATCGACGTTGACGCTGATGTGTTGCAACGGATCGAGAACCGGCTGAAACAGGCGGAAGAGGCGGGCATCTGCAACTATGGCCTACACCGCCAGAAATCGGCCTTGATGACATGCCTCGTCGCCTCGCCTCTGCAGCGCGATCACGTTCATTTCATAGATGGTGCCGCCGGCGGCTATGCGATGGCTGCCGCAAGCTTGAAGGCAAAGTTGCCGGTCTGATGACGGCTTGCGGGAATCCTTTTTCCGCAATATGCCTCGGCCATGGTTCCTGGGACCATGGTAAGCCGCGCCATGGGAACGGCCAGCCTATCCGAATTAACGGGGAAGCAGATTTTTGGACGCTTCACGATCGGCATATGACCGTCTGCTGAACCGTATCTCGACGCACGCCGCGCAAGTCGGCGTGATCGGATTGGGCTATGTCGGGTTGCCGCTGGCAATTGCGGTCGCACGCGCCGGCTTCCCGGTTTTCGGCTTCGACATCGAAGCCCAGAAAGTCGAGAGCCTGAACAGCGGCCAATCCTACATCGAGGCGGTGACGTCGACAGCCCTTGCAGGCCACGTGGCGAGTGGACGGTTCCGCGCCACCGCGGATTTTGCCGAACTGTCCGTCTGCGATATCATCATCATCTGCGTTCCGACACCGCTGACGAAAAACCGTGAGCCGGACCTCTCCTTTGTCAGGAACACCACTGGCACCATCGCAAAGTATCTGCGTCTCGGCCACCTCATCGTGCTGGAATCTACTACCTATCCCGGCACCACCGACGACGTGATCAAGCCCATGCTGGAAGAAACCGGCTTGCAGTCGAGGATAGACTTCTTCCTCGGCTTCTCGCCCGAACGCGAGGATCCCGGCAACCGCAGCTTTGAAGTCGCGACGATCCCGAAGGTCGTGGCAGGTGACGGCGTTGAAGCGGCGACGCTCGTGCAGGCTTTCTACCAAGGCGTGGTCAAAACCGTCGTTCCGGTTTCCACCACGGCGACCGCCGAGGCAGTCAAGCTGACGGAAAACATCTTCCGTTCGGTCAACATAGCCCTCGTCAACGAATTGAAGGTCGTGCTCGGCGCGATGGGCATCGACATCTGGGAGGTGATCGAGGCGGCCAAGAGCAAGCCCTTCGGCTACATGCCTTTCTATCCTGGCCCCGGATTGGGCGGGCACTGCGTTCCGATCGATCCCTTCTACCTGACGTGGAAGGCGCGCGAATACGAACTGCCGACCCGCTTCATCGAGCTGGCGGCAGAGATCAACACTGCCATGCCGCGTCATGTGGTCGATGAACTGGCGAAAGCGCTGGACCGGCGCTGCGGCAAGGCGCTCAGCCGCTCGCGCATTCTCATCATCGGGCTCGCCTATAAGAAGAATGTGCCCGACATACGCGAAAGCCCCTCATTGCGGCTCATTGAACTCATCGAGGAATGGGGCGGCAAGGCGGAATTCCACGATCCGCATGTTCCCGAGATCCCGACCACAAGGGAGCATATGGCGATCAAGGGGCGCCGCTCGGTCGAATTGACCGAGGCGGCCTTGAAGGATTTCGATGCTGTCGTCGTTGCAACCGACCATGACGCGATCGACTATCAGACAATCGCTGATCACGCCCTTCTGATCGTCGACACACGCAATGTTTTTGGCCGTCTCGGGCTCGTCCGAGAGACGGTGGTGAAGGCCTGACTGCGCCCCAGCCGGCGAATTTTCTGGGCGATGTCAGGATCGTGATTGCACTCCGCCCGCAGCTTCGCCACATAACGCCACAAGACATGAATGCAGTTAAGCCTGTTCCTTGGTTGCAAGGACGGTCATTCGGGAAATTCTTTCGCCGTTCTGCCGCCGAAGCCGGCCTCGTTGACTTTGGGGTATCTTTGGGTCGCTGGCGGACTGTGTTATGGCGGATCGAAGGATAATGGCTCCGTCTTCGACGGGTTTCGAGGTGGTATGAGTACGGCGCAAGCAGAAATTTCCACAATTCTCATGGATAAGGTTGCCGATTGGCTGACTCAGTCGGCGCTGGCGGGCAACGAGCTGGAAACATTGGTAAAGGGGTTTTGCGAACGGCTGGCTGCTGCCGGCCTGCCGCTGAAGCGGGTGCATTTGAGCTTTTCGATGCTTCATCCGCTCTATGACGCGCTTGGCTTCACCTGGGTTCGCGGCCAAGGCATGGAAGTGGAAGGCTTCCGCAAAAAGGACGGTGTCCATTCTGACAGATTCCTGACCAGCCCATACTACCATCTGCTCAGCAACAAGCTCGACCATCTGCGGCGTCGGCTCGACCCGTCGGTCCCGTCGGAATTTCCTGTTTTCGATGAACTCAGGCTTATGGGCGTGACCGATTACATTGCTTTCGTCCATCCTTTTAACGGCAATACCAGTCAGGGCATGATCGGGTCCTGGTCTACCGACAGTGCTTCAGGTTTCACCGACAGCATGATTTCGGCGCTGCTGCGTATCCAAAACCATCTCGCCATCGCAACCAAAATGGCGGTGCTCACCAAGCTGGCCGACAACATGATGACCACTTATCTAGGCGGCGACGCCGGCAGACGCGTGCTGGACGGCCAGATCAAGCGCGGCGAGGGCGACACAATCCGAGCCGCGCTGGTCATGGCCGATATGCGCGGGTCGACAAGGCTTGCCGAAACTTCCGGCCGCGAAATCTACATCGATACTCTGAACCAGTTTTTCGATGCCATTGCTGCACCTTTCAATCGCAAAGGCGGGCAGATCATGAGTTTCATAGGGGATGGCTTCATTGCCGTCTACCCTTGCGAAAGGCATCGCTCGCAGTCCGAGATCGCCTGCCAGTCTGCTCTGGCGGCAGCGCACAAAGCCACTGCGCGCATGATCGATCTCAATCTGCGAAGGAAGGAACAGGGGTTGGCCGACATAAAATTTGGCATCGGCCTGCATGTCGGCAACGTGATGTTCGGCAATGTCGGGCTTACCGACCGGCTCACATTCTCTGTCTTCGGCTCGGCAGTAAACGAGGTCCAGCGCCTCCAGACCCTGACCAAGAAATATCCGCACTGCGTTCTCGCCAGCAAGGACTTCGCCGGCTATTGCGGCGCTAACAGCTGGCTAACGCTCGGCAACGAGGAACTGGCGGGGGTCAAGCAGAAGCTGACGGTGCTTTCACCCGATCTGTCGGGCGCTCTCGCACTCGATGAAGACCGTGCGCTGGAGCCGACTTACGACCGGAGATCGGAGGCCGAGCAGGTCATGCTGCTTCATCGCGATGCCGCTCGGCTGTCGGCGGGCGACCCGAGGAAGCTCCAGTAGCTCGCCCCAATCTGATCCGAACACCTTTGGTAACCGGTCCGGTCGCCGGATTCGCCACTGGCGACCGCTTCGAATCCAAGTTGCTCTAGGCTGGTAATGCGCTAGTCTCGCTTTCTGGGCCTGCCGCTCGGCAGGCCGCCAGGGTGGGGCTGGTGTGAGAATGAATTCGGGTGTTGATCTACTGCGGGTCGAAGATGTTGGCATCTCTTTTGCCATTGTCGGGGGACCGTTGCATGCCGTCAGGCGTGCAAATCTTCGCGTCCTGCCCGGCAAGGTTACCGCGCTTGTGGGCGAGTCCGGTTCCGGAAAATCGGTTCTTAGCCAGGCAGTGATGGGCATTTTGCCGAACACAGCCCATGTTCGTGGCCGTATCCTATTTTCCGATCCTGAAAAGCCTGGCACGACGCAGGATATCCTGCAGATGCCGCGTGATGGACCCGAAATCCGGGCGTTGAGAGGCAGCCGCATCGGCAAGATTTTTCAGGAGCCGATGATATCGCTGTCGCCGCTGCACACGATCGGCAACCAGGTTAGCGAATCCCTGCAGATTCATACGCCCCTGCCTCGGGCAGAGCGCAAGGCGCGGACCGAGGAAATGCTCAGCCTTGTCGGCTTTCCTAATCCCAAGCGCGCCTATGACATGTATCCGTTTGAACTTTCGGGAGGACTGCGTCAGCGCGCCATGATCGCCATGGCGCTTATCTGCCGGCCCGCCCTGTTGATCGCCGACGAGCCGACGACGGCGTTGGACGTCACCATCCAGGCGCAAATCCTGCAATTGCTGCGCGGGCTTCAGAGCAAGCTGAACATGGCGATGCTGCTGATCACGCACGACCTCGGCGTGGTCGCCAATGTCGCCGACGAGGTTGTGGTTATCTACCATGGCGAGATCATGGAAGCGGGACCTGTCGAGGCGATATTCCGCCGGCCAGGTCACCCTTACCTGAGGGGCCTGATGGCAGCCGTTCCGCATTTCGACCTGAAGCCTGGTGAAAGGCTAAAGGCGCTCCGCGAGGTGCCTGTGAATGTCGGGAACCTGCTCGGCAAACAGACGGCGCCGGCATCGAAGGGGCCGGACGACATCCTGCTATCGGTCAGGGATCTGGAAAAGACCTTCACCATCCGCAAGTCCGGATGGTTCGGCGGCGATCATCAAACCTCTGTTCGCGCCGTAGATGGCGTGAGCTTCGATATCAGGCGGGGTGAGTGCCTGGGTCTGGTCGGCGAAAGCGGCTCCGGCAAAACCACCGTCAGCAAGATCCTCATGCGGGCTGTCACCCCTAGCGGCGGCTCTGTGATCTTCAACGGCCGCGATGGACCGATCGACGTCTTGGAAGGCAAGGGAGACGCCCTGCGCCTGCTGCGAGCGAAAATCCAAATGGTCTTCCAGGATCCGGTTTCGTCGCTTTCACCTCGCATGACGGTGGAGAACATCTTGAGCGAGCCGTTGGAAATCCATCAACGGGGCAATGCCGCATCCCGACTAGCCACGGTCAAGAGCCTTATGCAGGCAATCGGGCTCGATCCGCGCTTCATCAAGCGTTATCCGCACAGTTTCTCCGGCGGGCAGCGTCAGCGTATCGGCATCGCGCGCGCGTTGGCGCTGGGGCCTGAACTCCTGATCTGCGACGAGCCGGTTTCGGCGCTCGATGTCTCTGTCCAGGCGCAGATCCTGAACCTCTTGAAGGACCTGCAGAAGGAACTGGGCCTGACCTACCTATTCATATCCCACAACCTGGCGGTGGTGGACTACATGGCAGACCGCATCGCAGTGATGTGCGGCGGGCGTATAGTCGAGCTTGCCCCGCGCGAAATTCTGCTTAGGAAACCGGTCCACCCCTACACGCGCTCACTGGTCGCCGCGGTGCCTTTTCCCGATCTCGACAGACCGATGGATTTCAAGACGTTGAAGCTCAGCGGCGCCTCCGACACCAGCGCATGGGGACCGCAATTCCGCGACGAGGGCGACGAGGGTATGCTGTCGCCGCTCGATCTTGGCGGCGGCCACCTCGTGCTGGCCCGACGTTCGGCCGATGTCAGCGAGCTACGCCCTTGATCAGCCGGCGCACCGTCCTTGGGCTCATGACTTCGGCATTTCTGCCGGGCACGTTGCACGCAGGCGACCTGGAGCCGGAATTTTTTCTGCCGCAGCTGAAGGCCAGGGCGCTGCCGGGACTCACTGAGCGCCTGCCCAAGAGCCCGCGCGTGTTGAATCTCGCTGCGATGGGCCGGCAGCCCGGCCAGTATGGCGGCACGCTGCGCACGATCATCGGCAGCCAGAAAGACATCCGGATGATGACGATCTATGGGTATGCTCGCCTGGTCGGCTATGACGAAAAGCTTAACATGCAACCCGACATTCTCGAAAGTTTCGACGTAGTCCATGATCGCGTCTTCACTTTCAAGATGCGGGAAGGACATAAATGGTCTGACGGCAGCCTGTTGACGCCGGAGGACTTTCGCTATTGCTGGGAAGATGTCTGGCTGAACGATGAGCTTTCGCAAGGCGGCCTTGCCCCGGGCCTGCTGGCGGATGGCAAGCCGCCACGTTTCGAGATCGTCGACCCGTTGACGGTCCGCTACAGTTGGGAGGCGCCAAATCCCGACTTCCTGCCCAAGCTCGCTGCCGCCTCGCCGCTATCGCTTGTCCTGCCGGCCGCCTATCTCAAGCAGTTCCACAAGAAATACCAGGATCCATTCCGGCTCGCCGGCCTCATGACGGAGAACCGGGTCCAGAAATGGACGCTCCTGCATATCCGCATGTCGCGGCAGTATCGCCCGGAGAACCCGGAACTGCCGACGCTCGATCCCTGGCAGAACCGGACCAAACCGCCGGCTGAGCAGTTCATCTTCGAGCGAAACCCGTTCTTCCATCGGACAGACGAGAATGGCCGGCAACTGCCCTATGTTGACCGGATTGTCTTGAACGTCAGCTCGTCGGCCATCATTTCCGCCAAGACCGGTGCGGGCGAGAGCGACCTGCAAGCCATGGGAATTGACTTCGCCGATTACTCCTTCCTGAAGGATACGGAGAAGCGCTATCCGGTGAAGATGCATCTCTGGAAACGCACTCAGGGTTCGCGGCTGGCGCTGCTGCCCAATCTGAATTGTGCCGATCAGGTGTGGCGTGGCCTTTTTCGTGACGTGCGCGTGCGCCGCGCACTGTCGCTCGCTGTGGACAGGCGCGAGATCAATCTGGCCGTGTTCTACGGATTGGCACAGGAAAGTGCAGATACGGTCCTGCCGGAGAGCCCGCTCTACCGGCCGGAATTCGCGAAGGCCTGGGTCGCCCATGATCCCGACCAGGCCAACGCCCTGCTCGACGAGGTCGGGCTTCAGGCGCGCGACGCTGATGGCCTGCGGATACTTCCCGATGGACGCCCGGCGCAGATCATAGTGGAAACGGCCGGCGAAAGCACGTTGGAAACCGACGCGCTCGAACTCATCACCGATCACTGGCGCCAGATTGGCATCGCCCTGTTCGTACGGACTTCTCAGCGCGACATCTTCCGCAGCCGCGCGCTTGGCGGCCAGATCATGATGTCGATATGGTCGGGCATCGACAATGGCGTGCCGACCCCCGACATGAACCCGTACCAGTTGGCCCCCACCATCGACGACCAGCTGCAATGGCCGCTTTGGGGTGCTTACTATCTGTCCCATGGCAAGATGGGTGAGGCGCCCGATCTTCCTGAAGTGGTCGAGTTGGTGGCTTTACTCAAACGCTGGAACGCATCGACCGATGCCGCGGAGCGCGCCGAAATCTGGAATTCAATGCTATCGATCTACACCGATCAGGTGTTTTCGATCGGCACGGTGAACGGAACACATCAGCCGGTTCTGGCGTCCTCACGACTGCGCAATCTGCCTGACAAGGCGCTCTACGGCTATGACCCGACCGCCTATTTCGGTGTCTACATGCCGGATACATTCTGGCTTGGAGAGTCCTGAGCGTGTTTCGATATATTGTCTGGCGCATCGCTGTGATGGTTCCAACGCTGCTGATCATATCGGCGCTGGTGTTCACGATCATCGAACTTCCCCCAGGCGACTATTTCGACAGCTATGTCTCCGAGCTTCGGGCTCAGGGCGAAGCGGTGGATTCCGATCGCATCCAAATGATGCGGAAGGAATATGGTTTCGACCAGCCGCCGGTCATTCGCTACTTCTACTGGGTCGGCGGGATGCTGCACGGCGATTTCGGCTATTCCTTCGAGTATGAGTTGCCGGTTCGCGACGTCGTCGGGGACCGAATGTGGCTGACCGTGCTGGTTTCCTTCGTCACGATCATATTCACCTGGCTCATCGCCTTTCCGATCGGCATGTACTCCGCCACGCATCAATACAGTTGGGGCGACTATGGCCTTACTCTCTTCGGCCTTCTCGGCCTTGCCATTCCGAATTTCATGCTGGCGCTGATCCTGATGTATTTCGCCAATATCTGGTTCGGCACCTCCATCGGCCACCTCATGGACCCGCAATATCTCAGTGAGCCGATGAGCTGGGACAAGGCAAAGTCGATCCTCGCCCATCTCTGGATCCCAGTCTTGATCATCGGCACTGGCGGCACGGCAAGCATGATCCGGCGGCTGCGCGCCAATCTGCTCGATGAGCTTCACAAGCAATATGTCGTGACCGCGCGCGCCAAAGGCCTTCATCCCTTCAGGGCGCTCGTCAAATATCCGCTGCGCATGGCGCTCAATTTCTTCATTTCCGACATCGGCTCTATCCTGCCGGCCATCATCTCCGGTGCCGAAATCACCGCGATAGTGCTGTCTTTGGAAACGACCGGGCCGATGCTGATCAGAGCGCTGCAAAGCCAGGATATGTATCTGGCAGGGTCGTTCCTGATGTTCCTCGCCTTCCTGACGGTCATCGGTGTCCTGATTTCCGACTTGGCGCTTGCGCTCCTTGATCCGCGAATTCGTTTGCAGGGCGGCAGCACAAAATGAACACGCAATCGCCGCTGCCCGCTCCGGGTGCCCCACTGCAACACTACGTTTCCATCGCGCCCTTTGATCTGCAATCGGTCGAGGCGATGACGGCGGAGCAGTCGAAGGTCTTTCAGGCGTCGCAGTTGCGCCTGATGTGGTGGAAATTCCGACGGCACCGGCTTGCGCTTGTATCCGGCATATTCCTGGCAGCGCTCTATTTCGGGATACTGATCTGCGAGTTCCTGGCGCCCTACAATCTGCACACGCGCAACATGGACTACATCTATTCGCCGCCGCAGCGGGTGCACCTGTTCCACAACGGCCAACTCGTCGGGCCGTTCGTCTATGGCCGCCAGATGACGCTGGACATGGATACGCTCAAGCGGAACTACATCGAGAAACCGGATGATGTTCAGCGGATCCGTTTCTTCTGCAAGGGCGACAGTTACCGGTTCTGGGGCCTGATCGAAGGTGACAGGCATTTTGTCTGCCCTGCTGAAAACGGCCAGCTCTTTCTGGCCGGCACTGACAGGCTGGGGCGCGATGTGCTCTCGCGCATCATCTATGGCGCACGTATNGTTCAACGGATAATCGAAGTTCTGCAATCGATCCCCAGTATTCCGCTATGGCTGGCCCTGGCGGCGATCATGCCGATAACCTGGAGTCCGATCCTGATCTACTTCGGCATCACCGTCATCCTCGGGCTGCTCCACTGGACCGGACTGGCGCGGGCCGTGCGTTCAAAGCTTCTGGCCTTGCGCGAGGAGGATTACGTCCTGGCAGCGCAATTGATGGGCGCCAACAGCAGCCGCATTATCCGGCGGCACCTCATTCCCGGCTTCATGTCGCATCTGATCGCGACGGCGACGATCTCCATACCCGGCATGATCCTGGGCGAGACGGCGCTGAGCTTCCTCGGGCTCGGCCTGCGGCCGCCGACAACCAGCTGGGGCATCCTGCTAACCGAGGCGCGCAGCGTTAGCGTCATCGCGTTCTATCCATGGCTGCTTTTGCCGATGCTCCCCGTCATTCTCGTCATCTTGGCGTTCAACTTCCTCGGCGACGGCTTGCGGGACGCCGCAGACCCATACAAATGACATCGCTATTCCGCCGCGCGCCGGGCCGCCAAGTCGACCCGTTACGATCCTCGTCGGCAGCCTGTTCGGTTGTTGCAGTGTTCATCGTTGGCCTCTATATGCGACGAGGCTCGATCGGGGTTTAATCGCGGGCATTGCCGATCTCTTGAGCTGGTTCAGGACACGCAAACGCATATGAGTCGCCTCGAGAGTTTCATCCGCAGGATGACCGCACAGCGCGACATTCTCGATCAAGTCTGCGCGGAGGTGGCGAAGATCGAGGGCCCCGTGATCGAGCTCGGCCTCGGCAATGGACGGACGTTCCACCATCTGCGCGAGCGCCTGCCCGGGCGCCGGATCGTGGCATTCGACCGCGCACTCGCCGCCCACTCCAGCTCAATTCCCGAAGCTGAGAACCTCGTGCTCGGCGAAATACGCGAGACGGCGAGCAGGTTCATTGGCATCGACGCCGCTCTGGTTCATGCCGACCTTGGCACCGGCTATGAAGATCGCGATGCAGTGACTTCTACCTGGCTTCCCGATCTGACCGCCCGCCTGCTTCGCGTCGGCGGCATCGCGGTCAGTGGCACGCCGCTCGATCACCCACAGTTGCAACGCCTCCCGCCGCCCCCTTCGGTACCCGCCGATCGCTATTTTATCGCTAGACGCGTGTGAAGGGCGGAGACGGACCCAGGGGCCCAATCTTCAGGGGATCGTATATACTGCTATCTCTCGCTCGATGCCGCGCAGCGAGACTTCGTGAGGCACGGGCGTCAGCGCGTTCCTGCGCAACAGATCGGCGGTGAGATTGTCGTCGACCACCGCACGGGTGGCGAAGATCGCCTGTGCGTTGGCAAGGTTCTGGACCCGCGAAGCAATGTTGACCGTCTGGCCGAAATAGTCCTGTCGCTCGTTCATGGACACGGCGATGCAGGGGCCGGCATGGATGCCGATCTTGAGCAGCAGATCCTCGCGCCCGCTCTGGTCGTTGAGTGCACGCATGGCATCGCGCATCCTGAGGGCAGCGGCAATCGCACGATCAGGCGTCGCGAAGGTCGCCATCACTGCATCACCGATCGTCTTCACCACCGCGCCTGCCTCCGCGGCGACGATCTCGTGCAGAACCTGGAAATGCGCGCGCACGAGATCGAAGGCGGAAAGGTCGCCCACCCGCTCGTAAAGCGCGGTCGATCCGCGCAGGTCGGTGAACAGGAAGGTCAGGCTGGTGATCTTCAGGCGCTGGTTGATGTCGAGCGTATCCGTGCGATAGAGATCGCGAAACGTCTGGTTGGTGAGCAGGCGCTTGGCGGTGAGGAAGGGCCGGCGTTTGCCCAGCAAATCATGCAATGCCTGGCCAGCGATGAAGACCGTCGGCAGCACGCGGGTGTCGGTCCTGTTTTCCAGCGAAATGCGCAACGGGCCGGGCTGCATCTCCAGCGTCTGGTTTTGGACATGGTCGCGGTCGAAGACCAAAGAGAGGCTTCGGCGCTCCTTTGTCGGTTCGCCCTTCACGTCGATGAACTGCGCTGAATGGGTGACCGGCTCGAAGACGATGATGAATTCGGACGGAAGCTGTATGGGCAGAACCGCCTTTTCACCGGGCGCAAGTTCTATATCCTCCAGCGAGAACGCTTCGATCGTCTTCGCGAAATCTTCTTCCGGCAGATCAACGCCGGACGCCCAGTAGATCTGGCTGAAATATTCCACCATCGGCAGTTCGTGTGGATTGTGGGCGGCAATCCTGCGCACGCGGGGACTCACGGTGAATGTCACCTCGACCATCTCGTCGAGGGTCGGCGAATAGCCCTCGGAGCACAGCGCGCAGGTGTATTCGTCCTTCTGCAGGGTTTTCAGCGTGGCGTTGGTGTCGAGCACGCCGCCACAGCCGGGGCACAGAACATTCCAGGAAATGTCGAAGATGCCCACCCGCGCCGCGTGGAGAAAGGCGCCTATGGTCCGCTCCTCGTCGAGGCCATGCTTGCTGGCGAAGGCTGGCGCATTGATGCGGCAAAGTTCGCGGTCCTTGCCCTCCGAGATGGTCCGCTTGATCGCGTCGATTGCCAGTGGATCGACATCGGTCGATTGCCGCAGAAGCGAGAACAGATCCTGAGCTTCGTTCATCGTGCAGGCTCCGGAAAATGCGCCCTCGGGGCGTGTTGACCGGACCGGTCTTTGGTCCAAGTGCTCAATCTTACTTCGAAACGGACCGTACGGCTATCGAATGGATAAGCCCTGGTGGCAGTTCAATTTCCATTCGGCGGATTTTCATCGGCGGCAAGCGGCACTATGGTGGTTCACGGGCATTCATCTTTGGGGCTTTCTCCCATGCCGACATCCAACAACCCGCCATTTCCCGCGGCCCTGCGCCTGTTCTCCGCGGCGGTCATCATCGTCCTGATCGTGGGCGCTGGCCTGTTTTTTGCGCCTGTGCTGGTCAAGCCGCGCTGGCCTTGGGCCGTCACGCCGTTCAATGCCCGCTTTCTCGGCGGCTTCTACACCGCCGAAATGGTCGTGATGGCGGCGCTGCTGTTCTGGAATCGCTGGTCGCCCGGCAGGCTCGTGCTCGTCATGGCCTTCATCTTCACCGTCATCGTCTCGGTGGCTTCGTTCATCAATCTCGGCTATTTCAACTTCGAGCGCAAAGCGCCCTGGCTCTGGTTTTTGGTCTATCTTGCTTCGGTCGCGGTATCCGGGCTGTTCCTGTGGCGGGCAAGGGCCCGTCCTTCTGCAAAAGGCGCGATCTTAAACCCCGCATGGCGCGGCTACATGCGGATGGAATCGGCGGTCCTCGGGCTCTATGGCGTCGGCCTGTTGCTGTTTCCCCTGACATTCAACAGCATCTGGCCCTGGCCGGTCGATGCCTTCCACGCTCAGGTCTACAGCGCCATCTTCCTCGCCGGTGCGGGCGGCACATATCTCGTCTGGAAAAGCGCGCCGCCCGAGGAACTGCTGGTGCTCGGCTTGGCGCAGTTTCTGGTTGGCCTGCTTGCCATCCTTGGCCTCGTCATCACCGACGCGGCGGTGCACCGGATCGACTGGACGGCGACCGGGACATTGTTCTGGCTCGCCCTTTTCGGCTGGATCGGGATCAGCGGCGCCTTCAAACTCTACGCCGCCTCCCGGTATTTTGGCTCGCAATCGGCATCATAGGTTGCAGAGAAGGCTGGATTTCCAGATGACGTCCGGTGCATCGTGCCGGGCCGATTGCCTTCGCCGGGAACGCCATGACCAGTACGACCTCGCCATCTTCCGACAAAATCCAGCCGCAGCTCCGATCCGTCCGGCCAAGCGATGCTGAGGCGCTTTGCGCTATCTTCAACATGCCGGGCTTCCGCTGGGGCACGCTCAGGATGCCCTTCGAGATGGTCGAGCAGGTAGAGCGACGCATCGCCAAGTCCGGCCAGGAAACCACCTGGATCGTTGCGGAGTTGGACGGCAAGGTCGTCGGCCATGGCAGCCTGGTCGTGCAGGGTTCGCCGCGCCGTTCGCATATCGGCGAGATCAATATCGGCCTTGACGATGCCTTTGTCGGCAAGGGCATCGGCTCTGCCATACTTGGCGCGCTGCTTGACGTGGCCGACAACTGGCGGGCCCTGAAGCGGGTCGAGTTGACCGTCTATGCCGACAACGAACCAGCCATTCGCCTCTATACAAGCCACGGTTTCGAGGTCGAAGGCCGGCATGTGAAGGCCGGTTTTACCGACGGGCAGTACCACGACCTCCTGAGCATGGCCCGGCTGCGGTTCTGATGACTGCCGTCTTTGACCCAACCGCTACGCCTCCGGTGGAAATTCTGGCTGTGCTGTCGCTACTCTGCCCGGAAGTCGTGCGTGACATCGAGCAGAACTGGAATGCGCCGGTTTCCGATTACGCCCGCCATCTGTGGCGGCCGGTGGCAAGGCCTGCATCGGCCCCGGCGATCGCTGCCCGCTCGATCCTGCGCGAAGTCCTGCATCAGCGCCTTGGCGTGATCATGCAGCCTGAAGAGATCGGTAAGGCCCTCGACGAGTTCGAGGACAGACCGGTGATTCAGTCCGGCCTGCACTGCCTGCTTCTGATGGACAGGATTACCTTCGATGCCCTCCTGCTTGCCTGGCTCGGCGCGGTCGAAAACGGGCTGTCGGCCTTCTTCGGTTTCATGGGAACGACGATGACCATGGAGACAATTGGCCGGGAGGGGCCAGGATGGCTGGATGTCGGTGACGACAAGGTCAACCTGTTTGGCATGGGGCGCCACAAACTGTGCCGCAAAAGCGCCTGCGTGGCCGGTCCCGTCTCCCTCAACAAGCGCGCGCTCGAAGCGGTGGGCGATGAAACGGATGCCAGCCGCTGGCTGGGCACATTGCTTGCCAGCCAGGACAAGGTGTTTGGAACAGCCGCCGATGCGCTGACAGCCCTCAACGAGGATCTGGTCGCCGATTGGGATCGTTCCGGCATGGCCCTGCCGGTTTTCATCGATGATCGGCTCGCCGCTTCTGCCATGGCGCGGCATCTAGAACATGACGGCAGCCTTCTTTCCAAGCTGCTCATTGAGCCCGCAAGGCGGCAGCGTCTCGAACGTGCCATGCAAGAGGCCGAATCGAGCCCATTTGGCAGATTCCTGCCTAATGCCACGGCCCATTTCTGGGGCATCCGCGAGGAGCGCGTGCGCAAGCTGGTCCTTGAGAACGGGCGTCTGATCGAGCCTGACAGGCCGCATGGTCTTTCCATCCCGTTCGAGCGGCCGCATCTCAGGCAGGCGCTGTTGGACGGCGTGCTGCTGCCGAACTTGTTCCTGACGTTCCTCGTCCTTGCCATATTGCCGCGCGTCCGGGTTGTGGGCGGCCTGAGACAGATTGGCTATGTAGCGCTTTTCCACTCGATTCTGCTGGCTGCGCTGGACGAAAACGCGCCGGAAGAGCACGATTTGGCTGCGGAGCTGCAGGTTCGGGAAAATGCCTGGGGCATGCGGGTCATCGATGAAAAGATCTCGGTCCGCGAGCAGCTTGCCGGCCTGCCGGAAGGGGCGCTCTTCCCGGACCTGCTCCGGCAATACCGATCGCGCACATTTGCCGAGACGACCGACGACCTGAGATTGGTTCGCGAAAACGCCCGATGGCGCAAGATCGGCCAAGCAGTGATCAAGGGGACCTGAGCCTCACTTAAGGCCTCTTTCCAGGTTGGTGCACAATGGTAATCGACGGCGACTATCGGTGAGCGACCGACCGCTTCATTCGAGCACCGCCTCGACAATGGCGACAAAGTCATCGAGCGAGCGATCCCCGCGAATCTCGATGCGTGGAAGGTCGATGGGATCGCAATCGAGGTCCGCCGGCCCATGTCTACCGCCGAAGCCGATCCGATAGCCGCACTCCTTGGCAAGCCGTCCGAGCCGTCGGTCGGTGACGGAGAAGGGTGCCGCGAACGCCGTGGTTGGCCGACCGGTCCAACGTTCGATGAACATACGAGAGCGCAGGAGCTCGGCGGCCAGGTCACAGCTCGGCAGGCCATCGATCGCGCGATGCGTCGCCAGATGGCTTCCGAAAAACGCACCTTCGGCGGAGAGGCGTCGCACCGTCCCGGCGTCCATAAGCCGCGTCGGCGGACCGATATCGGCGTCCCACTTTGCACTTTCGCCCACCAGATCCGTCACCAGGAACACTTCCGCGGTCAGATCGTTAGCGCGCAAGATCGGCCAGGCATGGTCGGCAAAGTTCTGGAAGCCGTCGTCGAAAGTGATGAGCACCGGGCGGCCAACGAAAGGGTGACGGTTGGCGATTGACTGTTCCAACTGCTCGGACCCAATCGCGTGAAAACCATTGGCGCGCAGCCACGCCATCTGGCTGGCGAATGCGGCGGGCGTGAGCCGAAAACGGGCCAGCGCGGCCGGGCCATCATCGGCGATGCTGTGATACATCAGGACAGGGATACGCTGCCGCCGCTCGCTACGCGCGACGTCGCGGCGCAAGGCCCGCGCCCCGCCCCAGACGATATTTCGCGCGACCCCGATTTCGATGGGCGCGCGGATTGGCACATGATCGATCACCGGTTCCGTCGCCACATCGTCCGGCGACAGGCGGCGGAAGCGGTCTATGCGGTAGAGCTCGGTCTGGATCGATTGCTCAAGGACGAGGCCTTCGGTCGCCGCCAGCGTCTCCGAGATCGCTTGCGCACCGAATGTGTTCCAGTCGAAGCCCGTCCTTTCAGGATTGTCACGCAGCACGAATGCGTGTGCGCTGATGAAACTGCCGCCAGGCGCCAACGCCCCAGCGAATTTTTTGGCGATGCGCCGCAACTCGGCGAGATCATCCAGGTAGTAGAGCACCTCCGAACAGAAGATCAGATCCATCCCATCCGGCAGCGCGTCGGCGGAGAAATCCAGTACGCCGAATTCAATGTTCGGCTGATCGCTGCATCGCGCACGGGCCCGCTCGATGGCTATGGCGGAGATGTCAGTTGCAGTCAGATGGCCCACACGCGGCGCCAGCTGCCGCGTGAAGTGGCCCTCCGCGCAGGCCAGCTCAAGCGCCCGTCCGATGGGACCAGCAGGCAGGATTTCGAGCTGCCGCTGATATTTTTCCTGCTCATAGAGCGAGCCGTACTTCCACGGGTCCTCGGTCGCGAAATAGCTGTCCCAGAACGCCGTGCGATCACTCCTGTCCGCGGTCCGTGCTCGGCGCGGCGTTGCAGGAGGTGGTGCAGGTTCGGCGCTTGATCGAACCAGCTCCCGCGCTTCAGCGGCCAATTGGGCGAGTTTGCCGAAGTGGCTGTCCGGATCGGGCCGACGTTCGGCTGCGGACAACAATGCCTCGGCTGCAAGCGCGTTTGACGTGTCGGCACCAGCGCCCTTTTGCGGTACAGGCGATCGTCTCGAAAGCCTTGCGGCACTGTCTACAAGCCGCTCAGGGGGCACGATATCCAGGATCAATTCAATCCAATGATCCCCGGTCACTGTCCCGAGTACGCCGAACTGCACGACAGCCTCGATCTGGCCATCGATCATCAGATAGGCGTAGATTTGATCGATTCCTTCCGGAAGGTCGATCGAGGTCGGATTTCGAGCGTCGACACGAATTCCGAGTGTCCGCGCCAGTCTGCGCGGCGCGGCAAGATCGTCGACGTCGAGAAGCATTTGCTCGAGGTGATACTGGACGCGGCGAGCGGCGCCGGGATTGTCCCAGACCTTGCCGAGTTCGATGATCAACTCGGTGAGGGAGCCGCCGAACCTGTCCCAACTGGCAGCCAATTGCGCTGGCACCGAAAGGCTTCCAACCATAAGGCCATCGAAGACCACCGTGGCGATCTCACGCGCCCACTTACGTCCTGCCGGGAGCGCGCGCAGGGACTGCGGGTTGATCGAGTGCCAGCCGCGGCCGCAATCCGACGCGGCGTTCCACAACGCGAACCACGCGAGTGCTTCGGAAGCGGTGCTGCCGTTCGCCGAGATCGCTCCATTGGCGTGTGCCGGTGCTGGGTGTTTGACCCTGGGATCAGCAGAAAAGCCGCGGGCGATCACGATTTCCGCATCTAGCATCATCTGTGTCGAATTGCGGGAGAGCGCGTTGGGGCTGATCCGACAGTAAGCGAGCGGCTCGTCGACCATCACCCAATTTTTGCCTAGACGTGCGAGGCGCTGCCACAGATCCCAGTCCTCGCAGGTGCGCAGCGACACATCGAAACCGCCCAACTCGACAATTGCCTCCCGATCGACCAGAAGCGCGTGAGTGCGAATGGCACACCGGCGGGCGAATGTTTCGAAGGGCTGGATCGCAACCTCCGTTGAAATGCTCGAAGGAGTGAGTTCGCCATCGGGCATCACGCGCCGAGAACCGCAATAGGCGGCCACTGCATCGGGCGCGGTTTTCAGTGCGGCCAGCATTTTTGCAAGGAAGCTGGCATCCACCCAATCGTCAGCATCCAGAAACATGAGCCAGTGGCCGCGCGCTCTCGAAATCCCGCTGTTGCGCGCGCCGGCGGCGCTATACGCGCAAGACCTCAACGTCCGAAATCGGGCATCGTGCTCCACATAACCGGCGATGATGGCAGGGGTGCTGTCCGTGGAGGCGTCGTCGATGATGATTGCCTCCCAATCCAATATTTCCTGATCGAGAAGGCAATCGAGTGCGCGCGCCAGCGTCACCTCCGCATTGTGCGCAGGAACCACGATTGAAACCAAAGGATTATGCGCCACGCCGTCTTACCCGCGCCTGGTTCGAAGGCAGAACAAAAGTCCGGAGACATAGCCGGCGATTGCCTGCCAAAGGAAGCGGTCGTCAGGGACGCTGTTCAACGCCGATCCGTCCGTCGACCCCTCTTCTACCGCGACTATGCCCAGTACGTGGTAGGTCTGCCGGCGGATGCTGGCAAGCGTTGCGCCGATGGTTTGCTCGGCATCGAAAATCGAGACCACACCGGCCGCAGTAGCATTGTCCTGGATCATCGAGCTTTCGTTTTCTTCGGCAACAGTCGGCGAATGTCAAAAACGGATGACGGCATCGGATGGCAGCACCGCTCTGTCAAGATCGGGGCGAATTAGGGCAGGCAAAAACGCTTGAAGACAGGGCTGAATGGCAAGCGCTCATGCCCTCGTGGTATAGGCTTGGGATCCTGGTGCCGGGCGTCGGTCTAGCTCGCAACGATGAAGTCTTGCACCTCAACATCTGTTTCTCCAAGGTAGGGCAACAACGGACATAATGTCGTCGCTTGTCGATTTTGACCAGAAGGTTAACAGCACGGTGCCACTCATGATTGGACGATCGGGAGCCACGAACCTGGCGCGCCCGGCGCAGCGTCTCGGGTACCTGACGGCGATGCTGGTCCTGGTTGCCAGGCCGCTCGTCTTTGGGATCGCCCTCTTGTTGGCTGGCCAGGCACAGGCGCAGGCGCCGGCGACCGTCCCGCCTGAAAGGGTCAAACAGCTGTTCGAGCTTCTCGACGATCCAACAGTGAAGGCCTGGGTGGCTGAACAACGAAATCAGGACGCCGGATCGACGGGCACGCCTGCCGAGGCAGGGGCTTCGCCGACCGACGCATCGTCCGGCGCCGTGGCCGCACCGGGCCAGATGAATACGATGGCATCCTCGACGCTCGATCGGGTCAGGCACCATATCGAACGAATCGTGCGAACCTTGCCCCTGCTGCCAGGCCAGTTCGCGCGCGTACGCGCAGAGACGATGCAGGACATGTCCAGCAAGGGGTCCGCAAGCGTATTTATGCTGATTGCGATGTTCATTGCTGCCGGCCTGGCGCTCACTTGGGCAACGTATAAAGTCACACGTCCATTTCGTCTTTGGATTATCGTGCAACCGAAGGATACGCCAATCGGGCGAGCCAAGAAGATTGGTGGTCGCGCGCTTTATTCCAGCATGCTGATTGTCTCTTTCGCACTGGGCAGCGCCGGCGCGTTTATGTTGTTCGACTGGCCGATGCTTATCCGCGAGATTGTATTGACATTCCTGATGGCGGCGGTCCTCACATGGGGTGTGCGCATGTACGTCATGGCCATGCTCGTCCCTTCCTTCATGAACGTCGAGAACGCCGTCGAGGTTCGGGGTTTGCCGATCACCAACGTAGTGGCGGACCATTGGTCCTATTGGCTGCCCCGGATCGTCGGCGTCTTCGCCTTTTTCGGCGCCGCGTTTATCCTCTTGCCGGGTCTCGGCATCGATCAGGACGGAATGATGGTCCTGTCACTGGGCGCCGATTTCGTGCTGCTGCTGCTGTTGCTGCTTGCCATCTGGCGTCGGCCAAGAACGCAGCGAGACGGTGTGCGCCACAGCGGTCACACGGAAGTGACATGGTTGTTGACTGCTTATTTCGTCGTCCTGTTCCTGCAGCGTGTAGCCGGGCTCTATATATACTTCTGGTTTACCTTCGCCGCATTCTTCCTGCCGTTCGCAATCGTGCTGACACAGCGCGGGGTTAATTTCGTCCTGCGGCCGGGTTCGGAAGATGTCGGCCGGCCTACGATCCCGGCGGTGACGATCGCTGTCATCGATCGCGGAATCCGGATGATTTTGATCCTGGCGGCGGCTTACTTTCTCGCGGGTGTCTGGGGTCTGAACATGCAATCGATGCGCGACAGCGATACGACGACGATGTTCATTTTGCGAGGCTTGATCAATGTCGTGGTCATTGCCCTCGCAGCCGATTTCGGCTGGTCGATCATCAAGGCTTTGATCGAACGGAAGCTGGGCATCGAAATACCGCACCCTGTGATCAGCGACGAGGACGTCCCGATCCTCGATCCGCAGCAGGCGCGGCTGAACACGCTCTTGCCGATCCTCCAGAACATGCTGCTCGCATTGATCGTTGTGATGGCGGTGCTGATGATGCTCGCCTCCATGGGTATCCAGATCGGCCCGCTGATCGCTGGCGCTGGCGTCGTCGGCGTCGCGGTGGGCTTTGGCGCACAAACCGTCGTCAAGGACGTCATTTCAGGCGTGTTTTTTCTGCTCGATGATGCGTTTCGTGTCGGCGAATATATTTCCTCGGGCAATTACAAGGGGACGGTGGAAAGTTTTTCGCTGCGCTCGGTGAAGCTGCGCCACCATCGTGGCCCGCTGTTCACGATACCTTTCGGTGAACTCGGGGCAGTCCAGAACCAGAGCCGTGACTGGGTTATCGACAAATTCAACATCACCGTTGGCTATGACACCGATATCGACTTCGCTCGCAAGCTGATCAAGCGCATCGGCCTCGAACTGGCGGAAGATCCGGAGTTCAAAAACTGGGTGCTCGACCCAATCAAGATGCAGGGTGTGCAGGAGTTCGGCGAATACGGCATCGTGTTGAGGGTCAAGGCCATGACCAGACCGGGAGGCGCCTTCGGTATGAAACGCAAATTCTATGTGCGCCTGCGCCAAGTCTTCAAGGAACAGGGCATCGAGCTCCCATTCCCGACCGTCCACATCCAGGGGCTGCAGACCCCACATGAGGCAGAGAATGCGCCATTGGAGGTCACACCCGAGTTGCAAATGGCTGTCGCGCAGTCGCACACCAATCGGCGCAGGAAAAAAGCCAGCACAACGGAGTAGGAAGACTGTGACACCTACCGGCGGCTTTGCGCGCATCGCCCATGGTAGGGATCGCCTTCTATCTTCAACTGTTTAAGCCGAAAAAAGTGTAACGAGCCTCGCCGATCCCGACTATACTCTGACAGCTGCCGGCAGTGACGTGGCCTTTGCGTCAAACTCTATATGCCGGTACGGCAGCGATCTTGCCGTTATGGCGGTCGATATTGAAAGTCAGGATGAGTGGCCTTGATCACGCGTCTCCTCATCTCAACGCTAGCAGGTGGCAAGAGGAAACTTTCGCAAACGATGGCCACGGCGCCGTCCGGATCGGCAGCGCTCTGCCCCAGGACCCGCACCGATCGCTCGATGCCCATTTTGCACTGCCGCTTGCTGGTCGACGGCGATCGGTTCATCCTTGTGAATACCCTGGCCGTGAAGTGCGTAGCTAGATCACACCGTCACGGTCCCTAGCGAGGTCTTGTTCTATGGACTGCTCAGGCTGCGGTTTCGAGGTTGAGAGCGGTTACGCTTTCTGTCCGAGGTGTGGCAGGCGCCAGCCCGTGCTTTGCGCCAGTTGCGGCTATCCCTGCGCACCTGATTTCGAGTTCTGTCCGAAATGTGGGGCAAGCGTCGGTGCGTCCGCAAAAGCCGTCGAACGGCCTGCTCCGACACCAAGCCAGACCATTGTGCCGCCTTCTCGGACTCCGTCGCTTCTTGCGAACATCGAACGCGAAGAAGGGCTGCATCCCGTCTCTGACGCCGATCGCCGGACGGTAACGGTCCTGTTCGCCGACCTTTGCGGCTTCACGACACTCAGTGAGCAACTCGACCCCGAGGTCATGCAAGCGCTGCAGAACGAACTGTTCAAGGAATTGACCGCGGCCGTCCGAAACTTTGGTGGTTTCGTCGACAAATTCATCGGCGATGCACTGCTCGCTTTGTTCGGTGCGCCGGTCGCGCATGAGGACGATCCGGAGCGTGCGCTTCGCGCCGCTCTTGACATGATCGCCCGCACGGCGCGGTTGGGCGAAGGCACCTCCCACTTCGGCTCGCCTCTGTTACTCCACATCGGCATTAACACGGGTCCGGTTGTTACTGGCGGATTGGGCATCGGCACCGCCAAATCCTATTCGGTTACCGGCGACACGGTGAATACGGCGCAACGCCTGCAATCGCTCGCCGCGCCGGGTGAGGTGCTGGTAGGCGAGCTCACTCACAGGCTGACGCGGCATGCCTTCTCTTACGAGCCGCTGGGTGATGTCGTGCTTCGCGGCAAGGCTGGCAGTGTGCTCGTCCATCGACTCGATGCCCCGCTAGCGGCGCCGCGTGCAGCGCGTGGGCTCGAGGCACTCGGCCTCAGCGCGCCGATGATAGGTCGTGGTGCGGAGCTCAATAGAATGCTGGCGAGCCTTGACCAGGCGTGTGGCGGCTCGGCCCAACTTGTCCGCCTCGTCGGAGAAGCCGGTATCGGGAAATCGCGGCTGGTGAAGGAGTTCGTCGCCCGCGTCGGCGATGAGGATCGTTTTCGCAACGTCGCTGTGCGGCAGGCCACCTGCTCACCACTGGGCGAACAATCATTTGGCGCCTTGGGCGCGGTGGTGCGCAGCGCTGCCGGGATGATGCAAAACGACAATGGGGACGAAATGCGGGAGAAGCTCGCAGCCTTGCTTACCGATCTCGGCCTGCAGGGCGACGAGGCAAAGCGATTGATGCCTCTGCTCTACCATGTGCTTGGCCTTGGCGACCCCGAAGCCACGTTGCAGCATGTCGAGCCCGAGCAGTTGCGGCGGCAAATTCTCTACGCAGTCCGCACGATCATCGAACGGCGGCTTGCGCTGTCACCGCTGTTGATTGTCGTCGAAGACCTGCACTGGGCCGACGCTGTGTCGCTTGAGGCGCTACGTTTCGTGATGGACAGGTTGGAACGCACGCGGTTGATGTTGCTGGTCACCCATCGTCCGGCGCCGGACAGCGGCCAGCTCGACTCAAGTCGGGTCAGTCATACAGCGCTGAGACTTTCGCCGCTTAACAGGAATGACGGCCGCAGCCTGCTGGCGGCGCTTTTCGGCGAGAGCTGGGTAAACTCTGCAGGCGGGCTTCTCGAGCAAATCCTCGAGCGCGCGGGCGGCAACCCCCTTTTTCTAGAGGAGATCGTTCGCGGCCTTATCGATCGCGGTGTACTGATGCGCGAGGGCCAGCGATGGCGGACTGTGGCAGGCGAAGTCGCAACCGGCATTCCCGCCACTATCCAGGCAATGTTGCTTGCTCGCGTCGACCGGCTGCCCCAAGAGGTGCGCCGATTGGCCCAGGAAGCCGCGGTAATCGGCCCGCGCTTCGATGCCACACTTCTGAAAACCGTGACAGCCGACCCCGGCCGGCTAGAAGCCGCCTGCGAAATACTATGCGATGCGGAAATCATCGAGGAAGTTGCCGGATCAGGCTCGGTCTCGTCGCAAAGCTACCGCTTTACGCAAACGTTGCTGCAGGACGTGATCTACCAGAATCTGCTCCTGCAACGCCGCACCGACATTCACGGGCGGGTCGGCGCTGCCTTGGAGCAAATGTGCGGCGACAAGCCGGAACGACTCGAGGATTTGACAGTGCTCGGTCATCATTTCGCACAGAGCGCCGAACGGGAGAAGGGTGCGCATTACCTGCAGGCAGCGGGCGATCGCGCTCGAATGATATACGCCAACGATGACGCCCTTCGTCTCTACGAGCGAGCCCTGACTGCGTTGGGCGCGGTCGGGCAAACACCGCTCAAACTGGCAATTCAAGAGTGCATTGCCGATCTGAGCGGCCCGGCAGGCCACCGCGAGATCGCGCACAGCCACTACGACACGGTGTTGCAGGCATACCGCGAGTCAGGCGATCGTGTCGCTTCAGCGCGAGTTTTGCGTAAGATCGGCCGGCTGCTCTGGGACGTCGGCAAGCGGGACCACGCAGAATCCCGCTATGCTGAAGCGGCAGCGCTCCTCGATGGAGCGGATGCCCCGGTCGAGCAGGCGCATCTCTGGCAAGAACGTGGCCGACAGGCATTCCGTAGCGGAGATCATGCTCTCGCGGCAAAATGGGCAGACGCAGCGCTGGATTGCGTAGGCACCCTGACGACGGAACATGTCTCCGAGGTGGGGCGTGGTGCCACTCTTGTGACCGCCGAGGCACTCAATACCAAGGCTGTGGCGTTGGCTCGTCTTGGGCGAAACCGTGAAGCCGTGCGTCAGGTTGAGCGTAGCATTGAATTGGCCGAAGCCGCCGGTCTGCTGGGCGCGGCCTGCCGCGGCTACACCAATCTCGGTGTGCTTTACACGACCATCGATCCGGCACGGGCGATGGAGGTCTGTCGGCGCGGTCTTGAAGTGGCGCGCCATATTGGTGATCTGGGCTTTCAGGCGCGCCTCCTCGCCAATTTGGCGGTCGCTTGTTGTACCTTCACGGATCGCTGTCCAACGGAGGGCGTGCCTGCTGCCGAGAAGGCCATCGAGATCGACCGGGCACTCGACCAGCGCGAGCACCTGCCGGTGCCGTTGATCGTGCTTGGGCAGATCCACCAGTGCAACGGCCGTCCGGAACTGGCGGTTGGCTTGTTCAACGAAGCACTGGAGGTAGCCCGCGAAACGGCCGAACCCCAACTGCTGTTTCCGTGCTATGATGGTCTTGCAACGCTTAATCTCGACCTCGACAATCTGGCCGAGGCCGAACGCTACTTTTCCTTGGCGCAGGGTGTATGCGCCCAGCACGGGCTCGACCCGGAGACGCTTGTGGTGCTGCCTTTTCTCGATTAGCCGGGGTTGGAGGTTGAAATGTCCGCGCGCAGTGACTTGGTACCGCTTCAACCGGGCGACCGGGCGCCAAACGTGGTACTCGACGCCATTTCCCAGGAAGGCAAGATCGCGCTTGACGACTTTCGCGGACATAAACCGGTCCTGGTTGGCCTGTTTCGAGGTCTGCATTGTGCGTTTTGCCGACGCCATATCGCCGCCCAGGCGCGGCTTGATCCGGAACTGCGTGAAAAGGGCGTGCAGAGCCTGACGGTGGTCAACACGCCGATCGAACGGGCGCGTCTCTATTTCCGCTACCACCCGATGCCAAATCTGCTTGCGGCCTCCGATCCTGAACGCGCTTCACATCGTGCTTTTGGACTGCCCAATCTCGAATTCACCGAAAACGAGACGAACTGGCCGTACAAGGTCTCGATGGCAATGGCGAAGGATATGCGGGTCGACTTACCAGGCGAGTTGCCCGGTCCCATGGATCCTTTTGCGGCCAGCGAATTCCTCGGCAAGAAGGACAATTACGAAGTGACCGAAGCCGACGAGCAGATGATGGCAACGGGACACGGACAATTGATAGGTCAGTTCCTGCTGGACCGGCAGGGGATCGTCCGGTGGAGCTTCACGGAGGTTCCAGAGGGTGGGCGATACATGTTTGGAGCGCCAAACCCGCAGGAATTGATGTCAGCAGTGTCCCAAGTCGCCCAATAGAGACCCTTGCAGCAGTAAGTTGCGGCGATGCGCACGCAATCGCGTCTATCCCCGCATGATGCGATAGACATTTGCATCGCCCTCGACACCGAGGTCTGCACGCAGCATCGTTGTGGTGCCTGTGGCAGGAACGCCATGCTCCCGCACGGTCCGCCGACCCATGTCTGCTGCCGAAGCCGGTTCGATAGCCGCACTCCTTAGCCTGCCAAGCCGTCGGTCGGTGACAGAGAAGGGTTGCCGCGAACGTCGTGGTTGGGTCCACTTTTCAATAACTACAAGAGAGCGCAGGAGTTCGGCGACAAGCTCAGAGCTCGACAGACCGTCGGTCGCGCGATGGGTGCCGAACTGCAGCACAGCTCTGTCAAGATCGGGGCGAATTAGAGCCACGCGAAAAAGCCTTGAAGACGGGCCTTAAGGCAAGCGCTCATAGAATTTCAATGAAGCTATAGGTTAGTCGCAATTCATATCGACCTCATTTCATATAACGTATCACTACTCATTTCGGCGTAGATTGCCGAGTGGTCAATTGGATTTGCCGGCTATTTCCGTAGTCAAAAATAGGTACCAAGAGCGAACTCAATCGTAGGTTGTGCATTGCCCAAAAGACGAACAAGGGACGCACGAATCGGATTGCGCCAAGGGATTCCGGCTTGCAGACCTGGTATTTGTCTGACATGATTTCGCGTTTTCAAGTTTTGTTCTGGTCAATGGGGCGTCTGGATGGCTAAGGAATCTTCGAATGCCGCTTCTTCGGCAAATAAAGTGGACGGAAACCTGATCGGTAATGCAGAGGGAAACGGGCTGAACTTCGTGGTGGGCCAGGCTCGCGAGGGCGGGGCCTCGGGCGACGCTGTAGGTGTCGACAAGATACGCGATCTGCTGTTCGGCAACCAGATGCAGGACTATGACCGCCGCTTTTCCAAGCTTGAAGAACGGGTCTTGCAGCGCTTCAAGGATGTCGAATCGGAAGCCAAGCGCAATCTCGAAATGTACGAGTCAAATGCAAAGAAGCAGATCGATTCGCTTGCGGGGCAATTGCGGAACGAAAAAGATTCACGAGCCGATGCCGACAAGGAGATTGACCGGAATCTTCGCGAGCAAAACCAGGCACTTGAAAAGCAGGTGCGCGCGTTGTCGGACCAATTGAGCGAGCTTGAGCGCGACGTTGCGGACCGGATAAATCGAAACGATCATTTGCTGCGTGAGGAAATCAAGCAGAAGAATGAAGGCGTTCAGTTGCTGATAGAGAAAATGTTTGCCGACCTCAGCAACGTCAAGACCGACCGAAATCTTCTGGCTGGCCTGTTTGTCGAGGTTGCAAAATGTCTGAACCAGGACCCGGTCGGCAGCAAGAGCAACTCGGACCGTAGCTGGAAAGTGAGTTGATGGGACCTTGACGTCAACCGTCGACCCGATCACCCTTCCGCAAAGAACAGCCTCGAACGATACAGAGATTGATCGCGAGGCTCTGGCTCGCCTTTTGATCGAAATTGCCCGGAATGTTGATCCGGACTACCGCGCGCGTTTCGACGGAGTTCCAACCGCCGATCCTCGCATGGAAACGCTGCGCCAGTTGCTGGTCAGCCGCGAAATTTCAGAGCTTTCACGAGTTACCCATCTGCTGGACGAACCGGAGCAGCTCGCGGCAGCCGTGGGCGACGTTCTTTCCAGTGCGGCCGCACGAGCGCCTCATGCGCAACTCGGCGAGGCCCTTGCGCCAGCTGTTGAAAGGGCTGTGCAACGGTCAATCCAGAAGAGCCCGCGCACGCTGACGGATATTTTATACCCAGTGTTTCTGCCGGCAATTCGCAAGTCGATCGGGGAAAAGATCGACCAGACCTTTCAGTCGTTGAATGAAACTTTGAGACATATCTTTACCTGGCATGGGCTCAAGTGGAGATTTGAATCGTGGAGAACTGGAGCTAGCTTCTCAGAAGTTGTTCTGAAGCATTCTCTTATCTATCGTGTGGAGCATGTCTTTCTCATTAACCGCAATTCCGGGCTTTTGATAGCGCATGTAACTGCCGATAATGCAACTAGCGAAGATCCTCAACTTATTTCTTCGATGCTCAGTGCAATTCAAGATTTTGTGAAAGATTCATTTAACGAGAAAGAGCAGAGCGGCCTGGACACAATTCGTTTTGGCGACCTTCGTCTCTGGTCGGAAGTTGGACCGTTTGCGACCCTGGTTTCGGTGATCCGAGGAAATCCGCCAGAGGAATTGCATGAAATCGTTCGCGATGTATTGCTTCGCATCCATGATGAATGCTCGCAGGCTTTAGAGCAGTTTGACGGCGACAGTACGCAGTTGGCCGGCATAGAAGCGCAGTTGCAGACCTGCGTTGAACTGAAGCAGGAGGAATCAAACCAGGGATTTCCGTGGCTGGTGGTGGCTGCAGCCCTGCTGATTTTGATTCCGGCAGGCGGTTGGTTCTTTCTTTCCTGGCAATCCGGGCAGCGCTGGCAGGCCTATGTGTCGCGACTGGAGACCCAGCCTGGCATCATCGTTGCAGAACAAAAGATGCGCGGCGGCCAATTCTATATTGCCGGCCTGAGAGACCCGCTTGGCGCCGACCCGCAGTCGCTGTTGTCTGGAACGC
>NZ_AYWO01000032.1 GCF_000502955.1 Mesorhizobium sp. LNHC252B00 | reverse complement strand
ACCCCGCTGCTTCGCAGCGACCCTCCCCACAAGGGGGAGGGTGAAAAACTCAGATCGCGGCGGTAATAATGATCTCGACCAGATATTCCGGTCCGGCGAGCTTTGCTTCGCCGGTGGCGCGGGCCGGCGTGTTGCCTTGCGGCACCCACTTGTCCCATTCCGCGTTCATCTCGGCAAAGGTGCTCATGTCGGCAAGCCAGACGATCGCCTGCAGGATCTTGGTCTTGTCGCTACCGGCCTTGGCCAGCAGTTGGTCGATTGCCGCCAGGATGTCCCTGGTCTGCGAAGCGACGTTGCCGGTCGGCTGACCGACCTGACCGGCCAGATAGACGGTGTTGCCGTGGATGACGATCTGGCTCATGCGCGGGCCAACGTCGATGCGACGAATGCTCATTGGATGGTTCCTTGCTGTGTCGGTCGTGCCTCTTTAGAGTTGCGGCCGGCCTCGGGCAAGGTCGCCCGGGCAATTCGCCTTGGACCAGCGGCGTGAGACATCCTTACACGGCGAGTTGATCCGGCAGTCGCAATTCCGCCGGATTGGCTTGTTGACTAATGTAATAACATCACATATCCAATCGGCCGCTGACAGCAGCCGGATTTCGCCGCCCCACGGATCGCAGAATGACAAACACATGCCTGACATTCCGCGACCTGACGCTTGGCTACGGCAGCCATCCCGCAATCCATCATCTTGACGGTACCATCCGCAAGGGCTCGCTGACGGCCGTCGTCGGCGCCAACGGCTCCGGCAAATCGACGCTGATGAAAGGCATTGTCGGCGTGTTGAAACCAATGGCCGGCGAGGTCGTCCGCGCGCCTGGCGTTCGCGCCGCCTACCTGCCGCAGCAGTCGGAACTCGACCGCTCCTTTCCGGCACGAGTGGTGGATCTGGTCTCGCTTGGCCTGTGGCCACGGCGTGGCCTGCTCGGCCGCTACACCAGGCAAGATCGCGATGATGTCGCCAAAGCACTGATGGCGGTCGGCCTCGGCGGCTTCGAGAAGCGGCCGATCGATACGCTGTCGGGGGGCCAGTTGCAGCGCACGCTGTTTGCGCGCGTGCTGTTGCAGGACGCTGAGCTCATCCTGCTCGATGAGCCGTTCAACGCGGTCGACGCCAAGACGGTTGGCGACCTCATCGCACTGATCAAACACTGGCACGGCGAGGAACGCACCATCATGGTGGTCGTCCACGATCTCGATCTGGTGCGGCAGAATTTCCCCGAAACGCTGCTTCTCGCCCGCCAGCCGATCGCCTGGGGCGAAACCAGGGAAACGCTGAAGCCGGAGAACCTTTTACGCGCCCGCCGCTTCCACGAAGCCTGGGAAGAGAATGCGCCCTGGTGCGAGCCGGGTGAGGACGCTCATGCCCATGGGCACGATCATCATGGCCATCATGATCACGGGCACGATCATGACCACGGCGTCGGGCCGAGGGCTGCCTGATGGACGCGCTTTACGGTCTTTTCATCGCGCCTTTCGCCGATTTCGGCTTCATGCAGCGGGCGCTAATCGGTTCGCTGATGCTGTCGCTCGGCGCCTGCCCCATCGGCGTCTTCCTGATGCTGCGACGGATGAGCCTGTCTGGCGACGCCATGGCGCATGCCATCCTGCCGGGTGCGGCCGCCGGCTTCCTGTTCTATGGGCTGGAGATCCTGCCGATGACCATCGGCGGCCTGATCGCCGGCGTCATCGTCGCGCTCGGCGCCGGCGCCGTCTCGCGCTTCACCATCCAGCGCGAGGACGCCTCGATGGCGGCGTTCTATCTGATCTCGCTCGCCATCGGCGTGCTGATGGTGTCGATCCGCGGTTCCAGCGTCGATCTCATGCATGTGCTGTTCGGCACCGTGCTTGCGCTCAACAATGAAGCGCTGATGCTGATCGGCGGCATCGTTGCGGTGACATTGGTCAGCCTTGCCATCTTCTGGCGGGCATTGGTCGCCGAATGCCTCGATCCGCTGTTCCTGCGCTCGGTCAGCCGGCTGGGCAGCCCGGTGCATTTCATCTTCCTCGGCCTTGTCGTGCTCAACCTCGTCGGCGGCTTCCAGGCACTCGGTACCTTGCTGTCGGTGGGGCTGATGATGCTGCCGGCCGCCGCCGCCCGCTTCTGGACGGTGCGCGTCGAGCCGATGTGCGTGCTGGCGGTGCTGATCGGCTTTGCCTCCTGCGTCGCCGGGCTGCTGTTATCCTATCACGCGTCGCTGCCGTCCGGCCCGGCCATCATCCTGTCGGCAGGCGTCGTTTATTTCGCCTCGATCCTATTCGGCACGCGCGGCATTCTGCGCGCCCGCATCGTCCATCACCGTCACAGAACGGCCTGATCCCCCGCCCCCTAAAGGAGACCCGTCTATGCTGAAATCGATCCGCGCCGCCCTGGCGATGAGCGTTATAACATTAACTGCCCTTGGCGCATCGTCGGCCTTAGCGGCACCATTGAAAGTGGTCGCCAGCTTCACCGTCATCGCCGATTTCGCCAAGAATGTCGGCGGCGACCGTGTCGATGTAACCACCATCGTCGGGCCGGATGGCGATGCCCATGTCTACGAGCCGAGCCCGGCCGATGCGGTGGCCATGGCCAAGGCCGATATCGTGCTGGTCAACGGCCTGCATTTCGAAGGGTTTTTGCAGCGGCTGGTCGACGCCAGCGCCACCAAGGCCTCGATCGTCACCTTGACCAAGGGTGTTAAGCCGATCGATTTCAAGCCTGAATTCGCCGATGCGGACGCAGCCGAAGGTGCCGGCACCGGCGGCGGCAAGACCGTCACCGATCCGCACGCCTTCCAATCGATTGCCAACGCCAGGATCTATGTGAAGAACATCGCCGCAGCCTTCTGCGCGGCCGACTCCGACGGCTGCGTCAGCTACCAGACCAATGCCGCCGCCTATACCAAGAAGCTCGATGCGGTCGAAGGCGAAGTGAAAGCGGCGATCGCCTCGATCCCTGAAAACAAGCGTGTCGTCATCACCTCGCATGATGCCTTCGGCTATTTCGAACACGCATACGGCCTGACCTTCCTCGCCCCGCAAGGCATCTCGACCGATTCCGAACCGTCCGCCGCCGACGTCGCCAAGCTGGTCACCCAGGTGAAGCAGGACAGAGCGGCTGCGATCTTCGTCGAGAACATCACCAACCCGCGCCTGATCGAGCAGATCGCCAGCGAGACCGGCATCAAGGTCGGAGGCACGCTCTATTCGGATGCGCTGTCGCAACCCGACGGCCCGGCCTCGACCTATATCGACATGATGCACAACAACATCCGCCAGATCAAAGGGGCGATCCTCGGCAGCTGAGTTTGAAGGGTCATCCAACCGGGCCGCATCGGCCCGGTTGGATTTTCTGGCGCGCAATGTCTATTTGGCAGAGAATTCCTTCGGTGCGGATTGCCGCACATGTCGGGGAGTGGCAAGACTGCCGCCTGACCAGTTTGCGAGGATACTGCCATGGAATACCGCGAAATCAGTGAGGACTATTCGGTCTCGGGCCAGATACAGCCGGAAGACGTCGCCGCCATCAAGGCCGCCGGCTTCAAGAGCGTCATCTGCAACCGACCCGACGACGAGCAGCCCGGCCAGCCTTCGGCCGACACGCTCAAGGCGGCGGTGGAAGCCGAGGGCCTCGCCTTCCGCTACATCCCCGTCATCAGCGGCCAGATCACGGCCGAGAATGTCGAGGATCAGGCCGAGGCACTGGATGAGCTCGACGGCCCGGTCTTCGCCTATTGCCGTTCAGGCGCGCGCTGCACCAATCTTTATGGGCTGATCCAACAGTCGAAGGGGTAGATCGGCCGAAGGTCGAATCGGGCCAACAGTCAGATCGGCAGCGCGCCGGTTTCCTTCAGTGTCTCCAGCACGATCGCCGTTTTCACGTGCTGCACGGATTCGTGCGGCAGGAGCACACCGTTGACGAATTCCGATAGCGACTTCAAATCGGGCGTCACCACTTTCAGGATGTAGTCCATCTCGCCGGTCAGCGCGTGCGCCTCCTGCACCTCAGGCAGCCGCGCCACCAGTTCGCCGAAGCGCCGCGCATTGTCGCGGTTGTGAGTGGCCAATGTCACCGAGATGACGTTGACCAGCGAGAAGCCGAGCTTGTCGCGGTCGAGCACCGCGCGATAGCCCTTGATGAAGCCGTCTTCCTCCAACCGCTGGCGGCGGCGCGAGCATTGCGACGCCGACAGGTTGACGCGTTCCGAAAGATCATTGTTGGTCAACCGAGCATCGCCCTGCAAAAGCGCCATTATCTTGCGGTCAAACTGATCAATGCGCGTCTCATCCATGGTTTTTCCCCGCACGGTGCATATTTCGCGCATGAGATGATCATTTCAAGCGTTTGAATGCAAGCACCGTGCACCGGCTCCGCGTTATGATGACGTCAGATGGCCTTTGCAGGCCAGGCCAGACCCGGAGGAATATCATGGGCCCCTTCCCGCACGATGCCCCACCCGCCAAGATCAGCAAGGACAACCCCGCCGGCACCGATGGGTTCGAGTTCGTCGAGTTCGCGCATCCGGAGCCGCAGAAGCTGGCCGAACTGTTCACCCGCATGGGCTATGTCCCGGTGGCCAAGCACCGCACGAAGGACATAACCGTCTGGCGCCAGGGCGACATCAACTATGTCGTCAATGCCGAGCCCGGCTCGCATGCGATGAAATTCGTCGACAAGCACGGCCCCTGCGCCCCCTCCATGGGATGGCGCGTGGTCGATGCCAAACACGCTTTCGACCACGCTGTTGCCAAAGGCGCGACGCCTTACGAAGGCACCGACAAGGCGCTCGATGTGCCTGCAATCGTCGGCATCGGCGGCTCGCTGCTCTATTTCATCGAGACGTACGGCGAGAAGGGTTCGGCCTACGATGCCGAGTTCGAATGGCTGGGCGAACGTGACCCGCAGCCGCAAGGCGTCGGCTTCTACTATCTCGACCACCTGACCCACAATGTCTATCGTGGCCAGATGGACAAATGGTGGGATTTCTACCGCAACCTGTTCGGGTTCAAGCAGATCCATTTCTTCGACATCGACGGCAAGATCACCGGCCTGGTCAGCCGCGCCATCACCTCGCCCTGCGGCAAGATCCGCATTCCGCTCAACGAGTCCAAGGACGAGACCAGCCAGATCGCCGAATATCTGAAGAAGTACAATGGCGAAGGCATCCAGCACATTGCGGTCGGCACCGACGAGATTTATGCCGCCACCGACAGGCTGGCCGAAAACGGGCTGAAATTCATGCCCGGCCCGCCGGAAACCTACTACAACATGTCGTATGATCGCGTGAACGGCCATGACGAGCCGATCGAGCGGATGAAGAAGCACGGCATCCTGATCGACGGCGAAGGTGTCGTCGACGGCGGCACGACCAAGATCCTGCTGCAGGTCTTTTCGAGAACCGTGATCGGCCCGATCTTCTTCGAGTTCATCCAGCGCAAGGGCGACGAAGGCTTTGGCGAGGGCAATTTCCGCGCGCTGTTCGAATCGATCGAGCAGGACCAGATCAAGCGCGGGGTGATCAAGGTGGATGGCAAAGCGGCCTGAAACCTCAAGCTCGTTTGCGGCTCGATCGGCTTTGATCTAAGTTCCGATCACAAGAGGTCGAGCCGTGAACGTCTCCATAACCGAAGCCAGAGCTAAGCTGTCGGAACTCGTAAGGCGCGCGAAGGCCGGCGAGGAGGTCGTGATCACCCGACGCGGTAAGCCGGTGGCGCGTCTTCTCCCCCCTCCGGTGAAGGTGGGCCTTCTGCCACGCATCGGCACTACCTCAGCCGTTGATGGGCCGATTATGTAAGATGAGAATTGGCAACTGGAGCCCCCAGCCTCTCGACCTCTGCCTTCCTTAGTTTGATGTCATAAACGAGCAGGAACTCGTCTAACTGTGGCGGCTTGACCAAGGTGCCGGATAGCATCGCATGCAGGTTGCCGGACATGCGAGCAGGTGATCAGGCAGGTTCATGGTGTCATCCGATTGACCGCACCAGATACAAGCCCGCCCACATAACCACAGATCCGGCAAGAACGATCAGCAAAAGCCGGCTCATCCGCCGCCGCATGACTTGCGTTTCCAGATCCCGCGCGACGTTGATGTTGGTGATGGTGTGGAACATCATCGCCTTGCGCGGAAAGCCGCTGCGGTTGGTCAGGCCGAGCGTGCGCGCCTCGACGCGGTAGCTCAACCGGATCGCCTGGATGAAGGCCGCCAGCAAGGCGAGTGCCCAGACACCGGCCAGCAGATAGTCCCCCGTCATTCCCTCACCTCTCGTATTTCTCGACCTTCTGCTCGATGGCGCCGAAGATCGAATGACCCGTCTTGTCCTTCATTTCGATGCGCACCGTGTCGCCGAAGCGCAGGAACGGCGTCTTGGGTTCGCCTGATACAATGGTCTCGATCATGCGCAGTTCTGCGATGCAGGAATAGCCGGCGCCGCCGTCCGAGACCGGCTTGCCCGGCCCGCCGTCGAGCTTGTTGGAGACGGTGCCCGAGCCGACGATGGTGCCGGCGGCCAGCGGCCTTGTCCTGGCAGCATGCACGATCAGCGCCGGAAAATCGAAGGTCATGTCGACGCCGGCATTGGCCCGGCCGAACGGCTTGCCGTTGAGATCGGCGAGCAGCGGCAGGCTGACCTTGCCGCCATCCCAGGCGTCACCCAGTTCGTCCGGCGTGACTGCGACAGGCGAGAACGCCGAAGACGGCTTTGACTGGAAGAAGCCGAAACCCTTGGCTAGCTCCGGTCCGGTCAGCGCGCGCAGCGTGACGTCGTTGACCAGCATCACCAGCCGGATCGCGGCGCGCGCTTCATCGAGGCTTGCCCCCATCGGCACGTCGTCGACGACAACAGCGACTTCGCCCTCCATGTCGATGCCGAAGGCTTCGTCGACTACCCGGATCGGATCGCGTGGCGGAATGAAGGAGTCCGAGCCGCCCTGGTAGACCAGCGGGTCGGTCCAGAAGCTCGCCGGCATCTCGGCGCCGCGCGCTTTGCGAACCAGTTCGACGTGGTTCACATAGGCCGAGCCATCGGCCCACTGATAGGCACGCGGCAGCGGCGAATGGGCGTCATGCTCGTGGAAGCGTTCCGACGGCATCGCATTGTTCTCCAGCGATTCCGCTATCGTCGCGAGATGTGGGGCGATGCGCCGCCAGTCGTCTAGCGCCGCCTGCAGCGTGCGCGCCAGGAACGAGGCGTCGGTGAAGCGTGTCAGGTCACGCGAGACGACGACGAGTTTTCCGTCGCGCGTCCCGTCCTTCAATGTGGCAAGCTTCATGCGGTTTCCTCTCCCTGTGCGGCTTTGGCGCCGCTTTGGTTTTTTTGCCTTTCGCAGGATCTCTTCCAAAAGCCGGTTCCCACTTTTCGGGATCATGCTAGATCCACAACAAGGCCGTCGCGGGCGATCGTCAAGTCGCCGGCCCATGTTTTCCTGACAGCAGCGACCCAGTCGGCCTCACCGATCTCGGCATCGTCGGCCGGAATGAGGTGATTAAGCACCAGCCTCGTCACGCCGGCATCGCGGGCGATATGCCCGGCTTCTTCGGCAAAGCTGTGGCTGGCGAGCAGATGCTCTCTCAGCCGCCCGCCATTGCCGGTCTTCGCCACCAGCCGCTCGANTTTCCCTACACGACGCTCTTCCGATCTAAAAGGCCGTATCCGCTGAGAACACAACGCTTTTCCCGCCATGCTCGAAGCGCAGGGCAAAACAGTCGGTCACCGGAGGATGCTCGACGCGCAGCGCCGAGATCTTCAAGCCACCCTGCTCGGCCACATGGCCTTCGCCGAACTCAACGATCGAAACCAGTTCGCGAATGTCCGGCCGGCCCTCGTCGACGATGCGGATCTCGATGTCGAACTCCAACGACTGACAAAAGCGCCGCCAGTAGTGGCCCGTGCCGGGCGGGCCGAACACGTCGACGGGTGTCGCCAGCCCCGCCGTCCAGGCGGTGTGGATCAGCGGTCCCAGTTCCAACACATGGTCGGAATGCAGATGAGTGATGAAGACCAGGTCGAGCGCCTTCAGGCTGATGCCGGCATCGACCAGACCGCGCGTGACGCCGAGACCGCAGTCGACGACGATGCTGCGGCCGCCGATCTGCAGCAGCGACGAACTCGGCCACGGTCCGCCCGGCCGCAATGCCGGACCACCCTTCGAGCCCAAAAGCACCAGTCGGTCCGCCATTGGCTCAGTGCTCAAGACCAGTCGCCCTCCGGCGTGCCGTTAAAGCGCTTCTTCAGGTCGGACCAGCAGTCGATGTAATTGTCCTGCCGGGTTTCCAGTTCGGCGCCGTAGCGGGTCAGCATCTGCGGAAAGCGGGTCTCGAACATGAAGGCCATGGTGTTGTCGAGCTTGACCGGCTTCAGGCCCGCGCGCGAGGCCTTTTCGAAGCCAGGCGCATCCGGTCCATGGGCCAGCATAAGATTGTGCAAGCTGATGCCGCCGGGCACAAAACCCTCTTCCTTGGCGTCGTATTGACCGTGGATCAGCCCCATGAACTCGCTCATGATGTTGCGGTGATACCAGGGCGGCCGGAACGTATCTTCGGCAACCAGCCAGCGCGGCGGGAAGATGACGAAGTCGATGTTGGCGGTGCCCTCCTCGCCGCTCGGCGCGGTCAGCACGGTGAAGATCGACGGGTCGGGATGGTCGAACAGCAGCGCGCCGACGGGCGAAAAGGTTGCCAGATCATATTTGTAGGGCGCGTAGTTGCCGTGCCAGGCGACGACATCCAGCGGCGAGTGACCGATCTCGGTGACATGGAAATTGCCGCACCATTTGACGACTAGCCGGCACGGCGTTTCCTTCTCCTCGAACCAGGCGCAAGGTGTCTTGAAATCGCGCGGATTGGCCAGGCAGTTGGCACCGATCGGACCACGATCCGGCAGCGTCAGCTTGGCGCCGTAATTCTCGCAGACATAGCCGCGCACTTCGGCATCGACCAGCTCGACCTTGAAGACCAGCCCACGCGGCAGCACTGCGATCTCGCCGGGCCGCAGCTCGATGACGCCCATCTCGGTGACGAAGCGCAAGGCACCGACTTGCGGCACGACCAGCAACTCCCCGTCCGCGTTGAAGAAATGATCGTCCGCCATCGAGCGGTTGGCGACGTAGACATGCGCTGCCATGCCGGTCTGTCCCAGCACATCGCCCGCAGTGGTGATGCTACGCATGCCGGCAATGAAATCGGTGGGCTCTTTCGGCATCGGCACCGGATTCCAGCGGTATTGGCCGAGCGCCAGTTCGTGATCGCCGACATTGGGCGCGCTCTTCCACAAGGGATAGCTCGCCGGTTTGAAGCGGCCGGTGTGCTTGACGCTCGGCCGAATGCGGTAGAGCCACGAGCGCTCATTGGTGCCGCGCGGGGCGGTGAAGGGCGAGCCTGAAAGCTGCTCGGCGTAAAGGCCATAGGCCGGCCGCTGCGGCGAGTTACGTCCTTGCGGCAACGAGCCAGGCAGCGTCTCGGTTTCGAAGTCGTTGCCGAAACCCGGCATATAGGAAAAGGCCATTGCTTCCTCCCGGAATGGATCTCAATTGACCAAACTGGTTTCATTTGTAACCATCGAAAATGTAACCATCAATGGCGGCTTTGAAAAAATGGCGATCAAGAGCGAAGCGTCCGACGCGCCTGAAATTCTCAATCTGGAAAATTTCCTGCCCTACCGGCTCTACCGGCTTGCCGACGCCGTCAGCCGCGAATTTTCCCGAATATACAAGGACAGTCACGGCCTGACGCGGCCGGAATGGCGTACCCTTTCCGGGCTTGGGCAGCATGGAACGATGACCGCGACTGAACTCGGTAACCAATCGGCCATGCACAAGACCAAGGTATCGCGCGCCGTGGCTGAACTCGAACGGCGACACTGGCTTACCCGATCCGCTGACGAGAATGACCGCCGCGTCGAACATCTGGCGCTGACCAAGGCCGGCCTTGCCGCCTATCGCGAAATGGTGCCGCTTGCGAAGGCGTTCGAGCGGGAATTGCTGGACAAACCTAGCGCAAGCGAGCGTGCGGCGATCTCGAACGGATTGGCCGCGCTGGAGGCCGCCCTGGCGTCAACCCAGGGCCAGTTGCGGAATGACATCGAATAGGCGCAAGGAACAGCCCTTGTTGGCCCGGTTGGATGGCGAGGGCGGCATCTACTCGCCCTCGCCACTTGGAGCAACATTGATCGACGCCGCGGATTCAGTCGGCGCCGATGACTTGGCTTTCGCCGGCAAGCATCCGTTCGTTGGGATCGATCGGTCCAAGGTTCTTCACGATCCGGAAGCGACCGCTCTGTGCCTGCGCAATGTACATGTTCATGCGAACATGGTGCTGGCCGGGGACCATTTCGGCCGGGCCACCCGGTCCCTCGCTGATCCGGGCGTGGTCGAGCGCCCGGATAACCGCGTCGCGCTCGACCGAGCCGGCTTCGTTCACCGCCGCTTCCCACATTTTGATCGCCCGGTAGTGGCCGGTGCAGCCGCTGCCCGCGGTCAACATCGCGCTGCCGGGGAATCGGTCCTGGTAGCGCCGCAAGAGCGCCCGGCCAAACGGATCCTCGAGTTCCTGATAGTAATCGAGGCAACTGTAGAGGCCTTCGATCTGCTCGGACGGCACGAGATTGAAGAAGTTCTCGTCGAAATAGGTGCAGATGAACTTGCCGCCTCGCTTGCCGAAACCAGCCTTGTGCAGCTCGTCGAGAAACGGCGTCAAGCCCGGCGGAACCAGGGTGTTGAAGACCACTTCGGCGCCGCTCGCCATGATCTGCTGCACCGTCTGCCGGAAATCGACGGTATCGAGCGGAAAATACTCCTCACCGACGATCTCGCCGCCATTGGCGCGAACCACCCGGCTCGCGGCCTTGTTCAACAGATGGGGCCAGATGTAGTCGGCCGAAGGTAGATAGAACTTCTTCGCCCCGGTGCTCTTCATGAACCATGGGATCAGCGGCTCGACCTGCTGCGCGGGCACCGGGCCCGTGCAGAAGATCAGGGGATCGCTTTCCTGCCCCTCGTATTGCTCGGTGTAGATGTAGAGCGTCCTGCCGCGCGCGACCGCCTCGCTCTTGATGGCTTGGCGGGTCGAACTGTAGATGCCTCCGACGACCAGATCGACTTTGTCGACATCTATCAGTTTCGCGGTCCTTGCCTTGGCAACGCTGTCGGTGGTCTTGCCGTCCTCGATGATGACTTTCACCGGCCGGCCCAGCAAGCCGCCCTTGGCGTTGATGTCATCGACGAGCATGGTCGTGAGGTTTGCGTTGGCTATGCCCATGAAGGACAACGGGCCGGTGAGTTCGGCGATAAGGCCGATCTTGATGGGTTTCTGGTGCATCTCATGTCTCCGATCTCTGGGGTTCGTGGGTGCGCGCCGCCGGTAGCAGGCGGCGCGAAAGGCACGTCAGGCCTCATAGTGGCCGAGCAGCATCGCCGCTTGCGGCTTGCCCACGTGGCCGGCCTCCTGCAGGATTGCCGGCACTTCGGGATCCGATACGAAGTTCTTCCAACCCTCGGCATCCCAGTCGAAGATTGCCCAGACGCGGTCGGACTCGCTGGGGTCGCGGAACACGGTCGCGCCGTTCGAACCGTGCAGCCGGCGCTTGTCGGCGCCCTTGGTCGAAAAGATATGGATGAAGCGGTCGACGTCCGCCACCTTGGTCGTTGCGAGAAGCATCTGATTTCCTCCTGTCGGTCGCGGCCACCATTGGTCCGTCGACAGGATCACGATGCGCGCCTCGGAGCAGGTGCACATGGGGAGGATTCCCTATGCCGATGACTTCGTCTCGCCCGGCCGGACAAGGCCGTGCTCGACCGCATAGAGTGCCGCGGCGGCGCGGGTGGTCACACCGATCTTGGCATAGACGTTCTGGATATGGTGATCCGCGGTCTTGGGCGAGATATCCAGGTTCCGCCCCGCTTCCTTGGCGGTGAGGCCGGCGGCGATCAGGCGCAACACCTCGATCTCACGTGGCGTCATTCCAGCCAGCGGCCGATGCGGCGCCCGGCGTGACCGCTGGCCGGCGAAGGACAGCACGGCCTCGGCGGCGTCGGGGCAGATACTGCCCTCACGAACGGCAGCGCGCAACTGCGTCGCCGCGGCGTCGCTGGACAGTGCCCTGCGGTGAGGACGTTCCTCCCGCGACGTTTGGAACGCTTCGGCAGCGGCCAGGATTCTCGCCGCCGGGGACAGGTCGGAACCACCGACCTTGCGGTGATAGCCAGAGCCGTCCAGGCGTTCGTGATGGCGCAGGACGAGTGAGGCCATTGCCTCGCCCTCGCGGCCGAACGAGGCCAGCGCACGCTCGCCGTAATAGGCGTGCAGTTGGGCTGCGTCGCGCTCGCGGACCGACAGCGGACCATTGCGCATCCAGGTCGCCACCGGCACGACAAGTTCGCCAATGTCGTGGATGCAGCCCGCCCAGCGCAGCGCACGGACGTCGGCGGCGGGCAGCCCCATCTGTCTCCCCGCTCCCTCAGCCAGTTCCGCCACCATCCGCGAATGGCCTTGTGTGAACGGCATGCGCATGTCGATCATGTCGGCGATGGCGAGAAATGCCTCGTCGCAGTCCGCCTCATCGAGCGACACCGGCGGATCGGGCTCCAGCGCTAAAATCGTCTCGCGGTCGACCGTCACGCCGATGCCTTCCATCAGCACCGCAGCGTTTGCCGCGACAAGCCGGGCCAGATGAGCTGCGTAAGGGCCGTCGCCGCGGCTGGCGACAGTTTCGGCCATTTCCACGATCCCGACGGCATCGCTAAGCGCAATGACATCCTGCGCCAGAGTGATCAATTGGACGGCCGGCAGCACCTCCTCGCCGCTCAGTCCACGTGGCAGACCCTTGCCGTCCCAGCGTTCGTAGATCTGTCCAAGATTACGGCCCATCTCCCCGGACAAGCCAAGCCGCTCGCCGATACGCTGCGCGACCTCGCAATGCGCGATCAGCACCGGGCGGGCCACCGCAAGTGCCTGCGACATGGCGGCCTCGACCGCCTTGGCCTGCGCGTCAGGCTGGAGATCGTAATAGAACCGCTTGAAGGCCTGTACGAAGACCCTGCCCAGTTCCGCACGATTGCCCATGTCGAGACCGACAAGGTCCTGGCGGAGCGCGATTTCGTCGCCGAAGGTTGCCGACAGAAGATCGGTATCCGCGTTGCAGCCAACATAGCGAAGCATCGACTGATGGTAGGCATTGCGCCGAACCTGCTCGGAAACGCCCGCACGATCTGCGATCCGCATCGCAAGCACGCAGGATTTCAGCGCGAAGTCGCGAGAATGACCGGTTGCGAGGTCCGAAGCATAGGCGAGGACCATCATGAAGTCCGCCCGGCGGATCGAGACGTTTGTCATCGCCCACCTCCCAATGGGCATGCTAGTCCCGCGGGCCGTCAATACCTAGCGGAAAATCCCACGCACGCCGTCAGCCGGCTGGCTGGTTTCAGATCCTCGGCGCCAACGCCTACCAGTCCATCACCACCTTGCCGGAACTGCCGCTGCGCATGGCATCGAAGCCGGCCTGAAAGTCGTCGATGCCTATGCGGTGCGTGATCAAGCCGGAGACATCCAGCGGCCCCTGCACGAGCGCGATCATCTTGTACCAGGTTTCGAACATCTCGCGGCCGTAGATGCCTTTCAGATGCAGCATCTTGAAGATGACCTTGTTCCAGTCGATCTCGAAACCGGTGGGCGCAATGCCCAGGATGGCAATCTTGCCGCCATTGTTCATGGTGTCGATCATGTCGCGGAAGGCGGGGGCGGCGCCCGACATTTCGAGGCCGACGTCAAAACCCTCGGTCATGCCGAGCGCCGGCATGACGTCACGCAGCTTTTCCTGCGAGGCGTCGACGACATGCTGGACGCCGAGCTTTTTCGCCAGCGCCAGCCGCACAGGGTTGATGTCGGTGATCACCACCTTTCGTGCGCCGACGCATTGCGCGACGAGCGCGCCCATGATGCCGATCGGTCCGGCCCCGGTGACCAGTACGTCCTCGCCGACCAAGTCAAAGGACAATGCCGTGTGGACGGCATTGCCCAGGGGATCGAAGATCGCGGCGATCTCGTCCGGCACATCGTCGGGGATCGGCACGACATTGTGCTGCGGAATCGCCAGATACTCGCCAAAGGCGCCCGGACGGTTGACGCCGACGCCGAGCGTGTTGCGGCAGAGATGCCCTCGCCCGGCACGGCAGTTGCGGCAATGGCCGCAGACGATATGACCCTCGCCCGACACGCGCTGGCCGACCTTGTATTCGGTGACAGCGGCGCCGAAATCGGCGACGGTGCCGACAAATTCATGGCCGGTGACCATCGGCACCGGCACCGTCTTCTGCGCCCACTGATCCCAATTGTAGATATGGACGTCGGTGCCGCAGATTGCCGTCTTGCGGATCTTGATCAGCACGTCGTTAGGGCCGATTTCCGGCACCGGCACCTCTTCCATCCAGATGCCCGGCTCGGCCTTGGCCTTCACCAGCGCCTTCATCATGTTCGACATGCTTTTGTCCCTTGAATCTCTTGATCCGGAATGGCTTTCGATTGCGGCCTTTCAGGAAATCACGCCCAATTCCTTGCCGACCGCTTCGAATGCCTCAACCGCACGGTCGATGTCCGCGGCGGAATGCGCCGCCGACATCTGGGTGCGGATGCGCGCCTGGCCCTTCGGCACCACCGGGAAGGAAAAACCGATGACGTAGATGCCACGCTTCAGCATGCGAGCCGCCATCTCCTGCGCCAGCGTCGCATCGCCCAGCATCACTGGAATGATCGGATGGTCGGCGCCGGCCAGCGTGAAACCGAGCTTGCCCATCTGCGACCGGAACCGCGTCGCATTGGCATAGAGGTGCTCGCGCAAGGCATCGCCATTGCGGATCAGGTCGAACACCTTGATCGAAGCGCCGGCGATCGCCGGCATCAGCGTGTTGGAAAAAAGATAGGGCCGCGAGCGCTGGCGCAGCCAATCGACCACCTGCCTCTTGCCAGAGGTGTAGCCGCCGGATGCACCGCCGAGCGCCTTGCCGAGCGTCCCGGTAATGATGTCGACCCTGCCCTCGACGCCACAATGCTCGGGCGAGCCGCGGCCGTTCTGGCCGACGAAGCCGACCGCATGGCTGTCGTCAACCATCACCATGGCGTCGTATCTTTCGGCAAGGTCGCAGACACCCCTGAGATTGGCGATGATGCCATCCATCGAGAACACACCGTCGGTGGCGATCAGCCGGAAGCGGCAGTCCCTGGCTTCCTTCAGGCGCACCTCCAGATCGGCCATGTCGTTGTTGGCGTAGCGGAAGCGTTTGGCCTTCGACAGCCGCACGCCGTCGATGATCGAAGCGTGGTTCAGCGCATCGGAAATGACCGCGTCCTCTTCACCGAGCAACGTCTCGAACAGGCCGCCATTGGCATCGAAGCAGGAGCCATAGAGGATGGTGTCTTCCAGGCCGAGGAAGGATGAAATCGTCGCCTCGAGCTGCTTGTGCTCCTCTTGCGTGCCGCAGATGAAGCGCACCGACGCCATGCCGTAGCCATAGCGGTCGAGCGCCTGCTTGGCCGCATCGCGCAGGTCGTCGCTATCGGCAAGGCCGAGATAGTTATTGGCGCAGAAGTTGAGCACTTTCTGCCCGCCGACCTCGATCTCAGCCGACTGGGTCGAGGAGATCACGCGCTCGGATTTGTAGAGGCCGGCCGATCTGAGCCCCGCGAGCTCGTTGTCGATGTGGGAAAGGAATGCTGCGGTCATGGTTGGGCCTCGTTCGATGTGGGCCGACTGTCGTCTCGTCCGAGCTAAAAATCCATCGCAAAAACGACCGGATCGGTGGCAAGCGACCCGATGTGGCCCCGATGATCACAAAAGCGACACTACAACAAATGGTGTTGGCCGGTGACCGCTCGAATGCCGGCATGACGCTAAACGGGCCGATAACCATTTCGCGATCTTTCCACGTCCCAACCTTGCCGGACGGCTGTGGATTTCCAGACCTGTTAATGTTTGCAGGCCAGTCTTCGCAGCAGGAATCCGTTGGCGAAGAGGACCGCCCCCGAAAATGTCGCAGCAGCCGGCGCAGACCGTTTCAGGCAAACTCATACTGCTGATCAAAGCTGGCTACTGGCTGGCCCTGCTGATCATTGCCGCCATGGTGATAGCCTCCTTCATCCTGCTGCAGCAGATGATGGCCACCCAACAGCACAACAACACCTTGCTCGACATCGTCAGCACGCAAAAGACGCTTTCGCAGCGCATCGTCTTCCTGGCCGGCGCAACCGGTGCTGCTTCGCGTGACAAACAGCCGGCGCTGGTCAGCGCGCTCAAGCAGGCCACGGGGGAGTTCGAGACCAACTACGATCTGCTGCTAAAGCAGACGGGAGCCGACCCCCAATCGCCGGCCAAGCTCGATCCGAGGTCGATCGACAGCGTCCTTTTCGCCAAGCCCTTCCACCTCGACTATTTCTCGGTCGGGCTGATCGCCAATGGCGACCGCCTGATCTCGGCCTATGAATCTCAATTCAGCGGCAATGGCGGCTACAAGGGCGGCGGCGAGCGCGTCAATCTCGATGCCTCCGTCGCCAATGCGAACTTGTCGGGCTACGCCGCGCTTGGCCAGCGCATCAGCGCCGATGCAGACGAGCGTTCCGAGAAGCTGCTCGCTCTCCACCGCACGCTGTTCTACGCCACCCTGGGCGTCATCATACTGGTGGCACTCTTCATCTTCAGGCCGATGTCGAACGCCATCCTGCGCAAGACGCATGAGCTGATCGACGCGCGCAATTCGATGGCCTTCATCGCGGTGCATGACGGCCTCACCGGCCTGCACAACCGCACGTTCCTGACCGATCATTTCGACACGCTGATCAAGGGGTCACACCGCCGCCGGGAGCGCCTGGCTGTGATCCAGCTCGACCTCGACCGGTTCAAGCAGATCAACGATACGCTAGGCCATGCCGCAGGCGACTATGTGCTGGTCGTCACCGCGCAGCGCATGCGCGATTCCTGCCGGGCGTCGGATTTGTGCGCGCGCCTGGGCGGCGACGAGTTCGTCATGATCCTCGGCGGCGCCGGCGGCACCGAAGACATCAACATGCTGGCGCGGCGCATCCTGGCGCATATCAACGAGCCGATCGTCTTCCAGGGCACGACCGTTCTCCCGGGCGCCAGCGCCGGCATCGCCGTCTACCCGATCGACGCCGACAATGCTCAGGATCTGCTGGTTCATGCCGATCTGGCGCTCTATTCCGCCAAGAAGCTGGGCGGCGGCAACTTCTCCTTCTTCTCCGAAGAGTTGCGCCGCGAGCTCGACTATCGCAAACAGCTCGAGCACGACATCAAGGTCGCCATCGCGGAGCGGGCCTTCCAGGTCTATTTCCAACCGCAGGTTTCGCTGACCAACGGCACGATCAGCGGCATCGAGGCGCTGGTGCGCTGGAACCATGCCGAGCGCGGCATGATCCCACCGGGCGAATTTATCCCGGTCGCCGAAAAATGCGGCTTCATGCCCGAGATCGGCCGTATCGTCATCGCCAAAGCGATCAACGAAGCCGCCGAATGGAACCGCGCCGGCATTGCCTTCGGCCGGCTTGCCGTCAATGTTTCCGGCACCGAACTGCGCGAGCCCGATTTCGATGAGTTTCTTTTCGAGACGCTGGAAAAGGCCGGGCTGCCGCCACAGAAACTGTCGCTGGAAATCGTCGAATCCGTTATCCTCGACGACGAGAAGACGGGTATCGCCGCCAAGCTGCGCCACATCAGGGCGGCCGGCGTCCACCTGGAACTCGATGATTTCGGTACCGGTTATGCCTCGCTAAGCCATGTCAATCCGAACGAGATCGACCGGCTGAAGATCGATCGACGCTTCGTCCAGAACATTCATGAGAATGGCGACAACTCGAAGATCGTGCGCGCCATCACCGAGCTTGCCCGTGGCCTCGGCATCTCCATCGTCGCCGAAGGCGCCGAAACCGAAGCCGAACTCGAATCGCTGATGGCGATCGGCTGCGACCAGGTGCAGGGCTACTCCATCGCCTTCCCGATGCCGCACGACAAGGCGCTGGAATGGCTGACTGCCCGCATGCCGAAGAAGGCCAGGCTGACGGTGCTGCAGGGAAGCCTGGCATAGGCGTCGCCCAAAGCGTATCGCGCTTGAGCGGAACCGAGCGACGCGCTTTGTTATCCCAAAACCGCTGCGCACTTTTGGGCGAGATGTTCCAGGACGGCTTCGACGCAAGACGAAGCTGACCAACCTGATCACCGCTCTGAACCTGCGCCATTACACTTTTGGAACAATCCGGGGCTACGACGACTGAGCCGATGAGCCGGGCCCGCCCTCCTATCCCCCGACATTCGCCCGCAACGCCGCCAGAACCTGCGCGAACTCCGCCAGCCGCTCGTCGGACAGTCCGACCCGTAGCCGCTTGTCAAAGGACAACGCAGCCTTGCGCAAGGTCTCGAACATCGCTTCTCCCGCCGCGGTCAGTTCGACCAGATGAACCCGGCGGTTCACGGGATCGCGGCGGCGTATCAGCAGGCCCTGCGCCTCCATCGCATTGAGATGGTGGGTCAGCGTCGCCCCCTGAATGCCGATCATGCCGGCAAGCTCGCGCTGATTGGCAAGCTTGCTCGATTTGACCGACAGCAGAGTGAGCCAGACGGGCAACGTACCGCCCGCTTCAACAAGAGCAGCATCGAAGGCTTGGGCGACAAGTTTGGCGGTGCGGCCAAGATTCATGCCGACTGGCGGGCGGTCAAAGGGAGACATCGTCGGACACTAGGCGGTGTTCTCCGTAGAGCGAACTGGGTGACAGTCTTATACATTGACATCTAATCATTCGATATCTAATTTTATGACGGACGGCGGGCAAAAAAGAGGAAATGCGGTCATGCAATATGTCTACATCGTCGTCCTCGGTCTTCATGTCATGGCCGGCGTGTTCTGGGCCGGCACCACCATCGCTGTCGGCCGCGATCCGGAAATCCGGGCGGAACGGTTCTTCCGGCCCCAAATGGGCGCGGCCGGCCTGGTTTTCCTCACCGGCATACTGCTTTGGTATTTCTTCCATCAAGGCCTTTTCGGCCCGATGGAGAAGGTGTTGGCGCTGGGCATCGCCACGGCTCTAATTGCCGCCGGCGTCCAGGGCGCGCTGGTCGGTTCTGCCACCCGGCAGCTTGCCGGCACCGATGCGGCGACGGAAGCACAGTTGCGCGCGAAAATGACAAGAGGCGAGCGCATCGCCGGCGGTCTACTGGTTATCACCGTGCTGTGCATGGCCGTCGCGCGGATGGTCTGAGGCGCACAATTTCACGGAATCGCATGTTGTCTGGCGACGAGCCAATGACGTGCGGGCGCGCGGTCGGACCGAAGTACACGGGCTCTCGTACGCAGGTCCGACCGCGCGCCACCGATTCTCGCGATAACGAATTTCAAATCCGCAAGCCGAACCTGATGCCGTCATAGATGGCGGCATGGATGTTGCGCGAGGCGACCGCGTCGCCGATGCGGAACAGCACGAAGCGCGCTTCTGGATTGCGCTCGGGAAAGATGTCGCCACCACTCACCAGCCGCTCATAGTCGATCGCGCCACCGTTCTTCGACAGCGGCTTCAGCGAGAGATAGAGATCGTCGAGCGGCAGCGTGCCGTGCTCGACCACCACCTGGTCGACCCTGCGCTCGCCGCGCCAGCCATCGGCGAAATCCGAGCCAAGTTCGGCGACCAACAGGTTGCCCTCGCGCCTCACCGAGCGCAGCCGGGTGTTGATGGTGATGGTGACCCCCTTTTCCTGGAAGGCGCGCATGTATGGCACATGGTTCATGCCACCCATTTCCGGTGCGAAGAAGCGCTCCGGCGAAACAAGCTCGAGTTTCGAGCCGGCATTGGCGATCAGTTCGGCCGCGCCCATGCCCTGATGGCCGCCATTGTCGTCATAGAGCAGCACGTTTTCGGCCGCCTTGACGCTGCCGGCCATGATGTCCCAACTCGAGGTGACCAAGTTGTCACCAGCTGTCAGCGGCGGGTTCTGCGGCAGCCCGCCGGTGGCAACCACCACAATGTCGGGCGACAGTGCCAGAACGTCGTCTTTCTCGGCCCAGGTGTCGTAACGGATCTCGACCCCGAGCCGGTCGAGTTCGGCCAATCGCCAGTCGATGATGCCGATCAATTCCTTGCGCCGCGGGTTCTGCGTCGCCAGCCGAACCTGGCCGCCGGCCTGTGACGATGCTTCCAGGATCGTGACTTGATGGCCTCTCTCTGCCGCGACTCGCGCCAGTTCCAATCCGCCGGCGCCGGCGCCGACGACGACGACTTTGCGCTTAGGTCCTTCAGTCTTGACTATGATGTGCGGGATGTCGGCCTCACGGCCGGTCGCCGCATTGTGGACGCACAGCGCTTCACCGCCTTCGTAGATGCGATCGAGACAATAGGTGGCGCCGACACAAGGGCGGATCTCGTGCTCCCTGCCCTCCATCACTTTTTTGACAATGTGCGGATCGGCGATGTGGGCGCGGGTCATGCCGACCATGTCGAGCTTGCCGGTGGCGATGGCGTGCCGCGCGGTGGCGACATCGGAAATGCGCGCCGCATGGAAGGTCGGGAATTTTGTCGCCGCCCTCACCTCGCCGGCGAAATCGAGATGCGGCGACGAGCGCATGCCAGTCACCGGGATAACCTTGGTGAGTGCCGCATCGCTCTCGATCGAGCCGTGGATGATGTTGAGGAAATCGACCTTGCCGGAGCCGGCCAGCCGTTTTGCAATCTCTATGCCTTCCGCCTTCGATAGGCCTTTTTCGAAATCTTCATCGGCGACCATGCGGATGCCGACGACGAATTTATCGCCGACCGCCGCACGGACGGCATCGAGCACCATGTTGGTGAACCGTAGGCGGTTGTCCAACGAGCCGCCGAATTCGTCGTCGCGGTGGTTGGTGGCCGGCGACCAGAAGCCGTCCATCAGATGGCCGTAGGCCTCGAACTCGATGCCGTCGAGGCCCGCGGCGTGGCAGCGCTGGGCCGCTGACGCATAGTCGGCGACGATGCGCTCAATGTCCCAGTCCTCGATGGTCTTCGGGAAAGCGCGATGCGCCGGTTCGCGCACGGGCGAAGCCGAGAGCACCGGCAGCCAATCAGCCTTGTTCCAGCCGGTGCGGCGGCCGAGATGGGTGATCTGGATCATCACCTTGCAGTCGTGCTCGTGACAGGCGTCGGCGAGTTCGGCCAGCCACGGCACGATCCTGTCCTCATAGACATGCAGATTGCCGAAGGCGGCCGGACTGTCGCGCGAAACGATCGCCGAGCCGGCGGTCATCGTCAGCGCCATGCCGCCCTTGGCCTTTTCGGCATGGTAGAGCCGGTAGCGCTGTTTCGGCATGCCATCTTCGGAATAGGCCGGCTCATGACTGGTCGACATGACCCGGTTCTTCAGCGTCAGATGTTTGAGCTGATAAGGCTGGAGAAGCGGATCGCTGCTGTTCATCGTCTTCCTGGAGTTTCAAATTGTGCTAATGAGCGGCAAATTTCGTTTTCGAGCATGTCGTCCCCACATTTCCCGGCATGCGATAAGGATCCCGCTCATGATCGACACCAAAACCCTCACCCAACTCGGCGCCCACGTCGAGACGCCACAGAGCCCCGAAGCGGCGGTCCTGGAGACCGTGCCGTTTGCGCGCGGCGATGGGCCGCCGGCGATCGTGCGCTTCACCTGCCCGGAATTCACCTCGCTGTGCCCGGTCACCGGCCAGCCGGATTTCGCCCATATCGTCATCGACTATGCGCCCGATGCGCTGCTGGTGGAATCCAAGTCGCTCAAGCTGTTCATGACCTCGTTTCGCAACCATGGCGCCTTCCATGAAGACTGCACCGTCGTGATCGGCCGCCGTATTGTGGCGGCAACCAAGCCCTTGTGGTTGCGCATAGGCGGCTACTGGTATCCGCGCGGCGGCATTCCGATCGACGTGTTCTGGCAGACCGGCGCGCCGCCCGAAGGCGTCTGGCTGCCTGACACCGGCGTCGCGCCCTATCGCGGGCGCGGCTAGCTCGCTCATCATTCGCACTGATATTGGCTGAGTGCCCATTCACCGGTCACCGACAACAGATCCGTGATCTTCCAGTCGCCGTCGACCTTCTTGAACTTCCACTCCAGCCGGTGCGGGTTGCCAGCGATGACGAAGGCGACGATGACCTTGGCCTGGTCGCCACTGATCGCCTCAAGCGTCTTCAGGCTCTTGGCGATCTCGGCCTTGTCGTAATCAGCGTTGTCGAGCGCCATGTTGGGGTCGAGGCATTCGCCCTGCCCGGATTTGCGCAAGGCGTCGCTCTTGTCGAGCACGGTTTTTGCCGGATCGATGAAATGGCTGCGCTGCGCCGGATCGATCTCCAGCCCAGCCTGATCGTAAAACGGCCGCACCACAGCGGTCGGGGATCCCGGCAGGATGGGCGCTGCCGGCGCTGCCTCGGCTGGCGACCGCCCTACCGGCGGCGTTGTCGGTTCCACGGCCCCGCCGGGCGCATTTGCCGGCGGCGCCCCGCTGTCGCCCGGCGCGGTGTCAGCCGGGGTGTTTGCCGGCGGCGCACCCAACAAACCTTGGGCGGCGGCACCGCTCAGACTCACCGCCAGCAGGCAGATGGTCGAGAGTGCCAGGAACGGGCGATGGGCCATCGCATCACTCCGCTGTCTGGCCGGCCATGCATTCCAGCGCGCTGAGCTTCCAGTCGTTGGTCTTCGAGGCAATGTCCGATATCTTCCATTTGCCTTCGATCTTCTTGAGCGACCACACCATTTCGCGTTTGGAATCGTCGCCTTCGGAGAAAAGGCTGAAGGACGCTGTAACCTCTGCATTGTCGCCATCCAGCTTCTCAGACAGTTTCAGCGTCTTCGAGACGGTCTTCTGATCGAAATCCTGGGCGTCCAGGCCAGGATCGAAATCGATGCAGGCGACCTCGTCCGGGTTCTTTTTCGTTGCCTGGTCGTTCAGGTCGAAGAGTTTCGTCACCGGCTCGGTGAACCGATCCCGGTATTGTTCGTCGGCCTCGAATTTGACCGCCGGAACATAGAAGAACTTCACGGCGTTGGACGCCGGTCCGGCGACGGCGGCCGCCGGCAAGGCTATCGAAAGGGCGGCAACGAGCACTGTCAGTCTCATGCAGAATCTCCAGCTTTTGATGGCTTGAGCCTATCAATACCACGTATCCTGCATATCGGCTTTTCTTCGGCTCATGAAGCCCCGCAACGCTTGTTTCAACCATCCAGCCAGACGTTCTGCAGGTCCATCTCGAAGGTCTGGTGGACGCCGTAGTTCTTCACCTTCTTGTTCATGTGGCTGTAGAGCTTCTGCCAGAACGGCTGAACGATGACGCCCGAATCCTGCAGGATCTGTTCGACGTCCTTCATCACTTCGCGGCGCTTCGCCACGTCGATGAGCGAGAGAGCCTGCTTGAGCTTGGCGTCGAAATCGGGATTCGAATATGCCGTTTCATTCCAGGCCTCGCCGGTGCGATATCCCAGCGCCAGCACCTGGACGCCGAGCGGGCGCATGTACCAGATCGTCATCGAGTAGGGATATTTCGTCCAGTCGTTCCAGAAGGTCGAACCCGGCAGCACCGTGCGCTTGACCTTGATCCCGGCATCGCGCAGCTGGCCGGCGATCGCGTCGCCCGTATTCTTCTGCCAATCGTCCTCGACGGTGATCAGTTCATGCTCGAAGTCGGCCTGCCCGGCTTCCGCCATCAGCTTCTTGGCGCCGGCGGCGTCACGTGTCTTCTTGGGCAGCGGGTAATATTCCGGGTGGATCGGGGCGACGTGATGGTTTTCGCCGGGGGTGCCTCGCCCGGCATAGCCAAGTTCGAGAACCGCATTGTTGTCGACGGCCATTTGCAGGGCATTGCGCACCCGCTGGTCGTCATAGGGCTTGTGGGTGATGTTGGTGCGGGCAACGAGCGTCGTCGCCGTCGCGACCTCCGATTTCACCAGGCCCATCTTGTCGAGTATGTCGATGAAGTCCGCGGGCGTCTCGAAATTGAGGTCGATCTCGCCGGAGTCGAAAGCATTGACCGAAGCGTTGAAGTCGGTGCCGTAGTCGATGAATTCGACACTGTCGAGCGGCGCTTCCCCACCCCACCATTTGCCGTTCTCGCGGCGCTTGACCACCGCCTTCTGGCCGACATCGTATGAGACCAGTTCGAACGGCCCCGTGCCGATCGGCTTCTTGATCGGATCGGCGCCGTCGGTATCGAAGTTGCGATGAACAACCAGCGCGGGATAGTCGGTGAAGTTCGGGATCAGCGAAATGTCGGGTTCGGCGAGTTTCAGCTTGACCGTGTTGTCGTCGACCTTGGTGATCGCGCCATCCCTGGCCTTGCCGGTCTTTGCGTCGATCAGCGCGCCGACGCGGGCGGCCATCGAATTGCCGGCGACGCCTTTCTCGCACCAGCGAGTCAGATTGTAGGCGACGTCATCGGCGTTGAAAGCATCGCCGTTGTTCCAGGTGATGCCCTTGCGCACGTGCAGCACGTATTCTGTGGCATCGTCGTTGATGTCCCAGCTTTCGAGTAGAACCGGCTCGAATGTGAATTGCCTGGTGTAGCGGACAAGCGGCTCCAGCCAGCAGCGCGAAATGTTGGCCAGTTCCACCCAGTCGTAAGTGCGCGGATCCTTCTGCCCCTTCACCGACATGGAAACGCGCAGCGTTCCGCCTTTCTTTGCCTCCTGCGCCACCGCCCGATCGGGCACGGCTAGGCCGATCATGCCGTAGGCAAGCGCCGTTGACGCGCCGAAGGCGCTTGCCAGCGCCAGGAATTCGCGCCGGTCGACACGACCGGCGCGTGCTTCGGCGGCCATTGCTTCGATGGCGCTCGGCACGTGATCGCTATTGCTCCTGAATAGGGTCATTGTTTCCTCCCGTCTGGTCCCTTGGTCTTGGTTCGTCGCATCAGCTGACGCTGTCCGGCAGCTTCTCCTCGCGCCGCGCGATAAAGTCTGTCAGGCCGTCGGCGATGCCTTCGTCGAGCTTCGGCTCCTCATAATCCGCCAGCATGTTGCGTGCCTTTTCGCGGCCGCGCGTGTCATGGTCCTTCGCCCCTTCGGCCTTCCACTGTTCGAACGAATTGAAGTCCATGATGGTGGGCATGAAGAAGGCGGACTCGAAATGTTCGAGCGTATGCTGGGTGCCCAGGAAATGGCCCTGCGGCCCCACTTCGCGGATCGCCGCCATCGCTTCCTTGAAATCGTCGAACGGCAGCCCGCCGGCGTATTTGTACCAGCCGACAAGCTGTTCGCAGTCGGTCGCGAATTTCGAATAGCCGCAAGTCAGGCCGGCCTCGAGCCATCCGGCGGAGTGCCAGATGTAATTGGCCCCAGAAAGAATGGCGGCATGCATCAGCATGTTCGCCTCGTAGCCCGCCTGGGCGTCGTTCAGCTTCGATCCGACATGGAAACCCGACGTGCGCCACGGCAGCCGGTATTTCCGCGCCAGCGCACCCATCAGATACATCATCTGGGCCGCCTCCGGCGTGCCGCCCATGGGAGCGCCGGTCTTCATGTCCACCGTCACCATGAACTGTCCGTAGACCTGCGGCGACCCAGGGCGCAGCAGCTGCGTGAACGCGACGCCCGCCAGCGCTTCCGCATTGACCTGCGCCACCGCGCCCACGGCGGAGGCCGAGGTCGAGGCGCCGCACAGTGCGAAGGGCGCGAGGATCAGCGGCTGGTTGCTCCGCGCATAGACCTTCATCGCGTCCAGCATGGTGGCGTCCCACACAAGCGGCGAATTGCAGTTGGTGATTGACACCAGGACCGGGTTGTCGCGGACATAATCCTCGCCGAACACGATGCCCGCCATCGCCATCGTGTCTTCCGCCCGATCCTTGGACGTGACGATGCCCATGAACGGCTTGTCGGAGTGCTTCAGCGCTGAATGGATTATGTGGAGGTGACGCTTCGGCACCGCAATCTCCATCGGCTCGCAGATGATGGAGCTCGATGAATGCAGCGCCGGCGCCATGTAGGCGAGCTTGTGGAAATTGTTGAGGTCGGCGAGCGTGCCGTAGCGCCTGTTGTTGTCGAGGTCGCGCACATAAGGCGCGCCGTACATCGGCACGAAGATGGAGTTGTTGCCGCCCACGCGCACCGAGCGCTGCGGATTTCGCGCATTGAGCGTGAATTCCGACGGGACCTTCGACACGAGCTCCATCAGCAAGGCGCGGTCGATGCGGACCGGACACGTGTCTCCGAAACGTCTGCCCCCGCGGCCTTCCAGATCGCAATGGCCTCGTCGTCGCGGAATTCGCATCCCACCTCTTCGAGGATCGAGAGCGACTCCTCATGGATCAGCTCGACCGCCTCATCGGGAACCATCTGATAGACAGGGATCTTGCGGACCAGCGTCGGAAACGACATTACCGGCGCTCCGCGCAGCGCTTTGCGCCCCAAGCGGCCGCCACTTCGACGATTGGCGTGTTCGGTCACATCAGGGGCAGGTGCGTTCATGGCAACTCCATTCCACTCATTGGCACCAGCCTAACGGGACAAAATGGCGATGTGACGCTGGAAAATCCTGATCTCTTGTATAAGCTGAGCTTATGCGAAGCCTGCGCCACCTCCTGCCCTCGGCCGGCAGCCTGATCGTCTTCGAGGCGGCCGGGCGTCTGTCGAGCTTCACCGCCGCCGGGCGCGAACTCGGCATGACGCAGGCTGCCGTTCCTACGCGGTGCGCGGACTGGAAGAACAGCTCGGCGCCAAGGTGTTCCAGCGCCGCCATCGCCAGGTCGTCCTCACCGAGGCCGGCGAGCGCTTCCACGCCGATGTCTCGCTCGGCCTCTCGCATATCCGCAAATCGGCGGAGGATCTGCGCCTGCAGGCAACCGGCGGCCACGTGACGCTGGCCGCCTCGACGGCCTTTGGTTCCTTCTGGATGATGCCGCGCCTACAGCAGTTCCGAGACGAACTGCCGGGCATCGACCTGCGCATCCAGACCGCCGACCGCGATCTCGATATCATCGCCGAAGGCATCCCTCTCGGCGTGCGCGGCGGCGAGCAGCGGGATTGGCCCGACTATCATTCGCTGCCGCTGGCGGACGAGGAAATCTTCCCCGTCGCCGGAACCAGCTACGCGGCAAAGTTCGGCCTGCCCAAATCGGTGGCGGAACTGGCCACGCACCGTCTCATCCATCTGGAAGAGCCGTACCGCGAGGCGGCCAGTTGGGACGAATGGTTCGTGTCGGCGGGCGCCAGCCTAAGCGACACCGCGCGCGGCCTGCGCATAAACGACTATGGCCTGGTGATCCAGGGCGTGATGGAAGGGCAAGGCATTGCCCTCGGCTGGCGGCATCTTGCCGAGCGGCTGCTGGCATCAGGCCTGCTGGTGCCGGTGACGGATCATGTGCTGAGGACCGGCAAGGCCTTCTACGTCGTCTGGCCGAAGAACCGCGAGCTCAGCGACAACGCCAGCAAGGTGCGGGACTGGCTGGCCGCGCAGGCGTGAGGGACAGTGCCTCCCAGTTCCTTGAAAGTCGGCGGGACAGCATCACCGCTATTCCGCCGACATCGAATGCTTCCTCATCGCATTCGAATCCGCCTATAGTGGACGGCATGCCCATCCGCCAACTTTCCGAAACGATGATCAACCAGATCGCCGCCGGCGAAGTCATCGAGCGTCCGGCAAGCGTGGTCAAGGAACTGGTCGAGAATGCGCTCGATGCCGGTGCCGGGAGGGTCGAGATCGTCACGGCCGGCGGCGGGCTGAACCTGGTCCGCGTCACCGACGACGGCTCCGGCATTCCAGAACCGGAGCTGGCGCTGGCGATTGCCCGCCACTGCACCTCCAAGCTCACCGAGGATATCAACGATATCCGCTCGCTCGGCTTCCGCGGCGAAGCGCTGCCGTCGATCGGCTCGGTGTCGCGGCTGTCGATCCGTTCGCGCACGGCCGCCGGCGACAGTGCCGCCGAGATCGGCATCGAGGGTGGCCGCGTCTTGCCCGTCAGGCCGGCTGCTGCCAATCGCGGGACCACCGTGGAGGTCCGCGACCTGTTTTTTGCCACTCCCGCCAGACTCAAATTCATGAAGGGCGAACGTGCCGAAAGCTCGGCGACCAGCGACGTGGTCAAGCGCATCGCCATCGCCTTCCCTGCCGTGCGCTTCACGCTGGCTGGTTCCGACCGCTCGACGTTGGAACTGCCGGCGACCGACGACGGCGCGGAAGGCAGTCTGCGCCGCATCGCCCAGGTGATGGGCGCGGACTTTCCCGACAATTCGATTGCCATCAACGCGATGCGCGAAGGCGTGCATCTGACCGGTCACGTGTCGATCCCCTCCTTCACTCGCGCCAACGCGCTGCAACAATATGCCTATGTCAACGGCCGCCCGGTGCGCGACAAGCTGATCGCCGGCGCCATCCGCGGTGCCTATGCCGACGTCTTGCCGCGCGACCGCCATGCGGTGACGGTGCTGTTCCTGTCGCTCGATCCGGCCATCGTCGACGTCAATGTCCATCCGGCGAAGGCCGATGTGCGCTTCCGCGACCCTGGCCTGGTGCGTGGGCTTATCGTCGGAGCAATCCGGCAAGCACTCGCCGATTCCGGCATTCGTGCCGCGACCACGGGCGCTGCCGGTATGATGGCGGCCTTCCGGCCCGGTGCCGCATCCTACGGCGGCTCGGCAAACGGCCACCGCAGCTACGACGCGGCCTACCGCGCGTCAGGTACGTCCAGCTTCGATGCGGCCCGTTCGCCGCAGCGGCCGCTCGACATGGGTTTCGAAGGGGCTGGCTTTGAGCATCGCGGTTTGCGCGAAAATGATCAGGCTGCGTTCGATGCCGGTCCGCTTGCCAGCGCCGATGCGCGCGCCGGACAGGGCGAAGCCGCCGAGACATTGCTTGGCGCGGTGCTGGGTGCGGCGCGCGCCCAGGTGCATGAGAACTACATCGTCGCGCAGACCAGGGATTCGCTCGTCATCGTCGACCAGCACGCAGCGCATGAGCGGCTGGTCTACGAGGCGCTGAAAAATGCGCTGCATTCGCGCCCCGTGCCCTCGCAGATGCTGCTTCTGCCTGAAATCATCGACCTGCCGGAAGAGGATGCCGAACGGCTGGCGATGCATTCGGAGACGCTGGCCCGCTTCGGCCTCGGCATCGAGCGCTTCGGCCCGGGCGCCGTCGCAGTGCGCGAGACGCCGTCGATGCTCGGTGAAACCAACGTCCAGCAATTGGTGCGCGATCTTGCCGACGAGATCGCCGACAACGACACGGTCGAGACGCTGAAAGAGCGGCTGGACAAGATTGCTGCGACCATGGCCTGCCACGGCTCGGTCCGCTCCGGCCGCCTGCTCAAGGCCGAGGAGATGAACGCGCTGCTGCGCCAGATGGAGGCGACGCCGGGTTCCGGCACCTGCAACCACGGGCGACCGACCTATATCGAACTCAAGCTTGCGGATATCGAGAGGCTGTTTGGGCGGCGTTAGTTCAGTTCTGGGAAAGACGATGCAGGAAGAGCGTTTGGTCGGCGAAAGAGCAGACCGTAGGTGCCAGTGTTCACCAGCAATGCCGAGACAACCGTTCGCCGCGCTCGCCCCGAATGCGGCGCCGGCTTCACGCACGGCAATCGCCAGCATCGCAGCAGCCAGCAGGTAGCGCATCGCCGCCAACAGAAGTGGGGGGTAAGTCATTGAGACCGAACTTGATCGCCGTCCAGGTCAGCCCCCACATCAGCGACATCACCGCGAAGAAAGGTGAGGTTGCGAATGACCACGTGGCCGTCAGCGCAGTCCCTGCCTATCGACGAGTATCCGATGGACATCGATCCGCTTGGGCAATTCTATCAGGAACTCGGCATCGCGGTCCAAATGGTGGACTTTGGTCGGTTCGCCTTTGGTGAAGGCGGTCATCGCTTGCATATCGGCCCAATAGGAGATGGTCGTGAACCACGTCTCCTCGCCGCGGTCCTCGCGCAACAATTGGACGCCGAGCGCGGTCTTCTCGAGGGGTGGAATACCCTCGGCGCGAATGTATGACTCATAGGCGTCGGCAACCTCGCGGCGTGTGCGACCGCGCCAAATGCGCGCGATTGTCGGCTTAGTCGGCATGATAAACTCCTTCGCACAGACGGGCACGGGCACTGCGAACCCCAACCTTGAGCGACGATCAGGCGTGGACACGTGCCAAAAACTCGCGAATCAGTGGCAGGGCATCGTCGAAATGTGTCTCCAGCAGCCAGTGGCCCGCGCGATCGATCAAATAACAGTTCCGCATCGGGCAGATCGCGATGATAGGCCCGGGCGGACGCTGCCGGCATATAGCCGTCCTCTGGCCCCCAGACGATCAGCGTCGGCGGATGATAGGCGCGCAGATAGGCTTGATATCGCGGGAACCAGGCAAGGTTGGCCTCCAGTTTCTCCATTAAATCGACGGCGACCTGTCGACGGACGGGTGTGTCCATCAATGGCCAGTGAAGTTTCCACAGATCGGGCGGCACGCGCATGGCGACGTCGTCCGCCACTTCGCCGATGAACTCGGCGCGAAACCCGTCCTCGCTCACCGCCGCCTCGAGTGGGCGGTGCTTGTCGGGCGTCTTGTCGGCCCACCAAGCTTTGATCACGGCGTATTTGGGACCGAGGACGTCCTCGTAGATATCACCGTTCTGGATGATGAGCGCGGTGACCCGATCCGGATGCGAGATCGCGTGCCGGAGTCCTATCTGCGAGCCATAATCATGCAGCCACAAGGCGTAGCGCTTGAGACCGAATGCATCAACAAGTTTGGCAAGCACGTCGGCATAGGCGTCAAAATCATAGCCGAAGGCGGTCAGATCGGGTGTGCCGCTGTACCCGAAGCCCGGCCAGTCGAATGCAATCGTCCGCCAGCGGTCGGCGAGCGCGGGCATCAATTGGCGGAATTGGTATGAGGAACAGGGATAGCCGTGCGGCAAGAGCAAGACAGGTGCTTCGGGTGGCCCTGCCTCGCGGTAGAAAATGGATAGATCATCCAGTTGCATGCGCCGGTGCGTCGTTGCACCCACCATTCGGGCCTCCGTCGAATAAACACCGGCAAAACGCGTCTAGCCGGGGTTCGTTCCGGGATTTATCGGAGCGCAAGGGACACTGGCCGATCAGGTAGACGTCGGAGGGTCGGGCTTCAGCATTTCTTTGGAGTCGGACAACTCCAGCATTCATCTCTTCAAATTCACCACGATGACGCCGCCAAGCGCCAGCGCGCCGCCCAGGATGCCGAGCAGCGTCGGCACTTCGCCCAGCCAGAAGAAGCCGATCAGAGCAGACATGGGCGAAACCAGGTAAAGGAAGTTCGAGGCGCGTGCCGCGGGCAGACGCGACAGTGCGGTCGCCCAGGCGGCATAGGCGATCAGGCTGGGGACGATGCCGAGAAAGATCACAGCGCCAAGGCCTGCGGTGTCAGCAAGCGCCGCCTGCGAAAAGGCTGACGGCAGGAAGGGCGACAGGCAGAGTGCGCCGAGCACCATGTTCGAAGCCGAAATGGTCAACGGATGATGGCGGGCAAACAGCGGCTTCTGGACGATGGTGTTGACGGCCGAGCATAAGGCCGAGCCAAGTACCAGCAGGGCACCGGCGTTGAAATGCAGTCCCTGCCCGTCTGCCGTGGCGATGATGCCAATGCCGGCGAAGGAAATCATCGTGCCGAACCAGGCCATGCCCGAGAAGCGCTCGCCAAGCAACGCCATCGCCATGATGGCGGTGAAGATCGGGCTGACATTGATGATGAAGCCAGCGGCACCTGCCGAAACGGTCAGTTCGCCGAAATTGAGCATGACGGTGTAGAGTGCGACGAAGATGGCGCCGCCGAAGACGAGGCGCCACACTTCGTCGAGCCTGGGCAGCGCCGGCCGCTTGACCGCGAGGAAGATCGCCGCCGGCACCGCGGCGATGGAAAAGCGCAGGGCGCCGAGTTCCAGCGGCCCGAAGGCGGCAAGACCGGCACGGATCGCCGGAAAGGCTGACGCCCAGCCAACCACCGTCAGCGCCACCGCAATGGCTGCCGTGGTGTCCACCCGCTGTGTCGAATTCAACGTGCCCGTGATTGCACCCATCTCACCGTCCTCGTGTTCTTCGGTCCTGAAAGGCAGAAAACGCCTTTTCGGGCCGGTTGACAAACGACCAAATCGAGGATCACCTGTGACTATGGATCACAGCTCAGACACAATGGTGCCGCTCGAAACGCTGCGCGCCTTCGACGCGGCGGCGCGAACAGGGAGCTTTTCGGCGGCGGCCGAAAAGCTCAACATCACCCACGGCGCCGTCAGCAGGCAGATCGCCAAGCTCGAAGACTGGCTGGGACTGAAAGTCTTCGATCGTGGCGCGCGCGGCGTTTCGCTGACCATCGAGGGCAACCGGCTGCATCTGCGCACAGCCGAAGCTTTCGCGCTGATTTCCAGCCATTCCGACCGCTGGGTCGAACCGCGCGGCACCGCCGTGGTGCGTCTGACCTCGATCCCCTCGGTCAGCGGGCTGTGGCTGATGCCGCGCATGGCAGCGCTGGAGAACGATCCCTCCAAGCTGCGCATCGTGCTGGATGTCGATATACGTCAGGCCGACCTTGCCGACGAAGGCATTGACCTCTCGATCCGCTGCGGCCGCGGCGGCATTCCAGGCCGCGTCTCGGTGCAGCTCTTCGAGGAACATGTCTTCCCCATCGCCTCGCCCGAGCTAGCCCGCGAGATCGGTCGCGGCGACCCTGCCCGGCTGCTCAAGTTTCCGCTGATCAACGATTCCGATGCGTCGGCCTGGCGCGCCTGGTTCGCCGCGCAAGGCATGGACTACCGCCCGCGCCCGCAGGACCGTCGCTTCGAGGACTACAATCTGGTGCTCGACGCCGCCGCCTATGGGCTCGGCATCGCGCTGGCGCGTCCGCCGCTGACCGGGCATCAGTTGGAGTCGGGCCGCATCACTCCCGTCGACGAGCCCACCGCCCTCAATCCGGTATCCTACTGGCTCGACCGGCCGATGGGACGGCCACGGGCCGCCGCGGCGGAACTGGCGCGCCGTATCGCGGTGCAGGCAGGACTGCCGCCGGAAAAGATGGAAGCCTTCATCGATGCTGAGGGTTAGCGTAGCACCAGAAGGACGAACCCGACGATCGCCGCGACCAACAGCCCGGCAGCCAACGACGTTAGCCCGACGCTCATCTGCCTGCTTTCGGGTTGCGCCACGTCGTTCGACCGGGAAGCCGCCCGCCCTCGTCCTGCAACCGCCTTGGCCACCGTCGCGCGGCGCAGGGCCGGAACCTCAGGTGAGAGGAGCGCAAGCCATGGCAGTGCCGTGGGCTTTGCGGCGGCTTCCTCATCGATCCTTGCCGGCGGCGGCGCCAGGCCACGTCGTCTGTCGCCGTCGGCCGATGTCCTCGCCGCAGTCGCTGCGGCAACCCCGGTCGTTTCGCCGTCCGGCTCCGCGAGCGCCAGGTAGGCCTGCAACATCTCCGCCGATGCTGTCTGCTGGGCTCTCGCCGTTGTTGCCGGCAATATCAGCATAGGCAGTGACGGTGTCGCTGCCGGACGCACGGGCGCGCCGGATGGCGCCGGCGGCGCCACAAGCGCCTTAACGAGGGCGGCTTTTACCGGATTGGCCCTCGCCGACGGCACGGCCTGCGGCGTTATTGCTTCCCGAAGCAAGGCGGCAAGACGAGCAGAGGAAATATCCATAGCGCCCTGTCAACAGCGTTTTTCTTTCCAACATTAGGGGCTCAGCATTGTCTCAGGCTTGTCACATGCTTGACCTCGCCGGAAATTTATGGCGATGAAATCCCCATGAACCTCGGCGTCCCTGCATCATGAACCGTTTCGAAGGCCCCGGCGGCAGCAAGGAAGCCCGCATCCGCTATCTCGATGGCGATTTCCAGGTTACCAGCCCCGGCGCATTCGTGCGCTGCGCGGTGACCGGCGAAAGCATTCCGCTCGATGAGTTGAAATACTGGAGCGTCGCCAGGCAAGAGCCCTATGTCAGCGCAACTGCATCCCTGCGCCGCGAAATCGAGGTGCATCCGGAGCTTCGAAAGCGCGGTTAGCCCCTCATCTTACGCTGGCGCCAGGCATCGAGCGTTTCATCGATGATGCGCGCGGGCACGTGATCGAGTTCGAAAACGGTGTCGATCTCCAGCACTTCGAGCCGGTCGAGAAAGTCCTGTGAGGCGCCGTGCCGCAGCCGCGCGGCGTCTTTGGCGGTGGTGATGAGGCCAAGCCCCTCGGCGCGTGCGGTCGCCGCCAGTTCGGCAAGTTCATCCTCGCCATAGAAATGATGGTCCGGAAACGGCCGAGTCAACGCCAGCTCGCCGCCGGCATTGCGCACCGTGTCGAAGAATTTCTCGGGGTGGCCGATGCCGGCGAAGGCCAGGAGCCGCTTTCCGGCAAGCCCTGCCTTGCCGGTTGGTTCGGTATGGGCTTCGAAGATCGCCCGGCCGGCGCGCGCCGCCTGGCGTACCACGGCGTCAGCGGCGGTGCCCTCGCCCATCTTCAACAGCCCGCTGGTGAAGACCAGTTGGTCGACGATTTTGGCCCGGAGCGGACCGCCCGGAATGACACGGCCATTGCCAATCCCGTAGCGCGCGTCGACGACGACCAGCGCGTAGTCGATATGGATGCGCGCGCTCTGGAAGCCATCGTCCATGATCAAGAAATCGCAGCCATGCTTTTCCAGCAGCAGCCGGGCGCCGGCGGCGCGGTTCGGCGTCACCGCCACTGGCGCGTGTTCGGCCAAGAGCAGCGGCTCGTCGCCGACATGCCTGGCGCTGTCGTGATTGACATCGACGACATGCGGCTCGGCGAAGGAGCCGCCATGGCCGCGCGACAGGAAGCCGGGTTTCAGATGCATGCGTTTGGCCTGTTGGGCGAGCGCGATGGCCACCGGTGTCTTGCCGGTACCGCCAACAGTGAAATTGCCGACGCACAGAACCGGTGCCTCGATTTTCTCACGCTTGGCCCGCCGCATGCCCCGACCGGCGGCAAGCGCATAGATGGCCGACAGCGGCGACAGTGCCAGGACCCGCCAGTCCGGCTCTTCCCACCAGAATGGTGGTGCTTCGGAAGCCACGTTAGCGCCCGTTAGCGCCCTTCAGGCGCGATTTGATGACCAGCGGCTGGATGTAAGGCTCAAGGGATTTCAGCGTGCGCGCCAGCGCACCGCGCATCTCATCGACGGTCGCAACGCCCGCCGCCATCATTTCGTGGCGCGCCACTTCGTTGGTCAGGAGGAAATTGACGGCGCCGGCCAGCATGTCGCGATCGCGCACCAGCTTGGCGCCGCCGCTGTCGAGCAGACGCTGGTAGGCCTCGCGAAAATTCTGCACATTGCGGCCGGCGAGAACCGCGGTGTCGAGCATGGCCGGCTCCAGCGGATTCTGGCCACCCTCCGAGGTCAGCGAGCGGCCGACGAACGCGATTTCCGTCAGCCTGAGATAAAGCCCCATCTCGCCGATCGTATCGCCGAGCAATATATCGGTGTCGGCAGTGATCCTGTCGCCCTTGCTGCGCCGCGCGACCTTCAGGCCCATGCCGGAAATCTGCGTGGCAAGCACCTCGGCGCGGGCGGGATGACGTGGCACGACGATCGTCAGAAGACCAGGGTGACGCCTGTGCAGTGTCGCGTGGACTTCCGCGGCGACTACCTCCTCGCCGTCATGAGTCGAGATCGCCGCCCAGGTCGGACGCGCGCCGATCTGCCGCCGCAGCGTCGCCAGCACCCGTTCGTCGACCGGCGGCGGCGAAGTATCGACCTTGAGGTTGCCCGACACGGTGACCGGCCTGGCGCCGAGCGCGAGGAAGCGCTCGCCATCGACATCCGACTGCGCCACCACATGAGCCAGATTCTCAAACAACGCCTCGGCGATGTTTGCCCGTTTCTTCCACGACCTGAACGAACGGTCGGACAGCCTGCCATTGACCAGCACCTGCGGCACGCGGCGCGCGCCAAGCTCGAGGATGGTCATCGGCCAGATCTCGGATTCGGCGATGATCGCCAGATCCGGCTGCCAGTGATCGAGGAACCGGCTGACCGCCGGCTTGAGGTCGAGCGGCACATATTGGTGGATGATGCGATCACCGAGCCGCTCGTCGGCGACCTGCGCCGAAGTGACCGTGCCGGTCGTCAGCACGATGTTGACGCCGTAGTCGAGAATGCTTTCGACCAGCGGCACGACGGCTATTGTCTCACCCACGCTTGCAGCATGGATCCAGATCACCGGACCTTGGGGCCGCGGGCGGCCGGCGACGCCATAGCGCTCGCGGCGGCGATAGCGGTCTTCCTTGCCGCGCGAGGTGCGCCAGGCGACATAGGGCCCGACCAGCGGATAAGCGGCCGCACCCGCGAAGCGGTATGCCGACAGCATGGCTCGCGCCCAGCGACCGCTCATCGTGTGGCGTCCACAAGACGGTAAGCCTCAGCGGTCGCGGCATTGAGCGCGACTGTCACTTCCTGGCGCTTGCGCTCCATTTCGGCGTCGTCGGCGCCAGCCGCCACGAAGATCGGTGGGCCGATGACGATCGACGAGCGGCCGAATGGCAGGTTGATGGTGGTCCTGTCCCAGCTCTTCTCCAGCACCTTGCGGCGGCTGGTGGTGATGGCGACTGGCACAAGCGGCCGGCCCGAGAGGCGCGCCAGGAGAACGATGCCAAGCCCTGCGTCGCGCGGTGTACCGTGCGGAATGTCTGCGATCATGGCGACGTTCTTGCCGCTGGCGAGCGACTTTTTCAGGGCGATAAGGGCTCTTGCCCCGCCCTTGTCGAGATGCCTGGCATTTTCACGTCCACCTGAACCGCGCACAGCCTCGATGCCGAATTTCTCCAGCATCAACGCGTTGAGCTCGGCATCGGCGCTGCGCGAAACCATGGCGACCAATGGCTTGCGCTTGGGGTAGTAGGCTGGCGTCAGCAGGTGCTGGCCGTGCCACAGGGCGATGATGCCGGGCTCGAACTCGGTATAGTCACCGCCCGAAAACTGCGCCGACCCTTCGACGACGCGATTGGTGAGGCGCACGAACCGGACGAACTGGGCGAACAGGCTGGCGATGGCGTTCTTGACGAACCGCGATTCCGCCAGCGGTTGGCGAATCTTGCGCCAGAAGGCCTTGGTCGTGCGGCTGCGTCCCCTGCCCGTGGGCGAGGCCTCTCCCGCTGGCCCTTTCGCCAGATCATGCTCCATCGAAGTCAACCGGCAGCCTTGTTGTCGGGGTCCAGCAGCCGATGCAGGTGAACGACGAAATAACGCATGTGGGCATTGTCCACGCTGGCTTGCGCCTTGGCTTTCCACGCCGTGTGCGCGGATTGATAGTCCGGATAGATGCCGACGATGTCGAGCCCGTCGAGATCGCGGAATTCGGTGCCGCCAAGCTTCTTCAGTTCGCCACCGAACACCAGATGCAAAAGCTGTTTCTTTCCGTCTTCCGCGGCCATGTCGGTCCTTCACATATCGTGAGTTTGTGACAGGTCTAGACCAAAGCCGCCGACTTTGGAACCTTAGAGCCTGATGAATTCATCTCGTTCAGGAAAGCGCTTTCACGCATCCAGCCCGGCGATGACGCCGGCGAGCACGGCCAGCAGTTCGCCGCTGCCGGCGGCGAGCACGCCGTGACGGGTCACCTCGCCGGCATAGAGCGGGGCGCGGCCATGCTGGTCGAGCAACTGGCCGCCGGCCTCGCGCAGGATGAGATCGGCGGCCGCAATGTCCCAGTCATGCGCGTTCGGCTTGACGAAAGTGGCATCCAGCGCGCCATTGGCGATCATGGCCAGTCGATAGGCGAGCGAAGGACTGTAGGGCGCCCGCTTCAGCCGCGCCTGCCATTCGGCAGGCATCAGGTCGGTCAACTGCTTGAGCCCGGAAATCTCGGCCGTATCCGCCAGCTTGCGCACCGCAATCCGCTTGCCGTTGCGGAAGGCGCCCTGACCGGGCAGCGCCCAATAGGTCTCCTCCATCGCCGGACATTCCAGTACGCCGGCCAACGAGCGGCCATGCTCGACGACGGCAACGCTGACGCACCAGGTGCGCTGGCCCTCCAGGAACCCGCGCGTGCCGTCGATCGGATCAACGACGAAGGTGCGGCGTGCCGAAAGCCGAACCGGATCGTCGACTGTTTCTTCAGACAGCCAGCCATAATCCGGCCGCGCCGCCAGCAGCGTTTTGTGCAGAAAGGCGTCGGCGGCGTGATCGGCCTCGCTGACCGGCGATGTGCCGCCCTTCATCCAGACTTGTGGGCTGTTGCCGAAGTAGCGCATGGCGATGACACCAGCCTCGCGGGCGGCATCGCGCAGCAGCTCCAAATCCTCGGTGGCGCCGGCAGTGGTCAGGTCATGCTCCGGCAAGGGTCATCCCTTCGATCAGGAGCGTTGGGGCGGCGGTGCCGAAATTGCGGTCAAGATCGCTTGCCGGCACCATGTTGAGGAACATGGTCTTCAGGTTCGAGGCGATGGTGACCTCGGCGACCGGATAGGCCAGTTCACCATTCTCGATCCAGAAGCCCGAGGCGCCACGGCTGTATTCGCCGGTGACCATGTCGACGCCCTGGCCAAACACCTCGGTGACATAGAACCCGGTCTTGAGCGATTTGATCAGCTCTTCCGGCGAGCGCTCGCCGGGCTCAATGGCGAGATTGGTGGAGGATGGCGAGACGGAAGAGCCGCTGCGCGCGCCGCGCCCGTTGGTGACGAGGCCAAGCTCGCGCGCGGCCGATGTCGACAGGAACCAGTGATTGAGCACGCCCTTCTCGACCATCAAGAGCTTTTTCCCCTCGACNGACGCCTTCGCCGTCGAATGGACGCGAGGCCTGGCCACGCCGCCTGAGCGGCTCGTCGGTGACGGTGATGGCGGATGCGGCCACCTGCTTGCCCATCATGTCGCGCAGGAACGAGGTCTTGCGCGCGACCGAGGCGCCGTTGATGGCGCCGCCAAGATGGCCGGCGATGCCGCGCGCGACGCGCGGATCGAACACCACGTCGACCGGCCCGGTCGCCGCCTTGCGCGCCCCGATGCGACGCACCGCGCGTTCGCCGGCCTTGCGGCCGATATCCTCGGGTGTATCCAGATCGGCAAAGTGCTGGCGCGAAGAGAATTCGTAGTCGCGCTCCATGCCGGTGCCCTCGCCGGCAATGACGCTGGCCGAGCGCGAAAAACGCGAGCCGACATAGTGGCCGAGGAAGCCGTGCGAGGTGGCCAGAACCAGCCCGCCCAGGCCCGCACTGGCGCTGGCGCCGGCCGAATTGGTCACGCCCTTGACGGCAAGGGCTGCCGCTTCCGTCGCAAGGGCTGCTTCCTTCAACTGGTCGGCCGACACTTCGGTGGCATCGAACAGGTCGAGATCGCGCGTCTGTTTGGCGAGCAATGCCGGGTCGGCGAGCCCCTGGTAAGGATCCTGCGGCGACACTTTCGCCATCGCGACGGCACGCTCGGCGAGCATCTTCGGATCCGAGGCCGCCGTCGCCGAGACACTCGCCACCCGGCCACCGACAAAGACGCGTAGCGCGACATCCTCGCTCTCGGACGATTCGGTGCCCTCGACCTTACCGAGACGCACCGACACACCGGTCGAGCGGCCTCGCACTGCCACCGCGTCGGCGGCATCGGCGCCGGCCTTTTTGGCAGCCTCGACCAGAGCCGCGACGCGGTCGGTCAATTTTGCTGCGTCTGATATATCGGTCATGCCTGAAATCCTGCTGGTGCGGCCGACGTCCGGTCGTTGCCCACCCATCTATTGTTCCGGTCCGGCTTGTGCAATGGCATAGGCTTCAATCAAAATGCAGGGTTGAGGGTTCAAACCGCGAACCCCGCGACGCATAACCAGTCCGCAGCCTGCTCGGAGCATTTTCGATGACGCCCTTCCATCTCGCCTTTCCTGTCCGTGATCTCGATGAAACCCGCGTTTTCTATGGCGAGGTGCTGGGCTGCGCGGTCGGCCGCTCGTCGGTGACCTGGGTGGACTTCGACCTGTTCGGCCACCAGATGTCGGCGCATCTGCGGCCGCAGGCAGCACAAGCCCTCAGTGACGGCAAGGTCGACGGCATCACCGTGCCTATCCCCCATTTCGGCGCTGTGCTGCTGATGGACGACTGGCAGCGCCTGGCAACGCGACTGGAGGCGCGCGACGATATCGACTGGCTGGAACGGCCGATGGTCCGCTTCAAGGGCGAGCCCGGCGAACAGGCGACGCTATTCATCCGCGACCCCTCGGGCAACGCACTGGAATTCAAGGGCTTCCGCTCGTTGGAGCAGGTTTTCGCGCATTGAACAGGTCAGGAACGGCTGCCGAGTGATTCAGGACGCAGCGACCGGCGTCCAGATGACGTCCTCGATCTTCTGAGCGCCGGTCGCCAGCATGGCCAGCCGGTCGAAGCCGAGCGCGATCCCGCTGGCCTGCGGCATGATGGCCAGGGCGGCGAGGAAATCCTCGTCCAGCGGATAGCGCTCACCGTAGATGCGCTGTTTCTCATCCATCTCGATGACAAAGCGCCGGCGCTGCTCCTCGGCATCGGTCAGTTCGCCAAAGCCGTTGGCGAGTTCGACGCCGCAGCAATAGAGCTCGAAGCGCTCGGCAACGCGCGGGTCGATCGGGCTTGGCCGCGCCAGCGCCGCCTCGGCCACAGGATATTCGCACAGGATGGTCGCCCGCCCCTGGCCGAGGAACGGTTCGACCTTTTCCACCATCACCCGGCTGAACAGGTCGGCCCAGCTGTCGTCGGGTGCGGTGCGCAGGCCGGCCTCGACCAAGGCGGCATAAAGTGCGTCGCGGTCGGTGTTGCCGTCGATGGCGACCGTGGCCAGCAGGTCGATGCCGGCATGGCGGGTGAAGGCATCCGCAACCGTCAGCCGCTCCGGCTCGGCGAACGGATCGCAGTCGCGGCCGCGGAAGGAAAAGCGCGTCGCCCCTGCCCTTGTCGCGGCAAGCGCCAGAAAGGCAGCGCAATCCTGCATCAGGCTCTCATAGGCCTCGCCCACCCGGTACCATTCGAGCATGGTGAATTCGGGATGGTGCAAGGGGCCGCGCTCGCGGTTGCGGTAGACGGGACCGAAGCTGAAAATGCGCTGCTCGCCAGCGGCAAGCAGCTTCTTGCAGGCGAATTCCGGCGAGGTGTGGAGATACAGCGGCGACCGCGCGCCGTCCGGCCCTATCGCTTCCGTGGCGAAGGCCGCCAGATGCGCCTCGTTGCCGGGCGAGACCTGCAGGGCCGCCGTTTCCACCTCGACGAAATCATGGGCGGCGAACCAGTCGCGCAGGCTGGCGGCGATGGCATTGCGCAGCATCAGCCGCGGGCGGCGGTCGGCATGGACATGCGGCGTCCACCAGGGTGAAGCTTCGGTCATGGGGCCCAGATCATGGTGGAAGGGGGCTGGCGGCGGCGGCCAAGATGCGGTAGGCCCCCATCCAGCGCCGCACAAGCCGGCAAACGCCAATCAACTATCGCAGGATTTAAAACCGTGGTGAAAGTCATCGCCAGTTCGCTCCGCAAAGGCAATGTCGTCGAAAAGGACGGCAAGCTTTATGTGATCCTCTTTGCCGAAAACATCCATCCAGGCAAGGGCACGCCAGTGACGCAGCTCGACATGCGCCGCATAGGCGACGGAGTGAAGGTTTCGGAGCGCTACCGCACCACCGAACAGGTGGAGCGCGCCTATGTCGAAGAGCGCGAGCACACCTTCCTCTATCGCGACGGCGAAGGCTTTCACTTCATGAACCCGGAAACCTACGACCAGGTAGCGGTGTCGGAAGCCGTGGTCGGCGACATGGCGCCTTACCTTCTGGAAGGCATGGCCGTGCAGTTGTCACAGTTCAACGGCATTGCCATTTCATTGGTGCTGCCGCAGCGCGCTACCTTCGAAGTGGTCGAAACCGAGCCGACGACCAAGGGACAGACGGCCTCCTCATCCTACAAGCCGGCCGTGCTGTCCAACGGCGTGCGCACGCTGGTGCCCCCGCACATCGCGCCGGGCACCCGCGTGGTGGTGATGACGGCCGATGGGGCTTATGTGGAGCGGGCCAAGGACTGAGGGGCTCCTGTCACGTGGGATGGCTGCCTCGCAGCCGCCGCCCTCCGATAGCTCATGGGCGGCTTGAGGCGGCGATCGCGGGATAGTCGGTATAGCCAGCGGAGCCGCCGCCATAGAGCGTCGCCGAGTTGAATTCCGTCAGCGGCGTGCGCGTCTTCAGCCGTTCCACAAGGTCAGGATTGGCGATGAACGGGCGCCCGAAGGCGAACAGGTCCGCCTTGCCCTCGGCGAGCCGCGACGCCGCGAGTTCGAGGTCATAGCCGTTATTGGCGACATAGGTATTGTTGAAGCGCCGGCGGAGCGATCCGAAGTCGAACGGCGCGACATCGCGCGATCCGCCCGTGGCGCCCTCGACGACATGGATATAGACGATGCCCAAAGCGTCGAGTTGATCGACGATATAGTCGAACTGCGCCTGGGGGGCGCTGCTCGAGACGCCGTTGGCGGGCGAGACGGGCGAAATCCGGATGCCGGTGCGCTCTGCGCCGATCTCCTCGACCACCGCAGTCGCAACCTCCAGCATCAGCCGGGCGCGGTTCTCGACCGATCCGCCATAAGCATCTGTGCGGACATTGGCACCGTCCTTGGCGAACTGGTCCAGCAGATAGCCGTTGGCGCCATGAATCTCGAAGCCATCGAAACCGGCCTCAATGGCGTTCGCGGCTGCTTGCCGGAAATCGTTGACGATCCCCGCAAGCTCGTCGAGCCCCAGCGCGCGGGGCTCCGAAACCTCGACAAAGCTGTTGTTCACGAACGTCTTGGTCGCGGCCCGGATTGCTGAGGGCGCCACGGGCGCGGCGCCGTTCTCCTGCAGATCGACGTGCGAGACGCGACCAACATGCCAGAGCTGCAGGAAGATACGCCCGCCCTTGGCGTGCACGGCTGTCGTGACCTTGCGCCAGCCGTCGATCTGAGCCTGGGAGTAGATGCCGGGCGTGTCCTGGTAACCTTGTCCCTGCCGCGAGATCTGCGTGGCCTCGGAGATCAGCAGGCCGGCGGAGGCCCGCTGGCCGTAATACTCGGCGGCAAGATCGCCCGGAACCAAGCCCGGGCCAGCGCGATTGCGCGTGAGGGGCGCCATGACGATACGATTGGAGAGCGTCAGCGAGCCGAGAGAATAAGGCTCAAAAAGTGCTTTGTCGGTCATAGGTCACCTTGTTTGTCCCCGCCGCGACGAGGTCGTTATCAAATGGATTCGTTGGTGCTCAGGCGACCTTGCGGTACCGCTCAGCGGGATGTTCGTTCCGATAGTTCGGAAGCATGGCCTGGCGCGCAGCCTGAAGCGCGTCCCACTGACCGGCATCGGGAAGTGGCGGGATGGTCACCGGTTCGCGGCGGTCAAAGCCGACCAGCGCCGCGTCAACCAGATCGTCCACCTCCATGACGTTGGAGAGCGTGTTGATGTCGGCGCCGACGTGGCCCCAGATCTCGGTTCGCGTCGTGGCGGGCAGCACGGCTTGGACGTAGACGCCCTTCGGCTCAAGCTCGAGGCTGAGCCCCTGCGACAGAAACAGCACGAAGGCTTTGGTTGCGCCGTAGACCGTCATGCCGAACTCCGGCGCCAGCCCGACTACGGAGCCGATGTTGACGATCGACCCTGCACCCGCCTTCGCAAGACGCGGGGCGATGGCGCTGGCAAGTCGCAGAAGCGCGGTCGTGTTGAGCGCAACGAGCCGGGCGACGTCATCGGTGCTCTGCTCGATGAAGCTTCCGCCGATGGCCGTTCCGGCGTTGTTGACAAAGATCCCGATGCGGGCGTCGTCGCGCAGCCTCGTCTCCACCGTTGCAAGCTCGGCAGGCTGCGTAAGATCAGCCTGGATGATGTCGATCGCAACGCCAGTTTCCTGACGGAGCCGGGCTCCCAGTGCTTCCATTCGTGCCACGTCACGGGCAACCAGCACGAGGTCGTGTCCGCGGCGGGCGAACCGTTCGGCATAGGAAGCGCCAACGCCGCCGGCAGCTGTCCGACGGCGGGTCTTGCCGCGGCTGTCCGCCATCAGACCCCGGCTGCCCGCTCAGCCATGACAGAGGGCCTTCGATAGCAGATCGACCATTGGCAAGGCGCTCCCGAAGCTGGAAGCGGCGGACAGACGCCGCGCGGCGATCGGAAGCTTTGCGGCGATGGTGGGGGCAGTGATCCTCGCCCGGGCGATCGACGATCCCGCGCTGTCGGATGAAGTGCTTGAGCAGACGCGTGCCTGGGTCGATGCCGGGATCAGCCAAGTGTCTGCCAGCTAGGTGGTCTGCGGCGGGAGTGCTCTTGTCGAGAGCAATGCGGCTATCGTCGGTGGTTGGGTGGCTATCTTGCAGAATATCGCACCGCAGCGTGCAATCAGGGGGATTCGCGAACCAAGAGGATTTCGAACTTCCCTGTTGAGGCAACCACGCTGTCGCCGGCAGCCGCGAGCGGCTGCGGCTCGTGCGCATGGGCTTGGCCTTGCCGTCGGTCGTAACACGGTATGCCTCAACCGGCTCCGCGATGCTCTTGACCTTCTGCAGGCCCATCGACTGAAAGCCGAAAGCCAGCTTCTTCTCAACCTCGCGCGACCTTCGCCGAAACCCAGATACCGCCAGGCTCAGCAAGTTGTTCTAGTCGCGCCGCGATATTTACGCAACGAAACCGCGCATTCCATCGCCTCGATGACAGAAGAAAACTCCGCCAGCAGACCGTCGCCCATCAGCCTGAAGATAGTGCCATGATGACGCGTCACTGTCGGCTCGAAAAGTTCCTTATGACCGGCGCGCACCCGCTGATGCGCACCTGCCTCGTCTCGCTCCATCATGGTAGAATATGACCGGGCAGGCCAAAAACCTGCATGGGGTTCTCCTATGATTCGAGCTTCGCAACCCGAGTTACGGAGAACCCCTCCTCAACTGCAAGAATCTCATATCTGTCTGAGCGCGGTCAGCGACTTGATGGGGGCCGTAACCGGAATGGCAGCTTCTGGCGCCCGCATTCAAGCAGATGGGATTTTCTCTGCCTGACCACACACGACAGCCAACATCACGGCTAAGAGGTCGGTTTGCACTAAAACCGAAGTTCCGAAGCATATCTCAACCATCGGATGGAGCGGGATTGGCACCGCCGTGAACTCGTGTCCGCGCCGGTTTTCAAGTCCCGTGCCTTGGCTAAAACTTCGTGACTGAACGGATTCATGCGACGCCTTAGGTTATTGCTTCCATCTCGTTTTACTAAAACCGCTGCGCACTTTTGGGCGACATATACTAGTGCCCGGTTCCCGCAGCCTTTTGCCGACGACACTT